>CBFIAR010000065.1:0-1004 GCA_965660625.1 Glaciecola sp. | reverse complement strand
ATGTTAATTAGCGTTCCTGCTAGCAGTGCCAACACAATGATGGCAAACAAAGCCATAACAATCATGCTGCCCCTTTGCTTTGCAGGGTTACCGTGGCGACTTTTCTTAGAGGCCAGCAACGTTGTAGGACCTGTATTTGTACTACTTTTACTAAGGGACATTGGCAACATGTATCTCCTGTGTAAACGTAATATTTTCAGCATCTCGAGTAAAAATAAACTGGGTTTGTATATACCCATTTCGACGCAGTGAAGGGTCAACAATACGAAATGGATTTGTGCTATTGACTGTTGGTGAATTGGGGTCTGCACTCAGTTGATTTGCTAGATTATTTGCCATCAACACGCCGCCGCTGGTAAAAGTTGTTTGTGCAGTTCTAAGTGCCCACTCATGCCGATAGAGCGAATTATTCCTAACACAATAATTGATGGTTGAGGCGCCAATGAAGAAACGTTGTGCCGGGCTAGCTTGGGAAATTGTGCCACTCAATGTGAGCTGAACGACTCCATCAGCATCATCATTAGTTGAACAATCGCCATCACCATCGTCACTGCAATCTGTAATTAATCGCCTTTGTTCGCTTGTGTTGGAATACACGTCATCGACGCTTGTTGGATAAACCCATGCGTAAGTTCTGTTTAAAGTAGGAGTAAAGACATTCCCGTCAATGTCTTGCATTTCGACAATGTCCATTGTTCGATCGATACTTGGCGCCTGTGGTAACGTTAGGTAAAAGGTACTCCAACGAACCGGGACAAATTCTAAACAATGCACGCCGGCGTTACCCGTAAGTCGAACTGAATTTGGCAGCGCGGTCGAAAGCTCTCGGTTAATTCGCTCAACCGCAAAACTGCCGTCACGCAACAAACGTTCGCGCTCGCTAGTATCAATAAAAATATGGCTAGATGAGCGAATAAAGCCCGCGATCCCCACCGAGACAATGGCGAGTACCACTATTACGACGACTAACTCAATTAAAGTAAACCCTTGTTTACTGCTCGGTG
>CBFIAR010000064.1:0-1046 GCA_965660625.1 Glaciecola sp. | reverse complement strand
AATAACGGCAACAACCTAAGTTTCGTTACCATTGAAGGTATTTTAATTGGGATTGACAGCGATACTGGGTATCCAACAGGTCAGCTCAATAACGATTCAAGCACAGAAGATGACAGCATGACTCGCTTAGATTGCGAGAGCATCTTCAACTTAATTATGCAAAGTGCGCCAACCATTACGTCTATTTGGAGCGCGCAAGCAGTAGAGAATTTTCGATACTTCACTAATGTGAACGAGAATGCGGGAACAGGCGGTAATGATGTTTGCCATTATTACTTAACTAGAACCATTAAGAACAACACCAATGAGCCGACGACCACCAATGCAGGTAACGGCTTTGTATACGACCCAAGGATTGGTCAGGTGATTGTGTTTAGTAATAACTAATTGACTAGGTCTTGCTAAACATTATTAACTATTTTTAGTATTTACATTTTATCTTTACATTTAACAAAAACATCCATTTCGAAGGAATCAGTATGAAAAACCAAATGAATAACCAGAAAGGCTTCACGTTAATCGAACTTATCATTGTTATCGTGATCTTAGGCATATTAGCGGTGACTGCGGCGCCACGTTTTATTGACTTACAAAATGATGCGCGTGAAAGTGCACTTCAAGGTATTGCCGGCGCATTGCAAGGCAGTGTTCAGTTAGTATATGCGAAAGCAGCTATAGCAGGCGTTCAAGGAGTAGACTCCGCTGATACACCCTCGGTTAATATGCGTGCTGCTGCAGGAACCGTTTCAACTCATTTTGGCTATCCTGACGCAAGTACTATCACGACCGCTAATATCGCTGATTTTCTGGATTTAAGTGCTGACTTTGCTGTCGTCGCTGGAGACCCAGCAGCTACTAATTTTGCGATCAGGTATGCAACTGGCGGTTCTGCAACTTGTCAAGTGCTATACACTGACGCAGGGGCAGCGGGCGCAGCTCCTTTGATTTCGGTCGTTGCAACAGGTTGTTAGTAAACATCCTGCCTGGCCAAAATGTTAATGCACCGAGCGTTACCTAAAAAACAAAAAGCTCAAGGTGGGTTCACC
>CBFIAR010000063.1:0-1106 GCA_965660625.1 Glaciecola sp. | reverse complement strand
ACGGGCTTTGCCATGTGGTACAAAGTGCTGCAAAAAAATCGATTTAAGTGGCCTAAATTAACCGACATGAGTCACCTCAGGTTAAGCGAGCAACAGCTCACTTGGCTGTTAGGTGGGTATGATGTGGTTGGGCATAGCACGCTTCATTACACGTCCATGGGCTTATAACTTAGGATCATAAAAACCATTTATTGATCACGATTTAATCTACATAAAATCAGCTATTTAGGAGAGCGTTGAGGTAAAATATGGGGCATGAAAAAAGCCCAGAACACACTGCCGACTGACGTTGCCGCCTTGCAAGAGATGGTGCTTAAGTTGCGCGAGCAAAACCAAGCATTAAACAAGCCCCCGTGCCGCCAAGCATTATTCCTAAGGGCTATGCAACGCCCAGCTTAATATCGCAAATCATTACCAGCAAATATCAATATGGCTTACCGCTTTATCGGTTAGAGAGCATGTTCGCCCAATACGGTATTGAGCTGTGTCGGCAAACCATGTCAAAGTGGATGATAAAAAGCGGTAACATCTTCGAAATCTTATACGACATGATGCGGCGAATATTATTGGAGCAACCGGTTATCTTTAGCGATGACACCACCGTCAAAGTCGTGGGCGATAATAAGGCAAAATCCTACATGTGGTTATATGGCTGCGGGGCTGATTCGCCTGCCGGAAAAATAGTGGATAGTGATATTCCTAATATTGTGCTGTTTGATTACAACAGTGGTCGAGGCGGCCAAGTAATAGTGGATGTTCTAGATGGGTACGATGACTATATGCATGCCGACGGTTACCCTGGCTACCATAAAACACAAGCGACCATTGTCGGCTGCTGGGCACATGCTAGGCGCAAGTTCACTGATGTGCAAAAAGCCATGGGCAAAAAAAAAGTGGCAAAATTAACTGGGCGATTAACCACATTAAAAAGCTATATCGCGTGGAGACGCTCATCAAATATAAAACCATCGATGAGCGCTATCACATTCGCCAAGAGCAAAGCCTGCCATTGCTTAATGAATTTAAAACGTGGCTCATACAATCTAAAAGCCAAGTGCTAGGGCAAACCGACTTAAGCGATGCCATCCGATATTGTTTAAATCAAT
>CBFIAR010000062.1:0-1106 GCA_965660625.1 Glaciecola sp. | reverse complement strand
TGATAAACCCGTGCTTTGTAATAATATAAGCGTGATGATGAACCAGCACTCAGACTTCATAATTACTTCGTATTAAAAGTCGTTTGTTGCACTTGCTATAAACTATCTTAAAATGCTAATTACCTTGAGATCTAACTAAACATTCTTTAGCGCAACAGCAATTTCTTTTAATAATTTAAGGTGCGTACTAAACCTCTTAATAAATCTAGGGGCATCATTTTTATATTCGATGACAGCCGTTAAGTGTACCGCCAACATCGGAGTATTGGTTTAAGTTATTCACTCCATAAGAATGTTTTTACCACCCATGATTGAGCGATTGATTTACACTCGATTTGCGATACATCAATATGCAGATTGATGAACGCTAACTGACTAATAAAGACCGGTTCATCTAAGGAATATATCCAAAATAGATTAGGATAAGAAGAATCTTGACCAATATACATTTGTTTACGCGCGTTAGAGTTAGATATTGTAAGAATAAAGAATGCTTTTGGGCTACTTCCTGCAGTTTTTTTTATTTGCTTTCGAGAACGAAACTGAGCTTCAAAACCCCCAACATCGTTAACATGAAAATCGCAAATTTTTACTGTTGGAATTTCATCGACGTCAAAAAAAGTTCTTTCAGTATCTTTCAACTCAGATAAGTCCGAAAAAATGACATAAGCACCGAGTGTAATAAATATTAAGTTAAATATTACTAGAGTCAAAGTTTGCTGTTTAGTGAGTTTCATTTAATTGTTTTTCCCTGCTGATTTCCACACAAAAATCCTTGTGTATTCAATTCCTGCACTAGTGTTTGAGTGCCAGATGATCCTGAAAGATCTTTAATTGAATCTGCGTTAGTGTATTCTTTTCCAGCTTCGATTGAGGCTTCAGGTGTTCCTCCGCCCATTTGGAACGATAATTGAAATCCTTTATTTCCATGACTGTCTTTTACCGTGCCAACTTCTAGGGATACAGCACCCCCCCCAACTTAAATTCAACTCTATTACAGATGCATCAGTTCCAGACTCGGGATGATAGACCCGTGCTTTGTAATAGTAAAGTTGTGTGCCCGGAATTAGGATTTGGCCGGTATACCTAAAGCGTGATGCACTGAT
>CBFIAR010000061.1:0-1346 GCA_965660625.1 Glaciecola sp. | reverse complement strand
TCCCATCTTCATAACCAATGGGGTCGGTTTGCATAAAGCGGCCTAATTCAGGATGATAAACCCGTGCTTTGTAATAATATAATCGTAATTATGAACCACTGTATTCTATGGGAAAAACAAGCGAATACAGTATGTTGCAATTATAGTTCAATCACAGTAAAGCATCAGGATTAAATCTCCGACTATGAAGTACCCCCCTGTAATTGGCTGTCCAACTATTGGGAGGAGGACTTCATAGTCGAGGCTTTGGATTCAAATTTTCTTATTAATCGCTCGGTAGGGGGCTAAATTCCCTGCCCAGTTCTTCAATCGAGTTTTTCATGGAATCAAAGTCTTTATCTTCCTCTGCCATTTTAGAGTAATTATCTCTTAACTTTTCAGCCTGTTGGGTTGAATATTGAAGAACATAATATTCGTCATAATCCCACCCCATTAAGCGACAAACTTTTTTATCTAACAAAAAGTTGTAAACATCTACGCAGGGAATTAACGTAACTGAGACGATGGTCGCTATTCCTATAAGGTATAAGCTTCCTGTCAAGAACTCCTCTAGCTGAAATCCTTCTTGAATCTCAAACACAAAAGCAGTCACGATAGCTATTAAATTTAACCTAAACAGTGCGTAGATTGTCCAATCAAAACTTCGCTTGTTGAATCTAAACTCTTTTATAAACTTTAGGTCTCTGATACTAATCTTTTTTGTATTCTTCATATGCTTTTCTGAACCCTTCGGCTGCCCCTTTTACCAAGTCAGCTTTTTTAGTACCAGAAGCTCCAATTTTATTATCTGCTACATTGCCAACTGCTGTATTTGCCACTGCATTTGTAGCAGCTCCTTGAGCATTTATATTCTCCATTGGCTTGTCACCAGTTATACTATTTACAATATTATTCGCACTAGTTTCAATTACATTAGTCGCAACGGCTTCTGTAACTGCACCTGCGACTTGTGAGGTAGTAGCAGCCACCTTAGAGCCATTAGATAACAATGAACCTAACTGTGCTGCCTTTTGACCAAGACCAACTCCAGCCCCTCCAGCAAGCGCAGAAATCGCTATTTTTCCTACGTCATAACTTCCGCCTTTTGCTACTTGGACTGATTGAACAGCAATTTCAATGCCTGCACTAATAAGCGCACCGAAAACACCGAATTCCCCTGTAGGATCAACCATATTAACTGGATCATTCCCCACATAAGCATACCAATTCATCCCATCCTCATAGCCAATGGGATCGGTTTGCATGAAGCGACCTAATTCAGGATGATAAACCCGTGCTTTGTAATAGTAAAGTTGTGTGCCCGGAATTAGGATTTGGCCGGTATACCTAAAGCGTGATGCACTGAT
>CBFIAR010000060.1:0-1552 GCA_965660625.1 Glaciecola sp. | reverse complement strand
ACCCGTGCTTTGTAATAGTAAAGTTGTGTGCCCGGAATTAGGATTTGGCCGGTATACCTAAAGCGTGATGCACTGATGTTTATCATCTCGCCGTAAGGCCCATATTGATGAGTTTCAACCGTGCTGCCTGCGCTGTCGGTTTCAGCGATGATTGACCCGCGTTCATCGGCCAGTAGGTAGCGCTGAGCGCTAGTCGAGGTGCTACTGCCTTGGTATTTAACCAACGGGTCATCTTCACTGATACCATGCACGTATCGGTTAAGCATAGTGCCAGCGCTATTATATTCTGCGATAAGCTCGTCACCGTCATACAAAAAGTAGGTGTGAATATTGTTAACTGTGCTGCGATATAAACGCCCTGTGGCATCGTACATCAGACTGACACTTTGGCCTGACTTATTGGCTGTGGTCATGCGGTTGTGGGCGTTGTAATTATAGCTCCAGCCATCAAAGCCAGTGAGGTTACCGTTGTTATCGTAACTCACACTTTGACTGGCAACATTGGTATATTGGTTTAAGTTATTCACCGCATAGGCTTGTGTGCCAATGGTGGGCACCTTGATTTGAAAGGCTGAATTACTCACCGCTCGGTTCACAATCTGACTGGATGGATTGTAATCAAAGCTGGCACTGTTAACCCCTAAGTGGTCGAAGTTTTTAAGTCGCCCAGGTGCGTCGTAATCCAGCGTTGAGTGGCGGCCATTGCCACGATTAATCGTCGATAAGCGCCCATACTGGTTGTAACCATAAGTTACCAAGGTGCGATTTGCATTGTCTTTGATGGTACGAAGATTACCCGCATTATCAAAGCTATAGTTGATATAAAAGTTATCAGGGTGGGTTAAGCGGCTACGCTGACCATTCGCGTGATATTGATACTGGAGAGTTCGTGAGCCTGTTTTCGTTGTTTTTAACTCACCTAAATCAGTGTAGGTGTAGCTCACGCTAGCATGGCCTGAGCGGGTGATGCTGGTTTGTCGACCTAGGCCATCAAAATTATAATGCAGCGTTGGCTCACCCACGATGGTGGTGCTAGTTTTGGCATTAATTGCATCAAAGTGATGGGTCATAATACCGCCATCGCGTTTTCGAAGGGTTTTTAGGTTATTGTTCGCATCAAAGGTTTGCTGCTCATATGTACCATCAGGAAACGTGGTGCGATAAAGGCGGTCATAGCCATCAAAGGTATAATTGGTTTGATTGCCATTGCCGTCTTTGCGCCAAGCCACTAGGCCGTTATCGGTGTAGCCCATTTCAATATCAATACCTTGGACATCAGTGCCAACACCGGATTCTGTTTTCACGACGCGGCCCAGTGCGTCATAGGTGGTTTGCGTGATACGGTCAGCACCAAATGTGCCTTCATCACCTAACGCACACGCAGAAGATGGCAATGCACCATACTTCAGCGGGTTCATGCGTTTCGCGACGCATTGTTGTCGATTAGATGTGTCATAGCTAGTTTGGCTTAAAGCGTATATTTTGTTGGTGTTGTCAAAAAGCTGTGTTTTTACTGGCAGATGACGCGTACTGTAATCCACTTTACTGGTGA
>CBFIAR010000059.1:0-2596 GCA_965660625.1 Glaciecola sp. | reverse complement strand
GTGCTGTCGATTAAATCATGCTTTAGGTTGGTAAACGTGATCATAGGATCAATGCCGTATCGTCGGCAAATGTCTCTCACGTGTGCGATATATTCAATCAACTTGTTTTTATTCATGGGAATTAATGGCGCATACCAAAGCAGCCCACAGTCGTCTTGGGCTGGGTCGAGGCTTTCGCTATCTTCCGGGCGTGTTAGCTTGTTTCTCCAATACGCTAAATTAAGCGCGATGGTATTGGGTTTACCCTGCATTATTTCGATACCGCTTGCCAATGAATCCAGTTGCTTATGCACGGATGGGAAAACAAATTTAGGCAATTTATTAAACACCGTTTTACCAATTTTGACCAATAGGTCATTTGAAAAAATCACCTTACTGGCACGGCGCTTAGCGAGTAACTTCACTCTCTTTTTAACCGCTTTTACGATGGCGGTATCGCCATAAATGGTGCCTACTACTGTCCACGCGGGAATACTTTTCTTTTTTGCAATTTGTGCAATTTGCGTCGAACTCAAAATAGAAGAGGTGAGCAAATTTGGATTTGGGGATAACATGGAGATTAGTCGGCGTTTGTCCATTAAATTGATGGAGCCTACTATGCCGTCATAGCGCTCTAGGGTTTCTCTGATAAAATCATAGGCGTGTGCAATGTCGTCTTCGTTCTGATAGTTAATATAAAATGAATTAAATGATTCGGTTATGCGCTTAACGCGAATGGTTACTTCATAAACCACACCCAAACCAGATTGTGTAAACAAGCCATCTAAATACGGGCCAACATTCCATTTGTACGAGGTATTCACACCAAATTCATCAGCATTGGCTTTTGTAAGCAGCTCTGCCAGTGGTGATACATAATGCTCGCCGTTAGGCAGGTAAGCTTTGAGGTCGTTGAGTGCCCCAAAGTGATCTTGATGGGGCGTGATGCCATACCCTCGCTCCAAGGCATTCCCTAAAATAGAGGCATTCGGGCCTGCGCCGGTAACCGGCACCATAAACGGGAGGTTATTGTCGGCAAAAAACGCGGCTAATGAACCTTGCGTCACACCCGGTTCAACCGCGATATGGCCAAGTTCAGCGTTGATGACGGTGATTTTTGTTAGCGCGGATAAATCGAGAATAACCGCGTTATTGCTTTGGTTTGGCAGTGAGGTGCCGTAACCCCAATTATTACCCGTTGAAATAGGGTAGAGGGTGATGCGTTTTGAGTCTTCTAATTGATTTATTGCGGCAAACACAAGGGGAATATCTTCACTGCGATTAATCTGTATCGCACCAAAAATACTGCGCTCTAAGCCCTCGGTGCCTTTTAGGTAAAGCTTGCTCGCTTCTGCACTATTAATAACGACAGAAGAAAAGTCATCTTGCGATGTTAGATGGGATAAGATTTCTGTTATTTCAGACAAGGGCCTTGACCTCGGTTGGTAATATAAGTAAAAAATCAACTTGCGAAATAATGCAACGTTCTGGCATTAATGTCACGTGTAAACTAGCTCAGCTGCAACTCAACAAATTCCTTATAAACTGGGCTCGCTGCCATCAATTCTGCATGCTTGCCTTGCGCGAGTACTCTGCCTTTCTCCAACACGACAATATTGTCGGCGTTGATCACCGTTGATAACCGATGCGCAATAATTAAGGTGGTGGTTTTGGTCATCAATGAATCCAAGGCTTGTTTGACGTATTTTTCACTGGTGGCATCAAGTGCACTGGTTGCTTCATCTAATAACAGAATAGGGCGCTTGGCCAAAATCGCTCGGGCTATTGCAATACGTTGCTTTTGACCACCAGAAAGCTTCACTCCGCGCTCGCCTAATTGTGTTTCATAACCATCCACAAAGTCCAAAATAAACTCATGCGCAAACGCGAGTTTAGCTGCTTCAACCACATCTTCTTTACTTGCGGCTGGATTGGATAAACGAATATTGTCTAAAACGGTGCTTGCGAATATCACCGCATCTTGCGGGACTAAGGCAAACTGGCGACGAATATCGTGGGTGCTGATACTTTTTTGTGCGGTATCCCCAATGAAGATGTCGCCGTAATCAATGTCGTAAAAGCGCATTAGCAAATCAAATAATGTCGATTTACCTGCACCGCTGTGACCGACTATGGCTACTTTTTGGCCTGGCATTACCTTGAACGACACTTCATGGATAATTTCTTTATCCGGCACGCTCGGGTAACTAAAGCCCACATTGTGCAGGGTTAATATGGCTTTGTTGGCTGCCACCAAGGCTTGTTCATTAATTCTGAAGCCTTTGATATTCACGTTTACTGCTGGTTTTTCAATAAGCTCATCGGTTTGTACGCTTAGCTTTGATAGCGACGAGTCAATCGGTATATCAGACACGGTGTTCATCAACTCGACGATGCGCTCGCTAGCGCCGGCGGCTTTCTGTAAATCGCCAATCACTTCGCTAATGGTGGCAATAGCCCCGCCTGCAAGTACCGCATAAAAAACAAAGGCGGTGAGTTCACCGGCGGTAATTGCGCCGGAGATAACGTCAATTGCACCAACCCAACCGACAATGAATATTGAGCTAAGGCTGATAAACATGATCATGGCAATGAGCAGGGCACGATAGTGAATGCG
>CBFIAR010000058.1:0-2730 GCA_965660625.1 Glaciecola sp. | reverse complement strand
TTTCATGTTAATCATTATCATTTTTTCCTCTTTGCAAAGCGCGGAACACCAGTTTTTCATACTATATGAAAAGCGTGCATGTTTCGCTCGAAACCGGCCACCCGTTTCGGTTTTATCCGGCCACTGATTTCGGTTTAAAACGATCGCCCATTTCGGTTCTATCCGGCCATTTTTAGGCTAATTTCCGAAACGCGTGGCCGGATAAAACCGAAACAACCTTCTTTTTCTAGTTAAATCAATTGGTAAGCTACACCTTAACGCCAACGTTAAGGAAATAAGCTGCCATGCCTAGAAAGAGAACTGCAATGAGAAAATTAAGAGATATCCTGCGCTTGAAGTTTGATGCGGGATTAAGTTATCGAGATATTGGCAACTGCCTTAGTCTCGGCTCCTCAACCGTTAGTGAGGTGGTCACGCGTTTTACTTCCAGTGAGCTGTCTTGGCCGCTGCCAGATGATATTAGTGATAAGAAATTAGAGACCATTCTTTATCCCGCGAAGGCGACTAGACGCAATAAGCGGTTGCCCGACTTCGTTCAGATGCGCGAGGAATTAAAGCGCAAAGGTATGACTAAGTTATTGCTATGGCAAGAATATTGTCAGGAAGACGCCGCCACCGCCTATGGTTACACGCAATACTGTGAGTACTATCAAGTCTGGCTTAAGAAGCAAAAGCGCAGTATGCGGCAGCACCATATAGCAGGTGATAAGCTGTTCATTGATTACTGCGGGCCAACCGTGCCGATTATCAGTCCAGATACTGGTGAAATTAGGTACAACGCTCAGATATTCGTGGCCACGCTGGGGGCCACTAATTACACGTATGTGGAAGCAGGTCGCTCACAAAAGCAAGAAGATTGGATAATGGCGCATGTACGTGCGTTTACATATATTGGCGGCGTGCCACGCCTGTTGGTCCCAGATAATTTAAAGGCGGCGGTAATTAAAGCCCATCCTTATTCCCCAACACTAAATGAAAACTACGCCAAAATGGCACGGCATTATGGCACCGCCATTATGCCTGCTAGACCTTACCGGCCCAAAGATAAAGCAAAAGCTGAAAATGCGGTGCTGATAGTTGAGCGCTGGATATTAATGCGCTTGCGCCATTACGTGTTTTATACCTTGTCTGACTTGAACATCAAAATAAAGGTGTTGATGGAAGACTTAAACACCCGACAACAACGCATGTATCCAGGCTCGCGTAAACAGCAGTTCGAGTTATTAGATAAGCCAGCACTGGCCAGTTTACCTGCTTACCCTTACGAGTATATAGACAGTAAACGCGCCAAGGTTAGCCCTGACTACCATATATTGTATGAGAAACATGCTTACTCAGTGCCCAACGGATTAGTCGGTGACACCGTTGCCATTGAGGCCAGTGCGAATATCGTGTGTATTTACCACCATAATCAATTGGTGGCGCAACACACGCGCTCCCATAAAGGAGGTGGCTTTACCACACTCAAAGAGCATATGCCGCACAGCCATGTGAAGCAGCGCTTCGGCCCAGAGCGTTTATTAAGGTGGGCTGAGAACATTGGTGTGGGCGCACGTGCCGTGGTCGAGTGGCACATCCAAAGTCGTAAACACCCAGAGCAAGCCATAAAAAGTTGTTTAGCCATACTGCATTTAACTAAACAATACGGCAATGCTCGCGTGGAAGCCGCTTGCCAAAAAGCCTTTCTCCTTGAACGACCCCACCGCAAGGTGGTGGTAAATCTATTAAACAACCACAAAGAAACTGACTCACAAACCCCTGAGCAAGACGAAAACACCGCCACTCACCACAATATACGTGGACAACATTACTACCAATAGGAAGCACAATGAATCAACAAGCATTGCAAGAACAACTGCGCTCACTGCGCCTTGGGCACTTTAGCCAGGCGCTAGAGCAGCAACAATCACAAATAACAACCTACTCAGAAATGAGCTTCGAGGAGCGACTTGGTTTACTTGCTCAACACGAAATACTGTGTCGTCAAAACACCAAAGTAAAACGCTTGGTGAGGCAAGCGAAAATGCGATTAGATGCGCATGCTAGCCAACTGGATTACCGTGCCACTAGAGGCTTACGCAAAGACAAAGTAGCCACCCTACTCAGCGGGCAATACTTACATTACGCTCACAACATTATCATCACTGGCGCCACTGGCTGCGGCAAAACCTATCTTGCTTGCGCATTAGGCCAGCAAGCGTGTGAACAACATCACATGGTTAAATATTACCGATTAGGTCAATTACTTGATGAGTTGAACATCGGCCATGCCGATGGCAGCTACCGCCAACAACTGGCGCAACTTGCCAAGAAAAAGCTACTGATACTCGATGACTGGGGAATGGAAAAACTGAACGCTAGACAAGCCAATGATCTACTCGATGTGATGGAAGACCGTTATCAAAATGCCAGCACCATTATCGCGAGCCAAATACCCGTCACCGACTGGTATGGATTGATCGCAAATCCGACGGTCGCCGACGCGCTACTTGACCGATTATTACACAATAGCCATCGCGTAGAGTTAACAGGTGAATCGATGAGAAAACTAGACCAATCCGGACAGATAGGGTAAAAAGGAGTCTAGCGAAAAAGAAGGAAAAACGCTGGCCGGATAAAACCGAAATCATAGGCCGCTTTCACCGAAACACGCAAAGCGTGTTCATTGTTAGTTTGATATCCATAAATGAGTTTTTCAGCTGGCTTATCACTGTCTTGTTTCATCCTGCA
>CBFIAR010000057.1:0-2740 GCA_965660625.1 Glaciecola sp. | reverse complement strand
CGCTTCTATTTTATATCTTCATTTACTCTAGTATTTCGATTCATCAACCGCTTTACATTTACAAAGCACGTTATGAATGCAAAATAACATGCATCCCGATCACCTAATAACACTGATGCCGATCACTAAATAACATCCATCGCGATCACCCAATAACATCGATGCCGATCACTTTTGGCTAAAAATGTTATTGAGCGATCGGCATCAATGTTATTGCTTTTTCCTCAATAGGTTTGTTTAACCTAATGGTTACTGTTTTCACTCAGGAACGTAACCATGCCGACAAAACCTATTACTATGCGCAAATTAAAAGAAATATTACGATTAAAGTACGCCGGTAAATTATCGCACCGGCAAATAGCGAAGAGTCTGTCAGTCTCCCCATCGGTGATATCGACTTACGCCAATAGAGCTGCTCAATTAGGTATTACTAGCTGGCCGCTAGACGAAAAATGGACAGACAGTGAGCTTACCAATCAGTTTTTAGCCACTCGTGTAAAGACTAGGCAATTTCCGTTACCCGATTGGTCTGATGTAAAAAAAGAGCTTAAAAATGACCTGGTAACCCTGCAAACACTCTGGGAAGAATATGCACAGTGCTACCCAGACAAACACTACAGTTATAATCATTATTGTCGTCTATATCGAGCATGGCTAGCCTTGCAAAAACCGTCTATGCGTCAGACGCATCTAGCAGGCGATAAACTCTTTATTGATTACTGTGGCCCAACAGTTGATGTCATTGACCGGCTGACTGGAGAATGTAGAGCAGCACAAGTGTTTGTCGCAACGCTTGGTGCATCAAACTTCACATACGCGGAAGCAACGTGGACACAGACCCTTGAAGATTGGTGCATGTCTCATGTTAGATGTTTCAATTATCTAGGCGGTGTACCGCGACTACTCGTGCCCGATAATCTAAAAAGTGCCGTGCATAAACCGCATCGCTACGAGCCTGATACTAATCCCACTTATCAACAGCTCGCCGCCCACTACAATGTCGCTATCATGCCAGCACGGCCCTACAAACCGAAAGACAAAGCCAAGGCTGAGAATGCCGTCTTGATTGTTGAGCGTTGGATAATGGCGAAGATGCGCCATGAAACATTCTTTAGTTTACGAGAACTGAATAATCGTATCTTGGAGTTGTTATACCAGCTCAATAGCAAAGTAATGCGCACCTACAAAGCGAGTCGCAGCGACCTGTTTACACAGATAGATAAGGGAGCGTTGCAAGTGCTTCCACGACAAGCTTATCAATTTACCCGTATCAAAAAAGTACGAGTGCACATGGATTACCATATTGAGTTTGAAAAACACTATTACTCGGTGCCTCACACCTTACTTAAGCAAACCTTAGAGGCGCATGTAAGTGATGAACTAGTGACTATTTATCATCAAGGACAAAGTGTTGCCATCCATCCTAGGAGTCGTCGTGTCGGCGGACACACCACCGAATTTACACATATGCCTAAATCTCATCAGCAGATGCAATGGTCACCTCAGCGAATTGAAAATTGGGCGAAAAAGATTGGCATCAATACCTATCACTTCGTCCGACAAGTCATGGCAAAAAAGCGACATCCTGAACATGGTTACCGTACCTGTATTGGCACCTTAAGTTTATCTAAACATGTTGAACCTGCACGTTTAGAAGCTGCTTGTGAGCGAGCATTATTATTAGGACAATTACGCATGAAGTGCGTCAAAGACATCCTCGATAACCATACAGATAAGCTTCCTTTACCGACATCATCAAAAGATGACCAACTACGCAAAATTACCCACAAAAACATCCGTGGCAACACGTACTACCAATAGGAAATGATTATGCAACCACTACAGCAGCACTTAACACAATTAAAACTAAGCGGTGTAAGACAAGCACTAGAGCAGCAATCAACACAGCCAAACACCTATCAAGACTTAAGCTTCAATGAGCGCTTACTGATGCTACTTGAACATGAGGTTAATGGACGTAAACAAAGGCGTATAGAGCGTTTAATTAAGCAAGCTAAATTCAGGCTTCGAGCGAACATCGAAGACATTGACTATCAAGCATCAAGACAACTGAAACCTCAACAAATTAGAAGCCTCTTAGATGGTCAGTGGTTATCACAACATCAAAACCTAATCATTACAGGAGCTACTGGCTGCGGAAAAACTTATCTTGCCTGCGCATTAGGCCATCATTACTGCCAGCAGGGCCAACCCGTTTACTATTACCGATTAAAAGGCTTATTGGAAGATATGTATATGGCCCAAGCTCAAGGCACATATCGCAAACTCCTTAATCGACTGACTCAATGCCACATACTAGTCATTGACGATTGGGGGTTAGAGCCGCTCAGTGACAACCAGCGAAGTGATTTACTAGAGATTATTGATACTCGCTATAATGAAGCTTCAACCATCATATCGAGTCAGCTTCCGGTTGAAAGTTGGTATGAAATTATTGGCGAATCTAATCATGCAGACGCTATCTTAGATCGAATAGTCCATAGCTCAATAAAAATAAAATTAGAGGGTGAATCCATGCGGAAAAAGCAAAATAAATTGACTGATGCCGATCAGTTAGACTAAGTTAGTCGAGAGTCCTGTTGAGATGAAAAACAGTGATCGCCATCGATGGTATTGAGTGATCGGCATCATGTTAATACGCATCAGGTGGGTCAGTTTTACTTTGTCGTTAGTGGGTCAGTTTTACATTGCCGGTGACAATTTGAAGACCATTCGAATC
>CBFIAR010000056.1:0-3002 GCA_965660625.1 Glaciecola sp. | reverse complement strand
AACTCTAGCGCTTCGCGCTTTAGATACACAGGGCAAATACTGATCCCTGGCACCGAGCTTTACTATTACAAAGCACGAGTCTATCATCCCGAATTAGGCCGCTTTATGCAGACTGACCCCATTGGTTATGAAGATGGGATGAATTGGTATGCTTATGTGGGGAATGATCCGGTAAATGGAAGAGACCCAGGTGGTAAAACATCAGTAAGCATAATGGATGAGTTGTATATGATGGCCAAAGGGCTTGGGTTTGAAGGCTCAAACGATGCGAATGTTAATGGTTCGAGTGTGGTTAAACAAACATTTGCGAAAGCTAAAATGCAAACTAAAAATAATATTGCGTTAACTACCAAAGTAGTATTGTCAGTCTCTGGTGATATCGCAGCATCTAGCATTGCGCCTTCAGCGACAGTCGCTGGTTTTATTCCTGGCGGACAAGGCATCTCATTAGCGTTAACAGCGCTCGATGTTGCTATGAATGGCGACATTTCAAACGCGTTAGGAGCTGGAGCATCGTCCACCTCTGGAATGCTTCTTGATGATTTTGTAACTCAATCGGGAACGAAACCAGCTGGATGGAAAGCTAATCTTGTAATTGCAGCGGCATCAACCTTTATTGGTGACGAAGTTAAAGAAGTAATTGAACCTCTTGAAAAGAAAGTAAAAGAAAACTAGAGTGAAATGACATAATGAGAAGTAATAAAATAAGAATGACCCGTGAGAGCATCCTCTACTTTCTGGGTGCGCTAGCCTGTTTTTTTATGGTTTATAATTCTATAGATGAAGGTGACTTTTTGCTAAAAGCAACAAATGTGGTTGAAAAAGAATCCCCAAGATACTTTTGGACTCTCATTATAATAACTGGGTTAATTGGCATCGCCTCGGCCATTTGGTTTATTAAATCGCTGTTCGAAAGTAATGATTCAAAAGATAATTAGTTTCTAAAGTATACTATTGGTAGCCGATACAAGATTGCAGATCATCGGGTAAGTAATGAGGCACACCAATACGGACCGTATGGTGAAATGGTAAATATCAGCGCTTCTCGTTTTAGATACACAGGGCAAATACTCATTCCTGGTATTGAACTTTGCTATTACAAAGCTTGTGTCTATCATTCCGAATTAGGCCACTTCATGCAGACCGACTCCATTGATGAGGAGGTTTGCAATTTTTGTGAGCTTTCGTTGAGCCTTTAATAGGCTTTGTGTAACTGCCATTAACTAATATGATTTCCGAGGCAGACCAGGCGCAAATTCACTGAAGGTAAAAGGATTGGTGGGCGTTATCCTAATATAGCTGTCTTAGATATATTTACTGATGCACTTTTTTGAGGTTGAGCTCGGTCACCCACTTGTGCCATTGTTCTTTGTCAAAATAGACAGTTACAGCAATTGTTTTTGTAAAAATCACTCCAACCCAATTATCTGGTTCTAGATTATTCAATTGCCAAGAGTAGGCAATTACCCTTCCATCTGTATATGTTTGCAACTTATCGAATAAGTCTGAACCATCAAATGCTACGTCACATAATTCTCCACATTCTGCTACCGTTGAGATTAAGAATCGACTAATAGGAGAACTATAGAGTATTTCTCCGTCATATTTACTAAAGCGAATACCTTCTTCTTTTACTGAGTACCTAGTATCCAAACTGTAACTTTCAGGAAGTTCTATGGCCCTTTCATCAAACTCAAAGCAAACTCGGTCTGATGCACAATTAGTGCTAGAAAATGCGCTAAAAGAGAGAAGTATAAAAACAAAAAGGATTTTAGCGTTCAAAATATGCGTCTCCGTATTCTTTTAAAAGAGTTTCTGGTTGCAAGTCAAACTTTGGCTGCTAACTCACGCCAAAACTAACTAGACGTTTCAAAAAAACAAAAATTCCGACACTACCGCCCTGGACCACTGAAGTAAAATTTGGAAATGTCACATTGGATACTAAATATATACTCGAATATTACCTAATTTTTCCTCTAACAAAAATCATTTGTTGAGGAAACAAATCTGATGAAGAGTCGTCATTTTGAGATATACGCGAAATAATAATTGAGTGCTCCCCAAGCTTTTTATATTCGTAAGTTGCACCTAGTGCATCTCTAAACGAGTTTAATGCAGGGAGCAACTCTCCCCTACATTGGTTATCTACAAACTTAGCATTGATTGAATTAATCCAGTAGGCCTCATCAGGGTATTTCGAATTATTTGAATAAAAGCTTGTAAGTTGATGTGATATTTCAACAAACTGACAAACAGAAATTCGTGATTTCGCAATATTCTCTTCAGACCTAACGTAAACGTAATACTGCGCTAAAATTGCTACTACAAGTGAAAACAGAATAGCTATAAGTACCTTTGTTTTCATTGTCTATTCCTCCATGTCAATCCCTCTAAACTTGGTTTTGGGTGTTTGTCAGGAAAGTTCAAATACAAATAATAATCGATTTCAAAGTCTACTATTTGAGGATCGTGTGGACTATATGGGTTATCTAAAAATTCATGGACACCATACATGAACCAAGACCCCTCAGATACATAGTCCGCTTCATCAACGTGCAGACGCTCATGTAATATGTTCGATTGAATAGCAGCATCCGTACCAGTGTTTTCAACTATAATTTCACCGTCCGATACAAAAGCACCAATACGAAGTGGTGAGAGAAATGTACTAGCATCATCTACACCAGTAACATTCGGCTGAGAGAGGCTTGGGTAATCTTGGCTTACTGCATCATTTAGCCTCGCGACGTTGTCATTTTTAGAAGGGCTGTAATCAGCACTGTAATCTATACCTTGTCCATCTTTAAACTTTCCAAACAACCCCGTTTGATCCTTTCCATTAATCGGATCATTCCCCACATAAGCATACCAATTCATCCCATCCTCATAACCAATGGGGTCGGTTTGCATAAAGCGGCCTAATTTAGGATGATAGACCCGTGCTTTGTAATAATATAATCGTAATGATGAACCAGCATTCTGATTACCCAATTATTTCATAT
>CBFIAR010000055.1:1587-3306 GCA_965660625.1 Glaciecola sp. | reverse complement strand
TAACTGCCATTAGTTAATGTGTTTCTCGAGGCGGTCCCCGAACTCGATAATAAAGCTTGCCATTGTTCGACGGTTCTTATGGTCATCGCAATCTCTTTTATTTATAAAACCATGAGTATGCAATGACAGGAAATGTTTAACTAGGTGTGGTTTACTAGACGTTCACGAAAAAAATAATTTATCTCAAAAATTATGATAACAGCGTGGTAATTTTTACGATAACTGCCTGGCAAATTGCAGCTACTAAACTCCAATAAAAATTCATAAATGCTTAGAAATAAAGTTAGCACCTATGCCGTATGAAACCACCTCATAAATACCTGTGGTTGAATCAGAGTTATCTGCATCAACCATATAAAAAAAATAATCATTAAATTTTTTAATACCAAAATCACTGCTATTCGGCAGCGGATTCTGTTTAACCAATGCTACAAATTCAGTTTCGTACTCTTTTGGAAAGAAATAAATACCTGCCATGGACTGTTCGATCAAAAGAGAGAATATATCAGGTATTTCTTTAAAATCGTTTATTTTTACAAGACCAGCGTAGCTGGCCACAATACAGCTTAAAAGCTTGATACATTTTGGCAAAAGAGAGCTATTCCAAATCACATCGGCATCAAATGTATTTTGGATCTCCAAATATATACTCTTCGGCAGCCCTCCCATTCCAACCAGATAACAAACATATTTTTCGTCGCCACTCAAGGCATCAGCAATTGTATTTAACCGATGAGCAAGTAGTTCACAATCAACCTCGTTGTCGTATTCACAAAGAGTATTTTTGTTTTCTACCAGACCACCGGTTTGTCGAATTATAATTTGACTCATGACTTTACTTCTTTAAATGAAGGTGTCCAGGGTCTAGAGTACGCCAACTTGTACCAGGTATTTTTATACTTCTGACCCATTTATTTAATCCTCGGCCTACTTCGGTAGGTATTTTATTAAGATACTTAGGAGATGCTCCAAAACTTAATGTCAAAACGGTTTTTTGTCCCATTGAACGACTATAGGAACCTTTTAGTCTGAACCATTGTTTTGCCGGCCCCAAAGCCCAAGAGACACCTCTTGCAACACCTCCACCGCCCAACGTGCTTAACGTATCGCCCGCCGTTTGTTCAGTCCACAATACGGATAAAAATAAACCTGCGCGTGCTGTAGGGTCTTCATACCATTCTGAACTTACAACTCGCAAAGCCCAGTACTGTGCAGCATCATCACCGGCTTCAGTACCTGGAAGGTAGCTTCCGAACGTTCGCTCTTTCTTATCTTTCTTAGGGTCGCTGGTATCACCCTCAAACGTCCAGCCTCTACAGTTTTCTTTGTCCTGAAACTTGCACAGGCCTGTTGGGTCTTTTCCATTGATAGGATCATTCCCCACATAAGCATACCAATTCATCCCATCCTCATAACCAATGGGGTCAGTTTGCATGAAACGGCCTAATTCAGGATGATAAACCCGTGCTTTGTAATAGTTTACCCCAATTTTTTGAAGGTACAACTGACCTGTTTGCCGAGCTGACATTCTCATCGTACAGAAGCTAAAGTGCAACAACGCCTTGAAAATAATCTAGCTTTATACATGACTAATTAGGCAGCGTTGATGAAGGTCGATTAGACCAGTTGAGATTGAAAAATGTAAGCAGACGACTGTCTGCTTAGGAAGAGATCGGTCTTTTAATTGCGTTTCAACGCGGTAAAACTTTTTAATATGGT
>CBFIAR010000055.1:0-1489 GCA_965660625.1 Glaciecola sp. | reverse complement strand
TGTAAGCAGACGACTGTCTGCTTAGGAAGAGATCGGTCTTTTAATTGCGTTTCAACGCGGTAAAACTTTTTAATATGGTTAAGTGCCCAATCAGCCTTTTTTAGATAACCGCTGTAACCTGTAATCTTCTAAGTTTCTAATACTACTTATATGGTTATCCATAATTTCCGAGATTAGGGTCAAAAGTTACAGATGCGCTAAGCTAATGCTTTGAAAAAAAGAGTTTTGATAAATTTGTAGGCTTTTTTTCGTCTATTTTCTCATACCATTCAATTGAAAAGCTATCGTTTGATAAAACAGTCAAAATTGCGTAAGTACTATTTTCGAGTACTTCTGTTTTAAATACGCACTGGCCATTAGAATGCGCTTCTTTGAAAGAGGCTACAAAATCTGGGTTAAATCCTTTTGGAGGTTGAAAAACGTAAAAATCTATTTCTCGATTGTTAGCGTCATAACCAAAGTACATATTATACCCTAGACCTATTGATTGTTGTGCAGTGTTTAAGCTTGGTTTTGTCCACAATAGATAGTCCGTACTATTGAGGTTGATTGCCTCGTAGGCATATTTGCTTCGAAAATATTCATCAGTACCTCTTACTTTCAGCTCTATCGACACTCGATTAGTCGCTATTAAAGCATCCGTAAACACACGAACATTGGCATACATTGTTGAATCACTAGTGCATTTAGCAGTTGCCTGAGCAGTATTTAAAAAACAAAGAATGTATATAGTAAACAGACATCGAATTAGCTTATTCATGAATCACTCCCTACTCATATTTATTTCAATAAGGGGGGACGATTTGTCACCCTTGGGTGCTGCGTAAAAATATGACTTCCCAAAGCGTGTTGTCACATAAATATAAGGCACTCCTGTATGGTTCGCATAATGCCTATATGTACTTGGATTGCTCTTAACTGATTGTTCAGTAGTAAAGCGCATAGCGACTATAGCAATAGTATGATTTTCAGGTGAAATACGCTCCATGCTACTACTCGACCCTAGATTTGATTTTTGGTCCCAACCTTGCCCAACCGTCGAGTTAATATTACCCAACTCATAGCCATTATCGCCTTTTCGTATTGTGATTCCTACCGAACCCCACTCTTTATATAGCTGGAGACCATCAATCGATTGGCCGATCCCGTCTCTCACTGTCTCTTCAAGATCGTTATCGCCCCCGAGTAACTCGGAAAGAAGTAACTTCTGGTCATTTCGGCTGGTATTAGAAGTATCGGGACTATAGTCACTAGAAAAGTCGATACCTTGTCCTTCTTTGAATTTCCCAAACAACCCCGTCGGATCCTTGCCATTAACCGGATCATTCCCAACATAAGCATACCAATTCATGCCATCTTCATAACCAATGGGGTCGGTTTGCATAAAGCGGCCTAATTCAGGATGATAAACCCGTGCTTTGTAATAGTAAAGCTCGGTGCCAGGGATCAGTATTTGCCCTGTGTATCTAAAGCGCGAAGCGCTAGAGTT
>CBFIAR010000054.1:0-3536 GCA_965660625.1 Glaciecola sp. | reverse complement strand
GTATATTTTGTTGGTGTTGTCAAAAAGCTGTGTTTTTACTGGCAGATGACGCGTACTGTAATCCACTTTACTGGTGAGTATAAGGAGAATTAAAGCTATTTGCTACCCCCTGTGACAGCTGTCTTTTTGATTAGATTGGTTTGTTTAAATGTCGAATTGTTGAAGTTTTGTATGACGTGTTAGTCTTCAACATCATGCGTAGATAGGTCATCGGTACAAGAATTGGGTGATTGGGATGCCAGTGCTCCCACCATGTAATAGTGTGTTTCTTTCACTCTTGCAGTAAAGGTAGTCTATGCCCCAAAGTTGAAGTCACGCTGAATATTGAAGTCGTAATCTTCATCAGGTGGCGCACGTAATGGTGGTAATATCGTTGTTTGTTTAGATGTTAGATACTTTTTATCTAAATGTGCCAGTATTTTTTGGATAACGTGACTATCTATAATGCAAGCGATGATGCTTACATTGTGTTTCTCGCATTTTTCGCATTCGTTGATGTCAATATTGAATACTCGTCTAAGGCGTTGAGCCCACGTCATGCTCCTAGCATGGTAAGGTTTAGCCGAATGTTCATCCCCTATGTTGACGAGTCTAGGGCTATTCTTACCTCGTTGCGATGCGGTAACTTGGGCACGAAGATTGCTGTTAGGGGCGAATACCCCAAAAAATCGGGTAAGGTTAAGTCTTGGTGGTGGGATGAGAGCGGCTAGTTTGCCAATAAAGTCGAGAGGGTCAAAAAACATATGAGTTGTACCGTCACGATAGGGTGTTTTCAATTCATAGCGCACTTTGCCATGGTCTGTCATGCTCAAACGCTGCTCGCTAATAGCTGGGCGACTAATATAGCGGCATAGCCTTTCTAATTTCTCTGGTTCGTCGGCATTGGCAAAAACGCCTGCATGCAAAGAAAACCCACTTGTATTGGCTACCTGACCAAACTCTCCTTCATTGCTAGCCGGTAAGGTTTGCAGTGTAAATACTTTCTGGCCTTGCTGAGGCCCCATGGCGATGCGATAGCTTACCGAGGCACCTTGCAGATGTAACAAGCTGTCTTCGTCATCTAGTGGCAAATTGAGAAAACTGTTTTCCGTATCCCGCTCTACCAAACCGACTTTCTCCAAATATCTGGCAATGCGTTGGCTGATGGAGTGGACTAGCTCGACCATATCTCCGTGGGACGGCGCTTTGATGCGCGTAAAAGTAGTTCCGCCCCATGGATTCTCAGAAATAGCGCCTTCTAAAAAAAGCATGTGGAAATGGATATTTAGATTAAGGGCGCTACCGAAGCGCTGAATGAGCGTTACCGCTCCGGTTTTGGCTTGTTTGTTGGTAAATTCGGCTTTATTGACAATATGAGTGGAAATGCCACGGTGAATGATTTGCATCACCTTGCTTAACTCACTTGGGTATCTTGCTAGGAGCAATCGTAGGGGAATAGGTAAACTCAGCACCCACTGGCGAATAGGATAGCCTCTTAAAACATCGTCTACCAACAAGGCTGCGCTCTCAGCCATTCTCCGCGCCCCACAACTGGGGCAAAAGCCTCGCTTCTTGCAGCTAAACGCCAAGAGTTTCTCATGTTTACAGTCACCACATACCACGCGTAAAAAGCCGTGCTCAAGTCGACCACAACGCAAGAACTCATCAAACTCACGCTCAACATATTTCGGTAAATATTTGTCTTGCTCGGCTAAGTTTACAGTAAAGCCAGGATAGTACCGTTCGACCAATTGATAAAGTAAGGTAGTTTCTGGTCGATGGCGTTTGTATTGTTCAATCTGTTGTATTGACGGCACATTCATTCATCTTTGAATTTTATGCAGGCAAGTGTGGCAAAAGGACACGTAATTAACGACTGCCTGAACGGCCGGTTTGGCGTTAAGCATTCCAATGATGTTGCTAGTCACGACATCAATAAGTGTGATCATTTTTCCGATTGTTGATGTTTATGAATTTATTCTAAAGAAAAAGGTCTGCAAATTGCTAGATATTAGTTTTGAGGAAGAATTTAAAACTAAGTATTCGAAAAAACAAATTGATGATATGAAAAAGTTATATACAGATTTATGTCAATCAGGAAAAAGGACGAGGACATTAGAATTACGCTGATGTCTAAAATCCATGAATTAGAAAACTAATAATTAGGTAATTCTCTGAATCCAAAGCCTTATTAGATAAAGTGCCCCCCGAAAGTTAGACCAACCTTCTGGACTTATTTATCGCTATTAGTTTAAATGACACTATAATCTTAAGCTACTGTATTTATTTATTTTTCCCCTAAAATATAGTGGCTCATCATTAGCAATTCGAGATCAATATCAAGGTAAATATTTGTATCGAGCAATCAGTGACTATACCCATACCTCATTATTAAGAGTTGCTATTGGTGCACATATTAGGTTTATGAAACCATTCTGGAGGATCATCCCTTACCGAAATAAAATCCGTAACCATCGGTGAGTTTTTTACTGAAAAAGAAAGTGTAAAAGCATTGAATTCAACTATTCCATTTTCATTTTTAATATTTTCATTACTGACTGAAATCGAAAGGGTCATACCTCTAAGTTTAAAACGTCGATTACGCCCCCAGTTTTTATCCTCAGCGCACTTTGTCACAAAATGAGCCGCATAAAAAACTCCTCTATTTTCCCAGTCAGCTGTCTGGCTCTCCCCGTATACAAGCAGGTTACTGTAAACACCTTGATTATATTTACTTGAAAGACGACACTCGAAATCACTAGAGTAATTATAGTCATCATTTTCGTAATTAAAATCATGACAATCGAGAGAATATAACGCCTCCCCATTGGTTCCAAATATCTTTACTGAATACTCAGTTTTTTTATCGTCAATTCTCACTGTTTCAGATGCATCGATAATGCTTGGCCATTCATGAGCCATCAAAGATTGAGACGATAATGCTAGAACTATAAATACTTTTATCATAATTATTGTGTACCTGCAGGGCATATCAGTGCGCAAGGTTGTTTTATCATAACATCTGTAATACCCATATCCTTCCCTCCGGGTAATTCAATAACCAACTTCCCTGGAAATATCGCTTGTAATGCTCTTCTAACGTTACCAAGATGTTCATATCCTTTTGGTATTTCTCCCCCAACAACATCTGCAATATTGCTAAAGATTTCAACCCCATCGACCTCTCCTGATACTTGACTAATATAGGGCCTAACATTTCCCTTTCCACCAAATAAACTGGTAATTATTGCGGCGGAATTCGCACTTATCACATGATTAGGGCCAAAACCACCGCTTTTGCCAATATGATTGGCATTTCCAGCTAGAATTCTAGCACTGCCATTGCATGTACACATTAGCTCTCCTAACCCAAAGTAAGCCCTCGCCTCCCCTTGAATTTGAGCTATCGTTTCACGAGCAATATCATTGTCGGGTCCTTTCCATTAACCGGATCATTCCCCACATAAGCATACCAATTCATCCCATCTTCATAACCAATGGGGTCGGTTTGCATAAAGCGGCCTAATTCAGGATGATAAACCCGTGCTTTGTAATAA
>CBFIAR010000053.1:0-3746 GCA_965660625.1 Glaciecola sp. | reverse complement strand
ATGGGATATACCTTAGCAGCGGCGCTTGATATGCTTAACAGCAACGCACAAGTTACCGTGGCTGAACTCATTCCTGAAGTCGTTACTTGGAATCGGGGTCCATTAGGTGATTGTGCAGGGAATCCTCTCAAAGACCCGCGCACAAATGTTCACATCGGCGATGTGAAAACGCTCTTATTATCTCATCAACCCACCTTTGATGCTATCTTGCTTGATATTGATAATGGCCCAGAGGGCTTGACTCAATCCGACAATAATTGGATTTATTCACTCGCAGGTTTGCAAGACATTAATAAGATGTTGCGACCCAAAGGTGTTTTAGCGATATGGTCGGCAGGTCCAGATCGGTTATTTACGGTAAGACTTAAAAAAGCAGGATTTGAAGTGAATACTCAGGTTGTGAGAGCGCGACCAGGAAAAGGCAGCAAGCACACTATTTTTCTTGCAAAAAAACCGTAGAAATGACCGTATTAGAAAGTATATGAAATCCAACACCGATAACTTGCTATTTTTTCATCTGCCCTCAAATTATACAAATGAAAAAACTGTCCCTTAAAAACAGCATACTAATTACCGCCTTTACTGTGGGTATTATCTGGTGCATTAAATCTTCTGAATTTATCTTTCATATTGACCTTTCATGGCTTGGTATTTACCCACAATCCATGCATGGTTTGCTGGGTATACTAACAGCGCCGCTCATCCACGGCTCCTTAGAGCATATTTTCAATAATACCTTACCAATGCTGATTTTAGGGACATTGCTGTTATATGGTTACCCACGAAGTCGTTGGCGCGTGCTGACAACAGTATGGCTCCTCTCTGGGCTGGGTGTTTGGCTGTTTGGTCGAGAAAGCTATCACATAGGCGCTAGTGGTTTAACGCATGGGGTATTTTTTTACTTACTAGTGGTCAGCATGTTTCGCCGTGACAAACGCTCAATAGCTATTATGATGACAGCATTCTTCTTGTATGGTGGTATGACAATGACTATTTTCCCCAGAGAAGAGGGCATTTCATTTGAATATCATTTCTTTGGTGCTTTAGCCGGAGCACTGAGCGCTGTAATTTGGCACTCATTAGACCCCAAACCAAAGATGAAGGCCTATGAATGGGAACAACAACCAGAAAGCGATGACCCTATTATCGGCGATGCTTGGCAAATAAATAAACAATCAATAGACACTAGCATCCAACAACATTCTCACATTAGCGATAAAGAGAAACACTAGTGTGGAGAAGGCGAACCTAAACATAACAATGTTTGATTGCTTAAATAATTATTGCGGGCTTGCGATTCAGAATGCGACGCTCAATAAATTGTGTTCAATACAAGCGATACTGACTGCGCAGATTTAGCGGCGAAAAGGGGCTCAAGGCAAGCCCATAAACTTATACGGAATTCACATTGATACTCAATAGTGGGGGGGTAAATCATCACCCTGAACGGTATCAGAATCAGCAACTTGCATTGTTTTTATCTTGTCCACTAAACTTTTTAACAGGTGAGTTTGACGGTCAAGCATGTACTGTTGGTTCGTCACTATTTCATTTAGTTGATCAAAATTATCCTCTTGATAAGCTACTTTAAATTCAAGCTGCTCTATGGCTGCTTTCATTTGCTCGATAGTATCAACGGCGATGTGGCTCACTATTTTATCCGTCACTTAATTTTCTCTTTTACTTAAATTGTTGTTGTATTGATACCGCTATTTATACGCCCAATACTCTAAGTTACCGCTACTTGAAATTGACAGGACTTCGTTATTAAGAAATCCAACGCCGTAAACAACAGCAGATTGTGGAGCAGCGCCGTCTGAAGGCGCAACTCGCCATTCTTTGATTAATTTCCCCGTTTCAACGTCCCAAAGTGCCAATCTTTTAGCAGGAGAACCAGTTAGCAAGTATTTACCATCATTAGAGAATTTAGCGCTCGTAAAAACCCACTGTCGCTCAATAAAATGCAATTGACTAATGGCCTTCCCCGTTTGTGCATCCCAGATTTGACTGTCATCTAGGCTGTCCGACGTAAACAGGTATCGAGCTTCATCATCAATGGCAACTTTTGTAACTCGGTTCGCATGGTTGAAAACATGAATTATCTGCCCGCTATCTGTATTCCACAAATAAGCTTTGTAATCATTGCTACCCGTTAGTGCATATTTTCCGTTGGGAGAAATATCAACGGTATTTACTTTTTCTTCGTGTCCCAAAAACTCCAGGCTTCTGCCTGTTTGGGGCTCAAAAAACATAACGTTGCCGTTTGCCTTTCCTACCAAAATGCCTCTACCCTGATTGCTAATCGCAATATCACGGATGGTAGATTCATCTATGCGCCAAAACCCCAAAGGGTCGCCACTGGCTATATTCCACAGAGCAAAATTTTCGTTGTCTGCAGTAACCACATGCGTTTCGTCAGCTGAAATATGAATGTTAGCAACAATATTACGGCCTTCTTCTTGGTGCCGCCAACTGAACAAGATTTTGTTTTGCGCTAATGACCATACAGAAATGTCGGTATTGACCCTGGAAATAACCGCAAAGTCACCTGAATTACTAATATCAGCAGCATAAACGCCACTGTCTGAAATAGCTAATTTAGTATCAGGTTCGGTTTCAGGAACAGAACAACCTGCACAAAAAAGTACAAAAAGGCAACCAAACGGAAAAAAGACTGTCATATTCATTTAAAAATGGGTTTCGCTTTTAGTTTCACACGTTTACTATTAGCAGAGTATATCTTGAATCACAACTAACAGCATAATGCTGATTATGGAGAAAATGGAATGAAAAAGGCTACATTAGCCCTAGCAGTGTTGTCAGCACTGACTTTGACGGCATGTCAAAAACCAGAAACTACTGACAAAGCAAAAACTGAAGCGATGACAGAAGTAAAGACAGAAGCTTCAGTTGCAAAAACTTACACCACTGATAAACAACAGCACTCCTACGCCTTAGGTGCCAGCATGGGGTTGTTTGCTCAAAATAGACTAGAACAACAACAAGACCTTGGCATCGAATATGATGAAGCTGCTTTAATGGCCGGCTTTAAAGACGGTCTTGCAAACGCAACCGAGTATACCGTTCCTGAGCTACAAGAGTTAACTCGCGCTTCGGATATGAAACTTAAGACAGCGCAAGAAGAGAGAGCAAATGCGGCCTCTGCTACTAATGTGGCTGACGGTTTAGCGTATTTAGCTGAAAATGCAAAGAAAGAAGGTGTGATTACAACGGCTTCAGGCCTTCAATATGAGGTGCTAACCCAAGGCGAGGGTAACAGCCCATCGTCGGAAACATCAACGGTAAAAGTGCATTACAAAGGCACCTTGTTAGACGGCACTGAATTTGATTCATCATATAGCCGTGGCGAACCTGCTACTTTTCCATTAAACCGAGTCATTTCGGGTTGGACTGAAGGTGTTCAATTAATGAAAGAAGGGTCGACATATCGTTTCACGATACCTTCAGATTTAGCATACGGAGAGCGTGCTACAGGTAAGATCACACCAAATTCAACACTCATTTTTGATGTTGAACTATTAGAAGTAATAGAACCCGAAACAGAAGAAGCTACACAATAATAAAGGCACCTTAACCAAATACTTTTACACATTGCCGTAGTTAAAAAATGATAAAACATTACGACCGCAGTTTGTGGTCGTGTTACATCTCATAACCCTCTACATGATTACCATCGGGTGTTTTAGAGGGTTATTTATTTTCTCCCACTTCTTAGTATCTTTCTA
>CBFIAR010000052.1:0-3878 GCA_965660625.1 Glaciecola sp. | reverse complement strand
ATATACGCTCGCGACTTAACTCAAAAAATTATCAAAAATATGTTGTGAAACTGGTGGAGTCCATATACGGACTGTCACTGTCATTAAGATAGAGCTAGTTTTTAAACAAAAACTCCAAGTGTATGCGGTATCGCTTTAAGGGTACTTAAACTTGCATGAAGAGATCCACGGTGCTTAGCCGGATAATGTAAAGTCTATAATATTTTAAAATAACTCGTAGCCACCCCAACAAAAGTCACTTAATATGAAATAATTGGGTAATCAGAATGCTGGTTCATCATTACGATTATATTATTACAAAGCACGGGTCTATCATCCTAAATTAGGCCGCTTTATGCAAACCGACCCCATTGGTTATGCAGATGGGATGAATTGGTATGGTTATGTGGGGAATGATCCGGTTAATGGGAAGGACTCGACGGGGTTATGCGGCAAATGGAAGGACGCAAGTAAAGGATGCGGAGGATATTCCTTTGTTGGTGATCCAACTTATGAGGGTAGGCCCCGATTCAAGGTTCCTAAGAACTCACACAAAAATAGGAAACCGAATGTTATATATATTACTGCACATAGGGTTTTTGGACTTGGTCCATATCACACAGCGATCGAGTTTCAGGTGGATGAATCTGCTAAACCAATAACACTCAGTGCAGGTCCAAAAAATGGCAATCTTACGGCAGAAACAAATAAAACGTCAGATAGTCCAGAAAAAAACATTACGGTGGCTGTTGTTTCCCCGCCAGAGGGAGTGTCCGCTAGACAGTATTTTATAAGACTACAAGACGGAGCTAAAAATTATTGCAATTGCATCGACTATGACCTGTTTCCCGCTATTACCGACAGCTACAATTCAAACAGTTATATTAGTGGGTTGATACAAGCAACAGGCGGTGCAATAAAAATAGATTATAATAATTATGTCGGGGGAGGAAAAGCACTACCCTCTGAGCAGTTTTAAGGATTAAACAAATGAAAAAACAGACTTTAATATTGGTCCCTTGCCTTTTTATGTTCGTCGGTTGCGTCCCTATGATCTCTCGATATTATTCGATTGAGCCCAAAAGTCCTTCAATTAATGTTCTTCGAGAAGGGCACTCTCAAGTCATCGGTTTAGAAAAGCTAAAGTTAATGCCTATTTCATATGGAATAGAAAGAGACTCATATACTGTTTATTTTAATACCGATTTAACTAGACGGTTGCCTACAGTTTTTATCAGTGCTACCTCGAAAGAATCGGGAAAAAGTTTATTTCTGAAAAGATTAAATCACGGGAATTGCGGTGGTTTCTATGACGTCAAAAGGCTGTTTCAGTCAATTGACGAAAAGGTTGAGGAGCTTTCATATCAGTGGGATCCTGAGGTTTTGTGTCCTGAACAAAATCAAAGTAGGGAAGCAAAAACAATGGAATTTTCAGTATTTGATGAAAATGACAAAGCCACGAATGAATCCATTAAATTCGAGCTTCGATATAATGGCTGGAGTATAGTTAACGACGCTATTTAAAGTGTTAATAATCAAATCCACTGTCTCATAAGATGCGAACAGTAACTTAAAAACCCTCAGAAAACGTGATGCCGGTATCATGACTCATTACTTTGATACGATTAATGCGAAAACCAGCACAGGAGCCTGTAACAGATTCTGTGGTGCGACACGATGTTGCTCCTGTGATTGTTTAATCCAACGGATTGGATGTTAAACCTACTGTCTCACCAGTAGTTCCCTACTTGGCTGTGCGTTAACGGTAACGTTTAGGTGCAAAGCGCTGAGGACAATGTAACCGCGGGAAACCGTAAATACTGCCTGTGAAGGCAGGCTTGAATCTGCTAGCCGAAAGCGGTGATGGTGCTAGGGATGATGGTATGATCAGCAAATGCAAATCTTGGTAAGTATCGTAACTGTTGAAAAGCTAAAATGGCTGATAAGCTTTAACCAAAAGGTGCGCGGTTTGGAATATCCTTTCACAGATAGGATTCGTGAGCAATTATGCCGCCGGTATTAACAAGAGATCTAACCCATCGAGTCGCAGGAACGAAACGTGGAAACCCCGTATAGCTCCGTAAGGTAGCAAGCTCGTGAGAGTAAGCAATGGTTATGCGGGAATAGGAGGTCGGAAGAAGCAAATGGCAGGTTGTAATGATCTGTATAGGGCATTGTTTGCCTAGCTCGAAAGAGCGCCCACGTCCGATTGGTTCTCAATAGCGAGAGAATTTGGAGAATTGAGTTTATGAGGGAAAGCAAATGACACCTGCAGTAATGCATGGTGGTGCGTCCTCACCTTCTGCTGCTTGGTCTTCCATTGATTGGAACCAGGTCAGGCAAGATGTTCATCGACTGCAAATGCGTATCGCTAAATCAGCTAGAGCTAAACGCTGGGGGAAAGTCCAAGCGTTACAACATTTACTAACACGATCCCATCAAGCTAAATTACTTGCAGTTAAACGCGTTACTGATAATAAAGGACGCAATACTGCTGGGGTTGATGGTGTTTTGTGGGTTAATGCAAAACAGAAATGGGAAGCGAGTATTACACTTTCCTGTCGACGTTATCGTTCACAGCCATTGAGACGCGTCTACATTCCCAAAAAGGATGGGAAGAAGCGGCCTTTGGGGATCCCAATTATGTTTGATAGGGCAATACAGGCGCTATTTCTATTGGCGTATGAGCCTATTGCTGAGGTAACAGCGGATCACCATTCCTATGGTTTCCGTCCGAAGCGTTCGGCTGCTGACGCCATTGAAAGATGCTTTAATGTGTTAGCGCAACGAACATCGGCGCAATGGATCCTTGAAGGTGATATCAAAGGTTGTTTCGATAATATTAGCCATGCATGGCTACATCAACATCTGAAGTTAGAGCAGAAGGTGTTGAAGCAATGGTTAACGGCAGGCTTTATGGATAAAGGGCGTTTATCTCCTACGACAGCCGGTACTCCGCAAGGCGGTATTATATCGCCCAGCTTGTCAAATAGTGCTTTGGATGGCATGGAATCAATGCTTAAGTTGATCACCAAGCCTTACCAAAAGGTCCACTTGATAAGATATGCTGACGATTTTGTGATCACTGCCAATTCTAAGGAGTTGTTAGAGGACACAATAAAGCCTTCAGTAGTGAGTTTCCTGTTAGAGCGAGGACTAACGCTTTCCGAAGAAAAAACTTTGATTACGTCAATCACAAAGGGATTTGATTTCCTTGGATTTAATTTACGCAAATATGGTCAAAAGTTGCTAATTAAGCCAAGTAAAAACGGCATCAAATCATTTCTTGAGTCTATTAGGTTAGCGATCAAGAAGGGCATTTCGACACCAATGGCTACATTAATTGGCTCGCTTAATCGAAAGATAGTTGGCTGGGCTAATTACTACCGCCATGTTGTTTCTAAGAAAGTCTTTTGTGACGTTGACTCTGTGATCTTTAGGACTCTCCATCGAATGATGAGGCGCAAGCATCCGCAGAAGTCTGCAGCATGGTTGCATCGAAAATACTACATTAACCGTGGTATGCGACAATGGATGTTAGTTGCCCCATACATCACAAATAGTGGCGAAAAGCGCACCATTTGGTTGAAAAAGGCAGGCGACATTCCAATACGTCGGCATCGTCAAGTCATATCTGTTGCAACTCCATATGATGCAGAATGGCTTGATTACTTCGAGAAAAGGGCGAAGAAGCGACAATTTCTGTAACCGCTGTTGGGTCAAGGTAACTTGGCTTTATGAGAGCTTGAGCCGTGTGCAGGGAAACTTGCACGCACGGTTCTTAGGAGAGGGAGTGGCAGAGATGCCGCTTTCTTATCCGACTAACTGCCATTAGTTAATGTGTTTCTCGAGGCGGTCCCCGAACTCGATAATAAAGCTTGCCATTGTTCGACGGTTCT
>CBFIAR010000051.1:0-4169 GCA_965660625.1 Glaciecola sp. | reverse complement strand
TTATGGGTGCAGCTCTTGAGCGAAGCGAAATGCGCCCGTAAACTTGTCCCAGCGACCGAAGGGAGTGAACTGATGCGATTGTTAGGTAGCCGGAATTTATTACGATTTTGACCAAACATTCCATGTTTCCTTGCGTTAACAATTTAGGTAAAAATATACTCGTTTGACGCTTAAACAACAACTGATGCTGACCAGCGGAAATCAAACATTATGCGCTCGCGAATCCGAAAAAGGCGTATTAAAAACAGATGAGAGTAACTCTTGAAAGAACGAGCTTTCACTTTATGACCGCTTCTATTTTATATCTTCATTTACTCTAGTATTTCGATTCATCAACCGCTTTACATTTACAAAGCACGTTATGAAAAAGAATAAGAGCGCTGTTATTTTTGTAAATATACTAGAGGTATCAAATAAAAAAACTGTATCACACACTAAGATACGATAGTGGAATGCACCAATGATAATCAAAATTAACAGATAGAGCATTACAATAGCTTTCCGCATCTGCATTCCAGCTGCAACCAAAATCATTAAGTAGGATACCAACCCACTTATAACAAAATAAATTGATGTGCTAATCATAGAAACCTAACACCCCGCATAACGGGCAGCATTGCGTGCAGCTTTTGAGCGTAGCGAAATGCGCCCGTAAAGTTGTCCCAGCGACCGAAGGGAGTGCGTTTATGCGATTGTTAGCACAGGTTGATTTAACTTGGTTTTGATAAAACATTCCTTGTTTCCTTGCGTTAACCATTTAAGTAAAACAATACTCGTTTTAAGCTGAGACAACAACTAATGTTAATCGGCGAAAACCAAGCAGCAAATGCTCGCGAACCCGAAAATATCTCACTAATTACCTTTGAGCTTTTCTCTTGAAAGGTAGAGCACAGGAAGTCCTAAATTTTTGTATTACTACCAACTTTTAACTCTCGGTCAAGCTCGAACAAAAAAGCCTTAATAATATCAGCATCCAATGGATTCTTACGCACATAGACATCTGCTTTCTTATCAATATAACTAACCAAGTCAGCCTCTATTAATAGTTCGTTATTCAGGCAGCACTCCATACTAAGATTTTCAAAACTATTGGCACTGGTTATCACAAGATCGTACTTAACGTCATTCACAATCATCGGACTGCTAACAATCTATTAACTGGCAATGCTTGACTCCCGCTCCAAAACCCAACAACGAGGATTGTTTGTAAATCCTATTTTTTCATAATATTCATTTGCAGCCGGTGCAGCAATTAGAATGAGTTTACATCTAGGACCGAGCTGCTCCTGAACACAAACTTGTAACTTTTTACCCAAGCCTAAACTTTGATGTGATTTTATTACGGCCAAATCTGAGAGATAACAAGCATAATGAAAGTCGGTGATGCAGCGAGCAACGCCGACTAGCTTTTCGCCGTCCCAAGCGGAGATTGTGAGGCTGCTGTTTTCCAACATTCCTTTGATACATTCCGAGTCATTGACTGGTCGCCTTTCACCGAGACTTGAACCGTTAAGCACTGCTATAAACTGCTCTGTGGAGATTTCTTGATTAACTTTTAATTGTATATTCATACCTTCCTTGCCAGTTAACACCCCGCATAGAGGGCAAGTTTATGGGTGCAGCTGTTGAGCAACGCGAAATGCGCCCGTAAAGTTGTCCCAGCGACCGAAGGGAGTGAACTGATGCGATTGTTATAACTGGTTGGATTATTGCGATATTGAATTAACAAACCTCACTCCTTTGATGTTGTTATTTGATGCTTTGTTTGAATTTAGACATTACCCAATTTTAACTGAAACAACAACTGAATTGTCCTAGCGAAGACCAAACAGCAAATGCTCGCGCACCCGAAATAAACTCATTAAAAACAGATGAGAGTGACTCTTGAACGAACGAGCTCATACAAATGTTTATTCAAAATTTTGTCGAACTAACTTTTGGATCATAGCGACCACCATAGCAAGTGATAGAAGCAAAAAGCTTATCAAGGTAGTTAAAAATGGAGCTATCACGATGTGCATTTGTGCTGCAGATGAAGAAGAGTTTTCTGCTGGGCCATTAAACGCATAATAACCATAAACAATTAGTGAAAATAATACAGCCAGTAACGCTGCAACGCGAAAAGGCAAGGTCGGTAACAACCTTTTAGAGGATACGAACCAATAGATAAGAACTGCTGATGATGCACCAAATATTGCACCAAAGCATTATAGAAAAAAGCCCTGAAAATGCCCCTCCTGGTACCAATTAAAAATAGATAATATGAAGGTAATGATTATCGCTAAAAGTAGACATTGAAACTTCACCTTGTATAACACCCCGCATAGAGGGCAAGTTTATGGGTGCAGCTTTTGAGCGTTAAGCAACCTGGCTGAAAAAAATGCGATTGATAAAAACAAAGTGCTCAGTGGCATCCCTCATCCATCGGGAGCCAATGCAGAAAGGATCGCGTATTTTTTAGGAAATAAAAAAAGAGCCAACTTATCCGTAAAAACTAATCCTGATAAGCTGGACGCGAGTAAGCTCGAAGTTTTGAATAAAATTGCTGTTATATAAGTTGCCATTAAGGCCTGGGAATTTCAAACTGTCCAGCACTGGAAACTTCAGACCTGTCCGACAATATTAAAGTTTGATAAATTATAATAATGTTTGATATTTCTTAATATAGTTTGATAATTTTGTGCAGGTTTCATCATTGAGTTTCGATTATCCGACTGGCAAGTCCCATCCAAAACCGGTCGTTCAGTCAGTCGTAAATTAGCCCTTTTTTTGCCACACTCGTCGGTACATAATTCAGAGACGAACGAATGTGCTGGCAAAGCAACAAGGTGAAATATATAAACGCCATCGACCAGAAACAACGCTACTCTATCAATTGATTGTGCGTTACTACCCAGAATTTATCGCAAACTTAGCCGACCAAGGCAAGTATTTACCCAAGTATGTTGAGCGTGAGTTTGATGAGTTCTTACGTTGTGGTCGACTAGAGCATGGCTTTTTACGCGTGGTATGTGGTGACTGTAAACATGAGAAGTTAGTTGCTTTTAGCTGCAAGAGGAGAGGCTTCTGCCCTAGTTGTGGCGCTAGGCGAATGGCCGAGAGTGCCGCTTTGTTGGTTGATGACGTGCTTCAGGGCTACCCAGTTCGCCAATGGGTGCTGAGTTTACCCATCCCGCTTCGATTGTTACTAGCAAGGTATCCACGCGAATTAAGCAAGGTGATGCAAATTATTCACCGCGCCATTTCCACTCACATTGTGACTAAAGCAGACTTTACTAACAAACAAGCTAAGACGGGGGGCAGTGACGCTAATCCAACGCTTTGGTAGTGCCCTTAATCTAAATATCCATTTCCACATGTTGTTTTTAGAAGGCGCAACAAGTGAAAATCCATGGGGTGGCACAACTTTTACCCGCATCAAAGCGCCGTCCCATAGCGACATGGTGGAGCTAGTTCACACCATCAGCCAGCGTATTGCCAAATATTTGGAGAAAGTGGGCTTGGTGGAGCGTGATATGGAAAACAGCTTTCTCAACTTACCTGTAGATGACGAAGACAGTTTACTGCAACTACAAGGTGCTTCCGTCAGCTATCGCATAGCAATGGGACCACAACAAGGGCAAAAGGTATTTACGCTACAAACATTACCGGCTAGCAATGCCCACGAGTATGGTCAGGTAGCTAATACAAGTGGGTTTTCGCTGCATGCGGGAGTGTTTGCTGATGCCGATGAGCCAGAGAAATTAGAAAGGCTATGCCGTTACATTAGTCGCCCCGCAATTAGCGAGCAACGTTTAAACATAACAGACCATGGGAAGGTGCGCTATGAGTTGAAAACGCCTTATCGAGATGGCACTACTCATGTACTCTTTAACCCAATTGATTTCATTGGCAAACTAGTCGCTCTCATTCCACCACCTAGACTCAACCTTACGCGTTTTTACGGCGTATTCGCCCCTAACAGCAATCTTCGCGCCCAAGTGACGGCATCACAACGAGGGAAAAATAGTCCTAAACTAAACAATCAAGAAAATAGCCAAGCTGATAAGCCATACCATGCTAGAGGGATGACGTGGGCTCAAAGGCTAAAACGAGTATTCAACATAGACATTGCCGAATGCGAAAAGTGCGAGAACCAAAATGTAAGCATCATCGCTTGCATTATAGAT
>CBFIAR010000050.1:0-4611 GCA_965660625.1 Glaciecola sp. | reverse complement strand
CGACTACCTACCGTGGAATTACACTGAAAGTAGGTAAGCTACACACCCGCAAAAACCCTTTGATGTAGGCCTAACGGACTATGTCAATGCTATGCTGCCGTAAGCTCACCAACAATGAATTGTACACTCGACTTAAAAATTTATCGTTGAATATCACTGTCACAAACATGCTTTCGAAGATTCAAGTTTTTAACCCCTCGATACGGCTTATATAGTTCTGACCAAAAGTGAATATCCAAATCATGTGCAACGGCTTCAAGTTTTATCTCTACAAAAGGGTTTGTTAATTCAAAAACATCGTTGGCCATCATTTCACGTAAATATCGTTCATGATTATTTTCGTTAAGCTTCTCAATCTGCAGTAAGGTAGCCAAAGTATCTCGGGCTATAAAACCTCTTAAATGACCATAACTCCTTTCACTGCAAGCATCTAATGCTCTCTTAAAAAGGCGACTTGCTGACTTAAACTCATTTAAGGCTATGCAGTGTTTGGCTTTGGCTGCCAAAGCTGGTGCTTGCCATATTTGATACCCTTCATTTTTTTCTATTTCTGCAAGCAAATACTCAACTCTTTCTTGGATATCCTTAGGGCGCTTATTTTTACCCATGTCGACTAAATAGTTAAGCTCAAGCTGAATAACTCCCGCCTTCTCAATAGGACTAGTTGCTACTTCTTTTAAACGATTAAGCCCTGCATCAAAAACTTTAGGGTTATGGTCTAAACTTTGAATAACTTGCTTCAATACCCAGTAACCGTCTTCTTTTTGAAATGCTCTCCACGGTGAGCCTTTAGTAGCTTTTTTTTGCAGTTCATCTATGGCTATCGTTTCGCTGGCCCATCTGGCTTGCTCATCTACTTTATACTTAAATAAATCAATCGCCGTATCCTTATTTTCATCAAAAATGTCCATTAACGGATCACTTGCTTTTATATCCTTAAACCGTCTAGTCAGTACTTCCCCAAGTAAGGAGGGCGAACTTGAAAATCTTGATGGCGCTATAGATAGAAACAAACCGTTTTTATCTATTTTTGACAGTTTGCTGTCAAACCACTCATTTTCTGCTAACTCTCCGTGATTTAAGCGATGCGCTTCAATAGTTAAGTTATAGATATATTTATAGATGTGGCAAAGTTGTAATACTTTGTTTTGTGCAAGGTTCGGGTTTGTTGGTGAAACATCAGGGCAAAGATATTTAAGTAAGCGCTTGTAGCCATCTTGCACTGCTTTAGCAATATGCATTCGTTGTCTGATAGTTTTAAACGTTGGTTGAGCATATCGAACAGCCATCAAGCTGATGAATTTTTTGGTATTTTCTAAGTCGCCATTACCTTGAATGATTTTATCAATCTCACTTGGGTTTCTAATGGGGATTTCACGGATTAAATCTTCCGAAGATAGATGCTTAAACTTTATAAAATTGGTAACTGTTTTTAGTTGAACCTCAATTTCAGCTGAGCTATTAATGGATAAACAACCCGTGAACTCTATATCGCTCGCATCTGAAAAGCTGTTTTTAATCGTTTCAAATCGGGGGACTTTACCACTCTTCCAATTGTATATATTCCGAATTAAATTATCAGGGTCGGTATTATTTAAGGGGTTTTCTCGTATTTTATCTAATGGAATACCAATTAAGTCGAGAAGCCAAACACAAACTTGCTCTACAGGCATCATTACTCTCAAGCGATCTTCTGTTTCTGTTGGCAAATACCAGAAACGCCCCCCAGGCATTCCTTTGTCAGTTATATCATCTAAATTCCAAAACGCCATAAATCTCGCAATACCAGGAACATATGAGTGGCTAACTAGCTGCCAAATAACCTGCTTTGCATCTGCATTAAAGGTCCAAGTTTTCAGCTCTAGCGCCTTCTGAAATAATGCGAAATTAACAATATGGTTACTTAGATCTGCACAGGTGTTAATTTGCACCGCTATGGAGCCATTTCACTTGCGGCGTAATGGCGCCACCTAATTTGCACCTAATGGCGCCACCCGATTTGCGGTTAATGGCGCCACTTTAGTCACCCTTTTTCCCCCTCAAACTTCATTGTAAATAGCGTATCTTTATGTCTACTTTTTAGACAAGGAGAAGCGCATGGCAAACAAGAGGTTTGAAATGTATCAATATCGACAAATACTCGTTCGTATGCGGATGGGTGAATCTAATCGTGCTATTGCCCAAAGCGGTTTAATGGGGCGTAAAAAGGCACAGAAATTAAGAGATACGGCGCTTGAGCATGGTTGGTTGGATAAACTCAATTCCTTGCCTGATAACACGCAACTGGCAGCGGTACTTAACGTCACGGTGCACACGCCATCATCCAGCATGTCCTCGGTCTTGCCCCATGCTGAGAAGGTCAATAAGTGGATTGAAAGCGGCGTACAAGGCAGCACTATCCATCAGAAGCTGGTAAACAGTTACGGCTTCACCGGCAGCTATTGGTCGGTGAATCGTTATATTAAAAGTGTGATTGCCGATTCGCCTGGCAAGGTCTCAACGGTAATGGAGTTTGAACCTGGCGATGCTGTGCAAGTGGACTTCGGCGCGGGCCCGTTAATGGTCGACACGCGAACAGGTGAATTGCGTAAAACATGGGTGTTTGTGATGACACTGGCGTGGAGTCGCCATATGTATGGCGAATTCATCTGGGACCAAAGCACCGCTACATGGCTATCATGCCATCGCCGCGCGTTTGAGTGGTTTAACGGTGTACCCAAACGAGTAATAATCGACAATCCAAAATGTGCGATCACCAAAGCCTGCTACCACGACCCTGATGTTCAGCGGGCTTACGCTGAATGTGCTGAAGGTTATGGTTTTTTAATTGCACCCTGTCCAGTGCGCGATCCGCAAAAGAAAGGGCGTGTTGAATCCAATGTGAAATACATTAAAAATGCCTTCGTGCCGCTTCGAGAGTTCCGCAGCCTAAGCGATGCCAATGCCCAATTAAAAGAGTGGTTAGTCAGTGTGGCCGGTAACCGAAAGCACGGCACGACGCGCCTTCACCCCTTAACGCAGTTCAAGGAAGTTGAGCAAGAATTACTCAGGCCCTTACCTGAAGTGCCACCGGAGGAAGCGGTGTGGGCACAAGCAAAAGTCCATGGTGATGGTCATGTGCAGTTCGAGCACTGCCGTTACTCGGTACCGTATTTACTCATTCGCCAAACCGTATGGATACGCGCCGGCGATTCCACAGTACGTATTTACCAACAGCACGAACTCAAAGCCACCCACGGCAGATTACGCCACCAAGGTGGCCGCTCAACCGTGCCGGAGCATCAACCCCCTGCGGCGCAAGCCTACAACATGCAAGACCCGCAATACTGCTTAACCCAAGCAAAGAAGATCGGTGAATACTGCCATCTGTTTATCGAAAGGCTGTTTGCCAGTCGTGTACTAGATAACCTACGCGCAGCGCAAGGTGTCATTGGCTTCGCCAAACGCTATGGGCCAGTTCGCTTAGAAAGGGCATGTTGCCGCGCTTTAACGTTCGACAATGTGCGCTACAACGCGATTAAGCAAATACTCGAAAAAGGCCTAGATGAACTACCGCATGAAACCAATGCCTTCGATAGCTTAAGCGACAGCTATACCGGCAAAGGCCGCTTCAATCGCGACCCTAACAAACTTATCCCACATTAAGAAACATAAGGAATCATTATGATAAACCCTATCCCAGAATTATCCCCCTTACTAAAACAACTGCGCCTATCGGGCATGACCGATTCACTAGCACTGCGAAACCGCGAAGCCATTGAACATCAGATGACGTACCCTGAGTTTTTAGCGTTACTCGTACAAGATGAAGTGGCTCGGCGAGACCAAAAGAAATATGCCACACGGCTGCGCCGTGCGGGCTTTAAATCCAACAAAACACTAGAGAGCTTCGACTTAACCACCAACCCCACACTGAATCGTGCTTATGTACAAGAGTTAGCAACATGCGGCTTCATTAATGAAAAAGTACCGGTACTCATCGCAGGGCCATGCGGCACGGGTAAAAGTCATTTAGCCCAAGCAATCGGGCATTGCGCGGTGCAAAAAGGCGTGGATGTACTGTTCTTTACCCAAGCTAAGTTACTTGCCGACCTGTATGCTGCACGGGCAACCAACAGCTATGAAAAGCGCTTCCAAAATCTAGCGAGGGTGCCACTGCTCATCATTGACGACTTCGGCCTAAAACCATTGAAATCGCCGCAAGATGAGGACTTACATGACCTGATTGATGAGCGTTACGAACAACACGCCACCATCATTACGAGCAACTTAGACTTTACAGAATGGGGAGACGCCTTCCCGAATAAGTTACTCGGCGCAGCCACATTAGATCGGCTTCGCCACAACGCTTATCGATTAATATTAGAAGGAGAGAGCTATCGAAAATTAAGACCTGACAACAACACTAAAAACAAACAAACTGGACTCGCTTCAAAAAGCGGTCAATAATCAACTTGTTTGAGGGTAAAAAGAGCATGTTTAGGTGGCTCCATTAAGCCGCAAATGGGTGGCGCCTTTAGGGTGCAAATTAACACTTTATATTAACGTAATCCTTAGTTGTCTCGATATTTATAAATTAGTTGTCTCGATATTTATAAATGTGTTGTGTTT
>CBFIAR010000049.1:0-4734 GCA_965660625.1 Glaciecola sp. | reverse complement strand
GTTTGCCAGCGCTGTTGCTGGCAATTGCATCGACTGTCTTGTTTGTGGATTGGTTAAGGTAACCGCATTGGCGGATATTTGGCTAATAACAACTTTTGCAACCACGTCGTTTAGGCTTGGTGGATTGTTCACACCCACATTATTGCGCGCAGCCGCACTCTCTGAGCCACGCGTCAGCGCATTTAATTGGTTTAGTGTGACGGTTGTTATATCAGCCATAGTGTAGATTATCGGCCGCGACTTTCAAAAAGCAATGTTTGATCTCAATTTAGTGTCTCGTCTATTTTTAAAACTCGATGTGAGGTGGTTTTTTGCTGCTTAAAACAAACAACCACAAACGATCATCAGAATTCATCGTTTGATGTTGCGTAATTGCATCGAATATTCCATACATTTGTTGACGATTAAGCACACAAAACATCGAAATATTGTGCTAATATCCGGCGGATAATCAACTTAATTCGAGTAACTCTATTTGCGTGTTTTGCTAGCACAACAAGTGGCCTGTGAAAAAAGTGACCGCCAGTTGTTTTCGGATATCAATATCGAGCTTCATTCTGGCCAATTACTTTATGTAACGGGTGAGAATGGCGCTGGGAAAACCAGTTTGCTGCGCATTTTGGTCGGCTTGAGTCAGCCTGCCGCCGGACAGGTTGAAATTAATGGGCATGACGTTCATAAAGTAGTGCATAGCGCTAGCGAGCACTTACTGTATTTTGGCCACAAACAAGGTATCAGTCAGTTGTTAACAGCAACTGAAAACCTGAGGTTTTGGTGTCAACAGCACGCAATTGATACAAACGATGAGGCTATTCACGCCACATTGGCAGAGCTAGGCTTGACCGGTTTAGAAGATATTGCGGTAAAGAACTTGTCGGCGGGGCAGCAGCGTCGTGTCGCCTTGGCCAAACTTTGGCTTAAGCGTGACGCTAATTTATGGGTGTTAGATGAACCTTTTACGGCATTAGATGTTCACTTAATAGCGGAACTTGAGAGTAAAATGGCTGTCTTCCTTCACTCTGGCGGTACGATTGTGATGACATCACATCAGGCCTTAAATATTGATTACCCACTGTCGAATTTACACTTGGAGTATTCATGGTAGCGCTGAAGGCCGTTTTCTTGAAGGATTTGGCGCTGGCGTATCGTCAACGTGCTGAGTTGATGCAGCCGCTGATGTTTTTCGTACTGGTGATCACCTTGTTTCCACTGGCGATAGGACCGAATCTTGACACACTGCAGCGCATTGGTGGCGGGGTAATTTGGGTTGCGGCTATTTTGTCATTGTTGCTTGGCATGGAACGCATGTTTCGCGATGATTATGCTGACGGCAGTTTAGAGCAGTATATGTTGTCGCCCACGCCATTGTATCTGATTGTTGTGGTCAAGGTTTTTACGCACTGGTTGATGCATATCGTGCCCTTGTTTTTGATTTCGCCCTTGCTGGCGGTGTTTTTGAATCTGACCATGGATATGTATGTGGCGCTGATGCTTACCTTGTTGTTGGGTACCCCGCTCATTAGTTTTGTTGGCGCCATTGGTGTTGCCCTCACGGTGGGTTTACACCGCGGTGGTGTGCTCCTAGCGCTGTTACTGATCCCAATATTTATACCGTTACTTATTTTTGCCACATCAGCCATTGAATCGGCATCAATGTTGTTACCTTATCACCCGCAACTTGCTATCATTGCGGCCTTGCTCCTGTTTTCAGTGGCGTTGTCTCCAATGGCAATTGCGTATTCATTAAAAGTGAGTCAGAACTAATGTGGAAGTGGATTAATTCGTTCGCGAAACCAGAAAAAGCCTATTGGCTGTGTGATGTTTTGCAAAACTGGTTCGCTGTTGTTGCTATTGCCAGTCTTACCGTCGGTTTGATTTGGGGCTTAGCGTTTGCGCCTTCAGATTATCAACAGGGCGACTCTTACCGCATTATCTATATTCATGTGCCAAGCGCGATACTCGCGATGGGCGGCTATGTTGCGATGGCGATCGCGGCACTCGTCGGCATCGTTTGGCAATGGCGCACGGCGTATATGTTCATGGTGGCGATTGCCCCGGTTGGCGCAGTCATGACCTTGATATCCCTATTCACCGGTTCGCTTTGGGGTAAACCCATGTGGGGCACGTGGTGGTTTTGGGATGCACGACTCACCTCACAACTCATTTTGCTATTTTTATACCTAGGCGTTATTGCGCTGTATAGCGCATTTGAAGACAAACAGCAGGCTGGTAAAGCCGCTGGGGTAATGGCTATGGTGGGGGTTATCAACATTCCTATTATTCATTTTTCAGTGGAGTGGTGGAACACGCTGCATCAGGGCGCCACTATTACCAAAATTGGAAAGCCTTCCATTGCGCTTGAAATGTATGTGCCTTTGCTGATTTGTATTTTGGGCTTTGCGGCGTTTATTGGCTGGGTCACCATTATTCGCATGAAGAACGAAATTATACTGCGAGACCTGCATCGCCCTTGGGTTGCCAAGCGCTTTGGTGGAGCTGAGTTTGCTGTCGGCGTTAGTGGCGACGTTGGTAGCGACGTTGGTAGCGACGTTAGTGGCGATAGAGCGAGTGATAGTAAAATGAACGACAAGCAGGGCCTAAAGTTGGGAGGAAATGAATAATGGCATTTCAATTCGACAGTCTGAGTGACTTTTTCAACATGGGCGGCTATGCCTTTTTCGTCTGGACCTCCTTCATCTGTACATTTTTATGTATGGCGAGCGTGTTATTTCACAGTGTCATTGTGAGCAAAAAAATCAAACACGGAGTACAAAAAGAGAGAGCGAGAGCTGAGCGCATCATGGCGGCTCGCGCTGCTCGTAAAATGAAGCAACAGGCTAAACCCAAAGCCAAACAGAACGCACAAAATTCAAATAATGTAGAACCTACCGAGGTAACCGATGAACCCAAGACGTAAGCAACGACTCATCGCAGTTTCAAGCGTTGGTGTCTTACTTGTCGCGGCCATAGGCTTTATGCTGTATGCCCTGCAAGATTCTATTGATGTGTTTTATACGCCCACTGAAGTAATTCAAGGCAAAAGCAAAACTGGCATTAAGCCAGTTGTGGGTCAGCGTTTGCGCATTGGTGGTTTAGTTGTGCCCGGGTCGGTATCGCGCGATGAAGAAACGCTGGCGGTGAGCTTTGACCTCATGGACACCGGCCCTATCGTGACGGTGCAGTTTAACGGCAGCCTGCCTGACTTGTTTCGTGAAGGGCAAGGGATTGTTGCTACGGGTATTCTTAAACCTGATAATTTGATTGTTGCGCATGAAGTGCTAGCGAAGCACGACGAAGAATACATGCCACCAGAATTGGCAGAGCAGCTTAAAGGCATCAAGCACGTTAAACCAGAACAGGCGAGCTACTAATGATCCCAGAGTTAGGAAATATCGCGCTAATTATAGCTTTAGCATTGTCTATTTTGCTTGCTGTGTATCCGCTTTGGGGCGCACAAATTCATAATCAAACCATGATGAGAATGGGTCGTCCTCTGAGTTTTGGTTTATTCTTATTTACCGCTTTTGCCTATGGCTGCTTAACGTATTCATTCGCGGTAGACGATTTTAGTGTGCAGTACGTGGCACAAAACTCAAACAGTGCCTTGCCTATTTATTACAAGATAACCGCAGTGTGGGGCGGCCATGAGGGCAGTTTCCTTTTGTGGTGCTTAATTTTTGCTGTATGGACCTGCGCCGTGGCTGCCTTTTCCAAAGGTATTCCACAGGCGATGATTGCGCGCGTGCTGTCAGTGCTAGGTATGGTTAGTATTGGTTTTTACTTGTTTATGTTACTAACCTCAAACCCGTTTGACAGCTTATTACCGTTTTTTCCAGTCGATGGCCGCGATCTGAATCCTTTGCTGCAAGATTTCGGCATGATTATTCACCCACCCATGCTGTATATGGGCTACGTGGGTTTCTCAGTTGCCTTCGCGTTCGCTATTGCTGCATTGATTGGCGGTCAACTTGATTCAACCTGGGCCAGATGGTCGCGTCCTTGGACCATTGCTGCGTGGAGTTTCCTGACTGTGGGTATCGCACTGGGCAGTTGGTGGGCATATTACGAACTCGGTTGGGGCGGTTGGTGGTTCTGGGATCCAGTTGAGAACGCATCGTTTATGCCTTGGTTAGTTGGCACAGCGCTAATGCACAGCTTGGCGGTGACCGAAAAACGTAAAGTGTTTAAGTCGTGGACCGTGCTTCTGGCTATTGCGGCATTTTCACTGAGCTTATTGGGTACTTTTTTAGTGCGCTCGGGCGTGCTGGTGTCGGTGCATTCGTTTGCCAGCGATCCATCGCGTGGGCTGTTTATCTTAGGCTTACTGGTGGTGGTTATTGGTGGCTCACTGTTGCTTTACGCGCTGCGTGCTGGTCAGTTAAAAAGCGTTGGGCGGTATGACATGTTCTCGCGCGAAATGATGCTGATGGGCAATAATGTGCTGTTAGTTGCCGCGACCATCGTGGTTCTCTTAGGAACGCTACTACCTTTAGTGCATAAAGAAATAGGCTTGGGCACGATATCGATTGGTGCACCGTTCTTTAATCAAATGTTCACCTTATTAATTGTGCCATTTGTGTTGTTTATGGCCGTCGGCCCGCTATCGCGATGGAAAAAGCAGGCGCCCACCGCACTGAGAAATCAATTAGTGTTTGGGATGATTTTGGCCTTATCTGCAGGCTTGTTGATTAACTTCACTTACGACGAGCCAACCTACATGGGCATGCTCGGCAT
>CBFIAR010000048.1:0-5199 GCA_965660625.1 Glaciecola sp. | reverse complement strand
CTGAGAGCGAAGGTTCGCCAGCTTGAAATGGACAAAAACATTTTAAAGGAAGCAACGGTCTTTTTTGCCAAAGAAATGAAGTAAAGTACCGCTTCATTGCCCAAAATAAGAAGACCTATCCCGTTGACAGAATGTGTCAATTGTTAGGGGTGAAGCGCAGCGGCTTTTACCGTTGGGCGAAGATAGAACAAGAAATAGACCCTACTCATGCTGATATGATCGAGTGGGTGAAAAAGATAGCTGTCGCTAGTGATAACGCGTATGGCAGCCGCAGAATGAAGCATGCCCTGAATTGTTTAAGCTATCCAGTGAGTCGCCAAAAGGCGAAGAAGCTAATGCTTGAAGCCAAGGTGTGGGTGCGTTATCGCAAGAAATATAAGGTGACAACAGACAGTAACCACAACAAGCCGTTGTTTGATAATGTGCTCGATCGTGAGTTTACTGTGGATGCGCCTAACAAAGCGTATGTTTGTGATATTACTTACATATGGACGCGGGAAGGTTGGTTGTACTTAGCCGTCGTCATTGATTTGTACTCGCGTAAAATCGTTGGTTGGAGCATGAGCTCAAGGATGAAAGCAAAGCTGGTAATTGACGCGCTGAGAATGGCAATATGGCAGCGAAAACCAGAGAAAGGATTAATTGTACATACCGACCGTGGCTCGCAATATGCCAGTCACGAGTATCGTAAATTACTTAACGCTCATGGCCTAGTTGGCAGCATGAGCAGAAAAGGCGATTGTTGGGATAATGCCGTTGCTGAAAGTTTCTTCGGCAGCTTGAAAAACGAACGGGTTCATTGGCGAAACTACCAAACTCGATACGAAGCACAACAGGATATCTTGAATTACATCACGATGTTCTATAACAGCTATAGACTGCATTCATATCTGGGGTATCAAAGCCCAAATCAGTATGAACAGGAAATGGTAAAACTACAAAAAGTTGCTTAACTGGGTTGTCCGAAATATGTTGACCACGTCAAATTACACCAACATTATAGATTCATATGACGATGCTCAAAGCTTAATACAGCCTCTACGTCGAGTTCTTTTACTATAAAGGTAAGATAGGTATAAACAGATAAGCAGCGATTGCTTTGCAGGGTTATGAGGAGCACGTGGTATTGAGGGGGGGTCTTTAAATTCAGTGTAATAACGTGTAAACAAATAGTAGACATTGAGATAAGGTCTACTATTTGTAAGGAAGCTACTCTACTGATTCAACTGGTGGGGGTGGATATTGCAGGTTCATATGTTTGGCGTAAGCAACGGTGAAAGCAGCTTCTTGAAAAGCCTTTAATCCCGTCTCTGCAAACGGCACCACTACCGGATTACGTTTAATCGATTCTTTAAAAACCTGTGGCGACATTGTTTCGACATTAAGATCATCAATGAGCTGTATAGCTGCTTCCATTTTGAAACCTAGGGCACCTCCAGCAAATTTACCTTTTAACGGTCTCTCCTTTATAACTACTTCATCAATACTATAGTCTGCCATTAATTTGCTAAAAGTAGATTGAAAATAGCGGATGTCACCGGTACTGTTACGTTTATTAAATTCTACTTTTCGCACCCTACACTCAGGTAAGTTAAATAAACCATCTTTAAACGATAGTAAACATACTATTGCTTCAGAACCTTTTAATTCCACACCACAAATTTTCATATTATATTCTCTATTTTCGACGATGTTATTGTAACTCATTCAATAAAAACTCTCACCACCAAATTGGTGACGTTTGCCAACAATATTTCGTTATTGCAAATACATTAACGCTTGGATATAAAAAAACGCGTTTAAATAACAAAAGTTGGTATCATTAGGCTCAGCTTCATTATGTACTCAAGCACCTTACACAAATATAGGCAATAACCGTGGTATCTTTAAAACGTCTACATACTTTTGGTTTTGATACCTTAGCTCAAGACCTCGTTGAAGTTAACACTACCGATGATTTGGCATCCGTATTTCAACGCGTTAAACGTAAAACATATTATTTGCTAGGCGAAGGCAGTAATAGCATTTTCTTGGAAGATTTTACGGGGACTATTGTTCTCAATAAAATGAAGGGCATTCAAATACAGGAAAGCGACACTGAGTTTAATTTATCAGTTGCTTCCGGCGAGCTGTGGCATGAATTGGTTGAACATACATTATCCATCGGTGCTTTTGGTTTTGAAAATCTTGCGTTAATTCCTGGTACTGTGGGCGCAGCCCCTATACAAAACATTGGTGCTTATGGCGTCGAAATTGAAAAATTTATCCGAAGCGTTGAATATTACGATATCGAATTAAATACTTTCCACACTCTCAATCATGAAGATTGCGATTTTGCGTACAGAGACAGTATTTTTAAAAAGCAACTATTCAATAGAGCGGTGATCACCAAAGTTAATTTTACGATGCCAAAGAAAAACCCAGTTGAACATAGTTATGCGCCGCTAAATCAACTCGTTGCACCAACGCCTCTTGATATCTTTAACAAAGTTATAGAGGTAAGAACGGATAAATTACCAAACCCAAAATTGTTAGGTAATGCAGGCAGTTTTTTTAAAAATCCGGTGGTATCTAAACAAACGCTCGACGAAATCGAATCACGCTTCGATAAGGTCCCGTACTTTAAGGTTTCAGAAGTAAGCTTTAAAGTGCCTGCCGCTTGGTTGATTGATCAACTCGGGTTCAAGGGGAAAATGTACCTCGGCGTGAAATGTCATGAGAAACAGCCTTTGGTACTTGTTAACACTGGAAAGGGCAATGGAGAAGGATTACTAATGCTAGCAAGACAAATTAAACAGAGCGTTTTCGATACATTCGCTATTGAATTAGAAAACGAAGTTCGGTTAATAGGCAAAAACGGATTAATAGTGTTATGAGGAAAAAGGCCGCTCAAACTCGCTCCCTTCTCATCAGGCAATTGGCTAATGGTGAGTTTAACTCTGGTGAACTGCTAGGCAAATTCGCAGGAGTGAGTCGCAGTGCAGTAGCAAATCACATTAAGTATTTAACCAAAATAGGCTTAGATGTGTTCAGCGTAAAAGGGCGAGGATATCGTTTGGCCTCACCTTTGAAGTTATTAGACCAAAACAAGATAGTTGCCTTACTAGGTGAAGAAAATACAAATGTTGTTGAAGTAGTCAGTATTATCGATTCAACGAACACTTATGTTAAAGACCATTTAGACCAATTACCTCAGGGCTATGTATGTTTGGCTGAGGCGCAAACTCATGGTCGCGGTAGGCGTGGTAAAACTTGGGTATCACCTTTTGGATCTAGTATCTATATGTCTATGGCTTGGACTTTTAAAGGTGGTTATCAATCTATGGCCGGACTGTCACTGTTAGTTGGCATTGCCATTAATCGCTCTTTAAAAGCAATGGATATTAAGGGCTGTAAGTTAAAATGGCCGAATGATGTTTTCCATAATTACAGAAAACTCGCTGGAATATTAGTAGAAGTAGAGGGGCAAGTCGGTTCAGATGCTAGTGCTGTTATCGGAATTGGGATCAACGTAGATTTACCCCTTGCTGTTAATGACATTGATCAACCCTTTGTGGATCTTGTTAGCATTACGCAAAAAAAAATAGACCGAAACGAGTTAGTAGCGCTTATCATTGTAACGTTAACAAAAATGCTCCGAGAGTTTGAACAGCAGGGGTTAGGCCCGTTTCTATCTGAATGGAGAGAAGCAGATTTATTTTATAATCAATACGTTTATTTAGAGTCTGGTAGCAACAGAATTCACGGATTGAGTAAAGGTATTAATGAAGGCGGGGCGCTGTTATTAGAAAATGCAGGTAAAATCACACCGCATCACGGCGGAGAAATCAGTGTTAGAAAAAGCTAATTTATTCATTGATGTCGGAAATACTTCGATAAAATCAGCGCTATCTGTGCCAAACGATGACGTTATTGGGCATATATCACGGCATCAAGACGCGAGTGGCCTTATAGAAGCGATTCAATCTGCTAAATGTGTTTATCTCTCTAATGTGGGTAAAGACGACGTTACTTGTTTTATTCAATCCGTTTGTGCAGATAATAATGTTCGATTGTTTATCGCTAAAACTGAACAAAGTGCTTTTGGTTTAATTAATTCATACTCAACACCTTCAAATATGGGGGTAGATCGCTGGCTTGCGATGTTGGCGTGCATGCAAAAAAGTGAAAATAAAAGCTTCTTAGTGGTCGATATTGGGACGGCAATGACGGTCGACTCTGTTAAAAACGGAATTCACCTTGGAGGATGGATCGTTCCTGGCGTTTCTTTGCTCAAGCAAAGTTTGTTTAAAAACACACAACGCGTGTTCGGTAATGAGCAAAAATTAGGTTTGACGGACTTTGGAAAGGACACGCCGCTCTGTGTTGATCATGGTTGCACTGCTCAAATTTTGGGCACATTATTGATGGCGGAGAGAGAAATGAAAAAAAATGTCAAAAAATTTGAAATATTTTTGACTGGAGGTGATAAAAATATATTTTTAAATCTAGATATTAAAAATATTATTAGCTGCGAAAATTTAGTTTTAGAAGGTTTAACCTTGTTTGTTGATTAAAAATTATCAATAAATTGCTGTAAAAAAAGCCACAATAAAAAAAAGAACAAAAAAATGTGTTTTTTTCGCAATTAGCTATTGCCACATGCCGATCATTTCTTTAATATGCGCACCCACTTGATGCAGTGCCGACTTAGCTCAGTTGGTAGAGCAACTGACTTGTAATCAGTAGGTCACCAGTTCGACTCCGGTAGTCGGCACCATCAATCTCGGAGGGGTACCCAAGCGGTCAACGGGAGCAGACTGTAAATCTGCCGGCTCAGCCTTCGCAGGTTCGAATCCTGCCCCCTCCACCACTTTCTTTTGAAGTGGGGACGAGAATTAGGAACGCGGGCATCGTATAATGGCTATTACCTAAGCCTTCCAAGCTTATGATGCGGGTTCGATTCCCGCTGCCCGCTCCATTAACGTTGCTGATATGGCTCAGTTGGTAGAGCGCACCCTTGGTAAGGGTGAGGTCGGCAGTTCGAATCTGCCTATCAGCACCACATCCTAATCTTCCTTCCTTACTTCAGTGAAAATTATTTTTTAATACGTTGCTGGGAATATTTAAAATGGCAAAGCAAAAGTTTGAACGTAATAAACCACACGTAAACGTTGGTACTATCGGCCACGTTGACCACGGTAAAACAACTCTTACAGC
>CBFIAR010000047.1:0-5865 GCA_965660625.1 Glaciecola sp. | reverse complement strand
TTGTTATTTTCTATTTCAGCAATATATTTTCTCGCTTCATCTTTACGACCTAATGTCACGCATAACTCCGCTAGTTCAATATATTCATTAACATTAGTTGCGAGTTTATGCTTGCATCCAATCAGTTTAATTTGATTTTCATTCGACGCAGCCGCCCCCGCCTCTGCATAATACAAAGCTAGGTCGTTGAGTATCAACTCATGAGTATCATCCAAAGTTTTATCAATTTGATTAGCGCGATTGTCAATCTGTTCAAATTGGCTTTCAAGATTGACTAATTTTTCGATAAACAGGTTAATTAGGTCAGGCTGATTTTTCACAAACTTCTTGTATATGGAAGGCAAGGAAAAATTTGAAAAAGGCTGATGATAAAGTGATAGTAAAAAGCTCACTTTACGTTGTGGTGTCCAATTTAATTCTCCAATGAAGGTTGCAAAGGCTTGAACCAGGGTTATTTCAACTTTGAGACGATATCCTTTGTCGTCCTTAATCTTAGTTAATGCCTTGTTATATCTATGCAGAGCCGTTTGAATTAGTTCAAATGCGGGGTCTGTGGGTAATTTATGTAATATAGAAATTAGCCGATTAAATTTTTCTATTGCCGTCTCAAAGTAAGTTTTTACTCTATTTTGACGCCAAACTTCACGCAATGGTAAGGCTTTATTAATAATATCGGTCAACGCTTTTTTGTTTATTTTACCATTACTAACATCGGCAAAAAGGACCCATTGTTCGGTTTGGTCTATGTCGCTCGTGATTTGCTTTAATAAGATTGCCTTTGCTTCAGCTTCGGACATGCTTTCGATGTAGCCCGTAATTCTCTGAATTTCATCTCCCTCTTGCAGCACTTCTAGTTCTGCCTCGCGGGAAATATCGGTGAGCGCTACTGCAACGCAATGTTTGCAAAAATCGAAACCTTCGGAATCTGAACAGTTACAACTGCCTTCGTATTCACCTTCAACAATAGAAAGTTTAACCGTAAACTCCTGAATTTCTTGAACAATAGCGGTTATTATCAATTGGTTTTTGGTGAAACGATGCACTGCCTCTTGAAAATACAGCATTTCGCCTTTGTCGAAAGTGCGTCTTCCGGCAAGTTTTTGTAACTGTAAAATTGGGCTGCTGTCTGGCATATAAGTAATTCGTTTACGCTCTAAAGTTAAAACTACGGATTGATAAAATAGCGAAAATACTCAATACGCTGGTCAGGTTATTAGCATCCCCAATTGCAATCACTTAAGCTGATTAAAGCGGGGGCAAAATTGTTGAAAAATTCAAACGCGAAGCAATTAAAAGCTGCGGCGAGCCAATCATCATATATGACTTTGGACTCAATGAAAATGGCTCAGTTGCAGATGGGTAAAAGGTAGAGCCACTGAGAGGGTCCATGGCTCATTTTAATCGCTAGCAGAATTACGCTAAATGTTTTTTGAAAAACGCGGTGGTTCGCTGCCAAGAAAGTTCAGCAGCGTCAGGGCTATAACGACTTGTTGAGTCATTATGGAAGCCATGTTGAGCACCTGCATAAAAATGCGCTTCGTATTCAGCTTTACTGGCCTTGAGCACTTCTTCGTATGCCGGCCAGGTTGCATTAACCCGAGCATCTTTCTCACCGAAATGAATTAATATAGGGCCCTTTACCTGTTTTTGTAGTTCGGCACTCGCGGGCGTTCCGTAATAAGGTACCGCGGCATTGATGTCGTTTGGCATTGTTGCGGCAAGCAAATTACTGATATAGCCACCAAAACAAAAACCGACTACGCCCAGCTTTCCGGTGCCTTTTTCATGTTGCTTTAACCAAGTTGCTGCCGCCTAAGGCAAAAGCACATATTTCAAAGGCAATGTTTACGTGCTTGCATAAACGTAAACACCCTATTTTAAATCGAGTATGTATCGCAACAAAAAGACGCCAGCCATAAAATAAGTCATTAAGCTCACCCGCTTATAATCACCTGTGCCGACTTTAATGCCGACATAAGTAATAAAGCCTAAAGCAATTCCTTCGCTAATACTAAAAGTCAATGGCATCGCTATCAGCGCTATAGTTGCTGTGGCGACACTGGCTAAGTCAGAAAATTCTAGCTCCTTTATAGAATCCATCATAAAAATACCGACCATCACCAATGCAGGCGTTGTTGCCATAATAGGGATGATGAGCATCAGTGGCGATAAGAACAATGCGAGTAAAAAACACAGAGCGACCACAACCGCGGTTAATCCTGTGCGTCCGCCAGCAGACACTCCCGCTGCAGATTCAACGTAACTTGTCACGGGTGATGTGCCCAACGCGGCACCGACGACACCTGCTGCTGCATCGGCTGTCATTGCGCGCCCCATTTTCGGTAGTTTACCGTTGCTGTCTACCAATTTTGCGCGTTTCGATACACCAATCAGAGTGCCAATGGTGTCAAACATATTCACAAACATTAATGCGAAAATTAAGTCCCACGTTGTTGCAAAATTTACGATGGGATAGACTAAGTCCATGGCAAAAAATGTGTCGGCAATAGGTGCTGGTAGACCGATAATGCCTTTTGGAGTAGGCGTCAAATAGCCACTCTCGCTTGGAATAAATAAGCCGACGACAGTCAGTGTCACAATAGAGATTAAGATAGCTCCGCTCACTTTTCTTATGACCAATATGATGGTAAAAATAATGCCTAAAAAGGCCAACAGGACTGCTGGTTGAGATAGGTCGCCTAAGCCGACAAAAGTCGCAGGGCTATCCACAATGAGTCCTGCATTTTTTAAACCAATAAAGGCGATAAACAAGCCGATACCACACTGCACCCCAATTTTAAGCGAAGCTGGGATTGCATCAGCAATTTTTTGTCGCAAGCCTGAGAGTGTGAGCAGTAAAAATAATATGCCGTTATAAAAAACGATGCCGAGCGCTGCTTCCCATGGAATTTCACGGCTTAAGCAAATCGTAAAAGCGAAAAAGGCATTAAGGCCCATTCCAGGCGCGAGCGCAACAGGATAGTTGGTTAGCCAGGCCATTAACAACGTGCCTAAACACGCAGCCAAAGCGGTAACTGTAATTAAGCCCGCTACCGGCATGCCGCTCATTCCCAAGATGCTAGGGTTAACGATCAATATGTAGGACATAGCTGCAAAGGTGGTTAAGCCCGCAATGACCTCTGTTTTCAAGGTTGTTGCATGTTGACTAAGTTCAAATGTTTTGTCTAAAAAGCGGGTGATCATTGGCTTTCCTTTTTATTATTGTTTTGCCGTTGTTTCTCGCTACATATTTATGGTCACGTGATTTTGTCACACGGCTCCATGTAAACTAGTTGCTATAACACTTAGGATCAGATGGTAGGTGCAATAACTAGGTATATCGGAGGTGCTGTTGTGACGTTCTAAGTATTACTGAATATTCGTTTTATTAGAAGGTGTATACGGTATCTATTATTAAGTAGCTAAGCGCAAATTTAATTAGCCTGCGGTAGAATGTCTGTCATTAAATCAAAAATAATTGTCAAAACACTGTTTTACTTAGTATTGTTCAGTAGCATTGGAATGAGCTTGTGCGACAATTCCAGTAATACAGCGACCGTCAAAAAACACTTTTTTGAGAGCAATTATCGTACTCGACAGGAAATGGAGCCTATTTAAACATGAGCACTGACACTAACATGAGTGAGCTTAAGCAGCTAATTCAACAGTTGCCCAAAGCAGAGCTACATTTGCACATTGAGGGTACACTCGAGCCTGAATTACTGTGGCGCTTGGCAAAAAAACATGCCATTGCTTTGCCATTTTCAAGCGTTGAAGCGATACAACAGGCATATCAGTTCAATAACTTACAAAGCTTTCTTGATCTCTATTACCAAGGGGCAAATGTATTGCGCGATGAGGAAGACTTTTTCGAGCTCATGTGGGCATATTTGTGTCAATGCCAGCAACAAAATATTGTACATACTGAAATAATGTTCGACCCGCAAACGCATACGGAAAGAGGGATTGGTTACAATGTGTTTATGTCAGGGTTTGCGAAGGCGATTGATAAAGCAAAAACCGAGCTAGGTGTGTCAGTTTACCTTATTCTATCTTTCTTGAGGCACTTGAGTGAAGATAGCGCTATGCAGAGCTTACAGGCAGCACAACCTTTCCATTCGATGATTACCGCGGTTGGTTTGGACAGTTCGGAATTAGGTAATCCGCCGTCGAAATTTGCACGCGTGTTCGCTCAAGCCGCGTCGCTAGGGTTTAAGTTAGTGGCTCACGCAGGAGAAGAAGGGCCACCAGAATATGTTTGGGAGGCAATTAATCTGCTTCAAGTAGACCGCATTGATCACGGTGTTCGCAGCATTGAAGACCCTAAGTTAATGGCGTATTTGAAAGAGCATCAAGTACCATTAACTGTATGCCCATTAAGCAATGTAAAGCTGTGTGTTGTCGACGATATCAGTCAGCACAATATTGTTGATCTGTTGAATGCGGGTCTACTGGTGATGGTTAACTCCGACGATCCTTCTTACTTTGGTGGTTATTTAAACGAAAACTTATTTACGTTAGTGGACAACCTGCCGCTCGACCAAAAAGACGTTGTGAAACTTATCTGTAATAGTATTAACGCGAGTTTTTTGCCTGATAGTCAAAAGCAAATTTGGCTCACGCGCATTCAACAGATCGCCCAAAATTAAAGGAATTTTGCTTATGCGTAAACTCGCCATCTTGATTTTTATTACTTTGCTGCCGGCCTTGTTGAATGATGCATTGGCAGAACAGAAGTTTGGTCCTCGTGAATTTACAAACACCGAAAAATGGACGGCGATTGTTGCTGCATATGAACCCGAAATTAAGGCCATTGACTATGCAATCGGGAAAATCGAAACGGCAAAAATTGATGAAGTTATCAGCATTAAAGGTGTTAAATACCAGCTAGGAACATATAAAGGCGAAAGGATTGTTATTTTTACTACCGGCATTAGCGTTGCCAATGCTGCCATGACCATGCAAATGGCGCTCGATTATTTCCCTATCGATAAAGTTTTGATGATGGGTATTGCCGGTGCGGTAAATCCTGTATTTGAGCCTGGCGATATTGCGATCCCTGAGCGATGGTATTATCACGATGAGTCAGTTTACGTGAATCCCGATCCTGATAAGGACGAGGGTTTTGTCCTTCCTGGTTACTATAAAGAGGCTTCTACACGGCATAAAGCCAGAGCCAAAATTGACCCGTTTGCGCCTAATTATAAAAACTTCGGTTATCAGTTCCCTAGGGAAGTAGCCATCGTAAAAGAAGGTGTCGAAACACCGCAAAAAATGCCTTATTTTACGGTTTCTGCAAACCTTTTGGCACTTGCAAAAAAGGCCTTGATAAGTGTTGATACAATAAAAATGCCGTCAGGAAAACCAATACAAGTTAGGATTGGAGGAAACGGCGTAACCGGCTCTGTATTTGCAGATAATGCTAAATATAGACAATGGCTACAAGATGTTTTCAGTGCTCAAGTGACAGAGATGGAATCAGCCGCCGTTGGCCAAGTTTGTTTTGTGAATAACGTAGCATGGATTGTTATTCGTTCAGTCAGTGATTTAGCAGGTGGTCAAAAAGGACAAAATGATGAAAATGTATTCAGTGCAATTGCGTCAGGAACAGGTACTAAACTACTAATGGCGCTATTGGATGAGATTGTTAATGCGAAGGCAAAAACAAAAGACATAAAATAAGACTGGAAAATCTACTTTAAACCTTTAGAATCACCGCTTGTTCTTCGTGGCAAACCTATTTGCCACTATACCAAGCACCCGTAGCTCAGCTGGATAGAGTAACGGCCTCCGAAGCCGTGGGTCGCGCGTTCGAATCGCGCCGGGTGCGCCAATTTTTGGTTTTTTGAGTGTTATTTTTGTGAC
>CBFIAR010000046.1:0-6165 GCA_965660625.1 Glaciecola sp. | reverse complement strand
CATCTGACCGCCACCACGCGTGTCAGAACAGCACCCAGAACGGGCGCTACGCGCCATACTTGGCGCACCAAAAAAAATGCCGTTCACCTAAGATGAACGGCATTAGTAGCTAAACAATATTTTTATTATTTATGGTTAATCGAAAAATTTAACCTTTCTCAACCTGCCCAAACTCTAGCTCTACCGGCGTTGAGCGACCGAATATCAATACTGATACTTTCAAGCGGCTCTTCTCGTAGTCGACTTCTTCTACCACACCATTGAAGTCTGCAAATGGACCGTCGGTAACACGAACAACTTCGCCTGGTTCGAATAATGTTTTTGGCCTTGGCTTATCAACGCCTTCTTGTAAGCGGTTTAATATAGCGTCTGCTTCTTTCTGAGTAATAGGCATTGGGCGATCTGAAGTTCCACCAATGAAGCCAAGAACGCGAGGAATACTTTTCACTAAATGCCAAGAGTCTTCGTTCATTTCCATTTCTACGAGCACGTAGCCTGGAAAGAATTTACGCTCAGATTTACGCTTTTGGCCCGCGCGCATTTCGACAACTTCTTCAGTAGGAACAAGAATTTCACCGAAGTAGTCTTCCATGCCGTGCATTTTAATGTACTCAAGCAATGTCTTTTTAACACGGCCTTCGTATTGTGAGAATGCTTGTACTACATACCATTTCTTGTCAGACATGTTTACACTCCGATGTTAGTAATTAAGCCGATTACCCAGACTAATATCATGTCAATAAAATATAACATCACACCAACAACCGCGGTAGCCAGAAGAATAATAAGCGTCATTCGGTTTGCTTCACTGCGGCTGGGCCAAATGACCTTGCGTACTTCAGTGCGTGCATCTTTCGCAAAGACGAAAAAGTCACTACCTTTTTGCGTCGTTGCCGCGATACCTAATGAAACGACAACGATACCCACAGCAGCAAGCGCTCTGTATAACACCGAAATTTCTTCGTATGCGCTATATGCGTAAACCAAACCACCTAAAAGGGCGATCACTATAATCCATTTCACAGTGTCTAACGGGTTAGACGCGTTTTCTGCCTTATCACTCATCAGTGTTACCCTAAACTAGCCACGCCTAAAATAAGCGGGCTATTAATTAAATCGTTACGCCGGACCTACACCACTTTAAAAAGTGGCAGGGGTGGAGGGACTCGAACCCCCAGCCATCGGTTTTGGAGACCGCTGTTCTACCAATTGGAACTACACCCCTAAATCCGTACGATACATTTTTTAGTTACATTTCCCTTGTGATGTTGTGTTCTTGGAAGGAAGTCATCAGCGTCATAAGGGAGGGAGCCGTATTATACTCATGCAAGCAAGTTATACAAGTATCTTAAAGCCCTAAGTTACACAATACGGCAATTTACTGCTGCATATCCTTGTTGAGTGATGATGAATGTGTGCTCAGCGCTTAAAATATCAACTCACTCTTGAAGACATTTTAAGCACATCATCAATTATTATCAGTCAACTCCAATAAATCCGCCTGTCTGATGGGCCCATAATTTGGCATAAATTCCATTATATTCTAACAACGCTTTATGGTTGCCTGACTCAACCACTTGGCCTGCATCTATCACTAACAAGCGGTCCATTTGCGCAATGGTTGACAGTCGATGAGCAATCGCCAATACGGTTTTTTGCTCCATAATTGTGTCTAAACATTGCTGTATAGCTGCCTCGACTTCGGAATCTAGTGCCGAGGTTGCCTCATCTAAAATCAAAATTGGCGCATCTTTTAGCATCACTCTGGCAATCGCAATTCGCTGTCTTTGCCCCCCTGATAGCTTAACCCCTCGCTCACCAACGTGCGCATCATATCCTGTGCGGCCTTTTGCATCGTTCAAAGTCAGAATAAAATCATGTGCTTCAGCTTGCTTTGCTGCGTTGACCATATCTTCGTCGGTAGCGTCTTCACGTCCATAGATAATATTATCACGCACGCTGCGATGCATTAGCGACGTATCCTGCGTCACCATGCTGATATGCCGGCGCAAACTTTCTTGCTTGACTTCGGTAATATCTTGCCCATCAATTGCAATTTTACCAGAGTTAATATCATAGAAACGCAACAGTAAATTTACTAATGTCGACTTACCCGCACCAGAACGACCTACCAAGCCTACTTTCTCGCCGGGCTTTATACTGATATTGAGATGATCAAAAACATTTATTTCGTGATTATTTTTGGCTAAATAAGCGAAATTCACGTCCTTAAATTCAATACCACCGCCTTTCATCTCTAAAACTGGGGCATCATTTTTATCTTCGATTTTTGCTGGCATTGCCAAGGTATTGATACCATCTTGAACGGTACCGATGTTTTCAAATAACGCGGAGACTTCCCACATAATCCATTGAGACATGCCATTTAGACGTAGGCTCAAACTCACCGCGATCGCAATATCGCCAGGGGAAACAACGCCATTCACCCAAAGATAGATAGCCAATGCTGATACTGAAAAGACTAACAATGAATTACTTGTCCAAACGCACGCTTGCAGTACGGTAACCAAACGCATTTGAGGGTAAACTGTATGCAGAAAGCCATCCATCCCCTCGCGAGCATAGTCTTCTTCTCGTTTGTTATGCGAAAACAGCTTCACCGTGATGATGTTAGTATAGCTATCAACGATTCGTCCCGTCATGATTGAGCGGGCGTCCGCTTGCTTTGTTGACAGCTGCTTGAGTCGCGGCAGAATGGCCCGAAGAATAATCACATACACAACTAGCCAAAAAATCAAAGGCACAGCCAGACGCCAATCGGTCGAAAAGACTAATACGATAATACTGATAAAATACACGCAGATGTATACTGCCAGATTCATGATTTTCATCACTGTTTCACGCACAGACAACGCGGTTTGCATCACTTTTGTGGCTACCCGACCAGCAAATTCGTCTTGATAAAATGACAAACTTTGACCTAAAAGATAACGATGCGCTTGCCAGCGAATGCGCATCGGGAAGTTACCTAATAAAGATTGATGAGTCAGCGCCGATTGAAGAATAACAAGCGCAGGTAAAAAGACCAAGACCACCAGTCCCATCCATATCAGGCTGTTCATTTCTTCTTGTAAAAAAGTCGCTTTTTCGCGAGTAGCAAACCAGTCAACTAGCTGCCCCATATAACCAAATAAAGACACTTCCAGAACGGCTACCACGGCACTGATAACAGATACGGCAATAAGTACTTTCCACATTCCTGTAGAATAATAACGGCAAAATGCAATGAAGTTTTTCGGAGGCTGAGTGGGTGCGCTTTCTGGGAATGGCTTTGTTAGATTTTCAAAAAATGAAAACATGCTTTCTCTTTATTTAATTAACGGCTTAATAAGTCGGTGGATAGCGATAAACGCTGACTGTTTATGTTTGGCCTTTGCTGACCATGGCGCGTAATTTCACCATCGCTAAATGGTCGCGGGTCATTGTATCAATATCTCGCCGCGATGGCACCAAACGAAAATGATTGCAGCATAATAAATACACCCATCGTTGCCATCAAAGAGACGATTTAATGTTACAAGTTATGTCAATTTCACGTTTATTCTTGATTCTTTTTACTTTGGCTATAAGGTAATTAACGTTAAAAAAACCGACCTATAGGAAAGAATAAATGATGCATATTAAAAGGGCGCTACTTGCCGTCAGTATTGCGATTGCCGTTGGTGCATGCACTCCTGTTCAACAAACAACAGAAACAACGCCAGTAGCCGCGGCAGAGCAAAAAACAGCCTTAAAATCCGGTATTCTTACTCAAAACATGGACTTGAGCGTCAAGCCAGGTGACAACTTCTTTAACTACGTGAATGGCACTTGGTTGAAAACCATCGAAATCCCTGCCGATAAAGCCTCTTATGGTAGCTTTGCCATTCTAGCTGACGAAGCCCAGGATGATGTAAAAGCAATCATTGATACGGCGTCACAAGGCGACTACCCAGCCGGCTCTGATGAGCAAAAAGTAGGCGATATGTTCAGCTCATATATGGACATAGAGAACCGCAATGACGTGGGTGTAAAGCCGCTTAAAGCCGAGTTTGATAAGATTGCTAGCATATCGAATTACGACCAACTGGTTGAGTATTTTGCGTATTCAATTAAGTATGGTTACGGAACGCCTGTTAGCTTTTTCCAATATGCTGATTTTAAGTCACCAAATGACTATGCACTTTATGCATGGCAGGCCGGTATCGGTTTGCCTGACCGTGAATATTATTTTAAAGATGACGAAGACGGTAAAAAAATTCTAGCTGCATACCAAGCTCACATTGAAACAATGTTTACGCTCGCTGGCTTAGATAATGGTGCTAAAACTGCGGAAATGTTGTTAGCCCTTGAAACTAAGATAGCTAACGAACACATGAAAAAAGAACAAGCAAGAAACTGGGCAGAAAATTACAGCAAGTTGAGCATGGACGAATTAAAAACGCTTATGCCTAATTTTAACTGGGATACTTTTGTAAAAGCGACTGGCTTCGATATGCCTGACAGCATGATTATCATGCAGAACGATTTTCTAGCTGGCATCGACAAAGTCATTGCAGAAACGTCATTGGACGACTGGAAGTCATTCTTACAATGGGGCGTCATTAACTCTTCCGCTGGCTCATTGAACATGGCAATGGACAAAGCCAATTTTGATTTTTATAGCACGGTTCTTTACGGCGTAGAAGAACAGCGTCCAATGTGGCGTCGTGCAACTGGTTTGCTGAACAGCACACTTGGTGAAGTTATTGGCAAAGTTTACGTTAAACAGCATTTCCCGCCTGAAGCGAAACATCGCATGCAGGTTATGGTCGATAACCTGATTTCAGCATACGAAGTGAGCATCAAAGAACTCGATTGGATGACTGAAGAAACGCGCATTCAAGCCCTTGATAAATTATCGAAATTTACCGTAAAGATTGGTTACCCTGACAAATGGAAAGACTATTCTGCTTTACAAGTATCTGATAAAGATTTATTCGGTAATATGCGTAAAGCCTCAGAAGTAGCTTATGCTGAAGAATTAGCAAAACAAGGCAAGCCTGTTGATAAAACAGAATGGGGAATGACCCCACAAACGGTTAACGCTTACTACAATCCCACTGCCAATGAGATTGTGTTTCCTGCAGCAATATTACAGCCTCCGTTTTTTGATTTAGAAGCCGAGGACGCAGTGAATTACGGTGGTATCGGGGCGGTTATTGGTCATGAGATTGGTCACGGTTTTGATGATTCTGGCAGTACCTTTGATGGTGACGGTGTGTTACGTAACTGGTGGACTGATGCTGATCGTGATGAGTTTAAAAATAGAACTGGAAAACTTGTTACGCAATATAATGCATTTGAGCCACTAGAAGGCATTTTCGTTAATGGTGAGTTTACATTAGGCGAAAACATTGGTGACCTTGGCGGTATTAGTATCGCACTTAAAGCCTATCAAATGTCCTTGAATGGTGAACCATCCCCCACGTTGGACGGCTTTACAGGTGAGCAGCGTGTGTTCCTTGGTTTTGGTCAAGTTTGGGCCGGAAAGTACCGCGATGAGGCGTTAAAAAGCCAAATCAATACTGACCCGCACTCACCTGCTCAATATAGAGCTAATGGTTCGGTTCGCAACGTGCCTGAATTCTACAGCGCGTTTGACGTGAAGCCAGATGATGCATTATTTCTACCGGTAGCAGAGCGCGTGAAAATTTGGTAGTTAATGATGCTAACGGATGTCGGCTAATAGCGATTAGTTTGTAGCCTTAGCGCGAAAAACCACAAGGGATCTATTTAATAGGTCCCTTTCTTACACCCACCTTAAACGTCAAGTAGCTACAACGGCAATCTCACTACCTTTGTTGGTTGGTCGTATGTATACAACATACATAACCGCCTAACTACTGCTAACAAATCTGGGCAAAGTGTCGAATTGATGTACGATGCCACAGGACAAATACTCATGCCTGGCACTGAGCTTTACTATTACAAAGCACGGGTTTATCATCCTGAATTAGGCCGATTCATGCAAACCGACCCCATTGGTTATGAAGATGGGATGAATTGGTATGCTTATGTGGGGAATGATCCGGTTAATCACGCCGACCGTGAGCTTACGGCAGCGTAGCACAACTTCCTAATATTTTTCTGATGTAATGGTGTTTTCACCAGTACAGGAAAGTA
>CBFIAR010000045.1:0-6256 GCA_965660625.1 Glaciecola sp. | reverse complement strand
CTTCATCAAATAAGTTTTCAACGTTTACCTGCATCTTTGTGTTCTCAGATATATCGTAATAGAGCGCCGCGTCAACACGCGTAAAATTTGGCAACTCGGCAGTGTTGTTTAACGATGCGTATTGTTCCGATTGATGAATTAATCCTAAACCAAATGCCCACTTATCATCCAATTTATAGTGATTCCAAATGGTCAGCATGCTTTCCGGTACTTGTGATAAAACTCTATTCGCTAAATTCCCGTCAACGACACGACCTGTCTCATCTGCATCTAAGTTGCTGTAGCCCGCGTTAATCTGCCATTTTTCCGTTACATAACCTACTAACTGCATTTCAAAGCCTTTAGTTTTAGTGCCCGTGATAATCGAATTTTCAGGATTATTTGGATCGGCAACGACACCGTTTTCTCGTGTAACTTCAAATACTGCAGTGGTGAAACTTAGGCTGTCTGATAAGTTCCACTTAATGCCAAACTCTTTGTTTTCAAACTCTTCTGGTGCCAGAGCTTGTGAGCTCAGTGACAAGGATAAAAACTGGTCGCCCGAACGTGGTAAAAAAGACTTACTCAGGCTTACGTAGAACGACAGATTGTCGTTTGGTTTATAAATAACACCTAAACGAGGAGATGTTTCCTTATCTTTTCGGCCCAATAGTCCGCTGTTGCCATCGGACGTGCCATTGGCAGATTCTATTGCATCGACAACGTCAATATCAAAGCTGTCATAGCGTAAACCAGCAACAACAATAAACTGCTCGCTAAGTTTAATTTCATCCTGAAGAAATAAAGAACTGAAAGTAACTTCAGAGGCGCTATTACGATTCAAATCCGGAAAGTTCACTGCAGGGATAACAAGCGGGTCAGAAAACGCAAAGGTGATTTGGTCATCATTGCTGTCAGCGAACAAGGTATCACGACGGCTATTGCTGGTATCTTGGCTTCCGTGCTCTGCGCCAACCAATAAAGTGTGTTCTATATAGCCTGTCTCGAATTGGCCAACCGCATTGAATTGCAGGATCAAGTTTTCACGTTCCGTAGCATCTCTGTAGCCATCCAAGCTCACGGTATTTTGTGCAGCGTCAAAAGCAGTAGGATATAAATTTTGATACAGCTTATCGAAATCTGCATATTGCAAGGTTGCATTGATTGACCAAGTTTCGTTCAGTTGATGATCGACCCTTGCTCTCAATACATGCGCTTGCAGCGTGGTTAAATTAAGATCTGGTGAACCAAACAACGTTTTATCGACACCTTGCAATGGCGCATTATTAAGTGAGGGTACACCGCGGTCAACAACGCGATCATCGTCAATATATTCGTATGATAAAACCAGTTGAGTTACATCACTCAAATTAGCAGAGTACGTTGGGTTTATTGCAAAACGCTCACCATCATATTCGTCGCGGTGATTATCTAAGTACTCATAAAAGCCGTTGATACGAAACGCTTGGTCACCATTGAATGCAATATTGTGATCAACACCAATGACCGTATTTGCAAAGGTATCAATGTTGGCATTCAGAGTAGTAAACGTTTCTTTTGTCGACGCGGTCTTAGTGACTCTGTTCACGATCCCACCGCCACCGCCACGACCGAATAAAAGTGCATTTGCGCCGCGTAAAATTTCGACTCGTTCTAGATTATAAAGAGGGCGGAAATACTGGACATCATCGCGTAAGCCATCAATGAAAAAGTCAGCGGTCGTGTTTTGACCACGAATAGTCATTTGATCTCTATGGCCTTCTCCTTGCCCAATAGATGCGCCAGGAGTGTACTGAAGGATATCTGCTAAAGACTGAAAGCCTTGCTCTCTTATTTGTACATCGGTTACCACCGACAATGACTGAGGAACGTCTACCAAGAGCGTTGGCGTTTTTAGCGAGTCAGCATTTTGTTTACCAAAATATGCACCGCGAACTGTGATTCGTTCGATGTCAGTGGCTGCTGCTAAAAGAAATGGGGTCGATGCAGCAGAGGAGCCAAAGCTTGATTCTGCTGATTGGCCTTCACTCGGAGAAAATGCGAGTGCAACGGCTAAACTAAGGATAAGGTGTTTAAACATATAAAAAATAAGGATCACTTGATTACGATGAGGGCATAATAGTAAATATGTAAATGAGAGTCAATCTCATTTGCATTTGGATTTTTGCGTGCGGATAATTCAAATTTGCGAGTAGGAGGGCACATTGACGTAAGTTACAGGAACAGGTGAGATTCAGTAGTCGCTACCAGTGAGAGCTGATTTTCTTGCACGTCATAGTCTTTTGATACTAATGATAATTTGACTCCGCTCTCATCTAATCGCTCAACTGCCTCTGCTTTACTAGCAGATATGTCCTCAAGTCAGTCATGCTGCCCTAGTATTAGCAAATTAAACATTCAAGGTTTAGTCACGTTAATTTACAGCGACTTTCCCTGCAATCCAGCGTTGCTTAAGCGCTGCAAATGGGCGGCCGAAATCGAGCAATATAATGTAGAGGCAAGGCACTAAAATTAGCGTGACAAGGGTGGCATACATTACTGCAAACCCGAGGGCTACCGCCATTGGAATAACAAAGGCAGCTTGCAGGCTGGTTTCGAACATAATTGGTAGTACGCCAGCGAATGTCGTTATTGATGTTAAGGTAATTGCTCTAAAGCGTGCGCAACCTGCATCGATAACCGCTTCGCGGATAGAAAAGCCTTCTTTTCTTCGTTGATTTACAAAGTCGGTCATTACCAAACTGTCGTTAATTACAACACCCGCAGCTGCAATGAGCCCAAATGTACTAAACAAGCTCATGTCCAACCCTAGCCAGTAGTGTCCCCAAACCGCACCCGTGAAACTAAATGGGATAACAGACATGACTATCAGTGGTTGAGTGTAGCTCTTCAGTGGCACAGCCAATAAAATATAAACCATGATAAGGCCAGCGGCAAAAAACATGAGTTGCTCACTGTTTTGTTCTTGTTGCTCTTTAATATCGCCGCCCAGTTCTGTTTTTACTGATGGAAATCGTTCTTTCATTTGCGGCAGCAATTTTTCTTTTACTGTTTCTGTTACCTCATTCGGCTCTACTAGTTGTTCATCAATTGATCCCCAGACGTATACGCTTCTGTAACCGCCTTCCCGGCGAATATAGCTAATACCTGGTTTTTCTGTCAGTTCAACAACATCCCCTAGCAATACTTCTTGACCCGAAGATGTTTTAATTACCGCATATTTTAATTCGGAGAAACGCTTTCGGGTGAATTCTGGATAACGAACCATCACTTTTACTTCTTCACCATTGCGCAATACTCGTTGTGCTTCACCACCATAAAAGCTGGCACCTACCTGGGACGCAATTGAGGTTAAATCGAGCCCAAGATCATAAGCAACAGCCTTGAGCGTCATTTGTACTTCTTTACTTTCAGGGTCAATGGTTGAACTAACGTCAAACAAGCCTCGCTCTTCCTGTAGTAAGCTAATGAGATAGCGCCCAGCGTTGTTGAGTGTCTCGATGTCTGCTCCAAATAGCAGATAGGCAAATTCTCCACCATCACCGCCGCCATTTACGTCATCTCTTACCGTAAATGACTTCATGCCCGCAATATTAGGAATAGCTTCGCGCCATCTTCTCGCTAGTTCAAATGTGTCCATGACGCGGTCGTTTTCAGCGACAAGCGGCACCATCACTTCTCCTTCAGTGCGGTTGTTATTGAATACCAAGATATCTCTGACCATCGGACTGCCATATTCTTTTATGATTTGTTTATCAACGTCTTGAATCACTTTTTCAATCGTCTTTAGAGCTTCAATGGTGGTAGTGTCACTCACGGTTTCTGCCATTTCAATGCGAATGCTAGGGAAGTCATGTGGCACTTTTGGGTTAGGCACAACGCGCACATAATTGGCATTAATAAGGCCGATACTGATAAAAAGCATTGCAATGAATAAGCCAAGAACTGGCCAGCGCCATTCAGTGCACAAAGTAATGAAGCGTCGATAACGGCCATTTACAAAACCGAAATAAGCGCTATTAAACTTTTGTCGCCAACTATCTTCTTTTAATGGTTTGAAATTGGTGTGTGCAATATGAGCAGGGAGTATGAGTTTTGATTCAATCAAACTAAATATCAAACAAAATATGACAACCACAGCAATATTAAAAAAGAAATCACTCTGTGGTCCTTCGCCCATTGTGAAGGGAGCAAAAACAGCAATGGTCGTCAGCACGCCAAAAGTAGCCGGCGTGGCAACCCGTTTTGCACCTTTTACAACATTTGCGACACCGCCCCCATTGGCTTCCACTTCTGTGTAAGCACTTTCGCCAATGACAATGGCATCGTCGACTACAATACCCAGTACCATGATGAATGCAAACAGTGATAATATGTTGATTGTTATACCAAATATGGGCATTAGCATCATTGCACCAAGAAAGCATATTGGTAGCCCAAGCATTACCCAGAATGCGAGTTTAAAGCGAAGAAACAACGCTAACATTAAAAATACGAGTATGGCACCCTGAACTAAATTCTTAAGCATCATGTCGAGACGACCATTCAAATAATAAGTCATATCAACCAGTACGTTAATCTCGACAGATTCTGGTAATGTGAGGTTACGCACTTTTATATATGCTTTTACAGATTCGGCCACCGGAATGATGCTCTGTGCTTTAGTTGCGCTCACTTCGAGTGAAATTGCATTTTTGCCATTGTATTTGAAGTAACGTTCACCTTCGGTAAAACCATCTTTTATAGTTGCAACATCCTTGAGCAACACTTTTGAGCCGCTTGGGCCGATTTTGACCGGGATATCTTTAAATTCTTCGCCATTATAAAATTGGTTCTCAACTCGAACAGCTATCATGCCCGATTCGGTTCTAATTTGACCCGCGCTAAAATTGGCTGAAAAGCGTCTTATTGCTTGAGTAACGTCATCAATGCTTAAGTTATATTTACGCAGCACTTCTGGTTTTATTTCAATCGCAATTTCGTCATTGGGAGAGCGTGCGTTAGCTAACTGCACATTCTGTAGCTGTAAAATTTCATCTTCTATTTGCTCAGCAATGGGCTTTAGGGCATCGAGCGATAGGTCACCAACGATGGTAAGTTGCATCACTTCTTGCCTAAACTCTTGCTGCGATATGGTAACGGGTTCCATCGCTGCAGGAAAAGTGCCGATGCTATCAATGCGCGCCTTCACTTTGTCTAATACGTCGTTAATTTCCTCATTAAAATTAATTTCTAAAGTGACACGACCACCACCGCGCCAGGAACGACCGATGCTTTTTTTAATTTCTGTAATGTCATTCAACTGCTCTTCAATTTTTAACACGATATTTTCTTCAATTTCCTGCGGTGATGCACCAGGGTATTGAACTGAAATGTTGATATAATTGCGTTCTATTGTTGGAAACATTTGCCGCGGTATTGTGAGGTAACTGATGATACCCATAATAATGATAAAGCCCATCAATAAGTTTGCAGCGACTGAATTATTAGCAAAGTAGGCAATAATGCCAGTTTGTTTTTCTGCAGGTTTATTGTCATTCGCAGCGTTTGAATCTGTCATGATAAATTCCTAGTTACTCGCTGAGACAATTGGACTATTTGCTTTACCGATGACCTTTACCGCCATGCCGTTTTGTGGGTATTCAGGACGCGTTGTTACTAACATGTCATTTTCCTGTAAACCACTGGAAATATAGAAAAAAGAGCCTTCTTCACGGATGACCTCAACGACATGTGATTGCAACTGTTGATTTTCATCTAACAGCCAAACTTTTCGATTGTTGACTAATGTTTGCGGTACTTTGAATACATTTTTCAATGCTTTACCCGCAAAACTGACTTCAACATAAGTACCAAATTTTAAACGAGGAAGTTTGGTATTTAAGCTGTATGGATCGTCGACGCGAATAACCAAATGATTCATTCTGGTGACTTGGTTGACCACGCCCAAATCCCTCTGTAAATAAGCATCCCGGCTCACGCTAACGATTTCTTTTGTCGTGATCGTGGCTGGATTGTCATTAATAGAAGCAGGTAAAAACCTACTATCAAAACCTGCTACTGGGAAAATAATTTCAGCCGCTTCAATATTATTGATTTCAGCAACTTGTGTACCCACGCTGACAAATTGTCCCGTGCCAATATCGCGGGAAATAACCAAAGCATCATAAGGGGCTTTAACCTCACAGTTATCCAAATCTCTCTGAGCTATGCGATATTTTGCTTGCGCTGATGTTAACTTTGCTTGTGCGCTTAATACCTGTGGCTTTCGCAGATA
>CBFIAR010000044.1:0-6410 GCA_965660625.1 Glaciecola sp. | reverse complement strand
TTGGTTTGCGCTATATAAGGCCTAACGTCTTCAACGCGTCCTGTCACGGTAATATTCTGTTGCCCATGCAAGGCTTGCACTTCTGCGCTGGGCTTCGAGCCCACTACGTAAAAATGCGCGCTGCTATCCACCTTCAGGATAAGCGGCCATACGTTTTGCACAAACCACATCACGGCATTCACATTGGCCCAATAATCCATGGCTCCGGTAAAAGCCACGCTATTATCTGCTATGTTATCAAGGGCTTCAAAACTTGCTTGGGGATCAAAATAAGTGGTATCAACGCCATTCCTGACGCCCAATACTTTATCATTAAGCCCTTCATGCAGCAGTGATGTAAACATGCTGGCTTCATCACCTGAAACAAAAGTACTGAACTTGAAGGCCTTCGCCATGCTAATTTCATAGGCTTGCAGTAAGCGCGCTTCACGATTGTAAAACCACGCCTTAATGCCGCGCTTTTCTACCGCATACTGGCGCCACTTATCTGAATCAACATCAACAAAATCAAGCACGCTATGGTTTATATAAGGCAGCTGTAGCTCGACAAATTGCGCCATCGCGGCTGAAAATATAAGCACGCGTTGCACTTGTTGCTCAACAATGGTGTCATCAACCCAGCGCTGCATTTCATAGCTTTGATAATATGGCAAAGTAATTGGTTTATTGGTTACAAAGCCGGCTAAACCTTTTACTTTGCAAAGCAGTTTGTTTTGCTGAATACATCGAATACTTTTGCAATAAGCGAGTAATTCTTGGTCGAAACCGAGATCTTCTTCATCATCAATAAAACACCCCAGGTGAATATCAAAGTCCTGGCTCAGTTGCTTCATCATGTTGAACGAACGAATTTTATCCCCCTTATTAGGCGGAAATGGAATGCGATGAACGAGAAACAGCAGCGCTGGCTTGGTCATTACCTATCCCTATGCCACGTACTTAGACAAAAAGGGACCGATTATTTGTGACACTTTCAAGGGTAGCTTCTGCCAAGCATTAATCAGCATCTGATATTTGGGGTTATTCGGGCTCAGGTTGGGTAACTCTTGCGCCTTAACCAAATGATAATAATGAAACAGCGGCTTTGGCTCAATGCCCCAAGTATGTTTGTATTTGAACGCGCCTGAATCGTTTTTACTGCGGCCAAAATCAAACAACTTGCAGCCTTTTTTAGCCGCATGACACATTAATTGATAATACATGTGGTCGTTACTTTTAGCGCCACGTGCGGCTGTTAAGCCACCACCATAGTAAGGCATCACAGTATCTTTGTAATAGAAGCTCATCACGCTAGATAACGCGGTGTTGTTTTGTGAAACGCTTAACACATCCACCTTGTCTTTAAATTCATCAAGTAATAATGTGAAGAGTTTTTTAGAGAAGACCGGCGTTCCTAAATTCCGAACGCTAGTAGAATACACACGAGATAAGGTATCGATCTCTTGGTCGACAACGGTAGAGTGCTCATTTTTTAAGGAATGACGGACAACTGCGCGCTGCTTCTTTTTAATGCTCAGTAGGATATCGTCATCGTTATCTTTCAATTCAGTTTCAAAATAACTATGTACCGACTTTTCAACAAAACCCTGCTCAGGCAATTCCGCTTGCTGCGACTGATAGCGCAACTCTACATAATCTACGCCTAATTCCTGAGCAAGCATGCAAGCCTGTTGTTCTAGGGCGTTTTTAACCTCAAGTGAATTGGCGATGGCGCCGCCATACATACAAAATGGTGTTGAACAAAGTTGATGACCAAACAAAAAACTTTTCACTTCAAATAAAGGCAAAAGGCCATCTACTAGGCCTTGTTCATTTACACTGAGCAAATAATGCGGTTTGTGGCCGCTGGAACCCTGAATAACTCTACGCCAACCAAACAAGTGGCAAAAGCTACCGAGTTCATGCTGCTCTACGAATGCGTTCCATATTACCGCATCATCTTGTGTTGCAATTCTGATCATCTATTTTGTTATTCCCTTACGTTAGCATTGTGCTACTTGGATAATCCCTTGCTTGGTTACTCGATTAGTCGTTTATTCCATAAACCTCGGCCATGGTTGACCATTTATGGTCTTTAATCAGCCTCACCAATTTCTTTTCCATTGCGTGCAAATTAACATAATGTCGTAATTTTGACTTAAACGGCGCACCTTCAACTCGAGGCTGATCGGCGTCTATCTCCCAAGGATGGAAGTAGAAGTTATACGGTTCTGAGGTTGTTTCCATGTATTTTTTTATACGTCGGTTTGATAACCAATAAGGATAAAGACGAAAATAACCGCCACCACCGATACCTGTGTTCTTGCCCTTACTGGCTATGGTCGGCACCGGTATTTCAACAATCCCTTCTTTGCGCATATGCTTAAATCTTGGCCAGTCCGGCACGCCATATAGGTCATGTTCTATCGGGTAGGTACTTGAGCTGTATTTGAAACCCAGTTCAACCAGAATATCAAACACCCACTCATTGGTTTTGTTGATAGAAAAACTCGGCGCACGATAACCTAACAAGGCTTTACCTGAGGCTTGTTCGAGCTTGTCTTTACTAACGCGAATATCTTCAAATACTTGTTCACGCGTCATGGTAGTCGTGCGGCGGTGATTAGAACCGTGACTGCCTAATTCATGCCCTTCATCAACAATGCGTTTGACCACATCAGGACAATGTTCTGCTACCCAACCAAGCGTAAAAAAAGTACCTTTTATGCCGTGTTCGTTAAATAGGTCAATTAAGCGGTGGGTATTATTGCCAACCCGCGGGGTGATGCTAGACCAATCATCGGGCGAAATAACCGACTCGAACGCCGACACGTGAAAGTAGTCTTCAACATCTACGGTCATCGCGTTAAGTCTTTTGTCTTGATCCTGCATAGCTTATTTTCCTATTCAAAAATCGACTTAACGATTATCGACCTTTACCAAATAAGACAATTTCAACGGTTCTGATCAGTATCAGAATATCTAACAATAAACTTTGATGTTTTACGTAATACAAATCAAATTTAAGCTTTTCGAGTGAATCTTTAACGCTCGCACCGTATGGATAATTTAACTGTGCCCAGCCAGCTAGGCCTGGTTTCACGTTATGACGCTGATTGTAATACGGCACTTCCTTTACAAGCTGCTGCACAAACTCAGGCCGCTCTGGCCGCGGGCCAATAAATGACATTTCACCTTTGATCACATTAAGCAACTGCGGCAGTTCATCAATGCGATACTTACGAATAAAGTTACCGATACTGGTTACTCGGTTATCGTTTTTGGTGGCCCACTTAGCGCCGTCTTTTTCAGCATCTGGCCGCATACTTCTGAATTTTAGTATGTTGAATAACTTACCGTCTTTACCCACGCGTTCTTGCTTGTAGAAAACCGAAGCGCCGGTGCGAAAACCATCGTCAATGTATATAATCAGTGCGGTGATTAACATAAATGGCCAAGCAAAAAACATCACAAAAGCCGATAGCGTAATGTTGAGTGCGTAGTCGACTGACTCTCGCAAATAATTTTGAGAATGAAAACCGTTGGAATAAATCACCCAACTTGGGTACATCAAGTCAACCACAATTTGGCCGCGCTCTCTTTCCATGAAATCGAGTAAATCAGTAACTTCGATGCCTCGTAGGCGGCAATCAAATAACACCGACACGGGTAACGTACCGCGACGCTGATCACACGCAACAATAATTTCTTCAATATTATTGTCTGTCAAAAATTGCCTAAACGACTCATCCACTTTTAGGTGGATAATTTTTTCTCTTTGTACACCGTTTTGGCGGTCGTCGCCTGGGATCGGAATAAAACCCACTAACTCGAAACCTAAACGATCGACATCACGGCGCATTCTACTTTCAATAACTGAAGCTCTAGCGCCCGCACCCAGCACTAAAATACGCGAACTACTTAAGCCCATTAGGCCCAAGCGGTTGGTAAAATAGCGGAAAAACACCAGGGTAACGATATTAAAACAAATTGCGGTGGGTAAAAAATACGGGTCTAAATCAAGCTTCGTAAATAGCGCCGTGGTGATGATTTCGACAATAAAATAACTTAATACTAAACTCACAAAAATGCGTCGAATAATACCTCGAAAGGTTTCTCGCAACTTGGTTTCGTATAAACCAACGGATAAAGAGCAGACAAGAATTGCCATCATGAGGAGGAAAATGTTGATTGCTAAGGCTTCGGAGTTTGGCTTAGCCGTAATGTGCAGACTAACCAAAACAAAGCTCGCGATATAACTTACATAGGATACAAGCACCGCTTCCGTGAGCACTAGTGCTGTTGAACGTTTATTCTGTCTTTTGTTTGACGATGACATAACTTCCCTTTACCACAACACTTTTATACAAACTATTATTTTAGACGTATGATAATTGATTTATTTAAGATAAACTTATATTAATTCACTGGGCATTATAATAGGTTTCACGCTCGGGTAAATGACTGATTTATGATTTATGATAAACTTCGTGAATATCATCAACATCTGTGAAGGAAATTTAGGGATGAAAAAAGCAAGTCAATTAAGCATTGTTGGACTAGTTCTTACCACCTTTGTTATGGCAGGATGTAGTGTTAACACATTGCCGGAAGCAACCACTCGAGCGTCGTTAACGACTAACGTTAATGATTACCAGTACCTTATTGGTCCGGGTGACAATTTAACCATTTTCGTATGGCGTAACCCAGAAATTTCTGGCAGTTTCATTGTGCGTCCCGATGGCAAGGTGACCACTTCCTTAGTGGAAGATATCGAAGTATCCGGCAGAACCCCTACTATGCTAGCTCGCCAACTAGAAGAGCAGCTGTCAACGTATATCAATAATCCAAGAGTGACGGTAAGCGTGAGTCGCTTCCAAGGTCCTTTCAGTGAACAAGTTCGCGTGATTGGTGAAGCAACAAACCCAAGCGCAATCAATTATACAGAAAATATGACCTTGCTCGATTTGATGATTGCAGTCGGTGGCTTAACCGAATTTGCAAGCGGTAACAACGCGAAATTGGTGCGTGTTATTGATGGTAAACAAAGCACATTTGAGATAAATATCGAAGCCCTGATTAAAGACGGCGATATTAAGGAAAATATCGATATGCTCCCCGGCGACATCATCATTATTCCAGAAGCTTGGTTTTAATCTAATTTAGAGAAGTATTTACATGCAAGATTTAGAACAAACCATTCAAATGGTGCTCGACTTTGTCCGAGGGATATGGATAAAGAAAAGATACGTGATGATATGTTCGTGGCTGATATGTCCTCTTGGCTTTTTTTATGTCTCCACCTTGCCCGATGTTTACGAGTCAGATGCACAAGTATTTGTAGATACTCGCTCGGTACTTCAACCAATATTAAGAGGCTTGGCATTCGGAACCAATCCTGAACAAGAAATACAGATGATGGCAAAGACATTGTTGAGTCGCTCAAACGTCGAAACCATTGCGCGCGAGTCGGATTTAGACATCACCGTAACAACCGACGAAGCCTACAATAACCTCATCACCAACTTGACCAATGATATTACTCTTAAGGGAACAGGTCGCGACAACATCTATACTATTTCGTATGCGAATCAAAACCCAGGCATGGCAAGAACAGTGGTACAAGAAACACTCGACTTGTTTGTGGAAGGCTCACTAGGTAGCTCACGTCGAGACGTCGACACAACCACGCGATTCCTTGACGACCAAATTGCAGAATACGAATCAAGCTTAGCGGAAAGCGAGCAGCGCCTTGCCGACTTCAAAAAGCAATATGCCGAAATCCTCCCTGGGGAAGGCACCTTTTATAATAACCTGCAATCATTGCGATCGTTGTTAGAAGACACTGAGCTCACCATTAAAGAAACCCAGCAACAAATAAACGCGATGAAAGGGCAAACGCGGCAAGCACAAAAAGCGGCAGACGGTTTTGGCGTTCGCAGCAATGACGGAGAACAGGTGTTAACTACCCGTTACGATGACCGTATCCTCAGTTTAGAAGGGCGACTAGACGAACTGAAGCTGCGCTTCACTGAAAAACATCCCGATGTTATTGAATCACAAAATTTATTAGATGCACTCAAAGATCAGCGGGTAAAAGAAATTAAGGCGTTTATGGCGCAAGACACCGGTGATGCCCCTTCCATGCTGACAGAGTCAGACCGTCAACTACGACTCGAGATTACCCGTTTAGAAGGAATGCTCGCGTCATTTAACGTCAGAAAAAGTGATACCGTTCGTAAAATAGAAGAATTACAATCGAAAATTGATTTGATACCACAAATCGAAGCAGAAGCTACCGCTTTGAACCGCGACTACGGCATTAAAAAACAGAAATATGAAGAGTTGTTGTCTCGCCGAGAGTCAAATGAATTAACCCGTCGTGCCGATGTTCAGTCTGAAGATTTACAGTTTAGAATTATTCGTCCGCC
>CBFIAR010000043.1:2511-6670 GCA_965660625.1 Glaciecola sp. | reverse complement strand
ATCCCATCTTCATAACCAATGGGGTCGGTTTGCATGAATCGGCCTAATTCAGGATGATAAACCCGTGCTTTGTAATAATATAATCGGGATTATGAACCATCACCCTGACTATCCAACTATTTCATAGCAAGCGCACAAACGTCTTTTTAATACGAACTACCAACACGAATGAATAATGATAATTAATACAATGTGTTATAGAATAACCGTAGGAATTAAATTTGCAATTCCTTGTGCTAGATATAAAAAGCCCCCGTGAATGCGAGGCTCTGGATTCAAAATCGGATTATGAAAGTTTTCTAGCGTTTTCTAATCTCGTCTTTTTCTTCGTCATTCATTAATGAAAAATCATCAAAATCTAAGTCAAGGCGAGCGCATAATTTCTTATCTTTTTTAGCCTGAAAAATGTCTTTCGGCAAGAGTGAAAGCGACGCTGCTATGGTTACGATCGCAATGCCTATTGCAGCCCTTTTCATATTTTCTAGGAAACTCTGCGGTCCATCTTGATATACCTCTATCAATAGATAAAATATAGCGATTAAAACTGTTGTGAGTACAATAGTCGAAAAATAAGAATATCTTCTTATAAGCAATTTAATGTTCAATTTTTATCCTCTGCGTTCAAAACACTCGTAAGCGCATTCGCACCAAATTCTGCTAATTGACCAAGTTTTGAGTTGCCCGTCACATTGCTTACAGCTTGATTAGCCGTCGAACCAACTAAACCATCTCGATAGCCACCTATAACGTCCGAGGTAGCATCTCCTGCTGCCAAATCAGAGCCAGTGAGAGCATCAGCTGTTGCGAGAGCACCTTCCTTTACTCCCTCAATACTTCCAGCGGCTAAAGTATTTCCTGTTATATCAACTGTTGCACCCGCTACCTTGCTGTTTGTAACTTTGGCAATCAATGAACCTGCTTTGGCAATTTTTTCTCCGATCCCAGCACCTACTGCTCCTGTTACAAAAGCGATTGCAGTTTGGGTCGGATCTACTTTAGAAATGTCCCCACCGTTTTCAATCATTTGTATACCTACATCTAATAGAGCATTGAAAACAGCGCCTACCAAAAACTTTCCAGTTGGATCAGCGTTATTAACCGGATCATTCCCAACATAAGCATACCAATTCATCCCATCCTCATAACCAATGGGGTCGGTTTGCATGAATCGGCCTAATTCAGGATGATAAACCCGTGCTTTGTAATAATATAATCGTGATGATAAACCAGCACTCAGACTTCATAATTAATTCGTATTAAAAGACTTTTATTGAGGTTGCTATGAACTACTTTAAACTATTATTTAGACTCGGAATCTAACTAAATTTTCCTTGGTGTAATAGCACTATAGTTCCTTTAATCAAAATGCTCGCTCGGTGATATTAAATTACAAAGACGACTAAAGTGGGTCTGATCAATTTTTTTCGACTTCATTTGGAATTTTAGTTTTAGCTGCTTATTGAACCAAACAATTTCTTTATAATTATTAATTTTGTGTATAAAAAGAAAATCACACACATCTACAGTTATAATTTCTGAGTTGTTGGCAAACTGATTACGAAAAAACTGAATAAAGTTTTCATCATCAGGCGACACTGTAATAATATCCTCATATTCAAGGAAATATCCGAGAAACAGGATTTTAGAATCTGCATTCTTACGTATAAATGCATCATCTGATAATAAATACGTTTTTTCATCGAGATTAACTAAGCGGCCAAACTTCCACTTAGAATACTCTACCAATGTAAAGTTTTTATAAATACTAGACAGTATTAATAATGGCATCAACACACAAACAAAAAAGAAAGTCGGGAGTAAATTATTTTTCTTCTTCATATTCCTCCTCCTCTTGGGTTTCATCATCGTCAAACCAGCTAAAAAACCAAACAATGCCACTTAGAACAGTCGATCCCGCTGCATCAGAAGCAGTTGTTGGTGGCGCGCCACCCCCACATACTGTACCTGGTATACAGGAATTATTTGCGACATCAACCAATGCTTTATGCGCTTTATTATCAGGGCCAAAAAGCCTGTCACGTAGTTTATCCGCAAGTTCACATTTCCCAGTCTTTGAACAAATATCCATTGCTTCTACGTACAGCTTTCTATCCGCTTCCGTCTCTTCTAGAACGTCGTTACCATTGATCATCGAGTGAAGCCAACTACCGGCAGCATAGCCCGATACAAGAGCGGTAGTAGCGGCAGCACCGCACATGACAAGTGTTATAGGCTCAAGGCACGTTCCAGTTGGATCAACTGCGTTAACCGGATCATTCCCCACATAACCATACCAATTCATGCCATCTGCATAACCAATGGGGTCAGTCTGCATGAAACGGCCTAATTCAGGATGATAAACCCGTGCTTTGTAATAATATAATCGTGATGATGAACCAGCACTCAAGCTTCATACTTGTTTCGTATTAAAAGATTTTTATTGCGTTTGCCATGAACTATCTTAAATGCTAATTGGACTTCGAATCGAACTAAAACGTTATTTACAGTTTAAAGAAGGATACGAATCTATTTGTTTAATATTGTTGTCGGCAGTATTAATTGCCCAATATTCACAAGTGTTTTTAATTCGACTTTTTAAAACATCGGCCTCTCTAAAATATTCAACAGGCCGCCGAACGACGTAAATAAAACCTTCGGCAGATACGTAATCATCAACTCGTGAATTAATTACTATTTTTGGCAATCCCTTTTCAGTAGAAAAAAGAATATGTTTTTCATAGCCACCTGTATCCTCAAAGCTATAACCGGCAACAATATCTTCTGAGTAATCCTTAGCGCCTGGGCCTAAAAGCATATTCGCTAAAAAATAGATACTCGCCGCCATTAGAAACACTATTCCCATCAATTTAAATACTTTACCGTACAACATTTGGCGACCCCGAATAATTAATTGTATAGTCAGTCCCAACAGAAAAACCACCTTTAGAAGCAACAAAAAAGCCACCAAAAGTTTCAACATTTCGCACTACATCTCGAAATGACTTAACTGCATGAGGCTGAAAATCGTATTGTCCTGGAGTAATACTAATTAGCCCATCAACCTTTGAGAGCGATACTGAACCATGAACAAGCCAATCACCCATTTCAGAATATACAATTCTTCCTACCGCACGACCTTCCTTATTAAAATCTGCTGTCAATAATACTGTTAACTTACTTGCATCAACAGTAACTCCAAAAGTGGGGTCCTCATTTGCTCGCCATATTTCATTGGCTTCACCATGCGTTAGATGATCGTCCTTCGTTGCTCTATTCGCTATTCTGTCCCTATTACGTGCTTTTTCTTTTTTAGAGTCATTCGTATCACCTTCATATAGCCAGCCTCCACAGTCTTCTTTGTCCTGAAACTTGCACATCCCCGTGGGGTCTTTCCCATTAACCGGATCATTCCCCACATAAGCATACCAATTCATCCCATCTGCATAACCAATAGGGTCGGTCTGCATGAAGCGGCCTAATTCAGGATGATAAACCCGTGCTTTGTAATAAACTAATCGTAATGATGGACCAGCATTCTGACTACCCAACTACTTCATATTAAGCGACTTTTGTTGGGGTGGCTATGAGTTACCTGCAAATATTGTATATTTTACATTATCAGGTTTAGCAACGGGGGGTTTCTTCATGAATGATTCATTTCGCCTGTTTTATTGTTCTCGTTGCCATTCAAAAACCGTCATATGTTCAAGTTGTGATAGAGGCAATATATATTGTCACTCTGCTTGCGGTTACTTTGCACGCAAAATCACGCTTCAACGAGCCGCTAAAAAATATCAAGCTACCCGCATTGGCCGGCTCAATAATGCCGCTAGACAACAGCGCTTTAGAACAAGACAAAAGCAAAAAGTAACGCATCAGGGTTCCAATACTTTATCTTCCTATGCTGTAGTGCCCATAAAGCATGATAAAGAAGTTAAGAGTGCCAATAACATTGCTAACTTAACGACATGCCATTTCTGTTTAACAAATACTGCTAATAGCTTAAGAGTATTTTATTTGCATACGAGTAACGTGAAGCATCCAGCCAAACTCAGATAGCTTGGAATGGCCGAGCTAATGTAGATTAAAGGGAATAGGTGAAACCAATGCATGAAGAAATATTTGGACAGCTATCACTTGAAGATATGTATATCAAGCA
>CBFIAR010000043.1:0-2414 GCA_965660625.1 Glaciecola sp. | reverse complement strand
GTAGATTAAAGGGAATAGGTGAAACCAATGCATGAAGAAATATTTGGACAGCTATCACTTGAAGATATGTATATCAAGCTCGCGTTCGATTTCTACCGAAACTGCTTATTAGCTAGTGACAACAAACGCCTGATTGCATCTTCACTAACAATGATACCCACCAAGCTACAATCTCAAGCTTACACAGGGATTTGTGACCGCACTTTAGGCTTACACATCCCTAACGGAAGAACGCTCGAAGGTGGCGCTATTCGTGGTCAACTTCAGCGTTGCGGATTATTAACAGCGAAAGGGGGGGAATTATTTCGTGGCTGTGTTGTTTTCCCTAAGCGTGATGAATTGGGTCATTTTGTTTTAGACGGTATGAAACTTGTTAAGGAGATAGCCTATGCAAAAACCTAGCACTAATCGTTTATGGTGTTGTGTTCGCTACTACTTGGCATTATGCCTCTCTCGTGGACAAGCTGATGATACCATTCGAGCCAAAAAATACAGCCTTAGAAAATTCTGTATGTGGTGTTTTGTTCGAAACGTATTTACTGTCCATGAGATTGATATCGCATTGATGGATGATTATATGGAATATCTCAATGCGTATCGCAAACCTAAGGACAACCAACCTATTTGTAAGGCCAATAAGTACGCATTACTGCTGAATGTGAAGACTTTTATGGGGAAAATGCATAATCGAGGGGTAATTGAAAACAACCCCGTCGCGCATATTGAATTACCTACTGTGGGTAGGCCATTACCTAAAGCTATTTTTACCGCAGAGGAAGTTGAAATAATTCTAGAGCAACCGCTTCTGTTTGGTGAAAAAGGACTTGTCGATAGAGTTATTCTTGAAACCTTTTTCGCTACAGGTATTCGCAGAGTTGAGCTAAGAGACCTCGATGTTGAAGATATCGATATTAAGCAACAATTGGTGCGTATTAGAAAAGGTAAAGGCGACAGAGAATACATACTGCCCATTAGTGAACGAGCATGTGAATGGATTGTGTTTTATCTTGCTAAGTTAAGACCTCAACTTGCCACCATTTCATCAGGCAGTGCACTTTTTCTCAATGATAAAGGAGCACGTTTTAGAGTAAACGCATTATCTGATGCCGCTTCTCGTTTTGTTAGACTTGCTGGCTTTAAACGTGGCGGAGCATGTCACTTATTTCGTCATTCAACAGCAACCATTATGCTAGACAATGGCGCTGACCTTCGTCATGTGCAAGAAATGCTAGGCCATGCGAACATCACAAGCACACAAATTTATACTTTTGTCTCTCGCTCTAAGCTCTCTGAAGTTTATAACAAAACTCATCCTTCAGCGTTGAGTGATAAGCGCTTCTTTCAATAAAATTGTAAAATAACTCATAAAGCACTTTGCATGATGCCAAACATTAATGCGTTAAGGTCAGTAAAACATTAGAGTGGCAGCAGCTATGCTGATTGACGCTATCGCTACAGCGATGAATTTAACAGGTAAAACCGAACCATTAATACAATCAAGATAATGGCAATTTAGCGCTTACTAAGGTAAAATTAACGGCAATAAAGGAGGCGTTATGGCAACAACAGTTTCTAAAGAAAACAGTGAGAGAAAAGTAAAATTCACTCCCAATATGGATAATTTCAAGGTTAGCTTGAGCTACGAAGGTCTTTCGCTGAAAAAGAGTAGTGAAGGTAAATCAATTGCAGATTTAAAACGTAAGTATGCGAGATAAATACGGCGTAACCCACGATAAGTATTGCTACCCTAACTCCGACGTTTTAATTAACTTACTAGATATCCGTGACTCTAATCTGCTGGATGAAGCAGAAGCCGAGTTCACTGCTGAACGCTATAGAACCTACGAACCTTCCCAACCAACACTTTCAGACTTTTCCTTCGAGCATTTAAAGCAGCTTCATCGTCACTTATTCCAAGATTTGTTTAAGTGGGCAGGAGAAACACGCGATGTGGATATTTCTAAGGGGGAGACTCGCTTTTGCACTTGGACACGCATTGAGCCTGAAGCCAAAAAACTATTCAGAAGTATCCCTGCACTAGCCGACTGCCATGACAAAAATGATATCATTTATAAGGTCGCAGACTTGTTTTGTGAGCTGAATTTGCTTCACCCATTTAGAGAAGGAAACGGGCGGGTTCTTCGTTTCTTTTTTGAAGAGCTGTTATATAGCTTAGGTTATGATGTTAGTTGGCCTCAAATTTCACAACAAGATTGGATTGATGCAAATATTGCAGGTGTGAACCTAGATCTCAGCCTTCTCATTGTAATTTTTGAACAGGCGATAACTGAGCTGTAAATTAAGTTCTAGCCATCCTGGATCATATTTACGATTAGTTTATTACAAAGCACGGGTCTATCATCCTGAATTAGGCCGCTTTATGCAAACCGACCCCATTGGTTATGAAGATGGGA
>CBFIAR010000042.1:0-6918 GCA_965660625.1 Glaciecola sp. | reverse complement strand
GCTTAGAAGCGGATCAAAGAATGTGAAAAAACTTGGGTGTTTGATGCGGCAATACTACCGCGGAGCGGTTTAGTCCAATGGCTCGGAGCTGCCCGTCACTTTGGCTCACATCGGCGTAGTTTTATAACGCACACTTTTTATTCAATTTTGAACGGCGTACGTCAGATATTGCCGTAATTTTACCGTTCAAAAATCCAAAATTTCAGAGCTTGAAAGTATGATACTTCTTTGTAAAGTATCAAACTATATTTTCGAGGATGATACTTTATTGTCACTCTACACCTCTATTTGAAGTTACATTGTAACTGTTAAAAGTGTCTAGAAAAATCTGGGAAGTGCAAGATACTTCTAATATTGAAATAAGCAAATAGCACACCATTATCATCAATAACAGGTGACGTGTTGGGTGTTTCTCTATTCGTTGCTATTAATGACTATCATGTTTATCTCATCAACCATACAATAAGGCTTGATTAATATAACCAAGGCCATCTAAATGACCAGCTCACTCGCATCTCCAATTACGCTACCTAATGGCACAGTTATTCCAAACCGACTTTGCAAAAGCGCAATGACAGAAGGTCTAGCTGATAAGCTTGATCAACCAAGTCCGGAGCTAATCCAGTTATATAAGACTTGGTCTCAAGGTGGTACAGGGCTGCATATAACTGGCAATGTTATGGTAGACAAAAGATATTTGGAGCGAGCAGGAAATGTTGTATTAGAAGACGATAAAGCACTTAGCTTATTCAAGGAATGGGCTGAACAAGGCACCGCTGGAGGAAATCACCTATGGGTACAGCTTAATCATCCGGGACGCCAGTGTCCAAAAATGGTGAACCGTCAGCCTTTATCCCCCTCTGATGTGCAACTTTCAATGCTTGGAAATTTTGGTAAGCCGCGCGCTATGCAAGAGAGTGATATTGAAGAAGTCATCGCTCGCTTCATTCAATCTGCTGAATTGGTTAAACAAGCTGGATTCACTGGTGTGCAAATTCACTGTGCTCACGGCTATTTACTCAGTCAGTTTCTATCACCCAAAATTAATCAGCGTCAAGACCAATGGGGTGGCTCTTTAGAAAATAGAGCACGTATTATTCGTCGAATTATCATTGGTGTTCGTGAAGCGGTGGGTACTGATTTTCCGATTGGCGTTAAACTTAATTCAGCCGATTTCCAAAAAGGTGGCTTCAGTCTTGAGGATTGTATTACCGTAGCAAGTTGGCTGGGCGAAGACGGTGTTGATTTACTCGAAATTTCGGGTGGAACTTATGAACAGCTTAGTTTAATAGGTGTTGAGCCTACCGATGTTCGAAAAAGCACCCGTAAGCGCGAAGCCTATTTCATTGAGTATGCTGAGAAGATTAAGCAATCTGCAAAAATTCCAGTGATGATTACAGGTGGTTTTCGTAGCCGTGATGTAATGGAACGAGCAATAGAGAGTGGTGAAGTAGATATAATTGGCTTAGCTCGACCATTATGTACTGACCCTAATTGCTCAGCAAAGCTTATTCAACAATCAATCGATAGTGTTGATTGTTACGAGGATAAATTGGTATTGGGTAAAGGATTTTGGGGTAATAACAGCTCGTCAAACCTGATAAAAGCGATTAATAGTTTTGGTCAAGTTGGATTTTATTATTGGCAGATCATTCGCTTATCTAAAGGCTTATCACCTGAACCTAACTTGGGTACGTTCAATGCTTTTATGCGTCATATGATAAACGATTTCAAATTGAATATAAGAAGAAAGGGGTAATACAATGAACATGATACCCTTCTATATGTTCATGAATATCATACTATTCAAATGCAGAGAACGTGCTTAGTTCAGCGCGTTTAGTTACTTACGATAATGATTTGGTAGGCACTAAAATCATCGCTTGAAATATCTTCGGAAATTATCGCTGCCATGGTCGTTGAGTAAAACCGCGATAGCTTCAACAGGAAAGTGCCCAGCTGAATATGACAAAATTAACTTCAACTTAAACGGTCGGAGCTATGAAAAGGAGGGTAATATGACACAAACATCGCAAATTGAACCACCCCCACCCAAGCAAAAGCTATCCAAGCATCGTAATCCTAGTTTGTTAGATGCGCTTATCCCTGTTTTTACGCTTATTATTATGCTTGCCGCTGCCGTTTATTTGTTTGCGTCTGACAGTTCGTCGGGCGCCAATCAAATCGCATTACTTTTAGCAGCATGTATCGCTATCATCATAGGCTATAAAAACGGTTATAGCTGGAATCAAATGGAGCGCGGTATTGTAAAGAGTATCGGTGTTGCAACTAGTGCCCTATTGATTCTATTTAGTGTCGGCTCGCTCATTGGCACATGGATTTTAGCCGGTACAGTACCGACGATGATTTACTACGGTATGCAAATCCTGGATCCTGACTACTTTTATGCGGCGTGTTGCTTATTATGTGCTGTTGTTGCGCTGAGTATCGGCAGTTCGTGGACTGTTGCCGGGACGTTGGGTATTGCTCTAATTGGTATTTCGTCAGCAATGGGCTTAGATGTCAATATCACCGCTGGCGCTATAATCAGTGGCGCGTATTTTGGCGACAAAATGTCACCTATGTCAGACACAACTAATCTAGCACCTGCTGTTGCAGGAACTGATATTTTTAGCCATATTCGTCATATGACTTGGACGACAATACCCAGCATTATAATCGCGCTTATCGGCTTTACCTTTCTAGGCCTTACGGCAGACGTAGCGTCGATTGAAAATCAACTCACCGATACCGTCGCCTTGTTAGATGAAACATTTAATCCTGGCATACACTTATTAATTCCATTGTTCGTCGTGTTGTTTTTAGCTCATCGCAGAATGCCGGCATTCCCCACAGTGATCATAGGCGCTCTGGCCGGTGCAGTTTGCGCTGCGTTATTTCAGTTTGATAACGTAATTTCATTCGTAAACGACGATACCTTAATACCGATAGTTGCATTGGTAAAAGGCCTGTGGATAGCAATGTTCGATGGATATGTTGCTACCACTGGAAATTCAGTTTTAGATAATTTGTTAAGCCGCGGCGGCATGAGCAGCATGGTTAACACTATTTGGCTTATTCTAAGCGCAATGGCGTTTGGCGGCGTAATGGAGGTCACCGGATTATTAAATCGCGTTTTAGAAAGTATCTTGACAGTAGTGACCGGCACTACAAGTTTGATCATCACAACACTTTCTGTCTGTATTGGCGCTAACATTATTACTGCCGATCAATACATTGCAATTGTGCTACCGGGAAGAATGTTAAGAGTGGAATACACTCGCCGTAAATTAGCTCCAGTTAACTTGAGCCGCGCATTGGAAGACTCAGCTACGGTCACGAGTCCATTGATACCTTGGAACACCTGTGGTGCATTTATGGCTGGTACGCTCGGTGTAGCAACTATCGCTTATTTACCTTTCGCGTTCTTTAATTTAGTGTGTCCCTTGATCAGCGCGTGTTATGCGTTTTTTCAGTTCAAAATTGAACCTTTGGACAAAACAACATTTAGTGCAGAGGAAATTGCTGGTTAGCCAAAACGGTCTTTCAACCAACTATAATGAAGTAAGCCCATTGCCCAAAGGCTTCTTGCTTGGCCAAAATGGCTTTATAACTTCAGCTGAAGTTCAGTCAATCGTTGACTGAAGACGGAGGACAATATCTATAGAAGTCATGCCTAAGAATACTTAAAATTTAGGTTGCTTCTCTTTCAAATTCGCGGGATATTTTTAGAGATCTGACTATGCTTATGCTCACACTCAACGCAACTTATGCGCAATTTCATGGCATCTACATTCCTAAATAGGTTTTTACAAACACTCTTCACTGTAGTTATTAATGTTCATCTTAAGATGTTTAGCAAGAACTCCATCACCTTTAGCGATGCGTTTTTGGTTGAAGTCAGTAAATTCACCTAATTGTTGTTCGGGGACTGCGTAAACAATGCCGTTATGAATGATGCTATTATTTTTTATAGAAAAAACAGTGATAAGATCTTTATTGTTATCTACGAATACAAGCTTGTTATATGAACAAAAAGTTTCGTTTGTTTGAGCGGTTTCTTTCGCCGTAACAATAGTTGTTGAGACTAAATCTCTTAAGTTGTGAAATACTTTAAATCTACTATAGAGGACTGCTGAATTTGACTCGCTATTAATCCAATAAATTGATTTTGTATTGTCTAAAGTAGATGGCTTAAATTGGACATCATCTTTAGCGATACATCCAAAAGTTAATAACATCAATAAAACTAGTACTTTCATTTCACTCTCCATGTTGAACGTTATTTGCAAATGAGCCTGTCTCACTTGATTACTTATTTTCCGTCATCGTAAGCAAATCTATTGCTAAACTCCCCATTACTCCCCTACAGGTGAAAGCGAAACACTCTAATTTAATTGCTTTTCTTTCTTTTGTTTTTTTATAATTTTAGCAATTCTACTATTTATAATTTCTGACAAATTCCAATTGTATAGTTTTGGATCGGTTGTGCTGTAGAACTGAATGACAACAGCATCTAGGTCTTTGTGATATGTCGCAAAACTCTGATATCCAGGAACCCAACCGGCGTGTTCATACTTATAAATAGACGAATATATTTTCTGCTCTCCCCTATCAAAAATACTTCCATCATTCAGTGCTCTTAAGAAAATACCGACATCCTCTGCTGTTGCTAGCATGCCGTGTTCGTCGGCTTTTAAATCGAATGGATGACCTACATGGTAACCACTCATCACATTCTCAATATCTACTTCATTGAGCGAACTAAAAGTATGTGTAAGGTTTAGTGGCATTAGAATACTTTGCTGGATAAATTGAAAGTTAGCATAGCCAAGTGCATTGTCCATTATCTTATTGATTAATAAATAATTGGTATTGCTATATTCATAGTCATCACCTGGTTCAAAGTTGGCAGGTTTATCTATGATTAGTGCCAGACTTTCTTCATAGGATTGTGTTGGGGCTGCCCAAAAATTTGGTGCGTTCGTAAAGTTTGGGATCCCACTTCTATGTTGTATCATCAATCTTAGAGAGATTTTATCGGCGTACTCTATTCTCCCCACAAGGTCAGGTAAGTAGTCTGCGATTGTTTTATCAAGGTCAAGGCGCCCTTCACTAACCAGTTTAGTAACAGCCACAGCATCATAAAGTTTGCTAATGCTGGCAATCTTAAAAAGGGCTTGTGGTTTTGCAGGTATCTTGGCTTCTCGATTATGCCAGCCAGAAGTAAAATATGCGGGGGGCGCACCGACTTGATCGACATACACAATTACTCCGTCAAATCCGTGACTAACTGCCTCATCTAACTGTTCTTGGATCGTATCTGGTAGAGGAAGTATCCACGCTTTTACCAACAACCATGGCACGAAGAACAAAGAAAATAGTGATGCAACTATCAGCACTACCCTGAGTATGCGTTTTGTTTTGTCTTTGGTCAAAATTACGGTCCATTGAAATGACTAAATGGTTATAGTCTATCAGTTAAGCATCCTTATCGACAAACCAAAATATTAAGCATAAAAAGCCAGTTGTAGGATGCTATTGCCATCGTTCTTTATTTTTTGTCTACTGTCTTTGTTTACCTATCTCTATTGTAGAGCAAAAGACTGGTAAATATGTCTACTAGCTATTGTAGGCCCACATAAGGTATGACTTATCTCGTGCTGATGTTTGTAGCATTTCAATTAAAGGCATAGCTCGATGCGCAAGACTAACAGGAGTAGCCGTCTCGTCTTCATTTTGTAATAAATCTGACTCCGGTAAGGGCTCAATATCATCGATAGCATTTTGTAACTTTGCTAGTGCGTCAGGAACATCTTCTGCACTTAGGGCGCTTGGAACGGTGCCACTGTGCCCCATTAGTTTTAATAATTGAACAGCGATATCACCAAACATCGTTATATCACCAGATAGACGATTGGAAAAGGTTACTAACATGTTCATATCCTCGTATTTATTCGAAACAGTCTCTGCAATTTGCGGCAAAAGGAACAGCATCTAAACGCTCTGAACTAATCTTACCGTGGCACTTTTCACAGATGCCGTATACTGAGTTTTCTATTTTAATGAGAGCGTGATTTATTTGCTCTAACTCTTGTCCTGCTTCACTTTTCAGATTAAACAGAACATCATCATTTTGACGGTCAACGACTTGCTCCGAAAATTTACCACTCGTACTACGGTTGTGCAGTTCTGTATCAATTTTAGCGATACGAGCACTTAATGCTTCTTTAAGCGTTAGTAATTTGTCTAGTCTATCTACCATAAATTATCCCCAGATTATGAGCAATCTCAACGTCTAGAGTTTGCTCCTAAACAACAATATGGCATTGATACTCATCAATAGTATGTTGATTGTAAGCGTATTTACATAATAAGTCGGTGCATAAGGTTTTTTGCAAAGGTAAGATAAAGTCGAATTGTGCGTGAGCTTACGGCAGCGTAGCACAACTTCCTAATATTTTTCTGATGTAATGGTGTTTTCACCAGTACAGGAAAGTACTATGAGTCCCGCTGACCAGCTATCATGTGCAATAGACGCCTTCAAGCAGTGGCGTGCCACCCGTAAAAAGTCGACACGTAAAACCCCAGAAGCATTGCAGCAGCAGGCCGTTGAATTGCTTATCCATTATTCCCGAAGCAGAGTATCCAGTGAATTGGGGCTAAGTGGCACCCAAATAAAGCATTGGCAAGGGATCGCAGGTGATCCGCCTGCATTTGTGGAGTTGCCCGTCTTGGATGACCTGCCAAGCGCTTTGCGTCTTGAGTTACGCCTGCCCAATGGCGCTGAATTATCGCTGTCTGGTCCGCTATCGCCCAGTATGATGGGCGAGCTTATTCGTGCCGCCAGCACATGATGTATTTAACCTCGCAGTCGCGCATATTGTTAGCCACAGAGCCGGCTGATTTTAGATGCGG
>CBFIAR010000041.1:0-7001 GCA_965660625.1 Glaciecola sp. | reverse complement strand
TTCCAGTCTGCCAACTCTATATTCATCATCATTTTATCGCCTTTCTTCGCGTATATGTGGATGGCATTGGGTAAACGCATGATTGAGCCAAGCTACAGCGTTAAGTGCGCGGTTGGCCTTATCATCATGGCATCAGGCTTTATCGTGATGTTCTTTGCGGCGCAACTTGCGGCCAGTGGCTTAAAAGTAGCGCCATATTGGTTGGTGGCTACTTATTTCTTACACACTGTTGGCGAGCTTTGGTTAAGCCCCGTTGCATTAAGTGCTGTAAGTAAGTTGTCACCAAAGCGCTTTGCGGGTCAAATGATGGGCGTGTTTGTACTCACCTATTCTATGGGTAGTATTATTGCTGGCATTTTTGCTGGTAAATTCGACCCGGAGCAAGTTGACCAAATGCCAGGTCTGTACCTGCAAATCACTTACTTCAGTGTCGCGATAGGTATTGTTTTGTTGTTGCTGTCGCTGAAAACGCGTAAGTGGGAGAAGTTGGCAGAGAAAGAGCCAACGTAATAACACTGCTTTTTAAGCAAGTTAATCCCTTTTGAAAAAGGCGGTGATCACTTTTTAAGTGTGCCGCCTTTTTTATTGCTTCTAAAACATGACCAGAATGAGCTAATTTTGCTACTATCGCGTTTATAGCATTCCAGTTTTAATTCACGTGAGAGTAATTTGAAAATATACACCTCAACTAAAAACATTCCCGCATTAGCTGGCAAACCATTAACGGAACGCATGGCCATATTAGAAGATGCGGCTAAAAAAATGAGCGTGCCCGAGAAAACCTTATTAAATGTGCTTAAACTATTTGTTATTGTGCCGGTGTTTTATTTAGTTTTGCAGGTATCAGATAACTGGTTTTCGTTGCTTTGGGCGGGTCTTATTTTGCTGTTGTATCCGATTTTGGTGAAGCCTATACAGTATTCTTTGAGTGCTAAATATATAAAAGATAGTAAGCCGCAAGATGCAGAATAAGCTAAGTATTATCTAAGTACTAAAGGTGTCACATTCAGAAAGTAAAATGGGTTTTACGATATAAGGAACCCGCAATGTCAACTACACCACCCCTAAAGAGTGGGCTTGTAAAAGCCCAGTTGACCAGACCAAAAACAGGAGAGTATTAAGTTGTTTTTAAGCGATAAGACAGAAATAGGTACGTTGGAATGCCGCCTCAGTTCCAACCTCTACGGCTATGCGTTAAACAGGACAAAAGTGTTGAGTCCAGTGCGTATAGCGTCAAACCTGTCATTATCTGGTCGAGAGGAAGACGGATTAATTGGCCTACTCCAAAGCCAACTACTACGCACTACCCCGTTTACGGGAGGATTTAACGTATGTTCGTTTATGTACTAAACAAGCGCGGTGAGCCTATAATGCCTTGTGAGTCAGCCGTAGCAAGACTGCTTTTAAAGGATAAAAAGGCGAAGGTAAAAAGAAGAACGCCTTTTACTATTCAGTTAGTGGAAGAAACGACCGAATTTAAGCAAACCATTATTGGCGGTATGGACACTGGCAGTAAGGTTGTCGGATGTGCTGCTGTTGCAAACGGTAATGTCGTTTATCAGAGTGAAGTCACTTTGCGAAATGACGTTTCTAAAAAGATGCAACAACGGGCTATGTATAGACGGACAAGGCGTGGCCGAAAGTGTCGCTATCGCCCTGCACGTTGGGCTAACCGAGCGTCAATGAGAGCCAATGGGCGCTTAGCTCCGTCAATTCGCAGTAAAGTTGAGTCTCACTTACGTGAGAAAAAGCAAGTTGAATCCATATTGCCTATTTCGCACTGGAAAGTGGAAACCGCCAGTTTTGATATTCACAAAATAACAAACCCTGATGTGGTCGGCATCGAGTACCAAAATGGTAAACAAAAAGACTATTATAATATTAAGGCGTTTATTCTTAATCGCGATAATTACACTTGCAAAAGTGGTCGAAAGATAAAGCACGACAGCAAGTTGCACGCACATGATGCTATTGTTATTTGTTGTGAGGACGGTGAGTTAATTAATCCATTAGGGACAGTCTTTTACAAAAAGCACGTTGCTAGCGGTGATTATCAACAAACCAAAGGCAGTCGCTCAGAAAAGAAGATCCCGACAGGTAAGCTATTTGGACTTCGAAAGCATGACTTTATCTCCACGCCACAAGGTTCGGGCTTTGTAAAAGGAAAACGCGCTACAGGCTACTTCGCTATAGAGAATATTCTAGGCGATAAAACCCATGCCTGTGCGAACATTAAAAAGAGCACAGTGCGGCTCACTGCTCGCACTACAACATTAATACAAAGAATGGAGAGAGCAAGCAATTCCTCATCCCACTAAAGTAGGAGGTACCCTTGCCAAAACATGATGAAATCAATACTTGTTACCGGCGGCACTGGCTATATAGGCAGCCATACAGTACTCCAATTACTCGAAGCAGATTATGAAGTTGTTATATTGGATAATTTTTCAAACTCGTCTGAAGAAAGTTTAAAACGAGTTGAAGAGATCGTGGGTAAAACAGCGGATTTATATGAAGGTGATATACGTGACATTGAGCTGTTAAATGAAATATTTAGCCAACACAAAATTGATGGTGTCATTCATTTTGCTGGCCTGAAGGCCGTGGGTGAATCGGTCGAAAAGCCGCTGATGTACTACGAAAACAACGTATACGGCACGCTTAACTTGTGCAAAGCAATGCAGGCTAATGGCGTAACTAACATTGTATTTAGTTCGTCGGCTACTGTTTATGGCGATCCAACAGAACTCCCACTGCATGAAAATTTACCTACTGGCTCACCAACTAACCCTTACGGTATGTCAAAGTTGATGGTTGAGCTTATGCTAACCGACCTATACAAAGCAGAGAACAATTGGAACATTGTGTTGTTGCGCTATTTTAATCCGGCGGGTGCTCATCCTAGCGGTAGAATTGGCGAAGACCCTAACGGTATTCCGAACAACCTAATGCCGTTTATCACGCAAGTCGCGACCGGCAAGCGTGAATTTTTAAGCGTATTTGGCGATGACTACGACACTGTCGACGGCACCGGAGTGCGCGACTACATTCACGTTGATGATTTAGCTAACGGGCATTTAAAAGCGTTGGCTAAACTAGAGGACAAAGCTGGTTTAGTCACCTACAACTTAGGTACTGGCCAAGGTTACAGCGTGCTTGAAATGGTGCACATGTTTGAACAGGCGTCGGGTCAAAAAGTCCCTTATAAGATTACCCCTCGCCGAGGTGGTGATGTGGCTGCTTGTTATGCTGACCCTAAGTTGGCGGCTGAAGCACTAGGCTGGACAGCGGAAAAAGGCTTGAAGGAGATGTGTGAAGATTCTTGGCGCTGGCAGTCGAACAATCCGAATGGTTATAAGAGCTAAAACTAAAATGGGTCAGGGTGAATTAAATCCGGTTATTCCGGATTTAATTCACCCTGACCCATTTAATTTCCCCACTCCCTTTAATATCCGCCATCCTAGTTGCACATTCCCCCGTTTTCGCTAAGGCAATAATTCAGTTCATCCAGCCAGTTTTATTAATTCCTGCATTAAATTACTATGTAAGCCATATCACCTAGTGTTATATTAATACAGCATAAATAAGGAAAGTTATGCAGATTTACAAATTAAAGTGGTTTGACAGGTGGGCGAAAAGTGAAAAGTTAAGCGACCGCTCCCTCCTCAACGCATTTAATGAAATGAACGCTGGGTTGATTGATGCCAAACTAGGCAAATATATTTACAAAAAACGAGTGGCAATCGCGGGTAAAGGCAAAAGCAGCTCCCTACGAACCATTGTTGCGTTTAAATCAGAAAGAAGAGCCGTTTTCATTTATGGTTTTTCAAAGAGTAAGCAAGAAAATATTACCGATAAAGAATTAAAAGCGTTGAAGATTTTTGCTAGTGAGGTGATTACCTATGATCAGCAAGAAATTGAAAATGCTATAAAAATTGGCATTTTTATAGAGGTAGAAATTTAATGAAAAGTGAAATTTTAAATGTCATTCATGAAACAGCGACAGAACTAACTGATGCTGGAATAATGAAAGTAACAACAATGCGTGAACTGGATGTCCTTTGTTTACCTATAGTCGAAAACTTTAGTGCTCAGCACATTAAATCGTTGAGGGAAAAAGAGCATGTCAGCCAAGCTGTTTTTGCAGCATATCTAAATACAAGCGCTTCAACGGTGAAACAGTGGGAACAAGGGGGCAAAAAGCCGCGCGGAACTTCTCTAAAGCTTCTTAATTTAGTTGCTCATAAGGGATTGAGTGGATTGTGTTATTGACCCCTTTAATTTCCCTTGCCCCTTTAGGTGCTACATATCCTTCAACATATCCTCAAAATCAGAAAAATCATCCTGCTCTTCTTCCAACTCTTCTTCCGTTTTCACATTAACTTTACCATCACTCACTTTAAACGCTAAACGCTGGAAGTACGCGTCGCGCACAAATAGGTAGCGGTCGAGTGACCGGTTTAATGTTGCTTCTTGATCGAGCAATGATGCTCTTACTTCCACTATTTTTATCACGTTCGCCGCAATCACGTATGGGTCATTAATAACCGTCGTTGGCCAATAAACGTTATCGACGACTTTGCCAGTGAGGCTTCTGAAGTCGCTGGGTCCTAAGGCTGGTAGCATTAAGTAAGGACCCGTGCCAAGGCCCCACACGCCTAATACTTCGCCAAAATCTTCTTCTTTCTCTTCTAAGCCCATTTTTGTGGCCACGTCAAACAAACCCACAATACCAACGGTACTGTTCACTAAAAAACGGCCAACGCTGGTGAGTGACTCAACCGGTTTACCCTGCAACAAATTATTCACTGCACTCGCTGGCTCGCTGAGGTTTTCAGAGGCGTTAAGTAGCCCTGTTCTCACAAATGTTGGTGTTACCGTAACGTAAGCAATCGTGATTGGCTTAACTAAAAAACGGTCAAGAATTTCGTAGTTGAAATCCCAAAACATCCGGTTGATGGGTTCAAACGGGTCAGCATACTTGTCTTGCTCTGGCGCCGCACTGCTGACAACACTCGCTGTCTCTCGATTATCTTCTAAACCGGATTGCTGATTAGCCCCCGAGCTTGCGCATCCACCTATTCCTAAGGCGAAAATTAACGCAATTATTTTAAACTGATTGTTCACTGTACTTCCTTATTTATGGTTAAAGCGACAGACTGCATGCTGTCGTTGACCTTCACGCTGGCTAGGCTTCCTTGTAACTCGCCAGGGCTGGTCATTACATCTTCGTCTACTGATATACGCGCCGTTATAATAACTTGTTCAGCATTTTTTAATGACATCGTTGGGATCATGGCGTCTGCGGGGCTCAAGGTCACTGAAATAGGGAACTGCGGTAAACTTATTTTCTTCACCGCTAGAGGCACTCTGCTGCCAGAAATGGCGTCTTGTGCAAACACAATCAAATAGCCACTAGCCGGTATTTTACTCACTAAGTCATTTGCCACCGACACAGTCACTTCAAATCCTCGTTCACTAGTTTGTGCGCCAGAATCACTGAGCGCTGCGCCAGCAGATGCAGTAGCCCCTGCCAATGATGAAGCGCTTTCATTTGCAACGCCAGTGTTTGATTCTCTGCCCTCCAGCGACAATAAGGTTTCCGGCGCCCCCATAGAACGCAACTGGCTAACTAATGATTGATACAAGGTGCTATTCGCCGAAAGCTCATCTTTAATCAGCGCAAAGTTGGCAAACGCCACTTCGCTATCATTTAACTGCGCCGCTACCACCGTTAACAATAAGCGATAATTTCGATTATCAGGGGCAAGTTGAACCAAATAGCTCACCTGTCGTTTCGCATTTTGTAAGTGCTCGTCATCGCCCACCATCATCATCGCTTGCGCGTACTTCATACGAATATCTTCAGACTCGGGGCTTATCTTCAAGGCTTTATCGAATGCCGCCACGGCTTCTTCTGTTTGCCCTAAGGACATGCGCAATCTGCCAAGCCACTGCCAGCCCGTTGCGTCTTCTGGGTTTTTGCGTAGCTGCTGACGGATCACCAGTGCATATTTTTGAAACTCCTCAGGCAGCACATCGTTAGTCGGCTTTACTAAGATACGCTCGCTGAGTTGATCTATATTAACCGTTGCATCCACTAAGTCTTTCAAACCCGAAAGCTGATTAGCGTCCACATACACCCAAACGGCAGCGATAATGGCCGGAATGGCACCAACGATTAGTGGGATCTTAGCTGACTTTGCCGACAAACTAGTCGTTCTAGCCACTTGCTCTTGTGCCTCGTGAAATGCAGCCTCATCGGCCAGCGCAACTTTCATTTCGTTGATGGCAGTTTGCATCTCTTCAGGATCAATTAATCCCTCTGCAGCCTCTCGCTCAATTTCTTGAATCCGCTGCTTGATAACATTGGTGTTGGACACTTCAAAACGTTTCTTTGCGTTGCGGTCTTTAAGCCATGGATAAACGATAAAACCAGTAGCAACAAGTGCAAAAAATACAGCAATCAAATAAAAACTAGTCACTTATCATCCTTTAACAATTTATTAGCCGCAGCTAACTTGGCTTCAACATCTTCAACAGGGGACACTTTGCGGCGTTTTATAAATACGCCCATCATGATAAAAGCAAACAATACAGGTAAGGCCCAAAGCCATATTGTCACTGGTGTTACCGGCGGTTGGTAATACACGAAGTCGCCGTATCGCTCTTTCATATACTCAATCACCTCTTGCTCTGAACTGCCCTGCTGCATGAGCTGATACACTTTTCGACGCATGTCGTGGGCTATCATGGCATCCGAATCGGCAATGTTTTGGTTTTGACACATTGGGCAGCGCAGTTCGGCGGTGAGCTTTAAAAACGTTTTTCTATCGTTTGGATCGTCAAAAGAATAATTTTCACCCATTTTCTCCGCTTCAGATACTTTTGCTAAGGCGTCGCTGTTACTTAAATCTTGTGCGCCTACTGAGGATGCAGCAAAAAATGTCGCAAAACCAATGAGCAGTAAACACGACAATGCCAACCTAAACCAAGATAAA
>CBFIAR010000040.1:0-9845 GCA_965660625.1 Glaciecola sp. | reverse complement strand
GAATAATTTCTGGTTTATCAGCATTTTGTTTTGTGTTCATGAGTATATCTCCTAGTTTGAATAGATCGCTACTGGAGATATAAAAGAAATTACAGTCTTAGCTACCTTCCAGCAGCTTAAGAATGTAAGAATTCCGTGCCACTCTAATTAGAGCGCCACCAGAAGAAGAATGAATTAGACGTTGACATGTGTTTCATGTAAGTAATTTAACGATAATTCTTTCGAAAATCAACTCCAAACAGCGGACTACCAATAGAAAAACGGATGTAAAAACATTGTTGTTAGAGAAAACGATAAATAGGCCGCAAATGATAAAGAGGCAAAATCGGGTTATCCTAAACGTCCGCTTCCACAGGAAGCAGACCTTATAGGTTTAATGCTCGAATAGTCGCTCTTGGCTCTAATCCCAAAATTCAATTCTAAACATCTAGACCGTCCGAAATACGTACTTATTTGCAGAAATAGGGAAAGGGCGAACGTTGAATAATACGATTAACTAAGTTAAGTAGAAAGGTCGTTTCACCAGCAAACCTTTTGAGAACTGTGTTTACTCCTATTAATAAAAGCCATTAATTTCAATTAGATAAATTTACTGCCGTCATTTTGTCAGTAAAACGCCGTAGCAATATACAGCGATTAAACAGTACAACCATGATTCAATTTAACGAATAGAGATTGCAGTATGAACATTAAAGCATTTTTGCAGAATAAAGCATTGTCAGCGTCCATAGCCATAGTGATATGCACAGGTATAGCGATTGGCGGGAGTATCGGTAGCTATATTCTGGGTATCGTTATAATGTTACCGTTAGGAATAGCTATGTATAAAGCTCATAACGATAAAGATCAATAAGGTTTGCAGGTGCTACATGATAATTGACAGAGAACTGGTAAAAAGACTTCGTAACAAGCAAGCGTGGTCCCAATAGGAGCTTGCCGTTGCCTCGGGTTTAAATTTGCGAACAGTGCAACGGATTGAAAAAGAAGGTAGCATTTCCTTACAATCGAAAAAAGCACTGGCCTCTGTATTTGGGCTTGATATCGAAGACCTCGATTACGTTGAACCTGAGTCTTGTTTCGAATACAAATCAGTAGTTTTTAAAAATGATGTTGATTGGCTTTCGAATTGGGGAAGAAACAACAAACAAGCTGAATATAAATTTGACGCTCAAATTAATTCGTATGCGAAACAAGGATGGCGTGTACACACTCTAAACTATGGTAGCAGTGTTCACGGTGGTGCAGGACAGGTTGCCGTGTTATTCGAGCGCCTGATTGAGCTAGATTAACATCAACATAGATAGCAAGACTCTACTGGGCTTAACTCACTCCACCACTACAGTTACTATGCGTCGACGTTGTTGCGTTGGCGGCACATGCATTCTTGCTTGACTTCTCTGTAGACTAGTGGCGCAAACAGAGTGCCAATTGACGACTGGTTGAGTGATAATATTTGGACGGGACTTGCCATCAAAACCGAAAAGAATTTAAAACAAAAAGGGAAGTGAGTTTCACGATACTGTCTTTCTACGATAAACCATGTAAAAAATATTTTTCATTATCCATTCATTTTTTGACTAGTATGCAACGGACTACGTAAACCACCAAAAAGTAATAATAAACCAAAGGTCAGTTCAAATGCCGCTCCAGGTATTAGCAGTATGTGAGCCCAAAACTCACTGCCAAAATATGCTGCGATCATAGCCATAGCAATAAGGGGATATCCGACAAAACCTAAGCATGCAAGTAATACATGAACCGTTCTTGTTGCAATAAGCCAGTGACAAAAGCCGATGCTACCAAGGCCGAGGATAATCATTGCAAGCCTGTAAAGTGCTATGTTTAGTTCTTCACCGTACGGATTAAGCAAACCGAGAGCCCAGATGACAGCGCCTGCGCCAAGTAGAGCAGCTTCAGACAACCTAGTGATAAAGTAAACAATTGCAGAATATGGGGCATCCCTAGCGATAATTGAGCTAATGAGTACGCCAATAGAGAGCACTACCGCTGAATTTATAAGCATTAGCACTAAGCCAAGAGTTTGCTGGCCACTTGATACAAGCGCAGTACCTCCTCCGTAAAAAACAAAGGCCGACAGAAATAAACCGCCGATTAATCGAATTCTATTGTTAATACATTTTTTCAAAATCGGTTCCGCATCATTCATAGTATATTGTTAAACTCAATCTAAAAGTGCGTCCTAATTTGGTGACCACTACAAGAACAACGTCCGCGTGTTTAGCTCCGGTTGAATTGTTATACGCTACAACCGAAACCATCAGCAAGACCCCAAACAATTAAAGCAAGAACCATTAACCATGAAATTAATACTAAGCGCCTACGTAAAGAAAAATTAGATACTACGGCAGCTTCCGGTATGTGCAACAGGTTGATTGGTAGTTTAAGGAAAAAGCAAACGTTTATATAAACAAGAAGCGCACTACTTAAAAGAATAATGAGTGGCCGAGCTTCATCTGAGGGACAAGAAAGCGCGTTGCCCACTACCACCGCAACAACGATGTAAGCTATTAATAAAATCCATTTAACTGCAGAGTTCTTCATAATTCCTTAAGCGTATAACATTAAATTATGTTTACCTATCTTTTGAACTTTGATTGTCATCTGGTAAGTCATTGCAAATGGCGGAGGAAATATTTTTGCGAAGACTATAAACTCGCCATAATGTAAAAATAGCTACTCAAAATAAGCGTCAAAGGAGCAAGAGCCAACCGTTTTTGTCCTTTTGAATGACGTCTTAGTTTTTCTTTACTTCTTTAAGTTCATTGATTGCAAATGACTCTTTGATTAATGCAAAACCGTAGCTACCAGAAACCGAGATTACACGGCCGTATACACCTGCATCTTGTAACTGGGCTGATAGACGAACAAAGTAATTTTTATTAGCTTCGAATTTATATTCAATATTCATTTCGTCAGCACGCCAGTTAGACATAAACGCGCCTTTTTTAATTGTAAGTGTATGAGTACCGGGATATAAAGTAATAACTTCGTAGCCTCCATTGCTAAGATCAAAGCGATCTTTCCCATCAACTTGAACTGTTGGAGCAGCAGCACCATCTAACATTGCCCACGGACGATAAACATAAACTTTAGCGTTGTTCGTATCCAAGCTTTCAAGTTGTGTAAACTTTGGCCCTGTTGCATTGCAACCTAAAAGAAGTAAGGCAGTAGATATGAGAATAATTATTTTCTTAAACATTTACACCGATCCTGTGTCAAAACTAATGTCCTTTTTTGAGGCTTTTAATTGTTCGCTAAAATGTATAGCGAAGCGGAACCTAGTCAACTGTTAAAAGTCCTGCTTGAATGGCATCTCAGAGGTCAGTATATGCTGACAAAGCTCGTTTTTCTATACCATGAGATAGCGTCCACCGTTTAAACTTTGCAAAGCTATTGAATAACCGTTGAAGCATTGATACGTGCAATCATAAATATCGCCAATGCATCATCGCTTTCGCTGCATTATTGAATGATGATGTCATTGTTTGTTATTACCAATTTACTTTTTACGTCTCCATGGCTCAACAGACTGAGTAAAGTATCGCCACCATACGTATTTCCATGGAATCAGTATAATAATTATGCCTATGCCTATTATCGAGCCTTTTACACTTACCACCCCTGGAACCTGCTCTCCTGCCAACCATGGTGGTAATGCAACTACGACCAGCCAGACTCCAAACTATTAATTCAGTTGGTACATACTTTAACTTGAATATGCCTGTTATTACGAGTAGCAAATATAACATGCCTGCCAATCTGCCTTTAGTATTTAAATTCATATGCGATCCCTTATTACTTCAATACATAGTAAAAGCCGCATGTTGGCACATAAGAAAGGTATTTATGCGCCGAATTCGAAATTTGACGCACGATATTGTTCAGTAAAGGAGGTTTTGCTTCATTCAACTAGTGTTAAATAAATGTAGGTAAGACTTTTTCAGTGATAAGTTGTAAGTAAGATGTGTCAGTCGTTAGAACCACACATGTGCTAGGTGTTGAGAATAACAGACAATAAGGTTTTCAACTACTGAGAACCTAGCATGACAAAACGTACAATTAAACAATGGCAACAAATAATGCAGGCTCATAAAGAGTTTGCTGGTACCACTAAGCAGTTTTGTGTTGAGCGTAACATTGCCGTGCAAACCTTCTATTCTCGTCGCCACGCCATGGGATTAGCAACGTCAATGCAAAGTAAAAAAGGCAGTATCGATAAACAATCACCTTCAGGCCTAGCAGTCGCACGCTCCAATCAATTTGTGAAAGCGCAAGTGGCGCCCATTCCAAGCACGGTCATTTTACAAACTCAGCATGCGCAATTGTCATTATCAACCCAATGCGATCCTATTTGGCTAGCAACCTTGCTGAGAGGCCTTTCTGCATGAGAATGTTCGTTGACCCAGCCGCCGTTTACTTATACCCAAAGACCATTGACTTCCGTAAACAATTTAACGGATTGTCGTTGATTATTGAACAAGAGCTTGATGTGCCGTTAATGTCTGGCGCGTTGTTTGTTTTTACTAATCGTACTCGCAAGCGACTCAAGATTTTATACTGGGATAATACTGGTTTAGCCATGTGGTCAAAACGCTTGGAAAAAGAAGCGTTTAAGTGGCCTAAAAGCACGCAAACGTCTATTAGTTTGACTGAACAACAACTTAATAGTCTGCTAGGCGGCTTTGATATACACGGTCACCAGCCCCTGTTTTATGCGTCTGCGGGCTTATAACATCAGATCATAAGCACAGATTATTGATCACGATTTAGTCTAAGGTAAAACAACATCTTAGCCATGATCTGCGGTAAAATGCATGCCATGAGAACACGCGCCGAACAGTCCTATAATCAACGCGAAAAGCGGATTAAGCTCTTGGATAAAAAAGACCTAGAGCATGGCTTGTCGGTGGACGAAGCAAAAGAGTTAATAGGTTTACAACGTGTACATTTAGGGTTTTTACAAGAGCAGTTTAGATTAGCGAAACATAAGCTGTTTGCCAGTAAAAGTGAAGAATATCCTGGTCAGGGTGAGCTGTTTAACGAAGCAGAAGAGATTGCCGAGCAAGCGAGTAATGATGAAGCAGAGTTAAGCGGTGAAGAACAATACACGGAATATACGGCGAAGCGCAAAAAACGAAACAAAATGGTCTTTGATGACACGGTCGAGCGTGAAGTGGTGATACACGATATTGATGAGGCCGATAAAATCTGCGATTGCTGCCAAGGCCAAATGCATGTCATGGGTAAAGATGTCACTGAAAAGTTGGAATATGTGCCGGCAACGATTAAAGTGATTGAGAATCATCGCTTAAAATACGCCTGCCGCACATGTGAAAAGAATGGGACCAAGACCCCGATTAAACAAGCACCGCCAGTGGCAAGCATTTTACCTAAGAGCTACGCCACGCCGAGCTTAATTGCGCAAATCATTGTCAGTAAATTCCAATATGGTTTACCGCTTTATCGATTAGAGACTATGCTCGGTCACATCGGCATTCACATATCACGACAAACCATGTCGGATTGGCTGATTAAAACCAGCGCCTTATTCAAACCGATTACTTATGAGCCTTGGCATGACAACCTGCTTAAGCAAGATTACATCCGTGCGGATGAAACCACGATGACAGTGGTGAGCGATGACAATGTGAAATCGTACATGTGGGTGTATAACTGCGGTGCAGACTCGCCTGCGGGAAACATTAACGGCGATGATACGCCCAATATTGTACTGTACGATTATCAGCCTAGTCGCGGGGGTAAATGTGCCGTGGAATTTTTACGAGGCTATCAAGGCTACTTGGGTGTTGACGGTTATGCCGGTTATCAACTCACCCAAGCACAATTAGTGACATGCTTGGCGCATATCCGCCGCAAATTCATGGAAGCAAAGAAAATGCAGGGTAAAAACGCCAAGGTGGGCAAAGCCGATTGGGCACTCAATCACATTCAAAAGCTGTATCGCATTGAGAAACAAATCAAAGATAAAACGATTGAAGAGCGCTACCAAGTCAGGCAAGCGCAAAGCCTACCCTTGCTTAACCAATTTAAAGCGTGGCTAGACAAATCTAGCTTAACAATACTGCCTGAAAGTTTACTTGGCAAAGCTGTTAATTATGCCATTAATCAATGGGACAAGTTCATCCGTTATGTGCAAGATGGCCGAATTGATATCGACAATAATCGCAGTGAAAGAGCAATAAAGCCCTTCGTGATTGGACGCAAGGCGTGGCTGATGAGTCAAACGGCAACCGGCGCAAACGCCAGTGCGGTACTATATTCAATTATTGAAACAGCAAAAGCTTGCGGACTCAAACCCTACGATTACTTGGTGCACGTCATGAACAAAATGATGGAAGGTGACGTCAACACAAATGATATATTGCCATGGGAAGTGACACTAAGTTAGTGTAGTTCTAACGACGGACACAGTAAGATTGCATGGCGTGACCAGTGACAACTACCACTACATCTAGTTCATCAATAACAAGAATAGTAACACCACCCGCACCTTGCGCTGAGTGCGATGAATACACTTTCTCGCCAACTTTCACATCTGTTTGCCACCAAAAATATCCATAAGCAGTAGTTAATACTTTATCGCCGGACGAAAATACCTGCTCTTCCGTTAGTGCGGAGGTATGTTTTGCTGTCATCTTTTCAACATACGCTTTGGGAATTAACTGCTCATTTCCCCACCTACCGTTATTCATAATCAATGTACCAATTTTTATCATATTGCGAGAGGTGACACTGGATCCACTTTCGGGAGTTAGTATACCGACTTCCCTTGTACGCCAGTCGTAATTGGCAATGTTCATTTTATCGAATAGTTCATTTTTCGCGAAATTCTCTACTGAGCCAGGTACAACGGTGCTAAGCACATTCATTATGATAATGGGATTAAAACTTTGATAACTAAATATCTTGGCTGATTTAACTATTGGAGCGGTATCTTCAAAATAGGCTTGGATTTGAGCTATTCCGTGATACTTTTGTGAATTGGCTCGATAATTGTCCACTTTATCGTTACTAATTTCCAATCCCGATGACATTGTTAAAGCATCATGCAACGTAATGGTCTCTACGCCTTTTGCAAATTTGGAATGGTCTACGCCTTTTAAAAACGTCACGACGGGTTTATCTAAGTCCTCTAGGGAAAGGTAGCCCAATTTAATAGCACGACCAACTAACAAAGCTGTATAGGCCTTAGTAGCTGATGATTGAGGATGAGATAAATTTATACGGCCTCTTGCGTAGTATGACTCAAATACCATTTTTCCGTTGTGTGCAATGAGTAAACTATCCACTTCTGCATGCTCTTTATTTGCGATTTCCTTGCTAGCTCCAAAATCACTGTTTTGTTACGACCTTCGTCATCGAGTTTCCCAACAGAAATTCGGTCATCCAGGAAAGCGGGGGCCGTGTTCACATATGCTTTTTTAAGTTCGGCAAGATCCCAAAACTCCTGTTTGGTTTCAGGTATGTTCCAGTGCCTAAGGTTTGCTTCCTCTTCTGCTGCCATTGGAGGCGAAAGGTTCTCGCTTATAACGTTTTCTAGTTTAGCACCAGCTATTGCAGCTTTTGAGTTACCAGAAACTATCGCAATCAACAATGTGATCAAAACAACAATAATCGCCGAAGAAGAAGCTTTCTTTTTACTTTGTTGTTTGCTATTTGTTTTTTTGTTGTTCATGGTCGAAATTCCTTAGTAAATTTTGGCAGCATTTGCCCGAAGCGACTTGCTCAACAAGTCGCTCAAAGCGCCCTTGAAGGGTGTGTGAATAAGAAGGGTTAGAAACGAATGGGCTTTCTGTGGTTAGTTAGCTCATTTGTGCCAATCGTTGCTCAATGTTCTTTAGCAACGGGGCAAACTTATTTTTGGCAGCTCGTTTATTTAACAAGTACACACCCACAACCAGCAAACCAACACAAGCGTAATACCAATACATGCCCGACGATATTTGAGGAATACCTTGTTCGTTCACCTTTGCCCCTAACGTGATGAGTAAAATTGCAACCGTCAACGGCGCTATGTACCACCATACAACCGACTCCAACATCTGTTTTTGTTGCTGAATCTTTTGTTTTTCTTGGACTAAAAAGTCCTTAACGCTACCGCTTTTCTTGGCGTCTACTTTTTTCGCAGATATCAGTCGGTATGGTATGTATATGCAAGCGACAATCGCAATGATAAAACCAATACTTTGCATTGTGCTTGCAGAATTGAATAAACCCCATATCCAAACCGGGATAAGAAATACTGCGATTCCAATTTCGAGAAAATCACGACGTTTAATCTCTTTATCAATCTTAGTGGTTTGTTGCTCAATCATGTCTATCACCTCAGTTAAATTATCAGGAGTTGATTCGGTTTCAATGGCTTGTTGCCAGTCTTGCTTTAAATCATCTAGCTTCACATCAATCTCCTATGTAATTGGTTTCAAATTCATTTTTAATGCGCTTAATACGCGACCTAACGGCATTGGAACTAATACCAAGCACTTTGGCGCTGTCATCCGAAGATAGTCCATCTAAGTACATCATCAGCAAGCTCGCGTCTGTGTCATTTAGCCCATCCATAAAGCGGTTAAGAATGTCTGCTTGGCAGCTTTCCTGCGTAGGCTGAAGGTCTTGCATTGATTGGTGTAATGGAGACTGTGTAATCTCTTTTTGCTTAACTGCTGCCCTTACAAATGTGCAGGCTGTATTCAGTGCTACTTTAAAAACCCAAGTTTCTTGTTTCGACTCGCCACTAAACGACTCGAAACTTCTCCAAAGCTGCAGTAATATTTCCTGATACATGTCGTCAAATTCGCCGTCATGACTATACCGGGACGCGATGTATCGTATGCGCCCTTGGTTGTTGATAATCATTTGTTTGAATTCTTTACGCATCTGTATCTGCATATTGATAATTGGTTAGATATTTAATTAGTCGGTGATAAAACACGATTGTGTCACACTGGACAAAACTTTTTTGTAATTAACTTGTTCCCCATCATGAAAGTACCTACCTTCCTTGGTATCACCAAAAGCACGTTAAATCGAATAACATACAGGAAGTAAACCAAAGCACTTCATCTACCTTTATTATCTTTTGGCTGGCCTACCATAGCCGTGGACACTCATATCGATCGTGTATCAAACCGCACCAAGTTTGCTATGGGCAAAAACGTGGTTGAAGTTGAATAGAAGCTATTAAAAGTCGTGCCAAAAGAATTTAAAGTTGATGTGCACCACTGGTTGATTCTACACGGCCGCTATGTGTGTGCCGCCCGCAAACCTATATGCGGCAGCTGCATTATCGAAGACTTGTGTGAGTTTAAAGATAAGACAGAATAACTTTTGTCTACTTTGAGCGATTAGCTGCCCTTTAATTCATTCACGCGACATACACGAAGATGCAATCTTTGATTCGTTGAAATGCCTACAGAATTTTGGTCTATTGTATGGGCTGATCGAGTTCTTCAATTGAGGACTGTAAGGTAAAGTTTAAACTAAGAGAGTTAAGTGTAGCTTATGTCTCACTTTGCATTATTTTTGATTTCGAGTGGGTGCTACGTGGGTTAAAATTAACCCATCAAAAAACTCTTCCCGTGTCTTTTTCACTGACTGTGACATTTTTTATAGGTTTTATTTGGCATTAATTGTATCCGATGCGTATTGCTGTAGCCCTTTTTAAATGGGGGGTTGAGACGATTAAAGACGATTAAAGTACATGGGATTACTTCGAGGGGCTGAGTTCTCCGAAGCCGTGGGTCGCGCGTTCGAATCGCGCCGGGTGCGCCAATTTTTGGTTTTTTGAGTGTTATTTTTGTGAC
>CBFIAR010000039.1:0-13113 GCA_965660625.1 Glaciecola sp. | reverse complement strand
CTATATCCTCAATCAACAGATATTGGTTTTCTTTTTGCTGCCACTGATATGCCGCTGCGAGTTGTTTTTCAAGCACGGTATGATAGCCAAAGTGCACAATGGGATAAGGTGAGAATAAAATGAATTGTTCGGAGAAATCAATTAATGCTAATTCTGCCCCATCATCAATGTGCAGCTGTGCTTCAGTATAAATATTGATAGGCGTGCTCACATCATTGCGTAAGTAGTATCCATAAGTACTGTAGCCTACCCAAAGTACGCTGAAAAAGACCGGCCACGCTACCCAGCGAGAAAAGCCTCTAAACACGAAGGTTCCTAAGAAACTCAATGCGCCAACGCCCAAAAATAAGAACCAAGGTTCAATATCGATTTTTTCAGTGAGTTTGGTCACGGCGGTCACATCCAGCAAGCCCAGGATGGCAATCAAGAACAGCACACTAGCTAACAATAAGCTGATACCAAACAGAATGTTTTTAATCACTTTTGAGTTAAATATCAACGACGCAAAAGGAGCAATGGACAAGGCCAACATAGGTAAAGCAGGCAAAATATAGACGCCGCGTTTACCCGGGCTGATGCTAAAGAAAAGTATCACTAACAGTACCCAACCAATTGGCAAAATAATGCGCGCATCTAATTGTTGAAAAGCTCTGTACCAAGGCTTGACTAACCACGGCAACATGACGCTTAGCGGTAACCAAAACAAGGGAACGACCGAGGTCATATAATACCAAGCAGGCTTGATATGGTGCCAAGAATCTGTATAGCGGGTAACCGTTTGCTTAAATAAAATATTATCCCGATATAACTCCAAGGCCGCATTGTCCGACGCTGCCACAATGAGTAGCATGGGTACAAACCAAAGACCAATCGCGCCGAGCATAATGAATGGCCCTGCTAACCATGCCCACCATGGGCTTGTTGCAGGATGTGCCTGACCGCGTGTTTTAAATCGATATAATGCATAAGGAATGAGCATCAACAAAGGCAGAAAGCCAACGCCCTTAGTGATCACGCCAATCCCCATGAAAAACCATGCCATGGCATACCATCTGAATTTGCCGTCCACTAAACAAAAGCGCAATAAACCATAGCAGCCAATGGTGATAAACGCACAAACCGTGGCATCTATTTGCGCAGTTTTGCTTTGCAATAGAAATTGCACAGTAAATAACAACAACCAACCGGCAATCAATCCGGTCTTTTTGTCCCAAAGACGCTTACCAATATCAAAAACAAGAAAAACGGTGAGCAAGCCTGCAAGCGCTGAAGGCAGTAAAAATGACAGCCTCAAGGAGCCCGTGATCCAGTAGAACAAGGCAATCGACCACATAAAAATCGGCGGTTTATCTGGGTAGAACTCTTGCGCTCGGGCAGGGAAAAACCACTGCCCTGTTTCCACCATTTCTTTGGCCACAAGGGCAAATCGGGGTTCATCAGCGGGCCAAGGATCCCTGAGCCCAATGCCAATAAATATCAGCACCACTGCGGCAATGAATAAAAATGTGAAGGATGATGATAAGCGCTCAATCGTTCTCATGGCGCTCGGGCTCAGTTGCAAAAATGGTGAATTCATTTTACAGGACTCGAATCTGCTGTTGCGCTTTGTTCAAGCGACAGTCTGTGTTTTTTATATAACAAAAAGCTTAAATAACTGGAGACAAAAAATAACAACACACTTACGATAATTTTCCATTCCGACCCTATCAGCATGCCCTTTCCTAATAAAGCAAATATAAACATTTGTGGAATGTAACCAATACCAGAGCCAATAAAAAATGCGCGGGGGCTCACGTTAGTGCTACCTGCAATTAAATTTGTTAGGACATTGCTGCCCAGTGGCATTAAACGAATAATGATGGTTTTTCGGGTAGGTTGTTTGGCAAGGAATGCGTTTACCCGTTCTGCTTGTTTATGAAATCGCTGACGGATCAGCGGTTTTATGACGAGTTTAGATAGATAAAAAGTAACAATACAGCCACCTAAAGTCGCAGCTGTCGCGAGCATCACACCGGATATAGCACCAAAGGCATACCCACCTAAAAAAGCCACCACTTGTCGAGGGGCGCCACAAGCGGTGATAACAACGCTAATCGCAAAAAAGTACATTGCGCCCTTCAGACCATTGTCTCTAATGTCTCTATCAATCCATGTTTGGTTGAAGCTGGACGCGATGTCCATATAAGTAAAAAAATAGCCAATCACGACACAAAGAACAACTGTCCCTAAGCCCTGTTTATACCATTTGAGTGATGACGCTTTACTCATCAGGAAATAGCTCTCTCACCACGGGCAGTTTATTGCGACGCTGCAGCCACATCACTCCGAGCATATCAAGTAAGCCAGCAAACAATCTACCCCACATCCCATATTTAGACTGCCCATGCTGACGGTCGCGGTGACCCACTTCAACCACCACTATTTTACCGCCTAATCGTTTGATCAAGGCAGGCAGGTAGCGGTGCATATGGTTAAAATAAGGGAGTCGCAAGAAGGTTTTTCGCGGAATGACTTTCAATCCGCAGCCAGTATCAGGGGTATCATCACCTAATAAGTTTGCACGAACCTTGTTGGCTATGCGAGATTGAAAACGCTTCCACGCGGTGTCTTTTCTTTGTTTTCTATAGCCAGCAACACAAAAGTCGACGCCTTTCGGGAACGCTTCAGCCATTTTAATAAGATTGATAATATCCGCTGGGTTATTTTGGCCGTCGGCATCAATGGTGATAATCAGCTCACCATTTGCTTGTTTCACACCAGTATAAATAGCAGTGCTCTGACCAACAGAATGGTCATGTTGAATTAACCGAACTTGCTCCGGATAACGCGCGATTAACGCGAGCACTTTGTCTGCAGTGGTATCAGTACTGCCATCATCAATGTAAATAATCTCGAATTCATACAATGAACCCAGATGCGTAACTATTTCATCAACTAGAGAGTCGATATTTCCGGCTTCATTTTTTGCCGGTACTACAATGCTTATATATTTAGACGACACGTCCATATCCTTCGCTTTTGAATAATAATGAATTCAGATAACTACACAGCTTATAATCTTTAACTTAAGTATTCCTTAAGGCAGCCTGAACTTTTAACAACGTTCAAAACAAAGTTGAATCATAACCCATGTTGGTAACAACGAGCTATGACTTAGGACGGATTTGCTACGATTATAGCTAATATCAGTAAAAACGAGGGTAAAAAAAATGGCTGAACAAGTCAGCCATTAAAAACTACCATTAGAGGGCAGCGCTAAATTTGCGCCAAGTCTCTAGTGTTTTATTACTTAACCAAGAGACTCAGCCATCTCGGGAGAGTGTCGAACAATGTATTAATGAAGATTACTTATTCTTTTTCTTCAGCTTCAAGCTCAGCAGCGTCAGCCACGTCGTCTACTTTCTTGGTCTTAGGCATTAATAATTCAGCACGAATAAGTGCTTCAATTTCTTCTGCCATCGCCACATGTTCTTTCAGATACTTAACAACGTTGGCTTTACCCTGACCAATACGCTCACCATTATAGCTATACCAAGCGCCGGCTTTTTCAACTAGCTTCTGTTTAACACCTAGGTCGATTAGCTCAGCTTCTTTTGAAATACCTTCGCCGTACATAATTTGGAATTCAGCTTGTTTAAAGGGAGGCGCAACCTTATTTTTCACAACCTTGACACGCGTTTCGTTACCGACCACCTCGTCACCGTCTTTAATAGCGCCGATGCGACGAATATCTAAACGAACTGAAGCGTAGAATTTAAGCGCGTTACCACCCGTGGTTGTTTCTGGGTTACCGAACATAACACCAATTTTCATACGAATTTGGTTAATGAAAATAACCAATGTGTTAGAGCGTTTAATGTTCGCGGTTAATTTACGCAAGGCCTGAGACATTAAGCGAGCTTGCAAACCAACGTGTGAATCACCCATGTCGCCTTCAATTTCAGCACGTGGTGTTAACGCAGCCACGGAGTCAACAACCACTACGTCAACGGCATTTGAACGTACCAACATGTCGCAAATTTCGAGGGCTTGCTCGCCGGTATCTGGTTGCGAAACAAGCAAGTCATTAATATTCACGCCTAGCTTTTCAGCATAGATTGGATCAAGTGCATGCTCAGCATCCACGAAGGCACAGGTTTTGCCTTTTTTCTGCGCTTCAGCAATAACCTGCAGCGTTAAGGTGGTTTTACCTGACGATTCAGGGCCGTATATTTCTACCACACGACCGCAAGGCAAACCGCCTATGCCTAGGGCAATATCGATTGAAAGTGAGCCGGTTGATATGGCTTCAATATCTAGGGCCTGATTGTCACCCAAACGCATAATAGCGCCTTTACCAAATTGCTTTTCTATTTGACCTAGAGCTGCGTCGAGCGCGCGACTTTTATTTTCACTCATGCCTTTATCCTCTTTACCTGTTCTTCTTTCTGGTGCTGTTTTTTTAGTTTTTTCAGCTGATTTTTTTAACATGGCCGTAGCTCCTAGGTGTATTCGATGTTGTTTTAGTAAGCTTGTAGGCTATTCAAATAAAGCGCACAGAGCTTTTATTTGTTTAGCAAATAACGCACTTACCAAACTGTTTATCATTAGTTGCATTTGCCGTTGAGCCATTTTTATATGGGGGGGTAAACCAACACACCTAATCATTTATATCGCAAGTATACTGTATAACCATACAGTTTCAATACTGAATTTAAAAAAAAACGTATCTTTATGTATTTACTAGTATTTTTATTTATTGCATTTGTTAATGCAGGTAATTAATGCAATAAATGACAATTAAAACACAGTTTCATACAGTGCTTTTGTCGATATTAGCGATAAAAGAGCTACGTTTGAACTAGGCTGCCGATCAGTTCTTTTAGCGCAAGGTTGATTGCTTGTTCTCGCACTTGCTGTCGGTCACCACTAAAACACCTCGAAAAGCAGCGAGTATAGACTGGATTATTCGATGCAGTGTCCAGCTTGTTTGAGTGCAGATTGTTTGAGTGCAGATTGTTTGAGTGCAGATTGTTTGAGTGCAGATTGTTTGAGTGCAGGCTATCGATGGTGTTTTTCTGTTTTACTGGCAAACCATTGGCTCTGGGAACACTGGCACTGCCCTTACCGAGGCTGCGATCATCTGTCGTTTGTGCGATCGCAAACCACACCAAACCTACCGGCTTAGAGGCTGTGCCACCGCCAGGACCGGCAATACCACTGATGGCAACGCACAAATTAGCGCCACTTTTACGCAGTCCGCCCTCAGCCATCTCGTGCACCACCTCTGAAGACACAGCGCCAAACTTCGCCAATGTTTCTAAACTCACCCCCACTTCCTCATGTTTAGCCTGATTAGAATAGGTTACCCACGCCTTCTCAAACCACTGTGAAGAGCCCGCCACTTCCGTTATCGCATAAGCCACACCGCCGCCCGTGCATGATTCTACCGACGCCACTTTTTTATTGGCAGCCAGCAAGCTATCACCAAGGGTGCGCGCGAGGGCATCAACACTTTTTGTCGTTAAGTTTTGCAATGTCTATTTATATCCCTGTGGTTTTCATTACAATGGCACTACATAGTAAAGACAAGCTGAAGTTGTCACAACAGAAACCTGTTTAAAAAGCATGCCAAATAATAGAAAGGATACAATGGACGCCATCGCTGCAGCCAACACACCCATGATGACGCAATATCTGAAGATAAAAGCGGAACATCCGGACATTTTACTTTTTTATCGCATGGGCGACTTTTATGAACTGTTTTTTGACGATGCAAAAAAAGCGTCTAACCTCCTCAATATATCGCTAACGGCTCGCGGTAAATCAGGCGGTGAGCCCATTCCAATGGCCGGTGTTCCTTATCATGCTGCCGAAAACTATTTGGCCAAATTGGTGAAAATGGGTGAGTCGGTGGCAATATGTGAACAGATTGGCGACCCAGCAACCAGCAAAGGCCCAGTAGAACGAGCCGTTCAGCGCATTGTCACGCCAGGTACAGTCACAGACGAAGCCTTGCTAGAAGAATCGAAAGACTCTATTTTATTGGCCATTACCAAAGTAAAAGACGTTTACGGCCTGGCTTCAATTGACATTACCAGCGGTCAGTTCATGATCTTTGATGCGCAAAGTGATGAGGCTTTTCAGGCCGAACTGCAGCGTATTCAACCCGCCGAAATTCTTTATCCAGAACAATGTGCGTTTTTTCATCTCATCGAAAAATGCAAAGGTTTGCGACGTCGCCCGCAGTGGGAATTTGACACCGACACAGCCAACTTAAAACTCAACACTCAGTTTGGCACTAAGGAGTTGGATGGTTTCGGCATTAATAAGCAAGCCGTTGCCATAGGATCAGCGGGTTGCGTATTGCAATATGTGCAAGAAACCCAGCGCACCGCACTGCCACATTTACGCAAAATAAGTCAGTACCGAGCAGACGAATCGGTACTCATGGATGCCGCTACTCAGCAAAACCTAGAGCTCACCAGAACGCTTTCTGGCAGCTCAGAAAACACCTTATTTGCGGTGCTTAATCATACCGCGACCGCAATGGGAAGCCGCTTGCTACAACGCTGGCTGCACCGTCCAATTACTGACAAAAACCAGCTATTGTTCAGGCAAAACACCATTGCCGACGTGCAAAGTCACCACTATGCAGTGCTGCAAGACTTCTTAAAGCAAATCGGTGACGTGGAACGCATATTAGCGCGCATGGCTTTGCGCTCAGCGCGCCCGAGAGATTTTTCGAGACTCAAAGAAGCCTTAAATATACTACCCGACCTACAACAATGGTTACATGACTGCATACCATCATCGCAACATGAAAGCTTCAGCATATTTAGTACTGATATTGGCGAGTACCCTGCGGTTGCCGAATTATTAAACCGAGCGATTATCGACAACCCACCAGTGGTTTTGCGCGACGGCGGTGTGATTGCCGAAGGCTACTCTGCAGAACTTGACGAATTGCGCGCACTGTCAAAAGGCGCCACGGATTTTCTTGACCGTCTTGAAGTAAAAGAGCGCGAACGCACCGGCATTCCCACACTCAAAGTGAACTATAATAAAGTGCACGGCTTTTTCATAGAAGTGAGCCGTGCCAATAGCGATAAAATTCCGCCTGAATACGTACGACGTCAAACGCTTAAAAACAACGAACGTTACATTATTCCAGAACTTAAAGCCCATGAAGACAAAGTATTAACCAGCCAAAGCAAGGCACTCGCACTTGAGAAAAAACTCTACGAAGCGTTGTTCGATGACATCGCGCCTGAGTTGCCAAGTTTAATGCAAAGCGCCGTTGCCTTAGCCACGTTAGACGTGCTCAGCAACTTCGCCGAGCGCGCAGACAGCTTGAATTTGCATCGACCAGGGTTGGTTGAAGACAACATCATTCACTACAGCGAAGGCCGCCACTTGGTGGTTGAAGAGGTCATGAATGCACCGTTCATTGCAAACCCCTTATTCATGGATAACAACACGCGCATGTTAATGATAACCGGCCCAAACATGGGCGGTAAGTCAACCTACATGCGTCAAACTGCATTAATTGTATTGCTCGCTTACGTTGGTTGTTATGTGCCTGCACAAGATGTAAGAATTGGGCCTATTGACCGCATTTTCACGCGTATCGGTGCGGCTGATGATCTCGCCTCCGGGCGCTCAACCTTCATGGTTGAAATGACCGAAACTGCCAACATTCTGAATAACGCAACCGCGAATAGCTTGGTGTTAATGGACGAAATCGGCAGAGGAACCAGCACTTACGATGGCTTGAGCTTGGCTTGGTCTTGCGCTCAATGGCTATCAGAAAAATTACACGCCTTCACCTTGTTCGCAACCCACTATTTTGAGCTAACCAGCTTGTCGGAAAGTATTCCGAGCATTACAAACGTGCATTTAAGCGCAGTTGAACACAATGATGAAATTCGCTTTATGCATCAGGTACAGCAAGGTGCAGCAAGTAAAAGTTATGGGCTACAGGTAGCTAAACTAGCGGGTGTTCCGAAAGCCGTTATCGAGTCAGCAAAACGCAAACTGGCGGAGTTAGAACGACTTGATGTGGTGAATGCGAACAACGAAAGGTCACAGGCTAGCCTCGATGGGCAACCAGGCGAGTTAGCAAGTCGGGCATTGAAGTCCAAAAGCCAGCCGTTCAGTTCAAGCACAACAAACGAAACCCAGTTAAGCATGGCGTTTGAGCACCAAGAACACTGGCTTGAGCAAAAACTCAAACAAATAGACATTGACGATCTATCACCGAGAGAAGCACTCGCTTTACTTTACCAATGGCGCAAAGAAGTGAACTAGTGTTCTCACCGGTCTCAGAGATAATCACACATAATCACACATTTTTCATTTACTCTACGGCTAATTTTTTAGTATACTATCCGCCCATCAAAGCACGCCTTCAATGTGCTCAAGGATCCAACATTCGGCCTCAAAAATACGCTTATTTTTAATTATGATTAATTACAGTAAGCCTATGGGTCGTCCTGTGTGTGTTCCGAAAAATAACGTAATCAAAATGGAGTCACTTAGATTCCGTTCAACTCAAGTATCTTAGGTTTTGCATGACAAATTATATTTTCGTCACCGGTGGTGTTGTTTCATCACTAGGAAAAGGAATTGCAGCAGCATCCTTAGCCGCCATTCTTGAAGCACGCGGCCTAAAGGTCACAATGCTCAAACTCGACCCTTACATAAACGTTGACCCAGGCACCATGAGCCCAATTCAACATGGTGAGGTATTTGTTACCGACGATGGTGCAGAAACCGATTTAGATTTAGGTCATTACGAGCGCTTTATTCGCACCCGCATGACCAAACGCAACAACTTCACTACCGGTCGTGTGTACGAAGAAGTTATCAAACGCGAACGACGTGGCGACTATTTAGGCGCCACCATTCAGGTTATTCCGCATATTACGAACGAGATCAAGCGTCGTATTATTGCTGGTGCTGAAGGGAATGACATCGCGATCGTTGAAATTGGTGGCACGGTGGGTGATATTGAATCACAGCCCTTCATCGAGGCAATTCGTCAGTTAGGTACGGAAGTGGGTCGCGAACATTCGATGTTCATGCACCTCACCTTAGTGCCCTATTTGGCGGCATCTGGCGAGACTAAAACCAAACCAACTCAGCATTCGGTAAAAGAATTACGCTCTGTGGGTATCATGCCAGACATATTAGTGTGTCGTTCAGAAGTGCCATTGCCCAGTAACGAACGTGCCAAAATCGCCTTATTTACCAATGTAAATGAGAAAGCGGTTATTTCACTTCGCGATGCCAACAGCATATACAAAATCCCCGCAGCGCTGAAAGCGCAAGGGATGGACGAATTAGTCGTGAAGCGCTTTGGCTATGACTGCCCAGAAGCTGATTTAGCCGAATGGGAGCAAGTACTTTATGCAGAATCAAACCCTACGGGCGAAGTAACGGTTGGTATGGTGGGCAAGTATGTTGAATTACCCGATGCGTACAAGTCAGTTAACGAAGCCTTAAAACATGCCGGATTAAAAAATCGTCTGACGGTTAATATTAAACACATTGACTCGCAAGATGTTGAAAGCAAAGGCATTCATATTCTGCATGATCTCGACGCAATCTTAGTCCCAGGAGGCTTTGGTGAGCGCGGCATTGAAGGTAAAATTGCCGCTGCAAAATACGCGCGTGAAAACGACGTGCCTTACTTAGGCATTTGTTTAGGGATGCAAATTGCGTACATTGAATTTGCGCGTAACGTTGCCGGTATGGAAAACGCCAACAGCACCGAATTCGATCCTAACACGCCCTTCCCTGTTGTCGGCCTTATCACAGAATGGTTAGACGCTGATGGCGGCAAAGAGATCCGAGATGTTTCAACCGATTTAGGTGGTACTATGCGTTTGGGTAGTCAACTTTGCCACTTAGAAAAAGGCAGTAAAGTTGAACAGATGTATGGCAGCACAGAAATTTTTGAGCGCCACCGTCATCGCTATGAAATCAATAACAACTTACGCGCCGAAATTGAAAAAGCCGGTTTAAAAGTAAGTGGATTATCGACAGATAAAGCCTTGGTTGAAGTGATTGAAATTGAAGATCACCCTTGGTTTGTAGCGGGCCAGTTTCACCCTGAATTTAATTCAACACCGCGTGATGGGCACCCACTGTTTACTGGGTTCATTGCCGCGGCAGGTGAATACGCTAAACATAAGTAAGTAGGATAGTTGCAGAGCACGTAAGCGCGTGCTTGCACACCAGCCTACCAGAAAATATAAACAACATTCAAAAGGAAAAAAAATGGCGAATATTTCTCGCATTGTAGGTCGCGAAATTATGGATTCACGTGGTAATCCAACAGTTGAAGCTGATGTGTATTTGGAATGCGGTGCTATGGGTCGTGCTTGTGCACCCTCTGGCGCATCAACCGGTTCAAGAGAAGCTTTAGAATTGCGTGACGGCGACAAGACTCGTTATTTAGGTAAAGGTGTACTAAAGGCCGTGGCAGCAATTAACGACAAAATTGCGCCTGCATTAATAGGCAAAGACGCAGCGGCTCAAGCTAGCGTTGACCAATTAATGATTGACTTAGACGGCACAGAGAACAAAGAAGTGCTTGGCGCAAACGCTATTTTAGCCGTGTCATTAGCCGTTGCTAAAGCAGAAGCTATCAGCCAAAAGCTGCCTTTATATGCACACATCGCAAACTTAAACGGCACCCCTGGCGTTTACTCAATGCCAGTACCCATGATGAACATCATCAATGGTGGTGAGCATGCCGACAATAACGTCGATATCCAAGAATTTATGGTTCAGCCAGTTGGCGCTCCTTCATTTGCTGAAGCCTTGCGCACCGGCGCTGAAATTTTTCATAGCTTGAAAAAAGTGTTGTCGGCAAAAGGGTTAAACACTGCTGTAGGTGACGAAGGTGGTTTTGCACCTAACTTAACCTCTAACGCTGAAGCGCTTTCGGTTATCTCAGAAGCGGTTGAAAACGCCGGCTACAAAATGGGCGTTGACGTAACACTCGCGCTTGACTGTGCGGCATCTGAATTCTATAAAGACGGCCAATATGTGTTAGCTGGCGAAGGTAAGTCTTTCGATTCAAACGGCTTTAGCGACTATTTAGCAGACCTAGCCGCTGAGTACCCTATTCTTTCTATCGAAGACGGATTAGATGAAAGTGATTGGGATGGTTGGGCATATCAAACCAAAATCTTGGGTGACAAAATTCAATTAGTGGGTGACGACTTATTCGTGACCAACACGAAAATATTGTCTCGCGGCATTGAAAACGGTGTGGCTAACTCAATTTTGATTAAATTTAACCAAATCGGTTCTTTAACCGAAACATTGAATGCTATCAAAATGGCTAAAGATGCTGGCTTTACTGCTGTTATCTCTCATCGTTCTGGCGAAACAGAAGATGCAACAATTGCCGACTTAGCCGTAGGCACAGCTGCTGGTCAGATAAAAACAGGCTCACTATGCCGTTCTGATCGCGTTGCCAAGTACAACCAATTATTGCGCATTGAAGCAGAATTGGCTGAGCAAGGAACACCGGCTGCCTACAATGGTCGTTCTGAAATTAAAGGCCAATAGTCAGTTTTTAATGTAAATACAGGCCGATAAGGCCAGTTTTGCAGGCTATTTACCATTAAAATTAGAGTAATTAATGAAAGCGGTATCTTTATGGTTTAAGATGCCGCTTTGTTTTGTGAACGTAATAATTAAATAAAGTCAGCGATGAACGACCAGCAACCCAATCAAACCAACATATTTGGCTTAGCAGAGCAGTTTCCGAACGTCGCTGAGCTATGCAATGCGTTGTATGAAAGAGAGTTGCTGAGCCTGGCCACAAGCAATATAAAAGATCTTAAGCTGTTAAAGCGAAAACTCAGAGGCCTGACTTACCACATTAAAAACGCCGCGGAATTTTTGATCAACGAACCCACCCCAATCGACGTTGATGTGCATAATGGTACGTGGAAATCCAAGCAAGCCAATAAATGCCCCGCGGCCAAACTTGTTGCGAACGAACAATCAATAGCGAAAGCAGAAACCTGGTTCAGCCAGCATCATTACCATGGCGCGGTTGTCTGCGTTTACGTTAATGACTATGGAAATGAACATATTGAGCTCGATTCAATTGATATGTTTGCCAATCCGGTAAGCAAACTACACACCAATAAATTTGGTTGGTTTACGTTGAATGGCGCATCACTTGAAGCACAAAAAAACCATATTATTCATCGACTAGTGAAGCCGAATAAAGCAATTTTTAGTGCTGCTTGTAGTGGGCATACTTGGAATACTAAAGGTAAGTCGACCCCGCGAGCATTAAGTTTACGCGAGTTGTTGTTGTCGACGAATATTAATTGGAAGACGTTTAGTTAGCTAGCCGTTCCTAAAGCCCAACAAACTCATCATCCGTCAAACTCTGCAAAAAGTTTAACAAATCCTGCTTTTCTTCATCGCTAATATCGAATCCCTGCACAAAAGGACTTTTAAGCGGATTGTTAACCCCATTGCCTCTGCCACCCGCCGCATAAATATCAATCACCTCAGACATGGTGGCAACCGAACCATCATGCATGTAGGGTGCGGTTAACATGATATTACGTAATGTAGGCGCTCTGAATTTGGTGCGATGCTTGGGGTTTGAGGCACAGCAGGACGCACTGAACCCCATATCCATTTTTTACAATAGTTAGCGGACTGCGTTAAATCTGGGTCATGCCAGCCTGGTCCTTACTCACGTGCGCTTGCGTCTTACAAACAAGCCAGCCAGTGCCAGTCCAGCGAGGACCAACGAGCCAGGTTCCGATACGTTAACTGGCGGTGCCGCCGCAGTGCAAGTTCCAGTGCAAGCCCATAAAATTGCGCGCGCGAGGCCGCGCCCTTCATTGCTGGATTCATTGAGAGCGGTGCCCTTAGTGTCGTACTTAAAAATGTCCATTGGGGTCGATGTATCGAAGATGTACACACTCCAATTTGGATTTTGGTTGGTCGTCAGACTGAAAGCAAATTGCCCAGTGATCGGACTAACCAATTTTAGCTTTCCTGTAGAGCCGTTTGGGTTGGCCTTAAAGAAGCTTTTTTGATTGCTCTTACCTATCAAATTCCATCCCACGTCACCGGTCGACTCAG
>CBFIAR010000038.1:0-15999 GCA_965660625.1 Glaciecola sp. | reverse complement strand
AACCGTCTATCACTCATTGGGTTTTTAAGATTAAAAAAGCTACGTTAATTTGAGCAAAAATTTGAACTCGCTATGTCGGCTTTAGGCTCGAAAGCCTAAAGTATGATTTAGCTGCAACAGAGAAACCAGTTTCTTATGGTCGACGTAGTTAGATTACCAATTCACGCTCGAAAATAAGTATAAACTTGGATAAATTGATGGAAACTTGGATCACCGCCTTTGATACCCTATTTTTATTGGCGTTTCTAACTTTTTTATCTCACTTTCAGTTATATGTGTTTTTTGGTTATAAATAATATCAATAGGGTGCTTAGTCAGAAATTAGCCCAGCTTTCTCTAGATAAGCAGCATAAGGGCTATGTAGCCCTATTGCACGCTGATGTATAGGTTCGGTCACCTGAGCAGAACTCAATGTTTTTACCATGTTAATCTCACATTGTTGGTTTTTCTTGTTAGACCAAGGCAACAGTTGATGGCTTAATTGACAAAATGCGAGTACTTTCTCAATCGATAAGTCTGGGGCGGTGACTAAGTTCTCATAGGATATTTCAAAAATGTCACCATTAGAAATTTGCCGCCAATGTCGCATCAGATTTTTGTATAACTTATGGTAAGCGGATAATTCAGCCAAGTCACATAGATAGGGTTCGTTTGCAGCAAAATGGTTTTTAAAAATAGAGAAACCAGTATCAGCGACACTGCGCGATAAATGAATGATTTTCGCATGCGGGAACACAGCCTTAATTAAGCCTATAGATTGAAAATTAGCAGGTAGTTTATCAATCACAAATGGCGTATTCAGCTGTCGTTTTTTAACTGCATTTTCGTAAAGTGTAGCGGCCTGCTGACAAAATTCTTGTCCTCTTTCTGTGCCCAGTTCTTTCATAAACAGTGGATAGGGTTGTTGTGTTTGATGAGCTATTAGTCTGGCCACTTGATTAGCAATAATAGCTTGCTCGCCTAAACTTGAGACATCTGCATGACGACACAGTGTTTGTTCAAGTAAGGTTGACCCAGTGCGCGGTAATCCAAGGATAAAGACCGGCGTGAAAGAGGTTGTTCTGCGAGAACTTACTTCCCATAAGGGGGAATTATGTTTGATTGCTTCAAATAGAGGCACCAAGTCTTCAACCGCATAATCACACATGGACAATTGCAACTGGTTAGCAACTTGCCAGTGCTTAAAAGCTTGGTCGGTGTTTTTTGCTAATTCAAAAAAACGTCCAAGTGCATAGTTAGTGATCATCTGCAGTGTTTTTTTGCGTTCTGCGTAATCCTCCAGAGCGGGTATTCTATCATTTATCCTGCAAAGCGCTTCATACGCCAGGGTCGTATCTTGTAAGTGACCCAGATTTAACCTTAGCAACCATGCATAACTACTCAACAGCAGGTCTGATGATTGAGAGATACATGCTGCTGCAAATTCCTCAGCTTTTTGCAACTGTCCTATTTCTTTGTAAAAATTTGCAGCTCGGTAAAGAACCTCAGGACATTCTGGGAATTCAGTAAGCGCAAAGTTAATGACAGTTTCAACGTCACTGAATGAATTAACCGCTTCGAAAGCATCAGCTAATTTAAATAGCGGTTGATACTGCTCTGGCAACAATTGACATGCTTGTGATAACTGCTCAATAGCTGCGTCAAAGTTTTCGACAGTGAGCAAAGCGCAACCAAAGTTAAAGTAGACTTCGCCTCGCGTCGGATCCAAGGACTGTAACTCAGAGAAAAGAGCAAATGCACGTTTGAAATGGCCACTACTTACTGCATGTTGAGCTGCAATTAGCTGTTCTTCAAAATATTTCTGAGTACCTCGATTAGCCAAAAAATAATTCTCCGTTTATTTATTATGTAAAAGCATTGTGTAAAAAAGTCATATAAACAAAAGTATCACACAGCAAATAAACATAACGTAAAACACAAGCAAAAAAAAGCCTTGTCGGATTAGGACAAGGCTTTCGTACAGCGTTTACTGCTTAGAAGCTATAAGATGCTTGTAAGTAGTAGAAACCACCGTTAATACCAAACGGAGAAGTTTCATAGTAGATACCGCCCCAGTTGTTGTTTGGAATACCAACACTGTCTGGGATATTAATGCGCTGTGCATCTTGGTCAAAGATGTTTTGTGCGCCAGCAGTCAGTGTAAAGTCTTCTGTTAGGAAATAACTTAACTCAAAATCAACAGTGACCGCAGCGTCAGCAGTAATCGCTGTTGCATCATAGTCAACGTGAACACCTTGGTATTCGCCAAAGTAGTTAACACGTGTAAAGAATGAGAACTCGTCCATGCTTTGCGCCCATGTTGCAGTAGCACGGTGGTTTGGAAGGTCCTCTTCTAAGCGTTTAACTTTAAAGTCACCTGTTATAGCACTAAATCTATCAACTTCAGTCTCATTCCAGTTGTACGCTAAACTAAAGGTCGAGTTTCCACCCATTAACTCAGTAGAGTAGTTAGCAACTAAATCAATACCCGTTGTTGTCGTATCGAAATCATTGGTGAAGAAACTAACCTGTGCCAGACCATCTACGTTTGGAACACCTGCCGCTTTCAACGATGCTTTGTTGTCGTCAGTTAGGTTAATCTTTTCAGATTGACTGATACGGTCTTCAACTTGGATGTTGTAATAATCAAGTGTGATGAAAACATCACCCAAGGTATATACTGCACCCAATGTAAAACTTGTTGATTCCTCTGGCGTTAGTTCTGTACCACCTAGTTCAACCGAAATTGGATTAGTCGGAGGTAGCAAAGCCGAGTCAACCAGTACACCACTGCTTAGGTTGGTTTGCACGTTACTTACGTTAGCTTGACCAACAGTAGGCGCCCTAAAACCAGTACTGTATGAACTTCTCAAAGACAAGTCATCAGTTGCGTGGAATTGGCCTGAAACTTTGAAGTTTGTCGTTGTACCGAATGAATCGTAATCTTCGAAACGAACGGCAAGACCCATCATGAATGCTTCAGTAAATGGTACCTCTGTATCTACGTATAGCGCATAGTTACGACGCGTTGAAACGCCTTGGTCAGACGGTTTAAAACCTGGGAAACCGTTTGAGCCAACGCTGAAGCCTTGGCTAAATAATGGGCCATTTTCGAACGAAGCAACATCGCCAGCAACAACTTCAAAGCTCTCTTCGCGCCACTCTAAACCACCTGCAACGTTAACTTCGCTGTATAAATCAAAGTCAAATTGCTTAACCATATCTAAGTTAAAGCTTTTTTCTAATTGGATGTACTTACCTGGAGAGAAATCACGAGGTGTATCCGCTCCTAGTGAAGCATTGACTGTGTTGAAAATTGCGAATTGTGACTCACTTCGACCCACTGAACCGCTTAGGTCATAAAACCAACCTTCAGCAAAACCGCTTTTTAACTCGCCTTTCGTACCGATAGTTAACGATGTATCTGTGATGTTTCCACCAAAATTAGGCGTGAAACCACCTGCAATAATTTCGTTAAATGCAAAACAGTTAGGGTTATTTGCAACACCAGCAATGTAATCAGCTTGTGAAGTTACGTCACCACTTGTAATTGGAATAACAGGACAACTGATGCCGTCACCCACACCCAAACCACTGTTTACTTGGCCAACTGGACCAGGCGTTAAATCGCCAACGAGTAGGGTGCTACCGCCGTCGCCTGAATATACACCTGGACGTGTATGCGGGTTACGATAGTAAAAACCACCGCGCACATCGCGTTCAGAGTAGTTACCAAACATGTAAAATTCTTTATCGTCACCTAAATCAAGGCCAACATTACCAAAAATTGAAATGTCATCCTTCACCTCTGGTGAGCCCCAGATTTGCGCTGGGTTTGCAACATTCAGTCCTGCTGCTCCAAATGCAGCTGCGTCTGGGCGCTGCACGCTTCGACTTGTTGCATCAGCATTTTTGTACTGGAAGCTTAAGTTTGCAAAACCATCCGATGTGAATGGTAAACCAACATTACCTGATAATTGGCTTGTATCGCCGTCGCCTTCGTAATATGAACCATGACGAAGTGACAAGGTACCGCCTTCAGCACTGTCTTTCAGTACGAAGTTCATTACACCTGCAATCGCATCAGAACCGTATTGTGCAGCTGCACCGTCACGAAGAACTTCAACTTGTTTTAATGCAATGCTAGGAATAACACTGATATCAGGGCCTTGAGCACCATCGTTGATACCACCACCTAAAAAGGCGATAACCGATGAACGGTGACGGCGCTTACCGTTTAATAATACAAGTGTGCTATCTGCTGACAAGCCGCGAAGGTTAGCTGGACGAACTAACGTTGCTGCATCACTTATCGGGTTTGCATGCACGTTTAATGAAGGAACTGTGCCCTTCAATAGTTCTAGCATATCTGTGTTGCCGCCTTTACCGAGTTCGTCGCCACCTATAATATCGATTGGAACGGGTGAGTCAGCAATTGAACGAGGCGCTGCACGACTACCTACGATCGCTATTTTCTCAACGACTGAAGCCTTTTTAGCGTCTTCTTGCGCGACGGCAGGTAAAGCAAAGGTAAGCGATGCAGCGGCACTGACGGCCAAACCAACGCGCACGCTTTTTGTTAAGAACGTGATGTTATTTTTCATGTGTTATCCCAAGTATAGTTAAAAATTTTCACTAGATTAAGTTGCGTTTTTATATTTTTATTATTCGCAATCTTTTAAAACAACGTTTCCCTGTATAACTTTTGGATATGTCCTTATAGTTTACGTTGATCCGGTCTTTATAACGTGTATGGCTTTAAATTACAAATATTAGAAATAAATATTTTGTTACAAATCAATGAGAATAAAAAAAATTAAAGGTGTTTTTTTATATAGTTTTCAGTGCTTCATGCACGGTTATAGTGCAGTTTTTAATGAGGGAGAGGCAGAAGTGCAGGGCCTAATGTCGTAGTAGGTGTTTGGCTAAATACTACTAACAATAAATAAGATGAGGTGGTATAAAAAATGCTGAAATAAGCGGCGTTTTTTCATGTAGCTATCATGAAACGAGCAATTTTACGTATATTGCATAAACGCCGACTAAACTTTAGTTTAAACCTAGTACTTCTTTTCCTTGTTTAAAAGTAATATCGACCGGGATCTGCGCATCGGCTAACTTCTGTAAATCGGAAGCTAAGTCGGGCTTAATGACGCCCATGCTATCAACCAAGTCAGCAACCCCTGCATAGTCGCCATCTCCCTGAAGTACAAGTATCTTATTTGAAAGTGCGTCGATTGCATTGCCCATTTTTTCAATGTCGACCAAATACAATCCGTCTTGATTGCGTTTAAAAGCCCCTTCTTGTTTAAAAAAGTTGAATCGAACCATATTTGCTTTGCCATGCGCGCTTGAAGCTCCGAAACGAATTGAACGAAAAATGCCGGCCATAAAGGTTACGTAGTAATCCTCTAGCACACCTTCCGTTATTACGCCCTTATTCAGTAACCGGCGCACCATATACAGGCCTAATATGTCAGCTTTTCCCTCTTCCAATGCTGATGAATGTTCTTTCAGCGCTTGGCGAACAGTGCCTTCACCACTTAACAGGTTCTTGATGCCTAATCCGTGTGCAACTTCATGAAACATCGTGTTGCCAAAAAAAGCGTCGAATGTGATGTGTTGACGCTGTTGTGCAACGATAAGTTGCTCAGCAATGGGTAGCATGATGTGATTAAATTTGGCACGCATTGCGTTCTTCAACTGAAGTCTGCGAGTTCCCTTCTGCAGTTGGACTTCTTCGTCATTAGGTAAATTGATGGCAATCGTTTTACTACCGGCATTTGAATGCCCTGCATAGTAAATAACATCGTAGGCATTCAAATCAGCATCAGTCCCTGGCATTTGTGCTTTGTAAGCATCAGCCACGGGCAAGCCCTTTTGTAATTCAGGAAGGTAAGCAGCATACTTGGCTAATTTTTCACTCCAAGACAAGTCTTTTAACAGCACATAGGATTCGAATGCGGCTCTGTAGCCATATAGTTGGTCTTCATAAACTTCGATGGGACCAATAACAATATCGATTGGATTTGTCTTCATGTCCATCCAAGCGAAGTCTGACGCCTGATAATCATCGCTCAAGAGTGCTTTAGCACGCATGTTCAAATAGCTTGCAAAGCTAGGGTCTACTGCCAATTTTGCGGCTTGCTCTAATAAAGTGGCAGCAGTTGTTAGCTCTGCCTTATAAACTTCTGAATATTTTTTCGTGCTCAGTTTTCCATTTTCATCACGCATAACAATAGAGTATAGGCCTTCTTTATCTTCAAATTCTGCCGTTTGAAATTCTTCTTTGCTCATATCAGCGGGGTAGAACTCTGCGCCTTTTGACTTTTCTTTTATGCCTGATAAAAATGCAGCATCACCGTTCAATCTGTCCCATGGACCGTAATTGATATCGGCAAAGGCTTGAATTTTAGGATCGCTAATGCCTGCTAGAAATTTGGATTTGTCTTGTCCAAATGCCTGTTTCCAAAACAAATCATCCATAATTTTAGAAGCATCAATCAGTAAACTCAGCATGTGTTGTTGTTCAACTGAATAGCCCGATATGTCTGCCGTTAATTCAACAGGATAGTATATGTCGAGTCTTGATTCATCGATGGTTAACGAAGCTTGTTCATTCGCTGATATTTGCATAGATGTGTTGTCTTGTGTTTGTGTTGTCGATTTTGAACAGCCGGCGATTGAAGTGATAACAGCAACCGCAACCGCACTGAGTGTTGCTAGTTTAAAACGTTTAGTAAGATTGAATCTATGCATGATATGGCCTGTTTTATTCTTCTTATGTGTGAATGATGATGACTCTGCAGAAAATCACGCGTGACTTTTTAGACACGCTAGCCCAAGAATAGTAGTGCACAACGTCATCTTATTGCAAGGGCACAGAATAAAGGGGCTGCGAAACAAAAAAGCTGCTGCAATGGACGCAATATGGTCCGCGGCGTAAAAATTCGTTAGGTATGTGTCGTTATGCTGCTAAAACCTTGATGGCGTTTTATTATGTTTTACAAGCCTAACTATTAGCGCGCTTGCTATAGCGTGTACGGTTAACAACCTGATATCATTCGTCCTACAAAGGCACCGCTATATTGCTGCATGTTTTATTACTGTTACTGTTGGAGAAAAACTAAAGATTATGTCTACTTTTCTTTTTGATGCACCACGAGGACTTCAGCAAGTTTATCTTGTTGGGGGAGCGGTCCGTGACAAGCTTATGGGTGTTGAAAGTGAAGACAGAGATTTTGTGGTGGTTGGCGAAAATCCTAAAAAAATGGAAGGCCTTGGTTTCAGGTCGGTGGGAGATGATTTTCCAGTCTATCTTCATCCTAAAACAAAGGAGGAATATGCGTTAGCGCGAACTGAGCGTAAGACCGGCAAAGGGTATCATGGGTTTGCTGCAGATGCGAGTGAACACATTACCTTAGAAGATGATTTATCGCGTCGGGATTTAACCATTAATTCAATGGCAATGGATAAAAACGGTGTCATTACTGATCCCTTCAATGGGCAGCAAGATTTAGCCAATAGAATTTTAAAACATACCACAGAAGCCTTCGCTGAGGATCCGGTGCGCGTTTTGAGAGTGGCTCGATTTTATGCTCGATTAGGACCTAAGTGGCAAATTCATGAGTCAACAAAGCGACTCATACAGGAGATGCACAGCAATGGTGAATTGACCCATTTGGTAGCAGAGCGGGTTTGGAAAGAAACAGAGCGGGCCTTAATGGAGCCGTTTCCTCATTTGTTTTTTGAAACATTAATTGATCTTGATATTTTTCCTGAGTTAGCGAGCATGCGTGGTGTGCCTCAACCCGCCGCCCATCATCCTGAGGGCGACGTATTTATTCATACTATGCTAGTTGTGCAACGCGCCGCCGATCTGAATTTCGATTTAGCCACCCGATTTGCCGCCTTAACGCATGACTTTGGGAAACCAGCAGCCTTTGCAAAGTATGAAAAGCTATATGCTCACGAACAAATGGGTATTAAGGTGATTGAAGATTTCTGCCTGCGTTTAAAAATACCCAAGAAACTGGCTGTTATCGCGAAGCTGACAAGTGATAATCATACCCGATGCCACAGAATCCGCGAATTGACACCGATAAAACTCCATGCATTCTTACTCGATCGTATGGATATGCTTAAAAATGAAGGGCGTTTTTTACAGTTTCTAGACGCCTGTCTATGCGACTCACAAGGGCGTGGACCTACGATGGTGAACAAGGCTTACCCGCAGGCTGATATTGCAAAATCGTATTTGGCGTCTTTAAAAACACTAGATGCTAAGCGGGTCGTTAAGCAAGCAATTGCAAGGGGCTGCGCAGGTAAACAAATCAGTGAAGCCTTACGAACAGCACAAATAGAAAATATTCGCCAACAACGGAAACTCATATTAGATATTGAAAGCTAAATAAACACATTAATTGGCTCTTCTCTAACAAGCCATTTATGCTAGACAGAAAATTCAAAGGAGTGAAGAAAATGATAGTGCAAAACAGTATTGAAAAAGCAAGCATTGCGCTTACGTTAGACTTTCAGCAATTATGCGAACACTGGATTGAAAAGCCAATTGAGTACTTGAGCGATATGTTACTCGCGCCTAAAGGTCTTAAAGTTGCACTTACCGTTGGTATTCGTGCCCTTGAATTAGGCACGGTTATCGGCAAGCAAACGGCGGAAGCGCTTGGCTGGCTTAGCGGAGGAAACTCGGTGGTTGAAGGCAGTATTGCGCGAGTTGCTCAGTTTCCAGTAGTTACAATGGCGGATGACATTAAATGAAAAAGTTGGTCTGCGGTTTATCTATTGTTCTTGGCATTGGTATCGTGATCGCGTGGTCGACCTCAGCAGTTAGGCCGCTTGCTTGGACGCCCGACCCTGATGTAGGTCTCACTGGCGTGTATGCGTCCAATGAGCGTCTATTTGAAAGAGGCAACATCGCTGTTCAACAGCAGTTTTTAAGGGAAGTAGGTAAAGGGCCCGAAGATATCGTGATTGGTGCTGATGGGTATTTATATACCGGATATGACGATGGTCGAATTGTCAGAGTGTTGGTAGAAGATATACTTTCAGCTTATGACTCAGAGGGTGCTGCTATCGACAATATTGTTGTTGAAGAGTTTGCGAACACGCAGGGCCGCCCATTAGGTTTGCGCTTTGATGCTGCGGGCAATTTAATTGTTGCTGATGCCTATAGAGGGGTGTTATCCATCGATAAAAAACGCAATGTACGTGTATTAGTGGATGAGTTTGAAGGTAAAAAATTGCTTTTCGTTGACCACCTGGATATAGCTAGTGATGGTACTATTTGGTTTAGCGATGCATCAGCTGCGTTCGAATTTCACGATTTTATTTATGATTTTTTGGAAGCAAGCTCAACCGGCAGGTTGCTAAGCTATAATCCGGCCACTAACGAAACACAAGTGAGAATGGATAACTTGTTCTTTGCAAATGGCGTTTCTGTTGCGCCTAATGATGAGTTTGTGCTGGTAAACGAGACAGGAAGAGCGAGAGTTCATCGCTTGTGGTTACAAGGAGAAAAAGCAGGCCTTCAAGATATGTTTCTCGAACAATTACCCGCAATGCCAGATAATTTATTTTATAAAGACGGCATTTTTTGGATTTCTTTGATCACACTGCGCGACCCCTTAGTTGAAGGTTTGGCGCAAAACACATTTTTGCGCAGAGTCGTTGGCGGTTTGCCTAAGGCGCTGTTAAAACCCAGTTCCCACTATGGTTTTGTAATAGGCGTAACGCCAGAGGGGAGAGTCATACACAACTTCCAGTCAGCAAAGGGCTATTTGAGTATTACGACCGCGATAGAATTTGAAGGCTACCTGTTTCTTGGTTCGCTCGAAAATAACAGTATCGCGTTGACCATCCTTGACTAAACTTGAACGCGTTATTTTTTAGCGTCAGGGCGGTATTTTTTAACCATACCTTGTAGAAAGTTTCTCAGAAGTTGATCACCACACTCTTTGTAGCTGCGATGATCGGGCTTGCGGAACAAAGCAGACAGCTCACCTTTACTCAAACGAAAATTAGCGTACTTAAGTACTTCAATCATATCGTCATCGCGATAAGACATCGCAATCCTGATCTTGCGTAATATTTCGTTGTTACTTAATCGTGCATCGCCTTTCAAAACCTGGGGCTCAACACCTTCTTGCTTGCCGCGTTTTTTGATAATCAAGCCATCTAAAAATAAAGCAATAATTTTGTCACGACACAGAATGAAACCTGGTTCTTCTTCTTTTTTCATGATGCGCTGCAGATATTCGGTTTCCATGTCATAACCGGCAAGCTTAAATATATCGATTGCGGAACCATCGTTGAGTTTTAAAGCGAATCGTAAGCGGCGTAAGACGTCGTTGTGGATCATAGTTTATCTGTCACAAAATCAAAAAGACGAGTATATACTAAGGCTTAGCAAGTTTATAGGACTTATCCGCGTGAACAAGGGGCGATTAAAGCTGTTCAACAAACATTCAAGGTTTAATCAAAGGCAATAATCATGTATAGTGCGCGCGATTTCCAACAACACTAAGCGACGCATACTCGCTTCGCTCTTTAGGCAGCATTTTTGTCACTTTTAAAACTCTATAAATTCGGACGTTTCCTTGATCACTACAGCTAACATCACTATGCAATTTGGCGCTAAGCCACTTTTTGAAAATATTTCAGCCAAATTCGGTAACGGCAACCGTTACGGGCTTATCGGCGCGAATGGCTGTGGTAAATCTACTTTCATGAAAATCATGACGGGGGAGCTCCAACCAACTTCAGGTAACGTATCAATTTCACCGGGTGAAAAGCTAGGCACCTTAAGCCAAGACCAATATGCTTTTGAGAAGTATTCAGTGGTCGATGCGGTGATTATGGGTGATACGAACCTTTGGAAAGTAAAACAAGAAAGAGACAGAATTTATTCATTGCCAGAGATGTCTGAAGATGACGGCATGAAAGTAGCAGACTTAGAATCTGAATTTGCTGAAATGGATGGGTATACGGCAGAAAATAGAGCGATTGAGCTTTTAGTCGAAGCCGGCATTGCTGCGGAATATCACTTTGGCCTAATGTCTGAAGTTGCACCGGGTTTGAAGTTGCGGGTACTTATTGCACAAGCCTTATTTTCTGACCCTGATATTTTGTTGTTGGATGAACCAACCAATAACTTGGATATATACACCATAAAGTGGTTGGAAGACGTATTAAATCAACGAAAATGCACCATGGTTATTATTTCCCACGATCGTCATTTCTTAAACTCCGTTTGTACGCATATGGCAGACATCGATTTCGGTGAATTACGTATTTACCCAGGAAACTACGAATCATATCAAGCCGCCGCTGCGCTAGCTCAAGAGCAAATACATCGTGAAAATGACAAAAAAGCGACGGAAATTGAAGAGCTTCAAGGTTTCGTCGCACGCTTCTCTGCGAATGCGTCGAAAGCCAAACAAGCGACATCGCGAGCTAAAAGGTTAGAGAAGATAGAATTAACCGAGGTTATTGCCTCAAGTCGTCAAACGCCCTACATTACTTACAAACAGCATAAAAAATTGCATCGTTTAGCACTGGAACTGACAAATGTAACTCACGGTTTTGACGGCGAAACCTTGTTTAAAAGCAACGAAATATTGCTAGAAGCGGGCTCCAAATTAGCGGTCATTGGTGAGAATGGAGCAGGAAAGACCACCTTCTTACGTTGCTTAATGCAAGAAATAAAAGCGAATGGCGGTATGATAAAGTGGTCGGAAAATGCAAGCATTGGTTATTGCCCTCAAGACACGACAGAAGACTTTTCTGACGATATCACTTTGTTTGACTGGATGTCAAAATGGCGCACACCAAAGCACGATGACTTAGCGGTTCGCGCAATACTAGGTCGTTTGTTATTTACATCAGATGACGTTAACAAAAAAGTTAACGTGTGTTCAGGTGGTGAAAAAAATAGATTAATGTTTGGTAAGCTGATGATGTTAGATATCAATGTACTCATCATGGACGAACCTACTAACCACATGGACATGGAAGCGATTGAGGCCCTCAATAAAGCGCTGAAAAACTTTGATGGAACCCTTATTTTTGTTAGCCATGACAGAGAATTCGTTTCAACATTAGCGACCAGTATTATTGAGATAAAAGATGAGAAGCTTAATTATTTCCAAGGCACCTACGATGAGTATGCGAGCTTGTCACGCTAATAATTAGCCAAGGATTAATAGTATGTTTAAAGTAATGTTAATCTCATTTACGGCCATTGTCATTTGTTTTGGGATCATGGATGCTATCTGGTTGGGGCTAGTTGCAGATGAGCTGTATCAGAGAGAAATGCATGGCTTCTTGCGCAATCAATATCCTGTCTGGCCATGGGTCAGTTTCTATCTTATTTACTCTTTTAGTATTCTGATTTTAGCCGTGCAGCCGAGTTTTCGGGCGTTATCTCAGGAAACAAATGTGTGTTCTAGAGAGTTGCTTAATGTGGCGTTGAGGGGGAGCGTACTCGGTTTAGCTGCTTACGGCGCATACAATTTGACGAACTATGCTATTTTGGAAAACTGGTCGTTGAACATATCGCTGATCGACTGGATGTGGGGGTGTTTCATAACAACGTGCAGTGCAATGGCCGCCGGGTTAGCTGTGTCTGCTGTGGGGAGGCGAGATAAGCGCAACGACAGCATGAATAATTAACACTGAGCCCATTTTTTTATCAGCTCATAAGAAAGGCTAGTACAATTTTTCAGTGCTAGCCTTTTTTAATTTTTAAGGGCAGAACACTATTTTTGTTCTGCGTTCTTGTATTTATCGAACCAAGCGAGAATGTAACCAATCTTCCGGCTTAGGTTTGATGGCTTAGCTGCGATACCGTGATAGGCACCTTGTATACGCACTAGCGAACTCTCGATACCTTCAAGTCGCAAGGCGCCATAGTATTGTTCACTTTCACTCATTGGTGTTCTGACATCTAATTCGCCAGTTAACACCATTGTCGGCGTTGTGACATTGCCGACAAGTCGAAGTGGTGAATGATCCCAGTACTGGTCAACATCATTCCAAGGTAAGTCGGTAAACCAGTATTTAGTCATAAAGGTGTAAATATCACTGGTACCAATCATACTAATCCAGTTAATCACTGGCTTCGCTACCACCGCCGCGCGGAATCGATCGGTACTACCTATTATCCACGCTGTGAGCACGCCACCACCAGAACCACCGGTCACAAAAAGCTTGCTTTCGTCAACGTAGCCCATCTTAATTGTGGCGTCGACCATATCCATCAAATCGTTGTAATCTTCAGAGGGATAATTTTTATCGATTAGATTGGCAAACTCAGTACCCATTGACGTAGATCCTCTTGGGTTACCGTAAACCACAACGTAACCTGCAGCGGCAAACATTTGTATCTCTGTCGAAAACTCAGGACCATATGCGGTATGTGGTCCACCATGGATCTCCAAAATTAGAGGATACTTCTTTGCTGGATCAAAGGTCGGTGGTTTGACGATCCAAGCCAGTAACTCACGCTCATCAACGCTACTTTTTACTTTTATGAGTTCGGGTTTATTCAATGTTTTGTGGCCAAAAATATCGCTGTTTAAGTCGGTGAGTTTACGCATGTCACCACGCTTGCTTAACACCGCTAAATCGGCAGGACGGTCACCCGTGGATAAGGTAAATACCACACGTCCGTCTTCCGTTGCATCATAATTACCTGAGGTATAAGGCCGGCCAAGACTGAGCCCACCTAATGCGTCGGTTTTATCTGTCAGCTTTCCAGATAAGGTAACGTAAGCGACATGTTTTTTACCAGCGTTGTCATAGCTAAAATACAAACCCTTGCCATTATTCGCCCATTTTACATTTTCCACCGCACGGTCTAAGTTTGGCGTCAGATCTTTTACGTTAGACCCATCGGTGTTCATAACATATAGGCGCTGGATCTGATTAGACTTACCGTTATCCTCGAAACCTGTGAATGCAATAAATTTACCATCAGGACTCAAACTAGGGTTGCTCTCTGGGCCTGTCGCATCGGTGAGTTTATTCACGCTACCATCGTTTACGCTCACTGAGAGTAAATCACTGTTAAAGATATCGAAATCGCTGTCTGCCCTAACATTGGCGGACATAACAATATGGCTGCCAGACGGAGTCCACATTAACTGACCACCATAATCATAATCGCCTGTGGTTATTTGACGGGGTGTGCCACCAAATGCGGGTACCACATACACCTGCATGTTTCCTGGGCGGTTCATACCTGCGCCGTCGCGTTGAAACAATGTCTGGTCAATATAGTGAGCATCTTCTGCCCATTTCGCATCCTTGGGTTTAAAAGACAGGCTGAATAGCGATTTAGGTTTAGAGGGAGTAAACATGGCAAAGGCTAATTGCTGGCCATCGGGTGAAAAACTGAGGCTATTGGGTCGCAGTGCGACATCGGTTACGCGCGCAGTCATGCCGCTTTCCATGTCTCGCACATATATTTGTGTTGCGCCTTCTTTATCAGATAAATACGCCATTTTAGAACCGTTCGGTGAAAACACAGCGCCGTAGTGACTATCTTTACTAGATAATAACGGCATGTGTTTAGACCCATCGAGGGAAACGGTCCACAAATTCGTGCGCTGAGCGTCTAGCATAATGTCCATACTGTTGCGCTCGTAAAGCACCGTTTTACCATCGGGCATAATAACAGGGTTAGACGCATATTCGATATTGAATATGTCCTCATATGTGATGAGGCTTTTGTCGACAGCCGTTTTTTCTGTATTACTATCTTGGTTAGCAAAAGCCCCGCCAGAAAAAGCGCTCAGTGCGAATCCAAAGCTCAACGCTAAATGTGTGATCCCTATTTTTGTTTTCATGTTTTCTCCTTTTAAACCTAAATCGAGTTACCCATTGCTGTTTGCGTATTTTGAGTCAATGAGCTTATCCAAAAGATGGCAATCAATGTAGCTGAGCACAAAGAGTATACGATGCTCCTATGCTATTCAATAGCGCTGGTACTCAGCAATTTTTATTCATGTTGGCTACTATTTTAGATTTATTTTTAAAAGCGCATGCACTGCGTTAAAAAATGCGCTAAGCCTTTCATAGTTACTTTTATGAGACGGGTCTTTTAAGATAATCAGGAAAATGATATGCCGTTAAACAACGCTCAAGATCACAGTACACAGGCAATGACAGAGGTTGCACTGGCACTGTCGATGGCATTTTTTTCATTACTGCTAGTTGCATTGATATCCATTGGTGTGCCTGAATCAACTGTCGGAGTGCGAACGAAGGCGGTCACCGTGCCAGAATTTGTTCTCACTGAAACAAGCTCATCAGTAAAAGATACTCGAGCGGTAAACGAGGCACTTGAAGCACAATATATCTTTTATTTTGATTCCAAGTTTTACAATCAATACTTGAAGGAAGTTGAAATGAGTAAGCTTGATATTACGCAAAAACTGGTTGTTGCAATGCCAACGGACACCGATGTTTCTCAGGCATTGGCGTTGCAAAAGCAGTTTGGCGGTTTCGAGTTATCGCTCACTATTATGGATGATAAATGGCGGATTGCTCTCGAACAAAGCATGAAAATATGAGTGAATAATGTATATGAAAATTGAATTCAGACAGCAAACGCCATTCAACAATCTACGTGCATCATCTTGTAACTTCTTGACTCCTGCGCTTTTGACTATCGCTCAATTTACACTCGTAACCATGGGGTTTATCTTTATAGCCCATTTCTTGATAACTTCATCGACACAGGAGACGAATGTCCAAGCAAGTCTTGCCCAAAAACATAAAGTTGACTTCACTACGAAGTTCACTAACAAGCGACAGTTAATTGTCGCCTTGCAGTCACTTAGAATGCATAACGTGACAAGATATCAGCGTAAACCGAAACAAAGCGTTGAACAGTCACTTTTACTTAGCACTAAATATGAAGATATTTCAGCTGATTTGAGTAGACTGTCTCGCGTTCACCTTATACGCAGTGAAGACTTAAACGCCTCCTCACCCTAT
>CBFIAR010000037.1:0-24109 GCA_965660625.1 Glaciecola sp. | reverse complement strand
TCGCAATCAAACCATCATCGATTGCTTGGGAGAAAAGTATCAGAAAATTTATTCTTAAAATGGGTGCGGAAGATCGGGTCTAGCGCTCTGTTCTTTACTAAGAAGAACGTTTTCATGTGCTTCTTAAGATCCGAAGGTTTTGGCAAGTAATCGCCCGATGGCGGTTAAAGCAATAACCTTATTCAACATGGTTATCCTGATTTTGCCTAAACAATATGAGATAAAGTGGATGACTTCAACGACATTATTGTTGTGTAATTATTGTTGTTGGGTCAGCCAATTAACTAATTCAACAACATCCAGCAATGTCATTTCTCTTGTGAACTTGGCTTGATACTTTCCATTAATAATAATATTTGGAACACTTTTTAGATGCTCTTTGAATTGCGTTATTTGCTTATTATTCTGTTCAAAAGCAGTCGTTAATTCCTCTGCTGCTAATGTGTTATCAAAATCAGTACCTGATATGTCATATGAAATAAACAGTTTTCTAAGGTCGCTCATTCCTTCTATTTTTTGTTTTTGTTCATGAATATGGCCGAATATTGCGGCATTCATTAGTGCTTCCATGCCCATTTTTCTGCCGATTAGCATGGCTTTAGTGGCTTGCTCTTGAATATCTGGTGTTGTAAAACCCATGAAATTGACGTGGATTTTTCTGAAAGTAACGTCGTCAGCTAATTTAGATTGTATTTGATTTGCGACTGGTTCAAAACCGTAGCAGGCGGGACACCAAAATGAGAAGTACTCAACGACTTGTTTTTGTTCAGTAACTGAATCTGCAATAACGTTATAATGTGTCCCTTCAATCCATTTTGATGCCATGAGCGGAGGGGGTGTTGCTATGGGTTGTTGTGCGTCTGTTTCAGCAACGGTTACTGCTGAACTAGTAGGCGCTGGAGCGGATGCTTCGGAGCATCCGGTAAGCACTATCGTGAACAGTAGAGCTGCAAAAAGTATGATTGAAGACTTTGTCATGTAACTTCCTAAAATAATTACCATGGATTAAGCTTCCGATTATAGATGCTTTTACACAATGGTAAACCTATTCGGTGTAATTGCAGCTATTCTCAACCAAATCAAAAAAAGCCTTAATTAGGACACACCTATTTGGGAGATAAATAGGTGTGTCCTTGTTTGGATGATTTTGGGCATAAAAAAAGGACCATTCGGTCCTTTTTGTACTAAGTCTGCTCTTTACTATGGCTGTTTAGTTAGCCATAAAATCAGGTTCACAATATCGTCGGGTGTCATGTCTCTTGAGAATGTCGCTTGGTATTTCCCATTTACAATAAAGTTTGGCACGCCAGTTAAATGTTTGCGATACGTATCGATTTCTCGGTTGTTTTTGTTAACCAGACTTTTGACACTAAAGCTTTTCGCTAATTTGTCAAACTCTTCAGGATCAACACCGTTAATTATGAATACGCTGCGTAAGTCTTTTAAACCAGTAACTGTAGAACGTTGCTCATGGATATAATTGAAAATCGCTGCATTTAACGCTTCTTCTTTTTTCAGCGTTCGGCCAATAATCATCGCTTTAGTAGCATCGTCTTGAACTGATGGTCCAGCGCTTTGCATAAAGTTGACTTGCACTTTATTAAACGTAATATCTTCGCCCAAGCCTTCCTTCATCTTCTTAACCAATGGCTCGAAACGGTAGCAAGCGGGACACCAAAAAGAAAAGAACTCAGTGACTTCTGATTTAGCGCTCGCTTTCTCGCTGATCACATTGTAGTGAGTTCCCTCTTTCCATTGGTCCGCCGCATTGACAGCAAATGGCAATAGTATTGCAACCAAAAGTATTGAAAACAGCTTTTTCATATAAAATCCTTTAATTGGAGAAATATTAATATTTATCATAATTTGAATTGACACCTGCTCGCAGAATAACACAAAGCAAAATACCTTTTCAAAATATAAGCTCGAATAAAGCCTGTTATCCTGGCTGGTTCAGTTATTATTCAGATTCACGATTTAATGTCACTCGCTTTTGATGAGTGCTGAGTTACTTAGTTCAATTGGTATTTCACATTAATCAGAATTTTTCGCGATTGCCCAACAAACCCAACGACGTCCTCAAAGTCTTTATTTAATAAATTATCGATTCGAAGTCCAAAAGATATATTTTCATTATATTTATATTGATAGTGTGCACTCACTAACAAATACGGGTTCAATCGAATAATTTCTGATGGGTTCGGAAACGGAGGAAAGAATCTATCTTGCTTTGACCCGGTATAATCTGCTTGGATATAGAGGCTACTAAGCGCATTTAAAGCATAGTTAATGGTTGTCGATCCTGAATGGCGAGCTCGTCTAAGTTCAACTTCGGTCGGTGCCTTTGCATCCAGGTAAGCATAACTGGCTGTCCAACTTAGGTTTTTCCAATCTCCATTTAGCGAAACTTCTAGTCCTTTTCTTGTCGATATTTCATCAATGTTACGCGCAGTAAAAGCATCCGTTGTAGGTTCGAAAACAAACCCATTAATTTCGTTTTTTAACTTGGTGTTAAAGTGAGTTATCTCAGCAAATAAGTCACTTGATATCCGATAGTGTAAGCCAATTTCGTTTGCATAGCTCGATTCAGGGACTAAGGCTGCATTACCAGAAAATGTGCCAGGGAAGAATCCAAACCGTTCGGTAAATGTGGGGTTTTTCACTGCTTTTCCGCGGCTAATAAACGCTTTTAGTTTGTCGGTAAAATGGTAGCTAAGGCCTAATCTAAAACTAGTAGCGCTATCAAACTCATCGTTTGCATCCGTGCGCCCGCTATAGCTAGCATGAAGCTTTTTGATAACTTCATACTGACCATCACTTAGTAGCGAAATAGTTTGGTTGTTTTGTGTTTGATTTGGATTACCAAAAACAATAGGACCGCTTTGTTCAAAGTCTTCTTGCACACCATCAAGGCCAATATTAATAAAATCATTCGCGCCTAAGTTGATATAGTTTATCCAATTGAGTCGTTGAGTCTTACCCACCGTGCCGCCAGTAAATACGTCCTCGGAGTAGCTGTCGCTTGCAAAACGATTCAACTGATAGCTCAACGATTGTGACCATATGCTGTGTGACGGATTGAAGTCCCATCTCAATAACGTATTGTGTTGATTACCTGTTGAATAATTATTAGCGTCGACAGACAATCCGGTATTGACGAAGTCTGAGGCATCAAATTCAGTAACAAAATCAACCAACCTCAGGTTCAGAGTTACTTTATGTTCTTTATTCAATTCATAACTAAGACTATTGTTGAAAGAGGTGTTTCGATAACCGTCATCTTCAGAGCCCTGACGAGATATGTTGTCACCATCGGTTCTCAAATGACGTAAATTTGCCGACAACGACAAACTATCTTGACGCGTCTTGTAGGACACACCTATTTGGCGGGTCGCTTGCGTACCCATTCCTAGGTTCACCGATAATGTTTGCTGTCCTGAAAACGCGGCTTTTTTTGTTGTAATGCTAATCACGCCAGATACCGCGCTGCTTCCCCATAGGGCACTTTGTGGTCCGCGAAGTAACTCAATTCGCTCAATATCAGATACTAGTAAGTGAGCAAAGTCGACTAATCCGCCTTGGCCAATGTCATTTATTTCAGCACCGTCGATTAACACTAAAATATGGTTGCTTTCACTTCCCCGAAAGCGCACCTCGGTCAATGTGCCCGTTGGTCCTGATTGACTGATATTGATACTAGCGAAAGAGCGCAATAAATCCGTCACTGTTGCAGCACCGGAGGCTTCAATTGACGCTGAGTTAATAAAAGAGACTGAACCGGCGAGCGTTGATTTGTCAATCGGCGATCTAGAACCGACTACGCTGATAGTTTCAATGGATTGGTTTTGTTCAACAGCAACGGTTGACGTTGAATAAGAGGCAGCAAGAACTGCAGCCAATAAAGGATAGTTTATTTTCATTAAATTAAGGCTCTGTATATGCTCCGCCCGAGCATGACAAAAAAGAAAGGCAAATTGCCCGCAACTATCAGGGCCGGTATCCGGGCTTACACTTTCTTATTAAAACCTTCCCGTGTTGCACACAGTGGATGACGCCAAGCATAATGTTGGTGAAAAATAAGTGAAAGTCATCGAGCGACTTTCAATGTTTACCGTTGCGGGGGCAGCGCTGGATTTACACCAGTTTCCCGTTTAACTTTTTGCATTAATACAAAAAGCACCTTGAAAGCCGTGAAGTATAAAGTCTTTGTGTGAAAAGTGAATGATTATTTTGTTTTAGAGCCTAAGAGCTGGCTCTTGAAGCGCAGAAAACTGTTCCTTTAACGCGAGTATTTGGTTTTCCCAGTACTTATCTTCAGCAAACCATGGGAATGCATGCGGAAATGCTGGGTCTTCCCAACGTTGGCTCAACCAAGCCATATAGTGGACCATTCGCATCGCGCGCAAGGGTTCAATGAGTGCTAGTTGATTTGTATCGAATTCGTGGAACTCATCATAAGCTTCGACGAGCGTATCGAGCTGAATGAATTGTTGTTGTCTATCGCCTGATAACATCATCCAAATGTCTTGCACTGCTGGACCCATCCTGCAGTCATCTAAGTCGACAAAGGTTGGTCCATCACGCCACAAAATGTTGCCTGGATGTAGGTCGCCGTGCAAGCGCATCGACTTGTAACTATTGGAAAACTTACGTTTAGTTTCAGCAATCACCATATCAAGAATAGTGTGAAATGCTGTTTGTAAGTGGTGCGGAACAAGTGAGCCTGTGAGCAACACTTGCTTTGGTATATCTAGATAACTATTCGTGCAAACTTCAGGGCGATGCGTAAACGGTTTAGATTGTGCAACTCTGTGCATACGGCCAATGAAACGTCCCATCCATTCCAGTTGATTGAGGTTATCAACCTCAAATTGACGCCCGCCTGCTGAGGGGAATAGGGCGAAACGATAGTCGGCATGTTCATGCAAGCTCTGACCTTTTATGACTAGTGGTGCAACAATCGGAATCTCTTCTCCCATTAACTCAAGTGCAAAATCATGCTCTTCTTGAATTTGCGCGTTAGTCCATCGTTGCGGGCGGTAAAACTTCGCGACATAACGTTTGTTATCTTCTGCTAGAAATTGATACACCCTATTTTCATAGCTATTTAAGGCCAGCAATCCGGATGACACCTGTATATCAACACTTTCAATAGCATCAAGGATAAGGTCTGGGTTGAGTCCTGCAAATGAGAAATCAGACATCAGTAAATATAAACCGGCTAGTTTCTTGAATTTTAATTATTTCACCACTTTCATCTTGCGTTTCAACGTGGAAAGTAAAATCGGTTACTTCCTCTGTTAACGAATAAGGACTGGTAACAACGCTGATAGGCAGTGTATAAACGCCACCTCCGCGTACCACTACCTCTGCTTCACCAACATATTTCGCTCCCTCAATTCCACTAATGGAGACTTTGAAGGTACGATCATTCTGCGATTTATTTAATAACTTTAATGTATAGACGTTTTCTATCAAGCCTTGATTCGTCTCCCTGTAAAGCGAGTTTCGATCCTTGATAATATCAATCTCGAGAGGAGCTCGAGAGTATATATCTATCACCAATAGGCTTGTCATAATGAGCAATACAATAGCATAGCCAACCAGTTTAGGGCGTATGATTTTTGTCGTTCCGCCAGAAAGTTGATGTTCAGAAGTGAAGCTAATTAAGCCTCTTTCGTATCCCATTTTATCCATAACACCGTTACAAGCATCAACACACGCACCGCAGTTAATGCACTCGTATTGTAGGCCGTTGCGAATATCTATTCCTGTAGGACAAACCTGAACACAGAGGTTGCAATCGATGCAGTCGCCGAGTCCTTTTTCTTCTAATTGTTCATGAGGGATCTTACGCGAACGAGGACCTCGCTGTTCACCTCTGCCCGGATCATAAGCAACGGTAAAGGTATCTTTATCGAACATTGCTGATTGAAAACGGGCATAGGGGCAAATGTGTGTGCACATTATTTCGCGCATATATCCAGCGTTACCATAGGTACAAATTGTAAAAAATATAATTGAGAAACCAGCCCAAAAACTCACATCAAATGTGAAAAAATCAACGAACAAGGCATCGATAGGTGTGAAGTAGCCAACAAATGTAATGGCCGTAAGCAGCGCGACTGACACCCATGAAAAGTGCTTTAATGTTTTGCGAATGAATTTATCAGCATCCATTTTTCGCTCATCGAGCTTCATTCTTTTGTTACGGCTGCCTTCAATTTTTTCTTCGAACCAGATATAGATAAAAGTCCATGTCGTTTGAGGGCACATAAAACCGCACCAAACCCGTCCAGCAAAAGTGGTAACGAAAAACAAAGCGAATGCGGAGACGATCAATATATATGCAAGGATAGTGAGATCTTGTGGCCATAACGTCATTGCAAATATATTGAATCGTTGCTCGCCAATATCAAATAGAACAGCTTGATTACCGTTATATTGGATCCAAGGAATAATGGCGAATAATCCTAAAAATATTAATCCGAAAAAGCGCCTAATGTTCTCTAGCATCCCTTCAACGGCTCGCACGTAAATACGACTTCTTGCCGAATAGTTAGCGCTTTCTTCCGGCTTATGAATTTTTACCGGTGTGACATTTTTAATTTTTATTTGTTCGCTCATGAAACGCTCCGGAAAGGATTAAAGTCAGTGTGCAAAACTGATTGGAGAGACACACTATTGAAAACTGACAGAGTATATCAAGTTGGCGAAAGGAATTGTTATTTCAGATCAAAAAACAGCATTTTCTTTGGCAATCTACAATATATACGTTGACGGCAGATCGCCAACGGCAAAATTTATACAGGTGTATTGCTGAATATCTTTGTTTTTGGCTAGCAGGCAACTACCATGATAATTATGCTCCGAAAGAGTCATGTTGTGCGTACTCTATATTGTGCGTACTCTATATAAAGAGGATATTTATTTACTTATGTGGCGAACTTTTGTCATTTTCATCGAAGTATTAATATTAGTTGTTGTGCTAAGGACTTCTTTTGTTCAATACTTTTTATCAGATATCCAACAAACTGTTTCGGGGTGGATTGAATCGGTCGTCGATATTCCTGAGCAACAATCTTTATCCGCATTAAGAGAACGCTTTTTTTACAACAATATGGCGTTGCAACCGCATCAAACCGATTACGTTTTAGACGTAACCGAAAGTAGAGAAAAGTTAGACGCATTTAAACAATTCTACTGTATCAAAAAAGATAAAAATCCATTTATTTATGGGAACAATCTAATCCGCCTTTGCGATCAAATTGAAAATACAAAGTTCTAGTGCGTTAAAATTGTGAACTTATAGTCTATATAATAGGTCGTATGCGTTAAGTTTATTGACAACTGCTGGTGGAGATCCTCATGTTTACTTCATATAAATCACTTATCTTAGTCGCGGCTTTACTCATAAGTACTCAATCAACGGCGTCTACCGTTCAGCGCAGTCCCGCCGAAAACGCCGGCTCACAGACGAGTACCGAACCAAAGGAAATAGAAAGTAATGTCTCTATAGAATGGATTGAGCCGCAAAAATTTCGCGATGTTGAGCATCCAACGATATCGAGAAAACGCTATAGAGATTCTGTATTCCTTGAATTAGAAACTTTATTCACAACATTAGCTAAGGCACTTCCAATTAATTATCAGCTTAATCTAAAGGTAAGCGATCTCGATTTGGCCGGAACAGTTCAACCTCCTGGGATGGTGGGTTTAAATGATTTTTCTAGTCAGGGCCGCTTCGGTATGCAGGATTATCGAATTATGAGAGATATTGATATTCCGCGTATGACATTTTCATATGAATATCTTGATGACAAGGGAAAAATAGTAAAGCAAGAAGAGGTTAATCTGAAGGACATGAGTTATCTTTCAAGAAGCAGCTCTTTCAATAAAAGTACCGCTCTACATTATGAAAAAGTCATGATTTCACGATGGTTCAAAGAAACTTTCGACGCCGCGGACCAATGAGGTCGATTGTTTCACCTACACCACAAGATCCTATTTAGAAGCCAGCTTAAGCTGGCTTTTTGCTGGAAGAGATGCTGATGCTTAAAAAGATATGGCTCTTAAAAGGACACACCTGTTTGGTCGAAAATTGATAAACAGGTGTGTCCTAATAAAATGATTAATTAATTTTTGAATATGTTTCCGATAAAAGACATCAATGGTTGGACTTCATGCTTAGCAGCCATTACATTACTTCTATCATTTCAATTATTTTTGATAATCTATTTATGACGCCAGCGATTTTATTTTTGGAGAAACAAAAAGCATCGTTTGAAGTGCTCGAATATGTGCATGCTTCAAATAACCAAAGTTTTGCTAATGAAGCCTCAGAAAAGTTAGGCTTAGCTCCTGAAAAGGTTTTTAAGACACTCATTGTTGAAGTTGATACCTATCAGTTTGTTGTGGCAATTGTACCCTCTGACAAACAACTCAGTATGAAAAAAGTAGCCAGAGTAGCGTTGGGTAAAAAAGCCGTCATGGCAGCAGCTAAAAAAGTAGAGAGTATGTCCGGCTATGTGCTTGGCGGAGTCAGTCCTTTTGGGCAGAAGAAAAAATTAATGACAGTATTAGATATTAGTGCCAACAACTTTGATACAATTTACGTGAGCGGAGGCAAGAGAGGACTCGAATTAGCGATTTCTCCAAATGCCATCGAACAACTTTTAAATGCGTCGGTCCAAGATATCGCTGCATAATTATATTCTACTAAAACGCAGGTATTAATGAACATTACTCTTGAATTGGTTGATTACGACAACGAAAAACAAGCAAATGAATTACTTTTTCTACTCAATGAGTACGCCAAAGACCCTATGGGTGGCGGCAGTGAATTGGCGTCATTTTCCAAAAACAACCTGATAGCTGAGTTGCAAAAACGTCCATTTATTTTCTCTGTCATTTGTTATGTTGATGGAAAACCAGCTGGGTTTTCAAATTGTATTGAAGGCTTTTCTACATTTAAGTGCAAGCCCTTGGTAAATATCCACGACTTCGCTGTGAATCCGGAGTTTAGGGGATTGCAGCTAAGTCAGTTGTTAATGAATAAAATTGAAGAGATAGCCATATCGAAAGGGTGTTGTAAGGTGACAATGGAAGTGTTAGAAGGTAATGATGTCGCAAAGAATGCTTATATCAAGGCCGGTTTCAAAGGCTATGAATTAGATCCTGAAATGGGTAAAGCGTTGTTTTGGGAAAAGCCACTTTAAGGCTAAATCCGTGGGAAAACACCTGTTTTTTTTACGGTAGCATAGGCAAAACTGGTGTCGATAGAGGCAATGCTGCCAATAGGGTGCAACACTTTGCGTACAAACACCTCATAGGCATGCAGATCAGCAACCACTATTTTCAACAGATAGTCCGATACACCGGTCATGACATAGCATTCAAGAACTTGTTCAGCAAATTCAATGTGTTGCTCAAAATTCGATACAACGTCGGCAGAATGCTTTTCTAATTGGACGCGCGCAAATACGGTAATGGGGAGTCCGTAGGCCTGCGCATCTACTTCAACCCCATAGCCCTTAATAATACCTTCATTTTCTAAGTTTCTTAGGCGACGTAAACAGGGTGAGGGGCTTAAATTAACTTTTGCGGCTAATTCTTGATTACTTATTCGTCCATCGGTTTGCAGTTCTCGAATAATTTCGCGGTCCTTGTTATCCATACTTATCTTTGAATTACTCATTTTGGCATTTTCTGCTAATTTAGGCTCGATATAGCGGTAAAATAACACGAAAAAGCCTTCCAATGAAGCATATAATCAAACACATGGTACAAAATCGTGCAATGCCAACTGCTATTAAAAGCAGGCAAAACACATTGTAGCGTTTTCATCTTATTTTGGAGGTTTTATGCAAGGCACAAACAAGCATTTTTCAACACTCGCTATTCATCACGGCTATGATGCTCAAGCAAATCAAGGTGCATTAACCCCGCCTGTGCATTTTACCTCGACGTTCGCTTTCGAAACCGCAGAAGCGGGTGGACAAATGTTTGCAGGGGAAAGAGATGGTCATTTTTATTCTCGCATTTCTAACCCAACCCTAGACTTACTCGAAAAGCGGATCGCGATACTAGAGGGCACGGAGGCTGGCCTCGCTATAGCTTCTGGCATTGGCGCCATCTCTTCAACCATGTGGACGCTGCTTTCTCCGGGTGATGAAATTATTGTTGATAAGACACTATACGGCTGCACATTTACGTTTTTGCATCACGGTCTGGCTAGATTTGGTATCAAGGTAACGCATGTCGATTTGTCGGATCACGCGCTTTTGAATGACGCTATATCGGATAATACCAAAGTGGTTTATTTTGAAACACCAGCAAATCCAAATATGCGCTTGGTAGATATTGAGGCAGTGTCAAAAATCGCGCATAAGTATAAGGCCACTGTCGTTGTCGACAATACTTATGCAACGCCTTATCTAACCCAGCCGATTAAATTGGGCGCAGATATCGTCGTCCACTCGGCGACTAAGTATCTGGGGGGACATGGCGATTTAGTGGCCGGCTTAATTGCTGGGCCTAAAGACATCGTGAGCGAAATTCGCTTATACGGAATGAAAGACATGACCGGTGCATGTATGGCGCCATTTAACGCCATGTTAGTCATGCGTGGAATGAAAACACTTGAGCTGCGAATGGACAGACATTGTCAAAGTGCTATGCGGGTTGCGAAAATGCTCGAAGCAAACCCGGTGGTTGAAACGGTATGTTACCCAGGCTTACCGAGTTTTGACCAATATGAATTGGCTAAAAAGCAGATGTCAGATTTTGGTGGCATGATTACCTTTGAAGTCAAAGGTGGAGTGCAAGCAGGCATTAAGATGATGAATAAACTACAAATGATCCAGCGTGCTGTTTCACTTGGTGATGCCGAAACACTAGTGCAGCATCCCGCAAGCATGACGCATTCAACTTACACACCAGAAGAGCGCTTGGAACATGGTATCAGTGATGGTTTAATTCGCCTATCCGTGGGTTTGGAGGGCGTCCAAGATATATTAGACGATTTACAACAGGCGCTCAATGCAATTAGTCATGAAGTATTGGCAAACAATCTTGATCGTGTCGATAGTCTCGTTTCTTAAAGTAGTAGTGAAGCTGCAATGCTGAAATAGCCCCGCAAACAGGCTAGAGCCAATCAACCTTGAGAGGATAGGTTCTATAACATTAGCCCTCACTCTCTTTTTGGCATTAAAACAACAATAGCAACGCCGTCTAAAATACTGATTGAGGCAAGTGCTAGTCGCATACTAACTTCCTCTCCAAGCCATACTGAACCACCAATCGTTGCATGCTATTACCGGAACAGTTAACTACAGCGTGCCAAGCTATTGGTTGGTGAGATGTCACCTAATCAACTTTGTGTAGATGAAGCATGAATAAGTAAGTTAAAAAGCTGGCACGCCATAAAAACGGTGATTGAGATACAATCTAAGCGCCAAGTTAGCGATAAGGTGACAAAAGAAACCCGCTATTACATCAGCTCACTCTCCTTAAATGCCGAACGAGCAAACCAAGTAGTTAGACAGCATTGGGGGGGGGAGAAAACAGCCTGCATTGGACCTCAGACATGACCTTTAGAGAAGTCGAGTCACGAAATCGACGAGGAAACGGAGCACAATGTCCAATGCCATGCGTAAAATGGCATTGAACATTGTTCGCAGCAATACGACTAGAAAAGCGAGTATGAAGCAGAAACTAAAACAGGCATCACTAGATGATGATTTTAGAGCTGAACTCTTATTGGGTGAGAATTAATATGCTCTTGCCCTGCCGTTTTTATATTCGTTATCATAAATATTTTACTCTAGCACAAATGTGCGCTAGGGTTGCGCCGCGTATCAAAGATGACGATACGACATCTGTGTATTTATCTAATATTTGAGGTACTAAACCTCATATAGACACACAGTTAGTAATAAAATAAAGGAATATAAATGTTAAAAAAAATATTGTCCGGAAGTTTGTCTGCATTATCCTTTTCCACATTGGCATCAGGTCAATTGGCATTTCAAGAAAAATACGATGCTTGCTCAAAGATTGATAGTTTTCAAATAAATATTGATACTGGAAGGTCTACTCTGGTAAATCAAGTCCTTAATTTTGATCTTATTAAAGATGACGACGTCTCCTACATGCTCCTGGGCACTACAACTAAAATTTCAGATAAAAAATGTATTTTTGTCACTTTCCAGATTTTAGTGCTAGTGAGTGCGTTTATGGTACGGGTAACTACGCTTTCTGGGAGGTAGCCAATCTTAATCTCGACACTCAACCAAGATTAATAAGAACATTCGAGAAAGCTAGCTTTAGCAATTTGGACGCTAGAGATGTTAACTATCAGCCAGATTCCAGAGGTTCAAAATACTTTGTTACCGTAGTAACTAGAAAGGATTTTATTGTGGAAATACTTGCTGGCATGGCACAGCCAATTTATAATTTAGCATCAGGTTTGTCTTTTGAAATACCTGGGCTTCATAATATGGGTTGGTTAAACGACGCAATAAACGATGGAATTGAAGGTCTTATTGAAAGTCAAGACGATAGTGATTATAGCGCTTTTAATGCCGATATTCCTTTATGTGATGCGATTAAGGTCAATGTGCAAAGTGCGCCCACGTTATCAAGTAAAAGCTTGACCCCAAACACTGGGAGCAATCCAATTGTTGCTGAAGTGAATTATACATACGATGAACAGTATTCCTATGCAGCGATTAATAACCAACCTGCTCAGTTTACATGGACGTTCCACAATACGAGTTATCCAGATGGAGGAACTTACACACAAGTAACTAATGAGCCGATTGTGTATTTTTATCCTGAATACTCTGGGTTATTTGATGTAAATGTGACCATAAACGATGGAAGATTTTCTTCATCCAAATCGGTTGGCTCTGTCCGCCATTTTGGTATTACTAGAACATGCAGTGGTTTGAATTGCGGAAACCTTAACTAGTCAACTCACGCCAGTCCAGCGCGGGCTGGCAGTAATGGACTATAGGAAGCTTTAATTTGAAATTTATCAATTTATGCATTATCTCACTGCTTTTATCTGGCAATGTTTCAGCGTCTGACAATAGAAACTCAACTTTATTCGGGGCGGGTTTAGGCGCAATATACAGCGGTGTAGGTGGTAATTTTGCTTTAGTGTCTGAAACGGATATGAAATATGTTTCACTTGGCTGCACTGCATACGACTCTGTCGATGGAAGCAGCTGCGGGGGTGGGATTGGATGGATTAAAACAGATTTATTTCATGCCAACTCTAACAACCATGGGTTAGGAGTCTACTTTAGTAAAGTAGATGTCGAAAGGAGGGTGAATTTAATAAATGGAACGCTAAAAATTGATGAGCAGGATGTATACGGGCTCGGTCTGAGTTATACTTATTTTTTATCGGGGATTAACTCACCTGGCTTAAATTTTGGACTATCAATCCATAAAACGAATGCGGATTATGAAAAAAGTGTTAGTGGCTTCTTTCAGCTTGGATATCAATTTTAATGTTCCATACACGACACACCGCATAAATATGCATTGTACAAAAGGACGGAGCACAATTTGTGAATAAGTATTACAAGGTCGGGGGTTGTCTTCTTGTTCTGTGTTTGTTAACAGGTTGCACCTCAACACCAACCGAAGATTTGCTTGGCGAGGCACTTATTCGTGTATTTACAGCAAAAAAGACATCACGTGGTAATAAAGCGCAGTGCAACCATTATAAAATGACTTGTGCTCAATATAGAGAATGGATCGAAGATAACGATATTGCCTGCTCGTGCAAGAATTAAGTTCACGTACGTATTAAATTACATTCTTATGCGATAATTAGTTATCGTGCAATGTACTATGTCAGATTAAAAATGTATTAGAAAAGCAGGTACAAGATTGGTGTGTGGGCATACTAACAAAACGCATCGGAAGCAGCATATATGTAACTCAAGAGGGCTCTATGCGCAGGGCAAGAGCATTTTAATTCTCACCCAATAAGAGTTCAGCTCTAAAATCATCATCTAGTGATGCCTGTTTTAGCTTCTGCTTCATATTCGCTTTTCTAGTCGTATTGTGGTCCGTTTCCTCGTCGATTTCGTGACTCGTCTTCTTTAAAGGTCATGTCTGAGGTCCAATGCAGGCTGTTTTCCCCCCACCCCAATGCCACCTAAAAATCAAAACACAAACATGACTGCCCATTTTGTCAATATCTTAACCATCATTTTCTGGTGAGCGTCCGGCAATCCCACCTATGACTGAGCTTGATCCCATGGTAGCAAGCTTTCAATATCAACATCACCTTGGCTGATTAGCTCCAACGTATTCATAATGTAGTCGAACGGCGTAAGTCCGTTCGCTTTTGCCGTTTCCACCATGCTATACAGTATTGCGCTAGCATCAGCCCTTTTGGCGGTGTTGCTGAACAACCAATTCTTTCTGTTATGTTCGTATCAACATAACAGAAAAGCATGGCTCGTAAGTCAAACATCTAAAGGTGCGAACGCAAGCGCCATTCTTTATTCATTAATCGAAACAGCCAAAGCCTGCGGCATCAAGCCATACGATTATCTGGTGCATGTTATGCAGAAAATGATGGAAGGTGAGGAAGATCCTAACGAACTTTTACCATGGAAGGTGAATCTAGGCTAGTGTGGTTCTAATGACGGACACAACATTACTGACAGGTATGCAGGTTCAATTTATGACTGAAGGTAAAACGTATACTGGCGTATTATTAAAGAAAAATCGAAGAAACGTGATTGTTGCAACCGACAACGGAAAAAAACAATATACTGTGCCAGCGGGTATCATCAGGCCAGTTCACGCCACCAACACAAAGATAACTCAGACAGTCAAGAACGGTCTAAAATAACCGCTTACTTTAATACGAAGTAATTATGAAGTCTGAGTGCTGGTTCATCATCACGATTATATTATTACAAAGCACGGGTTTATCATCCTGAATTAGGCCGCTTCATGCAAACCGACCCCATTGGTTATGAAGATGGGATGAATTGGTATGCTTATGTGGGGAATGATCCGATTAATGGCAGAGATCCTACCGGCTTGTTTGGAAAGTTCAAAGAAGGACAAGGTATTGACTTTAGTTCTGACTATACCCCATCCAAAAATAAAGAAAATTTAGAATCTGGTGGTTTGAGTTCAACACAACAGGTTTTAAGTAAGTTTGCAAAGCAAGGCGCGAAATTTAAAAATTTCCAAGATGCCAAGATGCCAAGATGCCAAGATGCCAAAATGCCAAAATGCTTTTGGACGGCATTGACGTTGATAGTTTTAAAGCAATGTTCCCTTTTATGACATCGTTAGATAATCCAATCCTAATGGGAGAAATATTTTACCTCTCAGTACAATTAGGTGATGATTTGCTTTGGGCAAAAAATGGGGGGCTGAAACAGCTATAATTAGCGCTACTTTAGTGGTCCAAGGAAGTTCAGGCGGAATTTTTGGTTTTCTGAAACGCCTACTTAGCTTTAGCGTTAGTGAGCAGCCAAAGTTTGACTTGCAACCAGAAACTATTTTAAAAGAATACGGAGACGCACATTTTGAACGCTAAAATGCTACCATGGAAACAAGCTGACTCATAGGTGATATCGTCGGACGTATATAGACTCCTCCTCGTTTGCAAGTATTTCGTTTGATAGTTTTTGGTATAACTGCCTACGTATATTCGGTTTCTAAATGATGCTATTTATTAAGCATCGAACCTCTATGGGCTATTCGCACACCTGCTCCCTAACGCTTACACGAGCTCTTTAGGCTCTTCGTCCGGTTTGGGTTTTACAAGTGTCGGTCTTACCTGTTTGCCATCTCACGCTATACTTTGCAACTTTGATGAACTTGTTTTGCCGTTGCTAATTATGCTTGTGCGATTAGTTCAGGCCGATAACTTTCATTATTATTAATCATTGCCCAGGCAACTCTAGCCGTTTTATTTGCCAATGCAACCGTGGCAATATTAACGTGCTTAGTTGATGTGAGTTTCATCAACCATTTGCTGAGAGCATCCTCGTGTCGGTGGGTATGCCTTATCACAGCGCGGGCTCCGTGAACCAACAACTTGCGTAAGTAACCATCCCCACGCTTACTTATCCCTAATAAAGTAGGCTTACCACCTGTGCTATGTTGTCGTGGCGTTAGACCAATTGAAGCAGCAAAGTCTCTGCCTTTGCGATACGTTTTACCATCTCCAATTGCACTCGATAAAGCACTCGCACACAATACACCAATGCCTCTCAATTCTAATAATTTCATGGCAACAGGGTCTTTTTGTACATCCTGTCGAATCAGTCCGTCTACTTTAGCAACTCTTTCATCTAAGGTAACGAGATCAGAGAATAAATCATTAAGTAATATTCGAAACATCGATGACAAACCGTTTTCTGTATCTTCATGCCATATGTGAATAGCTTCTCGTAATTTCTTAATACCAATGGGAGCTACTAAACCATACTCACTGGCTAATCCACGAATTTGGTTTGCTTTAGCAGTTCTTTGCATCATCAATTTATCACGTATTTTGTGAGCTGCTTGAACATCTTGTTGTCTAACTGTTGACAAAACGCATATTTGGCCGGCTCATTGCCTCGCATATCGCTTCAGCATCAACAGCATCATTCTTATTACTTTTAACGTATGGTTTAACAAACTGAGCATGAATGATTTTGACTTTTTAACCTAATTTCTCCAGTTCGCGACCCCAATAGTTAGCAGAGCCGCATGCTTCCATAGCAATCTCAGCACTAATTGGCACTTTATCAACTAGTACAGTTAACCATTTGCTTCGCGAATACTTGCCTTTCCATTGGATCTCACTGAACCTGTCAACGGCATGCACATGAAAAATAGACTTTGCAATATCAACACCTACTCTAGTAATGTTACCCATGGGTTTCTCCTCAATTGAACATGGTTTTCTGACAATTACCATTGTGGCTTAAAAATACCACTTCGTCATGTTGAGGAGGAGTCCATCCCATTGCTTACACGTAATCAAATTGCTGGTCTTCAACAGCCATAAGGTCGTCAGCGGCAGAAAGGACAACTGATTTGTGGGTGTCCTTTCTAGGGAGTATTCGTTTCATGTAAAACGCGCAGGTATTTACTTTGCCCTTAGCAATTAGCTCGTTAGCACAATGAGGAGCCGCACTTGCCATATCCAGCCACAATATGCCTAACAAGCAATACGCGCTGTAGTGCAAGTAGTCAGTTGCAGCACCTGCAAGATCTTCAGCCTTAGCACCTAATAATGCCTGAGAGGTTTCATTCCATTCTGCTAACAATGAGTTTGCTTGTGCTTGTTTATCGCCATCCGTCATTGCTGCAATGCGTGTGGACAATAGTTGCAAGGTTGCCTGTTGCATGTCGCCGCCATCACGTGTTAATTTGCGACCGATGAGATCAGCAGCTTGGATCCCGTTGGTTCCCTCATAGAGCTGCGCAATACGGGTGTCTCTCACTAATTGCTCCATCCCCCATTCGCGCACGTAACCGTGGCCGCCATAAACTTGAATGCCTATATTTGTGACTTCCGTGCCCATGTCGGTCATAAAGCCTTTACAAATCGGCGTTAAGAAGGCGATGACTTTTTTAGCCTGCACATGACGTTCATCGCTAGTGTATTTTTCAACGTCCATTTGTTGTGCATAAAGCATCGCGAGTGCTCTGCAACCTTCAGTTAATGCCTTTTGCGTGAGTAGCATTTTTTTCACATCTGGTTGATGTAAAATGGCATCGGCTTTCTGGTCTGGCTGCTGCACACCCTGTGGTGCTCTGGATTGTAAGCGTTCACGCGCGTAGCTGAGTGCGCCTTGATAAGATGCTTCTGCGGCGCCCAAACCTTGCAACCCAACTTGGAAACGAGCATCGTTCATCATGGTGAACATACAGGCAAGGCCTTTATTTTCCTCACCGACTAGCCAGCCCTTGGCGCCGTCATAATTCATTACACAGGTAGGACTCGCTTTTATTCCCATTTTCTTTTCGATGCTACCAACACTTAATGCGTTTCTCTCGCCTGGCTCGCCATTTTCATTCAACAGAAACTTCGGTACTAAGAAAAGACTAATTCCACGCACGCCGGCAGGCGCATCTGGTAATCGCGCTAATACTAGATGAATGATGTTGTCGGTCCAATCATGGTCGCCACCAGTAATGAATATTTTGTTTCCTGTTACAGAATACGAACCGTCTTGCTGTGGTATTGCTTTTGAATTTAATAAAGCAAGATCAGTTCCAGCATGAGGTTCCGTTAGGTTCATTGTGCCAGTCCATTCACCACTGATAAGCTTGGACAGATATTTCGACTTCAATTCAGTCGTTGCATGTTTGTCGACAGCAAGCACAGCACTCTCTGTTAGCATAGTCGTTAAACGCCAGCTCAGGTTCGCTGCATTAAGCATTTCATGAACCGGAACTGCTGCAGAGTAGGGCAGATCTTGTCCGTCAAACTCAGGATTTCCGAGCATGGCATTCCAACCATTGGCAATATACTCATGATATGCTTGAGCGAATCCGCTAGGCGTGGTCACTGCGCCATCAAGCAATTTACAACCTTCTTCGTCACCCTCACGATTAAGTGGAGCAACTGCCTCTTCTGCAAACTTGGCTCCTTGTGCAATAATTTCGTTGACCAACTCTGCATCCATTCCCTCGGCACCGATATCTTGATAGTGCTTGTCGATGGCTAACCAGTCATTTAATAAAAACTGAATATCGGCGATAGGGGCTTTAAATTGCGGCATAGAAACTCCGAAGTATGCTATTTGAATTAGGTAAAAGTGCTGTTAGCATTAAAATACGTGAAAAAGACGAAAAAGACGACTTTTTAGATGAAATTTGTCGTCAATTTTCTGTATCTGGCTGAGCATGACAATAATTTGGCCTACTCTACTTATCTTCGGTGGTGACAAAACCGTCTCTATACACGATGAGATTATCAGGTTGCTGCCAAGCATTGTATCGTGTGTCGAAAGGATTAATAAATTCGATCTGTTGTATATTGCTTTCAGCCCAACTTGGTGGATCAAGTGGACCGTCATCACTGGTAAATCCGCTATTTAGTCCACAGGAAAACAGCATCAGTCCAGACTGACTAACACCGAGCAGCTGATCAACCTCAACATTAAATCCAGTTTGCTCCCAAGTATGACGATGCGCTGTGCATTGCGCAGACTCATTTGAAATAGGATCGCCAAAGGGCAGGTCATATTTCCCTGATGAACTATATTGAATGACAAGCAGCGAGTTTTGCACTCGAATAAGACATCCAGCAGCTCCCTTATAATTAGCATTAAACGTTTTTGCTATACGACATGCAGGAGAAGGCGGCTGTTTTGCACAAGCCACCAAAACGAGAATAGATATTAATAGTAAAAGTTTCAATCCGGCATTCAGCATTAGTAGTATTAATAGAACTTAAAACAGCACACTAAAGTGCAATTAAGTGAGAATCAAGTCCAAGCGTAAAGTAAGTGTAAAATTTTACGTTTAAAGTTTTATGGATCGCACAAAACCGCTTACAATGTCGGCGTCAGATTTTTGCTCAAAATTCAATAGGAATAATAATGACCAAGTTTGTTAAATTTTCACCGCTTTTAATCGGCGTCGCAGCGCTGATCGGCTTTGCTGTTTATATCAATTTGCCAGTTGAAGTTGACGCCGGGGCTCAGCGTAGTGGCGGCGGTATAACAATGGTTGTTAGTGCTAAGGTGGAAACACAAGCATTCCCTATCATTGTTGAGGCACTAGGTACTGCGGTCGCAAACGAATCAGTGAACATAACCGCGCAGCAAGCAGAGACAGTGAGAACGGTGTTATTCGAAGACGGTGATCTTGTAAAGAAAGGGCAGTTGCTGATAGAACTAAATGACCTAGAAGAAAAAGCACGTGTTCATGAACTGGCCATTAATATTGCAGAGGCAAAACGCCAGCTTGCTCGAATTAAAGGTTTAGCAAAGCAGAGCGCTGCGTCAGAGCAGTTATTAGATGAACAAAAGGCTCGCGTTGATTCACTTGAGGCACAAAAGGATGTTGTTGATGCTCAGTTATCTGAGTTACAAGTGCGCGCCCCATTTGCCGGTCGTTTGGGAATTCGCCAGGTGAGTATTGGCAGCTTGGTTCGCCCTGGCGATATTATCGCTACCCTTGATGATTTAAGCATCATGAAAGTGGATTTTAGTATTTCTGAGTCGCATTTAGCCAGCGTAGCGAATGGCCAAAGTGTTGTTGCTAATTCAATCGCCTACCCAGGAGAAAACTTCAACGGTAGCATCACCAGTATCGGCTCGAGAATTGATCCAGTGACTCGCGCTATTCAAGTCAGAGCGCAAATATCTAACAAGGATTTGAAATTACGTCCAGGGATGTTATTGCAAATTAACCTTGAAAAACGGGTTGTTGACGCTCTCGTAATACCTGAAAGTGCGCTGATCCCCGAGGGTGAATCACAATTCGTATTTGTGATAGATGAAGAAAAGAAAGCGCGCAAAACTAAAGTGTCGATTGGTCAAAGAAAACCTGGATGGATTCAAATTCTCGATGGACTTGAAGCAGGTCAGGAAGTAATCATCGAGGGGACATTGAAAGTTCGTGATGGCGGTGGAGTTGAAGTGCTCCCCGTTAATGCTGCTGCAAACAAAGTTTAGGAGGCTGTATGTTATTATCTGATGTCTCAGTAAAACGTCCTGTTTTTGCTTCTGTTGTTAACCTAATTCTCTTAGTTTTTGGCATTGTTGCGATTACCTTTCTCTCGTTGCGAGAATATCCAGATATCGATCCGCCCATCGTGTCAGTTAATACAAGCTATCCTGGCGCTTCAGCTGAGATTGTAGAAACCCGGATTACGCAACTTCTGGAAGACCGAATTAGTGGCATCGAAGGTATGAAGAATATTACTTCATCAAGCCGCAACGGGCGCTCAAGTATCACCATAGAATTCAACCTAAACCGTGATATTGACGCTGCTTCTAACGACGTTCGAGAGAGGGTTTCTCGAGCGCTAAACAACTTACCTGACCAAGCACTACCGCCAGAAGTTTCTAAATCGAACAGTGATGAAGATGTCATTGTTTGGTACAACTTACGCAGTACTAATTTAACCACGATGGAACTGACTGATTTTGCCGACCGTTTCATTGTCGATCAACTTTCAACTACTGATGGTGTTGCGCGGGTTCGGATTGGTGGTAGCCGAACCTATGCGATGAAAGTGTCTGTTGATCGCAACGCGATGGCGGCTAGAGGCATTACTGTTGGTGATATTGAGCGAGTTATTCGCTCCGAAAACGTTGAACTTCCTGCTGGACGCGTGGAATCAAACGAACGTGATTTTGACGTTCGAGTGGCACGCTCATTTTTGACACCGACAGATTTCGCAAATTTGACCATAAAAGCAGGTTCAGATGGCTTCCTAGTGAGATTGTCAGAAGTCGCCAATGTAGAACTTGCCGCGGAAGATGATGAAACTGACTTCCGTGGTGATGGCGTCAATATGATTGGTTTAGGGATTGTAAAGCAATCTAAAGCGAATACATTAGACGTTGCAAGAGAGGCTAAAGCTGCCGTGAAGCGCATTGGAGCAACCTTGCCTGATAATATTTATTTTGTGGAAAGTTACGATTCTTCGGTCTTCATTGAAGAGTCGATTAACGAAGTTTATAACACGCTTGCTATCGCGATGTTGATGGTAATCGTGGTTATCTACCTATTTTTAGGGAATATTAGAGCAACCCTCATACCCGCTGTAACAGTTCCTGTTTCATTAGTTGCTTCGTTCATTGTCATGTATATGCTGGGGTATTCAATTAACTTGCTGACGCTACTCGCGCTCGTATTAGCTATTGGCTTGGTTGTCGATGACTCGATTGTGGTGCTTGAAAATATTTATCGCCGGATAGAGATGGGCGAGCCACCAATATTAGCTGCTTATAGAGGTTCTAGAGAAGTTGGTTTTGCCGTTATAGCGACCACTTTAGTGTTGATATCAGTCTTTCTTCCCTTGGTATTTTTGGAAGGAAACATAGGTAGACTATTCACCGAATTCGCTATTGCGATTGCCGCTGCGGTCGCATTTTCTAGCTTTACTGCGTTGACGCTATCTCCCATGCTTGCTTCTAAATTACTGAAGAAAAGAGAGCGTAGTTCTGGCTTCGGAAAGTGGGTCGACGTTAGCTTTAAGAAGCTAGAGCTGAGATATTACAATAGCTTAACAACAACCATTAAACAGCCTATTCTGATGCTATTAATGGTGGTAGTAAGTATTGTTCTTTTGGTTCAACTACAAAGTAAAATTCCAGAAGAGTTTGTACCCAAAGAAGATCGCGGGAATTTCTTCATATTAATGCAAGCTCAAGAGGGCGCTAGCTATGAGAGCAATGCACGAAATTTGAAGGTGATTGAAGATGTTTTATTGCCCTATAGGGATTCTGGTGAAGCTAAGCGTGTATTAGTTCGCACACCGGGTTTTGGCGGGACGGCCGGTATTGCTATTGTTGGTGCTGCTGACTGGGATGCTCGAAAGCGTTCAACTTTTGATTTAATGAATGAAATTAGTGGGAAACTATCTCAAATCCCAGACGTCAGGGCTTTCGCAGTTATGCGCTCTGCTCTCGGTGGTGGGGGTGTGGGCCGCCCAGTACAATTTGTATTGCAGGGAAATACCTATGAAGAGCTTACCAGCTGGCGAGATACTGTTATGGAAAAAGCGGCTGCGAATCCCAAGCTGTTGCGCATAGATTCGGACTACAAGGAAACATCACCGCAATTATTGGTTAATATCGATAGGGACAGAGCTGCTGACTTAGGAGTATCTATCTCTGAGGTTGGTAGGACTTTGGAAACGATGCTTGGGCAACGACGGGTGTCAACGTATCTCGATCGTGGCCAAGAGTATGACGTCATATTGGAAGGCAACGAGGCAGATTATCGAAGCCCTAGCAGCATCGATAATATCTATGTTCGTTCAGATAGAACGGGTGAATTGATTCCTATGGACAACCTCTTAAATATTTCTGAAAGAGCAACGTCAAATACACTTAACCGCTATAATCGTATGCGAGCAATCACGATTAGCGCTAATTTAGCAGACGATTATACTGTCGGTGAGGCATTAGCTTATCTTGAAAATATAGTGTCTACTGAATTACCTAGCGGTGTTTCCATAGATTACAAAGGAGAATCGCAGCTTTATCAAGAGTCTGGTTCATCTTTCATCTTCATATTTCTATTGGCTTTAGCTGTGACATATTTAGTACTTGCAGCGCAATTTGAAAGCTGGATCCACCCACTCGTTATAATGCTGACAGTACCTTTAGCGCTAGTCGGTGCCTACGTTGGTCTTTATTTAGCAGGGATGTCAATTAACATCTATAGTCAAATTGGATTAGTCATGCTGATAGGGCTCGCAGCCAAAAATGGAATACTTATTGTCGAGTTCGCAAATCAACTTCGAGATTCTGGCGTTGAATTTGAAGAGGCATTGAAAAAGGCTTCCATGTTGAGACTTCGTCCTATCGTCATGACCGGCTTCACAACGGTGTTCAGTGCGTTACCGCTAGTTTTAGCGACAGGACCAGGCTCGGAATCACGCGCTGTGATCGGTATGGTTATCTTTGCGGGCGTCATGTTCTCAGCATTTATGACATTATTTATAGTACCAACGGCTTATGCATACTTGGCAAGAGGTACTGGCTCTCCAGAGAAGCTAGCGAAAGAACTCACAGAGCTTGAGTCAGCAGTCCCTTACAAAAAGGGAGAAGAACCGTTGAAGGAAGAGGCGGCAGCTTCCAAATAAAAGTTAACTCATTTGTGAAGCTTCAGTGTTAAGTTGAGCCACTAGCAGACTAGAAGTTAAATGAACAAGGTGGATCGTTATGGCCCACCTTTTTTTATGGGTAATATAGACAATCGTTGTAAACTAGACACACCTATTTCAGCTTAACAAATAGGTGTGTCCTATTGACGTCTTTCAGCTTAACAAATAGGTGTGTCCTATTGACGTCTTCTATCCGATCTTCCGCACCCATTTTAAGAATAAATTTTCTGATACTTTTCTCCCAAGCAATCGATGATGGTTTGATTGCGA
>CBFIAR010000036.1:0-26326 GCA_965660625.1 Glaciecola sp. | reverse complement strand
CACTAGTACAGCTGCATCGGGGTGTAAGTGCTTTGCTTTGAGCAGGGCTTGTGCGGAAAATTCATCGTGCACAATACATTCACCATCCCACATCAACATATCCGCGCCGGTTTCTTTTTGAATATAAGAGCCCAAATGTCTATCTGGCCCCCAAATAATTTTTTTACCTTGGCTGTCTAAGTGTTCAACAATTTCAAGCGCAATACTAGACGTTACCACCCAATCCGCTCTGGCTTTAACTGCAGCCGAGGTATTTGCATAAACTACAACAACTCGGTCAGGGTGTGCATCACAAAAAGCAGAAAACGCTTTAATGGGGCAGCCTAAGTCGAGCGAACACGTTGCCTCTAAAGTAGGCATGATAACGTTTTTTTCGGGGCTGAGAATTTTTGCTGTTTCGCCCATGAACTTCACGCCAGCAACCACTAAGGTTTGTTGCTCGGCGTCACGACCAAACCGGGCCATCTCAAGGGAGTCTGAAATACACCCGTTGGTTTCTTCAGTCAGCGCCTGAATAACAGGGTCAGTATAATAATGCGCAACTAGCACCGCATCCTTTTGTTTAAGAAGAAGTCTAATTTCTGTTTTTAGCTGCTCTGCGTAATCTGTTGTAATCGGAGTAGGCTTAGCTGGAAAAGGATATGGTATTCGTTCTGGTAACACTACGTTGGTCATATGCGAAATAGGAAGTTTATTGAAGTCAATGCAGTATAACGTAGTGGGAACAAAAGGTCACAACGAGAGTGTAAATTATTCTCTAATTTGCCTCACCAGTTTGTCTTGTTGTTATTTGGTATCGCAGCATTGGGAACAGGTGACAGAGAAAGAAGTGGTGGGTCGTGCTGGATTCGAACCAGCGACCAATTGATTAAAAGTCAACTGCTCTACCAGCTGAGCTAACGACCCACTTTCAATAGGAGTGTTGTTGTAGATAATTGGTGGGTCGTGCTGGATTCGAACCAGCGACCAATTGATTAAAAGTCAACTGCTCTACCAGCTGAGCTAACGACCCAATTGCGTTTCTTGCGTTGCGTATCTACCTCAACGGCGGCATATAATACTGAAATCGAAACTCGGTGCAACCTTTAAATGCGTTTTATTTTATTTAATTGCAAATCTGTCTATAAAGCGAACAAAAAGCCTGTAGTTTACAAACTACAAGCTTTTTAATTGCTCATTTGCTAAGCGACTAGGTGTTGAATCAGGGTACTCTGATACCACCTGTTCGAACAATTTTTTCGCTTTTACTTTGTTACTGACCGATTTTTCAACCATGCCGAGCTTCAAAATTGCGTCTGCGCGCTTAGGCGACTCTGCAAAATTATTCACGACGCTTTCAAATTGCTGTCTTGCCCCGTCCCAATCTTGTTTGTTAAACAACAGTTGCCCTAACCAATAATGTGCATTGTCGGTGTAACTCGAACGAGGAAACGTACTTAAGAAACTTTGGAAAGCAGGAATCGCTTCTTCATAGTTGCGCTCTTTTAAGATAAGATTAACTGCTGCCTGATAAGCTTGCTCTTCAGACTGACCCGTAGAACTTGCAATAGGTGTAATTTGCCCACTCGCATTCACAGAATTGCCGACTGCAGTTGTTTGTTGAGACAAGTTGGCAAAGCGATTTTCTAACTCAAGATAAAGTTCGCGTTGACGCTCTAAAATTTGCTCCAATTGGTGATTGTGAAGCTCTATAGAACCTCTTATCTCATCCACATCCGATTGCAAGGTATCGAGCTGTTGCTGTACTCGTTGTTGAGCTTCAACACGGCTTTTGTCTTTGCGCTCTAATATTATCAAACGAGACTGAACGTCTGTTGGACTCGAAATAATTGGAGGCGTGTTTTGCACGCTTACATTTTGTGCGTTGGCAGTTTGTGTCTGATTAGTTTGTTTTGAGTCGCTTAAATCGACTACAGGCGCTTGAGCAAATGCCCAAGCGCCTGTGAAACTAATGAGACCAACTGTAATAATTGGTTTAATCATAAGCGCTTACTGATAAACCACTACACCACGACGGTTTTGAGCGAATGCATACTCAGATCCGCCTTGAACTGCTGGTTTTTCTTCACCGTAAGAAACAACTGAAACTTGTGAAGAACTCACGCCCGCATTCATCAAATAGGTTTCTACAGATTTTGCACGACGCTCGCCCAATGCAATGTTGTATTCTGGGGTACCACGGTTATCCGTGTGACCTTCAATTACAATTGACTGACCAGGATTTTTCACTAAGAATGCAGCGTGCATATCTAATACTGAATGGAAGTCAGATTTAACAGTCGCACGGTCAAAATCGAAGTAAACAACGTTTTGACTAATGAGCTTGTCTTTTTCTGCTTGCATCATGTCTTTAGCTCTTTGCATTTCAGCAGCTTTAGCTACTTCAACACGTTTTGCTTCAGCTTCTGCTGCAGCTTTAGCGTCAGCAACTTGCTGTGCCGCTACTTCTGCTTGACGATTCGCTTCCGCTTCAAGCTCTGCTTCTGTTGGACCAGATTTACATGCCGCTAGGGTTAATAAAGGTACAACAATCATAAGCGTTTTAAGGGTGTTTTTGTTCAACATACTAGATCCTTTTTTATATTTTAAAATTCAATTTACAGTAAAAACGGCGACCAACTAGGAGATTTAACTTCCCCATCAGCCACTGGTTCTTTAAACGAGAAGCGTCCATCCAGTGAAACCCAAGCTAAAGCTGGTTTTCCATTTTCCAACACGCTGTATATTATCATACTTCCATTCGGGGAAATACTAGGCGACTCGTCCAGATAAGTTCTCGTCAGCACCAACATGTCACCGTTTGTTAAATCTTGTTTAGCTATATGATAATCGCCTCTTGTGCGATTTACGATAATTAATTGCGAATTATCTGGTGTTACTGCCCCCCCTAAATTCATTTCCCCTTCAAAAGTCAGTCTATTTTTCCGGTTCGTTGTTAAATTTACTTGATAAATCTGTGGTTTACCACCCCGTTCCGACGTAAAAATCAAGCTTTTTCCATCAGGCGTCCAAGAGGGCTCTGTATCAATCGCTCTGTTTCGCGTGATGCGGGTCAAATTCCTCGTTTGTAAATCCATCACGTAAATTTCTGGGTTGCCGTCCTTCGACAGCACCATTGCTAGCCTGCGGCCATCTGGTGAAAAATTAGGAGCTCCGTTTATACCCGGAAAATCAGTTAATCTGGTGCGACTCGTCGTGTAAATATTCTGCAAATAAATTTGCGAGCGTTTATTTTCAAAACTCACATATGCCAAACTGTTTCCATCTGGCGACCATGTGGGAGACATCAATGGCTCAGGTGACGACAATAAGGTAGTTGGATTGACGTTGTCATAATCGGCGATTACTAAACGATATGGCTTTGGGTTCGTGTCGCGGTCTAACACTTTAATGTAAGCAATGCGTGTTAGGAATGCGCCCTTCTCGCCCGTTAGCTTTTCGTAAACAATGTCACTAATGATATGCGCATATTGTCTAAAATCACTTCCGTTGATGGTTTTTGTGCGTTTATCTATAACGTGATCACGCGTCATCACCAATTTACCATTTTCAAGATTTTTAGCTTGTCCGCCTGTTGCTTTCGCGCGCAGAACGTCGATAAGTTCGAAGGTCACTAAAAACTGATTTAACCCAGTTGCTTCGACGCTTCCTACGACAAGCATATCTATGCCTTTTTGTGCCCACGCGTCGTAGTTTATTTCACTATCGGTCGTAGGAAATTGTGTCATAGACGACAACTTTAAGGGATTAAATTTGCCACTTCGTTGCAGATCAGATGCAACGACTTCGCTTAAATTTTCAGGCAATGTTGCGCTACCAGCATATTTAAAAGGCACCACACCAATAGGACGCGCTGAGTCAACGCCACCTGTGATAATTATTTCAGTCGTCGAAGCGCTAACCTGAGCGCTGATGAAAAGTAAAACTAAAGCAGCAAGAGCAATCTGTTTTCTTGCTAATTTTAATATCCAAGTTGACATAAATTTACATAGCCCTATTGTCGTTAAAATTGGTTAGTATTGAATACGTTTGTTTTAATCTTATTGCTTATTGTTAACTATTTGCAGCCATCATGCTGGGTATATTTAGCAGCTGCCTTTCTCATTAGTGACTAATCATTCTCCCAAACCAAAGTCACGTCTCTCAGTTTTTCATTTACATCTTTATCTGTCGGCATAGGAAGTGTTCCTGCTCTTAATGCCGCAGAGCGCAACGATAAGCACAAAGAATCATCTCCTCTTCCAACCGCCTCAAGCACTAAGCCGTTGGACGCTATGCGCATTTGTAATCTGCATGAGCGACCGGCAACACTGCCCGTTGTAATCAAATTTTGTTCAATCCGTGCTTTAATTTTGCCCGTGGCAATTTGCAATTCAGACAATATCTGGCGCTGCCTGCGTTCATTGCGCTCGGCTTGCTCAGCTGCCATCTGCTGCTGCATCACTTTATCTTGTGCGGCGCGCTCCTTTGCAAGTTTTTCTTGTTTCGCTTTCTCAATCCGCTCTTGCTCGGCTTTTACTTGAGCTAGCCTTGCTTGTTCCTGGAGTTCACGCTCCTGACGCACCTGCTCTTCTTTCTGCTTCCTAGCGTCAGCCGCTTTTTTACGTTTTGCTTTTTCGGCGTTTTCTCGTTCTTCTTTTTTACGTTCTAATTCTCTACGTTTATTTGCTGCTTCTTGATCTCGTTTTCTTTTCGCCGCGGCTTCAGCTTGTTCTTTTTCACGTTTTTTTTGCGCTAGCACATTGCTATCAATGAACGTAGCTTCAATCATTATCGGCGCTTGCGTATCTTTGCTGCCGCTTGCTAGGTCGACTGGTTTTGCTGCGAATTTAAAACTCAGTAACAATGCCCCCACAATGAACACATGCACCGCAACTGAAATCAAAAATGACTTCTGTTGTAATGAAAGCGATTTTTTCTCCAGCGTCTCGTTTTCTTCCGTTATGCCGCCTTGTTGAGTTTGATTATCAGGCATCATCAATTACGCTTTATTCGGATCCGTCATTAGACCAACCGACGGTGCACCCGCATTCTGCAGAACCACCATCAACTCAACCACTTTTTCGTAACTCACTTTACCATCACCATTTACGACAACTGGAATACTCGGTGTTTGCGTCAATTTAGCTTGCACTAAGGTGGCAACATCAGCTGCCGTTAACTCGTCGTCCGGATTATCACCTATATTTAAAAAGTATTGTCCGGCAGCATTTATCGACACAATTAGCATGTCGTCTTCATCTGTCTCAATGGTTTTAGCATCTGCTTTGGGTAAATCAACTTTGACGCCCTGCGTTACTGCAGTTGCCGTTGCCATGAAAATCACAAGCAACACCAACATGACGTCGATATAAGGTACGACGTTAATTTCTGATACGGGTTTTCTGCGTTTTCTAACGAACATGTTATTCCTCCTTTTTCATACAATAAGCACTCGACTTACTGTACCTGCTGACTAGAGGACGCCATATTTTGACGGTTTAAGATAGCAGAAAACTCTTCCATGAAATTGCCATAAGCATTTTCAAGCTTCTCAACACGATTACTAAAGCGGTTATATGCAACAACTGCTGGGATTGCCGCGAACAAACCGATTGCGGTTGCAATCAGTGCTTCTGCTATTCCAGGGGCCACCATGGCAAGTGTTGCTTGTTTCACTTGACCTAATGCGATGAAGGAATTCATTATCCCCCACACTGTTCCTAATAGCCCCACGTAGGGAGAAATTGAACCAACCGTTGCTAAGAAGGGTAAGCGTGCTTCTAACTCATCGACTTCGCGCGACATCGTCACTCGCATAGAGCGATAGGTTCCGTCCATGATAGCTTCGCTTAATGCACCTGAAGTTTTGCGCAAACGCACATACTCTTTAAAACCTGCGCAAAATATGAGCGGCAAACCAGTTAGGTGAGCTCTTGAAGAAAGCTCTTGATAAAGTTTATTTAGGTCGGCACCTGACCAAAACTTGTCTTCAAAAGTTTTCATTTCTTTTGTAGCTGCTTTTAATACCGCATTTCTTTGAAAGATATATGCCCATGAAACAACAGACGTTGTTAATAACAACAGCATAATAAATTGCACAACAATACTTGCTTCTAAAAACAAGTTAAGGATAGAGATTTCAGACGTCACGTTTTATTTCCCTTAATATAAATTCAGGTATAGCAATGGGTTTCATTTTTCCCAAATCGACACAGGCTACTTTGATTTCAGCGCTAACAAGTAGTTCTTTTTCACTACCCTGAACATTACAACTAATATCTTTTTTATTATTTATTGTGGCAGAATCGTTAAGCCGATAAGCGTGTTGTCTAAACACGATACTTGCCTTCTTCAATTCTACTACTTGGCAGCTAATACTCAACATATCATTGAACAAAGCAGCCTTACTATTTTTCATAGTTAGGCCTTTGACGACAAAACCGATGGATTGTTCCAATAAAGTTTGCTGCTCTATACCTAAATTCCTTAACCACTCTGTTCGAGAGCGCTCCATGAACTTTAGATAATTAGTATGGTAAACGATGCCACCAGCATCAGTATCTTCATAATAGATGCGGATAGGTATGGAAAAAGGTTCATTATTGGACAAAAAAACGCTCCTTTAGCTTAGTTTTTGTATAGGTAAATTAGAGTAACCTTAAATTAATTCTGCATTTCATCAACATCAATTTGATTGGGGTTATCTGTTGAAGGGGACGATGGACAGTATCGAACTGAGAGTCCGTTAATAAAACAGATAAAGCATTAGAAAAACTAACCCTATGCAAAAATATTTTTAGTTTGATATCTTATCGAATCTGTATAGAATTCGCGTCACTTGATAAGGTCTTACAACGTAGTTGTGTTGCTTTTTTATGTTCCCTATAACGGTCACCTTCCGTTCACTTGTTGTTTGGCCCACGTTCTACGTGGGCTTTTTTTTAGTCGAGTTTTGGCATCATCAAGCCAAAGTGCAAATACGCATGTTGGGTTACAATTCGACCGCGCGGCGTTCGTTGTAAAAATCCTTGTTGAATCAAATAAGGCTCGATTACGTCTTCAATAGTTTCTTTTTCTTCACCAATGGCCGCTGCAATGTTATCTAAACCAACGGGTCCTCCCATGAACTTCTCAATAATCGCAAGCAATAACTTACGGTCCATAAAATCGAAGCCTTTATTGTCAACGTCAAGCATGTTGAGCGCTTTAGCTGCAACATCTGCGTCGATATTGCCGTCGGCTTTAATTTCAGCGTAATCTCTTACTCTGCGTAATAAGCGGTTAGCAATTCGTGGGGTGCCGCGCGAGCGTTTTGCCATCTCAAATGCGCCCTCTTTATCCATACTCAGATTTAAATAAGAAGCACTGCGCTGAATAATGTCAGTCAAATCAGAAACATTATAAAACTCTAAACGCTGAACAATACCAAAACGGTCTCGCAATGGAGATGTTAATGAGCCAGCTCGCGTGGTTGCACCAATTAATGTGAAGGGAGGAAGGTCGAGTTTAATACTGCGCGCTGCAGGTCCTTCTCCAATCATAATATCCAACTGATAATCTTCCATCGCCGGATATAAAATTTCTTCAACAACAGGGCTTAATCGATGGATTTCGTCAATAAACAATACATCATTTTCTTCCAAGTTGGTCAATAAGGCAGCTAGGTCACCTGCTTTTTCTAGCACTGGACCTGAGGTGGTTTTTATATTTACTCCCATTTCGTTGGCCACTATGTTGGCCAAAGTAGTTTTACCTAAGCCTGGAGGTCCAAATATGAGCAAATGGTCAAGTGCATCACTGCGTTTCCTTGCTGCTTGAATAAATATTTCCATTTGTTCGCAGACATGATCTTGCCCAGTATAGTCGCTGAGCATTTTGGGTCGAATGGCGCGATCGATAACTTCATCTTCTGGATCAGCCACTGCTTGTATCAAGCGATCTGCTTCAATCATAATGACTTCCTGCTTCTATATAAACTTTCAGGATCAACGATACGCTTACTACCTATTTCCAAACATACATTCATTATCATAAACATCATTTTGTTAGCTCATTGCTCTGAGTGACTCTCGAATAGCTTGCTCACTGGTCATCCCTTCCACGTAAACTTGCTTGATGACTTTTTCGGCCTGCATCGGTTTATAACCGAGGGCTAGTAATGCACTTAAAGCTTCATTTTTAGCATGCGCATCGCCACGTAATGTTGGTCGCTGACTTTGGCTGTTTGGCAAGCTTGGCGCTGAACTATCAAAGTGCACATCAGAGCGAGATAGTTTTTCTAACTTATCTTTTAATTCTACTACTAGACGCTCTGCCGTCTTCTTGCCGACACCAGGAAGCTTGACCAAATTTGAAATATCTTCATGAATAACACACTGCACAAAATCTTGTGCTGACATGCCAGATAAAATCGTGCAGGCGAGCTTCGGGCCCACGCCATTGGCTTTAATCAGTTCGCGAAACAAAGCTCGTTCTGATGTATCTGAAAATCCGAACAATAACTGTGCATCTTCACGCACAATAAAGTGAGTATAAATAGTCGCCACTTCGCCTATATTAGGAAGCTGATAAAAACTCGTCATCGGCAATTGAATTTCATAACCCACGCCGTTGACGTCAACTAAGACATCTGGCGGAGTTTTGTCAATTAAGGTACCTTTTATTCTACCGATCATGGATTTATAGCCCTGCCTTATTTATCTTCTTAAGCGACCGCGTACGATCTTAGAAATTTTGCCTGATGCTTTTCCCGACATTTTAATCAAACTTTGCGAGGTATGAATATGACACAAAGCTACCGCCAATGCATCAGCAGCGTCTGCTTGCGGGGTAGCGTTCAACGTCAATATACTGGTGACCATGTGCTGAACTTGCGTTTTGTCCGCAGCACCTGTCCCCACAACAGATTGCTTTATTTGTCGTGCTGAATATTCTGCTACAGGAAGGTCAAAGTTAGTGGCAGCAACAATTGCAGCACCACGCGCCTGTCCAAGTTTAAGTGCTGAATCAGGATTTTTCGCCATAAACACTTGTTCAATGGCAAATTCGGTAGGTGAAAACTGAGTGATAATTTCACTGACGCTGTCAAAAATCTGTTTCAGACGAAGCGAGAGCTCATCATGGGTCAACCTGATGCACCCACTGCCCAAGTAACTTGTTTTACCGCCCACTACTTTGATGACACCGTAGCCGGTAATTCTTGAACCAGGATCAATCCCTAAAATGATGCTCATGGCTTAATCCGGCACAAACAGTGCAATCGCATGACGATTGCTGCTTGACCATACTTTTTGCATAGCCTCTTGCTTGCTCGTCCATTCGAAGTCAGTGTGTTCCGTTAAGGTAATAGATACGCCAACAGGAACCTTTACACTAAATACGTATTCATTATTAAAATCAGAACCTTTGGGATAACGATATAACCAAGTAGGACGGATCTGGTACTGACTAACTAATCGACAGTCGACTATTGGGTACTTTGATTTGGGTAATTCAATACCCGTTTCCTCTGCCAGTTCACGATAAGCTGCGTTTAGTGGTATTTCGCCCTCCTCGATAGTACCGGTGACTGATTGCCAAAAGTTAGCGTCATCTTCACGCTGCATAATCAGCACTCGGTTGTGTTCATCTCTGATCACAACCAAGACTGACTCTGGACGTTTGAGCTGCATAGAGCTATTCAGTCTCTTTACCAGGCTCTTTACTCTCTGTTTTAGGTTCAGACTTAATGACTGTTGCAATTGATAGTTCAGCCAGTTGTGCAGGGTTTGCAAAACCAGGAGCATTCGTTAATGGACAAGCTGCCGTTGTAGTTTTGGGGAACGCCATAACGTCACGAATGGAGTCCGCACCAGTCATCAGCATTACCATTCTATCCAAACCAAAAGCTAAACCCGCATGCGGTGGCGTGCCATAGCGCAGTGCTTCTAATAAGAATCCAAACTTCTCATTCGCTTCTTCATCAGTAATACCAAGAAGTTGGAAGACTGCCGCTTGCATGTCCATGTTGTGAATACGAACCGAACCGCCGCCTAATTCAACGCCATTGAGCACCATGTCATAAGCGTTCGACAAAGCTTCTGCCGGATTCGCTTTCAAGGCTTGAATGCTGCTATCACGCGGGGCTGTAAACGGATGATGCAGCGCATAAAGCTCACCTTCAACTTCTTCAAACATTGGGAAATCAACTACCCACAATGGACACCAGTCACCTTCAAGAAGATCGAAATCTTCACCTAACTTCAAGCGTAAAGCACCCATTGCATCGGTCACAATAGTCTTGCTATCGGCGCCGAATAAAAGGATATCACCGGTTTTCGCGCCAGTTTTTTCGAGCAATGCTTGAATACTCGTGTCATCAAAAAACTTAAGAATAGGCGACTGCAGGCCATCAATACCTTGGCTTAAGTCATTGACTTTAATCCACGCTAAGCCTTTAGCACCGTAAATGCTCACAAATTTTCCGTAGTCGTCAATTTGTTTACGCGACAAGGTAGCGCCGCCTGGTACGCGAATTGCTGCGACACGCCCTTTTTTATCGTTTGCTGGGCCGCTGAACACTTTGAAGTCGATGTCTTTGACTATGTCATCAACGTCAACTAGCTCAAGCGGATTGCGTAAATCAGGCTTGTCGCTACCGTAGCGCTGCATTGCCTCTGCATAACTCATGGTTGGAAAGTCGCCTAAATCAACGTTGAGCAATTCAGAGAAAAGCAAACGCATCATTTTTTCTGTGATAGCCATCACACCTTCGGCGCCCAAAAACGTTGTTTCAATATCTATTTGCGTAAATTCTGGCTGGCGATCCGCTCGTAAATCTTCATCACGGAAACATTTTACAATTTGATAATATTTATCCATTCCCGACATCATCAACAATTGCTTAAACAACTGTGGCGATTGCGGTAAGGCGAAAAACTGACCTTTATGTGTGCGGCTTGGCACCAAATAATCGCGCGCACCTTCTGGTGTCGCTTTGGTCAAAATAGGTGTTTCGATATCAAGGAAGCCGTCGCCGTCTAAGAACCGTCTAACCAATGAAGTTACTTTAGAACGAAACACCAAACGCTGCGTCATAAGTGGACGGCGTAAATCCAAGTAACGATATTTTAGACGCTGTTCTTCTGAATTATCTTGATTCCAGTCGAGCGGCAGTGCTGGTGCACTGTTGAAAATAGAAAGTTCTTTACCAAGCACTTCAATTTCGCCAGTTTTCATCTCTTTGTTGGCTTGCGATTCTGGACGCATGCGCACTACACCTGTTATTGCCACACAAAATTCATTACGTAAGGTGGAAGCAAGTTCGAACGTTTCAGCTGTGTCTGGGTCGATAACAATCTGCACGATACCTTCACGATCTCTTAAATCGATAAAAATTACGCCGCCTAGATCACGTCTTTTGTTGACCCAGCCGTAAAGTGTAACTTCTTTATTCGCGTAACTTGCATCGATGTTTCCACAGTAATCTGTGCGCATAAACTTAATCCCAATAGTGCTATTTTTGTTTTGAATTTTTTATATTAACGTTTGTTGGTGTTTGTGAAACTCTTTTAACTTGAACTCGTTACTCAAGCTTTTTGTTCAAACGCTGCATAAAAGTGACAGAGACAACAAACGTTAATCTGAATTTTGCTAACTTCTGCAATGAAGTCAATGAAAGCGCGAAATTATAAACTAAACAATAAGGATACTAAACGGCTGAATCAATATATTCAGTAACTAATTAAGAGAATTTATCGCTGAGTGGTTGAGTAGCACACTAATTCAAGTCGGAAAACAGATAACGTGCTCTACTTCCAAATGAATACCAAATGATTCGCCTATTTGGTGGTCGTGGTGACTCGGCGCCAAGCAAAGTAAGTTGTCGTTTTCATTCAGAGACAAGCGATACAATATGTGGGCACCGCGGAATGAACGCCCTACGACTCTGGCTTTCAACACGCTTTCATCCTGATGTCTTAAATCATCAGGTCTAACTAACATTTTTGCCTGATCCCCTACCTTAAAAGTGCCGTTAGTGAGATATTCTCCAGGCAGAAGAAAGCGTCCTAATTGCGTTTCAAGCCAGATACGTTTTTTCTCGGTTGGCTCACTTGTATGCTCCTCATCGTTGTCATTGGCCACTAAAGTCACAGGAATAAAGACCCCTTCCCCCACAAAGTCTGCAATAAACTCCGTTGCCGGTTCATGATACAGATCGTATGCCGTTCCCCATTGTTGACATCGATGCTCGTGCAATACACCTATTTTGTCAGCCATTGCGAACGCTTCAGTTTGGTCATGCGTAATTAACAGCGCGGTAATATTTTGTTGCTTGATGATACTGCGAATTTCGCTGGACAAACGTTCTCTTAATTCTGGGTCCAAGCTTGAGAACGGTTCATCTAACAACAGTAAATCAGGCTTTGGAGCAATAGCTCTAGCAATGGCGACACGTTGCTGTTGTCCGCCTGAAAGTTCATGCGGATATTTATTTTTAGCTTCATTCAAACCAACTAACGCAATAGCTTGCTCAGCAAGTTTTAGGGAGTCAGCTTTTGATAACTTACTTAAACCATAGGCAACGTTTTTTAACACCGTCATATGCGGAAATAGAGCGAAGTCTTGAAAAACCACGCCAATCCGCCGCTTAGCTACCGGCATCTCTATTTGTGTATCACTCACTATCGTGCCATTAACACGAATACTACCTTCCTGCACTGACTTAAAACCAGCAATGGCTCGAAGTAAGGTTGTTTTACCACAGCCTGAAGGCCCTAAAATGCAGCCTATTTCGCCCTGGTTCAGCGAAATCGTCAGGTTTTGTATTACGCGTTGTTTGCCGAAACTCAACGAGAGCTTAGTAATATCAAGCATATTTTCGTTCTATCCCATCAAGCGTTTTAGTAAGTAATATGACGGGTAAAATACCCACTATCACAATCGTAATTGAAGGCAAAGCAGCATCAATTAAACGTTCATCGGATGCTAATTCAAAGGCTTTGACCGCTAGCGTATTAAAGTTAAACGGGCGCAATACTAAGGTAGCCGGTAATTCCTTTAATATATCGACAAACACCAGCAGCGCTGCGCTCAACAAACTCGCTTTTAACAAAGGGATATGTATTCTCAATAATCGCTGCAAAGATGAGTCGCCTAACACCTTAGAGGCTTCATCCATGCTAGGTTTAATGCGTTGAATGCCCGCTTCAGTATTATTCAAGGCAACGCTCATAAAGCGAATAGAATAGGCAAAAATCAGCGCAAATACGGTGCCTGAAAATACCAATCCAGGCTGAACGTCAAAATAAGCATTAGTAAACATATTGAGTTTGATATCTAGCCACCCCAGAGGAGCTAAAACACCAATGGCGATGACGGTACCCGGCATCGCGTAGCCGAGTGACACAAATTGAATAAATCCGCTGACGGTTTTAGACGGCTGAAGTCGTTTAGCATAACTAAATAACAAGGCCATTGTTACTACCACAAAACAACCGATACCGGCCAACATTGCCGAGTTCCAAGCGTATTCTGGGTAGTCTGCTAAGTTCGACATATCAGAAAAGTTAAATGTCCAAGTCGCTAATTGAACAAACGGGATGATAAAACCGAAGATAACTGGCAAGCTACAAAGTAAAAATAGAAAAACGCTTTTTATGCCTTTCACTTGCTTCGCTTGCGCCGACTTACCTTGCCTGGATGAATAGTTTTGCGAGTCTCGTCTGCTCATTTTTTCAATGATTATCAAAATAAAAACAAATAAACACAGAAAGCCCGAAAGTTGCGACGCTGCATTAATATCTCCTAAACCAAACCAAGTGCGATAAATGCCTGTCGTAAACGTACTCACCCCAAAATACTCTACCGTACCAAAATCGGCTAAAGCCTCCATCATAGCCAAAGCAGCACCTGTCAAAATGGCAGGACGCGCCAGTGGTAAGGCAACTTTCAAAAAATGCTTTAGTGGTGAAACTCCTGCTAGCTCACTTACTTCTCGATATTTCTGTGATTGTTCAGAAAAAGCGGTTCTAGCGAGTATATAAACATAAGGATAAAGTACTAACGACATGAGCACGATTGCCCCCGTAAGCGAGCGAATTTCAGGGAACCAATAGTCTTGTGTCGCCAAAGATAAGCTATCGCGAACAAAAGTTTGCACAGGCCCTGCAAAATCCAATAAGCCAGTGTAAGTATACGCGATAATGTAAGCGGGCATGGCGAGTGGCAATAAAACAAGCCACTGAATTAAGCGACGTCCATAAAAGTCGTAGTTTACGATCAACCACGCTAGGTAGGTGCCAATCAACGTTGCACCGAGACCCACACCGAAAGCAAGCGTAGCGCTGTTAGTAATATATCGAGGTAAAACGGTTGATGAAATGTGCTGCCAAATAGCCGTTTCCCACGAGAGAAAACTGGCAAATATAACAAAAATTGGCAGGCCTAAAAAAATGCCTGCCAACACGGTATATAAGGTAAAGGCTGAGCCTTGAAATGCCGTTTTTATCAATCGATTAACGCCAACCTGCACTATCCATCAACATAAGTGCTTTTGCATTTGTCTCGCCCACTTTGCTGAGGGACACATCTTGAGCGTTAAATGTACCCATGTCTTGCAGTGTCTGGCTCCACTTTATGCCTTCTTTTACTGGGTATTCATGATTGGTTTCGGCGTACCAAACCTGTGCTTCATCTGTTAGCATAAAACGAATAAGTGCTCTAGCGGCATCTAGGTTTTTGGCGTGTTTTGCAATACTCACACCCGAAATATTCACGTGTGCGCCAATCGTTTCTTGGTCTGGCCAGAATACAGCCACTTGCTGAGCAGTTTTGCGTGTTTCTTCGTCTTCGTCATTTAACATGCCGGCTAAATAGTAAGTATTAGCAATGGCAATATCACACTCACCCGCCACAACCGCTTTAATTTGGTCGCGATCGCCACCTTTTGGCGTTCGTGCAAAATTGGCGACAAGACCTTTCGCCCAAGCCAAGGTTTTTGCTTCACCCTGAGTTTGGATCATGCCCGAAATCATAGATTGATTATAAATATTATTAGATGAGCGAATACAAATGCGTTTTTTCCACTCTTTATCGGTTAATGCCTGCATGGTTGACAATGACTTAGGGTTAACCCGATCTTTCGCATACATTATTGGTCGAGCCCGCAGCGTTAATGCCGTCCAGTGTTGCTCTTCATCACGCAAATAAATAGGCACATTTTGTGTAACAAAATCATCCGCGTTAATCTGCGTTATGCCAAGTTGCTTTGCTCTCACTAAACGACCGACATCCGTGGAGATAAGAACATCCGCAGGGCTAAATTGACCCTCTGATTGAATACGGGAGATAAGCGCATCAGCGCCACCCGTAATAAGATTAACCTTGATACCGGTTTCTTTACTGAACTCATCCAATATTGGTTTTATCAGTGCTTCTTTGCGTGCCGAGTAAACGTTTACCTCAGCAGCGATACTGTGTACTGGGAAAATGACTAACAAGCATAAAACAAAAACACTAGAAATACGTTCTATCACTTCTTTCTTCCTATTAACTTTAGTAACAATATTCATATTTTAATTGATAATAGTTCTCAATTGCAACTAGGGATCACAAAAACTACTCTAATTCGTCAAAATAGCTTTGATTAGGTCCATAGGATATACTCTGAACACTTGATTAGACCACCTATATACTTTTTACCGAATGAATGATTCAAGATTAGTTTATTCAACCGATACAGGTAGAATAAAGAACGAAAAAATTGCGTCCCAAGTTGCACCGAAAGGCGATGGCGTTGTGAGAATTCGGAAAGAAACCAAAGGCCGTAAAGGCAAAGGTATGAGCATTATCGATGGCCTCGAGATGAACGAGGCCGATCTAAAGTTGCTGTGTAAAGAGTTGAAAAAACAATGTGGCTGCGGTGGTGCAGTGAAAGACTTTAGTATAGAAATACAGGGTGATGTTCGCGATAAGTTGAAACAAATATTAGAGGCAAAAGGGAAACGCGTTAAGTTGGCAGGCGGTTAAGTCCTTTTGATAAATGCTCATTAACAGAGCCCCGCACAAACATTTTGAAGAGAAAACGAAGTAATGCATAAACTTTCCATTTCTGATTTACACATCTTATTGGTCGAACCATCCGATACGCAAAGTAAGATCATTAAAGCCCTGTTACTCGCTGAAAATGTACAAACTGTTGACGTCGTTAAAAATGTCGAGCAAGCTAAAGCTTCCATCATGACTCATGGCGCAGATATGGTCGTTAGTACAATGTATTTGTCAGATGGCAATGGCTTAGATATTTTAAAATTCATAAAAGATAACGAATCCAATGCATCAATTCCTTTCATGCTAGTGAGCAGTGAAAATAGTATCAGTAAATTGGATGAATTCAAACAAGCAGGTGTTGCTGCCATTCTTCCCAAGCCGTTCGAACCAATTCACTTAGCTCGTGGATTAAACGCTAGCCTGCAACTCCTAAATACTGACGAAATAAATTTGAACTTGTTCGATCCTCGAGACGTGCGCGTACTATTAGTAGACGACAGTCGTTTAGCACGAAATCATATTCGCAGAGTGTTAGAAGGCATGGGTTTAACCAAGCTAATGGAAGCCGAAAATGGCGCTCATGCCCTTACGCTCTTAAAAGACCACGATTTTGACCTCGTAGTAACTGATTACAATATGCCTGAAATGGATGGCAGAGAGCTTTCAGAGTTCATACGCTTCAACCCAGCAACAACACATATACCGATCATCATGGTGACGTCCGAATCATCAACTAGCCCTCACATGGCAAATATTCAACAAACAGGTGTTAATGCCCTATGTGATAAACCTTTCGAATCAGATGAAGTAAAGGCAATGTTAGTAAGATTATTGGATTCTGAGTTCTAAAGTAGGATATTTGACACTACAAATATGAATATTTAGGAAATTTCTCCTTTTATCCATTGACACTCTGAGGTCACTTACTTACATTTCATACAGAGGGTTTAATTACGCCCTAAGTATTCCTTTATTTACTTCTACCAAATAGCTTTAATGAGGCAAAATTTGGCCTTAACCGTTAACTCTCAGGAGCTGAAGTGCCCAAACAAGAACTCGAAGAAATTCGCAAAAAGATTACAACGCTTGACTCAGATTTACTTACTCTATTGGCAACTCGTCAAGGACTAACCAATCAAGTTGCCGAAACCAAAGTCAAAAACCAGATACCTGTGCGTGATCAAGAGAGAGAAGAGCAACTGCTTATTCGTCTCATTAAGCAAGGCCAAAAGGTAGGTTTAGATCCTCATTATGTCACCCAGCTATTTCACGTAATTATTGAAGATTCAGTACTAAATCAGCAAGCTATGTTAGCGCGCTGGGCAAATCCAGGTAGTGAAAAACCACTTAACCGCGTCGCTTTTTTGGGTGATAAAGGCTCTTACAGCTATCTTGCCACGCAAAAATACTTCTCGAGACGCCCTGGTGAATTGCTGGAAATAGGCTGTCAAAGCTTCGGTGAGATTATAAACAAAGTTGAATCAGGTGAAGCCGACTTTGCTGTACTACCTATTGAAAATACCTCCTCCGGCAGTATCAACGAAGTGTACGATCAACTACAGCATACTCGCCTGAGTATTGTTGGCGAATTGACTCATCCAATTAAGCACGCTCTTTTAGTTGCCGAAGGTATTGACGTTAATAAAATAAAAACACTGTATGCCCATCCGCAAGTATTCGCGCAATGCAGTCACTTTTTAGCGGAACTCGGCAACGTCGAGGTCAAGCCTTGTGACAGTACGTCTGCCGCAATGATAACAGTAAATGAATTACACTCAGGCGAAGTTGCTGCTATTGGCAGTGAAGCGGGCGGAGCTTTGTATGGTTTAAAAGCAATTAAATCGAACTTGGCCAATCAAAAAGAAAACCATAGCCGATTTATTGTAGTGGCAAGTGATTGCGTGAAGGTTCCTTTGCAAGTGCCGGCAAAAACCACAGTGATTATGTCGACGGTGCAAAAGCCTGGCGCGTTGGTTGAAGCTTTATTGGTGTTGAGAGACAACCAAATCAATATGACAAAGTTAGAGTCTCGACCGATTACCGGTAATCCTTGGGAAGAAATGTTTTATTTAGACGTTGAAGGGAACATTGCTGATGGGCCTATGCAAATAGCCTTCGAGGCTTTGCGAGGAATGACACGCTACTTTAAAGTGCTAGGTTGTTACCCAGTGGAAGAAGTGAGTCCAACAAAAGTTGCTGCTGTTAATGCATTGATGGAGTAGCCTTTCGGCTACTCCTGATTCTCATTGATATTCAGCTTAACTAGCCCAACACCCATTATGGTTTTCTTAATAATTGGCTGTCATCGGCTTTTAACAATAACTTTTTGCTATCCATTAAGCATTGTTCCGCATAATCTCCGAACCATTGCTTGGTTTCATTAAATTGAGTCACAAATGTGGCCTTGTCCACTTGCTCGACCAGCTGCAGCGCTTCTCCAAAGCGGGCATGAAACCGTTTAAGGAGTGCTAAACTCTCTGCATTGTTAAAAATAATATCGGCATAAAGTGCTGGAGATTGTGCAAACAACCTGCCTACCATCGCTAATTCTAAGCGGTAAATTGGCGAGCTGAACATCAATAAAGAACTTAAATCTGGATCTTCTTCTTTCAGATGCTGACCATATACAAACGTACTGAAATGGCGCATTACTTGAATAAATGCCATTGCGCTGTCGTGCTCTTTACTCGAGGATTCATGTAACACAGCCCCCCAAGTTCGCATTTGTTTTAGGAACCATTCGTACTTATCTGGTTCACGACCATGACACACAACAACCACCTGCTTTATCATTCCGGGGCTGTCTGGACCGAACATCGGATGCAAACCAATCACAGGACCCTTATGCACCTTAAGCATCGCCTCAAGGGGTTCATTTTTGACACTGGTAATGTCGGCAAGAATACACTGTTTTGGTAAAGCACTTAAACGTTCAATGACCGAGACAGTTAACTTTATTGGCACTGCGACTAAGACTAAGTCGGCATCAGCAAATAGCTCCTCTGACTTGTCCCAGTCATCTTTTTCTAACGTTTTGACCGCATACTGACTTTGCTCAAAAAGTGTAACAAAGACACTACCTAAAGCACCCTCCCCGCCAATTATCACCACTTTATTAATAGTCGGGTTAATACAGCGATAGTTAGTATGTTGGCTGCGATAAGAGTCTCGAATAACCCTGCGCAGCACGTCTTCTGCTAAATCCGGAGACAAGCCAATCGATGTCGCCTGCTCACGTCTGGCCGCTATCATTTCAGATTCTCGACTTGGCACATAAATGGGCATGCCAGTTTGGCTTTTCACTTCGCCGACCTTACTAGTAAGCTCATTTCTAAGCTTTAGTAGCTGTATCAGCTGACTGTCGACATCATCAATGCGATCTCGCAATCCGGCCAGTGTTTTATTCGAATCAACCATACCCGCCTTTATAAGCTTCTGCGCTTCGTTTGGCGCATAGGTAACACAGTGATAAGGCGATCACGGGTCTGCAAAATCAAATCGTGGGTTTGTTCCCAATCGATACATCCATCGGTAATAGACACACCGTATTCCAAATCGCCCAAGGTTTTCCCTGTGGAACTTTGATTTCCCGCATTTAAATGACTTTCTAGCATGATGCCAATAATCGATTGGTTGCCTTCTAATATTTGGTTAACGACATTTTTGGCAACTAAAGGTTGGCTCCGGTAATCCTTAGCACTATTTGCATGGCTACAATCAACGACTAGGCTAGAAACTACCCCCTTGTCAACCAACTCAGCTTCACAGTCAGCCACACACACCGAATCATAGTTAGGCTGTTTGCCTCCGCGCAGAATAATATGGCCGTCAGGGTTACCTTGCGTTTTGATAACACTCACCTGCCCTTCCTTGTTGATACCCATAAATCGATGGCCTGATGCGGCAGATTGAAGCGCATTAATAGCAATCCCTAATGACCCATCCGTTCCATTTTTGAATCCGACCGGCATTGACAAACCGCTGGCCATTTCACGGTGAGTTTGTGACTCCGACGTTCTTGCACCAATCGCAGCCCAACTGAACAATTCAGCTAAGTATTGCGGGCTAATAGGATCCAGTGCTTCGGTTGCTACCGGCAAGCCTAATTCAGCCAACCAAATGAGTAATTCTCTCGCTTTGCGCAACCCAGTTTCAATGTCGAACGTATCATTTAGATGCGGATCGTTAATTAGACCTTTCCAGCCTGTCGTTGTGCGAGGTTTTTCAAAATAAACACGCATTACGATATAGAGCGTATCGATAGACGATTCATGTAATTCTTTCAGTTTAAGCGCATATTCTTTTGCTGCTTCAATATCATGAATTGAACATGGGCCACATACCACTAACAAGCGATGATCTTCACCATGAATAATATCTGAAATGATTTTTCTAGCTTCAATCACGCCCTTTAGAGCATGATCGCTAACTGGAAGTTCTTTACTGAGTTCATCAGGAGTCACCAACACTTCTTCTGATGAAACGTGAATATTATTAACTGTGTCTTTTTGCATTTTTTACTCTTTATAAGAAAACGGATGAAATGTTAAACGTGAGACGAAAACAGCAAGAGAAGGCATAAAAATATCAAAAACTTTGCTACCAAACCATGATGTAAATTTTTGTTTACACGAGAAATTACATTAAAAATATTGTTGTTTGACTTTTTAACAAACTATCGTTCCAGCTTCAAGTTGAATATGAATTAATTTGCAATAATCGAAAAAAAGCGCCAATTTAAGAACTAAACTAGCGCTTTTCGGTAATTTTCACTCAGTAAGGTAACTATACACTTACTAATTTTGTGGTCATTTGTAATCGAAGGGGCAAGCAAATTACCAAGTCATCCTCTTGTCTTTATGATTTACACAGCAGGATAAACATAACTTGCCTGTATCCCCAAGGGAATACCAATTGCCCAATAAATAAGCAAAAAGAGCGTCCAAGCAATGAGTATAGTAATACTAAATGGCAACATTAATGAGAGTAAAGTGCCAATACCTGTCGATTTGACGTAACGCTGACAGTACACGACTACTAGCGGAAAGTAAGGCATTAATGGAGTAATAATATTCGAAGATGAGTCTCCTAATCGATAAGCTGCTTGTGTTAAGTCAGGCGAAATTCCTAATTGCATCAACATGGGTACAAAAATCGGTCCCAATAATGCCCATTTAGCCGACGAAGAACCAACGAATAGATTCACAAAAGCGGTCAATATGATGATACCAACGATCGTGATCATCGGCGGCAATGCCATTCCTTTTAAGAACTCGGCACCGTTGATAGCCATTAGTGCACCAAGATTAGATTTACCAAAGGCATCAATAAATAAAGCGCAGAAAAAAGCCATAACAATGTAGTAACTCATTCCCTGCATCGCTTTAGTCATGCTATCGATCATATCCTTGGTAGTACTGTAAGTGCCTGACATGAACCCATATACTACACCGGGTAACAAAAACAAAAGAAATATAAGCGGGACGATGGACTGCATTATAGGTGCAGAAAAACTTGTCAACTCGCCACTGGCATCGCGCATCGGTGATGTTTCTGGGATCAAAATAGCAATTAACGCACCGACACCAAAAAGCATAACCAGACTTGAAACCCGAAGCGCTCTAGTTTGTTTAGCCGATAATTCATCAAAGCGAGGGATTTCATTTGGGTCACCATCTACTTGCACATTTTTCAAACGTGGTTCAATAATTTTATCTGTAATATACCAAGCAATTCCGACAATCAGCAGAGTTGAAGCTGAATTAAAAAACCAATTATTTAAAGGGTTTACTTGAATATCGGGATCGATAATTTGTGCTGCAGTTTGAGTGAACGACTGCAGCAAAGGATCGATTGCTGAAGGAATAAAGTTAGCGCAAAAACCACCACTCACGCCAGCAAACGCTGCAGCTATTCCTGCAAGAGGATGCCTGCCCATGGCGTAAAATATGACGCCTGCAAGTGGAATAACCAGAACATAACCAGCATCAGTGGCAGTATGGCTGATAATCGCAACCAACACGACCATGGGCGTTAGTAAGGTTTTAGGTGTGGAATCTAGCATGCGTTTCAAACCTGCACTGATGAAACCACTGTGCTCTGCTACACCAACGCCCAACATAGCAACTAGAACAACACCCAACGGAGCGAAACCAGTAAAGATGCCAACCATACGACTTAAAAAGTCGGCCATTGCTGCACCCGTTAATAAATTGTTGACTTCAATTGACGCACCAGTGCGGGGATCAACAGCATCAAACGTCATTTGGGAAAATATGGCGGAACATACCCAAATAATGAGTAAACAGATAAAGAAAATGATAGCAGGATCGGGTAGCTTATTGCCCACTCGCTCCACTTTATCAAGCGCACGTGTAACCCAAATTGGGGAAGCTTGTTGCATAGATGTCTCCGTTGTTATTGTCATTGTTTTTTAATGGGTAATGTGCAAGACAATTACTCCGTTAAGCGATGATATCTGCTCACTATTTACAACAATAATGAAAAGTCAGCGTGTAATTAAACCCGCTAAGTCAAAAATTATCTACTTGTTTTTTAGTTTCGTAGTAGTCAGGCACAGACTGACAGTTGCGCTAAAGATAAACCAATGAACACCGCAATATGGACATTATTTAAAACAATAAGCCCAATACACATTCGAGTTCTTTTTATAAGAGCCCCATTAATAATCAAAACAACATACCGACAGTAAAAATAATTATTGACTAATTTTCACCCACAAATATACTGTACATACAAACATGTATAATCATATTGAGGCGATTAAAATGAATACATCTAGCTATTTAGGCAACAATACCAGCACCACTCTCTCCTTCACTCTGGGGATGAGACACAGTTCACAAATGCACTTGGATCAAGCAATAAAAAATGTCAGAAGCGGAATTAAAAGCGTCGATCAACTAGTGCAGCGTTATCATGTTTACCTACAAAGCAGGGAAAACGAACTTGCAGATAATGCATTTCAAAAATCCCTGATACTGTATGGACAAGATCAAAGATTAGATTATGTAAATTTACCACCGTGTATGTACATGATAATTGAAGAAGCTGATGCTGCAACAAAGTTCGTTATTCATCGACTGTACTTGCCGTATAAGAGTGGCGTGCGTTTTGCAACCTTTTTACTTAGTAACGATGGAGACGTATTAGAAAGCGTTTGTTATCAGCGCAACAGCAAGTACCTAAATGCATTCAAAGTAATACGAAAGCAAATTGCGAAGCGTAGTTTTTCTGAACAAAAAGAGGCGGCATGAAGTGCTTATGAAATAGCCACTAGCTTATCTTCGATATCTGCGCCATTTGCACTCTGCTTGCTAGAAGCTTGTATTATTAGTTGGTTAGTTGAATGGATAATATCAACTGACTTCGAAATTTCATTTAACGAAGCCTCTATTTCTGAGACACTACTCTCAGCAGCCTTACTTCGGTTTAAGCGCCGTTGCATAGCATCTACTGCAACAACTGCAAAGCTGCGACCTTGTTCACCAGCTCTAGCAGCTTCAATCGCTGCATTGAGCGCTAAAAACAAAAAGCCCGCAATTAAGCAGGCTTTTGAATGTTAACGATGACACTAAATTAAAATTAGTTAAGTTTTTCTTTGATACGTGCAGATTTCCCTGAACGTTCGCGTAAGTAGTACAACTTAGCGCGACGAACAGCACCACGACGTTTCACTTCAATAGAAGAAATTGCTGGGCTGTGAGTTTGAAACACACGCTCTACACCTTCACCACTAGAAATCTTACGTACAGTGAAAGCAGAGTGTAGACCACGGTTACGCTTAGCGATGACTACGCCTTCGTATGCCTGAAGACGCTCTTTCTCGCCTTCTTTTACTCTTACTTTAACAACTACAGTGTCACCCGGGCCAAATGCCGGGACATCAGTTTTGAGCTGTGCTTGCTCAATCATTTTGATGATATTTTGACTTACTTTACTCATCAGATCCTCTCATCCTAGTTAACTGTCTTATTGCTGCAACTTCCGCTCATATTTAAGTTGAGTCAGAATTTTTTGTTGCTCCTCAGTCAGAGCTAGGTAATTTAATAAATCAGGGCGTCTTTCTAATGTTCTTTCTAAAGACTTTGTCAGTCGCCACTGCCTAATTTTCTCATGATTGCCACTTAACAATACGCTCGGAACGACTTCACCATTTAACACTTCGGGCCGCGTATAATGAGGACAATCTAACAAGCCATCAGTGAAAGAATCTTCCACTGCTGACTGATTATGCCCCAATACATCTGGCAACAATCTCGATACTGAATCCATCAACACCATTGCTGGTAGCTCGCCGCCACTTAAGACGTAATCTCCAATCGACCATTCCTGATCAACTAAGCTATTAATAACGCGCTCATCAATGCCTTCGTATCGCCCAGCAACTAATACTATATTAGGTAGCTGAGTTAAAGACTGAACCTCGGTCTGGTTTAGCGTTTTACCTTGCGGTGATAAATACACAACCAAGCTATTTTCACCCAATGCAGCTTTTGCATCGGCTATTGCGTCTGTTAATGGCTGCACCATCATCAGCATTCCAGGGCCACCGCCATAAGGACGATCATCAACGGTTCGATGTTTATCAGTGGTATAATCGCGAGGATTAAACATATCCACCTGTATAATGCCTTTTTTTACTGCCCTGCCGAACACTCCTTGATTCAAGAAAGGTTCAAACATGTCAGGAAATAGCGTCACTACACCAAAACGTTGGGTAGGTTTCATTAAAAACCTGGGTCCCAGTCCACCGTAATAGACTTAGCCTGCTTATCAACACTCAACACGACTTGGTCGTGAAGAAATGGTAATAAACGTTCCTTTTGACCAAATGCATCGTTTGTTTTTGCTTTTACAAGCATGACATCGTTTGCACCTGTTTCGAACATGTCCTTAATGACGCCCAAATCGTAGCCTTTGTCGGTTACAACCTGCATGCCTATTAAGTCCTTCCAGTAAAAGTCTTCTTCTAATTCAGGTAGAACTGATGTCGGAACCGAAATCTCAGCATTTTTAACATGCTCAGCATCGTCTCGGGAATCTACTCCAACCAACTTCGCAACTAAACCTTTACCTTGCGCTCGCCACTCGTCAATTTGTATCTCTTGATTATCACAACCATTGCCGTTTAACCGCCAAGGTGCGTAACCAAATATATCTGCTGTGACCTGTGTAAAGCTGTTTATTTTGACCCAACCTTTCACTCCGTAAGGAGCACCGATTTTGCCAACAATAATTGTGTCAGACGCTGAACTCATCTTTACCTCAAATCACTGATACGAAAGCGCTACTAAGCAGCAACTTTTGCATCTTTTACCAAGCGAGCTACGCGGTCAGAAACACCTGCACCTACGCCTACCCAATACTCAACACGCTCTAGGTCTAAACGTAAACGTTCAGCTTGACCTTGTGCAGTTGGATTGAAGAAACCCAAGTTTTCAATGAACTTACCGTTGCGTGCACGACGACTGTCTGCAACAACTACTTGATAAAATGGACGCTTTTTAGCGCCACCACGTTGTAAACGTATAGTAACCATATATGCCTCAAACTCTTTGTAGTGTTACCGTTAACATACCTATGTCCAGCTGTGCCGGAAAAAAGGTGCGCGAATTATACGCCCCACGGCTTATTTTGCAAGGTAATTGTCATTTAAAAGCCAAACGGAGCGGAGGGAGTCCCCTATCCATAAGAAACCTTCACAAAACAGGGATGTTTTGTGTGAGCGGTCAGGATGACGAACAGCGTGTTTCTTATGGATAGGGGACTCCCTCCGCTCCGTTTGGCTTTTAATTCCGCATACGTTTAGCTTTTAATTCCGCATAAAAAAACGAGCTAATTAAGTGGGCTGATATGAAATTAAGGATCTAATTTTTTAGATCCTTTTTTATTTTTTTATAAATATCAGTTAGTTACAACATTAAAAAGTCGAAAAAACGTTCCGCGTAAAATTAATAGGCATATAAAACAGAAGCTTACGAGATTTTTGTTGAGTTTTGATGCTACGCCCAGTCGTGGCATAGCCCCATTTCCTGAGAAATCGGTCAAATTATTGCTAAAACCAATTAATTTTCACCGACACTATTTAATTAAAGATCTAAATTAAATGTTTAAAAATAAAATTACCAACATAATCAATAGTTTAAATATTATTCTCTTATCTTTTATTGCAGTACGTCATTAATAAATGTGTTTATTTACAGTGGCTTAAAAGTAATTTGACATGGTTTTGATAATCATTAAGCTTTCTATCAAAGGAGAGTTTATGTCACGAGTTGTTGTTATCGATACC
>CBFIAR010000035.1:0-26535 GCA_965660625.1 Glaciecola sp. | reverse complement strand
CTGAACCGCCGTGATACGGAACCGTACGTCCGGTGGTGTGAGAGGACGGAGAGTGTAAACTCTCCTCCTACTCGATCTCAGGGAGTTCAGCAAACCAGTCAGGATAAAACCTAAATCTCTAGGTTCGTTATTTTCTCGGAACATGAACTCTAGATTTATCAAAGCAGATAAACCAAAAACTAGGTATTTAGCTTTATAAATAAACCGCAAATTAATTTTTCTTTAGAAATTATCTATTTGTCTTAATTGTACGAGTCATTGTCAGGTTTGTGCTATCTAACATTTTCAATTTATATGTAAGCTAGTGCAGTATTGTTGGAATACGTGCTTGTGCTTGGCAAAGTCGGTTCCTCTAAAAGCCAGTAACATTTTTAATAGGAAACTGTGTCGTATGTCTACCCCATATTCGCCTTTATCATGGAAAAATCTGCTCTTTGTTTGTTTGTTTGCAGGCTGGTCTATAAATGCAAATGCTCAGGTGCTGGATGTAAACCAGCAAGAGCTCGACTTTTCGGCTGACCCTACGTTAATTTTAGGAATAGACAAAGCAGCCGGCTCAAAGTATCGATATACGAATGTCATTACTATTGCTGGTACCCAAGTGAATGCTATTTTGACGATTGAAGCAATTCATGAAGCAGCATCGGTTAATAATCTCGATGCTAATAATTACAATGACGGGCGAGATAAATATTATGCGCCTTTTATCGCGGGGGGGGGCTCATCGAATTCACGAGTTGACTTTACTATTGCATTTGTTGATACCAATGACGACCCACTAACCATAGCGAATTTTAGTGTAAATTCGATAGATATCGATGGTCCAGAGTTTGTGGAATACGGAGGTTTTGATTCTTATGTCTTGAGTCAGGCAACAGATTTGATTACAACTGCTGGTCAAGGGAATAGAATTCGGTTTTCTGGTACAGGAAACTACTCTGGACTTATCATAAACGATAAAGGCAGAGTTGAAACTAAGTTTGGTGAAGTCCAAAGTATTCAAATTACAATGGGGACCAAAAATAGCACTGCTGAACGACAATTTGGTTCTGTATTTAAAACACTACCATTTGACGCTAGTACAAGCGAAGTGAAGGCACCAACTGTCGCAGCGTTACAAACTGCCAACACCACACCAACTATTACCGGAACACTCGCAGCGCTGAGTGGATCTGAATCGTTTACGGTCATCGTCAATAATGTCACTTATACCAATGGTGATGGAAATTTGAGCGTCTCTGGGACTACTTGGTCTCTAACAATCCCTATTGCCAATGTCCTTGCTCCAGGCACTTATGACGTTATCGCTATCAGAAATGGCTTAATTGATTTACCTGACCAAACGTCCTCAGAATTAACTATAACCGCACCATCTAACACTGCTCCTGTTGCTGTAGCCGATGCTTACACGCTGAATGAAGCAGAGACACTCAGTGCAGTTAACGTGCTAGACAACGACAGTGATGCACAAAGCGATGCGTTAACCGCTGTTCAAGTCTCGGGCCCTTCTAATGGAACATTGACCTTAAACAGTGATGGTTCATTTACCTACGTTCATGACGGCAGTGAGACCATAACAGATTCTTTTGTTTATAAAGCAAATGACGGCAACCTTGATTCAAATAACGTCACTGTTACGCTTACCATTACACCTGTAAACGACGCTCCGATTGCTTCCGACGATACTTATGCTGTCGGTGAAGGACTAAGTCTCACAGCGACTACCGTTTTAGCTAATGATTCAGATGCAGAAAATAGTGCATTAACAGCCATAAAGGTCTCTAATCCGAGTTATGGATTATTGACTTTTAATGCAGATGGTACCTTCGTTTATGCTCATGATGGCAGCGAGATCAACACGGATTCATTTACCTACAGAGCCAACGACGGTAATACTGACAGTAACACCGTTACAGTCACCATTAATATCACATTGATAAATGACGCACCGATCGCTAATAGTGATACTGCTACGGTGAACGAGGATGAGAATGTTGTTATCGATATCTTAGTAAATGACAGTGACGCTGACGGCAGCATTGCACCGACTAGTGTATCCGTTGTTACGGGACCAAGTAACGGCGCCTTGAGTGTTAATGCAGTTAACGGTAGCGTAACTTATACGCCAACAGCGAACTATCAAGGTAGCGATAGTTTTACCTATCGTGTTGACGACGATAGCGGCGCAAGCTCTAACGTTGCGACAGTCACGATCACGGTATTGCCAGTCAACGACTTACCCACTGCGCAAGGGCAAACCTTGAGCACGAATGAAGATACGGCATTGAATATTGCCTTGAGCGGTGCTGATACCGACAACGATACACTGACCTTTGTGGTCAAGAGCACACCGACCAACGGTGTGTTAAGTGGCAGCGGCGCCAACCTAGTGTATACGCCTAATAGTAATTACAACGGTGCAGATACCTTTACCTTTGTGTCAAACGATGGCTCGGGCGATTCAGCGACGGCAACGGTCACCATAAACGTGTTGTCAGTGAACGACTTACCCACTGCGCAAGGTCAAAGCTTGAGCACGAATGAAGATACGGCATTGAACATCACCTTAAGCGGTGCTGATACCGACAACGACGCACTGACGTTTGTAGTGAAGAGCACACCGACCAACGGCGTGTTAAGTGGCAGCGGCGCCAACCTAGTGTATGCCCCTAATAGTAATTACAACGGTGCAGATACCTTTACCTTTGTGTCAAACGATGGCACCGGTGATTCAGCGACGGCAACGGTTAACATCACGGTATCGCCTGAGAACGATCTACCCGAAGCACAGAGTCAATCTCTTACTACTAATGAAGATACTGAATTAAGTATTTTACTGATCGGTTCAGATACCGATGGGGATACTTTAACCTTTATTATCGAAAATGCTCCAAGTAATGGAACACTTAGTGGATCACAATCGAACATCGTTTATCGTCCCAATGCTGACTACAATGGCACAGATACATTTACGTTTGTGACCAATGATGGCAAAGAAAAGTCAACACCAGCAACTGTAAACATCACTATTACACCGGTGAATGACGACCCTATCGATGAAAATGAAAATGTTATAATCACTGACATAAATGAGGTAGTCATCATTGATGTACTGAGTAACAGTGAGGACCCTGATGGTGACGTTTTAAATGTTGCATCAGCTGAATCAGAAGACGGCAACGTTGCTATCAATGATGATGGAACCCTTAGTTTTTTCGCTGATGAAGGATTTAGTGGGACAACAACCATCACTTATATTATTAGTGATGGAAACGGTGGTACCTATACATCGATTGTTACCATTACGCTCGATGCCGTAAACTTGCCCCCTGTAGCGGTTGATGATTCATTTACCTTTGAAGTTGCAGACGTTTATGTGCTAGATGTTCTTGTTAATGACACGGATCCTGAAAATGATAGCCTAACAATTACCAATGCCTCCAGTGAATTTGGTAGCGCTGAAATCATTGATAATAAGGTGACATTAACCCCGTTTTCAGATGCTAGCGGTGAATTTGTATTAAGCTATCGGATTAGTGACGGTGTCAATGAAGAAAGCACAGCACGGGCATTTATAACAATTAATCTTGATACTGGGCCGGTAATTACCGTGCCAGATGACCTTTGCGGGTTCCGTACAGTGAATGCGACGGCACTTTACACATCAGTCGATTTAGGCCAAGCCAGCGCGGTCGACCGTTTTGGTAATGTTTTACCGGTTTCATTGTTAAACAGTAATACTTTATTTGCTCCAGGTATTAACGAAGCGACATGGAGTGCTACCGACAGTGATGGCAATAAATCAGTGGCAATACAACAAGTTTGTGTCAATCCGCTAATTTCTATTGCAAAGGACCAAACAGTCCTCGAAGGTAAAGAAGTTCGAGTGGGTGTATACCTCAATGGCGCATCGCCGACTTATCCTGTTGAGGTTCCTTTTTATGTGGGAGGCAGTGCTGATGAAAATGACCATGACTTGATTGACGGTATCCTTACAATAAATGCAGGAACAGAGGGAAGCATTAATTTTACCACTTTTGAGGATAATCAAAATGATGAGGGAGACGTGATCACTCTTGCACTATCCGAAGATTTCAACTTAGGCAGTAAAAATAGGCATTCGCTAGTTATTACCGAAGGTAATATTGCCCCGGAAATTACCCTTACTGTCACGCAACGAGGACAAACGCGATTAACGGTAAGTCAAGATGGTGGCAATGTCAGTGTGTCTGCTAGAGTCAACGATCCTAATTCTGAAGATACTTTTACATATTTTTGGGATACGACGAACGATGACATATTCAACATAAGCACGACAGACATTCGCTACTTGTTCGACCCCAGTAATTTGTTACCAGGAGTTTATACAATATCCTTAGAAGTTGCGGATAGTGGCTTGGGTAATCTCACCGACAATGCATCAGTGTACATTGAAGTTGTGGAACAACTCACCGCTCTCGGTGATACGGACTCCGATGGTGATCTTATACCTGACAACATAGAAGGATTCCAAGACAATGATGGTGATGGCATCCCCGACTACTTGGATAGAATTGAAGAGTGTAATGTGCTACCTGAAAACGTAGTCAAACAAGATGGCTATCTTATTGAAGGTGACCCCGGTGTATGCTTGAGACGCGGCGACTTTACAATAGGTAAGACAACAGGTGGAGCCCAGCTCACTGAAGAAGATATAAGCAACAATCAACAAGATATATTAACCGAAGATCCAGATGCGACTCATATCGGTGGAATATTTGATTTTATTGCATATGGACTTGCTGAGACTGGTGGAACCTATGCTTTAGTAATACCACAGCTTAAACCAATACCGGTCGACCCGGTATATCGTAAGTTTAGAAGGGAAAACGGTTGGGGCTTTTTCGTGGAAGATAGCAACAATAGTATGTGGTCAACGCAGGGTGAACCCGGCTATTGTCCACCTCCCAACACATCTGCTACACAAACTCAATGGACACCAGGGTTAACGCAGGGGCATTGGTGCGTACAGCTTGTTGTTGAAGATGGCGGTCCTAATGATGATGACAACTTGATAAACGGAACCATCGTTGACCCTGGTGGTGTGGGTGTATTGCTGAACGGTAATTTGCCTCCAGAAGCTAGTAATGATGTTAATGAACTTTATATGAACAGCGACATTACCCTTGACGTTTTAGAAAATGACAATGACCCAGACAGTGACATTCTATTGTTAACGTCTGCAACGGCGTCAATTGGTACGGTAGAGATCATTGATAATCAATTGCAATATACTGCTCCGCGCAATTATGTTGGTCCTGTAAGTATTTTATATGGTGTGACCGATGACAATGGTGGAACTGACCAAGGCGTCGTGACACTGACAATATTACTTAACACCGCGCCTTCAATTATTAACCACAGTAGTCAAATAGAGCAAGGTTCTGTAGCGGTAATCAATTTACTGGTTGGCTCGGCAGATCCTGAAGGCGACATCTTGAGACTTATTTCAACAGACAATGTGAATGTTAGCTACGATGCTGACGGTAACGCGTCATTCAGTCCGGCAGCGAATTTCTATGGCACGCTAAATATCCAGTATATGGTCGAGGATGCAGTCGGTAACATAGTCTCTGCAGAATGGAGTATCACGGTTATTCAGGTTTTTGAGGCTGAAGCGAAGACCGAAGGTGGTAGCACAGGGGGACTGTTCATTATTGGGTTGGTGGCCTTTATTTATTTTCGAAGACAGGGGCTGGGAGAGTAAAATGAAAAACAATATGAGAAAAAATCTGACGGCTTTGTCACCTATCAATTTATTACTATTAGCAATGATTGGGTCTTTCAGCGCCCAAACATTGAGTGCCGAAGGTAAAGAATGCAATTCAGAAGCGTCCAATTATCAAGAGTGTGACAATCAATTGGGTTGGTTCATAGGTGCTGAAGCCGGTATGGCGACAACTTCTTTATCAACTCAAGATATCAACGAGTTCTATAGCCTCACCGGCATTAATGCTAACGCAATTGATGTTGATGACAAAGGCATAGGCGGCGGGCTGTTTTTAGGGTATCAATTTACCAGTGTTTTTTCACTCCAAGCGGGATACATTTCGTTAGGGGAGCGCTCAGTATCATTTAATGGGAGCTCGACGGATCTCGCCAGCTATTATGCTAATGCAGAAAAGGTCTACCCTCAAAGCGGTGAAGGACTAAGTATCCATGCGGCTATGTCGATTCCCCTCAGTGAAAACTTAAAGTTGTCGGCTAAAGCGGGTATATTCGACTGGGAGGGTGATTTTTTTACAAACGAAGTTGCTCAGCAAGTAGGTCGGGACAAAATTGATGGTCGAGACGCGTGGTACGGATTAGAGCTGAATTACAGATTGAAAAACAGCGTTCAACTTTATGCGAGTGCATCTCGTTTCCAACTTGACAGAGACAATAACCATTTGTATTCAATTGGCGTCAGATACTTCTGGGATACACCTAAAACACTCGACAATAATAATACAGTAATAGCTGATAACAGGCCTGTCGATACTTTAGACCTTGAGTCAAGTCTACCAGTTGATACTGACCAAGACGGTATTGCTGATTCGTTAGACGCTTGCCCTGACAGTGACACCCAATATATTGTTGATGCAACAGGTTGTACGATAATGCGTGAACTCAGCGTCGACCAAACGTTAACAATTTATTTTGCTCACAATAGTGCACAAATCATCCCAGAATATGAGGATAAGATAACGCAATTTATTGGTAGTTTTAATCCAATTGACATTAAAAATATTACTATTAAAGGCCACACGTCAGCTTTAGGAACAATGCGAATTAATCAACTCCTTTCTGAGAAAAGGGCGCAAGCTTTGGCTGAAATATTAGTTAATGACTACAATTTAGTCGAATTAGAAATCGAAAATATAGGCTTTGGGGAAACAATGCTGCTCGATACTAATGACAATGAAGAAGCTCATAGTAAAAACCGACGTGTAGAGTTGACAGTTGAGACTGTGGTTATGGAACCAATTGCTAAATAATTCATTAAAATAAAAAGGAAGTAGTGCTAGCCAAAAATACCTATGTGGGCCCGATAAAAAATGCATTTTACCGCTGTATTTTTATATTCGGGCTCGTTGGCGCCTCTTTATATTAACGTAATCCTTAGTTGTCTCGATATTTATAAATTAGTTGTCTCGATATTTATAAATGTGTTGTGTTTATTATTGGATAAATACGATATCCGTTGACACCATATACTTTGCTTATTTAGAGAGCTTGGCTTGATTAGGCGTTATGCCATACTTTTTCTTATAGCATCGCCCAAAATAGCTATCGGAGCTAAATCCACACGCATAAGCTGCCTCAGACACAAGCACACCTTTGACTAATAATATTTTCGCCTGGTGAAGTCTGAAATCTCGCAAAAGTGATGTAAACGTTAGGTTGAAAGACGCTTGAAAATGTCTTGCAATCGTTCGCTCAGTCATGTGCAGTTGATTTGCTAAATCCGTTATTGAATAGGCATGATCAGCAAAGTGCTTCTCAAGTTGTGCGCGTACGCGATCGGCAAAATCATCTTTATGAGTGGCATGTGACACCTCTTTATTTTCAGTAATCAAAGAGACTAATCGTACTTGATCCGCTTTTCGCGTTTTTAGTATATTTGATATTTTCATCACCAAGGTTTGTGAACTGAAAGGTTTGGTAATGTAATCATCGGCTAGATGCATCATGCCGCTCCGTTCGCTTTGTGCATCGGCTTTCGCCGTCAATAGGATGATTGAGATGTGCGCATAAAGCGGGTCGTTTTTAAGTTGCTTACATAATTCAAAACCACTCATTACTGGCATCATCACGTCCGACACAATAATGTCAGGCATGACTTTATTGTTGAGTTGCTTGATGGCTTCTTGTCCGTTGTTACACAGAGTGATATCGAAATAGGGTGATAATACATTATTGATATGTACTTGCATCGCCGGGTCGTCTTCTACCACTATAACGTTGCCAGCTATAATTTTTACTAATTCTTTCGTGTTTGTGAAAAAGTGTGTTGTATCACCAGCGGTATGGATGCTTTGTTTACTGAGGTTCAGAGGTAAATAAATAGTAATGGAAGCCCCAATGTCTTTATTACTGATGTGCAGTTCACCGCCGTTGGCGTCAACGATTTCTCTTACTATTGCCAAACCCAAACCGGAACCTAAACCGTCGTTACGCTCTCTAGAGAAACGTTCTAAGACTTTTTCTGTGTTTGAAAAACCGTTACCCTGATCGTCTACCTTTATGTTGATTCGGTTTTCGACGATCTTAATGCTTACATTCACCTGCGTATTTTCAGCCGAATATTCAATTGCGTTTTTCAACAGGTTATTAAGTATTAAAGGTAAGGTATCTTCTAACAAATCAACACACAACGTGGAGTCGATTTGGGTATTGTTAAGCACGGTGATGTTTTTGTTTTCTGCCAGTGGCACTATTGCGGAAATTAATCGATGTGTTTCATCGACCAATACGACGGGTTTGGTATCAAGTTTTATTGCGCGCAATTCCGCAAGCTTGAGCAAGCGCTCAACGAGTGCAAATAATCGCTCAGCCTGCTCATGAATCAAAGCAGCTGCTGGATTTCCGGTGTCAGCGAGTAATCGTTCAGCTTGCCCTAATATAATCGTTAAGGGAGTGCGAAATTCGTGGGAAATATTCTGAAATATCTGTTCTTTTTCATGCAGCACTTTTTCAAGACTCGCGGTTCTTGTTTTTACTAATTTTTCAAGATTGTGGTTACGCTGCTTTATGCTTTGAACACGCCAGTATGTAAAACTGAATCCAACAATAAGTATTACCAAAACATACCCAAGATATGCATACGGTGTTTGCCAAAAAGGCGGGGTAATAACTAAACTCAGTTTGGCTGGTTGCGCGGACCAAACGCCTTGATTGTTCGAACTCGTTGCTTCTAATTCATAAGTTCCTGCGTGCAAAAAAGACAAATTGATTTGCGGCGTTTCAAGATCAATCCAATCGCCCTTATTCACTCTATAGCGATATTGATTCTTTTCCGGAGTGATGTAATTTGGACTAGTAAAACGAAACTCTAATTGACGAACCGAGTAAGGGAGACGTAATTCAGTATTAAGCAAGGTCACATTGTGAAGCAATTTTGAATCGATGTTTGCTGAATTGAAATAGATCGTTGGTGGGGGGAAGGAATTGTCGTGTATGTCATTATTCGGGTTAAACCATACTAGTCCTCCTTTACCTGCAAACACAAGAGTGCCATCATCTTGCTGGTAATGCGCTTCTGCATCAAAGCTATTAGTACTCAAGCCATCTCGACGATCAAAACTGGTTATTTTGGGTGTACAAGGCATTTGGCAAGGCTCTATTCGACTAATGCCGCTAGCAGTTGACGCCCACAAATTGCCATCGTTTCCAGAGTAAACTGAAAACACCGTATCTGATGCTAGGCCATCCTGCTGAGTGATATAGTAAAAGTCCTCTTGCTCGCGGCTTTTGATGGCGATTCCTCCTCCCCAAGTCGATAGCCACAGCGTATTTACGTCATCGATAAAAATATCAAAAATGTGATGACTAATAGCCTTCTCATCATATTGCTTAATAATATTTAAGGACTCGTCTAGCTGCACTAGTGGGCGGTCGCTTTGATGGGACCCCATCCAAATATTTCCTTGTTTATCTTGCGCAATAGCCCGATATTGCTCACCACCTGTAAATGTTTTTAAAGGGATAAGTTCTTCTTTCTTACTGTCTTGTCCAATTAATAATAATTCGTAGTGTGTGTTAATAAGTAGCTGCTTATTTGATAATGGTAAAAAGCCAAAAGCGGAGCTTATGTGACGGGGTGTTTTTAATGGACTCAACTTACCGTTTGTTAGATCAAATCGATGAATACCGCTTCCTTCTGTTCCTACTAATAAGTATTGTCCATCTTTGTGTACGGTACGAACGTGAAAATTCTCGAGAACATGATATTTGACTTTCCATTTGCTAGGAAGCAGAGGTGAAGGAGAAATAATAAATAATCCATTGTTTTGTGTCGCTATTGCAATCTCTCCTTTATCCAGCATTATTGCTCGTCTTAACTTATCGGTGCCAAGTGTAAAGAGCAGCTGCTGTTGCGAAATACCTTGAAATTGACTTCTTGCCTGAGAAAAGAATAATCCACCAACGCGATTATTATGCAGACTGTCTAGTGAATCGTTGATATGTGAAAATGAAAGAGATTGATCCGATTCACTTTGTGTTACGCGAGATATTTCATTACGCTGATTGTCGTAAACATAACTACCAGAGAAGGTTGCAAAGGCGAATCTGTCCGTTGTTTGCATATCATCGTCATTTGCTAGGTTATACAGCCATTTGGATGTTTTTGTATTTGGTACTAAAGTTTCACGTAAATGGGAGCTTAGTGAATAACGGTGGATACCACACTGATTAGCATATATCACCAAGTCGTTTGGCAGGATTTGCTGCGCATGTAAAGTATCTGAGGTAAGTTCGTTGAATTCACATGTGGGTAGTTGATGCGTTTGTATGAATTTTTCGTTGTTGAGCAGCCAATGGTTATTGCCAATCAATAGGTGTATTTTATTGGCCTGGTTCTGTATTTGTCCCGTACTAAAAGCCCCAACTTTTTCTGGTAAGAAAACCTCCTTTATGTACGATCTACTCTTAATATCAAATACATGTAATTTGCGGTCAGTCAATGCATACAAAGTGTCATCACGAAGTAAAGATCGATAAAACGGTCGCTGTTCTGAGTTTGAAAACGGAAGGAGTATTTTATTTTTTGTATTGAAGATAACAATATCTGCACCCGACGTACTGACGAGTGTCTCGTTGTCATAGCGAAATAATGTTTTGAGATAGAGACTTGATAATTTATCTGTATTGTAAGGCCCATCAACAAATTTATTTTCGTCCAAATCGAAAATAAATATCTTATGAGGATTTGATTTGATTAATAAGTAGCGTTCATCGAGTTGAACAATTCTGGAAATCATGCCGGTTGGGACAGTGCTAGGTTCACTATTTTTGTCATACTTATGATCGATTTTTTCAACAAAAAAACCATCGTAACGATACAGCCACTCTTCAGAGCCAATCCATAATTGTCCCCGATTATCTTGCAGGGCAGTAGTCACAATGACATCTTTGAGCTTCGGATGCGAAAAAGCAAAACTGTTCGTTTGTTTAATCTGAATATTGTTGAGATCATCAATTGCTTGGGCTCTCACCTCTACAATTAAAGACGCAAGTAATATAAAAACAAAAGTGCCAAAGGGTGCAAAAACGGCGTGAATCAATGGTTTTCCTTTATTATTTAATAAGTTGTCATAATGTTATACACCATCGTCAGCTTTACAAGCTGAGACTGTTTTGTTGAAACGTATAACCGGGCAATAGTTTAACATGGAATGTTGAATAGTCAGTTGGAGAATACCTATCTATATCATGAAGATATTACAATATGGGGTTTATAAAGTTGACAATAAACTGGCTTAGGTCGAACGCGTAGACGGCAACATAAACTAAGTAGAGTCATTTATTTCGATGGGCCTCGTCATCAGTGAAACGCAGTAGTATTGAAAACAGCAGGTTGCGTAGAACCATTAAAAGGCGAGGGTCCGCTAACGGTATTCACTCCAACTAACGCAGTTTTTGCAAAGTTGCCAGCAGGTGCGGTGGAATATTTACTGCTGCCGTAAAATAAAGGCCGCCTTAAAATAATTTTGAAGTGAAAGTGAGCATTTATAGACTCGCCGTTCTGGGTATTTTGGCCAATTTATAATTTCCTCTAATTAAAACTTGTGTTTAGGTAGTCAAAAGCCTATACTTTGCGCCCTTTTTTATGCATCGGGAAGCCGTTTGAGAAGATATCCTCTATATCTTCAAGGCGTTATACCCACTAATAGAGAGTAAATATAATGGCGAAGAAAGTTTCAGGCTTAATTAAGCTACAGGTGAAGGCAGGTGCTGCTAATCCAAGTCCACCAGTTGGTCCTGCGCTAGGTCAACATGGTGTAAATATCATGGAATTCTGTAAAGCGTTTAACGCAAAAACAGAATCCCTAGAAAAAGGCTCTCCAGTGCCAGTAGAAATTACTGTGTACGAAGATCGTTCTTTTACGTTCGTAACAAAAACTCCTCCAGCAGCGTTTTTATTATTGAAAGCGGCAGGTGTCAAGAGTGGTTCTGGTCGTCCTAATACTGAGAAAGTGGGCAAAGTGACTCGCGCTCAGCTAGAAGAGATTGCAAAGACAAAAGAACCTGATTTAACAGCGGCTAGTTTAGACGCTGCCGTAAACACCATCGCGGGTTCTGCTCGTAGCATGGGCTTGGTAGTAGAGGGTTAATCGAATGGCTAAATTATCTAAAAGAATGCGCAACATTGCTGAGCAAGTTGACTCAAGCAAAGAATACGAAATTAATGAAGCGGTAGCGCTACTGAAGGAGCTTGCTACTGCAAAGTTCGCTGAGAGCGTTGACGTAGCCATTAACTTGGGCATTGATGCACGTAAATCTGACCAAAACGTTCGTGGCGCAACAGTGCTACCAAACGGAACTGGTAAAGACGTTCGCGTTGCTGTATTCACTCAAGGCGCAAACGCTGAAGCTGCTAAAGCTGCAGGTGCTGACATCGTTGGTATGGAAGACCTTGCTGAATTAGTAAAAAAAGGCGAAATGAATTTCGACGTAGTGGTTGCTAGCCCAGACGCAATGCGCGTGGTTGGTACACTAGGTCAGATCCTTGGTCCACGTGGTCTTATGCCTAACCCTAAAACGGGTACGGTTACGCCAGACGTTGCTACTGCAGTTAAGAATGCAAAAGCAGGTCAAGTTAGATATCGTAACGATAAGAACGGTATCATCCACGCTAGCATTGGTAAAATTGCTTTTGAAGCAAACCAAATTCAAGAAAACCTTGAATCATTGCTAGAAGCATTGAAGAAAGCAAAGCCTTCTTCAGCTAAGGGTACATATCTACAGAAAGTTAGTTTAAGCACAACAATGGGCGCTGGCGTAACACTAAACCAGAGTTCATTGAACCTTAAGTCTTAATTAACTTTTCTCTGTAAGGTTGTGGGTTGGAGTTGTTTACGCTAAAAGCGTAAGTCAACTCCCGTCCAAGACCGCAGGCGCTAGGCAGTGAAAGAGGTAAGAGAACTTTCACACACTTCTTAGGAAGCGAAATGCCAAGCTTAATATTACCTGCGCAGACGGTGGTTTCAACTCAGACTCTCTGGGAATGAACACCGTAGAGCGGTACGAGATATGCTTCAGATGCTAATCATCCAGTATATCAAGTATCAATCTGTTAACACTGAAGAAGGTAACTGTCGAAAGGCAATAACTTGATTCAGATTTTAAGAAGGTGAACTCAGTGGCATTAGGCTTAGCAGCAAAAAAAGAGATCGTAGCTGAAATAAATGAAGTTGCTTCTCGCGCTCTATCCGTTGCCGTCGCTGAATACCGTGGGATGGAAGTTCATGAACTGACTGACCTCCGCAATAAAGCTCGTGAGCAAGGCGTATTCCTTAAGGTAGTGCGTAATACTCTGGCTAAACGTGGATTGGCAGACAGTAAATTTGCAGACATCGACAGTGCCTTAGTTGGTCCTTTAATTTATGGTTTTTCTATAGAAGCACCGGGCGGCGCAGCGCGCTTGTTCAAAGACTTCTCTAAAACTAACCCTAAGTTACAGGTAACTGCATTGTCAATTGGTAGCGGTCTACTAGGTCCAGATAAGTTGGACGCCGTAGCTTCACTACCGACCCGCGACGAAGCTCTTGCAAGATTACTTGCAACCTTCAAAGCACCTGTCGAGAAATTCGTTCGCACTATCAACGAAGTTCCAGGCAAGTTTGTGCGCGTATTGGCGGCGATCAAAGAAGAAAAATAATTTTCTTTTTTGGCATTATAATTTTTAACATTACAAACCCAGGAGTTTAGAGAAATGGCTCTATCCAAAGACGATATATTAAACGCAATCGCAGAAATGCCAGTGATGGAATTGGTAGAACTGATCGAAGCGGCAGAAGAAAAATTCAACGTATCTGCAGCAGCAGTAGCAGTAGCTGGTCCAGCTGCAGCAGCAGCAGAAGCGGTTGAAGAACAAACTGAATTTGACGTAGTTCTTACTTCATTCGGTGCTAACAAAGTTGCTGTTATCAAAGCCGTACGTGGCGCAACTGGTCTTGGCTTGAAAGAAGCTAAAGACGTAGTTGAATCTGCACCTAAAGCAATTAAAGAAGGCGTGTCGAAAGGCGAAGCTGAAGAATTGCAAAAAGCACTACAAGAAGCGGGTGCTGAAGTAGAAGTTAAGTAATTAGTATTTTTAATTACTGGCCTTAACAGGCTCAGGCAGGTGATTTTTAATCACCTGCCTTTTTGCGCTGTAGGATATGCAATATTTCACCCTTTGTTTGCTATCCAAATATGCGTTGGCAGTTGACCAATAAGTAATTGTTTTCATTGACATTAAAATTTAATTAATGAGATGTACTAAGGTTAATGGCCTACTAAAAGGGTACTGGAAGTTTGCTTCACACAAAGATACACGTGTTGCAGGTTGGGTCTAAAATCAGTCGGCTGAGGAACCCATGGTTTACTCTAATAGTGAAAAGAAACGTATCCGTAAGGATTTTGGCAAGCGCCCGCAGGTATTGGAAATTCCATACCTCCTTTCAATCCAACTGGACTCATTTAAGAAGTTCATTGACCAAGATCCTGATGGTCAATATGGCTTAGAAGCGGCATTCCGCTCTGTGTTTCCAATAAAAAGCTACAGCGGTAACAGTGAGTTACAGTATGTAGCATATCGTTTAGGCGAGCCCGTATTTGACGTAAAAGAATGTCAAATTCGTGGTGTCACTTATTCAGCTCCTTTAAGGGTCAAGCTGCGTCTTGTCTTGTTTGATAAAGAAGCGGCACCAGGTACAGTTAAAGACATCAAAGAACAAGAAGTATATATGGGTGAAATACCCTTGATGACTGAAAACGGTACATTTGTGATCAATGGTACTGAGCGCGTAATCGTATCTCAGCTGCATCGTTCACCTGGCGTATTCTTCGATCACGACAAGGGCAAAACTCACTCGTCTGGTAAAGTACTTTATAACGCGCGCGTTATTCCATACCGTGGTTCATGGTTGGATTTCGAGTTCGATCCGAAAGATAATTTATTCGTTCGTATCGACCGTCGTAGAAAGTTACCAGCGACAATAATCCTTCGTGCCTTAGAAATGAGCACAGAAGAAATCCTTGATTTATTCTTCGATAAAACGATTGTCCGCATTAACGGTGATAAATTGTTAATGGACGTTGTTCCAGATCGTTTACGCGGTGAAACTGCACAATTTGACATCATGGATGGCAAAGGTGAAGTTATCGTGGAAGCGGGTCGAAGAGTATCTGCTCGCCATACTCGTGCGTTAGAGAAAGCAAAAGTGACTGATCTGGAAGTTCCAGCTGAGTACTTACTTGGTAAAATTTATGCCAAGACTTTCGTTAACGAAGAAACGGGCGAAGTGGTGGTTAACGCAAACGATGAAGTAACGTTAGAAAACTTGCTTGAATTGCGTGAACTCGGTGTTAAAGAATTTGAGACCCTGTATATCAACGAGCTTGATCACGGTTCTTATATTTCTGACACTATCAAGATCGATTCAAGCACTAATAAATTAGAAGCGCTTGTAGAAATCTACCGCATGATGCGTCCTGGTGAACCACCAACAAAAGACGCCGCAGAAACCCTGTTTGACAACTTGTTCTTCTCTGAAGACAGATATGATCTGTCTGCCGTAGGCAGAATGAAGTTTAACCGTCGCTTAGGTCGTGAAGAACTCACAGGCTTAGGTACACTAGCGAAAGAAGATATTGTTTCAGTAATGAAGCAACTGATTACTATTCGTGACGGTAAAGATGAAGTTGATGATATCGATCACTTAGGTAACCGTCGTATTCGTTCTGTTGGTGAAATGGCAGAAAACCAATTCCGTGTTGGTTTAGTGCGTGTTGAACGCGCTGTTAAGGAGCGTTTAAGCCTTGGCGATTTAGATGCCATCATGCCGCAAGATTTGATTAACGCTAAACCTATTTCTGCCGCTGTAAAAGAGTTTTTTGGCTCAAGCCAATTGTCTCAGTTTATGGATCAGAACAACCCGCTATCAGAAGTGACGCATAAGCGCCGTATTTCTGCATTAGGTCCGGGCGGTCTTACGCGTGAAAGAGCAGGCTTTGAAGTACGTGACGTACATCCGACTCACTATGGTCGTGTATGTCCAATCGAAACGCCAGAGGGACCAAACATCGGTTTGATCAACTCTCTTGCGAGCTTCGCTAGAACAAATGACTTTGGTTTCTTAGAAACCCCTTATCGTCGTATTGTAGATGGTATCGTGACTGACGATATTGATTACTTATCAGCCATTGAGGAAGGTCAATTTGCGATAGCACAAGCAAACGTATTACTCGATGATAAAAATGCATTGGTTGAAGACTTGATCCCTTGTCGTCACCGTGGTGAAACCACACTAATGCAAAAAGATGACATTACCTATATGGACGTGTCACCACAACAGATCGTATCAGTCGCTGCTAGTATTATCCCGTTCCTAGAACACGATGATGCTAACCGTGCATTGATGGGATCGAACATGCAACGTCAAGCTGTACCAACACTAAGAGCTGATAAACCGCTCGTAGGAACGGGCATGGAGAAGACAGTTGCGGTCGATTCTGGTGTAACTGTTGTGGCAAAACGTGGCGGAACAATCTCGTATGTAGATGCAAGCCGTATCGTAGTTAAGGTAAATGAAGAAGAAATGACAGCCGGTGAAGCTGGCATCGATATTTATAACCTAACTAAGTACACACGTTCAAACCAAAATACATGTATTAACCAAAGACCAACGTGTAACGTTGGTGACCCAATAGTGACTGGTGATGTGCTGGCCGACGGTCCGTCAACAGACTTAGGTGAGCTTGCGCTTGGTCAAAATATGCGCATCGCTTTCATGCCTTGGAATGGTTATAACTTCGAGGATTCAATCCTTATTTCTGAGCGCGTAGCGGAAGAAGATCGTTTTACTACTATTCACATTCAGGAACTTAGCTGTATCGCTCGTGATACTAAGTTAGGTCCAGAAGAAATCAGTTCTGATATTCCAAACGTAGGTGAATCTGCGTTAGGTAAGCTTGATGAGTCAGGCGTTGTTTATATTGGTGCTGAAGTGAAAGGTGGCGACATTCTGGTAGGTAAAGTAACGCCTAAAGGTGAAACTCAGCTTACGCCGGAAGAAAAACTGTTACGAGCAATCTTTGGTGAAAAAGCGTCTGACGTAAAAGATACTTCACTTCGTGTGCCTAACAGCGTGCGAGGCACAGTAATTGATGTTCAGGTGTTTACCCGTGACGGCGTCGAAAAAGACAAGCGCGCGTTAGAAATTGAAGATATGCAGTTGCGTCAAGTGAAAAAAGACTTAGGTGATGAATTTGGTATTCTTGCTGACGGTATTTTTGCTCGCACACAGAACTTGTTGCTTAAGTCTGGTATCGACCAAGCTAAATTGGATAGCATGCCACGTGAAAAGTGGTTTGACATCACGTTGAAAGACGAAGATGCACAAACTGAACTTGATCAAAGCGCACAGCAGCATGAAGAAGTACGCAACGATTTCGATAAGAAATTTGAAAACAAACGCCGTAAGATTACTCAAGGCGATGATTTAGCACCTGGCGTGTTGAAAATCGTTAAGGTTTATCTTGCTGTTAAACGTCATATTCAGCCAGGTGATAAAATGGCTGGTCGTCACGGTAACAAAGGTGTAATTTCAGCAATTCAACCTGTTGAAGATATGCCATACGATGTTAACGGTACGCCGGTAGATATCGTATTAAACCCGTTGGGTGTACCGTCACGAATGAACATTGGTCAGATTCTTGAAACTCACTTAGGTATGGCTGCTCATGGCTTAGGTGTGAAAATTGACCGTATGATCAAAGAGCAAGAAGAAATCACTAAATTACGTGCTTTCTTGCAAGAGGTTTATAACCTTGGTGAATCTCATCAAGTTGTCGATCTTGAGACTTTCTCTGATGACCAAATAAAGCGTTTAGCTGAAAATCTGCGCAAAGGTGTTCCTGTCGCTACTCCAGTATTTGACGGTGCGCGTGAGTCAGAAATCAAAGAAATGCTGAAATTAGCAGACATTCCTGAAAGTGGCCAAATTACATTGTTTGATGGTCGCACAGGAAGAGCCTTTGAGCGTCCTGTTACTGTAGGTTACATGTATATGTTGAAACTGAACCACTTGGTTGATGACAAAATGCATGCACGTTCTACTGGTTCTTACAGTCTGGTTACGCAACAGCCACTAGGTGGTAAAGCACAGTTCGGTGGTCAACGCTTCGGAGAGATGGAAGTGTGGGCACTTGAAGCATACGGTGCTGCGTATACCTTGCAAGAGATGCTAACTGTTAAGTCAGATGATGTTAACGGCCGTACGAAGATGTATAAAAACATCGTTGACGGCGACCATAGAATGGAGCCTGGCATGCCAGAGTCGTTCAACGTATTGTTGAAAGAAATCCGTTCATTGGGTATCAACATCGAACTTGAAGAACAGACGGCAAAACGTCAGAGCTAAACAGGTTGGCCCTGCTTCCACTTCGGTGGATTCAGGGTCGTGACAATGACTCCGTTGGGAGAGACATGTGAAAGACTTATTAAAGTTTATTAAGCAACAAAATAAGACCGAAGAATTTGATAATATCAAAATCGGTCTTGCTTCACCGGACATGATTAGATCATGGTCTTTTGGTGAAGTTAAAAAGCCTGAAACGATAAACTATCGTACGTTCAAGCCAGAGCGTGACGGTCTTTTCTGCGCCCGTATATTCGGTCCAGTAAAAGATTACGAATGCTTGTGTGGTAAATATAAGCGTTTGAAGCACCGTGGTGTTATCTGCGAAAAATGTGGTGTTGAAGTTACCCTAACTAAAGTGCGCCGTGAGCGCATGGGTCACATCGAATTGGCTAGCCCGGTTGCACACATTTGGTTCCTTAAGTCATTACCGTCAAGAATCGGTTTAATGCTGGACATGACATTACGTGACATCGAACGTGTACTTTACTTCGAATCATATGTTGTAACCGAAGCCGGTTATACAGAGCTTGAAGCAAGACAACTATTATCTGAAGAAGAATACCTAGATTCTTTGGAAGAGCATGGCGACGAATTTGAAGCAAAAATGGGTGCTGAAGCTGTTTTTGAATTGCTTAAGCAACTAGACGTAGAAGCAGATGTTGCTGCGATGCGTGAAGAATTGCCTTCAATTAATTCTGAGACCAAGCGTAAGAAAATTACAAAGCGTTTGAAACTGTTAGAATCATTCCAACAGTCTGGCAACAAGCCAGAGTGGATGATATTGACTGTATTACCGGTTTTACCACCTGAATTACGTCCACTAGTTCCGCTAGATGGCGGTCGTTTTGCGACGTCAGATTTGAACGATTTATATCGTCGTGTAATTAACCGTAACAACCGTTTGAAGCGTCTACTAGACCTTGCTGCACCTGACATCATAGTACGTAACGAAAAACGTATGCTACAAGAAGCGGTAGATGCCCTTCTTGATAATGGTCGTCGTGGTCGTGCAATTACCGGTTCTAACAAGCGTCCATTGAAATCACTTGCTGACATGATTAAAGGTAAGCAAGGTCGTTTCCGTCAAAACCTTCTTGGTAAACGTGTTGACTACTCCGGTCGTTCTGTAATTACCGTTGGTCCAACATTGCGTTTACACCAATGTGGTCTTCCAAAGAAAATGGCACTTGAGTTATTCAAGCCGTTTATCTATGGCAAGCTAGAAGCTCGCGGTTTGGCAACAACGATTAAAGCAGCTAAGAAATTAGTTGAACGTGAAGCGCCGGAAGTATGGGACGTTCTTGACGAAGTTATTCGTGAACACCCAGTGCTACTTAACCGCGCACCAACGCTTCACAGATTGGGTATCCAAGCGTTCGAACCTACCTTGATTGAAGGTAAAGCTATTCAATTGCACCCATTAGTATGTGCGGCTTATAACGCCGACTTCGATGGTGACCAAATGGCGGTTCACGTACCATTAACTATCGAAGCTCAGTTAGAGTCTCGTGCACTAATGATGTCAACCAACAACATCCTTTCACCCGCTAACGGTGAGCCGATTATCGTTCCTTCACAGGACGTTGTATTGGGTCTTTACTATCTAACGCGTGATCGCGTTAATGGTGTAGGCGAAGGTATGGTATTTACGAGTCCGTTCGAAGCTGAAAAAGCTTACCGTACAGACACCGCTGAGCTGCATGCTCGCGTTAAAGTACGTATTACTGAGGTTGTAGTTGCAGAAGACGGTACTAAATCTGAGAAAACGACGTTAACAGACACGACTGTTGGCCGAGCTATTTTCTCGTTAACGCTGCCAAAAGGATTACCGTTTGAAATCATCAACCAAGCGATGGGTAAAAAGCAAATTTCACAGTTGTTGAACACTTGTTACCGTACGCTAGGCTTGAAAGACACTGTTATCGCAGCTGACCAAATCATGTATACCGGTTTCCACTACGCGATGATCGCGGGTGCATCCGTTGGTATCGATGACATGGTCATTCCAGATGCGAAGAAAGAAATCATCGACGCTGCAGAAGCAGAAGTTGTTGAAATTCAAGAGCAGTTCCAATCAGGTCTCGTAACTGCTGGTGAGCGTTACAACAAAGTTATCGATATTTGGTCAACGGCCAATGAAAATGTTGCGAAAGCGATGATGGATAACTTGAAAACTGAAACTGTTATTAACAGAAACGGCGAAGAAGAAGAGCAAACCTCATTTAACTCTGTTTATATGATGGCCGACTCTGGTGCTCGTGGTAGTGCCGCTCAGATTCGTCAGTTGGCTGGTATGCGTGGCTTGATGGCTAAACCAGATGGTTCAATCATCGAAACACCAATCACCGCTAACTTCCGTGAAGGTCTGAACGTACTACAGTACTTTATCTCTACTCACGGTGCTCGTAAAGGGTTGGCCGATACGGCATTGAAAACAGCTAACTCGGGTTATTTAACTCGTCGTCTAGTAGACGTTGCACAAGATTTGGTTATTAATAACGATGATTGTGGCACATTCGAAGGTGTTAAAATGACACCGCTAATCGAAGGTGGTGACGTTGTTGAAGCACTGCGCGAGCGTGTTCTAGGTCGTGTTGTAGCTGAAGACGTAGTGAAGCCAGGTACTGATGAAGTATTGGTTGAACGCAACGTATTGCTTGATGAAGCGCTTGTAGACTTACTAGAAATTAACTCTGTAGACCAAATTTTGGTTCGCTCTGTTATTACTTGTGACAATGACTTTGGCGTTTGTGCCAACTGTTATGGTCGTGACCTAGCGCGTGGCCACATGGTTGGAGCAGGTGAATCTGTCGGCGTTATTGCTGCACAGTCAATCGGTGAACCAGGTACGCAGTTAACCATGCGTACGTTCCACATCGGTGGCGCTGCATCTCGTGCAACAGCAGAAAACAATGTGCAGGTTAAAACAACGGGTACCTTGAAGTTCTTTAATGCGAAGTTTGTGCGCAATTCTGATAAGAAAGTGGTTATCATTTCACGTTCAACTGAGCTTACAGTAATCGATGACCAAGGTCGTGAGAAAGAGCGCTATAGAGTACCTTACGGTGCAGTGCTTTCTGTTGATGATGGTGCATCTATCACGTCAGGCGATATCGTTGCTAGCTGGGACCCGCATAGTCACCCAATCGTGACTGAGCGCGATTCTAAGATTAGCTTCGCGGATATCGATGATTCAAACACTGAAATGCAGCAAGACGAATTGACTGGTTTGACTCGTATCGTTGTTAAAGATCTTTCTAAAGCCAATGCTAAAGAGCCTAAGCTAATTCTTGAAAACGACGAGTTCGGTTTACAAGAAATTCGTTTACCAAGCTTTACTACCATCGAAGCAACTGATGGTAAATTAGCGAAAGAAGGTGATGTATTAGCACGTATACCTCAGGAAAGTTCGAAAACACGTGATATTACCGGTGGTCTTCCACGCGTAGCTGATTTGTTTGAAGCACGCAGGCCGAAAGAACCGGCGATCCTTGCGGAAGTTTCTGGTGTCATCGGGTATGGAAAAGAAACCAAAGGTAAGAAGCGCCTAACTATTACACCTAAAACAGGTGAATATGCGCATATGACTAACGATGCTGGGCATTACGAAGAGATGATCCCTAAGTGGCGTAATCTGAACGTATATGAAGGGGAATCTGTAGAGAAAGGTGAAGTCATCGCTGATGGACCTGAATCTCCTCATGACATCTTACGCTTAAGAGGCATCAGTGCTGTTTCTAATTACATCGTGAACGAAGTACAAGAAGTATACCGTTTACAAGGTGTAAAAATTAACGATAAGCACATTGAAGTTGTTATTCGCCAAATGTTACGTAAATGTATGATTACGTCGTCTGGCGATACACAGTTCTTGGTAGGTGAGCAAGTTGAGGTTTCTCAAGTTAAGATTGCCAACCGTGAAACTGAAAAACAAGGTAAGATCCCTGCAACATATGAAACGCAGTTATTGGGTATTACTAAAGCTTCGTTGTCGACTGAGTCATTTATTTCGGCTGCATCATTCCAAGAAACAACGCGTGTGTTAACGGAAGCTGCTGTACAAGGTAAAGAAGATGATTTACGTGGCTTGAAAGAGAACGTTATTGTTGGTCGCTTGATCCCAGCTGGTACTGGTTTCTCGTATCACCAAAGACGTGCTGTTAGAAAAGCCGCTAAGTTTGCACCAGTTGAGCCTACAATGGCGGCTGATGAAGCTCAAAAAGCACTTTCTGAACTGTTAAATGCAGGCGACGATAGCGCCGAGTAAATCGACCTGAGTAGAATGTCTATAAATTGAAGCGGGGAGTATGTGAAAACATGCTCCCCGCTTGACATTACGGTCTTTGATCTATAACATTCCGCGACCCAATTTTGCCAATCACTTATTTTGGTAAACATAAGTCGCGGTTTTTTGCTTTTAAAATAATGCAAATATCGTTGAATTCATTGGGATAACGAGCAGCAGGGGTATTTTCTTTCGTCATTATTTGTTTAGAAAATATGTTTGCAACATATCTCAATTATGATTCGCTAACGCGGATTAATTATTTGAGAATTAATTTTTAATCAGGAGCTAGTTAATGGCAACAGTTAACCAGTTAGTGCGCAACCCACGTAAAAAGCCGATCGAGAAATCGAACGTAGCTGCTTTGCAGGCTTGCCCACAACGTCGTGGTGTATGTACTCGCGTATATACAACTACGCCAAAAAAGCCAAACTCTGCATTACGTAAAGTATGTCGTGTTCGCTTAACAAACGGTTTTGAAGTGTCTTCATACATTGGTGGTGAAGGCCACAACTTACAAGAGCACAGTGTGGTACTAATCCGCGGTGGTCGTGTAAAAGATTTACCAGGTGTTCGTTACCACACAGTTCGTGGCACATTAGATTGCTCTGGTGTAAACGATCGTAGACAAGCCCGTTCTAAATACGGCGCAAAAAGGCCTAAGTCTTAACGGTTCTCCGTTAGTAAGGCCAAACTATTAAATTAGAGTTTTGGGTTATACCTGAATTCCACGGAGAATTAAGATGCCAAGAAGAAGAGTCGTAGGTCAACGTAAAATCCTACCAGATCCTAAGTTCGGATCACAGTTGCTTGCTAAGTTCATGAATGTCGTAATGCTCGACGGCAAGAAGTCCACCGCTGAAAAGATCGTTTACGGTGCCCTAGAAATTGTTGCTGGAAAAACTTCCAAGCCACACCTTGAAGTGTTTGAAGATGCACTAGAGAACATCCGCCCTACAGTCGAGGTTAAATCTCGTCGTGTTGGTGGTTCTACGTACCAAGTACCTGTAGAAGTTCGTCCAGTTCGTCGTAACGCGCTTGGTATGCGTTGGATGGTTGATGCGGCACGTAAACGTGGTGAGAAATCCATGGCACAGCGTTTAGCAGCTGAGATGATGGACGCACAGGACAACAAAGGTAGTGCGGTTAAGAAGCGTGAAGACGTTCACCGCATGGCAGAAGCTAACAAAGCATTTGCTCACTACCGTTGGTAGTCTTGCGTTAGAAAATAAATGGGTCGGCGGGGAATAAAGGGGGCAGATTAATTAACACCGCCCCCTTTATTTGCCACCGACACCTTATTTCCTGACCAACCTTGTATAAGAGAGAAATATGCCACGTAGTACACCTATCGAACGCTATCGCAACATTGGTATTGTTGCACATGTTGATGCGGGAAAAACCACAACAACTGAGCGTGTTTTATTCTATACCGGTATTTCACATAAAATCGGTGAAGTTCATGATGGCGCAGCCACTATGGATTGGATGGAGCAAGAGCAGGAACGCGGCATTACGATCACGTCTGCTGCCACCACTTGTTTTTGGGCGGGTATGCAGCAGCAATTTGAACAACATCGTATCAACATCATAGATACACCGGGGCACGTCGACTTCACAATTGAAGTAGAAAGGTCACTTCGGGTTCTCGATGGTGCGGTCGTTGTTTTTTGTGGTTCGTCAGGAGTTGAGCCACAATCCGAAACGGTATGGCGTCAAGCCGATAAGTACCAAGTACCCCGTTTGGTTTTCATTAATAAGATGGACCGAGCCGGCGCAGATTTTGATCGCGTTGTGAATCAAATTCGCAAGCGACTAGGCGCCAACTGTGTACCAATTCAAATAAATGTTGGTGCAGAAGAAGAATTCAAAGGCGTCATTGACTTAATTAAAATGAAGTCGATTAATTGGAATGAGGCTGATAAAGGTCTAACTTTCTCATATGAAGAAATTCCCGCCGAGCATGTTGCTAGGGCTGAAAAGTACCGCACTGCGATGGTTGAAGCTGCCGCTGAAGCAAATGACGATCTGATGGAAAAATACCTCGGCGGCGAAGAGCTCAGCGAAGCTGAAATAAAAGAAGGGTTGCGTATCAGAACGCTAAGCAACGAAGTTGTTTTAGCTACTTGTGGTTCTGCCTTTAAGAACAAAGGCGTGCAAGCTGTGCTTGACGCTGTTGTCGAGTTTTTGCCAGCGCCGACAGAAGTACCGGCAATTAAGGGTGTTCTGAACGACAAAGATGAAAGCGAAGCAACAAGAGAGGCAGATGACAGCGCGCCATTCGCTGCCTTAGCATTTAAAATAGCGACTGACCCATTTGTGGGTACATTGACATTCTTCCGTTGCTATTCAGGCGTGATTAAAACAGGTGATGCTGTTTATAACCCGATAAAAGGTAAAAAAGAGCGTATTGGTCGTATGGTGCAAATGCATGCGAACGATAGAGCAGAATTAAAAGAAGTTCGCGCCGGCGATATTGCTGCTGCGATCGGCTTGAAGGACGTAACAACGGGTGAAACCTTGTGCGATCCAAATAACATCATTACACTTGAAAAAATGGATTTTCCTGAGCCTGTCATTTCAATTGCGGTTGAGCCTAAATCGACAGCAGATCAAGAAAGAATGGGAATAGCGTTAAGTAAATTAACTGCTGAAGATCCGTCATTTAAAGTGAAGACCGACGAAGAGTCAGGTCAGACAATAATATCAGGCATGGGTGAATTGCACCTAGATATTATTGTTGACCGTATGAAGCGTGAGTTTAACGTCGAATGTAACGTGGGTAATCCACAAGTTGCTTACCGTGAAACTATTCGCAAGGCTGTTGAAGTAGAAGGCAAATTTGTTCGTCAATCTGGTGGTAAAGGTCAATATGGTCACGTTTGGTTAAAAGTAGAGCCAAACGAAGAAGGTGCTGGATACGAATTTGTGAATGGGATCGTTGGTGGCACTGTGCCCAAGGAGTTTATACCAGCGGTTGATAAAGGCATCGAGGAACAGATGCAAAATGGTGTACTAGCAGGGTATCCTGTACTAGACATTAAAGTAACCTTATTCGATGGTTCTTACCACGATGTTGACTCTTCTGAAATGGCGTTTAAAATTGCTGCTTCGATGGGTTTCAAGAAAGGGATGGCTGAAGCCAACCCAGTGTTGCTTGAACCGACTATGCAGGTTGAAGTAACCACTCCCGAGGACTGGATGGGTGACGTGGTCGGAGACCTAAACCGCCGTCGCGGGGTAATTGAAGGTATGGAAGAGGGTGTAGCAGGCATTAAGATTGTGCGCGCTAAAGTACCACTTTCAGAAATGTTTGGCTATGCCACCGCTGTGCGTTCTGCAACGCAGGGTAGGGCGTCATACTCAATGGAATTTTATAAGTATGCGGAAGCACCGAATAATGTCGCTAAGACAATAATCGATTCCCGTACGTAAACAATTTTAATTTTAACTATAGAAGTTCACTTCACTCCAATATTGGAATGAATATTAAACTTAGGAAACGAAGAAAATGGCAAAGCAGAAGTTTGAACGTAATAAACCACACGTAAACGTTGGTACTATCGGCCACGTTGACCACGGTAAAACAACTCTTACAGC
>CBFIAR010000034.1:3838-28014 GCA_965660625.1 Glaciecola sp. | reverse complement strand
GTCGAAGGTCATTCAACGCCAGTATTAGATACTTGGCAGACTTATACCTTCCCAATCTCTGACTTAGTAGCTGCAGGCTTGAATCCAGCTGCTATTGATTTGTTTATGGTATTCCCCGATTTCAACCTTGCTGGTGGTGCTGAATTCTTACTTGATAATTATCAAGTAATTTCAACCACAGGCACAACCACACCGCCAGAACCAACACCAACACCGGTGCCAGCACCAACTATCTTAGCACTTACCGTATTCGAGAATAATCCTTTGCCAGAATGGGCACCATGGGATTGTTGTTCAGGTGGTACGCAAATACAGGTAACTGATGATGCTGAACACGATCAAGCTATTCAGTTTACTTTGTTAGGGCCAACTGTCGTTGGGTTTACTGCACGCGACGTTGATGGCGCAGTTGGTGGTATGCCATTTGATGCTTCGGCCATAGCCGACACAGGTACCATCGTTTTTGACTTAAAAATGACCAAAGCACCCGATGCTGGCGTAGTAGATTGGAAACTAAAAGTAGAAAGTGGCGGTACCTTTGGCGAAGTTAACTTATCAACCAGTGTCGAAGGTCATTCAACGCCAGTATTAGATACTTGGCAGACTTATACCTTCCCAATCTCTGACTTAGTAGCTGCAGGATTGAATCCAGCCGCTATTGATTTGTTTATGGTGTTCCCAGACTTCAATTTAGCGACTGGCGCAGTATTCTTGCTTGACAACGTGGCTGTTTATGAAGATGGCGGTTCTGCAGGACCTGGCCCTATTGCTGGAATTGCTGACATTGGTGATACCGGTTTAGTGACTAATGGTGGCTTTGAACTAGGTACCCTTGAAGGATGGCTGGGAGCAGGGGATAATATTTCGGTCCAAATAGATGACTTAGGAACCAATTTAGTAAAAATAGTCGCTCCAGAAGCACAAAGTCCTTTCATTAAACAAGCCAAAATTGGTGAGGGTGTTATTACCCCTGGTCAAGCCTTGACGGTGACATTTGACATGAAAGGAAGTGTTCAAGGTGATGGTGGTGTTGTTAATGCACTGCTCTTAACGGAAGCACCGTCTGGCGTAAGTAAAACCGATAATCTGTTATCAATATCGCCTACCGCTGAGTGGACTAATTACAGCTATAGCGTGACTGCCGGAAGTGACCCGACGTGGGGATTATCACTGTCGTTACAAGCTGCATGCGGCGCAGTAGCAGGTTGTGAAGTAACTGCTTATTTTGATAATGTCAAAATTACTGCCAATTAATCGCTAATGTTCGCAAGCTTATCAGCTTGCGTTCTTAGGATAGATGCCAGAAGGGTTTACAATATAAATTGTGAACCCTTTTTTTATGCAAGTATTTCTGAAAATAACTTGCATGTGTAAAAGTTTACAAGTACTTGACTAGATTGGTAGGTTAAATACTTGACCATTTTAGTAGGGTATGAAATGATCCAGGTTTTAGAACCGAGGACCATTATGAAAATCACCACCAAAGGTCGTTACGCTGTAACTGCGATGCTTGACTTGGCGTTGCATTCAAAACATGGTCCTGTTTCACTAGCTGGCATCGCCCAACGCCAAGATATATCTTTATCTTATCTGGAGCAATTATTTGCAAAATTGAGGCGCTCTAAATTAGTTGCCAGTGTACGCGGTCCCGGTGGCGGATATATATTAAACAAAGAGCCTAATCTTTTATCGGTTGGTGAAATTATAGGAGCAGTCAATGAAAGTATCGACGCAACTAAATGCAATGGCCAAGCTAATTGCTCGGGTGGCCAGCGTTGTTTAACACATAATTTGTGGGAAAACCTGAGTGACCGCATTAGCGAATTTTTAAATGAAATCTCGCTTCATGAATTAATGCAAAAGCGTGATGTTAAGGAGGTCCTAGGGCGTCAAAGTTGCTTTAAAGCAACATCGAAAGAAACCAATATTGATGTGATGAACGACTTGTAGTGCAAGGGCTTCACATTGACAGTTAATACACACAGATAACATAAGTAAAAGTGAGTTCAAGATATGAGTGAACAGATCGAACAAGCATTGGACCGAAAGTACGAAGCCGGCTTTTATTCTCAAATTGAATCAGATACCTTCGAAACAGGCCTAGACGAGTCTATTATCCGCCGTATCTCCCAAATGAAAAAAGAGCCTCAGTGGATGCTCGAGTGGCGTTTAAAAGCCTATGAAACCTGGCTTAAAATGGATGAGCCTGAGTGGGCTCATGTGCATTATCCTAAAATAGATTTTCAAGCTATTTCGTATTATTCTGCTCCAAAAAGCATGGCAGACAAGCCACAATCACTCGATGAAGTGGACCCTGAGTTATTGCGTACCTATGAGAAACTAGGCATTCCTTTGCACGAGCAAGAAATGCTAGCAGGCGTTGCAATGGACGTTGTATTTGATTCGGTATCGGTAGTCACTACCTTTAGAGCCAAGCTAGAAGAGTCGGGCGTCATCTTTTGTTCTATTTCTGAAGCCTTACATAGATTCCCGGACTTAGTAAAAAAATACATCGGTTCAGTCGTACCGCGCGCGGACAACTACTATGCCGCATTAAACAGTGCCGTATTTACCGACGGCTCGTTTGTTTATATTCCAAAGGGTGTGCGCTGCCCTATGGAATTGTCGACCTATTTTCGCATTAACGAAATGAACACTGGGCAATTTGAACGCACACTTATCATCGCTGAAGAAGGTAGTCACGTAAGTTATCTTGAGGGCTGTACAGCTCCCCAGCGTGATGAAAACCAATTACATGCTGCGGTGGTTGAATTGGTTGCACTCGATGATGCAGTCATTAAATATTCTACTGTGCAAAACTGGTATCCAGGCGATGAAGATGGCAAAGGTGGTATATACAATTTTGTGACCAAGCGCGGCATTTGTCATACCAATGCAAAAATTTCATGGACACAGGTAGAAACCGGTTCAGCCGTCACTTGGAAATATCCAAGCTGTATTTTGAAAGGTGACAACAGTGTGGGCGAGTTTTACTCGGTTGCGCTGACTCGAGGACGCCAGCAGGCTGATACTGGCACTAAAATGATACATTTAGGTAAAAATACGCGTTCCACTATTATCTCGAAAGGGATATCGGCTGGAAAGAGCAACAATACCTATCGTGGTTTGGTTAAAATGGGCCCAAAAGCAGACGGTGCTCGAAATTTCACTGAATGTGACTCCTTATTAATTGGTGATCTTTGCGGCGCCCACACCTTTCCTTATATAGAAAGTCGCAATCCGAGTGCGATTGTTGAGCACGAAGCAACCACCTCAAAAGTCAGCGATGAACAGTTATTTTTATGTCAACAACGTGGACTTAATCCTGAAAAGGCTGTGTCGATGATTGTGAACGGGTTTTGTAAAGAAGTATTTAAAGAGCTGCCTATGGAGTTTGCTGTCGAGGCGGGTAAGTTGCTTGAAATTAGTTTAGAAGGGTCAGTTGGATAATATGTTAAAAATTAATAATTTACATGCAAAAGTAGAAGACAAAGTTATTTTGAAAGGATTAAATCTGGAAATAAAGCCAGGTGAGGTTCATGCCATTATGGGGCCTAACGGCGCCGGCAAAAGTACTTTAGGGTATGTATTGTCTGGGCGCGATGGTTATGAGGTTCAAGAGGGCAATGTTAGCTTTAAAGGTGAAGATCTGTTTGCATTGGAAATTGAAGAACGTGCCAGTAAGGGTTTATTTTTAGCCTTTCAGTATCCTGTAGAAATTCCTGGCGTAAGCAATATGGAGTTTATGAAAGAGTCTGTGAATGCAACGCGTGAGCAACGCGGTGAGGAGCCACTGTCGGCGACAGAGTTTTTAAAGAAAGCCAAAGAAGCCTGTAAACAGGTTCAGCTTCCCATAGATTTTTTAAAGCGCGGCGTAAATGAAGGCTTTTCAGGTGGTGAAAAGAAGCGCAATGAAATCATGCAGATGATTTTACTCCAACCCTCGCTGTGCATCTTGGATGAATCAGATTCGGGTTTAGACGTGGATGCACTCCAAGTGGTTGCAAATGGCGTGAATAGCCAACGCGATTCAGCTCGCAGCTTTATTATTATTACCCACTATCAGCGTTTATTAGATTATATCAAGCCCGACTTTGTACATATTTTAGCAGACGGTAAAATTGTAAAAAGTGGCGACGCCTCGCTTGCCCTTGAAATTGAAAAAGCAGGTTATGCTTTCTTGGGTAAAGAATACGGAGGGGAAAGCGCATGAGTCAATGGCTAAATCAGGTTATTGATGATGCCAAAAGTGTCGACGATTTTTTGACTCCTATGCGTCAACAAGCCCTGTCAAAACTTCAATCTCACGGCTGGCCTCATGCTCGCAGCGAAGAATGGCGTTTTACACCATTAACCTCAATAAAAGAGCGAGCGGTAGATGCAAGCTCTATTGCTAGCAATTATGAAGTGCCTGAAATCGAAGGCTTAAATGCTATCGATTTAGTGTTTGTTGATGGTTTGTTAGTGACTGATTTAAGTAGCATAAACTTGCCTTCTGGTTTACGTGTTTATGCCCTGAGCGACGCACCAAGTAAAATACAAAGCAATGTGACCTCTTTGTTCGGCCATGTTAAACCTGCTCGCCATGTGTTTGGCTTAGTCAATGATGCACTTTGCCAACAAGGCATTTATGTTGAAGTTGACGAGAACGCCACTGTTGATACTCCTCTGCGTATCGTAAATCTAGCAACTAAAGACTGCGATGCCCACACGCGTGTTTTAGTTAACTTAGGCAAACATAGTCAACTTAAAGTCATTGAGCATGGTAGCGGCAACGTTGCTAGCTTTACCACCGCCTTTGCTGAATATGTTATTGGTGAAAAAGCTAGCCTTGAGCACTATCGTTTTGCTTTATTTACGGGTGCTGCCAAACAAGTTGGCGGCAGTCATTTTAGTTTGCAACACAGCGCTAACTTAAACAGCACATTGGTGTCTTATGGCAGTGAGTTGTCGCGATTAGACGTGGATATTATCCATGCTGGCGAGCACGCTAATGCCAAAATGAATGCAATTTATTTATTGGCAGAAGGTGAGTTTTTTGATTTACATTCGACCATTGAGCATGCAATGCCGAATGGCACCACTGAAGAAAATGCAAGAGGCATCATCGGCGATCGTGCGCGCGCCGTGTTTAGTGGCCGTATTCATATTCACAGAGATGCACAAAAAACTTTGGCCGAACTGAATAACCGTAACTTACTATTGTCGCGCAGAGCAATGATTAACACTAAGCCGGAACTTGAGATTTACGCAGACGATGTTAAATGTGCGCATGGCGCAACCGTTTCCGAAATAGAAGAGAAAGCACTTTACTATTTACTGAGTCGCGGTATTAAGCGTTCCAAAGCGTTGGTTATGTTGAACTTTGGTTTTATCCAAGAGTTAGTAAACGCTATAGATGACGAGAGTATTCGTACTTGGTTATTGCCTATGCTGAGTGAGCGTTTTGCTAGTATGGAGGTTAAATGAGTTTTGACGTAGCCACTATTCGAGCACAATTTCCATTGTTGCAGCGCGATGTTGACGGCAAGCCGCTAGCATATCTAGATAATGCGGCGACCACACAAAAGCCACAAGCGGTAATAGACGCGCTCATGGATTTTTACACCCAGTGTAATGCCAATGTGCATCGTGGTGCACACCACTTGTCTGACGAAGCAACCCGCCGTTACGAAAAGGCACGCGATACTGTGGCACAATTTATTAATGCGAAGCATCGCGAAGAAGTGATCTGGACCAGTGGCACTACCGAGTCAATCAACTTGGTTGCTAATGGTGTAGGGCAATTGTTTAAAGCGGGCGATGAAATCATTGTGACCGAGCTTGAGCATCACGCTAACTTAGTTACCTGGCAGCAAGCTTGTAAACGCAGCGGCGCTACATTAAAAATCTGCCCAATCTTTGATTCTGGTGAGCTAGATATTGATGCCTTTGATGTATTGTTGAGCGAGAATACGCGACTGGTTGCGCTTCCTCATGTCTCAAATGCGCTGGGTACGGTTAATCCGATCGCACTGATATCGAAAAAAGCCAAACAAAAAGGCGCATGGGTATTGGTTGATGGTGCACAGGGAATTGCACACGGTAAGGTCGACGTACAAGAAATTGGTTGTGATTTTTACGCATTTTCAGGACATAAATTATTTGGTCCTACCGGCGTAGGCGTGCTCTGGGGACGCAAAGAAATACTTGAAGCATGGCCAGTATGGCAAACTGGCGGAGAAATGATCGCTGATGTTAACTATCACGATGCTACTTGGGGAGATTTACCTAACAGACTTGAAGCTGGGACACCTAACATCGCAGGTGTAATTGGCTTAGGCGCCGCGGTGACATGGTTGTCGACGCTTGACATAGAAGAGATGCAAGCCCATGAACAAGATTTACTAGAGTACGCAACACAATGCGCTCAAAATCTTGAAGGCATGCGCATAGTAGGCACTGCACCCAATAAAGTAGGCGTAATGAGTTTTCAATTAGATAATGCTCATCCTGCCGATATAGGGTTTATCTTGGATAAACAAGGTGTAGCAATACGTACTGGCGACAACTGTGCGCAACCTTTGATGAAAAGGTTAGGTCTCCCAGGCACTGCACGTGCGTCTTTTTCTATATATAATACCCGTAAAGATATTGACCAACTATTTGAGGCCTTAAAAAAGGCCAAAAAAATGTTGGCTTAGGAGATAATATGACTGTTGAAACTTTTGTTCCTAATAAGAAAGTCATTTCGCTTACCGACAGCGCTATTCGTCATTTTGAAGCTAAGCAAAAGGCACAACCTGAGAAAATTATTCGATTTTCAACAAAGCTCAGTGGGTGTACTGGCTATGCTTATGTACTTGACCTAGCGGATGAGCCACAAGCGAGCGACGAACTGATCAGGTTCAGTGATTCTTTAGAAATTGCCATTGATACAAAAGCGTTAGAATTGCTAAAAAATACCGAGATTGATTTTGTCAGGGAAGGTGTAAATGGCATTATTAAGTACAATAATCCGAATGTAGTAAACGAATGCGGCTGCGGCGAGAGTTTTAACGTAGGCTAGCAAAGCGAAATTCAGTACACAAAATAATGAACAAGAAATAATGAAACAAAAAATGGTTGTCACCGAAAGTGACTGTAAAGCGCGCTTAGTGCCAGTAGGCACTCCTGCGATCATTCCTGCCGGTGAGTTTGTGACTATAACCCAAGATTTAGGGGGTAATTACACGATAACTTGGCGCGGTAACATGTATCGAATAGATGGTACCGACGCACATGCTATAGGCCGAAAGACTTTGGTTCTCTCATTTGAGCCATCTACCGATGGCAACATCGACAAAGACCAGGTCTGGAAGGCGCTTCAATCGGTATACGATCCAGAAATTCCTATTGACTTAGTCTCTCTTGGACTTATTTACGCAGTAAACATTGATAGCGAAAATAGTCGCGTTAACATTGACATGACACTAACTGCCCCCGCTTGCGGTATGGGCCCAGTGCTAGTGGGTGATGTGGAATATCGCGTGGCGATGGTACCAAATGTAGATAGCGTCGCCGTTAATTTAGTGTTTGATCCGCCATGGTCACGCGAAATGATGAGCGAAGAAGCCCAATTAGAAGCCGGCGTATTTTTTTAAACGCCTTTTTTAAGAGTTTTTTACAGATTTTATAGAACCAAGGAATATAAATGCAGTTACCCACTAGCCAAGAGATTGTTGAAGACTTAGCCTTTTTTGATGATTGGGAACAGCGCTACCAATTTATTATTGATTTAGGCAAGCAAATTCCTGGCTTGTCGGATGAGGCAAAAACCCCAAACAAACTCGTTAAAGGCTGCCAAAGTAGCGTTTGGTTAGATTACACGTTGCAAAACGGTAGATATCAGTTTGATGTCGACAGCGATGCAGTGATTGTCCAAGGCTTATTAGTGCTAGTGCTTAGCGCATACCATGATAAAACCGCACAAGAAATACTTTCCTTTGATATGGATGCTTATTTTAAAGAGCTAGATTTAGAACGTCATATCACACAAACCAGAGGCAATGGCTTGCGCGCGATTGTGGGTAAAATTAGACAAATAGCGAGCATGGCTTAAGTAAACCAACCTGAAAATACATACATCCGTGTCTTGGCCACCTGCGATTGCGTTAATACCTATTGACGTCAAGTGACTTCCTATTCAAGTAGAGAGTAAAAGCATCTGTTCATTTATCAACTCGACAATATCGCGGGATTGTCGACCATTGGGTCAAATCGATACACTTAGACTCCACTCAATACGGCAATTGTGGTTACACATTATCTGTATATTCTCACATATGGGCTGCTTATTTTTCGCCGGGGGTGCTCTTCGAAGCCGGGATCTCACTTGTAACCAAACATAGTAAATAGGAGCTATTCGTCTTATACTCTGCGACTCTTTTTGGTATTTCTCCGTTGAGATTTTTGTAGTTTAAGGACAGGCAAGTGACAATAATATATCAATTTAAATGGCTATTGCTTATTTTAATACTGCTCACTATTACCGCCTGCGGCGAAAGTGGCAATGGCAATGACAACAACACTGACACTCAGCCAGACCCTTTTAGCTTTAACCCACAAGAAAGTGCACCACTTAATTCAGTGACGAGCTCCAACCCGATCACCGTAAGCGGTGTCAATACTCGATCGCCCATCCGTATCAGTGGTGGAGAATATGCTGTTAATGGTGGCGAATATGCTAATACAAATGGGTTTGTAGTCAGTGGTGACACCATTGAGGTTCGGCAGACTTCTTCGGCAGAATTTTTAATCACAACCAGGACGCTACTGACAATTGGAGAAATCAGTGCCACCTTTGCCGTAACAACGATCGCGGCAGATACTACACCCAATCCATTCTATTTTATTGAACGAAAAGACGCTGATCCGGATACCTTATATGAATCCAATACAATTACGGTAAGTGGAATTAATGCGCCTGCTCCGATCAATATCGTAGGTGGCGAATATGCAATCAACGGTGGCATTTATACCACTGTGGCCGGCACCGTAAGTAATGGCCAAACCGTCTCAGTTCGGCAGACTTCATCATCGTCGCCGTCTAACACTACCGATACTGTATTAACCATTGGCGGTATTAGCGATACTTTTAATGTCACAACATCAAATACCGAGATTCCACTTGACGTCGGCCGGGCGGGTGACATCGACGGAGTCAAAGTCTGGCAATTGCCCGATGCGCCCAATGGCGATAAACCCGATCAAAGCTGGCTTGCGGTCGGATCCGACATTAACGGCGAGATCTATATATCCGGACACGACCACATCAGCAATTCAATGCTCTACCGGTTGCATCAAGCCGACGGCGTTCTGCGCTGGATCGGCGATGCGCGAACCGCGTCTGAAGCGGCAGACAATTGGGAGGTAGGAGAGACTGCGGAAAAGTTTCACACCCGCCCGACTTATCATAATGGTCAAGTATATGTCGCGACTCTTGACAAATCGAGTATGGACTCTGCTTATTTAGGTACCCGTGGGTTTCACTGGTATAGCTATGATAAAATAGACAACAAATTCGACGACTTGAGCGCCTCGGAGCCTGGCGGCGTGGGCGCCGAACATATTCAGCTTGTAACTATCCAAAAAGATGAAAAAAATAATCTGCTATATGGCATGTCGATACCGGAGAACAAACTGGTACGTTACGATATCACTCTTGGTCAGACCACTGTTTTAGGCAAGCCTGTCGAATGGGAAAAGTCCTCTCACCCTAGCATGTCGGGATGGAATGGTTTCTTTTATTCCACCCGTTTTATGTGGGTCGATTCACGCGGGCGTGTTTATATTACGGGTGGTTCTTCGCGTAACCAATGGAACCAAGGCGAACCGGCAAGCACCTTTGATCATGTTTGGTATTATGATCCCGCAACCGGTTTTGGCGAGTTGACTGATTTTGAATTGCAGGGTCCTAATGCGATGGAGGTCGGGCAATGGGACAGAGCTCGCGAAGTGCTCTATACTTCAGACGATCAGGGCAATATCTACCGGTTCGTGGATGCCGACGCGTCGTGGAGTTTTGTTGGCCAGCCCGATTTTTCGGCAATACCCTTTGGCACTCCAAAAACCTGGGTTTTTCAATTATCGGCGGACGCGGAAAAAATATATATCGGATTAAGCGATGTCTCCTACCCCAATGCTATCTGGGAATTTAACATCGCAACAGGCCAAACAACAGAGCTCACCAAACTCAGCGCACTCGATGCCGAAGCTAGCACTCAGGATTTTATTACCGGCTACGATTCTTGGGACAATAACGGTAGCTTTTATGTTTCCGATTTCACAATGTACAACGGCGTGAATGTCTATATGCTGGGTATCGACCCCGTTCGCATAAAAGCCGAGCAGGACAGTTCCTTTGAATTAGTCGAGGTTGCTTCGCAAAACACTGGGGCTGGAGTAACGGTCTCCCGGTCGGGCTCGGTTTCAAAGGCACTTGAAGTATTGTATGACGTCAGACTATTTGACGCTCAGGGCGTTAGGCTAGATACGATACTCGGCGAGACAACTGTTACCACGGGACAGATGAAAATCGAGCTGACAATTGCAAGCCTAGGCTTGCCGTCGGCGAATACCTTTGACTATGCTGAATTCGTACTGATTGCGGATGGCAATGACTATGTTCTGGCCGATAATCACAAACTTGTGCTGGAAACACCCTAAACCGCGTGTATCGCGTTTTCGAACATAGCGACTGGCATCCATTTGATGAGTATGGGTCAAACGAATGCTATTCATAATAGCATTCAAAAAATTCCCGCTTATTTTTTGCAATTAATTCGCAATTACCAAAGCGCCCCTTTCTTTCAGATAAAATAGGCCTCATCTCTTCAAACTTACGTGCAAAATATGCTTCGGGTATGTCTTTGTTACCGAATTTTTGTGTCTTCTGGGTATTTTCATATTCAGCAGTTACATTTACGCCTTGATCATTAATCAGGTTTTTAGGTGCAATATTGCTATTATAAAGTACGCTTACAAAGTCATAACTTGCTAGACCGCTAGCATTTGTGCGAATGGACCCAACGGGCTTGTCATTTATTAACAATTGTATGTTAGCGCCCTGCATTGCGTTTGTTTCGTTTGAATATATGTCTTTTTCTTCTACGAAAAAGTCATTTTCAAGTGTACTCTTCAGTGACTTCCATTCATTTGCATTCTTAGTCCATACTTCAGCCGTAGCGCCCATGGTACCCAAAGATAAGGTATCTAGGATAAGTGCGCCGGGTGTTGCAATAATTGCCCAAAAAGGACTATCGGTCACAGTCGTCCCTTTGGTTCTTAATTGTGTGCTCTCAATCTTCTCGTATAGGTCAATTTTAGTCGATTTAAAAATGGCTTTTTTAGCTAACGAGACCGAAGTGCGGTTAATCGATAAGGCATTTTCTTTTCTATCGAGCACTTTTGGCGTATTTTCTGATTTTAGTAACTTACCCTTTTCGTACTTTACATTTGTGACTACGGTGCTAGTGCATGCGGTTAACAACGCACATACACATATCAAGAAAATAGTGACAATTCTCATTTATCGTCTCCTCACTGTTTAAAAGGAAAAGTTATAGTCTGCTGCGTTACATAGCTTTGCATAATGCGTCAGAGCGCGGGCTAAACGAGCTGATTTGGTAATATTAAGGTTTAGGCTGGGTCCAGAGTACTTATTGACATGTGTAACCGTAAAATCAATGTAGGACAGGGGAGACCACTTTACTTTATTGTCTTGACAAAAATTATTCTCTTTATTGCACTCCCGTTCCATACCATAGTCGCCAGAGTATCTGTCTTTAAAGCGAACACGAACGAAGGCATCGTTAGAATTATCTTTTCGTATAACTTCTACAGGAAATAAAATCCCACTAAAATTAATAATTGAGCTTTTATTATTGAGCATGATTTGCAATCTGCAATCATTGCCAGTTACGGTCAGTTTTCGCTTTTCATCCCAAGCAACAATATGCTGAGATAGCCAATCGGAGACCTGTTGTTTCGTTGCTTTAGGGAGTGGAGAATTAGCTAGGGTATCACTATCATCTGCTTCGGCATGTGATTGTGCAAAGGCTTGAAACAGACTGCTACTGATAAATAGCACAAACGCTATGATGACTATTTTCATATGATCCCCATAGAAAAACTTCTGATAAGTAAATTAAACAAAATGATATTATCATTACTTCTCTTAAGATAAAACCATATGATTTCCCCTAAGATAAAACCATATGATTTCCCCTCGACATCACCATGTTCATGCTCTTAGGTGCTGTTGCTTTAGCGACAGACTCGGGTGTTGTCACACTAGAATAGGCAATGACAGCATTCGTCAACTAAGATGCATGGCTAAAAGGGATCAAGCTAAAGGAGACCAAATATATCGAAGAAGCAATATTGGCAAATAGTGAGGCTGCAACTACGTTACCCTACCCTGTGTTTAATACATGAGGAGTTGTGATTTTATTCTGATGGTTTGAGGTAAGTTAAACAATTGAACTCACAGCCGATTTCCGCTAGTCCGCATAGAGAATCAGCTTAAAACGATACCCACGTTATACTCCATAATATTCTCTAGTCACGGTATTGCTAGACTAGATCATTCGCAAAGAAAAAATCATTACATCATGCCGCCCATATAGAGTTTATCTATTTGTTTTTATTGAATTAGTTAGTTGGGTGTTAGTAATGACACCCCACATTATACCCCTAACATCTCACAGATATAAAATGGCATTAAAATCAATAGTTTACAGGTATTTATATAGCATTAACGATAAAGGTAATCTTCCCAAAAATAATATTAGAAATGTTTAGAGGGATCCATACGTTGATGAAGAATACGAGCAACATCAATACCGCTCTCACTGACTTGATAAAAAACTATATGTTTTTCTATAGGAAAGCTTTTAGCGTCTTTATAAATTTCATTTCTTTCTCTGCCAAAATCAGGATATTGAGCAAGTTTAAATAACGCTGCATCTATAGTTTGAGCATACACCTTTGCCTGTGTGCTTCCCCATGATTCAATTGTTGTTGAAATTATTTTGAATAAATCCTCTTCAGCTAAAGGAGATAACCTATAGCTAGACATTGGCATTATTGCTGGCTGTCTTACTCGCTACTGAGTGAGAAGCTTGTTCAAATATATCCATTACGCTGTGCTTTGATGATTCGCCCGTTGCTAGCTGTTCAAAACCTTTCGCAACTTCTTCTCGTAATATTTCAAGTTGCTGGTTTTTAGCTACATCTTTTTCAAACAACAATCTCAACCCATCACGGATCACTTCACTCGCTGAGGTATATAAGCCAGCAGATACCTTTTCAGTAATTCTTCGCTCAAATTCTTTACCTAAAGAAATATTCATAATTAACACTCCAACCATCTCATTTTCATATTATGCACATGATATGCGCATGATTCAAGTTTGGTTGAAAGATTATAACGAAAGCGAACATTAACTCATTTATATCAAAACCAGTAAAAATAAATTTAGCGTGGAAATCAAACAAATTAATACCCCAACTTATCCCCCTGAAATCGCAGTTATATGCAACCAAGTGCAATAACATGCAGCCCCTAAAACCGAAAAAACCCACAAACCAAAAGGTTTGTGGGTTTTTATGCAATGCTGTGAAGCGTTACAAGATGTTATGCAATCGCTTGCAATTACATCATGCCGCCTAAATAACACGCAACGATATAAGTAACGGTATATAAAGGCTTTGTGGTAACATTTGTCTCTACAATCGTCTCCATCTATGGCTCCATATGGCAGTATCAAGCGACACTAAGTATTTAAAGAAGCGTAAGAACCGTGATGTCTGGCTTTTCTCCATGAGGATACCTAGCACAATCCAACACTTGTATGAAGGTAAAGCGGTCTATACTAAGTCCCTGCAGACAGCGTGTATCAAAACAGCGCGGCTACGCAGAGATCAGTTGCTGGCTCAAATCAGTCATCAGAAAGAACAAGCTATTGATGGTGGACGCTCTACGTTTATTAGCTTTTATAATACATTGACTGAAGCTAAGAATTTCTACGGTGGGGTTGATCCCTTAGCACCATATAATCAGCTTGATACATCTATCTTGGTTGGTACTGAGAGTCATCCAGACATTCAAAGAGATGCTAAGAGAGCAGTAGATGAAGGCTCTATTCCTGTTCAGTACTCTTATACGTTGCGTGAAGCAATGAACGACTGGTTGGTCAATAATCAACGAAAGAACAGAGATACATTAAGTAAGGTTAAATCGACCACCCAGCGTTTTCTCAGGTTCTGTAATAAACATGATATCCCATTGGTAACGATTGACCGATTAACAGTTGTTGGCTTTATTGAGGAACTTATTGAGGATTATTCTCCCTCTACCGTGTCAGGTTATATTAGTCGATTGAAGACGATGTACAAGTACGCATGGAGCATGGGCAAAATAGAAAAGAAAGAGAACCCTTTTGAATCGCACTCGTTTGCTCATTATGGAAAGGAAACAAGCACTGCTAAGAAGCAATTGTTTAGCCGTAGCCAAGTGTGTCAAATTATCACATGGGCAAAGAGTGAGCCTGATAATATCCATCTATTGGTAATCCTAGGTTTATACACTGGCTGTCGCATAGGAGAACTATGTAACCTCAAAGCTAATGACGTTTACCATGAAGGCGCTCTAATGGCTTTGTATATCCGTAATGGCAAATCCCCAGCAGCTGAACGCACGGTTCCATTGCCTAAAGTAATCCATTCACTTTTAAATGAGCGCCTTAAAAAGGTAGGAAATGGTGATAGTAGTTTGTTGGGAATGGAAACCAAAGCGGCCTCAAACTTGTTTAGCACTTATAAGATTAAAAACATATCTAGCGATAAGTCGTTGTGCTTCCATTCATTTAGAGTTCACGCTAGTACAGCCTATATCCGTACAGATGTTAAGGAGTCAACTGCTTCATTTATCATTGGGCATGCTGGTGCCAGTAAAACAATGACATATGGCTATTATGCCAAAGCTGATGAACTTAAAGAGTTAGCAATAGCTACTGAAAAAGCAGCCTTAATAATTAAGAGGGATTGGTTGTAAATGAGTAATAGTAGTAATGCAGCACCTAGGAAATGCAGCTCCTGTGGTAAACGTAGAGTCCCTGCTAGGCGAGCTGGTGGACGAATGAGTACCAAGTGCAAAGAGTGTTTTGGCGGTCAATTCTGGTTGTCTGCCTATGGACGTTGGTTTGCTGAGGCTACCATAAGACAATCGCCTGATAGCATGCCTTTAGATGATGATGACATTATTGGTATTTACTATCTATGGCAAACCATGAAAGGTGGCAAAGGATATAGGCAAAATAACCAAGGAAAAATTATACACAGACACGATTACCATATTAGCCACAGAGATGCTGCTAAAGGGGATGGATACCAAGGTAGATTTACTACAGAGAACTTAATTGTAGCAACCGCAAAAGCAAACAAAGAAGCCTATAATAAAGGGCATATTGATCATGGCCACAGGATTTACACTACTAAAAAATCCTTTGGATCAGCAGCTAAGGTCAGACAATGGTGTGGAGGTCAATATGATCTTAATAAAATAGTAGCTGAGCTAGGATTAAAGAAATACAAGGCTCCAAAGAAGAATAGGAATATAACAACTGAATATCTACCTTATGGAATCCCACCAAGAACTATGCTGGAGCAACAATTTGCTAGGTTCGAAGGAGGCAGCACGAGTCCATGGAATCATACAATAGCTAATCCCTCTGAACAGTTCTCAACTGCTATTATTTATGGGATTGGTCTTGGTGAAGGTAAACTAAAAGAGGGCTCTGAGGAACCACCTGAACAGCCTGAGGAGGAGTTTTAGCATTCATCAAGGACAATGCAATAATTACCACGGAAAGACCTCTCGTATACCTTCTTTATAGCAGTATTGGCGGGGCGTAGAGAGGAATTACGTAACAAACATAGTGAACGACCTGACGAGACAGTAGTAAAACTCCTCTATGAAATGTTAGCTTGAATATTCTGCACTAAACCTAACAACAATTAATAATAGAGCTGAACCAAATCTTACTGAGAACTATGTGTTTAAGCAGATAATCGCTAAGCCTTTATTGCATTGCCAGTACATACCATTGAGGAGACTGGCAGATTTGGTCGAAAATTCAATTTAAAATGGTAGATTTCATCTTGAAGTGCATCGATTTCCTTCCCAGCGCCAAGTAACAATTGTATTAGAACTATCAACCTCAAAATATGTACGACACCAAAAATTTAACGTCTGCCCTCCAGTTGTAGTTGAATTACCATAAACGGAATTACCAACGACATTATAAGTTGTGTTGGTCTGTGTTGGCATAGTAAAACTACCGGAATTACCGTAGACGTATACTTTATTTCCATTTGGAGCTTCAAACGAGCTTTGCGGATATCCCCATGAATTAACTAATTTATTTACGTCATGTCCTACCCATAACTGAAGTATTTCTTCATATTTTGCGGTGGTTGCACATGCAGATATAGTTAAAACAAGAGTTAATACTATTAGGTTTTTAATAATCATCTTCTTCCCTTTTAATGTCATTATTAATGTCTACTTCGATCATGCTATCAATTATCTGAAAAAATGTCTCCATCCCAAGCATTGTTTTCACAAAATTTTGATCGGCTTATGACGACATTGAGGTAACTACTGACCTTTAGGGATATTACTTTGATGATCGAATCTGAGCCCACCGGCTTGAATGATCAAATAACATTGTAAGAGAGTCTAATTGTAAGTATTAGTCTTAATTCGTTTCCTTTGATTGCTTTATGATACGACTAACTGAACTAACTGCGATACCGTGCTTACTTGCAGTCTTACGAACGGATAGACCAGCAGCTATATCTTCAAGTATGGCATCACTATCAATAGTAGCTTTACGACCTTTAAATTTACCTTTCGCTTTAGCTGCTTCAATACCTTCACGCTGACGCTCCAACATTAGCTCTCTTTCGAACTGTGCCACTGCGCCTAGCATAGTTAACAATAGATTATTCATTGAGTTATCAGTACCAGCGGTAAACGCTAAGTTCTCTTTTATGAATTTAATGCTCACGCCTTTGGCTTTAAGAGTCTCAACAATTTCTAGTAGGTCTTTAGTATTGCGAGCTAATCTATCCATTGAATGAACCACCACAGAGTCTCCCTCTCTAATATGATCTAACATCGCTTTAAGTTGAGGACGCTCGATGTCTTTAGCTGAGACCTTCTCAATGAATTCCTTATCACGCTCAACACCAATCAACTGTCGGTCTGTATTTTGCTGAACAGATGATACTCGAATATAAGCTACTGTTTGATGCTTGCTCATGCCTAATGTGTTCCTTTTTAACTCTTAGAGGTTAGGATGCTATCGTATTCATTAATTAAAAACAACTTAAAAAGGAACGATATTTGTATTCATATCACTGTACCTATTTAGTATGGTATATACGGTACACTTCTGAAAAGGAGTCTTTAATGAGCCGAGATGCAAAGAGAGGTCATTAATTACCCAAAGTAATGTCACATTTCAGATAGTCTCAATGGATTGGCAAAGCAAATTAATCAGACAATGATGGCAGTGTAGCTTTAAACTTTAGCTTCGTTTATCATCGATATCAGATTAATTTAAAGGAATTAAATTTGAAAATTGTAATAACTACTAAGGGATTTAATGTCATTCTTTGCATCTCTGTTTTAACACTAGCGTCAATATTCTTTCTGAATTCGCCATTAAAGCTGTGGATTGTCTATGGCTTGTTAAGTACTGTCTTGTTAAGTTTTTATGTGCGACGAGATTCTGGTTACAACAAAGTACTTGGAAAGACTGATTACGGAGTTAATATCGCAGTTGCTGCTCTAGCATACGGTGCTATTAACTACTATAACGAAGGCGACATGACCTTTATCCTAGATGTTATTCTTTTCTCTAGTGGGCTTGTTGTTTTGTCACACGTATTAAATGCGTATCAGATTAGCAACAAAGCAGCAAACACTCAAGAATGTTACAAGGTAGAGGAATGGGATGTATATAGCGGCAAACAAACTGAAGGCCCAACAAAAATTGTCGCCAGAAAAGTCTCGCATGAAGAAGCAATGAGATTACTTGACGCAATTCCAACGATTAAAGGAAATGAGCCATATGCTATGAGTTGCAAGGGTTTTGGTGGATTGTTTCCAAGGATAGATCGCAACGGAAAATTCATTGGATTTAATCCAAATCGAGAGGATGAGCATTTACCTTTTAAAGTTTAGTACTATTACAAAAAGATTAAATAGAGAATTCATCGATTAGGTTAAAGTAATTGATTACTGAAAGGTTAATTTAAGAGATTTTATTTGACGGATTTAATGGAGTATTTATGAGTCTTTTGCAATATTTGGAGAATGATGATCAACTATTCATTCAATTAGGTAAAAGAGAATATTTAGATACGTTATTAAATGGTCAAATTCGCATTACTCAACAACAATATTATAAAGGTGTTAGAGGTGACAATGGCGACTCTGAAGAGGGCAGCCAGCTTGTTAATCAGTCTAATAAAAAGATTCATTTAGGAGGACTTGAGTCAACTTATATATGGAGCTGTTCACACACAAAAAATCAAAACATTGAGCAAATAAAAAAGTTCAGCGGTTATAATCATGGACTGTTAATCTTGGAGCCACGGAAGTTTTTATCCAGCCTTACTACACACCTAAACAAAGATCCAATACTCATCAAGAGTGCTGAAATAGAGCATGCGAAAGTCATATATACTGATGATGCACTAATAATTGAAGATGATGATCGGACACAATACAACAGATGGACAAAACCATCACGCTACAAAACTGAATTTGAATATAGATTAACAATTCATAATGTTTTATCTCCTAAACTAATTAATCAATTTTTCGATGGGAAGCATAACGACAGAGTTGAGCAAATCACCTCTTTGTCTAACAAGTATGTATTTTATCGAATTATCTGTAATTTTAATTTCGATTCGAATTTTCAGACCTATGCCTTCAAAGGACAAAAGTGGATTCGTGACTGCTAAAGCAGATGACTATTCGCCCCGTGCTTACTCGTGAACTTTGATGAACGCAGAGGTGCTGGTGGTAACGTTGTAAATAGGAACAATTATTAAAATCTGATATTCAATAACTACATTTATTTTAAAGGCCGTGGAACGATGCAATCGTAAGGCAAACCAAATACCCCAGACCCTCCCCCCTATGGCTCTCTGTATGAAACGCTAATGAACTTAAGTTTATGTGTTATAGAACTGAATGGTAGTTACTTTGCGCAGCTGTGTGTGGCTCTGAAGGGATATAACTGACTGAAATAATACTATGTCGTGGAATAACAAAAGGGTCTATCTATGTCTCTACAAATGGCTCTACAGAGAATAAATAAACCCTTTAAAATCAATATTTAATATTGAGGGTGGGCGTTACATCATGCCGCCCATTTAGGACTTATCTCTTTGTTTTTATTTGTTATTTAATCTTTAAGTGGAAATTGTACCCTGCATTATACCCCTTAAATGGTGCAATTTAATGCAGTCCTATGCAATCTAATGCAATCCTTTTTGCGCAGTCTAAAGCCGTCATTAACCGCCGCCATTTCTTTTCTTAAGCACACCCTTCTCAAACCCTAGTATTTTTTCATAACTAGAGGGGAACCACCGGGATATTTTATCGAGTATTTTGGCATCTTTGCCCACAAGAATTCGTCTTTTGTTTTGCTCGAGCCCCTCCAGAATGATGCTAGCGGCTTGTTCTGACGTTGTCTTTGCTTGCCTCTCAAAATCACTAAGAATTTGGCTTTTAGGGACCAATTTCGTAGCAATCTTTGCACTATTGGTTATGTTTGTTTTAATTCCACCAGGGTGCACACAGTGGACGTGAACGTTCGTACCTGCCATTTCCATTTTCAAGGCTTCGGTGAACCCTCTCACTGCAAATTTAGAAGAGTTATATGCACTTTGGAGCGGCAAAGATAATAGGCCAAATAGACTAGACACATTCACTATATGGGCTTTTGGGGATGACTTTAAGTGAACCAAAAATGCGTTCGTACCATACACTACGCCCCAGAAATTAATATTCATCAACCACTGAAAATCATCGATGGATTGGTTTTCAACAGAATCTATTAAGCTTACGCCGGCATTGTTAAACAACATATCAACTCGACCAAAATGCGCAAAAACATCATTCGCAAAACATATTTGTGCTTGATTGTCTGCTACATCTAATTGCGCAATGTAGCAATCTACCTGCATCTCTAGAATTTCTATTTTAAGTTGCTCCAAGCCGTCAATGTCTCTGTCGGCAAGGGCTAAGTTACATCCCTGCGCTGCAAGTTGCAGCGCAATCGATTTGCCTATTCCTGAAGCTGCCCCTGTGATAACAGCTACCTGATGTTCATATTTTTTTGTATTAGTGTTCACTTTCGTGCCCCTCACTTTGGCGTATATGACTGGCTATTTCTAGGGCCAATTCAGGAACTAATTGCAGCGGAAAATCATGCCCCATGCCTTCAATTATCTTTAGTTTTGCATTGGGTATTGCATTGGCAGTCGCCTTTCCACCATAAACATTGACTAATTCATCGCTCTTACCATGAATGACTAAGGTGGGTATATTTACCTGAGATAAAGCGCTTGTTCTGTCGCTAGCAGTCATTATTGCCAGCATCTGTCGCGTAGTTCCTTTCGCCGTTATTCCCCGCTTTAATGTGCCATCAACGTATTCATTTAAGTATTCCTCTGACGAAGGATAATCCGGACTACCAATCGCTTTCCACTTATTGAGGTGATACTCCTTTCGGTCTTCATAATTGCTAGACTTAGGTTTTTGCATAATGATGTTTTTGACGTTGTCACTCATTGGGGGGAGTTTTTTAGTCCCGGTCGTAGACATAATTGAACATAAACTACTTACCCTTTGTGGATGATGCAGGGCAATCAGTTGCGCAATCATTCCCCCCATGGAAGCGCCTACAACATGCACTTTGGCTAAGCCTAATTCGTTCAATAGTCCTATTGTATCGCTCATCATGTCTTCAAGTTGGTAAGGTGCGCGTACACCAAAGCCAGCTTTGTATTTGAGCATAAACCACAGCATATTGGGGATAGGAAGCTTATCTAGGAGCTCAGACTTACCCATATCACGATTATCAAATAGCAAAACTTGATGGCCCTGCGCCACAAATTGATCAACTAGCATTTGTGGCCAGCCACTCAGTGGTGTGCCTAAACCATGAATAAGCATCACGGTTGATTGTGATGGGCTACCATGCAATTGATAAGCAATTTCTACCCCATTAACCCTTGCTTTGCTCTCTACCAAATCATACTCATCCATTTAGTTTTTCTCTATGCTCATCAGCGCTTTTACAAATCTTACGTTTGAACATTCAGGCATACTTAAACTAAAGCTCATTTGTATACAAACAACTCATCTGTTAAGTCGACCTTGGGTAAAAGCTCTTTCTCTGCCCAATAATCTTGAGTATGTTGCCACTCTGTCTTGTTGCCTCGTTTAGGCATCAAATGCAATGAGCGCATCATATAACTGGGGTTAAACTCATCTGTATCTATCCAAGGTAAAAGCTCCATATCGGCGTCTTCTGGTCGTAGCGTCATGGTGACTTGCTTAGCGCCACGCTCGTCCATATGCGTTAATAATCGGCATATAAAATCGCCAATTAGGTCTACTCGAAGCGTCCAACTCGCTCTAAAATACCCCATGACCCAAGCCATGTTAGGCACATCGGTAAACATCATTCCGCGATAACCTACGCGTTTAGAGAAGTCGACAATAGTATCGTCTACCGAGAATTCAATACCGCCTAATACAGACAAATTAAAACCAGTAGCAGAAACAATAATGTCAGCATCGAGTTGCTCACCCGACTGCAGCTTAATACCGGTTTCGTTAAAAGAATCTATTTGATCGGTATGCACACTGACCTTGCCTGCTTTAATTCCCGCAAATATATCCCCGTCAGGTACCACGGCAATTCGCTGACGCCAAGGTGCATATTTGGGTGTGAAATGCTTGTTTACGTCATAATCTTTTTCGAGTAAATCAGCAACGCCTTCTATTAAGGCTTTTTTGACTTCATTAGGATATTGCGTAGACATTTTAATAAAGCCAGCTTGCTCTTGCAGAACCTGTTGACGCGTAATTTCATGTATCCATTCAGGCGCTATTCCTAATGCCCGAAGTTGTTCGGTCAACGGGTTTTCATTTTTGCGCGGAATGAAATAGGTGGGTGAGCGCTGCAGTAACGATACATGTTCACAATCACCAGCTATGTTAGGCGCTAATGTTGCTGCCGTCGCCCCCGACCCAATAACAATAACCTTTTTGCCTTTGTAGTCTAGATCTTCAGGCCAGTTCTGCGGATGTACTAACAGTCCTTTGAATGAATCTCTGCCTTTCCAATCGGGCATATATCCCTTGGCATGATCATAATAACCCTGGCACATCCACAAGAAATTAGCGGTATATACAACGGTTTCTCCCGTATCTTTTTTAAATGCAGTAACAAGCCATTGTTGCTTATCGCTTTCCCAGTTAGCGTTAAGCACGTGGTGTTTATACCGAATATGATCAGTTAACTGATTGTCTTCAATTACTTCCTGCATATACGTTAATATTTCTTCACCTGTTGCGATAGGCGAACCCGTCCAAGGTTTAAAACGATAACCAAACGTAAATAAATCACTGTCTGATCTAATACCCGGATACTTATGGGTTAGCCAAGTGCCCCCAAAACTGTCCATGCCGTCGAGTACGCAGAATGATTTATTCGGCATTTGATCTTTTAAGTGATACGCAGAGCCTATTCCGGAAATCCCTGCACCGATGATTAGCACATCAAAGTGTTCAGTATTTTCAGCCATCGTTAGAAATCCTATGTTTATTTTTCAGATATTTATTTAGAGAATATGCAGCACAGACAAGAGCAACTAAGGTTTAAAGCTGAAACCTTAGTTGCCTATAAATTGATTTAATAAAAGCTATACTTTACTTGTAAACCATAAGCGATTGGGTCGCTTAGCTCTGCGTTTTGCATGCGAGAAACCGTCGAAGGTGGATCAAACCTTAACGCATTTCTGTCGTCTCCCGCATTTCTTACAAAAGCGCTGACTTCAAACGCTTCGCTTGACGATAGCCAAGTTAGGCGCGCATCTAAGCGATCATAACTCTCCACAGTATCCCAATCGCTTCTATTAAACGGGCGTGAGAACTGTTCGCCAACATAAGAATATGCCGCCGTAAGTGAAAGCGTGCCAGCATCGCCTAGCTCAAAGAACTGTGTAGCTGCTAGCGATAGTTTGTGATCAGGGCTCATATTTAAGGCATTGCCAGATAAATCTTGCACGCCACATTCGCCCAAAATGGCACAAGCGATAGAATCGACAGCGGAGTAACTGTCGTACTCTGAATTAATGTAGGAGTAGCTCGCTGTAACGGTCAAATCATCGGTCAATAAGGTTTGTAGTTCGGCTTCTAAGCCCATTACGGTGGCTTCTGCAGCATTGTCAAAAGCAGCAGTTGTTATACCACCCTCTGCAACCGCAGATAACACTTGTAAGTCAGTATAATCATAATAGAACGCCGCTAACGAAAGGTTTGTTTTACCCTTGTTCAAGGACTTTTTGTAACCGACTTCATATGCGGTAAGCTCTTCTGGGGCAACCACGTCTACGTCTTCAGTAGTTGCAGCACCTAAGTTAAACCCGCCAGAGCGGAACCCAGTCGCCACATACCCATACAAGAAGGTATCATTGTCTACTTTCCAATCAGCTTGTAAGCGCCACGTGAGTTTATTCCAGCTATCGCTGACGACATGTTGATTATTAGGCGTAGACAGGTAAGCAAATACATCATCACGGCCATCCTTTTCTTCGTCTGAATAACGCAAGCCAGCGGTAAGCGTGAGGGCGTCATTCACCTCGTATTCTAGTTGACCAAAAGCCGCCATTGAGGTTGTTTCTAAATCATTTTGTCCAAAGTATAAGAAACCTCCGTCGCCATTTGCGGTAGCTTGAAAAGGCGCACCAATTAAGGCTGAATAGAACTGGTAAAGGCCAAGTTGCAAACCAGGTACACCAATAAAAGTGCCAGAGTCTCTTGGCAAACCTAATTCTAC
>CBFIAR010000034.1:0-3740 GCA_965660625.1 Glaciecola sp. | reverse complement strand
ACTGTATTGGCTTTCTTTACTATTGTAGTAGTAAAGACCAGCGATAAAGTTGGTTTGACCGTCATAGTCAGAAACAATTTGCAATTCATGCGAGGTAGAATCACTTGTTTGAAAAACACTCGCTGTCATATCGGACGCAATAGTAATAGGTGCGCCTGTAAGCGGATTAGGCAGGTTTATACCACCGGCAAATAAGGTAGCTTGCCTGAACATTTCTGTGAAGTTCATTGCGCCAAATTCTGCGTTAGTGACATCACCGTCGGCTAATGAATCAAAGGTAAACTCATAATCACCGTAGGTGTATTTGACCTCGAGATCACCCAGTTGTAATGTGCTAATAAAGATTAACCTGTCTACCTCAGTATCTTGCCGACCTAACGTGTCTACATTTATCTGATTAATATCATTCACTGCAGGGTTTTCGATCGTATACCCCGCAAGTTGATTAAGCGCGTTTGAACCTGGGAAAATACCGGGAAAGTTTGCAGCTCCTCCATTCACAAATGCTCTTGGATACGGGTCAAGTAAATAACCTGCCGATGGCACTTCGTTGGCGTCTGAGCTCATATAACGTAATGAACTCGTAAAATTATCTGTCCAATCAGCTTTGATGGTTGCTGAATAATAGGTTCTGTCCATATCATCAAGATCACCTACTCCGTCTGCAAGATTCTCTTGGATGGCATCTCTCCCCATTTCAGATACCGTTAAAATGCCAGAGAAGATTTCTCCCATCGGTCCGGTTATTTGCCCTTGAGTTGCTAGGTAACCATTGTTTCCTACTTCTAGGTTAATATAGCCACCAAACTCTGTTTCAGGCATTTTACTAATGAGGTTTATTGCCCCCCCGACTGCATTTCTTCCATACAGAGTACCTTGTGGTCCGCGCAACACCTCAATACGTTCTATGTCGCAAAAATTACAATAGCTAAAGACACCGTTTTCCGTGTTATATACACCGTCGGTATATATACCAACCCCAGGATCTGACCCCAATGCATTATTTGGACGGCCAACGCCACGTATCGCTACTTTATTGTTGGTAATCACTAAAGAGGGAGAATACTGAGTCAGGTCTTGAGGACCATCTATATTAAGTTTAGCAATATCACCCTCACCAAACGCGCTGACTGCTTGGCCAGTTTCCATTAGATTGGTAACGCGCCTAGTGGAAGTGATCTCAATTTTTTCAATCATTTGAGTTTCGCTGTCTACTGCGCTTTCGTTAGATTGAGCGAGTGTGCTTGCGCTAAAACCAACTGACATAATTGCCAATGCGATTGGTGCTAATTTAAAATTCACTGTTGAATTCGTTGCTAATCTCATCAGTATTCTCCGTATGTGTGTATATTTAGATTATTAGTGTTATGAAACTAATCGTTACTTATATTTGCTTGTGTGCACTTGCATTTAATAAAGCGCTAATTTCAGCATGTCGTGTTTTGTTTAAGTCGTATTTAGTCGCTAAGTAAGCAGCGAAAAGATATATAGCGATGGGAACGGGGCCGGCAATTACACCTAAGTTAAAAATTGTGTCATCGCTTACCATTGAAACATCTACTTGCTTAGGAAAAGCAATCATGTCTAGACCAATGCCTGCTAGCAAAGTACCAATACCAAATGTGGCTTTTTGCGCAAAGGAATTGGCAGCGAAGAACAGGCCCTCTTGACGTTTACCCGTATTAGAGGCATGCAAATCTGCGATATCTGCTAACATCGACCCGATGATGATGCCTGCTGCAATAAAGAAACTATAACCCCCGACGTAAGTTGCGAATAAAATTGGTAGTAAGAGGTCTGAGCCATTGTCAGGGAGTACATCAAACAGACGCAAAATTATTGGGCTGAAGCTGGATGCCGTGGCAATCAACAAACAAGTCACAAGGCTTGGCATCTTGTCGATACGTTTAGATAACACGGGTGCAATAATAGAAGCTGGAATTAGCCCTACTATAATGGTTAATGTTAATAGGGATATCTGCGCAGTTGAAAGTTCAAAGAAGTAACTCCCTAAATACAGCATAAAAGTCGCGCCCGCTCCACCTGCAACCATAGTCATGACTTGGACGGTAAAAATAAGGCGGAAAGGTTTTAACTTCAAGGCCTCAAAAAACGCTTTAAAGCTGCGTGACAAATCGACTTTCTTTTGATTCGCCGGTGCTTTTGGCAAAAACTCAATGGTATGTTTGGTACCCCAAATAGAAATAGTCATCGATACTAAAGCAATTAGTGCGGCTAGCGCACCAAGACTGCTATAACCCTCAACATTTAGCATCCCGTTAGGATATTCCTCAGTCGCTTTGAAAAAGGTATTAAGTGCCACAACGGATAACGTGATGCCGCCTACATAACCTAAGAGAGTGCGGTAGCTAACTATTTTAGTTCTCTCTTGGTAGTCCTTACTCAGTTCAGCACCAAGTGCGGTGTGAGGTACATTAAACATAGTAAGCATAACCCTGACCACAATTGACCAACCAAGCAACCATAAAAACAAACTATTACTATCTAAACCTGCAGGAGGCGAAAATAACATGAACAACGCAATCGGAAATGGAATCACTGCGGCTATCATGAATGGATGACGACGCCCCCACTTTTTTGAATGCCAGTTGTCAGAAATATCGCCCATTAGGGGATCGGTTACAGCGTCAACCAACAAAGCAATAAGCGCTGCAAAACCAGCCATAATAGCTGGCATGCCTAATACCTGGCTAAAATAAAAGACCACAAAAGACTGAAAGGCAATGTCTTTTACACCTTGTGACATTTGTCCAACACCATAGGCTGTTTTTGTAAGAAAGCTCAGTTTTAACATGTATATTTTCCTTATTGAGCGCTCGTCATATTTATGTAGTGACATGTGTAGCGTCAATCGATTAGATTTGAACTTACAGTATGTTAATGCTACTTACAAGAATTATTTAACAATTTTTACACAACTTAAACTTGTTGAATAAGCTTTCAACACCTATAAATAAAGGCTTGAGATGCATTTGAACTTCTGGTATTTTTATATACCTTAAAATATGTTACGAATATTTAACACGCGCTATATTACTTTTAAAGGTTTTAATTTATGCAGATACGCAATATAGATTACGCATTACCCATCAGCGGTTCACGGCGCTGGTTACACTCTTGTGTGAATAATGCGTATAGTGATAGTTCAGACAGTTTTGGCGCTACATTTGGCAACATTGCACTCCAAATACCAAGCCCAAATCCTTTGTTGCAACCACAATCAAATGATCTGCCTCTCGAGCATGATGAAGATTGCTTGAACTTAAATATATTTACCCCCAACAACACAACTGAGCATGATATTTTGCCCGTTATGGTTTGGATACATGGTGGGGGGTTTCAAATAGGCAGTGGTTCGTTACCGGAGTATGAAGGGTCTCGCTTAGCACAAAAAGCTAATGTCATAATAGTGAGTATTAACTATCGGTTAGGGTGCTTGGGGTTTTTACGGTTAGTGGATATCACCCAGGGCAAAATTGCTTCGACTGGCAACGAGGGCTTAAACGATCAGATTACTGCGCTTAAATGGGTGCAAGCGCATATCCATAAGTACGGTGGCGACAAAAACAATGTCACTGTGTTTGGCGAGTCAGCAGGCGCAATGAGTATTGCTTGTTTATTAGCAAGCCCCCATGCAAATAAACTATTTCACAAGGCCATACTGCAAAGTGGCGCAGGTCACACTCATTCTTCCATTGAAAAAGCCAATGCGGTCGCAA
>CBFIAR010000033.1:0-28707 GCA_965660625.1 Glaciecola sp. | reverse complement strand
ACAATAATCGCGCGGAACGCTCAATTAAGCCCTTCGTGAATGGCAGGAAGGCATGGCTGTTCTCACAAACGGCAAAGGGTGCAAAAGCAAGCGCTATACTCTATTCAATCGTAGAGAGCGCAAAAGCCAATGGGCTTGTGCCTTACGATTACATCACCCATTTACTCGAAGCCTTTACTCACCCTGGGCCTGATATCGAGCAATTACTGCCTCGGAATGTTAAGCTAGGTGACGGTCTTTAGGCGAGGGTTACGTTACAAACAACAAAGATCCCGCTTGGTTTGTCAATCAGACACATAGCACGCAGAGAGGAGGTATAGACCATTTTTCTATTTCAGCCCCTTATTAATTTCTAAGAGTCCTGCTTACATTATTTTAGCTCAAGATAAAATGATAAAAGTTTAAGCGAATAAAGGCTATTTGCTTGCAGCGTGGCTCATAAAATGTTGAATAAACTGAGTGTGCGGAGGCAAACTAGTTAGTTGCTTTTGAATATTAGCTTCTTGCTGGCGCATAAACATATTCAAATCACGATCACTCATCATATCGACAATTGGGTGATACTGCTTGGGTGTCAGACCCTGCCCCAACATTACTTGAACCCAAGAGTTTTCAGCGAACAGGTCATCCTGTTCTTCGATAATAGTGCCATTATTTTTAAATAAATCTAAAATCTGTTGTAACCGATCAGACACTTTAATTTCTCGTAGATAACGCCAAAATTCGTGATCGTCTCGCTCCTGCAGATGATAATGAAGCACAATAAAATCACGAATAGTTTCTGTCTCAACCGCCATTTGTTGATTAAAACGGTTAACTAGGTTTTGATCAATCCCTTGGTTTGGAAATAAGCTAATTAACCAAACAATAGCTTGTTGTATTAAATGAATACTGGTGGACTCTAAAGGCTCAAGGAAGCCACTAGACAAACCAATAGACACACAATTTTTATGCCAGAACTCTTTTCTTTGTCCAGTAGTAAAGCGGATAAGTCGGGGATCTGTAATCGGCTCGCCATCAATACCTTTTAACAAATCATCGAGCGCACTTTCTTCACTTTTAAAATTTGTTGAAAAAACAACACCGTTACCAACTCTATGTTGAAGTGGTATTTGCCAACGCCAGCCAGCGTCTAATGCAATTGAACGCGTATACGGTACAGCTGGCCGGTGTGATTTAGTTTGCACTGCGTACGCTGCGTTTGCCGGCAGCATGTCGCTCCAATCATTATATCCAACGCCCAATGCTTGACCTAACAACAAGGAACGAAAGCCAGTACAATCAATAAACAGGTCACCTTCCACTATTTGTCCAGATTCTAATAATATTGATTTAATATGACCCGATTGCTTATCGAGATCTACCTTGTCAATTTTTCCTTCAATACGGGTTACGCCGTGCTTTTCAGCAATGCCGCGAAGAAATTGGCCATATTTGGCTGAATCTAAATGGTATGCATAGTTTAGGCTTTGGCTTTTTGTATGCGCGAATCTGCCTTTTTCTGCAGCTAAGGTTTCCAAACTATATTCAGCAAAACTTTTTGCCATTTTTTGCTCTTTAGCACGCAACCAAAAATGATGAAATCCAGCAGCCCAACAAGATGTACCTGATTTACCAAAAGAGTGGAAGTACTTATGATCAACTCGCTTCCAGTTTTCGAACATGATGCCAAGTTTATAAGTACCGTTAACGGCCTTCAGAAAATCGGCTTCGCGGACTTTTAATAGCTGATGAATAGTTAATAACGAAGGTACGGTTGCTTCTCCCACTCCCACTGTTGGGATGTCGTCTGATTCAACTAAGGTAATATTAAGTCGCTTACCAATGGTTGCAGCGATAGTTGCTGCTGCCATCCACCCTGCTGTGCCACCGCCAGCTACCACCACTCTGTTTATCAATTTATTTTGAGTCATACTACTTATTACACTTCACGCTATTTTAATTTAGTTATTAGGTGCGCACGTATTTTGTGTGCAATTATTTCTGTCATGTCAGATTGCTTTTGCCTTACTTGGTCAGGCAAATGCTCGTAAATATCTGAAGGTGGGTCGAAAACATAGTTGTTAAACATATTTTTCCATGCTTCCCTTTGACTTTTAGGTAAGTGTTTTATACTTAACATCGCATGTAAAAGTGCATTGGTTGGCACACCTAAATAAGCTGGCGTATTTCGCCACCAGTAATTAACTAATCCGTTAAGCGCACTTAGACTTTCTACTGAGTGCCACCACATACTTGGAATAAAGATAGCGTCTCCAGGACTAAGAATGGTGGTTTTGGCACTCAGCATTGCGTTTGCAAACTTCGGATAGGTTTGTAAATCTGGATCTTGAATATTTACCATACTGATAGGCTGACCTGCTGGGGTGAAATCTAAAGGCCCTATATATAAGTTTTCTTGTTGTTCAGGTGGAAAAAGCGTAAATTTTCGTTCACCAATGACGCAACACGCCAAATTATCAGGAAAGTCAAAATGAGGCGCAATCACCGAACGATTGCCTAACCAGATGCTCTGACTAAGCAAGTCTTGCTCGACCACTAGCCTATTTTCATGCGCGAAACGCGGCAAATGTTTCTCGATTGCCAATGAGCCTACATAGTATGTTGCTTGACCAGGCTGTTCTGAAATATCAACTAGCTTTTTTAACATGTCATCTAGATATACTTTTGACTGCACAAAATTAAAACCATCGACAGATTCATTATAAAAAATACGTCCATTGGCTTCTGGCCTTGCCATAAAGGCATTAACAGCTTGCCCATTATAAAATTGATTGAGATAAGCTATTGCAGACTGATTCGAAACCGATGATTTTTTAACTAAAGGCCATTCAGAAACTAGCCCTCTTAGCACCACAGGTTGATTTGATGAGTATATTTGTTCGGGTATACATGACGACGAACACTGAAGCTCTTGAATTGGCGTAGCATCGTTCATCGTCATATTAACTGCCGTCTAAAGCACATTTGCGTTACGAATATCCACTAAATTACCAAGATTAGACATGGATGCCATAATCATCGTGATAGGAAGCAATAATTTCTGATCATTTAACTCTTTTAATGCTTCTGCAGACAAAGCTTCAAATTTGTCATCAGCAATCGTACTAAAGCCAATCAGTTCATAATTACTGCCATCTTTAAGTGTAATTGCAATAGTCGTATTTTCTAGCAATTCATGTTTTTCCAATGCATCTACTAACAATTTATTTTGCTGATGCCCAACATCAATTGACTCAAGCATTTTAACAACTTGTTCTAAATAAGGCGTATACGCGCCCTGCTCATCGAATACAGACTCACCTTGTATACTATTGACTCTTGGGTGTTCTGGATTAAAAGTAATAACTTGCTGTTTCTCATCACTTCCTTCTAACTGCTGAAAGCCAATTGAGAACGGTTGCCTTTGCACCATAATAGGAATATAGCGAGCATTCCATCCTTGCTGAGTTAAAAATAAATTCTCACCTTCTTCAAAACCGAACAAGGTAATCGGAAAGGTGGTATTACTGTCTTTGTCTCTGTATACAAGTATTGGATAGTGTGACAAAGCCAATCGAAATTCGAAAGGGTAAGTCATGCAAAACATGACGTCATCGCCTAACTCAGATGAACGGTCTAGCTTAATCTTTAAGTCTGCATGAGCCACATTATTTAACATTTCATATTTCGACATTTGGTACCCTGTTCATCCAAGTTTGTTTAATATCAAGTAACAACTTCCGGTTAGTAGGTAGATGTTGACATAATTTTTGTAGATCTGCATGTTTGTTGTGGAGTAATTTTGCAAGATGTAAACGCTCTTGGCTGGCTAAGCGCCTATCACCGAGGGTGCTTTTCGATTGAAACCCCATACCGTATAGTATGAATTGGTAGCTCGCTGGCGGAAACATCGACTCAGCTATTTCAACATCGGCATGCCAGGGTGCTCTATTTTTCCACATCAGCAATGAGCGTCGCAGAGATTCGGGTATTGTGTTTTGTTCTCTATGATCTAACCAATACTGACTATCGCTTCTATTTGATAGTACGTAGTGTAACTTGATGAAATCAACAATATTTTCCCAATGCAAGTGCATTCTTTTATTGAATTTTTTTGCTAATAAACCGAGTTCATTTTGACTCGCAGGCAGATGCTCTCTTAAAAACTTGGCTGAAAATTCAACCAATATCATTGCCGTAGCTTCTAGGGGATCAATAAATCCTGCCGATAATCCGATTGCTAAGCAATTCCCTTTCCAGTAAGTCTCAAGATGCCCGGGCTCAATATTTATTTTATTAGGACTCAGATCGGCAATGTTAATGTGAGGCATATGTTTTTGCATATATTGCTCAGCGGTATCAATAGCTTCCTGCTCGGTACCGTACTCACTAGAATACACCACACCAATTCCCTTTCGAGTGGGTAATGATATATCCCAAATCCATCCATTCTTATGAGCAGTTGCGTGCGTAGCCGAGTTTATTGCCGCGTTCTCATGACTGTATGGCACTTGAAAAGCCATAGCGCGGTCATTAAACAGCACATCTTTAACACTTTTAAAGGGTACCTTTAAGGACTCTCCGATTAGTAGACGCTTAAACCCAGTGCAGTCTATAAAAAGATCGCCATCTATTTGTAATCCATCAGCCAGAACAACGCTTTCAATGAATGTGGCATTCTGCACATTTACCGAACTAACATCCGCAGAAATATGTTTTACACCTAAGTTATTAATACTGTGATTTTTTAACAGGGTAGCGAACTTTCCCGCGTTAAGATGGTAGCCATAGTTGAGCACGTTTGCATACTCTGGTGTAGTAGCTTGTTTAGGTGCTAAATTGTGCTGACAGACGCCTGCTTGATTAGTTGCGAATTCGTCGAATGACTGGTTTGATGCTGTTTCCAACCAATGATCGACGATATTGATGTCTTTGTAGCCAATAGGCAAAGAGAAAGGATGGTAGTAGCTTTCACCTTCATTCCAATCAATAAAACGTGAACCTTGCTTGAAGCTGGCATCACATTCGCTGATAAATTGTGCTTCAGAAATGCCAATCCGTCGAAGGGTGGCAGCCATCGTTGGCCAAGTACCTTCACCAACGCCAATTGTCTTAATATTAGGAGATTCAATCAACGTAATATTGAATTTGGTGTTGGTATCAAAATGTGCTGCTAACACTGCCGCGGTAAGCCACCCTGCGGTGCCACCACCCACTATTACAATGTTGTTAATATCAGATTTCATAGGCCCTAATTTTAAAAAAAAACTCACCATCAACATTACGTCCATGGTGAGTTTTGGCTCAATTTGATTTCGAATTAAAAGCTGTAACGGAAACCAACATTGTATCGAGCACCGGTTTGAGTTACACCAGCAACCTGCAGGTCATCTCGAGCAAATCCGCGGGTCGTTTCATCGGTAATGTTGATGCCTTCAAAGAACACAATCACACCATTATTGAAGTCGTAGCTCGCGTTTATATCCCATTGCTCATATGCAGCAACATAACCAGGTTGTGGGCCACTAGCAAACGATAACCATTCATCACGCCAGTTATAAGCGATACGAACCTGTATACCATCCTTGTCGTAGTAACCTATTACGTTACGGGTATCACTTAGGCCAGGCAGGGTAAATTGCTGCTGGTTTAGTAATCGATTGAATTCGTTATCACTATTAGCAAAAGTTGCGTTCATAATGACACCAAAACCGGTATCAACAAAGTCGTGTTGCAGCGCAACTTCCCAACCGTCTATGGTCAACTCGTCTGCACTATTTATAATTGTTGCCAAATCGAATGTAGCGGGGTCATCTCTACCTGGGACGCCCGTTATTATTCCACCACCATTAGGATCAAGTGTTACACCTTGTTCACCCGCACGGTTTTCAAAAATCCAGTCCCTAATTGCTTGGTTTGACGCTGTGTCACCTAAAGCAGCAACTGCGTCCTCAAACAATGGACCAAAGCCAGGGAAAGCTAAATCTGGAAAAATAGCCACATCTTCTAATGTCGTTCCACCGATGAAGTTAGAAACAGTTTTATTGAAGTAACCAATAGAGAAATAGCTTGCATCGCCGTAATACCATTCGTAAGAAAAATCATGATTTTCTGACTCATATGGCAACAAACCTGGGTTACCGATGCTGCCAGTAGCACGATATAAGCCATCCGAATTGTACTGGATAAAGTTAGCAATAGTTAAACTACCAATTAACGCACCATAGCCTGCGCGCGCAATTGTAGTGCTATATGAATATCTCAACTTCATGTCATCATGAACATTTAAGTCAAAATCGAAGTTAGGTAACCAATTATCGTAACTTGCTTCTAAGCCAGATGGAACCTCTGTGCCATCATCACGCGCAATCCATTCGTTTGCCGCTACCCACTCAACTCGAGTATAATTTCGCGAGGCTGAACTAGATGTTACATCGGTTTCTTCATATCTTAAACCAACTAGCATACTGTATGGTAAATCTACGATTTCGCCCTGATACCGGTACTGCACAAATGCAGACAGGGTATCTTCTTCGAAGTTATTACCAAAACCTTTGTCAAAGTCTGGACAGAAACCATTGCCACAGCTACCTACTGCGTTAACATCAGGGGCGAGATACAGAGGATTAGATGGGTCTAATGATTCCAAGAACGCTGCACGCGCTGCCACTTCGGTATAATCGAAGGTGAAGAAATTATTATTGATCTGACTTCCTGAGTTAAACGAATCGTATACACCTGACAAACTTGCCGGAGTCATCAAATCAGCCAACGCTCCCAGCGCACTCGCTTGTGGTTCACCCCAAGTGTTTCTTTGTACTAGGCTACTGGCTTCAAAGTTCGCCACTTTAGATAAGCCTACACCAAAATCAATAGTTTGGTCTTCGTCAAGATACCACTTACCCGAAAATTGAGTTTGCTCAATATCCATTTCGGCCCAAGAGTTCTCAAAAACACTTCCGGTCAAACGCATATCATCAGGCGACAATGGGTCGTTCGCCGTTGTGGTAGTGACGGGTATATCACCAGTATAATCAATAGTAGTTGAAGAACGGCTTCTACCGCGCAAGCCTGCGACAGTAAGGTTGGAGCTTGTGCCACGAATTGCGTCATCTGGTTCACGCAATGAACTAGAATCGTGGTAATCAAGCCTTAATTCTAAGCTATCATTAGGAATCCATTCTAAATTAATCCCAACCGAATTTAATTCGTTTCTCGACCCGCCACCACCGGCAGCATGCGGAAAATCAGGCTCTCTATCAAACTCTGAATACACAAGAGGTGACACAACAGGACCTTCAGACCATAAGACTTCATCTGGAACCTGTGCGACCCAGAAAGACACATCATTAAAGCTCGAAGACACTTCTTGCTCAGCATAGGTGTAATCAAGGGTAACGGTTAAATCATCTCGTGGTGCATATTGCAATGTTAGTTGAGCATTAGTTCGTGTACGCTCCACTTCACTTAATTGGTATACAATATTACGCGGTATACCGACTATATCGCCTGCAGAGGGCTGTGTTCCATTTAAACTGACCCCATCGCGTATTGAACCGCCATCCACTTCAGAGAAAAAGTTGGTGGTCGCTGACTGCGCACCATTGTTACGTTCTTGCACGCTACCAATGAACGCAACACCGAAAGTATTGTCTAGGAAGGTATTACTGTAAATACCTGAAAACTCGGGTGTCCATGTATCGCCGGATATAGTAGACGTGTCATTGACTGCTTTTAGACCAAAACTTGCATTCAAGCCATCACTGTCTAACGGCTTGACTGAGAGTATATTAATGGTGGCTCCGATACCGCCAGTGGGCACATGCGCTTTACCTGTCTTGTATATCTCGACGCCAGCAACACCTTCAGCCGCTAAATCACCAAAATCAAAAGAACGACCTAAACCGGAGTTAGTTGGCAGCTGTCTACCATTTAACGTAACTAAGTTGAAGTCCGCACCAAAGCCACGCACCGTTACGCGAGAGCCTTCGCCATTTACACGGTCAATCGACACGCCGGTAATACGCTGCAAAGACTCCGCTAAGTTTGTATCAGGAAACTTACCGATATCCTCCGAAGTAATTGCATCTACAACACCTACAGATTCGCGTTTGGTATCCATAGAACGCATTAAACTGCCGCGGATACCCGTTATCTCGATTATTTCTATTAATTGGGACTGTTCGTCGGCGGAAGATGCACTAGCTACTTCATCAGTTTGTTGAGCGTAAATTGGCGCCATTAAGCTCACTCCGAGGGCGAGCGAAACTCCCTTCGCAATAGGGCTTTGAAGACGATTTTTCTTTTGCATGATATGTGTGTCCCTGGTTCGGATTGTTATCAAAATGTTATAAATTTATTTCCAATGCTAACTTTCGCACAGGATCGAAACGAACAGAACCTTGTTGCGATGAACTGGCTTCGCTTTGCGGTAAAGCGGAAGGTCAACATAATTTGATAGGTGTGAACGCTATACTTTTATCTCTGTCAAGTTATTCATCTAGGTTTTTTTACATTAATTATTAACATTTGTTAAATTTTTTTAAGAGATGCTAAATTAATTGATAGTGAATAAAGATTCAATATTATTACGGAAATAGGTCTCTACATAGTGAGATGAAACTAAACATCGTTTGATGATGAGATGAGCTACTTATAACAATAATATAACAATAAATAGTGCTCATCGCACTTCTATCTTGTTAATGGACAAGATAGAAGTGCAATGAGCGTTTTTGTTCGCATATAAGTAGGGATTATTGCGCTTTACTACGCAACAAAAATTCGTTATTACTATTGAATCTCGCCGCGCCGTTCAATTAACTTTTCTTTAATGAGATGCGCTCGTTCCTCGCTGATATCATATTTCCACATAACCACAATGGCTAATGCAGCAGTACCTGCAGGAATAATGATGTCAGCAATGCGTAACTGAGTCATCGTTTCAACCGTTTGTGTCGCATTACCAGCATCAAAACCCACAAACTTCAAAACAATACCACTTAATATGATTGCCAGGGCTTGACCTAGTTTAACCATAAGCCAATATATGGCGGCAAACGTTCCTTCTCTGCGAGGCATGCCGTTTTTTAGCTCATCTAAGTCACAAACATCAGCAGTCATACTCAACATGAGGGTAAACAATCCGCCTATACCAAAAGACATCAAAGGAATAGGCATAAATATCATCCACGGATTTTCAGGGTTAAAGCCATACCATTTTAATGTGTAGCCGACAATGGAGATTAGGGTAGATATGACAAACGCATTGCGCTTCCCCCACTTATTTGCCATCCAACTAACAACCGGTATGACCATAAATGCAGTCGCAAAAGCGCTCATTGTGCCAAACCATGCTGGCCAAGAACCTGTTGCCCCATAATCGCCATTAAACATATGAAATACGATAATAAAAAACGCAAAGGAGGAGACTAACTGAAAACCATTGAAGACTAAGAATGTAGCGCCGCATAATCTCACAAAAGCGCCATTTTTGAATGTTTGGATAATGCTTCTAAACACTCCCATTAAATTACTGCCAATCATTCGGAATGAAATTTCTGCTCTGTTTTCGATATTAGAATTGTCAATTCCCTTACAAAATAATCCAGGTACGATACCTAAAATAATACAAATACCCGAAATATATAATGCGAGTTGTCTTACCCCTTGTGCCTGGTTTTCAAATAAATCAGGGTCTGCAATCATGACCCAAAACCACGGTACAATCATCCATGCAATTTGTCCCATAAACTGAGAAGCCGCCATTAAGCGAGTTCTCTCCTTATAGTCCGAGGTCATTTCGTATCCTAGACCTACGAAGGGTGTCGCAAACATTGTATTGCCAATAGTGAAGGCCATAGAAAGTATCAAGAAATACCAAAATGTATAGTCTTGAGAGTTTTCTGGATCTAACTGCCATAATAATGCAAAACAACTTCCACTTAATATTGCACCTATGACAATATATGGCCGACGTCTTCCCCACCTCGATTTTGTATTATCGGTAATGAAACCCATGATAGGGTCAGTTAGCGCATCAAATAAACGAGGCAGTCCAACTAATAAACCAGCCAATACTGGGTCGATACCAAATGCGGTGATTAAAAAGAATGCAAATAGCGCTAGAGACGCAGGTAGTAAATTGAGTACTAGCGTCCCCGTCCCATAAGCGGCTTTTTCACTAAAAGAAATACGATCTCTAGCAGCTGTTTCGTAGTGCGACATATATTGATTCAAATGCAGTTGTAAATGGTTTGTAAATATATGTTATTTGTGGACCATTTTCTAAGTAAAATTTCACGAAATCGGTCACTTGAACTTTTTCCGTGACGGCTGGGACAGATCACTCTTCACAACTGAAATAATGTAAAAATAGAAATCAAATATAACACAAGTTCGACAACAGGGAAGTCTCCCAAACAACCCACATAAAGTCCTTTTAAACTCAAATTACTTGCTAAAGCCAGCGCAAAACTGGTGTACTCGATATCCTGTTTTCTATTTTAAGTTTACATCGATATGAAATTATTATTCGTTATGACTTTCATTTTAGCACTCGTTAGTTTTCACCTACAGGCGAACCAAATGACAACTCAACACAGTAAATCTCTATATTCTAAGCCAGTCTTTGAACCCAAGATCGACGATGAATGGATTGGGCTTGGCATAGCATACGGTTCGTATCGCGATGGTGAAAGCCCTCATAAAAAGAGCGTATCATCGGAACAAGATATTTTGGAAGACATGACTATTTTAACCAAAAATAGCCCTGTGAAATGGAATTTAATTCGCATGTATGCGGCTGATCCTGCAAGCGAACAAGTATTAAAAACGATTAAAAAACACAAGCTACCCGTCAAAGTGATGCAGGGGGCATGGCTATCATCAACCCAAACGGCTGAACAAAATGAACGGCAAATATCCGAAGTTATTCGGCTGGCAAATGATTATAAAGACATCGTTGTTAGCGTGAACTTGGGCAATGAAATCTTTGTCGATTGGTCGGCACACAAATTTGAAGTAGCCGACATTCCAAAATATTTGAATTGGGTTAAAAAAGTAAAAGGCGCCGTTGATGTCCCTGTTACACTCGCAGATGATTATAACTTTTGGAATAAACCTTGGAGTCAGGAAGTCGCCCAAGCGCTTGATTATATTGTGCTACATGCATACGCAATGTGGAACTCACAAGCACTAGAGAATGCAATGCCTTGGACAGAAAAAACCTACCATGACATTAAAGCACTGCACCCAAGTAAGCAGGTAGCCCTCGGAGAGTCAGGTTGGGCGACAAGCTCTGTCAACAGTAACGGCGATGAGAGCCTGATTATTGGAGAAGCAAGCGAAGAAGCACAGAAGATATTTTTTGATGCTTACCGCCATTGGTTAAAAGAAAATCGTATTGTCTCTTTTTATTTTGAAGCGTTTGACGAAAAATGGAAAGGCGGCGAAGACAAGCCTGATAGTATTGCAGAGAAAAATTGGGGTGTATTTCGTTCAGATAGAACGCCAAAACTTGCCGTTGAAGTCACTACAAAATGAGTAATAAACTAAGCGCTAGTTAAGCGAAAAATGGGTTTTACATAAAATAAGGAGAAGCATTCGTTACACGTGGTGGTTGGAAATAACAGCGTAATGCGATGGGCACAGGGGTATTCTACGCCCACCACGTATTCCATTATGTGTTTTGCAAAACTAATTTGGGCGTTCTATCGACATAAAATAGGCCCCAATGCTTTTCCGGCTCGAGGGGGTCATCTGACCCCTTCCAAGGTTCATCAAAAGCCTCAAACACAAACGTTAATATCTTTTCGCTATTAGTCCAACTTAAGAGCTGTTGATAATATTCAGCCTGCAGCGCATCAGACGCGTTCCATTTTTCTATACCATGACCATTAGACTGCGTTGTCCAGCCAGCCTCAGTAATCACGACAGGCAAATGGGGATAACAATCCTGCACTGAATAGTAATTTTGCTTAGTGTATGCCAAAGCATTCTCAATGCTTTGATACTCCCAAACAGGATAAGTATGAATGGATATAAAGTCTAGTTCTGCCGCCAGCGGTGCTAACTTATTCGTCCAAGGCACATAGTTTTCACAAAATGTAACCGGCACGTCAGTCTGACTTTTAATACGTCGAACGAATTCAACTAAGCGTTCAACTGGCACCATGTGATCGGTCCAATCGACACTCGCTTCATTACCAATAGATACCGAACTTACGTACTCAGGATAACGTCCACTTAAATCAATTAAGCGCGCAATATCTTCATCGTTTGCCTGCCGATTAAGTGCCAACTGTTCTTCGCTAAAATCAGCTCCCCAAGGGCAATTGGGATTACTGACTTCAGCCGCAATATCCACGCCCAACATGAGCCCAAAATCCAGATTTTCTTTTTTAATAACCTGCAAAACGGTTTCTGCATGTTGGCTACAATCATATACTCGAAGGTAAGACCAATTTTTCAATAACAATAAGTCTTCTTTGATTTCTGCGTAACTCGGGTAGATGCCTAGTCTTGGATTTTGCCCATCTCTATAACCGGAATAACAGATCGCTAGCGCATGTTCACGACCCATCATTTTTTCGAGTGAGGTCAATTGTTCGGACTCACTTTGCATATTTATGATGTCCGTCTTTATCTAGTATGCCCCAATAAGCCCCAACATCACCTTCATCTGCAATTTTCCAATCTTCATCGAAAGAAGAGAAATAGAACATATCGATACCTTCTTGTTGAGTCCAATTATAGGCATCAACAAAATAGCGCAGCGCATTTTCGTAAGAAGGTATCGCTGCTCTATCTGGAGTACCTTGGTCTGGCCAACCTGTTTCACTTATTACGACGGGTTTTCCATTTGCGATTTTCACGGCACGACGGTGCATATCCTTCATGTAAGTCAGCGCATGTTCAGCCGGATACCCTTCCCAAAAAGGATAACAATTAGCGAAAATAATATCACACGCGTCGGCGACAGGAGGATGGTCTTCAAATAGAAAATAAGCATCAACATAACCTACTGGAATATTGGGCGCAGCTTGTTTTGCTCGGTTGATGTAGTCAACTAACTGCAGTTCACTCATTTCTTCTCGCAACATTACTTCATTGCCTACAGCGAGCATATCAGCATGACCCACTTGAGCAATCTTGATGGCATTTTGTAGTTCTTTTTCATTATTCTCAAAATTATCATCCAACCACACCCCTACCAATGTTTTTAGCCCATACTCAGCTGCAATTTTAGGAATTAACTCGTTGCCTTCAGTGCATGAAAATGTGCGTATCCATTTGACATAAGGCTGAATTAACTGTAAGCGTTGATGAATCTGTTCTTCAGAAATTTGAGTGCCGGGTTCTTGGCCTGTAATGTATGGACTAAACGAGAGACCATGGATTTTATTGTCCAAGAGTTTTTTAGCTTCTGTTTGTAATTCAGGAACAGATAGTTGCGCTGTTTGTGAACGCATGTTTCGATAATATTTTCCAGACATAGTCATCTCTATTTAGCAGTTCAGAAACTGAAGCGCTTGGATTAAATTAAAGGTCAGTATGAGTCGTAGGAAAAGAATAAACGCAATACTTATTGTATGCAACAATAGACAAGTTGAATGGTGCTAGCGGCAAGTTGAATGGTGCTAGCGGCTACTTTCGTGGAGTTCTTTGCTAGATGAATGTTCAGTTAGATTGCGCAACCAATACTTTGCTTTCATTCGGTACACAAATAAAACCGCCTTGGTGATTTCTTCTGAGTAAGTAATGAGTACGACCCAATAAAGGGCTAAGTCAAAATAGAAAGCCGCTGCGAAGGTAAAGGGAATCCCTATGATCCACATTCCAGATATATCAATAAGCATACAGTGCTTATTGTCACCCCCAGCGCGCAAAATACCCATCGACGCTGTCATATTGAAGACTTTGATACAGGTACCAAAGGTAATCAATAAAAATATGTCATGAGCAACCGTCAGCGTGTCTTGATTCAGATTGGTGTATGGCATGAACACTAACGATTGCAAACTTAACATAATTCCCCCTAGTAACAAGGTAACAATCGGCGCACTAACAGCAAAGCCACGCGCTACTGACCAAGCCGCAACGAATGCGTCTTTTCCAAGTCGCTGACCAACCATAATAGAACACGCCGAGGCAAAGCCAAAAAAGAAAGAAATGAGCAAGCCCTCAAGAGGTGCCATTAAACTCATTACAGCGAGCTCTTGGGTGCCAATACGACCGAATATAAGTTGATATACGAAGGTGCCTAAGGACCATACACCAAAACTCACCATCATTGGCCATACCAGCTTAATTAGATAAGCCCACTGTGCTTTGTTAAAAAACTGCATTCCCTTTATTTGACTTGGAAAAACCGCATGTCGAATTTTAGCTAAACAAATTAAGATCAGAAGTGCATGAATAGCTCTCGCAATGAAAGTGGCCCAGGCCGCTCCTAGCACACCCATAGCGTCAATACCTAGACCACCATTAATTAACCAATAGTTAAGTAGAATATTAATAATAATTGCTATAATACCAAGCGCCATTGAAAGCCTTACCTGGCTGAAACCGCGCAGTGCATTCTCAAACACCATCACCACGACAACAAAGGCTAAGCTGGGCATGGTTACCCATAAATATTGGGCGCCTGCAGTGATGATGACCGGATCGGTGGTGCCCAGCCCAACGATAAAATCTCCAAAGGCAAAAGTGAACAATACGATTGGAAATAAAACACCGGCGCCAATTGTCAGTGTCTTAATAATAATGGGGCTAATGCGCTCACTTATGCCTGCACCGCAGTACTGTGCAGACAACACACCGACGCCAGCAGCTAGACCAGATAAAATAATCAGGACAACAAACTGAATACGATTTCCTAAACCAACAGAAGCTACAGCAGCGTCACCGAGATGACCCACCATCATAATGTCGCTCATACCTAGCATCGTCACAAGGATACTTTGCAACGAGATAGGCCATGCAAGCTTTAGACTCTGTTTGAATGCTGATGGGCTTCGCTTTGGCATATTGAGTTAGCTATTTTTCAAAAATCAGAAAGGGATTAAGGCTTGCAAACTTACTTCACGTAAAATGGAATGTTGGCATGTGCCGCATTGTTGTTGCCGTCAAAAGCGTAAACAAACAAACGATATGCGCCGGCCTTCTCTGGTGCCGTTAACTTTATAATAGCGGCGTGATTTTTTATCGCCCCTTTGATTAATGAAGGCACATACTCAGCATCACCACCCACATTGTTAGAGGTGGATTCTGGGCGAACTTCCCACTGATAGCGAATATCGTCACCATCGGCATCAGAAACGTCAACGGATGCTTGATAATGCTCACCTGAACGTAAATGCACATCATCAAATGCAAGCTTACCATCAAGGCTTATCTGACTAATTTGAGGCACGCGGTTTGTTGGCCAAACACCGTTCCAGATATGATACATCACGTCTACCGCTTCGGTTTTTTCACCGCTGGCTAAAAACATGCCGTACCACGTTGGGGTTTTTTCCTGCTTTTGCCCCCACAAAAACACATAATTACCCATAGCTTTATTACTATAAGGTTTGAGTACTTGTGAATAACTTTTCGCGTAATTGTTGGCTTTTTCCGAGCTGGTATTTTCGATCGGCGCGCCCCAACTAGTTTTGTGCACTTCCCAATGACCAACCGCTCCCCATTCTGTTACAAAATAAGGTTTATCATAGCCAAAGTTCTCAATATAGTTGGGTAAATTCATCAGATCTGCATACAACTGAAAGCTGACGAAATCTAAATCAGGCGCACGTTCTTGTATTGCCTCTAATGCTCTTCTATCAAACCCGGCCAATGCTGTTGTTGTTGGATGGTTAGGATCGATTTCTTTGATCATCTTTGCGGTATCATTCACCGCATCAAATACCTTCGGATTGCTAAACCCAAAGTTCACTTCATTGCCTATGATCCAGGTCAGTAATGCTGGATGGTCTTTATACTTTTCAACTCTTACTCGGTTTTTGGCAAGTTGTTTTGCAACCGCCGCCGGATCATCGTAGTCAAAACCATGTCGTTCTCTAGCAAACTCTAAACATAAAGAAACGGTAATGCCCATTGCATGGGCGCGGTCTAATAGTTGCTGTGCAGGCTCTGCATGATTATCGACGGCCCAATTACGCATTGAATTACCACCAAACTTGACTAAGCTTTCCAGATCAGTTGATGCTATTCCGGCGCCCTTAACATAATATGGCTTTCCACCTCTCAACAGTTGATAACTGCCATTGTTTTCGATAATTTCAACTTTGATTGGCCTTTGCTTTTTAGTGTCAATGATATTATTTACTACCGTATTTTGGGCTGTTATCGAGCCTTCGTTCACATTGTTTGATGCAGAGGCTAAATTGCAAGAAATACAAATACTAGCCACACTTATGATAAAAGCGGATAATAGAAATTTACTAGGATTCATATTTACTCACTTAATTAGTTCTTTACTCAGAGTATTGGGGCTGCTGTTTACTCGAAAATATAACTGTTACTATTTTGTTACGATAGTTTGCGGTCTAGTATCCCCGCTCCTCAAATAAAATGAGATAGCTTGGACTATTTGGAGGTTATAATGGATGTCCGCAATAGATATGATGCACAGCTACGTGTAAACTTGCCGCTTGTTAATAAAAGGTAAACAAACTGCCCTATGATCAGTTCAATAAACCAATCAGTAAAAATGGCAATTAAGCAAAATCCCATTCATCGATTTTGGTTCTGGCAGGCCAGCTTTTGGTTTTTTCTTAGCACGGTGAGTTTTGTTACTTTAACTTTGTGGTACAGCCAAGTCACGCTGGCAAATGTTGTACATACGGCCCTTCAGGCCCTGCTCGGGTTGTTGTTCTCTATTTTTCTATATCGGACATTTGACCGAATATGGGATAAATCGATTGCATACAGAGTCTCGCTTGGCATGCTCGTTGTATTTGTAGTCGCGTTTTTATGGACTATCTTTAGAATGCAGGCATTGTCTTGGTTAACACCCGCAGATGAGGTTTGGGGGGAGTTTGGGGGTTGGTTTTTTGCAAGTATCTTTATCTTTTTATGTTGGACTGGATTATTTCACGGTATCCGTTATTATGAGCTGCTTCAATCAGAACATAGCACGATGCTTGAGGCTGAGGCGGCAACGCGAAAAGAACACATTAAACGAATTGAAGCCCAAAGCGTTGCCCGCGATGCAAAACTTAAAATGCTGCGATACCAACTTAATCCTCATTTTTTGTGCAACACCCTAAATGCCATCAATTCTCTAATTGAAATTGAAGAGTCAGAGAAAGCACAAATAATGACCGTTCAACTGAGTCAATTCTTGCGTCACTCATTAGACAACAATCCTGATACTATGATCACGTTGAAAGAAGAAATTAGCGCTCTGAACCTTTATCTGGAAATCGAGAAAACCCGATTTGCAGAACGCCTACACCTTGACTTTAAAGTAGATAACGATGCGCAAAATGCGATGGTACCGAGTTTGCTGTTACAGCCTATTATCGAAAATTCAATGAAGCATGCTATTTCAAAAAACGAAAGAGGCGGCGTAATTGAACTCAGAGCCGGACTCAATCAGGGAAGACTGATTATTGAAATAAGCGACAGCGGTGCTGATCAAGCAAGTAGAAGAACAGAAACTGAGCAAGAAACCGGTATCGGACTGGAGAATACTGAGCAACGTCTGTCGGTTCTTTACGAGAATGACTACCAAATTAACACCATACGACGTGCTGAGGGCGGGCGCTCTACTTGCATTAATATGCCACTCGAATTAGCAGATACAAAATGACTATATTAAAAACAATCATTGTTGACGACGAGCCGCTTGCACTAAAACTGTTAGCTGCAAAACTAAAAAAAGTGCCCAATGTAGAGGTCATAGCTCAATGCTCTAATGGCCGTGAGGCGCTTAACGCAGTCGTTGAGCTAGCACCAGACTTGCTATTTTTAGATATTCAGATGCCAGGAATATCGGGTTTAGATGTAGTTAAACAATTACAAAACGACACCATGCCTCTGATTGTTTTTGCAACTGCTTATGAACAATATGCGCTTGAAGCCTTTGATGCTTATGCTGTAGATTACGTTCTTAAACCAATTGACGATGAACGTATTCAACGGGCCGTTACCAGAGCGCTAGAACGTTTCGCGATAAAGTCAGATGAGCAATCGGAAAATAAACGAGAAGTAATTAGCGCGATTGCACAGATAGATCAAAAACATGATAAAACAGTAACATGGATGGCTGACGATTCAACTCATCAAGACCCCCAATCTAACGATATTAAGAACCGTAAAATTGTCATTAAAGACAGAGACGAAATACATTTACTCAAGCAGCAAGATATTCAATGGATTGATGCTGCTGGTGACTATGTTTGCGTGCATGCATTAGGTGAAACCCATGTGAAACGCTGTACATTAAAAGAAATGTTAGTTGAATTGGACGAAACTCAGTTTAAGCGCGTCCATCGTTCAACCATCGTTAATTTAAATTTTATAGATAAAGTTATACCGCACACTAAAGGCGAGTTTTTCTTGATGATGGGAGAATATGACAAAATTAAGGTGAGTCGTAATTACAAAGACGTGGTGAAGACTTTTCTGACTAACTAGTCTTTGTCATGTAACGAAAAGGTATCTGTTTTGACCACTCAGCTGTACACATCACATTTTCACTTACCCAAGGGCATTTATGCTCTCTCTCATTCTGTAGGGCCTCTACCAAAGGCATCAAAGCTTGCGTTGCAAGAACATTACCTAGTCCCTTGGGAAACATTAGGTGGGGACGCATGGCCGATATGGTTAAAGGGCATTGATGATTTTTGTGCGTCAGTTGCCCGTCTTATTAATGCCTCTGCTGATGAAATCTGCCCTCAACCTAATTTAGCATCCGGATTTTGCGCTTATTTAAGCGCCATTGCTAAGTTGCCAAAAAATAAAAGTAAGAAGCGTATTTTAATGCACCAAGATGCTTTTGCTTCGATGGGCTTTGTGGTTGCCGGTCTAGCTCAAGTGTACGGACTAGAATTAGTTTTGATTCAAGGCGCCCCCAATAATCTCGACGCTTGGGATAAGGCATTAAGAAAAGGGAATACCCTTGCCTGCTTGTTCACGCATGTACATTCAAACACCTCTATCAAATCAGATGTTTTACGATTAGTTGAACTTACTAAATCACATAGTACTTATGCGCTGGTTGATATTGCTCAATCAATAGGCGTAGTGCCTGTAGATAGCAAAGCATGGGGCGCAGATGCAATATTTGGATCCTGTGTAAAATGGCTATGCGGTGGCCCAGGCGCAGGCTTTATGTTTATTAAAGGGAATCACGTTAATGAGTTAGAGCCCGATGCTGTTGGTTGGTTTTCACATCAGAATCCTTTTGAATTCGATATTACTCACTATGCGCCAGCTAGCAACGCCAGGCGTTTTTGGGGAGGTACGCCCAGCGTAGCACCGTATGTTAGTGCCTGTGCATCTATCAATATGATTTTGGACATCAGCGTTGAAAAAGTTGCCCAACACAACATTGACTTGAAGCGTCACTTACTAAACAGCCTACCAAATTATGTCACGAACAAACCAAGTGAAGCTGAACTCATTCAGCAGGGAGGTAGCTTGTGCCTCGGTTGTAAGGATATGGATAAAGTCGCAGAAAAATTGAACGACGCGGGCGTAAGATATGATCGTCGCGGTGATATATTTCGCTTGTCGCTGCACCTTATGAATCACGCTGAAGATGCGGATGAGATTGCTCGCTGCTTCCTTTAGAACTTAGCTTCAGCATATGTTCAACACCTACATTATTTTGTGTCGGGGGATATCATCCTTTGGGTACCTCGACAATTTGCTCACTATCTGACGCCAAGCTTAACAGTCTGCGATGATGCTGAACAGAAGTTGATGACTGACTTAGTGCGGCTTTGACTCGAGTTGATTAACGCAGAACGCTTGAATTTAAGTTCACCGACATTAATGAAATGTCAGCACCTTGAAAGCGGCTATTAAAATAATATATTGATAATATATTTAAAAACAATCACGAGTGCTGTATAAACGGCCCATGAAAATTCCAAAACGTTTACAGCCGCTCGTTGAAGATGGCTTAATTGATGATGTACTTTATCAGCTCATGAGTGGCAAAGAAGCTACTGTGTTCGCCGTTACTAGTCAGGGTGAAGTTCGCTGCGCAAAAGTCTATAAAGAAGCAATGAAACGCAGCTTTAAAAAAGCAGCCCAATACCAAGAAGGCAGAAAGGTTAAAAATAGCCGACGCGCAAGAGCCATGGAAAAAGGTTCTAGCTTTGGGCGCAAACAGCAAGAAGATGCTTGGCAAAATGCCGAAGTGGATGCTCTATTCACCTTATCAAAGGCAGGTGTTAGAGTACCGCAGCCATTTGGTTGTTATGACGGTGTCTTATTAATGGAACTCGTTACCGACGAGGAAGGCAATGTTGCGCCCAGACTTAACGATGTGTCAATGTCAGCAGAGCAAGCGCTGGAAGATCATGCCCAAGTAATGCACTACGTCATGTTGATGCTATGCGCAGGCATCGTGCACGGTGATTTATCCGAATTCAACGTGCTGGTTGACGACTATGGCCCTGTGATTATAGATCTTCCCCAAGCGGTTAATGCAGCCGCCAACAACAATGCATTTAGTATGTTGCAGCGAGACGTTCGCAATATGACTGACTACTATTCTGAATTTGCGCCAGAACTAAGCGACACACACTATGCTGAAGAAATGTGGGCATTATTTGAGGCTGGTAAATTAACCCCCGAAACCGAATTGACGGGTTATTTTGAGTTTGATGAGCGCGCAGCTGACGTTGATACAGTGCTGGAAGAAATAAAAGCCGCATTCGAAGAAGAACAAGAAAGAATCGAGCGCATGAAAAACGCTGATACTGATGATGAGCAATAGGCTGTCTAAGCGAATGAAAGACACTCCTAATAGCTAGTAGATACTTCGCACACGCTGTATTTTTATTAGCTTTGTTTATTAGACAGATATTTATGCAGCGTTGTGTAAGCGTGCAAAACCCGCTGGGAGCCGTCTACACTCCCCCCTTTATCAGGATGCTTGGCATGTTGTAATCTTCTATATTGTTGCTTGAGTTTTACTAAAGACAAGCCTTCAAGCGAATCTAGTTGAAGCGTTGAGCTTGCCTCATTTAAGGCTTCCAGAGCAACTTCATCTTGTAACTCACCACCCGCCATTGCCTGCCAAAAGCGGTTCAGTAAATCTTCAACTCCAGCCTCATCGGTAGCGCTAAAATTGTGCCAATCAAGGTAATAATCAGCGAGCGGATCTGCCACTTGCAAACTGGCATTAAACGACATTGCAGGCTTTAGCTTAATGAGCATTGCACCTATGCTCAACTCACCTATATTCTGTGCTCTCCACTCATTACGCAAATGATATAAGGAGTGAAATAGTACAAAGTGAGTTTGAAATAACATAAGTGGATCACGCAGGGCATCATCGTCAAACAGTAAATAAGGCGGCTTCTTTAGCAACGTTATTATCTCAAACTCACTGATTCCCTCAATAAATTGAGGTTTGAATGTCTTTAAAATTTCCTGTAACAGAACCTGTAGTTGGTCGTGATTATTGGACAAAGCTTACTCAACTGGTCAACGCTAGTATCAAACTTAAAGGCTAGCACATAAGTAAACTAGCCCACAATTTAACTTTTATTTACATCCACCACGACTCGCCCTCTTACCTTGCCCTCAAGTAACTGCTCAGCCGTCTCAATCACCTTATCTAGGCCAACAAAGGTAGAAATATCTGTAAAATCTTCTTGCGTTAGGATGGTAGCTAATCGTTGCCAAGCTTCAACTCTATCTGCAATAGGACGCATAACACTATCTATGCCTCTAAGCGTAATACCTCGTAAAATGAAAGGAGCCACACTGGCAGGAAAATCCATACCCTGTGCAAGACCACACGCAGCTACTGTGCCGCCATATTTAGTGCTGGCACATATATTGGCTAAGGTGTGGCTTCCAACTGAGTCTACGGCGCCAGCCCAACGCTCTCTCACCATCGGTTTACCCGGCTCAGACAAAGTGTTGCGATCAATCACTTCACTTGCACCCAACTTCGTTAAATAATCGCTTTCATTCATTCGGCCAGTCGAGGCGACAACTTGATAGCCAAGCTTTGACAATATAGAAATAGCAAAGCTTCCAACTCCGCCATTTGCGCCGGTTACAAGTATCTCGCCAGAGTCTGGGGTGACGCCATTTTTCTCCAGTGCAATAACGCACAGCATTGCGGTATAACCTGCAGTACCAATAGCCATTGCATGCTCCGGAGTCATGCCGTTTGGCAGAGGAATAAGCCACTCGCTTTTCAAGCGAGCTTTCTGTGCTAAACCACCGCAATGCGTTTCCCCCACACCAAAACCGTTAAGTAGCACAATATCACCGGCGCTAAAATGACTTGCGCTAGATTTAGTAACAGTACCCACCAAGTCTATGCCGGGTATCATAGGAAAGCGGCGTACCACAGGACTTTTACCGGTAATCGCCAATCCGTCTTTATAGTTCAATGTGCTGTACATCACATCAATATCAATATCGCCGTCAGGTAAAACCGCGTCGTCAATATCTTGCAATTGGACTGTATATTTATCGTCAACTTTGTCTATTAAAATACCTCTAAACATCATTGTTATTCACCTTTATAATGAGGAATGACTGAAAAATTGGAAATGCGTCAGCACTCAGCATAAAGGCCAGTGTGTCGTCGCAAATAGTTAGTATAGAATAGTAGAGCTTGCGCTTAGTTATCGCAATACGCAGAATATGGGATGGTGTGACTGTTAATATTAGGAGGAACTCTATTTATCTGGCAAAGTTAACCACGGCAAAGACTGCAGCTAAACGCAGGGTAATCTTGAAATGTGCTATGTACTACTATTGTCTTAGAAAGCCAGCGGAAACTGCTCGATAATCCGCTGGCAATTCACCTTTTATTGCTAATACTTCATACTGAAGTGCGTAAAAGTTTTGTATTTTGAACTTTATATCAAAGTGCTGCTGTCAATATTGCGCGGCTAACATCAGGTGTCACGTTCCCATTTTCACCTAATTTCAGCATACCATGCTGCGTTAACTTTTCGATTAACAAATCGATATCTGCCCCCCCCAAATCGACCTGAGACAAACGCGTTGGCACCTGCATGGTATCGAAAAACTGTTCTGTTAGTTCAATAGCACGATTAATGCGTGAATCCTCATCGCCTTCGCTTACATTCCAAATACGCTCAGCATACTGTAACAACTTTTCACGCTTTGCTTCTTTACATACTTTCATCACGCCAGGTAAAACGATAGATAGAGTACGCGCATGATCAATACCGTGGGTACCTGTTAATTCATGACCAATCATGTGAGTGGTCCAATCTTGTGGCACGCCTGCACCAATTAAACCATTGAGTGCCATCGTCGCTGCCCACATAATATTACTGCGAACGTCTAAGTCTTTCGACGTCTCAGGCGCCAATGCTTTTGGCCCTTCTTCAATTAAGGTAAGCAATAGTCCTTCGGCAAAACGATCTTGTACTTTCGCATTGACGCTATAAGTGAGATACTGCTCTATCGTATGAACAAAAGCATCGACAACACCGTTACCAATTTGGCGTTCAGACAACGACAGTGTGACAACCGGGTCAAGAACAGCAAATCTAGGACGAATGAGTGGGCTAAGGAAAGGCAGTTTATTGCCATCACGGGTGACTACCGCCCCCGTATTCGACTCAGAGCCTGTTGCTGGCAATGTTAATACACATGCCAACGGTAAGGCTTTGCGAATGCATGCTTGCTTGCTCACGATATCCCAAGGGTCATCTCCTTCGAATAAGGCCGCAGCCGCAATAAACTTAGAACCGTCAACCACCGAACCGCCGCCAACCGCTAGAATAAAGTCGATATCATTTTGTTTGATAATATCTTGTGCCTTCATCAAAGTTTCATAGCTTGGGTTTGGCTCGATGCCCGAAAATTCAACCCAACTATGCGCGGATAATGCGGCAGCAACTTGATCGTAAACGCCGTTACTTTTGATTGAACCACCACCGTAAGTAACCAACACTTTAGCATCAATTGGGATCTGTTTACTTATGGATGCAATTTGACCTTCACCAAACAGAATTTGTGTCGTATTTTGAAAACTGAACTTTAACATTACTATTATTCCTTAAAATATGTTGCTTACTACACAGTAACAAGGAGCTTATGCCAAGGCTGCTAATAGTTTTTTTGCCGCTAGCGCCGAACTCGCTGGATTCTGTCCAGTAATTAATAAACCGTCCTGAATTGCAAAAGCGCTCCAATCGTCTGCCTTTTGATATTTACCCCCTCGTTTAATCAATTCATCTTGTAATAAGAAAGGCACAATCTGTGTTAACTGAACAGCTTCTTCTTCACCATTTGTAAATCCGGTTACCGCTTTGTCTTTTACAAAATACTCGCCCATTGCATCCTTAACATTCAAAAATGCCGACGGTGCATGACATACAGCAGCGATAGGCTTATTGGCAGCAATAAAGCTTTCAATTAACGAAATTGACACTGGATTTTCAGTGAGATCCCACAGTGGTCCGTGACCACCAGGATAGAACACCGCGTCGTAATCTGCAGCGTCCACTTCTGCAAGCGCAAGTGTATTCGCTACCAAGTCTTTTGCTTCCTTGTCTTTATTGAAACGCTTGGTTGATGGCGTCTGGAAATCTTCTAATTCACTCTTTGGATCGATAGGAGCCTGACCGCCTGCTGGAGACACCAAGCTCACTTTCATACCCGCATCAATAAATGCGTAATAAGGAGCAGCAAATTCTTCAATCCAAAAACCTGTCTTTTCACCGGTATTGCCTAAATCGGAGTGTGACGTTAATACCATTAAGATGTGCTTGGTTGTATTTTCTGAATTCATTATGTTTCTCTCATTAGTTTCAAGTGCGGCAAGTCTAAACGTTTATATGAAGTCTAACAATACACAGTCAATGTTGGTTTGCAGGAAGCAGTACTGACACGCAATCACTGCCACCGTGCGTAACCTAAAATACAGCGTGTATGTCATGCTAAGTGAGGAGATTGTGAATAGTTTGCAAGAAAGGATTGATTGAGCCATTCACGGTGCGCCGCTTCTCGAGTTCAGTACGCACGCGCTGACGTTTGCCACTATAAAAACACGCTTGCTACTCAATTATTTAAACGCGTACCTGATTAAAATAGAGCGCCAAACTCAAAGCGTGATGCAAAATGCTAGGCGCTAAATCTATGGTTACGCAACAAAATAGTCATTATCCTCGGTTGACGTAAACGTAGTTTGTGTCGGAACCTCAAGGCGCGCAGACGCACACTCCCCGCCGATATTGTTGCGGGCATTCAGCACTAGTTCGATATGAATGTTGTTTTCTTTTAGCACTATTGATTCTGGGCTTTCTTTATAACCTAAAAACGCAACAAACTGTTTTGGCTGGGCCAAACCACAGTGACTGCCATCGGCAAAAAAGGCCATTACGTGCCGGAAATAAACAACATATTGTTTTACGTCTTTGTGCGAACCGTTCTGCAGCGCAAAGTGCTGATCTAAGATATCGTTTTGCTTGAGCTTGTTGTTAAGCTCATCTACAACTGCATGCTGAGCCATTTCGTCGACAAGAGCCTGGAGCTCTGGCACGAATGATTGCTTTTGAATTTCTAAGTGGTTAGTTTTCGCGATTGGCATATTCATACTAAATTCTCCGTTGTGTCTTGATAGTTAGCTTTTCTAAATCAGTTCGTTGAGCATAGCGCAATTTTTTGATTAATTTCACAAAGGAAATTTCACACAGTAAATTTTACAAAAGGTAGCACACTAATAACGAATTTAAAGCAGTTAAGCACAAGCAACGATTAGGCAGAAGTACCAATAAAGTAGACACATTGAAGGACCCAGCAGAGGCAGGCGCTAACTAGACTAATTAAAATAATCTAGAGGAAATGACTGCGATTGCAGAAGGGAGAGATACGCGTGACTTATTCGCGGCAGGTAATGCCCACGGTACCAAGGCTTTTTAACAGACATTATTACAGTGACAGGCAACCCTTTGGACAATATTTCCGTGTTGGAAAGCGCAGTCGTTTACTTCAGCGCGTGCCAAGATTCATCGGCTTTCCAATCAGATACCCAAGCAGGAATATCAGCAGCGGGCATAGGCCGAGCGATGCCAAAACCTTGTGCTAAGTTGCAGCCTAATTGCATCAACCTGGTACCATGTGGGATCGTTTCAACCCCCTGCGCTATCACTTCGCGCTTACACGACTGAGCTAGTGCTATTACACCTTTAACTATGGCCAAATCTTCCATATCCGACAGCATATTTTGCACAAAACTCTTATCTATTTTAATAATACTTGCGGGCAATTTTCTCAGATACATAAGAGGCGAATAGCCTGTCCCAAAATCATCCAATGCAAAGTTAACGCCTAGTGCCATGCAGCCATTCATAACTCCTGATATATGATTTACATCGTATAAAGCACTTGTCTCCCTTATCTCTAGCTGCAAGTTACTTGGTTCAACATCTGAGTGTGCAGCTAATAATTTTGCCAAATTTTTTATAAAACTAGGCTCTTGTAATTGCACTGCACCAATGTTAACGCTTGCACTGATAGGAAGGTTGAGTCCTATTTTTTGCCATCGGCTAATTTGAGTTAGCGCTTTATCAATAACCACTTCACCCATCTTGACACTCAAGCAGTTGTTTTCAATAATCGGCATAAATTCAAGTGGCCCTAATAAACCTCGTTGTGGGTGTTGCCAGCGAATAAGCGCCTCAACACCAATCACTTTTCCTTCCCGCATATTCACTTTAGGTTGGTAATGCAGCACAAATTCATCCTTTTCTATGCCGCGGCGAATGGCATCTACACTGTCCTGGTACTCCCTAATAGCATCGTCCTGTGCAGTATCAAAAAAACAATAACGATTCTTACCCCCTCGTTTAGCCGCATACATGGCCTGATCAGCGTGGCGCATCAACTGGTCGGCATCTACATCATCTTGAGGATAAAAAGTAACACCAATGCTTGCTGATACTTGTAATATCAAGCCATTGAATGTGATGGGTTTTGACGCGGCTAACAGCAAGCGTTTTAATACAGGCTCTGCACTTTCGGTCGAAGTTAAATCAGTCATTACAGCAACAAATTCATCGCCGCCAATACGAGCTAGGTTGTCGCCCTCACGCAAGGCTTTCTTCATGCGAACAGAAATCACAATTAATAGCTCATCGCCTATAGCGTGACCATGATTATCATTTATCTGCTTAAAGCCGTCTAAGTCAATAAATACAACCGCTAGTGACAGTTGATGTCGGCGACACTGCAGCATTGCTTGGGATAATCGGTCTGACAGTAACACCCGATTTGGCAGATTAGTGAGCAGGTCGAAATGAGCACTATGCTCTAATTGATGTTGATACTCCTTGATTGATGTAATATCAGAATATAATGACACGTAGTGCTGAATTACCCCCTCTTTGTTTTTCACCGCACTGATAGTGAGCATTAATGGGTAAACTTCACCATTTTTGCGGCGATTCCATATTTCGCCATCCCAGTAGCCCTGTGCTACCAGTTTCCCCCACATTGTTGCATAAAATTCTGGAGAGTGACGTCCGGATTGAAATATTCTTGGGTTACGCCCCAACACTTCCTCCGCGCTAAAACCAGTAATACGGCTGAAAGACTCATTCACTTCAGTAATCTTTGCCGACGCATCCGTGATCATAATACCCTCATGCGCATGGGTAAATACACTGGCGGCGCGTTTTAGCTTTTCTTCTATCTGCTGGCGTTCGGTAATATCGTGAACTACCCCCACGATAAAATACTTACCGTTATGATCGATGAAACGATTTCTCCTTGTGAGCACTCGCTTAGGTTTTCCGCCCTTTGGAGAAACAGTCTCTTCACATAAAATTTCTTTCCCTTCCTTCAGTACTTTTTTATCAATAGCAAAAAAGCCTTCGATTTCTTTCTCTGGAAACTTTTCTGCAAGCGTTGAACCTATTATTTGATCTTCCGGCATACCAAAAAATCGACAACATGCGTCATTCACTAAAACAAACTTAAGGTGTTCATCTTTTATAAATATTGGGTCGCCAGTATTGTTGAAAATAGCAATAAGGTATTTCTCAACAACCTCAGTGGTATGCTGCGATTGAATTAACGAAAGTTTAGTGTGCTCAAACTCCATGACAACACTCCATTACAAAACTCCTTTTTGAAATGATTTATGCAAGAAACAAAGATAATTGTTGTAAACAAAAACTGATGTGATGTTGACGCTAAGTTCATGCAGCTTGAAAAACAACGACATCTTCAAATTTGTCTGATAAACATACAGCTAATCTTACCTTTTTGCAAAAAGAAAGCGGCTTAAATCACCGAAAACCCTATTTTTTTAATGCCATGCTAACTTTTATTTTTTTCCATTATTAAATCAATAACTTATAATTTTTTGTGTGATTTTTTAATCTGATTTTAATATTCCTGCACAGTCTTTTTTAGATACTCTCGATAAAATAAAGTCTCAATTCTTTATTACTGTAAGTGCAGGATGAAACAAGACAGTGATAAGCCAGCTGAAAAACTCATTTATGGATATCAAACTAACAATGAACACGCTTT
>CBFIAR010000032.1:31049-32389 GCA_965660625.1 Glaciecola sp. | reverse complement strand
TTCACGATGGCCAAGGCCTAACCTGTGACAGTGAAGTCGTGATCGTTAGGGCATGCACAGACGCAAGTTGTTCAGCGCTAAGTGACCAGCCAGTGACGCTTGATTTTCTTGTTGACGGTGCGCTGATAAGCTCACCAACATTTACCGGAAGTACTAGCATTAACGTTAATAATTCAGTTGCGAAAACGGTGACTTTTTCACTAGCAAGCACCTCAATTACCGCTGCTAACCCATTTCAATGCGATGATAGTGCCGGCAGTTCTTGTGATATGGCGTTTACTGATGCGGGTTTCCGGTTTCTGTCTGGTGCAGGAAATACGACGATATTACCGAATCAAACGGCAGGCGCTATATTTGGCGACACCTTGAAGCTGCAAGCAGTGCAGAACGAAAATGGTGTTTGTACTGGCTTATTTACCGGTAACCACGATATTGATTTATCGCAAGAAAATGTCGAACCAGGCGGTACCAGTGGTCTCAGTTTTACTGTTGATGGTGCTGCTATCGCGAAACAAGCAGGCGTTACAAGTACGACATTGAACTTTGGCGCACAGAGCATTGCGATCATACCAAGCCCCATATATAACGATGCTGGACAAATTCGTTTGCGTGCAAGTTATAATCAAGTTGGTGCCGCATTAGTAACGGGTAGCAGTAATCCGTTCTGGGTCAAACCAGCGGAACTTTCGGTGAGCGCAACGTCGGGCGGAACCGCGTTAAATGCCGCGAATGCAAATGCAGCGCCGACCCATGCAGCTGGAGGCAATTTTGATTTAACGGTACGTGCTTTAAATAGCCAGGGTGTTGTGACACCGAACTATTCACCCGGACAAATACAATTACTACTCACTCGCACAGGCCCAACCTTAACTGGCAGTGTCGACGGTAATCTGCGTTATGAAGCTTCGAGCTCATTAGCAAGCAGCACCAGTCCGGTGTTCCGAGATGTCACTTTAACTGCCTTTTCTTCTGGAGTGTCTACTTATAATGCAGCGCAATACTCAGAAGTAGGTGTGTTAAAACTCGATGCTCAAGATAACAATTATGGTAACGCGGGTATGCTTGTTTCGGCTACCGAAATTAACATTGGTCGCTTTATTCCTGCGTACTTTACTCAAACCGTAGTCGAAGACGGTGTTTTTGCCGCGACATGCAATTCAAACACAACATTTGCGGCTTATAGTGGTCAAATGGATGAAGCTACCAACAGTATTGGGGCTATCTCATATTTAACCAATCCAGTCTTCGCCATCACCGCCCACAATACACAAGGTAGTATTACTCAAAATTATTTTGAGGATAGCCAAGGCAGTGTTAATGATTATATGAAACTGAGTGCG
>CBFIAR010000032.1:0-30953 GCA_965660625.1 Glaciecola sp. | reverse complement strand
CACAATACACAAGGTAGTATTACTCAAAATTATTTTGAGGATAGCCAAGGCAGTGTTAATGATTATATGAAACTGAGTGCGGCAGATATCAACCTCACTGTGCCTACCGCCGACCAATCAGCACTAGGTGTTGATAGTAATAAATTACCCTTAACGGCTAATATGAGCACTGGCATCTTGAGCCAAACTAATTTGACTGCTGCATCCAGCGGTGCGGTATTGCCAAGAGGAATATTGCATTATCAATTATCAGATGCCGATAATTTTGTTTATAACCGTTCTGCCAACGCATTAGTGTCGCCATTTAGGTCAGATATCGATTTTTCGATAGCGACTATCATAGATGCGGATAATGTGAGCGCAACAAGCACTGTCGCTGCGTCACCCACCGGTGTTGAAATTCGATTCGGTCGTTTATTGTTGAGTAATAGCTTTGGACCTGAAACCTCAAACTTTCCGCAACAGATGCAGATTGAACATTTTGATGGCAATAACTTTGTAGCCACTTCGGATGAGAATTGCGCTAGTTATGACGCAGGCAGAATATCACTGACTAATATTAGTTTAAATCCATCACACACCAGCGTACTCGGAGGAACCGGCAGTTTTATTAATGGTCGTGTTCAAGCAATACAATTACAATCACCGGGAGCTGGGAATCAAGGTGATATAGGTGTGTTATATGATGCTTATGATTGGTTTAAATATGATTGGGACAATGATGGTGCTCATGATGATAATCCTGAGGCAATCGCCACCTTTGGTATATACCGAGGAAACGACAGAACAATCTATTGGCGCGAAGTACTTAACGACTGATTGAACCTTATGGCTTCAGATTGAAGTTATAAGTGGCTAATTTTACCGACGCGTTGCTTGCCCTTATCACAATGCGTTGGTAAAGTTACCTGATTAGCCCTATAATCCTGCTATAACTGCTCTCTGGTTCTTTTTCCGTAATGAATTCGTGGGCTCAAAAAACAACAAAAATAACGCAAAGGCATTCCATGTTTAAAAAGCTTCGAGGCATGTTCTCAAACGACCTTTCGATCGATTTAGGGACAGCAAATACGCTTATCTACATAAAGGATCAGGGTATTGTCCTTAATGAACCCTCGGTAGTCGCCATTCGCCAAGAACGCGCAGGCGGGCCTAAAAGTGTGGCTGCAGTAGGCCGCGAAGCTAAGCAAATGCTAGGCAGAACGCCAGGGAATATTAAGGCAATCCGGCCGATGAAAGATGGCGTAATTGCCGACTTTTATGTGACTGAAAAAATGCTTCAGCACTTTATTAAGCAAGTGCATGACAATAATTTTCTGAGACCGAGCCCTCGTGTTCTGGTTTGTGTACCTTGCGGTTCAACCCAAGTTGAGCGCCGAGCTATTCGCGAATCAGCACTGGGTGCTGGTGCGCGAGAAGTCTACTTGATTGATGAGCCTATGGCAGCTGCTATTGGTGCTGGATTACCAGTATCAGAAGCAACCGGCTCAATGGTGGTTGATATTGGTGGCGGCACAACCGAAGTGGCTATCATCTCGTTAAATGGCGTGGTGTATTCTTCATCCGTACGCATTGGCGGCGACAAGTTTGACGAAGCCATTATTAATTATATTCGCCGAAACTTTGGTTCACTTATCGGTGAAGCAACCGCTGAGCGCATCAAGCACGAGATAGGTACTGCATACCCTGGTGAAGAAGTAAGAGAGATTGAAGTGCGCGGTCGTAACCTTGCGGAAGGTGTTCCTCGTGGCTTTATTCTTAACAGCAACGAAATTTTAGAAGCGCTACAAGAACCGCTATCGGGCATTGTTAGCGCGGTTATGGTCGCTTTAGAGCAATCTCCTCCCGAGTTGGCGTCGGATATTTCTGAGCGCGGTATGGTGTTAACAGGCGGTGGTGCATTATTGAAAGATCTTGACCGCTTACTAATGGAAGAAACCGGCATTCCAGTAGTTATCGCTGACGATCCACTAACATGTGTCGCTCGAGGTGGCGGTAAAGCATTCGATATGATTGATTTACACGGCGGCGATTTATTCAGCTATGAATAAGGCCTGGCATTAGCCTTTATTTTACTATGAATGACGTTTTTGCACGTGGTCCAAGTTTACCAGCCAGATTAGCCTTCGTTTTGGTGCTCTCTATAGGTGCTATGATAATAGACACCAAGGTGGAAAACTTCGCCACGGCAAGGACGTATTTGAACTCGATGGTAAGTCCGCTGCAGTACATTGCGAACTTGCCAGGTGCTATGCTGAGTTGGAGCGCCGATAGATTCAGTTCACGCCAACAATTGCTTAAAGACAATGAAGAGTTAACCAATCAGGTTACCTTGATGAGCGAACAACTCCAGCGTTTTCGTATCCTAGAACAAGAAAATAAAAACCTGCGACAGCTTCTTGATGCGCCTGTGCGTGACAGTATGCACAAAATGATTACCGAACTAATGGCTGTGGATACAAACCCTTTTAGTCATCAAATCGTCATCAATAAAGGTGCCATAGACGGCGTGTTTGTCGGGCAGTCGGTACTTGATGATAGCGGAATTGTAGGGCAAATTTCTGAAGTAGGAACAACGAATAGCAGAGTGCTATTAATTTCTGATGTAACACACGCGATCCCCATTAGGATTGAACGCAACAACGTTCGATTTATTGCGGTTGGTGACGGAAGTTTGGATGCAATGCAACTGCAGCATGTGCCTCATAGTGCTGATATTGAAATAGGCGATGTGATCGTTTCCTCGGGTTTGGGAGAGGTTTTTCCTGAAGGTTATCCGGTAGGAAAAATAAGCAATATTGTGCGCAATGAGAGCCGACCTTTCGCTGAGGTGACGGCAACCCCGTTGGCGAAATTAGATCGTATTAAGTATTTGTTGCTGTTATGGCCGAAAGATACAGCCCCTGCCGGCGCAATCGCCCCAGAAATAAATTTGAGCGATGATAGACCGATTGGCGATCCAAAGGATAAGCAATGAAACTAAATCAGATGCTAATTCCTGCGAGTATTGTCGCCGCATTTATCCTGCAAATTATGCCAATGCCTGTTTCTATTGATGTGTATCGTCCTGATTGGCTTCTGCTCATTTTATGTTATTGGACTATGGCACTGCCTAATCGAGTCGGGGTTGGCGCAACTGCCATTTGCGGCATTGTGTTGGATGTTCTGTATGGAACATCTTTAGGTGTCCACAGTTTCGCGATGGCTATTCCCGTTTATTTAGTGGCGGCGAACTATCAACGTTTTAGAAACTACAGTGTGATTCAACAAGCAATCATGATTTTTATTCTTTCGATGCTGTATCACATGGTCGTGTATTGGCTGCAGTATTGGCTTACAGGTGTACAGTTTCGATTTGAGTTTCTTTGGCCGGTTATTACTTCGGTATTTCTGTGGCCATGGTTGTTCTGGTTTTTAAGACGCTACCGCAGATTACTTCGAGTTACCTAACATGGCGAGTGAACATGGCTTATCCACAGTCATTCTAGCGTCGGCATCCAGCCGTCGTCATGAACTGCTATCTCACCTTATCAGTCACTTTGAGATCCAAACCGCTGACATTGACGAAAGTCCATATTTGAATGAGTCACCCTCGGCACTTGTTACCCGACTAGCCGAAATGAAAGCACAAGTTATTTGGCATAAAAACCCCAACTCAATAGTTATCGGCGCTGATACTATTGTCACGTTAGGCCTTGAAATCTTTGGCAAACCAACAAGCCAAAATGATAGTATGGCCATCTTAAAAAAGCTCTCCGGACAGCGTCATACCGTTATGACCGGCGTCGCGATAATCAGTGCGAGCAAAATAATTTCGAAAGTAGTGAAAACGGAAGTCGAATTTACTTGTCTATCAACTATGCAAATACAAAATTACTGGCAGACGGGTGAGCCTCAAGATAAGGCGGGTAGTTATGCGATCCAAGGTATTGGTGGTAAATTTGTAAAGCAGATTACGGGCAGTTATAGCAACGTTGTTGGTCTACCCTTAGTCGAGACACAATTAATGTTAGCAGAAATGGGAATACAGGAATGAGTGCAGAGCTGTTAATTAATGTGACGCCATCAGAGTCCAGAGTCGCTCTGATCGAGAATGGTATTTTACAAGAAATACACATCGAGAGAGACACTAAAAAAGGCATAGTAGGCAACATCTACCGGGGTAAAGTGAGCCGAGTGTTACCAGGAATGCAAGCCGCATTTGTTGATATTGGCCTAGATAAAGCGGCTTTCCTGCATGCTTCGGATATCGCTGTGCACGATGAAATTGCCGCTGAAGTATCAGAAACTGCGATAGAAAAGAAGGACATAAGAGAGCTAGTAAGAGACGGCCAAGACATCGTCGTGCAAGTTGTTAAAGATCCTTTGGGCACCAAAGGTGCGCGTTTGACTACCGATATTACGATACCCTCACGCTATCTTGTGTTTATGCCGAATGTCACTCATGTCGGTATTTCACAGCGCATAGAAGACGAATCGGAACGCCTACGTTTGAAGAATCTCGTTGAATCACTATGTGATGAGAATGGTGGCTTTATATTGCGCACTGCGGCAGAGGGTGTTTCGGAAACTGAATTATATCAAGACGCAGACTTTTTGCGTCGCCTATGGGCAAAAATTCAATCCCGTCTAAAGCTGAAAAAATCCCATGTGCTTTATGAAGACTTGCCCTTAGCGAGACGAGTGCTAAGAGATTTTGTAGGTACTGAACTGGATCGCATTCGAATTGACTCCAAGCTGTCTTTTACCGAGTTACAACAGTTTACCAAAGACTATGTTCCGGAATTAAGCAGTAAGCTTGAATACTATAAAGGGGAGCGCCCAATTTTCGATTTGTATGACGTTGAAAATGAGGCACAGCGGATACTCGAAAGACGAGTTGATCTTAAATCAGGTGGTTATCTCATTATTGATCAAACAGAAGCAATGACCACAATCGATATTAATACAGGCGCCTTTGTTGGACATCGCAATTTAGAAGAAACGATTTTTAATACCAATATTGAAGCAACCTTGGCAATCGCTAGACAGCTGCGTTTACGCAATTTAGGCGGCATGATACTTATCGATTTTATCGATATGATGGAACAAGATCATAAAAGACGGGTCTTACATAGTCTGGAGGGCGCAATGAGTAAAGACAGAGCAAAGTCAAACATACATGGTTTCACTGCTCTGGGACTAATCGAAATGACTCGCAAGCGCACTCGGGAAAGCCTCGAACATATTCTCTGTGGCGAGTGTCCAGCATGTAAAGGGCGCGGCAGTATTAAAACAGTTGAAACGATTTGTTTTGAGATTATGCGTGAAATTGTCAGGGTCAATCGAGCCTACGATGCCGATAAATTCGTAGTTTACGCATCATCTATTGTAACGGATGCATTGCTAGGCGAGGAGTCCCATATGTTGGCTGAGCTAGAGGTGTTCGTGTCCAAGCAAATTAAAATACAGACGGAGTTGTTGTATCATCAAGACAAATTTGATGTGGTAATGATGTGAAAAAAGTATCCAGTGTCGCAACTTATATTGTTCGAAAATTATGGACCCTCATTGCAATTACGCTAGTCGCATTTGCCTTGTTGATGAGCCTGCTGCGCTATTCTTTACCGTATTTAAACGACAAAAAAGAAATCTTTGAAGACTTCGCTCAAACGGAATACGGCGTCGGCCTGGAAATTCAATCAATTTCGGCATCTTGGCAAGGGGTTGGTCCCGTCCTTGTGCTTGAGGGCGTTACTCTCGAACAAAGTGAGAAGTCGCCTATTGAACTAAATATTAACAATATTTATGTCGAAATCGATTTTTGGGGTTCACTGCTAACCCAACAGTTTTCATCAAAAAATTTCAGCTTAGATGGCTTAGTTCTCAACGTTGATCTACAGCAAATAGAGAGTTCAACCAATGATTTCCCGATTTTAGACGCGCTAGAGGGTTTGTTCTTAGAACAATTACAAACTTTTTCCTTGGTTAACAGTGAAGTGTCGATTAGTGGTGCGAACAATCGTCAATCTTTTAATATTGCGAATTTATCATGGATAAATAAGGGAGATCGTCATCAAGGCTCAGGGCTTATCAGTGTGTCAGAGCTAGCAACAAATTCAGCCGTTTTCGTTATCGATCTAGAAGGTCGCGCCGATAGTTTTGATGGCACTATTTATGCCAAGGCTGATGAATTAGACGTATCGCCTTGGATTAATGAGTTTTCCGCTTTAGAGAGCGAACTGCTCGAAGGCCGAGCAAATTTCGAATTTTGGGCGGATATCAATAACAAGTCTATTACCAAGGTTTACGGAAATATAAAACCGACCCGGTTTATATGGCAGACAGAAGAGGTTGATTTAACTAGCGGCATCGAATCCGGTATTTTTGTTGCACAACCAGCAGACGATAAATGGCTGTTCAACGTCAATGACCTTACCCTATCTGTCTTCGACAAAACCTTAAAGACAAGTTGGAAAGGTGCTATTTCCAAACAGGGAGAGATAGAGGTTCAAGCCGCAGATAGCTTTGAAATCGCTCCACTGATACCTATTGTTGGCCTATTTAACAGCACGCTTCTCCAGCAATTAAATGAGATTCAGCCCACCAGTACTCTTTCAGATTTGGCTTTCCAGAAAAGACCCAAGGGCGTATCTGCCCATTTCAAAATGAATAATATTCAGTGGACTGCGAGTAACATTGTGCCCGGACTGCAAGCGTTACAGGCTGAATTCTCGTGGCATAAAAATATAGGTTCGATACAACTCAAAGGGAACAATGTCGACATCGTAGCGGATAATATTTTTCCACAGCAACTGAGTATCGACAACATTAATATGCCCATTCAATTCTATCAAAGCGATGATTCTTGGGTCGTATCTTCAGCGTTGGGGTCTATAGCGCTCCCGGAAACAACTATTTCACCCGTGTTTGAGTATCAATTAGATAAGAATTTTTTATCCTTGGCTGTGGACATTGGCGAATTGAATGTCTCTCATATTAGACGATTTCTGCCCTTAGATCCGTTTCTGGCTGACGATGTGAGTCAGTATTTAAACAAAGCGTTTTATGCCAATGGCAAAATAGCGAACGCCCAAATGCTATGGCATGGGGCATTGAGTGAATTTCCTTTTTCCAAAAATCAAGGGGTCTTTCAAGCCAATGTAGAAATCAAGCAGGCAGACTTTTCGTTTGCGAGCACTTGGCCAAGCATTAACAGACTCGATCTGACTCTCGCGTTCGAAAACCTGGGTTTAGCGATGCACAGCTCAGACGCCATGTTAGCAGACGTTAAAATTTCCGAGCTGAGGGCTTATATTCCATTATTGAGCAAGGGAGCCGACCTCATTATAGAGGCGGTAGCCACAGGTTCGGGCGATGAAGTTTCTAACTTGCTTGCAAACAGCAGTCTGTCAAATGGACTGGGTAAAACCTTAAGTAACGATATTCTAGTCAGCAACAGCATAACCACACAGCTATCGCTTTATATCCCGTTGGATGCCCCTGCGAATACCTCGGCGAGCGGTATTGTGAGGCTCGCCGATAATTTCGTGCACATTCCGGGTTTGTTATTGGAATTAGAAAACGTCGATGGGTTAATCACTTTTGACAACGACAAGGTGGCGTTCTCAGATTTAAATGCAAACTTACTGGGACAAGCTCTTGTTGCTGAATTCAATGGTGCTAACAGTAACGCTGAATATCGTTTTAACGTCGGGCTTCATGGAAAATGGGACTTAAGCCCACTGATCCCTTATATTAGTGATGAACTGAACGAATACGTTACTGGCCGCGGAGATTGGAGTTCGTCAATTAATGTTGCGATAGGAAAAGAAGATTTTTCTTATATGGCAACCCTGTTTTCGAAGTTGGATGAGGTTAGCTCTATTTTACCAGCGCCTTTTGATAAAGTAAGGAACGACACGAAAACGCTTAAAGTAGAGGTTAATGGCAATCCTAAGGCCTCTAATATCACCCTCGCATTTGGTGAGCAGGTAAAGTTTGACGGAATACTGCCGCACAAAGAAATGCAGTTCAGTCGAGCCCATTTATCTATTGGTGAAACAGACTTTGTAGGGCGTGGCGTCGGTTTTAGTATCAGCGCTAATTTACCGCAGATACGCTTAGGTCCTTGGTATCAGAGCATTTCAGCAATGCTAGCGGGTATTTCGAAAGATACTCAATCAGCGCGGAAACCAATATTCTCTGCTCCGCAGCGCATATTCATCGAAACCCAAAACTTGATTTTAGCTGGGCAAGCACTCACAGATGTCAATGCGACGGTGAAAACGATGGACAACAACTGGATACTCGATCTCGTATCAGATGAAGCGAAAGCACAAATTACCTTTCACAATCGTTGGTTAGAGGAAGGCATTGAAATTGAGGCTGATTTTGTCCGTTTTGATAACTGGGTGGAACTAGATGATCAGGTAAGACCGGCAATAGAACCGCAAACCTTGCCACGTATTAGATTAAATTGCGAAGATTGCCAGATATTTGGTAATGATTTAGGCCAAGTTAAATTTGAGAGTTTTCCCAATGATGACGGTTTGAGACTAGAAGATATTCAAATTAATGGTCCTAACGGTCAAGTTCGAGCAAATGGTCAATGGTACAAGCGCAATGATGACCACTACACGTTTATTAATGGTGACTTAAAAAGTAGGGATTTTGGTGAGTTTTTGAAAGACTTTCAATTTGATTCCGGCATCAAAGATAGTGAGGCTGCCATGGATTTCGCGTTTACTTGGAAAGCCTCTCCTTTCGATTTTTCGTTTGACTACTTAGATGGCGAACTGCAGTGGGAGTTAACCGACGGCTACATTACAGAACTCAGTGATAAAGGATCGCGTATATTCACACTACTAAGCTTAAATTCACTCGTTCGCAAGCTCAGTTTGGATTTTAGGGATGTATTTGCAAAGGGCTTCTTCTACGACGAGATGCAGGGGAGCGTACAAATTACCGAAGGTAAGGCTGATACGCGGGATACTAAAATAGACGGTGGTGCAGGAGAGATTGAAATATATGGTTACACTGACTTAGTCGCCCGAGAACTCAACTACAATGTGAGCTTTACGCCTAACGTCACCGGCAACCTGCCCGTGCTTGTGTATTTTATGGTAAACCCACCAACCGCACTCGCCGCCTTGGCTCTTGACCAAGTATTGACCTCAGCTAAAGTGATATCTAACGTTAATTACAGCATAACCGGCACATTGGAAGAACCCATATTGATTGAAACAGGTAGAGAAAGCACAGAGGTTGCTCTTCCGGCTAGAAGAGACCCATTACCTGAAGCTAACCAGGGTTTTGTGCCACCCACTACGGAAGATGCACTGATGATCGAAATAAATGCTGGTTCATAATCATGACTGATCTTGTTGCCATTCAAATAAGCTCAACACCCAGTATTGAGGAAAATTTTGTGCTCGTTGAACGACAGTTGGCGGCTTTGCCTGAAAAACCACAACTGCTTGTTCCCAGCGCTTTTACTCGGCAAACTGGCGATGCCCACTGGCATGCCCTACTGAAGGCAAGAAGTATCGAAAATCAGTGTTATGTAGTAGCATCTGATCAAACAGGCGTTCATAATAACGGACGCGAAACCTATGGGAATAGCTGTATTTATTCTCCTTGGGGAGAATTACTCGCCAACCTGCCAGAGAACAAAGGTTGGGTAGCGGCTAAATATGACAAGGTGTTATTGGCTAATATCCGCAAAGAAATGCCAATACAACAACATAAAAATAATAGGAAACCATTTTGAACCAATCTGTAGAACACAATCTTCTTACTGCCTCAGGGATTGATAAAAATAGGCTTTCTTCATTACTCGAAGACGTGTTTTCCCATCAAGCCAATTTTGCTGACTTATATTTTCAATCTAGCCAGCACGAAAGTTGGGTGTTGGAAGATGGTATCGTTAAGGATGGCAGTTACAACATAGAACGCGGCGTTGGTGTGCGCGTAATATCGGGCGAAAAAACTGGATTTGCTTACTCTGATGAAATTTCAAGTCGCGCATTAGAAGATGCTTGCAGGGCCGCTCGAGGAATAGCCCCTGTAGGCGGCACTCAAAAAATAAACCGATTCTCAGGCGCTAAGCTTGAGTCGTTATATACCGAAAAAAACCCAATTTTAACCATGCAAGACAGTGAAAAAATTACGCTTCTACAAACTGTCGATCGCTATATTAGAAAAGCGGCGCCTCATGCAACCCAAGTAGTGGTTAGCTTAACGGGGGTGTACGAAGAAATCTTAGTTGCTGCTACTGACGGAACGTTTGCTACGGATATTCGACCACTCATTCGTCTAAATTGTTCGGTATTACTCGAAAAAGACGGTAAACGAGAGCGTGGAAGCGCTGGCGCCGGTGGACGCAGAACGTACGAGTATTTTCAAAGTATTCACAGCGACAATAAACCCTTATATGAAAAGCTCGCAGACGATGCAATTCATATGGCACAGATTAACTTGGCTGCAGTTCCAGCGCCAGCGGGTTTAATGCCAGTGGTACTTGGTAGCGGTTGGCCCGGTGTGCTCTTGCATGAGGCGGTTGGGCACGGACTTGAAGGAGACTTTAATCGCAAAGGAGCTTCAACATTTAGTGGTCGCATTGGTCAACAAGTTGCCGCCAAGGGGGTTACAGTTATTGACGATGGCACCATTTCTGACCGTCGAGGTTCACTCTCTGTTGATGATGAAGGCGTTAAGTCGCAGCGCAATGTATTAATTGAAAACGGTATATTGAAAGGTTACATGCAAGACAAACACAACGCTGCTCTAATGGGCGTAAGTCCAACAGGGAATGGTAGGCGTGAGAGTTATGCGCATTTGCCGATGCCGCGTATGACAAACACTTATATGCTAGGTGGCGAGCATCGTCCTGAAGATATTATTGCATCAGTCGAAAAGGGTGTTTATGCTCCTAACTTTGGGGGTGGTCAGGTTGACATTACGTCTGGGAAGTTTGTGTTCTCAACGTCTGAAGCGTATTTAATAGAGAATGGTAAAGTAACGACACCTATCAAAGGGGCTACATTGATTGGTAATGGGCCTCAGGTAATGCAAAAAATATCGATGATTGGTAATGACTTGTCTTTAGATATGGGGGTTGGCGTTTGCGGTAAGGACGGTCAGTCCTTACCTGTTGGTGTCGGACAGCCTACTCTCAAAGTTGATGAACTTACGGTAGGCGGAACAGCCTAAAAAGCAAGTTCAAACGGACAGATTATGTTTTCTCTCTTAGTCCCAATTGCTTTCCTAACAGCTTGCCCTTTAGCATCCTTATGATCGCCAACTTGTTGGTTTCAGGCTGCATCGGTGCGTCAATAAGCAACTGAGAGTAGTCCTCGTCTGTTAGCGTTAGCTCACCAACATGTGCCATCATGACAGAGTTTGGCTGTAAATCCTGAACTTTCAGAAGCGACTGTTTGTACAATTCAGGTAGGTAAACTGGAAAGGGGGGAGATAATTTATTTTTCACTTTCACAATAAGATCTGCAACATAAATGCGTCTACTTGGAATATGCATGACCGATAGGTCTCTATCAGTATGTCCGGGAGTTTCGAAAACTTGCCAATCATCAAAACCTGGAACGAATTGCTGATCCGATAGCGTAACATCAGGATGTAAATGTGGGGGATACCAAATATTCTTTCTCGGCCTTTGCATTTTACTTGCGACCCAGAGAGCAAGGGCAATATCGATGATATGAGCAAGCCTGCCTCTGATACCATCGTACCACTGCTTCTGCTTTTCACAACTGACAACCTGACAACCGGTTTTCTTTCTCAAATAATGAGCACAACCAGCGTGATCAGGGTGCATATGCGTTACGATGACAAGCTTTAAGTCGCTCAATGGCCGTTTTAGCTGGTTACTAAAGAAAGCCTCTAAACATGGAAAGTCCGCTTTCGAGCAGCCGTCAAGCAACATGCACTTGTCGGGGTATTCAACTAAGAATATATTTTGTATAAAGCCTTTTAAGACGTGGATCTTCATCGCAGTAGTAGCTCGATTAACTCATTAGACCAGTCACATCTTACTCTTTTATGCACACACCCACTAATTTTCTTTATGATGATGGTGTATTATTGAGAGCTTTGTTGGCAAGCGCTTTATCAGCAAGCTATTTCTTTTTCTTTACCGAGGGTAATTCGACTACATCGGCTGATTCGACTTCAAGTATGCCATCAATTTCAGCGCCCTTCATAATCTTCATTACCGACTCTTTGTTTTTAGATAACAAAATGCCTAGCTCTTCTGATAATGCTTCATTTAATTCAATGCCTTTAGCTGCAAGGTAAGCACTGAGATTGTCGGCAACTTCCAACATTTTATCGTACTTATCTGCTTCTTTTTTGTCGGTCGTTACCAATTTCTCAACTCCTTTATGCTGAACCACATACTGGGTGATAACTGCCATGTTGGCCTCCGTTATTTTTTAATAAATCGATCTATTTTGCACACTATACATTAGTTACTGTATAAATAAACAGTTTGTTAATTACATTTACTTGCTAGCTTATTTGAACTATTCAATTGCTTCAAGAGTTTAAGTATCTTTAGTAGCTGTTGAGCCTGTGGTTTTTGCTGCAAGCGCGCTTCGGATTATCAGTGAAGATGATGCTATCTATTTTATCTATCGCAAAGGCAATGGAAGGGAGTTATTTATTAAATTTCAGTTTTCTAAGGTTAAAGGCATTATCTTTGATTTGGACGATACTCTGGTAACAACAAACTTAGATTTCGCTGCAATAAAGCGGGCTATAGGGTGTCCAAAATCAGCGGATATCTTAACTTTCATCCAAAATTTAGCATGTGAAGAACGCAAGGCAGCAGCAAATCAAGTCGTACTTGAACATGAGCTTCATGATGCGCAAACATCATTCTGGTTGCCCGGTGCCGAGGCTTTTGTTGCTTTAGCAAAACTACATGCACTGCCTTTGGCTATTGTGACGCGTAATTGTAGGCAGGCGACAGCCATAAAACTCAATAATAATCGTATCGGAATCGATCACGTTATTACTCGAGAAGATGCCCCTCCAAAACCAGACCCGACCGCTTTACTGAGTATTGCTAGTAGTTGGCAAATTAAACCCGCAGAAATTGCGTATTTAGGTGACTACATCTACGACATTCAGGCTGCTCACAATGCAGAAATGCAGGCTTGGTGGTATCAATATCAGCCGGGTATTGAGGACTACAAAGCGTGCCTGTCCTATGTAGAAAAAACATAAATCATTGTTAATAAATTAAAATTTTTACTAATAGGCTTCATACTGAAAATATTATTTCCTTAACATACCCTATTGGCTAGCATTGAATGGAGTCGCTGGTTGCAATTACATCTATGGTACAGTTGTTTTCAATATCGAAATATAGCAATATATCTTGAGGATGAAGCTACGTGATAGTGCGAGGACGTGTTGTGTTAATAGAGCATATTAATTTCTCAAATGAGTATATCTATTCTCTTATAGGGCTTGGCATACTAAGCATCATTATGCTGTCTAGCGCCCTAGTTCTCCTTGTTCTTTACAAAAAACTAGTGGTTCAACATAAAATTTTAGTTGGCGACTTTAGCGCGTTGACTAGCCGAAATAAGGAAATCTTGGAAACGCTTAATTTTCAACAAGTTAGCGTTACTAGTATAGGCTCTACTATTCAATCAGTTATTTCACAAGAATTTGAACAGCAAAACAGTGCTTTGTTTTATGCGAACGAAGATAATGAACGCCGAGAATCCAAAAAACACCACTGGCGCAAGATTTCTGAACTTGCAGAGCGACTCGCCTATTTCACACTAAGAAACCAAGACAGAGACATTGCTCAAATGGCCATTAGTTCTAAATCGGTCTTTGCCCAAAATGAAATGATGTTAACATCGATTCTCAGCTCACGGGATCAGCAACTTAACCTCGTGCAGGAAGGCCATAGTATGCTTAATATGCCCGCTGGAATGTTGGATAAAATTTTGAGAGGGGTAGTGTTGCACGCCTCTAAAGCCGCTAATCCAAATACCATCTTGAGTGTGCGTTGCGATACCAGCATTAACCGTTTTAATTTCAGCGTAACCGCTTGGGGTCAAGGAATAAGCAGCCAAGAAGTGCACAACATCAATTTATCAGTGCGCACCAACCCTAGATTTCACCTCGCTAAGCGCGCACAGGATAATGAAGGGGATTTAAACCTAGCCAGTATCTGCCGACTCGTTGCTCAATTTGGCGGTTCAGTGAAATTAGCATGCGCGCTCAATTATGCCACCGTCATTTATGTTTCTTTGCCTGCAAGTAAAGGCGCCATGTTTGTAAATCATGTTGATTCGGAAACTACAAACGGAAAGTTGACATCTGTTGTTGATGCCGAATTCCCTCAAAGCAAAACCTCTGTTGCGCTTTGCAAAGCAAAAGTGCTGATTATTGACCAAAATGACACGAGCCAAATGATAGTGCATAGAGCATTACAATCCGACTATCAGTGTTTTTCCTGTACTTCGCCTCTAGATTCGATGCAACTGATCCATCATTCGCGGCCATCAATCATTTTAATTGACCAAATGCTGACAGACATGGATCCCTTGGAACTACTCAAACTCATTCGCGAAAACCCAGAAACAGAACATACCCCTATTGTCGTTTGCTGTGGAATAGTAGCACATAGCTTTCGATTATCAGCATTGCGCTTAGGTGCGAGTTGCATTATTGAAAAACCGCTACGTCCGAGCGAATTGCAATTAACGGTGGCAGGACTGCTCGAACAACAGCAACGAATTGCTGAAAAAGTAGGTGAAAAGCTATCCGAATATCACAGTCAACAGCTTACGGTTCCAGAGGCGGGGGCATTTGAAAGCGACAAGGACAGAAGTTTTATTGTTCGTTTTAATGAAATGATGGACGAAAACTTTGCTAATGAACAGTTTACAAGGGAATTAGCGGCCCAGCACATGAACGTGTGTTTTCGGACGTTAAACCGACGACTAAAGGACTACTACTCACATAATTTCAAAGAACATTTGAAAAAATATCGCTTAGAAAAAGCGAAGCACTTATTAACCAGAGGGCATACTATTAATGAAGCCTCGCTAGAAGTCGGCTTTGGTTCCGCTTCTTACTTCAGCACCTGCTTCAAAGCTGAGTATGGTTTTGCGCCATCAAGATTGGTAGCGCAATGTGCTTAATCGGCTATAAACCCTTAGTGGCCACCGCCACTTAATATTTGCATCTGCGCTATGTCAGTGTCGCCTTTTAAGACTTTTAAAACAGCGTCTTGCGTTAGTGTTCTCATGCCATCTTTTGCAGCCTGCGCCTTCATTTCAGGCACGGATGCTTCTTTATAAACCATACCTCTTAATTCAGCAGTCATGCCAAGCAATTCATGAACGCCCGTTCGCCCCTTGTAGCCGGTTCCGCCGCAAGTATCACAGCCACTGCCGCGGGTAAGCTCAAGGTTTGCATCAAAATCAACGTCCAATTCATCTAAATAGCTTTCACCATATTGGCGACGAAGAAATGCTTTGTCATCATCACTAGCAAGATAGGTTTCTTTGCAGTCAGGACAGATGGTTCTTATCAAGCGTTGCGCTAATATGCCTACACAGGCATCCGCAAAGTTAACAGGGTCTAAGCCTAAATCTAGCAAACGTGTAATCGTTTCAGGTGCTGAGTTAGTGTGAAGGGTTGATAATACTAAGTGACCCGTTAAGGATGCTTCAATACCAGCATGCGCAGTTTCTTTGTCTCGCATTTCACCAATTAGAATGATATCAGGGTCTGCACGCAAAAAAGCCCTTAATGCATTGGCAAAGGTAAACCCAATTTTAGGAACCACTTGCACTTGTTGCAGACCGGGCTGCGTAATTTCCACCGGGTCCTCTGCAGTCCAAATCTTTTTATCCGGTGTGTTTAAATAACCTAATACTGCGTGCAGTGTGGTGGTTTTACCTGAACCTGTTGGTCCCACAACGAGCAGAATACCGTGTGGATTTTTAATCATTACTTCTAACATGCCCATATTGCGAGGCGATAAATTCATCTTACCTATTGGCATTGCACCACCCGTTGCAAGTATACGCATTACAACTCCCTCACCCGCAACGGTAGGAATAGTAGCAACACGCACTTCTACAGGCTGGCCTGACATTTTAAAAGTTAACTTACCATCTTGAGGAACGCGCTTTTCTGCAATATTCAAGCTGGCCATAATTTTTATACGCGCGATGACTGCATTGTGATGTGACGCAGGAACTTGATTGATGTCTCTAATGACACCGTCAACGCGCATTCTCACTCGAGTTGGTGCGCCTTTTTCTGGGTCGATATGAATATCTGAGGCATTCAGTCTTTTTGCATCGTGCAACACGCGGCTAACTAATCTAACAACGGCTGGAGCGTCATCTGAAAGATCGTCTCCTAGTTCTTCATCTTCATCACTGCTTGATCCAATTTCATCAAGAATTTCATCTAAATCGCCAGGCCCAGAGCCACCACCTATATTCTCGCCAAGATATTGTAGAATATGAGTTGGCATACCAACCGCAATTTCATAACTATCAATGCCTAACGCACTCTCAATTTCCATTAATAATGTGGCGTTATTTGGTTCTGCCATTAATACGATAGGGCTGTCGTTTGCATCCGATACAACTGCAACATAGTTGCGTTTCAAATAAGATAAATTGAGTCGGCTATCACTCTGATATAAATGATACTTATCAGGCAGATACCCAATGTAAGGTACCTGATAGTGAACCGATATGGCATTGCCGATTTCATCTTCTGATATACGATGTTCAGATATCAGACGTTGAATAATTTGTTTAGTGCTCGCGTCGTTGTCAGACAGCTCGTCAATGGTTTTCTGTGACGTCAACCCTCGGTGGATCAAATATTCAAATTGATGTTTAGTGCCACCTAATTCATAGCGAAATTTGTCGCCTAGTATTTCTGCAACCTTGACCGCAATTTCAACGTCTTTTTCGTTGAACGGTGAATCCGTTTTATTGATGATTTGCATCACACCCATCAATACATCTGCATTAATAACAGGAACGCACAATATATTTTGGGTTTTAAACGTGCCTGATTTATCAAATTGTCCTGCAAATCTGAGTCTCGGGTGGACTGATGCTAGCAGTTCAGCATTGTAAGGATCGTCAATGACAAGAGGGCGTTGCGCCAAGGCAACATAACCGGCAATGGATAGAGGACTAATGGGGACTTTTATTTGCCTCGTTTCTTTTCCCGTTTTGAAGCGCGCGACGAGGTCTTGATGCTGGCGTCTGCGCTGAAACAAACTCATACGTTGGGCACCAAAAATCTGCAGAATAATTGGCTCGACTTGACTGTAGGCATCCATGAGCGTGGGATGCGCGTCTAGTTGCGCTCGCAGGTTATCTATGGCTGGTTGATGCGCCGTACTTTCAATCATATAAAATCTTTCTTCCTCTCTGTCTCGACATCATAGAATGATATTGATTACAGACCTAGACTAAATTTGGATACATACGTATCGGCAAATTATCGGCACCGTTACCAACAATCCTCACTTTTTCTTCATTTAGCTATTATCTGCTGCAATTGATGAACATTGTCCTGTATGTTAATTCGGGTAGTCAACAAATTGTATGCGACTAATCGGACAGTATAGTGAGTTACAGCATACATTTTATTGAAACTACACTCTAGGTTAAGGTTTGCCAGCCTCATCGCTTTTTTACAAACCGTTGTGATATTGCACGTTAGTCGACTGAGGTACCAAGTTATTAACACTAGCTTGCATCGTTAAATCGCCATTGAGAAGCTGTTCGAACTGCTTAATCAGTTGGACTTTGTCGGGTGATTCCTTACCGCCAGCCCCTATATTTGTCAAATCAATCATGAAACCATCAAATAAGTGTGCCAAGTCCTTAATAATTTCCAAGTTCAAAAACTGGTCTTGATTATAAATACTCGGGTAGCCAGCCTTCTGTTTATCGATGGCAAATGAGTCACCTTTTAAATTAGTAATGCTAGTAGACTTGTCGCAAGACAGCATACAACCATTGTCTATGCGTGGCTTTTCACAGCCAACACTCTGCTGAAAGAAGCACTGGCGACTGGCCATTAATAAAATGGGATGATAAATGCTATACATCATCTTAAAGTTTTTAGGGCGCGCAATTGTTTGAATTTGTTGGCGGTTAATTTCGTTGGAAATGAATGCACCACTGCAAGCAAAGGTTTCTTGCATCGCTAACAAAGCATATGAGTTTGTGGTGTTTAAAAATGGCCCTGCAATCCATTCAATGCCTAATTCAAATGCCCGGTATGCAATGCCCGTATTATTGGTCACAATAAGTTTAGGTTTTACTTGCTCTAAGATAGTTAGAGCGACGTCAAAGTCTTTGCCAATCAACACTGGCGGAAACCATGGAATTAAACGCGGATTGGCAGCCAAGAAGCCAATGTAATGGGTGCAGCCTCTTTTATAAGCATCCGGTAGCTTAAAGTATATATCAGCGTCTGTCATGTCAGCTAAATATAAATCGCTTTTGTCACAGATCAGTAAAGACAGTTTAGGTGAAGGTACATCCATTGATGTTGGTGCGGTTCTCGGATTTTTTTCAAGGGTTGGTAAAACAATCTCTGGCAACACTTCTCTTTCGTCATTTAATTTCAAGGCCAATGCTTGCTTAAGTGCGGTAAGTGAACTAAATGCTAAGCTCATATTTGCAGGCATTGCATCAGCTTCAATGGCGACAAGCGTATACTGAGAGTTGTTAAAGCTTCTAAAGCGTTTATCCAGTGAGACTAAATCGATATTAGGTTTCTCGCTCTCAATTAGCGCCTGCTTTGATTGCACAGTGATTGTTCGAATGCTGTTTGATGAGCCGGGTAATAATGATGCTTCTTCAATCGTAGCCCTTATACTTAATGGTTTTCCGACCGCACCGCTAAAGTGAAGCTTCAAAGACATTTTTTCGATACTGAGGTGTTTTATTTTATCAAAAACAGTGGCATTCATTTGATCGCGTTCTTGCTGCAGAATTTGCTTTGTATCGTAAATTTGTACAACGGAAATCGCGTTACTGGCCTCAAGAGCGCGATCAGTGGAATTGTCACGTGGGTTTTCGATAAACATGGATTGATTTAAGTCACCACGCAAAAACGCATTGGTAAGATCACGATTAAATACTTTGTAGAGCCGCTCTCCGTCTTGTGTTAATTCGCCGGTTTCTAGGTAGCCATCTATTTGTTTACGGAAACTATCAACTACCGTATGAACATAGCTTGCTCCTTTAATGCGACCTTCAATTTTAAAAGAATGAACCCCCGCTTTTATTAACGCAGGCATATCGAAGAAGGCTGAATTATCTTTAATGTTGAGTGGAAAGTTGTTCCCTGTCTCTGTGGTTTCGTATTCTTCCCGACAAGCTTGGCTGCAGCGACCTCGATTCCCTGAATTGCCAACACTAGCAGACGTTGAATAACATAAACCAGAGAAAGCAACACACAGCGAGCCATGCACAAACACTTCGGTCAGTATGTCATGTTTGTTACCTACGGCAACCATATCAGTAATTTCACGCAAGTTTAATTCCCGCGATAAATTAACGCGCGATGCGCCTAATTTCTTAAGAAAGGGAATTTGCCCGACGTTGTGCGTGGTCATTTGCGTCGAGGCGTGAATATCGAGAGTAGGGAAGTATTTTTTTATCAGGTAAAACATACCAATGTCTTGAACTATTACGCCATCCAAGGTGGTATTCGTTAATCTGCTCAATAAAGCAGCCATGGCCTTGAACTCACGCTCCAGAATGACGATATTTAACGTTAAGAATATTTCACAATCGTATTGATGAGCCAAGCGAATAACGCCCACCAGTTCATCAAATGAGATATTTGAGGCTCGATTGCGGGCATTAAAGGTATCTAAACCACAATATACCGCGTCGGCTCCAGCAATAATCGCTGCTTTAATTGCATCTACATCGCCGCCCGGCGCTAATAATTCAACATTTGAATTCATTTTTATCACTTGTACTACTATTGCGGTAAATTTACTTGCTGAGGATTTTACCTGTATATGCAATCTCTTTATACCGATAAAATGACTAGATGGTAGAATAATATATTCAACTACCTTTATCTGCCAAAACCTATATAACAGGGCAATCATTTAAATGACCTTACCTATTTTGTATTCTCTTCGGCATTGTCCGTTCGCAATGCGTGCCAGATTGGCCATTTTTAAGTCGCAGCAAGCAGTTGAACTACGTGATGTTAAATTGTGCAATAAGCCAACCTCAATGCTTAAGGCTTCTCCAAAAGGCACGGTACCTATTTTACTTGTATCACCCTCGCAAGTAATCGATGAGAGCTTGGACGTGATGTTGTGGTGTCTAGGTGAGAGTGACCCTGATAATTTATTACTTAGCGGAATTGTTGAGCGTTGTGATTTATTAGCATTTATTGATATTTTTGATAGAGAGTTTAAACCTTGTCTAGAACGCTACAAATGCGCTAAACGCTATCATGAAACGAATTTAGAAGCATGTCGCCACCACTGTGAAGTGTATATTCAAAACTTGGAGCGGCGTTTACGTCAGCATGCTTTTATTATGGGTGAATACGAAAGCTTAGCAGACATTGCAATATTGCCATTCATCCGTCAATTCGCGAAGGTAGAGCGTCAATGGTATGTACAGTCCTCTTATAAGCATATTAAACGGTGGTTAAATGCCTATTTGCAAAGTGCCATGTTCAATAAAGTAATGACGCAATATGCAATATGGGAAGAGGGCAGTGAGCCCGTCATATTCTGTGCTTCGTAATCAAGCGGTACATGCAGCGCCGGCCGATTAACCAACACCTGCCTCTGAGGCTTCATTTGGGCTTAAGTTTATAGCCATCAAAACGGTACTCAGGGACAACAAAACAGTCTTACACTAACCAGAGTGTGAATGTTTTGTCTCATTTGTATGTATACTAAGAGCTCAAAGCATCAATCTATAGCACGCATTAATTTGATATAAGGAAGTGGCATGTCTCAATTAAAATTACTGGCTGGTTTAGTATGTATACTGTTGCTCAGTGCCTGTGCCTCTATGGGGGCAGGCACTAACGCCGAAAAGCGCACAGCAATATTAGAAATGCAGCAAGATACACTTGAAAAGCTTTACTTAAAGAAACCTGCTGCTAGAGAAGAATTAAAAGCATCACCCGGATATGCCGTTTTTTCAAATGCTAATATTAACTTGTTTTTAGTTTCAGCCGGCATAGGGTTTGGCGTTGTCAATGACCAAGGCCGGAACACAAAAACCTACATGAATATGGCAGAAGGCGGCGTGGGTCTAGGCCTTGGTGCAAAAGACTATCGCATTGTAATGGTCTTCCATAATCCAGCTGCAATACGCAATTTTGTTGACCAAGGATGGACATTTGGCGGCAATGCAGATGCTGCTGCAAAAGCAGGTACAAAAGGCAAGTCGATAGAAGGCGAAGCTTATTATGGTGACGTCACCGTATACACCATGACTGAAAGCGGGTTAGCTTTGCAGGCCACGGTGAAAGGAACAAAATTTTGGAAGGACGAACAACTTAATTAGGTTCGCATGTCATGGGTGCTTGCTTTACATGATAATCTGTGTATAATCTGCGCCCTCTGTCTCCACAGGTGCTTTTAAAGTATCTAATAAAAGACATTGTTTAGTGGGACGAATAACTAGGTCTACAAGCATAAGCTTCTTTAGTTATACGCCGCGCGGCAAGCGATTTGAACGCAAAAGTGGAAACCACCGATGCAAACTCACGGCTAGCAGCACACTAACATATGAACAGGACCTCAATTGTAGGTCAATGGTTTACGCACACCTTTTCATCCGCGCTTTTTATAAGGCAATAGGAGTGAAAAGGTGATTTATTTTGTTCTTTCGATTGGAGCTTCATCGATGGCAAATCAAAGAATTCGTATTCGTTTAAAGGCGTTCGATCACAAGTTGATCGATCAGTCTACTGCAGAGATTGTAGAAACCGCTAAACGCACTGGCGCACAAGTATCGGGTCCAATCCCTTTACCAACACGTAAAGAGCGTTACACGGTTCTAACTTCTCCGCACGTTAATAAAGACGCACGAGATCAGTACGAAATCCGCACACACAAACGTTTAGTAGATATCATTGAGCCAACTGATAAAACAGTTGACGCTTTAATGAGATTGGACTTGGCTGCCGGCGTTGATGTTCAAATCAGCCTGGGCTAACAAGAGAGGGTTATAACAATGTCGATTGGTCTTATCGGTCGTAAAGTGGGCATGACTCGTATCTTCACAGAAGATGGCGTGTCTATCCCTGTAACTGTTATTGAAGCGACCCCTAACCGTGTAACTCAGTTACGTACTGAGTTAACAGACGGTTATCGTGCACTACAAGTTACCGCTGGCACTAAGAAAGCTAACCGCGTAAATAAAGCTTCTGCAGGACATTTTGCAAAAGCTGGCGTGGAAGCAGGCCGTGGCTTGTGGGAATTCCGCCTTAATGCAAATGAAGGTGGTGATATTGAAGTGGGCAGTGAAATCACTGTTGAAATCTTCAATGACACGAAGAAAGTCGATGTAGCAGGTACATCTAAAGGTAAAGGTTTTGCCGGTGTAATTAAGCGTTGGAACTTTAGTCACCAACGTAATTCACACGGTAACTCACTATCTCACCGTGCTCCAGGTTCAATTGGTCAAAACCAATCACCTGGTAAAGTATTTAAAGGCAAGAAAATGGCTGGTCAACTTGGTAACAAGCGAATCACCACTCAGTCTTTAGAGCTAGTGCGTGTTGATGCTGAAAACAACCTTTTATTAATTAAAGGTGCCGTACCTGGCGCTACTGGCAGTGACGTTATCGTCCAGCCGGCTGGCAAAGCGTAACGTCTGGGAGTAATCTGATGGAATTAACATTTAAAGACGCGAAAGGCGCTCTTGAAGTATCCGACACTACCTTTGGACGTGAATTCAACGAAGCACTTGTACATCAAGTGGTTGTTGCATTCGGTGCAGGTGCTCGTCAGGGTACTAAAGCGCAAAAAACACGCGCTGAAGTACGTGGTGGTGGTAAGAAGCCATGGCGTCAAAAAGGAACAGGCCGTGCACGTGCTGGTACTATCCGCAGCCCAATCTGGGTTGGTGGTGGTCGCGCATTCGCAGCTAAGCCTCGTGACTTTGACCAAAAAGTTAACAAAAAGATGTACCGTGGTGCGATACAAAGCATCCTATCTGAATTGGTACGTCAAGACCGCTTAATCGTTGTTGAGAGTTTTGGTGTTGAAACGCCAAAGACGAAAGAACTTTTAGCGAAATTGAATGAATACGAATTAACTGATGTATTGATTGTTACTCCTGAAGTAGACGAGAACTTGTTCTTAGCTTCACGTAACCTTTATAAAGTTGACGTTCGTGACGTTCAAGGAATTGACCCAGTAAGCTTAATTGCATTTGATAAAGTGTTAATTACAGCTGAAGCAGTGAAGCAACTTGAGGAGGCATTAGCATGAACGAAGAACGTTTGTTAAAAGTGCTTTTAGCACCTCATGTTTCAGAAAAAGCTACTATGGCTGCTGAAGCAAGCAATACTGTTGTTTTCAAAGTTCTTAAAGACGCGAACAAAGCAGAAATTAAAGCTGCAGTTGAAAAATTGTTTGAAGTTGAAGTGAACTCTGTTCGTACCGTGGTATGCAAAGGTAAAACTAAGCGCCATGGACAGTCTTTTGGTAAGCGCAGTGACTGGAAAAAAGCATATGTTATGCTTAAAGAAGGTCAGGAAATCGACTTTGTCGGTGCCGCTGAGTAAGAAGGGGATTAGAAATGCCATTATTGAAAGCTAAGCCAACTTCTGCAGGTCGTCGTCACGTTGTTCAGGTAATTAATCCTGATTTGCACAAAGGTGCGCCTCACGCTCCTTTATTAGATAAACTAAGCAAATCTGGTGGCCGTAATAACAATGGTCGTATTACTGTTCGTCATATTGGTGGTGGTCATAAGCAACACTATCGTATTATTGACTTCAAACGTAATAAAGACGGTATTCCAGCTAAAATTGAGCGTTTAGAATATGATCCAAACCGTTCGTCTAATATCGCTTTGGTATTATACGCAGACGGTGAGCGTCGTTACATTTTAGCACCGAAAGGCGCTAAAGCAGGCGATGCTATCCAATCTGGGGCTGATGCACCAATTAAAGCAGGTAATGCAATGCCAATGCGCAACATGCCTGTAGGTTCAACAGTACATGCGATTGAAATGAAGCCAGGTAAAGGTGCACAAATTGCACGTTCTGCTGGTCAATATGCACAAATTCTTGCTCGTGATGGAGCGTACATAACACTACGTCTTCGTTCTGGTGAGGTTCGTAAAGTATTATCTGATTGCCGAGCAACTATCGGTGAAGTAGGTAACGCTGAGCATATGCTTCGTTCATTAGGTAAGGCCGGTGCTACTCGCTGGCGTGGTGTTAGACCAACGGTCCGTGGTGTTGCCATGAACCCGGTTGATCACCCGCACGGTGGTGGTGAAGGTCGTACATCTGGTGGTCGTCATCCAGTAACACCTTGGGGTGTACCTACTAAAGGTAAGAAGACCCGAAGTAACAAGCGTACCGATAAACTTATCGTACGTCGTCGAAATAAATAACAGCGAGGATTCACCATGCCACGTTCTCTCAAGAAAGGTCCTTTTATTGACCTCCACTTGCTGAAGAAGGTAGAAGCTGCAGTGGAAAAGGGCGAAAAGAAACCAATTAAAACTTGGTCTCGTCGCTCCATGATCATCCCAGATATGATTGGGTTGACCATTGCGGTTCATAACGGTCGCCAGCACGTACCTGTTTTCGTCAGTGACGAAATGGTTGGCCATAAGTTGGGCGAATTTGCGCCAACGCGTACTTATCGCGGCCATGTCGCAGATAAGAAAGCCAAGAGATAAGGGGAATAAAATGGAAGCATTAGCTAAACACCGTTTTGCTCGTACGTCACCTCAAAAGGCACGCTTGGTAGCAGATCAAATCCGCGGATTACACGTTGAAAAAGCTCTTGAAGTTTTAACGTATAGTCCAAAGAAAGCCGCTGCGCTGGTCAAGAAAGTTCTTGAGTCAGCCATTGCCAACGCTGAAAACAATGAAGGTGCTGATATCGACGAGTTGTCGGTAGCTAAAATCTTTGTTGATGAAGGCCCGACTATGAAGCGAATCAAAACACGTGCGAAAGGCCGTGCTGATCGTATCTTTAAGCGTAGCAGTCACATCACTGTGGTTGTGGCGGATAACTAGGAGTAGATTATGGGACAGAAGGTTCATCCTACCGGTATACGCCTGGGTATCAGCAAACCATGGACATCAACTTGGTACGCTAATACAGCAGAGTATGCAGATAACTTGTTTAATGACCACCAGGTCCGTCAATATTTGACGAAACAGTTAAAGAGCGCGTCACTTTCGAAAATCGTTATCGAACGTCCAGCTAAGAGCATCCGTGTGACTATTCACACTGCTCGCCCTGGCATTGTTATCGGTAAGAAGGGAGAAGACGTAGAGAAGCTTCGCAATCATGTTTCTAAGCTAGCCGGTGTGCCAGCTCAGATCAACATTGCTGAAGTTCGTAAACCTGAGCTAGATGCACAGCTAGTAGCTGACAGCATTTCAAGCCAGCTTGAGCGTCGTGTTATGTTCCGTCGCGCTATGAAGCGTGCTGTACAAAATGCAATGCGTTTAGGTGCACTTGGTATCAAAGTTCAAGTAAGTGGCCGTTTAGGTGGTGCAGAAATCGCACGTGCTGAATGGTATCGTGAAGGTCGTGTACCTTTGCACACTTTCCGTGCTGACATCGACTATGCAACGTCTGAAGCAGCTACGACTTACGGTATCATTGGCGTGAAAGTCTGGATCTTTAAGGGTGAAGTATTAGGCGGGTTGCCTCTTACACAAGAGCAACCAGCTCCTGCACCTAAGAAGAAAGGCCGCAACGCTAAACGAGAGGGCTAATCATGTTACAACCAAAGCGTACGAAATTTCGTAAAATGCATAAAGGTCGTAACCGTGGTCTTGCTGTTGCCGGAGGCAAAGTAAGCTTCGGGACTTATGCTTTAAAAGCTGTCGCGCGTGGTCGTATGACCGCTCGTCAAATTGAAGCAGCTCGTCGTGCCATGACTCGTCACGTTAAACGTCAAGGTAAAATTTGGATTCGAGTTTTCCCTGACAAGCCAATTACACAGAAGCCTTTAGAAGTTCGTCAAGGTAAAGGTAAAGGTAACGTTGAGTACTGGGTATGCCAAATTCAACCAGGACGCGTGTTATATGAAATGGAAGGTGTTCCAGAGAATATAGCTCGTGAAGCGTTTGCATTGGCTGCGGCGAAATTGCCATTTAAAACAACCTTTGTAACTCGGACGGTGATGTAATGAAAGCTACTGAACTTAACCAAAAAAGCGTAGAAGAGTTAAATGTAGAACTAGTTAATTTGCTTCGTGAGCAATTTAACCTCCGCATGCAGCATTCTACTGGCCAGCTTGAAAAAACTGACCAAATAAGAACAGTACGTCGCAACATCGCACGTGTTAAGACTATTTTAACTCAAAAGGCTAACGCGTAATGACTGAACAGAAAATTCGTACAGTACAAGGCCGTGTAACTAGTAACAAAATGGATAAAACCATTACTGTTATGGTTGAGAGAACTGTTAAGCACCCAATTTATGGGAAGTTTATCAAGCGCTCAACTAAGCTACACGCACACGACGAAGCTAATGTCTGTAATGAAGGTGACGTAGTAACTATTACTGAATGTCGCCCTCTTTCTAAGTCTAAGACTTGGATGTTAGTTGACGTTATAGTTAAAGCTTAATTTAACGCAGTTCAAAAAAGGCGCAACCTTTCGAGGTCGCGCCTTTTTTATTGACCGGGTTTGCTGATTAGCATTTCAGTCCCTGACAATTTATTCTTCAGTGTTACACTATTAATATTGCTAAACACTGAATGACTCATAAGGTATGGTGTAACATTAGCTTTACTTTACTGGATATCAAGCTGTTTTTATCTATAAAAAGTACTAAGATTAACATCTAAATTGGAAACTCCGGCTCTATGCATACTTATTGTGCGCGTACTCAGAACTTATGAACACACCCTATACACATCGTTGGTACCACTGTATTTGGCGCTGGTGTTACAATCTTGTGCTTATCTTGCTTCTACCGATCGGTGTGCTAACGCTACTTTTAAAATCAGATAAAACGACAGGACAACGAAATCGTAACCGAGAACGTTTCGGCTTTATAGGAAATGTAGCCAGCCGTGGTATTTTGGTTCACTGCGTATCCGTGGGCGAAGTGAATGCCGCAAAGAGTATCGTGCTGCGCTTACAGCAACGTTATCCTAATTTGCACATTACGATATCAACGACTTCTTCAACGGGAGCCAAACAAGCTCGGGCAGTATTTGCAGACAGCGTTCAATATGTTTATTTGCCAATCGATATCCCTATTTGTATGTGGATGTTCTTTCAAAAACTACAGCCACAACTCGTGTTGGTTACTGAGGTTGAAATTTGGCCAAATATGCTGCATCAGTGCTTTAAGCGGAACATCCCCGCGGTATTGATTAACGCTAGAATGACCAATGAGTCAGTTAAGAATTATCAACGCTTAGCGTATTTGTTTAGGCCTAGCCTGCGCAAGTTTTCACGTATTTGTACGCAGGGACAGCAAGACTTTGATAACTTTCTAAAGTTAGGTGTTTATAAGCCAAACTTAACACTGAGCAACAATATGAAGTTTGATCTCGAATTGGACCCAACGGATGACGTGAAGGCACAAACAATTAAACAGCAGATGGGTCTTGTGACGCAAGCGGTATTTGTTGCAGGCAGTACGCATGAGTTAGAAGAAACAGCCTGTTTGGATGCCTTCAAAAAATTACGGATCACGCATCCTGATCTCGTGCTCGTGATTGTTCCACGCCACCCTCATCGTTTTGAAAGAGTTGCGCAACTATGCCACGCAACTGGGTTCTCTATGGTTAAGTTAAGTGCATTAACTGACAAGCCTCTGCAAACCGCACCCGACATTCTCCTCGTAGATGCAATGGGCATGCTTAAGGCGTGTTACAAATTAGCCTCGTGCGCGTTTGTCGGTGGAAGTTTTGTGTTCAAAGGAGGGCATAACGCGCTTGAACCCGCCCTATACGGTGTGCCCACGATGATGGGGCCCAGTGTATTTAACAACCCCATTATTTGTCATGCCTTAGTTGTTGCAGGTGGCCTGAAAATATTGTCTACACCAGGGCAACTTGCTCAAACTGCTGAGGAATGGCTTGATGATGTTGATGCTGCAGTGAGGGCGGGAGAGGCGAGTAAACGAGTCATACAACAAAATAGAGGCGCAATTGAACAAACCTTAAAGGCAATTGAAGAGGTTTTTCAATAAAAAGGAGCAATTAATGATGCTCCTTTGTGTATATCGCGTGTAAGACTAAGTTAGCACTAAGTGCTAACTCAATAATCCTTATTCACCAGAGGTTAGCGGAAAACCTCTATCGCGCATTAACGCTTCTACTTTTGCGTCTCTGCCTCTGAATTTACGATACGCCTCTTCAGGATCCATTGCGTTGCGCACGGAAAACAAATATTTCACCAGTCTGTCACCCACTTCTTTGTCGTAAAAGCCACCAGGTGCTTCAGCGAACGCTTCAGCTGCATCGGAGGTAAGTACTTCTGCCCACATGTAGCCATAGTATGCGGCTGCATATCCTTCACCAGAGAAAATATGGCCAAATTGTGTTGTTCTATGGCGCATAACCACTTCTTTGGGCATGCCTAAGCGAGTGAGTTCATCACGCTCAAAGCTGTCTGGCTCAATCTTAGCAGGATCGGTCGTATGGTAAAGCAAATCCATAATTGCAGAGGACATATACTCAGTCGTTTTAAAGCCTTCATTAAACGTCGATGCATTTTTGATTTTAGTGACCAATGTTTGTGGTATCGGCTCACCTGTTTTGTAGTGCACCAAATAATTATTGATAACTTCATCGGTTAATAACCAACGTTCAAGCAACTGCGATTGGAATTCAGTATAGTCGCGCACCCCAGAGTGCGAACTTGGATAAGCAACATTAGCTGACAAGAAATGCAAAGCGTGTCCAAATTCGTGGAAGTACGTTTCAGCATCATCCCAAGATATTAAAGTTGGCTCGCCTTCAGCACCTTTCACGAAGTTTGAATTGTTTGAAGATAATACGGTCTCCTTACCATCAAAGGTGGTGTAGCTGCGATATGTCGTTGCCCAAGCACCCGAGCGTTTGCCTTGTCTTGCAAAGGGGTCGAGGTACCATAGACCAATGTGCTCGCCACTGGTTTTGTCAGTGACATCCCATACTTTTACATCTGGGTGAAACACAGGCACTTTGCCCTCAGCTACAGGCGTAAACTCAAAGTTAAATAATTCGCCTGCAACAAAGAACATTGCCTCGCGCAGCTTATCTAGCTGTAAGTATTGTTTTACCTCATCGGAATCGAGAGCGTATTTATCTTTACGTACTTTTTCAGCATAGAAACGATAGTCCCAAGGCTCAATACTAATATTGGCACCTTCAGCATCAGCAATGGCCTGCATGTCGGCCACTTCCTCTGTGACCCTGGCGATAGCTGCTGGCCACACTTTTTCCATCAGCTCCATCGCGCGCTCTGGCGTTTTCGCCATGCGATCTTCTAAACGCCACTGCGCATAGTTGTCGTAGCCTAAAAGCTTGATACGTTCGTGGCGCAAGGTCAGAATTTTCTTAATGAGTTCATTGTTGTCGTATTCATCGCCATTGTCACCACGACTGTAATACGTGTTCCAGACCTTTTCACGTAAGCCCCTATCTTCTGAATAAGTGAGAAACGGGTCCATTGAAGACCGAGTGTTAGTAATTGCATATTTACCTGTGTTTCCTCTTTTTTCCGCCATTCCGGCCGCAGCCTTGATGAAAGACTCAGGTAAACCGGCTAGTTGGTTTTGCTCTAAATACAGTACATAGTTTTCTTCATCGGCGAGGACGTTGTTTGAAAACAACGTATGTAAAGAAGCTAATTCTTGGTTGATGTCTGCGTAACGCTTCTTATCTTCGTCGTTCAAGGTAGCGCCATTTCTTGCGAAACCATTATAAGTCATCCAAGTAATGCGCTGTTCCTCGCTTGTTAACGCCGCTAACTCTTCGCTTTCGTAGACAGCTTGAACACGTTCAAATAGCTTTTCGTTCTGTGTTATTTTTGATCTGAAAGAGGAAATGACCGGGGCCATTTCTTGTTGTATTTCTCTGAACTCAGGGCTGGATTTATTCGAGCTCCATATGCCCCAATAAGTAAACACCCGGCTCAATTCGCTTCCGGCACGTTCCATTTCGACAATAGTATTTTGAAAGTTAGCAGGTTCTGGATTGTTCGCGATTTTGTCAATTTCGGCCAAATTAAGCGCCATGCCTTTTTCTAACGCAGGCTTTAAGTCAGCTAGGGACATTTTATCAAATGCAGGAACACCACTGTATGGACCTTTGAATTCTGCAAGCAGGACATTTTCCACGCTTTGCTGTGATTGAGTATCTGCTGCAGGTTTTTGAGATTCTACTGGTTTTTCAGTGCAAGCTGCCATTGAAAGCGCAAGAGCTACCGCAGAAAGCGTTAATACCGCTTTTTTCATTTGGTTTTCCTTTTCATTATTATTGTTGTTGGCTAGTCGTTTCTTTATGTCTATTTTTAGAAAATAGATTTTCACCAATACTAGGCATTCAATTTGCGCTTGGCAAGTTTGAGGCGAATTGTTTTGTCATAACCTAAAGCTTATCGGACAAACCTGCCCAGTCAGGTTCCCATTATTGCAATGTTTATAAGGCTATTTGTATTCTGATGTGATGGTCTCCTCCCACATACGGCATCAATGTGCCATGATTGAGTTTGACAAAACAATCAAAACGGGA
>CBFIAR010000031.1:0-33407 GCA_965660625.1 Glaciecola sp. | reverse complement strand
ACAAAACAGAAACCACAGCCTTGATTGAATTTCCATCGGCACCTAAAAATAACACTTACCGCATGGTTGCCAACCTAGATTCAATGAAACCGACGTCTACTTTTGCGTATGCCAACGAGCACAGTGATCAATATGCTGCATACTGGCGTGCTGCGGATGTGAAGCAGGAAACATTAAACCATTACAAGAGTGCTTCCAAAGGTCTTGTGGTGTTTATTCACGGCGGTTGTTGGCTGAGTGCATTTGACATGTCACATGCATACGCGTTTGCGACAGGCTTGGCCCAGACTGGTTATGACGTTTGGTCAATTGAGTATCGGCGAGCAGGTAATGGCGGAGAATGGCCTGTTGCGCTTAAGGATATCGTACTTGGATTGCAAAAAGTTGATGTGCTAGCCGAGGCGGGTGTTAACCTTGAGCATATCAGTATTGTCGGTCATAGTGCTGGTGGTCATTTAGCGGCAATGTTGGGGCTGCAGCTGAGCGATGTGTTGCCGGCTTCGGTTAAACAAGCCGACATCATTGGTTTAGCTGCAATTATGGATGTGCCACAATATGCTAATGGTAACAATAGCTGTCAGACCGCAACACCGCAGTTTATGGCCGGTATGCCAGATGAACAAGCTCAAGCTTACTATCTGGCTAACCCCCAAAATTTTGCCGCGACTGGAGATAAGTTGGGACATTTCCAATTACTGCAAGGGACGGCAGACACTATCGTTCCGCAGTCGCAAGCACACCACCAAAATGCAGAAACGATAAAACTGGAAGGCGTTGGCCATTTTGATTGGATCCATCCCGGCAGCGATGCGTTTAAACACTTACTCAGACAATTAGAAATGAACACTAATAGATAAAAAGGCGTACTGGATTTAATCAATGAGCGAAACTCAGTCAGCTCTAATTAGCTTATAAAATAAAAGTGGTATTACACATGTCTTCATCTACATCTCATCTGCAAGGTGGGCAAGCAGCAAAGATTCAAGGGGGAAGGGATGTGCAAACCCCGAGCTATGCATTTCCTAGTTCGAACCTTGCTGGCGCAGAAAGGGAAGACCTTAAAGCGCTAAACAGAGCCCATGCATTGGCGCTCGACAAGCATGATCCGATTGCGCATCTGGTAAAGCAGTTTGAAATACCGGCTAGCACTATTTATTTAGACGGTAACTCACTCGGACCTTTACCGATAAGTGCAAAAAAAGCGGCAATTGATGTGGTCGAAAGGCAGTGGGGGGAAGACTTAATTACCAGTTGGAATAAGCACGCTTGGATTGATTTACCCATCACGGTGGGAGATAAAATTGCACCTCTCATTGGCGCACATAAAGGCCAAGTTATTTGTTGTGATTCCATTTCAGTGAATTTATTCAAGCTGTTGGCATGTGCACTTCAGTTGAATGGTTCCGAACGCCATATTGTATTGTCCCAGCAGGATAACTTTCCAACCGATTTGTATATGGTAGAAGGCCTACAACAAATGTTGGGTGCGCAGCAGTGCTCTTTACTTACCTGTGATGCTGACGAGCTAGAAAAAGTGATGGTAGAAAAGGGCAGCAAAATATCGGTGCTAATGCTCACTCACGTTAACTTTCGCTCAGGCCAAATTCACGACATGCAAAAGCTAACACAGTTAGCTCACGAGCAGGGCATTTTGGTTATTTGGGATTTAGCCCACAGCGCTGGTGCCGTTCCGGTAGAGCTCGATAACTGTCAAGCCGATTTTGCGGTGGGTTGTGGCTATAAATACTTAAATGGTGGACCGGGCGCACCTGCATTTATCTATGCAGCCAAACGTCATATCCCTGTTTTAAAGCAGCCCTTAACTGGCTGGATGGGACATGCGAATCCCTTCACATTCGATCCTAGCTATGCACCCGATGCGGGCATTAAAAAGTTCTTAAGCGGCACGCCTAGCGTTATTTCGATGGCGGTATTAAGCGCAGCGCTCGATATTTTTGAGCAAGTGAACATGACGCAAATTAGAGAGAAGTCGGTGGCGATGACGCGTTTTTACCAGCAGCTCATTGCGCAAGCGCCGAGTTTATCTGAACTCGTTATGGCATCTCCGAACCAAGCTAGCATACGAGGTTCGCAACTGGCTTACAAACATCCTCATGCTTATGCATTGTGTCAGGCGCTGATTGCGCATGGCGTGATTGCCGATTTCAGAGCACCGGATATTCTGCGCTTTGGGTTTTCGCCCAGCTTTTTGAGCTTTGAACAGTTGTTTGATAGTGTCAAAAAGTTAAAAGCGATTGTTGAGAGTGAGCAATATATGGAACCGGAGTTTACTAAAAAGAATGCAGTGACCTAATATAACTTAACTCGGGGTAATTTCCCTAGCTTATGGCCTCATCTTAGGGCAAGTGTACATCAATAATTAAAGGTAAGTGGTCGGAGGCATTGCGAGTTAGATAGGTACGAGGAACCTTCACATCAACGGTTTTAAAAAATAAGTTAGAAAACACATGATCAATGCGAGTGCAAGGCAGTCTACTGGGAAATGTTTTTAAAGGGCGGTGTCCTTTTAGGTCTACTTGAAGGTCTTGGAATTGTTTAGTGATAAGCTTGTAGGCAGCTGAACGCTGCGAAAAATTGAAATCGCCGCATAAAATAACTGGGTCTTTATGATCGACCCCAGCTAGCCAGTCTTTGCCTAATATCGCCTTGGTCTGGGGAATCTGTTCGATTTTTCTAAAGCCAAAATGTGTATTAAAAATTTGTATATTGTAGCCGTTTAGCGATACGGACGCCCAAATTGCGCCCCTTGGTTCAAACCACGGCTTTTTGGCGATTAATGGTAGATTGCCTGCTTTAATTAGTGTGATCGGAAGATGCGTAAGAATAGCATTGCCATATTGTTCTTCTTCAACATGGATAACCGGATGAAAATGATATTCCATCTGCAAATATTTACTAATGATATGAGCTTGGTCGGCATGTTGCGTTCTAGAACGCCCTACATCTAATTCTTGCAAGGCCACAATATCTGGTTTGTAATGCGCGATCACTTTGGCAATGCTTTTTGGAGAAAGTTTACCGTCCATGCAAAAACAGCTATGGACATTATAGGTGAGGATCCTGAGTGAGGTTTTTTTTGGACGTTTTTGTGAACTCAGTGGCTTGAGCTGACTATTTTCAGCGAAAGATTTTACGTGGCGACCTAAGGTGTGCAGACCTATTTCATATAAATCAGCTGGCCTTAAATATGCCTTTTGCTTAACCGGCATTGGAGTATCATAAGGTAGCAAAGCAAATGCGCGTGTTTCTTCTGGACCTGGCCCCCCATGTGAGCCATTTTCCATTGCAAATGTACAATAAGGTTTATCAGGCCTGAAGCCACTGATCAGAAGTTCGCCAGATTCAGCATGCTGACATAAACGCATAATATCCTCTGTTATCTCTTCCAAGAAATGATGATTTTTACCAAAAATTTTGGCTCTATCTTTTGGCAAGTCATATTCCGCATTTTTGGTGAACACCTTAATTGTTAATTCAGCGCCCCCGACATTCTCCTTGTTGCAAACAAAAATGAGAGGAATTTTGGCATCGCGCGCTAAGGCCATTGCGAGTTTTTCTGTCTGTTTCTGGCTCAAAGGGTGCGCCAGATAAATCGATCCTAAGGGGCCTGTTGCGGTAACGATAACCGATTTTTCTGAGGAGGGAAGAGTTGAAAATGCAACAGTGTTAAACGGCGTTATTTTTTGTATCCATTTACCTCCTAGATACCTTGCTCTATGCGACTCAGTACCTTGTATGTGAGTAATAACGGTGTTACTTGTTATCGGCTGCTCAAAATTAGCAAACACGCGATTAATGGCCTGACTAACCGTTTCACCATACAGTCTTTCATATGGTCGAGTTTCCTCTTGCCCATGATCTGAATAAATCCAAATTTCATAGTCTTTTTGGTACGAAGATTTTGCGGCCCGCCAAATTCGACCGATAGCATCATCGATGCCTTTTAAACTCCAATGGGCGAATGCTGAGCCGGGGCCACGTCGATGCGCCTGCTCATCATAACCGAGTAGGTTTAAGTGAATAATGGGTAATCCCCTCGCTATGTCTAGCTTGGCGCCGATCGTCACTAATTCTCTCAAAAGAATACTAATGACGACTCTGGTAGGGACAAATTTTAATTCTCTTATTAAGTTTTTTCGCGCGATGATGCCGCGAAAAAAATCAACAAACGCCAGTAAAAACTCCACAACAATAAGCACTGTTACTCTGAGAAAACTATATAGGTTTAACACAATAAAAATAATCATCTTCCATACTGGCGTCATTTTCATTAGTTGAGACCAGCCTATTGAAGATGCACAAAAATTAGCTTCTTTAGCGCCTCCACGGTAGATATTAGAATAGGAACTGCCCCCTTTAAGAAGCGGAACAGCGTGTTCTTTTAGTTGGTTTTCTACGTCAACCGAGGCCTGATATTGGTTCATCTGAACCACCTTATCGGAAGTTTGAGATTTAAAACTAAACGCTGGAACCGCCGTTTTGACGCCATAAAAAAGTTCGGCCTGCACGGCCGGGGTGGTAGAAGGTGCACCTGAGAATAATACCTCTAGTTGATAATGCTCTTTATTCATCAATTTTTGCAGAAACGGCATACGCTTTTTGCTTAACGCTGACTTTAGCTGAGAGTAAGATAAGCCATCTATCTGGATCATGATCAGTCCCGTTTTTACCTTTGATGGGCTTACTGGCTTGAGCCCAAGCAAACATATCAACCATTCGCTGCGATTGAACCAGCAGTGCAATTTGCGAAACCATAATTCGATTTGATAGATCATTGCTGATTATCTTGTTTCAGAGCTTGCACTGCAGCATTGATGAAGCTACTTAAAATGTCGAATTCCGCTTTTATTAACGACGTTATTTCAGTCCAAGTCTGATGCTCAAAGCGGCGATGGACGTATCGTTTGCCTAGCAATTGATGGTAGATTTTCAATGCTTTTTGCGCACATAAATCCAGTGAGTAATTTTCTGCTGTTTGTTGCGCGGTTCGGCTCATGTCTTTGCGTGTAGACTTGGGTAATTTAATAAAGTCGTGCAATGCCTCGGAAAACTCCTGGCTACTAGCGGATGCTGGCAACAGTCTGCCATTCTTATTATCCTTTACCAACTCTCTTACCCCTGGTGCATCGACGGCAATCACAGGGACTCCAATGGCCATTGACTCACTCAACACCATGCCTTGGGTTTCACTTTGAGAACTAAATACGAAAACATCCATCGCTTTGAATGCGCTTGATGTAAAGGGCTGTTGAAGGAAACCAATTTTATGCAAACGCTTACTCAAACCAGATTGCATAAATATTTGCAGTATCGTTGATTCTGACGGCCCTCTGCCTACTATGAGAAAGTGTGCACGAGTTTCCTTTTGTATAAATTTCAGCACTGAATGACACAAATAATCGAGGTTTTTTTCAGGCGCTAGGCGCCCTAAATGACCCACCACAAAAGCATCTTTTGGAATGCCAGCGATAGCTCGGAAACCCGCACCATCTCCTTGCTCAGCCTCCGCTAAATCAACGCCCGTGGGGATGATTTTAATGGGGGTTCGTACTTCTCGTTGGACTAATATTTTCGCAATGCTTTCGCTAGGCGCAAACACACAATCACACATATTGGCATAGCTCGTTGCGAGTTTGATAACAAACCGCTTTAGGGTTTTGGAATCGCCGGGCACATAGTGTGAGTATTGTTCGTACATAGTATGGTGCGTGAAAATTAAGGGAAGTTGATAAGTGTTGGCGACTAACCTTGCTGTTGACCCGATTAAAAAGGGATGATGTGAATGCACAATATCAGGTTCGAATTTTTCTATCGCATTACCTAAAAAATGAGGAACGGGTAACACAACAGAAAAATCACTGCCATTGAAATGCTGAATAGCTGGAATGCGGATCACATTATCCTCATTCTTAGGCGTTTGTGGAAATTCGGGAGCAATAATCAACACATTGTGACCCTGTCTGCGATAGTAACGGCTAAATGCGTCAACTGAGCGAGCAACGCCGCCAATGTGAGGTAAATAGGTATTAGTCATCATCAAGATATTCATCGCGGCATCTCAAAGTACACGTGATTTTCCTCTGTTTTAGGGTGAAGGACTTTCTGCCCAGGAAGGCGCACCTCAATGGTCGGTGCGCTAGAGTGCCATTCACTGTGCCAACTAATCTTGTGTCGCAATTGCACATTCTCAGAAGGTAACGAAACTGGTTCAATTGTCATTGTTACATCACCATAGGTGGTAGGAGCTGGACCAAATTTTAGGGTTTGCTGGCTGATTAGCCACTGCTCACTTATTCCCGCCCCGAGCACGAGTCGATCATGCTCTTCTCGTACAAATGTATTTCGCATGATCATTATCCACTCAGCCGCAGCCCAAACATGTTGGCCATCACCCATACAGCCGCCTCCAGTTTGAGGATGGATCGCTTCAGGCCATTGACCTGTAGGGCTAACGAGCTCGGCAACTCTTTGTATTAGTTGCTGGTATCGAGTGTCTCCAGCTCTCATCAATACCTGGGCAATGTGCAAGGTTAGATAGGCATTTATGCCTGAGTGCGTCATATCCTGAAAGAAACCATTGTCGACACAACATTTGTCTAGTAGGAACTCCACTGTATGCAAAATGCGTTCATCTTTTTCACTACACAATTGAGCAGGGTAAGCCATTGCTAAAGATCCGATCGCACCAGCGTCCATTCTGCGATTAGGTGCAGCAGGTATTGCGCGAGTTGCAAGGTTTTTCCCCGCTTTGTTTATATTAATATCAACACAATGTTGGAATTCTTTGGCAGCACGCTGATATTTTCTACTGAGTTTGGTGTCTCCAGCCAAATTAAACAGTGTTTCTGCAGCCAGTAAACCTGCGATACCCCAGAAGTTATCCCAGTAATAGTAATTATTTGGGCCAAGGTGTTCAGCGCTAAACCCTGCAGGCAGCAGGCCGTCGTGGGCATCGCCTATGCGGTGAAGGCGTTTATTGATTATCCAATCTGCACCACGTTTTATCATTGTCAGCCACTGCGTTTTTGGTGCTTGTCCCGTTAATTGACAGTAGCGCTGCAAGATCCAAAGCACTTGTCCATTTGAATCCCATTCACCTTCTTGCGAATGAAAATAGCCTGACCAGTTTTGTCTGGACGAAAATTGGTCAAGCGCTTGTTCTGCTCTTTTGATTAATCCAGTGCAGAGCAGGGCTTGAAGAACAAAAACCGCATCTCGAAACCAAAAACGTTTATACGTGTAAGGACCAGGATAAATATCCTTTGATGAATGTAAGAGCAGAGTTCGAAGCGCGACATCATACAATGACTGGAATGTCTGATCTGGTATTCTCAGGACTGCGGCGGTTTTTAAGTGTTGCGACCAAGGTTTGCTTTGAATATCGGTTTTACTATTTTGCTGAATAAGAGGAATATGGACGGATACCTGGCCAATACCGGTGTGCGCGTCTAGCTTAAACATGGCTGCCGCTGTCAACATACCAGCCCTACATTCGCCTTCCAACTGGTCAGCCTTTCCTAAGTGCAATAATACATCTCCGTGTTGGAAGTCGGAAAAGTGATGGCTATCGACAGTGCGGCTGAACTCCACAATTTTAGCATTATCGATTAACCATTGATTCCGCTGTTCATTTAATTTAGCAGAATCGACAAAACTCACACCTTCAGGATTATATGGACGAAGTGCAATTACTATATAAGCAGGTTCATCGTAGCTGGCATCGACGTTTATGATACACGTCGGTTTACTATTGATTAGTTGAACACTGACCTGACTTTTAAGAAAACCCTGCGAATTTTGCACTTTTGTTATGATCTGGAGCTCATTATGCAAACTTAATTTTTGGTCAGCATGTTTCTCTTTTGATGGCAGCAAAGCGTTGCTGGTAGAGGTTACTAACCAAACATCTACCGACCAACCATCAATAAACGGAGTGACCAAACCACGAGGGTCGACAATAGGTAAATCTGAGTAGTCTGGAAGACCCACCGCAGTCCAATTGCGATGACTGAGATTAATATGTGTTATTGCAAAAGCCCTCGGGATGAAGGAAATATCTCGGGGGTCAAATTGGCGCTCGACCCAAAATGGCCATACCCAATCTAAGTTGTGCTGTATTACTCTGCTATTGATTAAACCGCGTGCGTGCATCAGCGCTCCGGCTCGGAGGAGTTCAACAGGTTCATTGAATTCCGATGGTTGAATAAAGCGTTGTAATTGACTTAATAGGTTAATCGGATCTAAAAAACCATGCCGTCTAGCAGCATACTTGACCAATATTTTCCAAGGTACCCACCTAAGCGACATCATCTTTACCCTTGAGATCATGTTGGTGAGATTCATAACGAGTCAGCGCTTTCTGAGAAAGCCTACTGATATAAATTACAGCAACCAGTGAAAATAGTAGTGCGAGCGCATAGAACAACAATATTTCATTAGTCGCCACTAAATCGCCGCCAATCAACATATAAATATCGTTAGCAAGCGAGCCCGCATAAACAATAAAAACCGTATTCGGAATAATTCCAATAAACGTACCAATGATAAAATCTGAAAAAGAAAAACGCGCTGCACCGAACAAATAATTTGAGAGTTTCAGTGGAAAGAAAGGAACCAGTCTGGTGAATAACACCACTTTCCATCCAACCATCACAAATTCTTCATTGATTACTTTCATTTTCTTGTGGTTATGTAAATAATCTTTCACTGATTGCTTAAATAGATATCGTGAAATGAGAAAAGCGATTGCTGCGCCAAACGTCGTCGCTACTATAATGATTACGGAACCCATTAATGTGCCAAATAAAAAACCAGCACTGAGGGTCAAGAGAACGCTAGGTAATAAAAACACGACGAACAGCATGTCTAGAAAAATAAAAATAATAGGAGCCCAAAGGCCCGGACTTTGTAAGCGATTGACAAAATTAAGTAGCGTGTTCTGCAAATCAAAATGTAATAAAAGTGATAAAATTAGACCTGTCAGCAAAGTACTAGGAACAATTAACCATAGCATTGATGAAGTTTTCGTCATTTGCACTCCCCCGATAAAATGTATCTTAAATCCTTGTATTCAATACTTCTTGATCTTCATCAATATTTTTTATCATTGTATTTTCACGTTCAAGATTACTAACTGGTAGGGCATTGGTCATGACTGGGTTTGTCGTAATTGTGCCAAAGCGTGAAATTTTATATTCCATTTCACGGTTTATATACTTATCCTGTTAGCGCAGGCAATTTCAAAAAAGTGCTTTTACTAGCCATTATTTATATTATGAGGATTTACCCATGAAAACTAATTTAGCCATCGCTGCAGCACTCGCCACTGTTATGACGTCGGGCGTAATCGATACTGCAGAAGCCGCAGACAAACAAAAGAAAGAGAAATGCTACGGCGTTTCTGCTGTTGGTCAAAATGACTGCGCAAACTTAGCTGGAACGCACGGTTGCGCGGGGCAAGCAACAACGGATAACGATATCGGTGAATGGCGTTTAGTTCCGGGCGGCACGTGCAAAGAACTTGGTGGTTTTGACCGCAAAGAAGCCAAAGAGATGGTCAAAGCAATGCAAGCAAAGAAAAACGGTTAGTAGATTCGACATCTGCATTTTTGCTTAGACAATCAGCTTATGAATAGCAATTCAGATACGAAGCCCAGCAGCCTTATAGGTGTTGGGCTTCGTCATTCTCACTATGTAGAAGCCTTAGCGCCTGAAGCGCGTGACGAGAACGTCGCAAACTCGCAGTGCGAAAGTAACAAAGCCCGCAAAATTGATTTTGTTGAGGTGCATGCCGAAAATTTTTTTGCCGCAGGTGGTGCCACTCAGGCACTTATTCAGGATATTGCACAAGCCTATCCACTTAGCGTGCATGGCACATCTTTAGGATTGGGATCGATACTACCTGTCCCTGAGAATATCTTGCAGCAATTTTCTAAATTAGTGAAAAGTACACAGCCTATTCTCGTATCAGAGCACCTTTGCTTTAATCGTGCTGAAATTAACGGCACTGTATTGCATAGCAGTGACTTGCTTCCTATTCCCTATAATAGCGATTCATTACACACGATCGTAAGTCACATTCAGCAAGTTCAAGAAAGTATTCAACGCCCACTACTGATAGAGAATTTGTCAGCCTATATCACGCCAACGCAGTTGCTAGCGCAGAGCAAAGACGACATGACTGAGTTTGAATTTTTAGTGAGCATGTGCGACGCAGCAGGGTGCGGATTATTGCTCGATTTGAATAACCTCATCATTAATGAATTGAATAGAAAAACGGCTAATCCCTTAGATGTCATTCAGCAGCGATTACATGCATTGCCGCCCCATATTGTAGGTGAAATTCATTTGGCGGGTTTCAGCGAACAGCCACATATGGCAAGCCGTGCGAATGAAGCCAATAGTCTGGCTCACTTTATCATTGATGATCATGGTGCGGCAGTATCCGAGCAGTGTTGGCAATTATACAAATATGCGGTGCAAAAATTTCCGGGCACGCCAAGCTTAGTTGAGTGGGACACTGCCATTCCCGAATGGTCGGTCTTGGTTAATGAAGCCAGTAAAGCGAGAGCGATAGCTGAGGCGATTAGCCGATGAATCAAGATAGTACCCATCGAGACGGTGAAAACAAAAACGGTGTCAACAGCTACAGTGCGGAGCAGAATAACGCAAATCAAAAATACCAGCGGCAGTTGCTAGTTAAAATTTTCCAAGTTGAGCCGAAGCCGGATTTTGAAAACACTCCGCTTGAATTCGAAAAGCTACACCCACATAACGCCAATAAAGCAAACGCCGCAGATGCATCCAGCAGACTAGTCACGCAAACGGCTCTCAATGTGTACATCAACAACTTCAATGAAAACGGTATTCGTGCATTGAGCATTACTTTTCCCACCGTTGAGGGCTTTGTCGGGGAGCACAGTTTTAGAATGTTGGCGCGGCGTTATCTAAAGTACGAAACAAAAACCAGCTTCGATTGGGCTCACTACGGTAGCCAATTACCCTCGTTTATTGCAGACCAAGAGGCACTGGCTGAATACCCTTTTTTAAGTGAAGTTGCCGAGCTGGATTGGGCGATACATCATGCGCAGCGTGAAGCAGACAAAGCGTTCGAGGCCAGCAGTTTGGCTCTTTTAGAGAACGGAGACACAAGTGTACTTCGCTTTATACCTGCGCCCGGACTGCAAGTGCTTAAGTTTTGGTTTCCCGTGCTTGATTTGTATCGGCTTATTCATGAGCCTCTCCTTAAATCAGCAGAAGGTAAGTTAGCCCGACAAGCACTGTTAACGGACATCAAGATATCAATAAGTAATGCCGTTGATATTTTAAGTAATAGTGTAAGAAATAACGCAATAAATAACGCAACACCAAGGTTTCTTATCCTCTGGCGTCCAGAATATAAAGCGCAATTTGAATATGTCACAAAGGCCGAGGCAGCTGTGATGCAGAAATTAAGTGAGCAAGCCTCTGTCGACGCGATTATCGACAGTATTGGCGCGCACAACCTTGACCTCACAGCGTGGTTAAGCAAAGCGATATCGAATAAATTCATTTTCTCTGTCGCCTGGGTCTGTTTTTAGCCATTGAGTTCTCTACATTTGGCTGTCAGCTACTTTGTTCGTGACATTTCTGACAGCGATCTTCTCCTAAGTCTGTAGATATATTTTTCTTCGCTGTTTAACTTGATCGAGATCATACTAAAGTTTATTTTTATGGACTATATTTAACGAACTGTTTATAGTCCTTTGAATAGTGTGTTTTTTAACCGCAACATGGATGGTTCGTATGTTAAAAATGAAACAAAAATGAGTGAAATCATATCTGCATCATGTGCTTTAATTTGTTGTTTGGATAAGCAACACAAAATTACTTACCTATCTCCTGCTTGGCAGCACATTCTCAATCACCCCCTTGAAGGCTATTACCATCAATTATTTACCACGCTACTGGTAAAAAGTAATGAGCCCAAAATACAGGGTTTACTGGTTAGTTGGACTGACAATAAAGAGTGTGTTAAGCGGTTTGTATGTGAGCTAAATACCATAAACGGTGTCAGGAGCTACGAATTTATCGGACAATCATCATTAGAAAGAGATGACTGCCAACTCATCTTTAATGCCCACGATATTACTGAAAAAGAAGCGTTGCGTGAAGAAAGAGATATGCTCGCTTACGCTATGGATGAAAGCTCTGCCGGCATATGCTTGACCGACAAGAATCGTTTGGTGATTTGGACAAATAATGCGTTTGAAAAATTAACTGGGTATACACAACATGAGTTGATGGGACAGACCCTCAGCAAGTTTTTACAAGGAGAAAATACTGACCAAGAAGTCGTTCAACATATACGAGCCCAATTACAAGCAGGAAAGGGCGTGCAGACAGACATTCTAAACTATAGCAAATCTGGGGAGGCGTATTGGTGCCGGTTGTTAATTACCCCTATATTCCGGGGCAATGAAGTGATTAACTTCATTGGTTTTCAACAAAATGTCACCGCTGAAATAGAAGCGATACGTGCACTGGAAGACGTAAACACGAATCTCGAACATATGGTGGAAAAGCGTACACTGGAACTCAGCAAAGCCAATGCAAAATTAGAACGTCTGTCCCGTTACGATGCTTTGACTAATACGCTTAATCGTAGGGTTTTTTATGAAATATATGAAACGGAATGCGCTCGATTAACTCGCAACAAGTCATATCTATCTGTCGCCATGATTGATGTCGATCATTTTAAGGTAATCAATGACACCCTTGGCCATCTTGCCGGTGACAACGTTTTACAAGTATTAGTCAATGAAATTAACGGTATCAAACGAGATTCAGATTATTTGTTCAGATTCGGTGGAGAAGAATTTATCTTGTTAATGCCGGGAAATAACTTATCTCAATCAAAAATTCTAGCTGAACGCATTCGCCAAAGAATTGCCAACTTAGTGGTTCACAGTAATGACTGCGATATAAGCGTAACAGTCAGTATGGGATTAATTGCTATTAACAAAGAGACAGCTGCGAGCGACTCGCTAAAAAAGGTAGATACATTGCTCTACCAGGCCAAATCTAACGGTCGAAACTGCACCGTTTATTGAAATGAGTTGAATTATTGAGTGAGCCCTTATCGGAATGATGGCGTTTGAGGAATGGCTTAAGCTATTTGTAGTCAAAAGAATCGTTATTGTTAAGTGCCTGAAATAGACACTAGTTTACGCCTGAGGATCTCACATTATGTGGCTGTTAACACTAAATGTTACTCAGTTTTGATTATTTTTGCTTTAAAAAATGCATGTCGCGATATTCGTGTTGGTCTCTTTCTTGTGCCACGAAAGGATGCATTTTCAAACAGGTTACTTCATTTTGAAAATTGGTTTCAATTATGAGAAAGGCATCTGACGCGGCATTTTTATTATCCCATTCCACTTTAAAACGGTTTCCTTCGTATGGCGTAACGCTGCCTTTTAGTGTGATCATGCGCTCAGATTCGATGCGCAACGTGCTTTCATTTGCTTGCTCTTCCAACCCAGTAAGTTCAGTAATATGTAAGCGGCCAAACCATTTATCTTGATAACTGCCAATAAGCTGTTGATTACTAATCTGCATGGGTAATGAAGCTTCAGGCACAGGCTGATAATTGGCAAAGTATTTCGCTTCCTGTTCCGCTTGCAGATCAACAAAGGCTTGAACCCAATCATTAGGCGTATCCTTGGGAAGCCTTTGTGTTGGAATAAATGATTTTAAAATATGTTGCATCACGGATGAGCGAGCGCCGTAATTGGAACCATTATTTAAGACAACAACACCCACCTCTAGCTCTGGCAGCATAGCAACATAAGCTTGGTAGCCAGAAAGAGTGCCGGTGTGTGAAACGAGTTTGTAGCCATGCATATCGGCAATACGCCAGCCATAGCCGTATGTGTTAAATAAAGTACCGTCCAAGGTTTCATCGCTCTCGGATATATCTAGGATAGTGCGTGGTGACCAAAGTGCATTCAAGGTATCGATGTTAAAAGGAAGCGTTTGCGGTGCCAGCAAGGCTTTAAGCCACTTGCTCATGCTCTGCGCATTGCAAACAATCCCGCCTGCGGCAACCGACATTTGCTGTGCTTGCTGAATGCTATTTCTAGGAACCTCATAGATGCCTTTCTCATCGTTATGTGCATAACTCATGGCTGTATTGTGTAACTTCTGCGGTGGAACATCACCAGCGAAACAGCTCATATCGAGAGGGCGGAAAATAAATTTTTCAATGAAATCACCGTAGCTCATACCCGAAACCCTGGCGATAATCTCGCCAGCACTAATGTACAGTACGTTGCTGTAAGCGTAAGTTGATCTAAAGCTGGTTTGTGGTGTTAAATAGCGCAGGTTTTGAATCACTTCGGTGCGCGAGAAGCCCGAAGGCTCTGGCCAAATCATACTGTCACCCGCACCAGAAACCAGTCCACTGTGATGCACCAGCAAATCACTAATGGTGAACTCTCGGCTTACCCAAGCGTCCTGCATTTTGAATTCAGGTAAATACTCAGTGACTTTGTCGGTCCAATTCAGCTTGCCTTGCTCGACCAAGATACCCATCGCCGCAGCAGTGAAGGCTTTACTGGTGGAAGCGAGTCGAAAATAGGTGTCAGGGGTAACGCTGCTATGCTCTGCAATATTTCGTAAGCCAGCGCCTTCTAAAAAAATAAGTTCGCCTTTATGTACCACTCCTACTGACATGCCAGGGGTATAAAAAGCCGACAGGGCTTTTTGCATCAGCTGTTTAGTGGCGTCAGGGTCAAAGCGGGTAGACTCCGGTTTGTTTGCATCCGCGGTTAAAATAAGCCCATCATTCGAAGAGGTAGCAGCGAAAGCGCTTACAGCGGATGTGGCGAGCAAGAAAAACAGCGCCGCAGTAATAAGCATAGTTTGAAAAACGTGGTGGGAACGCATGCTTTTGCTGACTAAAACGCCGCTATCGTTACTGGATTTTTTTATTCTACTGCGCTTTAATCCGTGCATCGTGGGCTCCGCCGATAGTGATTAGGGTTGTCTCATTGATGGTGTCATTGATGGTGCTGTATGCTTAGCTCATTTTTGCGAGCCACGACAAGGGCGCGATGCGCATAATGCGATTGAGAATCGCCCAAGGCCACGCTGGAACATAACTGTTTGCGCCTTCTTTTTCAATGGCCTTGATAATTGCTTTGCAGCCTGTTTCGGTGTCTACCATAAACGGCACTTTTTCTACTTTCTCATTAATTTCGCTGCGAATAAAGCCAGGATGAATGGTAGATACTTTGATAGGGGTACGCATGAGATCAATGCGAATGCCCTCAGAGAGTGAAGTGACAGCCGCTTTGCTTGCCGCATAAACCGTTAGGGCACGACGAAACCCGCGTACCGCACTGATAGACGAAATGGTAACTAGGTGCCCCGCGTTTTGCTCTCTGAATATTTCAACAGCCGCCTCGCATTGTGCAATAGCCGACACAAAGTTAGTGATGGCGGTTTCTTTATTGGCTTTAAAATAGCCCGTACCAATAGAGGCACCTTTGCCCATACCTGCATTCACAATAACGCGGTCGAGTGAGCCGAGTTCCTGTTTAAATTCCTTAAAAACAGTAAATACCGCGTCGTGATCATTCACATCCAGTGATTTAATAAGGACCGTAATATTGGGGTTAATTTCTTCGAGTTCAGCTTTTAAACTTTCCAATCGGTCTACGCGTCTTGCGCACAATGCGAGGTTGCGGCCCATTTTCGCATACAGTAATGCCATGCCTTTGCCTAAACCAGAGCTTGCACCAGTGATTAAAATGTTTTGTCTAAGGGTGGATGACATAAGGCTCTCTATTTGTTTTTATTAATGATTTTTCTGCAGCGATGCAACAAGTAGTGCACCAATATCCACAGATTTTTGTATTGAGGGTTGCGTGTTTGCTTATGATGATAGCGATAGTAAATTTGCTGCACAATAGCGGCTAAACGAAATAAGCCATACACTTCATAAAAAGCAAAGTTGTCTGTTTTTAAACCTTGTTTGTCGCAGTAATACTGAATCACTTCTTTACGCGTCATCATGCCAGGCAAGTGGGTTGGCTGGCGTCGAGTGCTTCTGGCGAACCAGTCGTCATCTGCCTGGATCCAATAGGCGAGGCTATTGCCTAAGTCCATGAGGGGGTCGCCTAAGGTGGCCAATTCCCAATCCAAAACACCGATGATTTGCTGCGGATTTTGCGCATTGAGCACCAAGTTATCAAAGCGATAATCGTTGTGAGTAATACAAATTTTTTCGTCTTTAGGAATATTGTTAGCGAGCCAATCGGTTACTTTTGTGCCTTTTGGTACATTCCACGTTTTGGCTTTTTGATAGCGCCCAGTCCAGCCTGAAATTTGTCGCTGCGTATAGCCTTCGCCCTTGCCAATCTGCGTTAGGTTGGCCGCTTTATAATCTACGTTATGAAGGTCTATTAGGCCATCGAGCGCTGATTCGCAGAGTTTTCGTGTATTTTCAGGAGAAATGACGAAGCCTTTGGGCATATTTCGACGAGGAATAATCCCGTCAAATTTCTGCATGATATAAAACTCAGCGCCAATCACCGACTCATCGTCAGTGTATCCCAACATTTCTGGTACTTTTGGATACACTTCCCGCAATGCTTTTTGCAGGCGGTACTCGCGACCCATGTCGTGCGCACCTTTGGCTTTGGTACCCGCTGGCGGGCGACGCAGGATAACCGACTTATTCTCAAAGTCGAGGCAGTAGGTCCAATTAGAGGCGCCGCCAGAATACTGACTAACAGTGGGTGTGCCCTGCAAATCAGGAATATGGGTGTTTACCCAGTCCATTAGAGAGGCTATGGGAAGCTCTTCGCCAGGGCGAACCGCACCTGCTTTATCAATAATCTTGTCGGTCATTATCTGTATTTCTTCAGCTCTAATCGCGTAACCATGCCCATGTGCACTTCATCAGGGCCATCAGCCAGTCTCAATGAGCGCGCACCGGCGGCGAAGCGAGCGAGTGGGAAGTCTTCACACATGCCGGCACCCCCGTGAATTTGAATTGCCATGTCAACCACTTCTTCCATCATTTGTGGCACCACCACTTTAATCGCTGAAATATCGACCATGGCATTCTTAACGCCCAGATTATCAATTTTCCAAGCCGCTTGAAGCGTCAGCAAACGAGCCTGTTCAATTTTCATTCTCGCCATGGCAATGCGTTCACCGTTGCCGCCTAGCTTAATCACAGGGGAGCCAAAAGCAACGCGGGACAAGCCACGCTTGATGGCCAACTCGAGGGCTTTTTCTGCAGCACCAATTGCCCGCATGCAATGATGGATACGGCCTGGGCCTAAGCGCCCCTGAGCGATAGCAAAGCCTTTGCCCATGCCAACCAATAGATTTTCTTTTGGCACTCTCACGTTGTTGAAATGCATTTCACCATGACCGAAAGGTGCGTCATAGTCGCCATAGGCTGTGAGCATTCGTTTGACCTCTATGCCGGCGGTGTCTAGCGGCACAAGTACCATACTGTGCTGGTTGTGTTTGTCGTTTTCTGGGTTGGACAGCCCCATGAATATGCATATTTTTGCGTTCGGGTGACCGAGCCCAGTGGTCCACCATTTTTTGCCATTTAAGACTAATTCGTTGCCGTCTAAGGCAATAGTCGCGGCCATGTTAGTGGCATCCGATGATGCGACATCAGGTTCTGTCATGCCGAACACGGAGCGTATCTCGCCGGTTAATAGAGGTGTGAGCCATTTTTCTTGCTGCTGTTTATTACCAAAGTGATACAACACCTCCATATTGCCGGTGTCGGGCGCGTTGCAGTTAAAAATTTCAGGCGCAAAAGTGTAGCGTCCAGTTTCTTCAGCAAGCGGAGCGTATTCCAGTGTTGTTAAACCCTGCGCAAGTTCAGCATCGGGTAGAAACAGATTCCAAAGGCCGGCTTCTTTCGCTTTCTCTTTTAGCGGCTCAATCGCGGGGTGCACTTTCCATGTAGTCCAATCGCCTGTTGGATTCAACTCAGCTAATTCTTGATATACCTGCTGTTCAATGGGGGCAACGTGGGTGTCTAAAAAATCACGAATTCGAGTCAGATAATCTTGCGTTTTTGCGTTATGCGAAAAGTCCATGTTATGTCCCTTATTGTCAGCGTGTGAAAGTAGTTACATTGAAAACGGTTGACCGCCTAAACCAGCCAGTTTCTAAACTGCATAGTAGACGATAATGCGACATCAGCGAACTTTGTTTCATTTGGGTTAATTGATAAATTTGAATGATGTTAACGTTGCTAAAGCTGCTAAAGCTACTAACGCTACTAACGCTACTAAAGCTACTAAAGCTACTAACGCTACTAACGCTACTAACGCTACTAAAGCTACTAAAGCTACTAAAGCTACTAAAGCTACTAACGCTACTAACGCTACTAAAGCTGCTAACGCTACTAAAGCTACTAACGCTAAGAGAGCGGCACTTTTTCCGTGAAGTGTTTACGGCACAAGGACACATATTTCTCGTTGCCACCTACATCCACCTGATCACCTTCAGAAATGGGATCGCCATGCTGATCAAGGCGTGCTACGAAATTGGCTTTACGCCCGCAGTGACAGACGGTTTTGAGCTCTGAGAGTTTATCCGCCCAAGCAAGCAGGTATTGGCTGCCCTCGAAGGTGTCGCCCTTAAAGTCGGTACGTAAACCATACGCTAATACCGGTACGTTGAGCGCATCGACTATTTTAAGGCATTGCACAACCTGCTGTTTGCTTAAAAATTGCGCCTCATCAATGAACATGCAGCTGATTTTACGTTGCTCGCACGCTTTGCGCATTTCGGCATACAGATCAGTTTGCGGGGTAAAGAGATTGGCCGGTGATTCAAGTCCAATACGCGAGGCTATTTTACCTTCACCATAGCGATTATCGAGTGCCGCGGTGAATAAGGTAATGTGCATGCCGCGTTCTTTGTAGTTGTATGCAGACTGCAGCAAGGAAGTTGATTTGCCCGCGTTCATTGCGGAATAGTAGTAGTAAAGCTGTGCCATTGATGGGGTTTCTTATGTCGTCGTAGTTGTTGCATGCTTACTTTTAGATGACTTAAGAAAGGTCCTTCCAATTGCTAAGTTCATCGTTTTGCATAGGCAATGCAAATAGATAAGCTTGAATATACCGAATTCTAAGGTTTTTTAGAACAGCCTATTGTTCGACTCGGTAATAATTAACTGGGCAATGATTCAGTTTGCGACGGCTCTGCTAGTAGACAATGCAAATTTGTGAAGGTTGAGTCAATGTAATATTCATATGCAATAAAAAAGGCGTCCTTTATTGGACGCCTTTTACTTTATTTTATTCGGTATTTACAACAGAATTTACGCTGCTTGTTCTGTTTTGCTATCGCCTTTGTCGCCGTTCTTACTTGCGCTTGGGCCGTCAGTTTCTTCTGCACTCAATAGCTCCATATCGAAAGTAAATTCATCAACGCGCACAGAAAGCTTCCGTTTTTCATTGTATTCTAACAGTGTGGTGTGCTCAGCATCCGTTAATGTATTCGCTGCGTGCATTGTATTAACTGCATGCTCAAACGAAATAAAGGGAACAACAGGTGCTTTACGCAACGCTTTTTGCACTTTTGTTAATAAGGGCATAGCAGCATGCTTGGCTTTAAAGGCTTGCTCGTTGATATCGTTTCCGTCGCCAGGCATGACTTTCACTAGGTGCGTTAGCTGTGCTTTGATGCTGCTGTCTTGCATTGCAGCAGTTGATAACTCACGCACTAAGTCGTCAGAAATGTGGCTCACTGAAGAGGTGTAGGTGTTAGTCAATACTCTCATCAAACCGCGCGTTGGCGTATTCGGGAAGTTATTGATGAAATCAACCAATGCTTTTTCAGCTTGCTGCAGTGACCATTCCATTGCGTAGCGGAAGTAAGCTTCAGCTTGCGCTCGATCCTTCACTCGCTGTTCGAAGAAACGAATTGACGCCATCGCACCGTATAAGTAACTCATCACATCACCTAAACGAGCAGACAATAATTCCGCTTTCTTGAGTTCGCCGCCTAATACCAATAATGATAAATCGGCAAGTGGTGCAAGCTTAGCTGCTAAGGCGTTTACACGTTTTTCGTAAGGACGCACGATAGGGAAGTTCGATTCGGTAGAACGTAAAAATGGTAAGTAGCTGTTAGCTAAACTTCTAAATGCATTTTTAACACTGAACTTGATTGTTTTACCCAATACCTTATTAAATTCCGCATCCGCTTTGCTGTCGTCGCTGTGGATCAGGTCAACCATTTCTTTCAAGTGTGGATGACAACGCATTGTGCCTTGACCGAATATCATCAGACTGCGTGTTAATATGTTTGCACCTTCAACCGTAATGGCGATAGGCAATGCGGCATAACCATTTGCCAAGGTGTTTTGTGGACCGCGTTGAATTGCTTTACCCGCTTGTACATCCATGGCTGAATTTAATACATCACGGCCTAGCTCGGTCATGTGGTATTTCGCTATCGCAGTAACGACCGCCGGAGAGAGACCTTGGCCTAAGCCTTCTGTGGTTAATACACGCATTGATTCGAGTAAGAATGTTTTACCGGCAATGTCAGCTAGCTTGTCTTGAATCCCTTCAAAGCGACCAATTGGCACCCCAAACTGTTCACGCACGAATGAATATTCTGCAGTGGACTTAAACGCCGATTGCGCAGAAGCAACCCCCATTGCTGGCAAGGAAATACCGCGACCTGCACCTAAGCAGCTCACTAGCATCTGCCAACCGCGACCGATGTTCTTTTCGCCGCCAATAATGAAGTCCATTGGAATGAATACATCTTTACCGCGCGTTGTACCGTTATAGAATTTTACGCCCATTGGGTCGTGGCGATTACCGAGTTCAACACCGGGGTGAGATTTTGGTAAAAGTGCACATGTAATGCCGCGCTCAACTTTGTCGCTTAACAAGTGCTCTGGGTCGAAGACTTTGAATGCTAAACCGAGCACTGTCGCAATGGGTGCAAGCGTGATGTAGCGTTTGTCCCAGGTTACGCTTAGACCGACAACTTCCTCACCTTCCCACATGCCTTTTGTCACAATAGCAGCATCTGGAATTGAACCAGCATCGGAGCCCGCTTCAGGGCTGGTGAGGGCAAAACAAGGAATGTCTTGGCCAATTGATAATCTCGGCAACCAGTAATTCTGTTGCGCTTCAGTCCCGTAATGCATTAGCAATTCACCGGGGCCTAATGAATTCGGTACCATGACGGTTACTGCAATCGCGCCGCTGGTTGCTGCAATAGTGGCAACGATTGTTGAGTTTGCGTACGGACTGAATTCTAGACCACCGAATTTCTTTGGAATGATCATAGAGAAAAATTTGTTCTTACCCAGAAAATCGATGATTTCTTGTGGAATATGTTTGCTGTTACCCAGTTCGAATTCGTCGATCATGCCTAACAGTTCAAGCACCGGACCATTTAAGAAAGCTTGCTCATCTGCGCTCAATACGGCTTGAGGAAGGCTGCGCAGGGCATGCATGTCAGGTTTGCCTTGATAGATAGACGATTCAATCCACACATCGCCAGCATCTAATGCTTCTTGCTCGGTGACTGAAATTGGGGGTAACACTTTTTTAAGGTTTGTTCTAATACTCATGGTTAACTTATCCGCTCATCTGACCAGTGGTGAAATGTATACTACATGAAAATGACTAAAGATCAAAAACAAATGATTAAAAAACATGCAATCAAATGTGAATAGGTTATTACAGCGTGTTATCCAAAGGGGTGAGTATACAGAAGTGTGCGTTATGTTTTGTCACGAAAATGCCAGCTGTCATCATTCTGATCTTATAACTTGGTTGCCGCTGTATCTATCAGCATGCAAATTTGTCGTAATAAACTACTATAAGTAAATACGTAACTTGGTTTATCGAATATATAGCGAGAAAACCCAGTGTGCTCTCGTCGCTGGGTAATTCACATACTACTGATTGAATGCAACTGACGTGCTAAAAAGCGCAGCGCGCAAAAGGACAAATATGAAAAATAGTTTAGATAGTAAAATGATACTGCGAGTGTTCGAAAAAATGCGGCAGCATGGCGAACATCATGACGACGGTTCGTATCACCTAAATGGCATCAAAGCGTTTACCGATTTTGACGGCTATACGCTTTATTTAGAGGATGCTTTGGTTAAACTCAGCTATGGTTTTCATAACCAATACCATTTTGATTATGACAGCCCTGGCAACTTTGACACTTTTCAGAAAAAACTAGAGAATATCGATAAAGAATATCAGTAAAGAATATCAGTAAAGAGTACAAGTAAAGAGCACGAATAAAGGCAGTCCTACTTTATATGCTCGCCTTGACGTTGTAGAATATCGAAAAATACGTCAATGAGTTTATTGTGGATACGTCTGAAACAAATAATAAGAATAACAATTACGCGAACAAACCAGTTAACTCTGAAGACGGTAACAGTGTGTCAGAACAAAAAGCGGCAACGTTACAAGACGCTGCAGTGGCGTCACAATCAGCGACGACACCAGCAAAACCCTATAAGCCAGTAAAAACGGTGATACCACCTAGCTTTAGTGCTGCGTTCCTGCATCCAAAGTACTGGGGAGTTTGGTTAGGCGCAGCAGTGCTTTACCTTATCACTTGGTTGCCATTGTCTATCATCAAATTGTTGGCGAGAGTGGTTGCTACACTCATTACTACCATGGTTCCCAAACGCATTAAAGTGGCCAGACGAAACCTTGAGCTTTGTTATCCCCAATGGTCTGCAGAAAAACGTGAAAGAGTGTTGAAGGACAATATCTTTCGCACATCAATGGGCTTGTTTGAAACTGGGATGGGCTGGTGGTGGCCAGAGTGGCGAGTTCGTCGCCATGCCGAAGTTGAAGGTCTGGAAAATGCGCTCAAGGTGCTGGCGTCAGGGAAGGGCGTGTTTGGTTTGACCTTGCACAACGTCAATTTAGAAATAGGCTGTCGCATTATTGGTTATGCTTACCCTTGTATTGCTTTTTACCGCAAGCACAACAACCCGTTAATCGATTACATGCAATATCACGGGCGCAATCGTTCGAACAAATACATGATTGATAAACGCAATGCGAAAGCACTCATTCAAGCCATGAACGAAAATGAATTTTGCTTGTACTTTCCTGACCAAGACTATGGCAAAAGTACCAGTATTTTTGTTCCCTTTGGTGGGGTGGCGCAAACGGCAACAACAACGGCAACACTGATGTTTGCTAATCGAGCCAACTGCGTGCCGTTAATGGTTGTTTCGCAATACAGCAAAAAGGGTTACAAGGTAAAAATAGGTACACCAATTACTTATTTGGCCGATAAAAACCAAGAGCTTGCATTGAGTAAACTTAACGAAGACGTGTTAGCGATAGTCAATCAGCAGCCTGAAAGCTACTTGTGGATGCATAAGCGCTTTAAAACTCGGCCTGAGGACGCACCAGAGTCTTTATACAAATAGTCTCAATAGGTAAATTAAAGATAAAGCCTGGTTTGTCGACACAGGTCTTGCTACAGAGGTAAAAAATGGCAGATAAGGAAGTATCCGCGCTTTGGATAAAACATGTTCTGCTCGCCGTTATCGTATTGGTGAGCGCGCTAACAACATGGATTTACTTGCCAGAAGACACTGGTCGAGCTGGCGATGATTCAACAGAAAATATTTCAGATAACCTCGCCCTTTTTTATGAAAAATTTAGATACTCGTCAACGGATCCGATAAAAGAGCAATTTGGCGATTATGTAATAGCCCTACAAATCCCTAAGCAAAGTCAAACCGAGCAGTTGGTCGCCATCTCTGATGCTAATTTAGTGCCTGAAGATGATTGGCAAGGCCAGTACAAATTGCGAAGTTTTGCCCAAGGTACAACCATTAAAACCGAAGTAATGAAATATGCAGAACAAGAAGGGATGCGCTTAATCTGGGATCTCAAGCAGGATTTTGTTATCAAGCAGCGTTTCTTGTCTGAAAATAGTTTGGTGTTAACACTAGATGAAATTGCAGGAGCTATTGACGCCAACTTCATGCCGCAAGTCAGCGTGTATTTTTGCAATGAAAAACGCACCATCGTGATCACCGATACGCCAGGCACATACGTGGCAGAAAACTGCAAAAAAGCGGGCTTCGACTAGCCCTCAAATACGCGCACGAAACATCGTTGAATAATCTCCATGTGCTTTGCTAAATTGGGTACGGGTTTATTTCTGCCAAAAGCACCCAAACTCAGTTTATGCAGTTGGTTTCGGATAAATAAATAGGCTTGCTGCAAAGCGTGGTTTTCATTTTGCGTAATGATGCCAACGTGTGCGAGGGAATCGAGGATGCGCAAGTTATCAGTCCATTTAGTCAAGGTACTGTATTGATGACTATGCAATAACACCCAATATTGCGTTAAAAACTCCAAATCAGTAATCCCACCGGATGTTTGCTTTAAGTCCGCATTGTTTTTATCAGACTTGTCGAGGTGAAGGCGCATTTTTGCGCGCATGTCGGCAACGTCTTTTCGCAATTCATGCATGTCTCTTTTTTTCGCCAGCACTTGTTGGCGAATGCGAGTGAAGGTATTGCCCAAAGAGGTGTGACCATAAACGAAGCGGGCTCTGACTAAGGCTTGATGTTCCCAGGTCCAAGCGTCATTTTTTTGATAATTTTCGAAACTATCAATATGGCTTATCAATAGGCCCGAATTACCCGAGGGGCGAAGCCTAAGATCAATTTCATACAGTTCGTTTAAATACGTTTTGGTGGTGAAAATATGCGTAATGCGCTGTATCAGTTTGACAAAAAATTCGCTGCAGGATACTGCTTTTGGCCCGTTGGTCATCACCGATAGCTCAACGTCATGCACAAACACGATGTCGAGATCAGAGCCATACCCCAATTCAAGCCCTCCCAACTTTCCGTAAGCGAGCACGCCGAGTCCTTTGTGTTGCATTGAATAGCCCTCAGGTGTGCCATAACGCGCTGCTATCTGCACCCATGCAATATCAATTACCTGGCCAAGCAATACCTCGGCGAGTACGGTGAGTTTGTCGCTAACATTATTAATGGCTAAGGTGCCGGTGATGTCGGCAGCGGCAATACGCAGTTGTTGAGTGAGTTTGAAATAGCGCAGTGCATCCATTTGCGCTTCAACATCATCGGGCTCAACGCGCAGTAATTGTATGCGAAGTTCGTTTTCATAGTCGTCACGCCATGTTGATATATCCGCTTGATCGCTTTGTAAATAGGCCGGATGGAGCAGTTCATCCAACAGCAATGGAAAGGCTTTTATTTGTTTAGCCACCCAGTGACTGTTTGCACAAAGATGCATTAAGCGCTTTCGTACCGCTGGATTTTCGAGCAGTAAATCAAGGTAAGTTGTGCGCCCAACAATGGTCAGCAAAATATCGAAAATGCGCTCAAAGAGTTCACTTGCATGCTTGATTTCTTGGTCTTTAGTTATTAGGGGGGAGTTGTCGTTATGCGTTTTTATCGCGGTTTCTTCAGGGGGGGGATTACTTGTGCTAGGCGCCTCAGCTGGCTCATCCATTTCTTCATACGTCAGCACTTCGCACAGTAACTGAGGTACGAGCTTATTCATCGTGTTGTTGCCGCGTTGACCAATATCATGCTTCGTGCATTTACGTTTAAACTCAAGCAACTGTGAGCTGAGCTTTTCTGCTACTTCTGACTCACCTATCAGTGTATAAAACAGGCTGCACATTTCTTGTGTGTCTAGCTCTAATGACCATAAATCACGATAAATTTGATGTAAGGCTTGGTTCTCATCAGGATTTTCGCTGTTATCCTCAATCAACAACATAAAGTGTCGGTTAATGCGCTGCATGTGTTGATGTATGGGGTCAATTTGCTCTATTGGCGCATCCAGCTTGATGGTTGCGAAAGGCTTGTCTGCGATGTCTGCGCCTTGTGTATCGGCTTGCAGCATATCGGCTAGCAAATATGACAGTCGGGCACGATCAAGCTCACCGTCGGGTAATTGTTGCGTTTGCTCATCGTTGAACGCTTGCAGGTAATTTTCTATTTGTCGTAAAAATAGGTAACTTTGTTGTAGTTCGATGGCGTCTTTAGCAGGTAAAAACTGATGTTCAACGAGTGCCGCGATTGAGGCTAATATAGACTTCGTTTGGCACTCAGTCACTTTACCTGCATGGATCATTTGCAGGGACTGCACAAAAAACTCAACTTCTCGAATACCGCCTTTGCCTAGTTTGATGTTGTTAGTTAAATTGCGTCTTGCCACTTCATTCGCGATCAGTTGCTTCATATTGCGCAATGATTCAATCGTGGTGAAATCAAGGTACTTGCGATAGACAAAGGGAGTAATAATACTTTGCAGCTCATGCACAGCATCAGAATCCGGGTTAATAACGCGTGCTTTTTGCATGGCGAAGCGTTCCCATTCACGGCCCTGCTCTAAGTAATACGATTCAAATGCGGGCATCGAAACGACTAGCGGACCGCTGTCTCCGAGTGGGCGAAGGCGCATGTCAACACGATAAACTTGCCCGTCGGCGGTTGTTTGGTGCAGTGCAGCGATGAGTTTTTGCGCTAGGCGAGTAAAAAAGGTCTGGTGATCAATCGGTTTGCGCGGATGATCGGTTTCGCCCGATTCTGGATACACGAATATTAAATCGATGTCTGAGGAGAAGTTAAGCTCTCGGCCGCCTAATTTACCCATCGCAATCACCAGTAATTGCGATGGGTGTTGTTGACTCTGTGAGGATAAAGATGCACCGTCCGCAGGCTGATTAGCGCTTGCTGGTTTGCCGTAGCGCTCACAGGCTTTTTGGTAAAGCCAAGCATTTGCGGTATTAATTAAGGCATCGGCCAGATGAGAAACAGCGAGCAATGCTTGTTTAATATCTGCTTGATATAGCATATCGCGCCAAGCAATCGAAAGCATGCTTAGATGTCGAAACTGGCGTAATACGGCATGCAATGTGGCTTCGCTATCGTTTAGGGCGAGTTTTTGCATCAGTTCTTTGTGCAAGGCCTGATAGTATTCTTGGTACTGTTGGCCCTCATGATTTCTTTGCGTGACGATCGTGGGCAGTTTGTGCATAAATGGAATAGGATAGAGTTGAGCGGTACGAGCAATAAAATCACTTAACGCAAAAGCAAGCTCTATATCAGCGCGGTGTTTGCTCAATAACGCAAGGTAGGCGGCGCGGTGTTGGGCATACTGTTCGTTGCCTAATAATGCATTTTCAAGCTTGGCGGTAAAATCGCCATAGTGATTTTTTGCGCGTTCAACTAAAATATTCGGTAATTTTTGCATTTAACTTTATGTGCTTATTCTTCAATACGGGTATTATGGTACAGTTTTCGATTAAATGTGAAGTTAGGATTAGCCCAATATGGAACAACTGGTAAAATTCGTGCCCTTCTCATCAGATATTCTGATTTATTTGGCCATCGATATTTCAATTGCGGTGATTTTATTACTCGCCATTCGCTCATTCTCTGGCGTGTTCTCCAAAGTCAGTGTCAGAAGTGAATTAGGTGAAAAGGACAACTTTGCCTTCGGTATTAGTATAGCCGGTAGAATGTTGGCGCTGACTATCGTTTTGTCGGGCGTGGTAGGGCGGCATACGCATTTGGGCTATGAAGTTGCCGCCTTGGGGATGGTGGTATTTGGTGGTGTGGGTATTTTATTGGTAAGAGCCGGTCGTTATGCTCATGATAAAGTTGTGTTGAACCGCCTTGATAAAAACCAAATGATTGCTGAAAAGAATATCTCTGTGGCATTAGTTGATGCCGCCAGTTCCATTGCCAGTGCTATTATTATTAAAAGTATTATCGACTGGGCAGTGGGAACCGATGTGAACACGCTGATTGCGATTTTTTCTGGGACCACGGTGGTGTTAAGTGTTCTGCTACTGACAACGCGCTTGTATGAACGTCGATATGCTTACAATAATCAAGACAACAGTTTTCAGGATACGCTTTGCCGAGGCCATCTCGCCCTTGCAATACAGCATTCGGGTAACTTGATAGGAACCGCAATAGCGGTGTCGTCAGCCGGGGCGATTTTAGCGTATGAACCGGAGTCCTACGTGAGTAATATAACCGGGTGGCTGGTTGTTGGATTAACCTTCGCTGTTTCTCTGATTGTATTGTCGAGCTTATCGAAACGCATCATCTTAACGGGGGTTAACTGGAAACGAGAAGTTGATTTACAACATAACGTTGGTATTGCGAGCATTGAGTTTGTGTTGAGTATCGGTTTAGCCTTGTTGATTGCTGGTTTGTTTACCGGCTAGCATCTTTGTTACTTTGAGCATGGCATTCTCCTGAATAACCGCCGTATTAAGCCGTTTGCACTCGGATGGCAGTTGGCTGGCACCTAAAATCAAGCGGTCTTTGGTCTCTCTGGTTTGCTTTTTCAACCAACGTTCTAATTTTAAAGCGTCTGATTGGCTGCCCACGTGGGCGCAAAACATCAATTGTAAGGGGCCTTTTCCTTTCAAGGCTTTTGCACATTTTGGGCTATTGCTCGCATGCTCAAAAAAACGCCGCGATACGTCTACCGAAATACCACAGTACAGATGGTTTAATTTGTTTTTTATGAGGTAGATAAACCAAGGTTTATCGGACTTTTTCTGATTCATTGTTATACTCTCCAGCAATTCAAAAAAAATAGCAATTCACAAGACAGTTAATCATGCAAATACCTGATTTCAGCAAAGCGAATATTCTCATTATTGGCGACGTAATGCTCGACCGTTATTGGACCGGGCCTACTGCGCGAATTTCCCCTGAAGCCCCTGTTCCCATTGTGCGTGTAGACGAGGTGGAAGACCGTCCGGGCGGTGCAGCCAACGTAGCGATAAACGCGGCTACATTAGGTGCCAAGGTTGTGTTGATGGGAATGACCGGGCAGGATGAAGCTGCTCAAATACTCAGCGATCGCTTAGCGGCGATGAATGTTAGCTGCGAATTTTCGACAGTAGCGCATCAGGACACCATTACAAAACTGCGGATAATGAGCCGTAATCAGCAATTGTTGCGTTTAGACTTCGAAAAGAGCTTTGCAAAGGACGACAAATCAGCACTACTGGCTAAGTTTGAAGAGCGTGTTCAGCATACCGACCTCGTCGTGTTGTCTGATTATAGCAAAGGCTGTTTGTCCGACCCGCAGGCGCTTATTTCACTTGCGCGTAAATATAACAAACCGGTTATTGTGGATCCCAAAGGCAGCGATTTTTCTAAATACAAAGGGGCAAGTTTAATTACCCCTAATATGTCAGAATTTGAAGATGAGATGGGGGTTTGTGAAAGCGAAGATGAATTGTTCGAACATGCCCAAACCTTAAAGCAAAAGTGCGCGCTTGAGGCGGTACTGATCACGCGGTCTGAAAAAGGCATGTCGCTGTTCCAAGAGCAGGCTTATCATTTACCGGCGCATGCTAAAGAAGTGTATGATGTAACCGGTGCTGGCGATACCGTTATCTCAACCCTAGCCTGTTGTATCGCGCTTGGCCTGCCCCTTGAAAGAGCCTGTCAGTTTGCCAATCATGCCGCTAGTGTTGTTGTTGGTAAGCTTGGCACGTCCACCGTGTCAACTACCGAACTTGCAATAGCCGTCAGTGCACACGTACATCAGGGCGGTGGTGTAATGAATGCACAGCAGCTTCGTCTTGCTGTGCAACAAGCACAACTCAAGGGGGAGCGGGTTGTCATGACCAACGGTTGTTTCGATATTCTGCACTCGGGCCATGTTGCTTATCTAACAGAAGCCGCCACCTTGGGTGACCGTTTGATTGTTGCCGTTAACACCGACGCCTCAGTGCGCAAATTAAAAGGTGAAGGGCGCCCTATCAATAACTTACAGCGCAGAATGGCGGTGTTGGCGGGCTTAAGCGCCGTGGATTGGGTGGTGCCTTTTAGCGAAGATACACCGCAGTCACTGATTGCTGATATTTTGCCCGATGTGTTGGTGAAGGGAGGGGATTACCAGATACATGAAATAGCCGGTGGTAAAGAAGTGATTGCCAATGGTGGCGAGGTGCGCGTGCTGTTATTTGAAGAGGGCGTGTCCACCACAGGCATTATTTCGCAGATTGTGAATGCAGAAGTAAAATAGTGTATATTATCCACGATTTCATTTAGGGACAAACAACAACATATGTACGAAAGTTATTACGGACTCACTTCAAAACCTTTTCAGCTAACACCTGACCCAAGCTTCTTTTATGCCAGTAAGTTGCACAAACGTGCTATGTCATACTTACAGTATGGACTATCCCAAGCGGAGGGTTTTATTGTCATTACGGGTGATATTGGCACCGGTAAAACCACCATAGCCAATAGTCTCTTAGATAGCCTTGAGGAAGATATTTTCGCTGCGCAAATTGTCACGCCGAAGCTGTCACCTGATGAGATCGTGAAAATGGTTGCATCAAAGTTTGAGCTGAATGTCACCGGCAAAAGCAAAAGTGAAATACTGGATGACTTAGAACGTTTTTTGAATCAATTAGCAGCTCAGGGTAAACGCGCCTTGCTGCTGGTGGATGAGGCCCAAAATCTGCCTTTAGAAACAATTGAAGAACTGCGTATGTTGTCCAACTTCCAGAAAGCGGGTAAGCCTTTATTACAAAGCTTCTTGTTGGGGCAAGACGAACTGCAACCGATATTGCGGGCACCGAATATGGAGCAATTTCGCCAACGTATTGTTGCCTCGTGCCACTTGGCGCCACTGAACGCGGTAGAAGCACGTGAGTACATTGAGTTTCGTTTACAGCATGCGGGTTATTCTGGTGAAGGTTTGTTCAGCGATGAATCGTATGCCGTTATTCACGAGTTCTCTCGCGGTGTACCCCGACGCATGAACACCTTGATGGATCGTATTTTGCTGTATGGCTTTTTGGAAGAAGTCGCCTTTTTTGAAAAAGATCAGGTGGATGTGGTGATTGAGGAAGTGAAATCAGAAATGTTCGTACCCGAAAATGCAATGCCGGTGATGAATGAGGTATTTGATAATGATGCCGAAGCCTTGAGATTTACTGCTAAGGGTACTGAAATCCATGAGGCAGCATATTACAAAGCGATGCTACATGAGTTAGTAGATGCCTTAGATGATGCCTTGAAGCATAAAATAAAGCTAACGCAGTATATTGATAAGTTGTTGAAGAAGAAGTATCAGACCTACGTGAGGTTAAAGGATAATGACGAGTAGGTAAGCATCTACTTAGACAAATTGTATTTCAGGGTGAGTGTAACGCGGCGTTCTTGAATGTCGCCCGTTAGGCCATCAAAACTGCCTCCAATTACTCGCCCTTCCGTGTCGCGTTGTAAATAAGAAAAATTCAATGATAAGTCGAAATAACGTCCGATTTTACGATCGAGACTAACTTTACTGCTTAGTACTTCTGATTTTCCTCTAACGCCTTCGAATATGTCATCGGTGACAGCCGCGTTCGTCGTCCAGCTAATATCCGTTTTTTGCCCAATTGCAAAAGCAACAGATGTACCAGCAGAGTAGGTTCTTGATAAGCGATCGGACTCTAAGTAGTCATTGGTTGAATAGCGACCGTTAACGGATACTTTTGTTCGGCGTAATTCTGTGCCTAACTGCCACGACAGGGCTTTACGTAAAATAAGTTCATCGTTAATTTCTGAGTTTTGGCTGTTAAACTGCACAAATTGCTCGTTAGGCTGTAATTGATAATTGAGTGAGTTTGGCTGAAAACAGGCGGCTAAGTCGGTAATACCGTCGGTGCAAATAAACACGCCTAAATTACTTGGCTCAGCAATGAGTCTTGAAAAGCTGGTGACTTCCTCTGAATACGTAACTTGAGTTCTCAGCTTTTTAAGACTGTGTTGAAAGCTGAAATTACCGCTTTCTCCAAAGAAGCGCCGTGTATAGCCTGCGCTAACTTGTGTTCTAGGTGTAAATTGCCAGTTTAGATCCGCAGCAATATACCCTTTGTTATTTTCATCCTCTGCTACCGCGTCGTTATCGGCTCGGTTCCAGGTGAGGGCAATGCTTTTATTTTCGGCTTCTCGCCAAATAACACCCGCACCGACAGAATTAAACTGTCGAGCGTTGGAAAACACATCGTTTTGCGATTTTACCTGATTGGCTTCGTGACTCGCGGTGGCAATAACGCCAAGGTTACTAACAAGACGATAGGACATGCTGCTGTTTGCGCGACGATTGGTGTAGTCGCCGTTAACGCTGCGTTCGGATATACTAAAATTGGTATTAACTTGCGCATTAAAACGCTCGAAGTTATTTCCTGTGTAGGTGTTTGTACTCACGCTCAGTACGTTGCTATCTAATTGATTGGGCGAGTTTTCGCGCTTCTCGCTTTCGGTAATGGAATAATTGACGTTGGTTGCATGCCCAAAATAATCGCCCCTTGGCAGCGTAAAAGCTGCACCAAAACGGTTAGAGCGGGTTTTTGATAAATTGTCGGCATTGAGCAAGAAGCTATCGACTAAAAAGCCGTTTGCGGCTGCGCTCTGGTAATTTAATGCGCCACTCGCGGTGAAGGTTAGGAGGTTTTGGATCGCCGCAAAATTACCGCCATAAGCGTAGTTTGTATAGTTGTTGGTAATGTTAGCATCTTGCAAACTGCGTTGAACATGGTTGTGAGTGGCACGCCAAAATGCATTGCTGCGTTTTGAGGTAAAATTAAGTGATAACTGAGGGCGTAAAATGTAATTGTCAGCATTAATGGTTTCTCGTCGTTCATCAGAATACACATCTTGATAGACAAATTCATTGTCGATACCAATGGCCCAACTCAGCTCATTAGCTAGCGCACTAGCGCTGAGTGTTTGCATGATCAAAGGTGAGCAAGCAAGTATTGATATCGCTAAGTACTTCCTTTTAAACTGCATCAGTTAATCACTTCCTTTTGTTTATATTACGCTTTTGGAGCAGGCTGTTCTTCGCCTTCTCGGTCGGTTCCGTAATGATGGTAGCCATAATAACCAGTTTGCTCTGATGTGTTGAGCGATTTATTGACCACAAAGCCAATGGCCATATCCGGGTTTAAACGCTCTACGGCTTTTTGGATATCAGATAATTTTGAGCGACCTTCTTCAACCACGACAACCGCTTGACCTGCGAAGTTTGCTAATACAGCCGATTCATTAATACCAATTATGGGCGGCGTGTCGATAATCACAACGCGATCAGCATAACGCGTGGAAAACTCTGTGATGAGATCGTGCATCGCTTGGCTGGCTAATAATTCTGTTGATAAATGATGCGAACGACCAGCAGGAATAATGCGTAATTTATCAATATTGGAGCGAAACATCACCTCTCCAATTTCCTTCACGTCACCTAATAAATACTCCATCAAGCCTGAGCGTTCTTGTAGGCCAAGGGTTCGCAGCGTATTGGGTTTTAATACGTCAG
>CBFIAR010000030.1:0-36192 GCA_965660625.1 Glaciecola sp. | reverse complement strand
CCAATTAGAAAAGCTACAGGTGAAATTGAGGTTATTGAAGTACCCACAGATACAAAAGCGATTTTACAACGGATATTATGATTAACCTTGGCTATGTGATCCAAGCATCTAAACTTGATGATTTTAAGCCACTATTAAAAAGCATATTGGAACAGCCTAAAGCTATTTCTAGAAATTCAATTTGTCCATGTGGAAGTGGTGAAAAGTATAAATACTGCTGTGGGAAACTAAAATAATTAGGGTAACAGTTTAAGCTACTTTATGATGGTGGCATTCGTTAGTAAAAAATGAAGATGACATTATGTAATATTGGCCGCCTTTTTTACCTTCCGCTAATGCGAACTGCCCTAGCATATATTCGTATACGTGGCCGAGAATATCTTTGGAGTTTAAGCTAGAGTGATTGAATGGCACCGTTGCTATTAAGTCTATGAGTTCGCCTAGCTTTGTTTGATCGATTTGCAGGCGGGTATAGAGTTTATTGAGCACGCCTTTAAGCTTTGGGTTATCCGCTTCAATCTGATCAAGGGCGTTATCGATAAGATGCCCAACCGAGCTAAATTTTTTGGTGCTCCCGTCTGGTAGTTTTAATTCAGCACCACCCACCACGGTTTTGTTATTATCTTGCAAAAATTGCCAACGCGCAGCAGCAGGCACCCAAAATACATTCACTTCTGCGTAGTAGTCTCTTTGCTCTAACTCTACTTTGAGTTCATCAGCATATTCTGCTGATGCTTCGCCACCAAAGTCTTCTGGATCAAGATAATAATCGTGCTCAGGGTCTTTAAATTGCGCTGTAAGCTCATCTTGGCGAATCTTGAATGAGTCAGACACATACTTTAAAAAAACTAGCCCAAGGACCGTGTGTTTGTATTGCGATGCATCAAGCGTTGAACGCAATTTGTCTGCCGCATTCCAGAGCTTTTTATCTAGCTCCGCTAAAAACTGTTGTTCTGCATCTTTCATTTAAAAATTTCTTCTTATTAATTGTCACTTAAACTGGGATCTAAACTCACTTTCTCGCTGTAATTTTAAGCCAGGCATTCAAGCTAGGTTTCAAAATATTCTTCATCTATTTTCTTCAAGTACAGAACTTGCTCATCGCGACTGCCAATGTTGTATTTAAGCATTAGCTTTGCGAGCTCTTTTCCGTTGATTAGTACTATTCGTGTGCCCAAGCCTTGTGCCGTATCTCTTGCTGAAGCAGTAAATTCAGATGTGGTGATGAAAATACCTTTGTTGGCGCGTTTTAAGCTTAATGCGCCAAAGAAATCTCGAATGTCACCAGAGCCCACAGTATTGCCATGAGCATAACGTTTAGCTTGAATATAAATTTGATCTACACCGAGTGGGTCTTGGTCAATCACTCCATCAATACCATTGTCGCCAGACTTGCCTAATGCATGTGCAGCACCGCTGCCAGCACCTCCGTATCCCATGGCGACAAGTAATTCGATGAGTAGGTCTTCAAAGAAGGCTGGAGTGACACAGCGCGTTCTTTCTAAGATGTCATCGGCAAGTGCGTCATTAATTGTTTGATACGCGTTTCTTAATGCTTCGTCAGGGGTAACTTGTTTGTCGTCTTCGTCATTTGTGTTTGTCGAAACATCTTTGCTGGTAGATTTGCTCGTTCCTACAAAATCGTTGTACTCATCAAACTGCTTTAGGTAACTTACATCGACTATGGTGTTAGCATCAGCGATTGCGTCCATGCCTCGTTGCGTAATTGTAAAATGGCCTCGGCGTGGCGCTTCTAGCAGTTTTGTTTTTGTAAGGTAGGTTCGAGACCAGCCCACTCGATTATGCAAGACAGTTTGTTTGCCGCTGGGCAGAGTTCGCTCTCGTTCTTCTTCTGTTAATGAAAACCGTTCTGCAATTTGTTCATACACATGCGAAAGACTGACTTCACTGCCGTTACCCTGCTGCACTATTTCTAAAAGCGGTCGCATGCACTGTTGATAATTCGGGATCATTCCTTATCCTTTTTTTTGTTGCTCTATCCAATCTTCCAAATCAATTATTTTAAACCGCCAACTTCCACCGACCTTGAATCCTGGCAACTGTTTATCTGCAGCTAATCGATAAGCTGTCTTTTCAGTTAGCTTCAAATATTCAGCGACTTCTTTCAAAGTCATTATTTGCTCGTTCATAGCACTTTACTCTTAAGACCTTGTTAGAGAATATGGGAAAATTCGGGAATAAACAACAATTGTTGTTAAGACTAATTCAGAGTGCAAAGTTCGATAACAAATTTTGCAAATGACCAAAGAACTGAAGTCCCTCTGTTCTCTTGACTAACCACAGACATATCAAAAGACCTCAGCGCTTAGTTGAGCCAAATCTTGTTTTTTGGCTGCAACACTCGATTACAAGCTACTGACTGTCGTTCTAGTTAACTGTTATCTATTACTCCATAGTTGTTTTTCATGCTGACGGTTGTTGCACCTAGGAAGAGTTTGGTACTTAAGTTTGCTCTCGGTGTCAGCGCGTCTTTTTTGGTGGCAACGAAGAGTTCAGAGTATTCGACAACTTAGGGCTATTGGAATTTTTCGCATTTGATATTGGAAGAACCAAATTAGGATCTTTTTGAGCATTGATCGATTTGTTATGTTCCAGAAATACATGAAGGTTGCTCTTCATTTCGTCAAGAACAGTTTCAAATAATTTACAAATATCCTTTGGTAGTTGCTCTTTTCCTATGAACTCAGAAAAGCCATCAACAAGAGACAACAGTTTTTCTGAATTCAGTGTGGTTGAATTAATCAACTCAAGCTGTGGCCTGATAGCATTCATTGATTCATCTGCGACAACTCGCGCATTAACCAGAACCTTTTGCTTGTTGATGATTTCGTTGTTAAGTCGACGAAGTGTAGGCTCGCATTCTGCTATAGACTTACTTTTCAATACTAGTTCGGCGCTAACTTTGTTTTTTCTTCTCAATAAGGACTCTAATTCATTTTCAGCAAGGCTTATCTCGTTTTTCTTTTTCTCCACTGCATCCGTTAAACCATTATGATTTTTCGATACCTTTCTTGCCTTGCCCATAATTTTTGATAAGGCGTGCGTGTATTTAACCATTTTATCGCGAGCTTCAATTGATTTGCGTTCGCAAGTAGACGCTTCCAATTTAAGCTGCTCAACCTTTGTCGTTAAACCTCTGTGTAACTTCAACTCAGCTAGCATGGAATCTTGTTGTTTAAGTAGCAAGTCACGCTCTTTTCGTAGCTGTTCATTTTCTTTTTTCGCTTCAAGGTTTATCTTTAGTTCATCTTGCATTGCTTTACATTGCTCAGCAAGTAACGCTGCTTCAGCCCGTAGGTTTTCATTTTCCAATTCTAAATTTCGGTTTTCTTTTATCGGATGATGTTTGGCCTGAGAGTGCAGCTTACCCCTTGTGAGGCCTAAACACTGTATAGACTTATTGTAGTCGTCATGTAATTCGTATAACCATTTTTTTCTAACAAGGTCACTTCCGCACAATCTAACCTGTTTCTCTAATCTAGTTTTCTGATACGCATGAGAAGCTCGAACCTTCTTAGTTACTAACGGCACAAAAAGGACATGGAGATGAGGCGTGCTTTCATCTAGGTGCAATGTTATCGCGATTATCTTATCTGCAAACTTTTTTCTTACCCAGTCTAGGGTCCTTGATTTCCATTCGTCAAATTTGAGCTGGTCACAATTACTGTCGATATCAAATAATTGTGTTTTGTCTTTAGAAAAAAATTGGGGAGACGCTGTGAGCACTAATTCAACAGCCATGATGGCTTTCTTGCGTTCGGTTGGCAACTTAAAAGGCTCTAATATTTCTTTGATCAGATCGAGGTAAGATAGGTCGGATACCTCTCCATCTGTTTTAACAGGTAAATGGACAATTCGTTTTGAACCATCTGCATTTGCTACCTCGATATTTCTTTTATTATGCGAGCATGCTTTAACAACAGATTGTTTGTTCAGAGTCTTTACTCGTGGAATACTGTATAAGACTTTATCATCACTCATTGTTTATGTCCTCTTTATCCGCTGATGGTAAGTTTACTATCACTCATATCAATTTATCACAGAGGCCTAATATTTCCGTTTTCCAAAAGTTATTTAATTAAATACAATGAACACCTTGATGGATGGGGCTCGCGCAGGTTTTCGCATTATGAGAATAACTCCCCTAACACACAGTAAAGCCTGTTAATATGGCTACACTCATGAGATTACTAATATTTGAACATTCTTAAGGAGCAAAATGAGACTTCGGGCTATTCATTAAATCGATATTGGTGTGCAATAATATTCAAATAGGTACCGTCAAAGGTTGATGTTTTTATGATTGAAGTCGTGCCATTTCACCCACGCGAGCGACTAAACTTAAAACTGCAGTATCGGTCTTTGATAGCTTTTACATACTCCTCCGCTTGGTCACAATGAGGGCGTACAATCAATTTCATAAATAACTTTCTACTGAACACAAGGGTTTTACTGGTCTAGAAACGATACATGAAAGTCCATATTTGCTCACTATAAGCAAAACTCTCATTGCTAGATATACTGGGACAATGTGGTAACCACTCCTCTGATATTGGGCGTTGATCATTGCCGAATATGCACCTAGTAAGGCAGCGTTGATGAATAAAAAAGAAGACCGTCATCAGTAAATAAGTACATTGCCCATTGTCTCCTCGGCCGTGATCAATAAGCAGCTAAAATCGAGCGCGGAGACTGTTTTACTTTGTGATCAGACGTCGTCACATGCAAGTTGAATAGGAACTTGACTTACGTTTCTGAACTATCTGTCGAGTTTACTCGGTTTATTTCAAAATACATTTGGTTGTTATATTAGTAAGTTTTCGAGTTTCTTAGATTGGTAAAAACTATTATTGTTGGTTTTATTGTTGGCCATTCATGTTTTTTTAGACGATACCAGAAGCGCTAGATCCGTGGTTAAACCTCGGACAACGACGTGTAAATAGCAGCAAACCGAGTAAAACTTAATAACTCGGCTTGCTTTAATAGAGACGTTACTCGCTAGATTTTTGCTCGATTTCAGGTGCTACTTCGTAATTTACGAGAGCACAATCACACTCCAATGGCTTAACAAACGGTTCCTTCTTACCCGACGATGGATCGTAATCGCCGTATAGAGTTAGCCTGCTTTCAGTTGCACCTGCGATCCTTAAGTTGCGCAATAGGCCTAACTTAAATGCCGTGTTATTAAGCGACAGCACCACGTAGTATCGTCTGGATGAGGGAGCTATATCATCAACAGTAATGAAACTTTCAAACGAATTTGACCAAAAAAGCTGACCTGAATATGCTAAATCACTCAAGCAAGAATAGAACTCACAACCTACTTTTTGTGCTTGAAGATAGAATTTAGCAAGCTCTAATAACCTGTAAGATACCCAGTTAGAACTGCCGCTAATTGCATTGAGGACTCGCTCACAATGTTGCAAGTAACGTGCAATTCGTTCTTCGTTCCAAGGAGGAATGGCGCTCATGTTGCTAATTAGATCGGCTAACTTAATGTTTAATGCTGATGATGAAGCCGTCTCAATTGCCGCTATTGCGCCTGCCTTTCGCTTCTCATGTGTAAGACTTTTATCCTCAGTTACCTCATCAACTAGTGCCAGTACATCGCTTCCAAAACGATGCTTTATTTCATGCCGAGATATATCTGTATCCTCAAGTACATCGTGAAGAACTGCAGCAATTAACACATCAGAGTCAGTCACTTCTCCGTAAATCATGATGTTTAAGACTTCCACGATGTGATTGATGTAAGGTAAACCATCATGCTTTCGCTGATCTAATGCATGCCCTTTTGCGGCAATATCAATAGCTGTTGCTAGTTTTGGATTCATTGCTTTTCCTTTTACTGCGTGACTAAAAACTAAATGTTTGGACTACTAAACACCTAATAGACAGATGCCCTCTCTATTGAAATATCTTGGGTGTTTGTAACATAAGAGAGAGGAGCGTTGGCGCGATCACATAAGCTTGCACTCATACTATCGTAATACTGAAGTTGCCGAGCAAGAGTAGTCTTGGGTTTGTAACCGTAGCGAGAATTTGCGGTTGAACATGTCCAAGCATGTCGCAATTGATTTGCATGTCCTGCGTTTTGGTTTGATAACCTTGATAAGGCCATGCTGCATATTTCTAGTGTTAGGCTGTCGTGACTTACTAGGTACCCTAAGGCCGAATAGTTTATGTCGGGTGTGTAACAGAGGGTTTTGCCGATATCATGGAACAGGCTGGCGACAATACCTAACTCTCTATTTGTTCGCGACAACTGCGTGTCTTCATAAAAATATTGCGCTACTTCAACACTGTGTTGAAGCAATCCCCCAGCGTAATTGTGATGATGCTTAATGCTCCCCGGGTTTCGAATATAAGCAATACCAATTGCTGGTTCAGATAAGACATCAAGCACAAAACGAGACAAACACGCGTCGGAAATGCCATCAACTAGTTTAACCATTGCATCGAATGAATCTGCTCTCGGACACAAAGCCTTGGGTAATTGTTGTAATGATTCAAATCGATTACTGACCGGCTCTACCGATTTTATGTACTCACATTGATAGTACGATTGAGCTCCAGATATCATTGACTTGGCTTTTATACTTACTAATCCATTTGGCTTTAGAGAACTGTAAACATTATTTTGATCACTGCTGTACAGGGTCAAAGTACCAGTGGCATCAGCGATAGTTATCAACCAGAAGGGGTCGCCGTTACTGTCGATTTTAACGATATACCCCACCAGAACGTAGCACCCTTGAATACAAAAGGAATGAAATGCATCTGCTAAATTAAGCTGGGTATCGATACTAATGTTGGACATATAACTTCTCCATTAATAAAACTATCTGACGACTGCTACACGACTTGTTGTGATCAAACGCTTTGATAAAGAGAGGTCCTTACCCAAGCAAAAGATGCCTAAACAGCATTTGCCAATGCAGACTCGTTCAGCATTTTGTTTACTGCACTACCATCATTGCGCGTAAGATCTTTTATGAAGTTGCTATACACACTAAAAAGGACTTGAGAATTTGAATGTCCAAGTTGTTGGCTGACCCAAGCATAATTTTCACCTGCTGATAGCCAGTGTGAGGCAGCGGCATGACGACACTCATATGGTCGGCGAAGAGGAAGGTTTAATCTTTTTAATGCGGGATACCAAACGGATTGTGTCACATAACTTTGAGATAGAGGCTTTTCGTTCCGAGTAAATACATAGTCATTATCGCTACTGCTTTGTAATCGCAAGAAGGCTTGATGAACGATGTCGCTCATATGCACTACACGATCAGAAGAAGCACTTTTTGTGATCTCACAAACACCATCGATCACAGATTCGCAAACCATAATCTGACGTTTTTGAATATCAACGTTTTCCCATCGCAAACCATGAATCTCACCTGTTCGCAATCCTGTAAAGAATCGAATGATAAAATAATCCTGAAAGCAGGCAGGCACTTCATCAATAATCAGCTTGATTTGATCCAGAGTAAAAGGCTTCACAATTGCGTTTCGTACTTTAAGTGGTTTGATATGGACAGTAGGATCCGAAAAATCAAAGCGGATACTAGCTTCACGTAAAATACTAGACAACAAACCAATGATACGATTTACATAACGCGGTGATAGCTGCTTTTGTTTGTCGCTATCATTAACAGAGCATAATGACGCCCTATAACCAAGGATATTTTCCCTAGTAATTTTCATTACGTCTTTGTCGCCAAATTCAGCCAATAGCTTTGTTTCAAGCAGATAGTCAACTGTCTTTCGGTAGCTTGCCCTCCAACCTACAGAATTTTCGGCGACCCATTGTTTAGCGAAGCAAGTGAACTTTGCCCCTAAGTCGAATGCATTACGTTTATTGTCACGACTATTAGGGAAGGTTTTGTCTAAATCGAAAACATCAAGAAGGATCTCAGCTTCAATGCGTTCAGCTAAGCTGCTAACAACTTGTCGATTTGTTTTGTTATCAGACAGTCGAGTTTGTTTTCTGTAGCGAACACCTTGATACCTGAAATCAATATAAAGCCTGTTTGTCTCTTTACGTACGTTTACCGATGCCATATCACAACCCCTTAATGTGCATATGTGGTACATTTTAGTTGCATATGTGCAACATTGTCAATTATTTTTTTGGTATTTACCATTATTTGGTAGACTGGTTGCAAATAAAAAAACGTAGATACCATGATTAAAGTTAAGCTTGAGCAAAAGATTTTAGAAAAGGCGGCGCGCGAAGGTAAGCGCCTGACTGTTGATAAAGTCGCCGAAAAAAGTGGTGTAAGCCGCTTCACGCTTCAAAGGCTTAAAAGTAACCCTTACCACTCAACATCCACTGATGTGATTAATAAGCTTTGTTCTTACTTTGAATGCGAAGTAGGGGATTTATTGGTTTTTGAAGAAGAGTAAGGTTTCATACTTTGGAAACTTTTAGACGGCAGACGGCGCCTAACCGGACGTTGAGTACCCGATATTTGCACGACTCTTTTGTGCCTATAGATTTTCCAGAACCCCGTGCCTTCATATAGAATATAGGATTTATAAGAATTAATATAACTGACTGAAAATTTACCTTTCTTGATTTGACATTTACGCAGTATCGGCACCACTGTCGCGTGCAGGTTATAGTTATAACATTTGGCTTGTAGCAAATGTGTATTTGCACCTTAGACATAACTTTTCCAGACCATAACCGCTGCCAAATCAGTTTTCGCAATATCTAAAATACGCCAAAACCCGCAAAAACTTTTTAGAAAAACAACACTTAATTAACCAAAAGACGTTTATCTAAAATATTGACGGAACCTATTATCCCCAATACAACTTCTAAGCATTTTTCCGTAAATCATCTAAAAAATCACTCCACTTTTGCATCATCTTTTTGCGTTTGGTTAAATATTGAGCTCTGTCATATGCTCTCGTAGTGGAGCTACCAATAAGGTGTGAAAGTTGAAGCTCAATCGCATCCTTCTTCACTTTTACAGTTTCTCGTAAGGTGGTGCTTGCGATACTTCGAAACCCGTGTGCAGACATCACATCAGCCGGGTATCCCAAATCACGCAATCGATTTGTTAGAACATTTTTCGACATTCCTTTATTAGTATCCCGTTCGTTTGGAAAAATGAAATCACTGTAGCCAGTTACTTGTCGAACTGATCTCAGTTTCTCTATTACTTGCTTAGACATTGGTATTAGAAAATCCCGGTCCCTTTTCGTATCTTTAGCTGGAATTACTATTAATTTTTGTTCAAAGTCGACGTACTCCCACCTCATTCGTCGCATTTCTACCGGGCGAACAAAAATGTGAGGTATTAGCTTAAGAGCCTCTCTGCTTATGAAATCCCCAAATGGATTGTCTTCAATATCTTTAAGGAGTATTGAAAGAGATGGCAGGTCCAAAATTGCCGGCATTGGTGTTGATGCTGGAGCAGGCCCCATAATTTCGCCGATTTTAAAGCTAGTGTATGGTGGCTTTTTTGTGTAGTTTACGTGAAGCGCATATGTACGAACTCTTTGCAACACAGATAAGACAATCGGTGCTTTTGACCTGCTTCCTTTTTTCCCTAGTGATATTAAAAAATCGACAACAGCTGTGTGCTCAATATCGTCGAGCTTTGTTCTCGAGAACGTTTTTAAATCGTTGGTAATTATTCTTTGATACTTCGAATATGAAGGAGCCGAAATATCGAATTTTTTTTCTAGCCACTCTTCTGCTACTTCTCGAAACGTATATTTGTTTTCTGAAAACTCTTGTTTGTGCTTTTTTTTCTCTTTGATAGGATTGATGCCTTTATTCAGCAAGCTCTTGGCTTCTACAGCTAGCTTTCTTGCATCAGATAAGGAAACATCAGGGTATGATCCAAGTGCCATATCTTGATGTTTAGATGCGTACTTGTATCTAAACCGCCATAGCTTTGAACCATTCTTTCGAACCAAGATAGACAGACCATTACCGTCAGATCTCTTAATTTCCTTCTTATCATCAGGACACTGCAAATACTTAATTTCTGTGGCTTTCAGGCTCATTGGCGCTCTCACACTAGGGTACAATGTGGGGTACCATACCCCGGAAGCATCAATTTTTAAAGGGCCCCAACGATACGTACCCCACATTGTACCCTAATATTTTTGCAATACTATGCAATCTAGTGCAATCCAATGCAAACCTAAAAAACCAAAAAAGCCCGCAAAAACAATATTTTGCGGGCTTATGCAATACTATGCAATGTATATGGGCAGTTTACATCATGCCGCCCATTCCGCCCATACCGCCCATATCAGGCATAGCAGGAGCATCTTCTTTCGGCGCTTCAGCAACCATTGCTTCAGTAGTGATCATCAAGCTAGCAATTGACGCTGCAAATTGTAATGCAGAGCGAGCTACCTTAGTTGGGTCTAGAATACCCATCTCTAACATGTCACCGTATGTGTCATTCGCGGCGTTGTAACCGAAGTTACCTTCACCGTTTTTAACAGCATTAGTAACCACAGAAGCTTCAGCACCGGCGTTAGAAGCGATCTGACGTAAAGGAGCCTCCATGGCACGCAATGCTAGTTTAATGCCTAACGTTTGGTCTTCGTTATCGCCTGTTAAGTCAACTAATGCAGCTGCAGCGCGAACTAAAGCAACACCACCACCGGGCACCACACCTTCTTCTACGGCTGCGCGTGTTGCATGAAGTGCATCTTCAACACGTGCTTTCTTTTCTTTCATTTCAACTTCAGTCGCTGCACCTACTTTAATTACCGCAACACCACCAGCTAATTTAGCCAAACGCTCTTGAAGCTTTTCTTTATCGTAGTCTGAAGAGGAATCTTCAATTTGTGCACGAATTTGGTTGCAACGACCTTGGATGCTTTCTTGATCGCCAGCACCATCAACAATAGTCGTGTTATCTTTGGTTATCACGATGCGTTTTGCTGTACCTAAGTCTTCAAGCTGAACTTTTTCAAGCTCTAAACCGATTTCTTCAGAAATCACAGTACCGCCAGTTAATGTTGCGATATCTTGCAACATTGCTTTGCGACGGTCACCGAAACCAGGTGCTTTAACAGCAGCGATTTTTACGATGCCGCGCATGTTGTTAACAACCAATGTTGCTAGTGCTTCGCCTTCAACGTCTTCAGCGATCAACAATAATGGCTTAGATGCTTTAGCTACAGCTTCAAGAGTTGGCAGCAATTCGCGAATATTTGTGACTTTTTTGTCTACTAATAAAATGTATGGTGCATCAAGTTCTACCGTGCCGTTCTCTTGATTGTTCATGAAATAAGGAGAAAGGTAACCGCGGTCAAACTGCATGCCTTCAACAACGTCCAATTCATTTTGCAGTGCCTGGCCTTCTTCAACGGTAATAACACCTTCTTTACCTACTTTTTCCATCGCTTCAGCAATAATTTGACCCACAATCTCGTCAGAGTTTGCAGAAATCGTACCTACTTGTGCAATTGCTTTACTGTCGGCACATTCTGTAGAAAGCTTTTTAAGTTCTGCGACAGCAGCGATAACTGCTTTGTCGATACCGCGCTTAAGATCCATTGGATTCATGCCAGCAGCAACTGATTTCAAACCTTCTACTACGATTGCTTGAGCTAGAACAGTCGCTGTTGTTGTACCATCACCAGCTTCATCATTTGCTTTAGACGCAACTTCTTTGACCATCTGTGCGCCCATATTTTCGAATCTATCCTCTAATTCGATTTCTTTAGCAACTGACACACCGTCTTTAGTAATCGTTGGAGAACCAAACGACTTTTCTAAAATAACGTTACGGCCTTTTGGGCCCAAAGTAACTTTAACCGCGTTTGCTAGAATGTTTACGCCATTTAACATTTTATTGCGAGCATCAATACCGAAACGAACTTCTTTTGCTGCCATGATTAATTTCCTCAAAATTTATTACTATCAACTGTTCGTTTTAATCGGGATGAAACTCACCGAAACAAACAGTTCGAATTAAACGTTTATAATTAAAACGGGACTGTTTTGCGATAATTGCTTATTCAACAATCGCTAAGATATCGCTTTCGCTAAGGATAAGGACTTCTTCGCCGTCTAATTTTTCAGTTTTCACGCCGTAGCCGTCACTAAAGATGACCATATCACCTACTTTAACATCTAGTGCTTTAACGTCGCCGTTTTCTAAAACGCGACCATTACCCACTGCAATGACTTTGCCGCGAGTTGATTTTTCAGCAGCAGAACCGGTTAATACGATGCCACCGGCTGATTTACTTTCTTGCTCTTCGCGTTTAATGATGACGCGGTCGTGTAAAGGACGAATTGCCATTTTCAAATCTCCTGAAAATTCCAATGTTTTGGTTTAAGTGAAACAACTGTTTATTACCGAACAAACAGCCGCTATTTCATAGCAGATATACTGCTATTCGTATCTGGGTTGCGTGTAAAATGGGGTTGCCCTGAAATAACTCAAGGGCTTTTTATAAAAAAATATCAATTTGAACGATTTTTTTCCTCATCGTCCGGTGCTGTGTCTTTTTTACTATGTTTGTTTGAGATAGCTATGGATTTAGGCTCTTCAGATTTTCTGTCACCCTGACTATCAAGAGCATGAGTTTCATCGTTTGTTTTTGGTGCACTTGTCCTGTCCTCATACTCAGCGTCAAAGACACTGGCACCTTGGTTGGTTTGATTAAATCCTGAGGAAGCACTGCCGTTGAAGCCTTGCTGGTGAAATGAAAAACCTCCCTGTATTTTGGCTGATTTCATAAACGACTTCACCAAGGCAGCGGCAATTGGCGCGCGGGTAAATGGCATAGTAAAAAGTAAGCCAACAATATCGGTAATAAAGCCAGGAGTAACTAACAGAACACCCGCTACCAATAACAATAAACCTTCGCTCAGTTCTTTTCCTGGCATTTGACCTTCTGCCATTTTTAACTGTACATCGCGCAGTGTATTCGCGCCTTCTCTGCGCACAAAATATGCCCCAAAAAAAGCAGTGATAAGTACTATTGCAAAAGTATTCCAACCACCGATGTTATCACTCACATTGAGCAGCAACATAATCTCGAGAATAGGCAATATTGCAAAAAGTAAAAATAAGCGACCAAACATGCCGTCTCCCAATGTCTTAAGTTTCTTTTAATAAACTTTTAATATCATTAATATGTTTGGGCTATCTAGCTTATTTCAAGAGTAAGTCGATTTACTCGATAGAACGAGTCAGAATACGCAAAAGTATATGAAAGAAGACTCGGTTACTGCGGGTCTTGTTGCATGCAACGGCCATTACAATACATACTGCAACCACTTGGATAAGAGGTTATATCGTTTTATGAAGTTTTTTCAGCAATTTACAATGTCACTAAAATCTTGGGCACTAGTGGCAATGGCTATTCTCATTGCCTATCCACAAGCATGCAAAGCTCAAATTGATGTATCACCTCAAACTCTATTTCAAGAAATGCCGAGCTTTCTGAGAGTAGAGCAAGCATTTAAAATGGATTTTGAGCAGTCCGGTAATCAACTCATCGTAAAGTGGAACGTGGCAGAAGGGTATTATCTGTATAAAAAACAATTTAGTGTGGAAGCCGAAGGTGCAATTTTAGGTGACGCAGTTTATCCAAAAGCAGGCGAAATTGAAGATGAATATTTCGGTTTGTCCGAAGTGTTTAAGCATGATATTGAAGTTGTGTATCCCATCATAAAAGCAGATGCAGACGCCCTTATTAAAATAAGATTTCAGGGCTGTGCGGAAGCTGGGTTATGCTATCCACCTAAGAAAAACGATATTTACCTTACCGCTGCTGCGATGCGCACAGCAACACAAGAACCAAATCCCGATGCATTTTCTGATGCTAGTCAGAGTAATCCATCCAACGAAAAAGAGTCTCTGCTCAGTTTATTCGAAGAGCAACCAACATTCGTAAAAGTAGATGAGGCTTTTGGATTTTCATTTGAACAAGTAGACGGTAAGCTCCTCATTAGTTGGGACATCGAAGAGGGCTATTACCTCTACAAAAAACAATTTAAGACGATAATAAATAACGGCGAGTTAAGCGAGCCAATTTATCCAGTCGCTACGCAAATCGAAGATGAATTTTTTGGCATTTCTGATGTCTTTTTTGAGGATATGACGGTTGAATACAAAATTATTTGGGCAAAGCAAGATGCCGCTGTCAAACTCCGTTTTCAAGGCTGTGCGACAGCAGGTTTGTGTTATCCGCCAACGACCAAGGTTATCTATTTAGACGCCGTTGCAGAGCCTGGTTTAACAAATATTGAATCGAACGAAACTCAAGCATCAGCTGGCTTAGCGCCGCAATCTGAACAGTTTCAACTCGCAGATCGTCTGCTATCAAACGACAGTTTGTTAATCACCTTAGGTCTATTCGTTTTGTTAGGACTGGGGCTCGCTTTTACACCTTGTGTATTTCCAATGTACCCTATCCTTTCTAGCATTATCGTGGGCGCAGGAAAAAACAAGCTAACCACATCAAGGGCCTTTTTTCTGTCGTTTATATACGTTCAAGGTATGGCAATAACCTATTCTTTATTGGGTTTAGTCGTCGCTTCCGCTGGTGTGCAATTTCAAGCCGCATTGCAGTCACCAGTCATATTAATGATATTTATTGTTTTATTCGTGGCGCTGGCCATTGCTATGTTTGGCGGATATGAAATTCAACTACCATCAAAATGGCAAGAAAAATTGAATGGCGTAAGTAACAGTCAAAAAGCCGGTAACCCGATCGGTGTGTTTATTATGGGCGTTATTTCTGGTTTAGTAGCATCTCCTTGCACAACGGCACCGTTGACAGCCATTCTGCTGGTCATTGCACAAAGCGGCGACCTTACTTTAGGCTTTACTGCACTTTATGCATTAAGCATTGGCATGGGCATTCCACTCATTTTATTTGGTATGACTGGCGGTAAATTATTACCCAAAGCAGGTCAATGGATGAATGTCGTCAAAGCGAGTTTTGGATTCATGATGCTTAGCGTGGCGATTCTATTTGTTGAGCGTTTCATTATTGCCGACTGGACTATTTTGCTATGGGTTGTCCTTGGTTTAGCGTTGTTTAGCTATTGGTTTGTGGTCAACCTAGATTCTAAAACAACCTTCCTAAAAGGCGTCCGCACACTGGTGGTTATGGTTGGTTTAGTACTATCTATTATTATTGGAGTTAATAGCACTGCGAAACTGGGCTTGCACACTTTCTCGATGTCAGGGTCTAGCCCTCAACTGCAACCGTCTCAACATGCCAGTAAGGAACAAGGTCATCCTGAATTTATGGTCGTCAAAAACTTAGAAGACTTGTATGGCAAAGTTGCGGCTGCTAGTGCTGAAGGAAAATCAGTCATGGTCGACTTATACGCAGATTGGTGCGTTGCCTGTAAAGAGTTTGAGTCTCGTACCTTCCCGGATACTAAAGTCATCAAAGCACTTGAAAACACGGTCTGGATGCAGATTGATCTTACTGACAACACACCAGAAGGGCTTGAGTTTCAAGAACAATTTAATATTACGGGCTTACCTACTATACTCTTCTTTGATAAGAATGGTTATGAGCTCCCAAAAGGGCGGGTAACCGGTTTCATGAAAGCAAAACCCTTCGCAAAGCATGTTGAACAATTGCTTAATCAAGGCTAATAATTGAGATGACCTGCGCGATATCTTAATGCTAATGGCAGATTGCTTGCGCTAGTTGTGTCTTAGCTTGCAAGGCATTTAAAAGGATGCTGCTGATTTGCAACTGTATGGCTAACTTCGCTGATTAGACCAGTAATTTGCTGAATCTTTGTAGCGATCTGTGTATATTTCACTTATTACTTAATTTAAGAACAATTTTTTCCGGAATTGACAGTTTATTGGCGCTTTAGGAACTAAAATGTCAAAACGAAGTCAACTTAACCACTTGTTCAGCGAAAATATAAGCATTTTAATGAATATTTTAGTTTTAAATGGACCCAACCTAAATCTCTTAGGTAAGCGCGAACCTGAAATTTATGGCTCAAGAACTCTCGCTGCTATTTTAGCTGAGCTTACTGACTATGCGAATAGCCAGGACACTATGCTTTTTCATTTTCAATCAAATGCAGAGCACGAGCTTGTTGAGCGTATTCAGTCTTTACTGCTAGCGAATTCTGAATCCAATCAAGCAATTGACGGTATCATCATTAACCCAGCGGCTTTCACTCATACCAGCGTGGCGCTCAGAGATGCACTACTGGCGGTAAATATTCCCTTTATCGAGGTCCATCTTTCAAACGTGCATAAACGCGAAAGTTTTCGTCATCACTCCTATTTCTCAGACATTGCTTTAGGCGTGATTGTTGGCTTAGGTGATCAAGGGTATCGATTTGCCTTGGATGCACTAATAACAAATTTGAGAAACAAATAATATAGCTCGCCCACTTAACCAAAACTAAGGGCTTGTCAAACAACTATCAATTTATAAAAAGAGACAGAGTATGGACATTAGAAAAATAAAAAAACTTATCGAGCTTGTTGAAGAATCTGGCATATCTGAGCTTGAAATCACTGAGGGTGAAGAGTCCGTTCGCATCCATCGCGGTGGTTCTTCTTCATCGGTTCAATATGCTCCTCAAATGATGCAAGCACCTATGATGCAAGCTCCTGCGCCACAAGCGGCAGCAGCGGCAGTTGTTGAGACGGCTGAGCCAGCACAGACAGGACATGTTGTAAAATCGCCAATGGTCGGGACTTTTTATCGCTCCTCATCTCCTGAATCAAAAGCGTTCGTAGAAATAGGCCAAAGCGTCAGTGTAGGCGATACACTATGCATCGTTGAAGCGATGAAAATGATGAACCAAATCGAAGCTGATAAAGCAGGTGTGGTAAAAGAAATCCTAGTGGATAACCAAGAACCTGTTGAGTTTGATCAACCGATGTTCGTTATCGAATAAGGCGACAACTATGCTTGATAAAGTACTCATAGCCAATAGAGGTGAAATTGCATTGCGGATCATGCGTGCATGCAAAGAGCTCGGCATAAAAACGGTAGCTGTGCACTCCACTGCTGACCGCAATTTAAAACACGTATTACTGGCAGATGAATCAATCTGTATCGGTAAGCCCGCAGCGACCGAGAGCTATCTCAACATACCACGACTGATTGCTGCTGCTGAAGTTACAAACTCAGTGGCTATTCATCCGGGCTATGGCTTTTTAGCGGAAAGTGCTGAATTTGCTGAAGCCGTAGAAAAAAGTGGTTTTGTTTTTATCGGACCCACTGCTGACACCATTAGTCTGATGGGTGACAAAGTATCTGCCATCGCGGCAATGCGCAAAGCAGGTGTGCCATGCGTTCCAGGTTCTGATGGCCCACTAAGCGACGATATTGAAAAGAACAAAACGATTGCCAAACGTATTGGTTATCCAATGATCGTAAAAGCAGCAGGTGGTGGCGGTGGTCGTGGTATGCGGGTTGTGCGCAGCGAAGCTGAGTTGGAAGAATCGATTGCGATGACCAAAGCAGAAGCTGCTGCGGCGTTCAATAATGATGTCGTTTACATGGAAAAATTCCTTGAAAACCCGCGCCATATTGAAATTCAAGTGCTAGCCGATGGCCAAGGAAACGCAATTCATTTAGGTGAGCGTGATTGCTCTATGCAGCGCCGTCACCAAAAAGTAGTAGAAGAAGCTCCTGCGCCTGGTATTTCTGCGCAACTACGCGAAAAAATAGGTGAACGTTGTAGACGAGCCTGTATTGAAATTAACTATCGCGGTGCAGGGACGTTTGAGTTCTTGTATGAGAATGGTGAATTCTACTTCATTGAAATGAATACGCGTATACAAGTAGAACACCCAGTGTCAGAAATGATTACGGGCGTTGATTTGATTAAAGAGCAGTTGCGTATCGCCGCTGGGCAACCTTTGTCTATCGAACAGTCACAAGTGCAGGTTCGTGGTCACGCTATCGAATGTCGTATTAATGCCGAAGATCCGAAAACGTTTATTCCGTGTGCTGGCAAAATAACCATGTTTCATGCACCCGGTGGTCTCGGCGTTCGTTGGGAATCTCATATTTATACTGGTTATACTGTACCTCCATATTACGACTCAATGATAGGTAAGCTGATTACTTATGGTGACAGTCGCGATGAGGCAATAGCTAAGATGCGTCATGCCTTGAGCGAATTAGTTATTGAAGGGATAAAAACCAATGTGCCATTGCAACAACTGATAATGGCCGACGAAAATTTCTTTAATGGTGGTACTAACATTCACTATCTAGAGAAAAAATTAGGCTTATCTAAGTAATGTAAAAATCAATAAGCGCTAATACTACCTAGCTGAACATTATTAAATGCCCAGATTATCGAACGATAACTGGGCTTTTTTATTTAAATAATCTTACATATAGCTTCATTTCATACAAAGCCGTGTCGTTTATAAGCTGAGCATTCAATGCCAGTAAAACAAAAACACGCCTAATTAAATCTATGTTAATTGCGTAATAATATTGACGAAACAGTGCGCCAAAGGATCACCCACTTTGTGTCATTAAAATAGTCTTAAACAGTGACATTGCTCGTCTAAAAAAGTGAACAACAAAAAAGATTGAACGTTTTATTAAATAGAAGAAAGAAATGCACCAAAAGTCCAATTGCACGTATACATCTACAACTGACAGCCCTTGGAGAAAATTATGTTCGGTCTATTTAAATCTAACCCTACCAAAAAACTACGTAAAATTTACGACACCAAGCTAGAACAAGCCATGCAAGCTCAGCGCAAAGGAGATATTAAGACATATTCTATGTTAACCGCCGAAGCAGAAGCTATTTGGTCTGAGATTGAGGCTAAAAGCAAGTAACGTTTTTGTGCAACTGTCCTGAATGAGCAATGAGAGAGCCATTGCTCCTTTTCTATCAGTAGCGGCTGAAATAAATCAGCAAAAAACCAAATACAACCTAAGCTGTTAAACAAACTCTCTCTTTGCTACCTTTCAAAAATTCCAATAAGGGGTAGTGCCCTGCAACCCATATGATGTATATTCCACCCCCTCGCTGCACAACGAGGCAATATACTTGCCAAATTTCATACTGCGAGGAATATATCATCAAGTTTTAAACCATGAATAAAGGGCAGAAAATGGCTTGGCAGCAGCTAAAAATCAACATAAAAGCAGAATATGCGGAAGCAGTCGGCGATATGCTAACGGCAAATAAAGCCCTAGCCGTTACTTTTGTTGATGCTAAGGATACCCCGATGTATGAGCCTAAGCCCGGTGAAATAATGCTATGGCCAGACACGCAAGTTGTGGGTTTGTTCGACGCCAGTGATGACCTAAGTTTTGTTATTAAGCGCCTTGAAAAAGCAAAAGCACTTGGCAAAGATTTTGTGCATGTTGTCGATCAATTGGAAGATAAAGATTGGGAACGTGAATGGATGGAAAACTTTCATCCCATGCAGTTTGGTGAACGCTTGTGGATTTGTCCTAGCTGGCTAGACGCGCCAGATCCAAATGCGGTTAATATATTACTCGATCCAGGTTTAGCCTTTGGAACCGGCACTCATCCAACGACATCACTTTGCCTTCAATGGCTGGACAAAGCAGATGTAGAAGGAAAAACTGTCGTCGATTTTGGCTGCGGTTCAGGCATATTGGCCATTGCGGCGCTTAAATTAGATGCTGCCAACGTCATTGGCATCGACATTGATCCCCAGGCATTGGAAGCGACAATGGACAATGCAAGCCGCAATAAGGTGGAAAATAGGCTATCCGTATTTTTGCCTGCTAATCAACCCGAATTAAAAGCTGACATTGTCATGGCGAATATTTTAGCTGCACCTTTAAAAGAATTGAACGCGGTGATCTCAAACTATTGTGCTGATAACGGACGACTCATTATGTCTGGTATTTTGGTCGAACAAGCTGATGAAGTAATGTCGCATTATGCAGAGCAGTTTACGTTTGACGCGGTCGAAATAGAGGGAGAATGGGTTCGCCTCAGCGCGCAAAAAACAACATAGTTGTGCAAGAGAAATAACTTTTAATCATCCAAGAGTAGATTTTTACTGAGCTGCAGCGCAAAACAATTTCAACGCTACACTACTACTTAACTAATTGACGTGAATCATAATATTTTTTTGCAAGCTGTTTTTTTGAGCATTCTATTCAATTTTTGCTTTTTATTTGTACAAAAAATAAGTACCATGACGCCGTCAAGCCAGACCAGTTGGACGTTAATTCTGCGGTATTCGCATAACCCAATGCGCGCAGAAAGATAGGAGTATTAAGTGAAAATTGGTCCCTACATCTTAGATAACAATTTGATGCTTGCTCCGATGGCTGGAGTAACGGATAGGCCTTTTAGGCAGTTGTGTAAAAAAATGGGTGCTGGCCTAGTTGTATCTGAAATGCTCTCGAGTAATCCGAAAGTATGGAATACAGTGAAGTCACAACTTAGAATGAATCATCAAGGCGAGTCAGGTATACGTTCGGTCCAAATTGCAGGTTCCGAGCCTCATTTAATGGCTCAAGCAGCGCAGTTTAATGTTGAAAATGGTGCGCAAATCATCGATATCAATATGGGCTGCCCAGCTAAAAAAGTGAATAAAAAGTTGGCGGGTTCTGCATTGCTTCAACAACCTGCATTGGTTGAATCTATTGTGAAAGCGGTAGTAGATGCAGTGCAAGTGCCGGTTACTTTAAAGATCCGTACAGGATGGGACACTGATAACAGAAATGGTGTCCAGATTGCTCAAATTGCTGAGGCAAATGGGATCCAGTCACTGGCAGTACATGGAAGAACGCGGGCCTGTATGTATAAAGGGAATGCGGAATACGATACGATCAGAAAGATCAAAGAGACTATCAGTATTCCAGTGATCGCTAACGGAGATATATTGTCCGTAGATGACGCGAAAGAAGTTCTCAGATACACCGGGGCAGATGGAATAATGATTGGCAGAGGAGCTCAAGGCAACCCTTGGATTTTTCGTCAAATCAGCTATTTTTTGAGTACCGGTGAGTATTTATCAGAACCATCAATCGCTGAAAAATTAGATGTGCTTACTCAGCATGTCAAAAATGTTCAGCAATTTTATGGCGATACTATGGGAGTACGTATTGCTAGAAAACATGTTGGTTGGTACGTTGATAAATATGATGCTGATAAACGCTTTCGTCATGCATTTAATGCTATCGAGGATGGTGAAAACCAAATTGAGGCCTTAATCGCTTATTTTTCATCGCTGTCAGAGTCGGACATTTTGTCTGTTTCACCTGCAGCATAGTTTTTTAATTTAAAAGAGCAGTAAACGTACTATGTTCGATCAAAACTTAACATCACCATTTACAACGACGGTGACAACACCGACCCAAGCTCAAACGCAAAAGCCACTTAGAGCTTCAGTTAAGCAAGCGGTTAATAAATATCTAAAGGAACTAGAGAATCAAGATATCGATAACCTGTATGACCTAGTTTTAGCAGAAATTGAAGCGCCGTTGTTGGAAGAAGTAATGACTTACACTCGTGGAAACCAGACGAGAGCTGCCAGCTTGATGGGTATCAATCGCGGTACTTTACGTAAAAAACTAAAACAGTATGGAATGAACTAATTAAACGTTAACGGTCTTAATGCCGCTGGAGAAAGATGGCTAGCGCTGATACCAATTGTTAAGTTAGACCTCATTCAAAATAAAGCCGATATGTAATTCAAGTGTGTCCCAAGATCTAAACAGTCCTTTGGTGCGCCCCAAAAGTATTGTGTATTGGCTTTTTTAGTATCTACTATAAATTCAGACAGAAAGTGCGATACTGACTCCCTCGAATACAGTATGTGCCGCTTGCAGTAAACTACCGATGCTAATCAATACACATCGTTGGCCACTATAACAAGGTAGTCGGTATTAAATTCAGCAACATCAAGCAATATTTTTGATGCTAAAAACCGCAAAACTGAGTATAATCGGCGTCCATTCAAAGATTGTTAAATCCCTCAATTTGTTCGCCCTAAAGCCAATAACCTTAGAGAATATAATGCAAAAAGCAAAACCTATCCAACGAGCCTTATTAAGCGTTTCTGACAAAACTGGTATCATCGACTTCGCAACAGCATTAGCTGCTCAAGACGTAGAACTTCTTTCCACTGGCGGTACAGCCAAATTATTGAGAGAAAAGGGCATACCGGTTAAAGATGTGTCTGAGCACACTGGCCAAGCAGAAATCATGGATGGTCGCGTAAAAACATTGCACCCAAAAATTCACGGCGGTATTTTAGGCCGTCGCGATTTAGACCAAGCGATCATGCAGGAGCAAAATATTGCACCCATCGATTTGGTGGTAGTTAACCTATATCCATTTGCTGCAACCGTTGCAAACCCTAACTGCAGCCTAGAGGACGCGGTTGAGAATATTGATATTGGTGGGCCAACCATGGTGCGCGCTGCGGCAAAAAATCATAACGATGTGACTATTGTAGTGAACGCTAACGACTACGCGAAAGTATTGCAGGAAATGCAGGATAATGGTGGCAGCGTGACTTTCGCCACCCGTTTCGATTTAGCCATAAAAGCATTCGAACATACGGCGGAATATGACGGCATGATCGCCAATTATTTTGGTGCAAAAATTGACGCTATTAGTCAATCCTGTGAAGAAGAATGCGGACACGATCACAGTGAGTTCCCTCGCACTTTCAACCTTCAAATGACTAAAAAACAAGATCTTCGCTACGGCGAAAATAGCCATCAAGAAGCCGCTTTTTATGTAGAGAATCATATACAAGAAGCATCAGTCGCGACCGCCGTTCAGCTGCAGGGTAAAGCGCTATCCTTTAACAATATTGCCGACACTGACGCTGCGCTGGAATGCGTAAAAGAATTTGAAGAGCCTGCCTGCGTGATCGTAAAACATGCAAACCCGTGTGGAGTGTCGATTGCCGATGATATTTATTTGGCCTATGACAACGCTTACAAAACAGACCCTACATCAGCTTTCGGAGGTATTATTGCGTTTAACCGCGAACTGGATGCAAAAACCGCGCAAGCGATTATTGATCGTCAATTCGTTGAGGTCATTATTGCGCCATCTGTCAGCACTGAAGCGCAAAACGTGATATCAGCAAAACAAAATGTTCGCCTACTTGTTTGCGGCGATTGGCACGGACAATTAACCGAAGGTTACGATTTTAAGCGCGTTAATGGCGGTTTGTTGGTGCAAGAAAGAGACTTTGGTATGGTTGAAAAAGAAGACTTAACCGTGGTAACAAAAGTGCAACCAACACAGACGCAATTAGACGACTTACTGTTCACATGGAAAGTCGCAAAGTACGTGAAATCAAACGCCATTGTATACTGCCGCGATGGCATGACTGTGGGCGTCGGTGCAGGTCAAATGAGCCGTGTTTACTCAGCAAAAGTAGCGGGTATTAAAGCCGCTGATGAAGGTTTACAGGTTGAAGGATGCGTAATGGCATCTGATGCTTTCTTCCCATTTCGAGATGGCATAGATGCAGCTGCTGTGGCAGGTATTAAAGCAGTGATTCAGCCAGGGGGCTCAATGCGTGACAGCGAAGTTATTGCTGCGGCTGATGAACATGGCATTGCGATGGTATTCACAGGCATGAGACACTTTAGGCATTAATGTAGGCAGGGAATGTTTAATACAAACCCTAGCTATGCAAGAAATCGTTACAGCTTGTCGGTGTAAAATGAACATGTAACGGTATTCGATGGGAAGGCTTGGTTATTCATTGTTATGTTGAAAACCTCGCCTTCACCAAGTAAACAACATTCAGATTAATAGAGAAAGTAAATGAAAGTATTGGTTATCGGTGGTGGTGGAAGAGAACATGCGTTGGCGTTTAAGGCCGCAGAATCGACATTGGTTACCGATGTTTTCGTTGCACCAGGTAATGCTGGAACAGCACTTGAACCTAAACTCACAAACGTTGCGATAGCAGCAGAAGATAACCAATCTTTGCTGAATTTTGCTTTGGCTGAACAAATCGATCTTACTATTGTTGGCCCCGAGGCTCCGCTTGTTTCAGGAATTGTCGACTTATTTCAATCTCACAAGCTTGCTATTTTTGGCCCATCGAAGGGTGCAGCGCAATTAGAAGGTTCGAAAGCATTTACGAAAGACTTCTTGGCTCGGCATAACATTCCAAGTGGTGACTATGCTAACTTCACTGAGATAGAACCGGCCCTCGCCTATGTGCGCGAAAAGGGTGCGCCTATAGTTGTCAAAGCTGATGGTCTCGCGGCTGGAAAAGGCGTTATCGTGGCAATGACTCTGCGCCAAGCCGAAGATGCAATTAAAGACATGCTGGCTGGTAACGCTTTTGGAGAGGCCGGAAGTAGAGTGGTCATTGAAGAGTTTTTGGAAGGTGAAGAAGCTAGTTTCATCGTCATGGTAGACGGTAAAAATATCCTTCCTTTCGCAACTAGCCAAGATCATAAACGCGCTTATGATCAAGACCAAGGGCCTAATACAGGGGGCATGGGTGCTTATTCGCCAGCACCCGTTGTAACGCCAGAAATATTCGAACGCGTGATGAAAGAAGTGATTCAACCTACGGTCACTGGCATGGCTAGTGAAGGTCATCCCTATTCTGGCTTCTTGTATGCTGGCTTAATGATTAATTCTGAAGGTACGCCGAAAGTAATCGAATATAACTGCCGTTTTGGCGACCCTGAAACCCAACCAATCATGATGCGTTTGCAATCTGACTTGGTCCATTTGTGCATGTTAGCGTGTGAGCAAAAACTCGACACCGCAGACATAAAGTTTGATGAGCGTGCTGCTGTAGGTGTAGTGCTTGCTGCCGAAGGATACCCCGGCGCTTATCCGAAAGGCGATGCAATACATGGCCTAGATGAGGCTGCAGCATTACCTGGAAAGGTATTTCATGCAGGCACAAGAATCGATGGCGATAAAGTTGTTACCAATGGTGGACGCGTGTTATGTGCCACAGGTTTAGGTAAGACAGTCACCGAAGCGCAACAGAATGCTTACGCTTTAGTTGACGCGATAGACTGGCAAGGTGTGATGTTCAGAACCGACATTGCCTACCGTGCAATTGCGCGAGAAAACAGCGAGAACTAAGAAACATCTTGACCGGTCGTGTTTGGTTGCTTTATAACTAGGGTAAGTAAATTACCCTAGAAGCCTATGTCTGTAAAACACCCTATCATTGCAATTACCGGTTCGTCCGGCGCAGGAACAACGACAACAACCAATGCCATCAGGCACATATTTCGCAACCTGAAAGTAAATTCGGCCTCGGTTGGTGGCGATAGTTTTCATCGTTTTACACGACCAGAAATGGAAGTGGAAATACGCAAAGCACAGGAACAAGGCAAACACATAAGCTACTTTGGTCCGCACGCCAACGATTTTGAGTTACTCGCAAAACTATTCACCGAATACGGCGCAACAGGAAAAGGTCAGCATAGGCAATATCTGCATACTTTTGACGAAGCTGTGCCGTTCAACCAAATGCCCGGCACCTTCACGCCTTGGCAAGATCTTCCTGAAAATACCGATTTACTATTTTACGAAGGTTTACATGGTGGTGTTAAAACGGATGAAGCAAATGTTGCGTCTCATGTCGACTTGTTAGTGGGAATGGTACCCATAGTGAACTTAGAGTGGATCCAGAAAATTGTGCGCGACACCACAGATAGAGGTCATTCTCGTGACGCTGTGATGAGCAGCATCGTGCGTAGTCTCGACGATTATTTTCATTACATTACACCGCAGTTTTCGCGCACACACGTCAACTTTCAACGTGTGCCTACTGTGGATACCTCGAATCCCTTCAGTGCGCGCGAAATTCCAACGCAAGATGAAAGTTTTGTGGTTGTGCGTTTCCGCCGTGAAATGAAAAGTGTCGACTATCCTTACCTTCTTAAAATGATTGATGGTGCATTTATGTCACGCATCAATACCATTGTTGTACCCGGCGGAAAAATGGGTTTAGCGATGGAGTTAATTTTAACGCCACTCATCGAAGAGCTACTAGACCAAAAGCGACGAGCAGGTTATCAAATGGATTGGCTCGCAGAGAACAAATAGCTAACAGTAATAGATAAAATAAAACACTTAGTCTGACAACAAGTTAGCTTAAATTTTAATCTTTTTTTGTTTTTAACTATTGAATAAAAACGGCAAAATGCTATCTTATGGGGGTAGTGAAGAAAAACAGCTAATTCGTTGATTGCGTGAATTAGTTGTACCGCCGTTTATCGGCGGTTTTTTTTGTCTAAAATTCCCCTCCCCCCTCTGATTTTTTTGATGTCCGATAAGCATTCATTAAACACATTTTTGAATCTGACATTATTTGTAACAATCATCGACACATCCCCTCTTCCGACTTCAGCACTGATGACTTATAGTGTACGTTATTAAATAAAGAGTTGAGTGACATTCATGGGACAAGAAACCTCGAAAATCCTGGTTGTTGATGACGATATGCGTTTACGTTCTTTGCTAGAGCGGTATTTAGTGGAGCAGGGCTATCAAGTCCGCACAGCCGCTAACAGTGAACAAATGGATCGGTTATTAGAACGCGAAAATTTTCATTTAATGGTCTTAGACCTCATGCTTCCTGATGAAGACGGCTTATCTATTTGTAGGCGTTTACGTCAACAAGAAAATCAAATTCCCATTATTATGCTTACTGCAAAAGGCGATGAAGTAGATCGTATCATCGGTCTTGAAATGGGCGCGGATGACTATCTGCCAAAACCATTTAATCCGAGAGAACTGCTTGCCAGAGCAAAAGCGGTGTTACGTCGCAAAACCACAGAAGCGCCGGGCGCACCTTCACAATCTGAACAAGTAATAGCCTTTGGTAGTTATAGACTTAATTTAGCTACCCGAGAAATGTCTGACAATGGCAAGCCCTTAACCCTCACCAGTGGCGAATTTGCCGTTTTAAAATCACTAGTAACCCATGCTCGCGAACCACTTTCTCGCGATAAACTAATGAATTTAGCCCGTGGCAGAGACTATAGTGCACTGGAGAGAAGCATCGATGTGCAGGTTTCTCGACTGCGCAGAATGCTAGAAGAAGACCCTACTAACCCTCGCTATATTCAAACAGTTTGGGGCTTAGGCTATGTGTTTGTGCCCGACGGTGCAGTAGACGTTTAATTCAAGTGCAACTTCTTCCTAAAAGCACTTTTGGCCAAACGGTTGTGTTGATTGCAGGTTTACTGCTGATTAACCAAGTTGTGACCTATTTATCTGTCATTAATTATTTTATTCGTCCTAGCTATCAACAAATAAATTCTCTAATTGCCACGCAGGTTGAGCAGATATTTTTACAAGATCTACATTCTCCCGATAATCCCTTGCACGAAAAATTTATGGAGGCCACTGGCACGCGTTTTCATACGATAGAAACAGCCATGAATGCAGGATTGCGCGATGCGACTTATTATAAAACTTTGTCCGTTGATATTTCAAAGCAACTTGGCGGTAAAACTGATGTAAGAACCTCTGGCGGCACTAATTACTTAATTTGGATACGCCCACCGCAAGACCCTAATATTTGGATATCCATTCCAATGCAGGGGATGGAGGAAAGCGACTTTTCCCCACTTACTATCTACCTCATCGTGATCAGTATTTTAAGCGTTGCAGGTGGCTGGTTGTTTGTAAGACGATTAAACAAGCCACTACAAGCACTGCAAAAAGCAGCACACAAAGTGGGAAAAGGGCAATTTCCAGAGCCTCTGCCACTTGAAGGAAGTAGTGAAATGGTAGCGGTAACCAATGCCTTTAATAAGATGTCGCAGGGTATTCACCAACTGGAAAGTGATAGAGTATTGATGACCGCGGGCATATCACACGATCTACGCACGCCCCTGACCCGTATTCGTTTAGCTAGTGAAATGCTGCCAGAAGACCAAGCATGGGTTAAAGATGGTATCGAGCATGATATTGAAGACATGAATGCAATCATTGATCAATTTATTGACTACGCCAGACAAGATCAACAAGAAGCAACTGAAAACGTCGATTTGAACAAAGTCATCAAAGAGCTAATTGAGGGCAGGTTACTGGAGCCTGGACACCATATCGAACTGCAACTGGCACCGTTACCGAATGCAAAGTTACGTGTGATTGGAATTAAACGAGTTTTGGATAACCTGATTGAAAATGCCTTTCGATACGGCAGTACTGACATTTGTATTATTACCAAAGTTGAGCACCAGTCAAAATCGCTGATTTGCAGTGTGCGCGATTATGGAAAAGGCATTCCAGAATCAGAAATTTCAGTATTGTTCTCACCCTTTGCACAAGGTGACAAAGCTCGCGGTTCTGTTGGTTCAGGGCTCGGTCTTGCAATTACTAAACGCATCGTTGAAAGTCACGGTGGCAAAATGCTCTTCACCAATCAAGCCTCTGGAGGTCTCTCTGCCGGCTTCAGCCTCCCCTACAGCACCTAAAATTAATTAACACTGACTCCTTTAATTTTGTGAACCATGGTGAAGGTTGCGAGGGCTAGTAAACCGGCTAGTATACCAATCACGCCGTTCAAGATAACGCCAGTCAGTGAGCCTGCTATGCTGCCAACGGTTGGGAAAACTGACACCACATCGACTGAGTGTTCGACTAAATGCTGTAAATACGGCACACCATGCGCGATTATCCCACCGCCCACTAGGAACATGGCAACGGTGCCGACGATGGTGAGCATTTTCATTAAAATAGGAGCAAAGCTCAGCAGAGCCCGCCCGGCATTGCGCTGTAGTTTGTTAAAGTTTCCTGACACTGATTTACGCAAAAGATAAAGCCCCAGGTCATCAATTTTGACAATGAATGCAACAAAACCATAAACAACTACCGTAAATAGAATACTCATTAACGACAGCACCGTTATTTGTGTCGTGAAAGATTCAGTAGCAACAGTGCCTAAAATAATGACAATTATCTCAGCACTCAATACAAAGTCTGTGCGGATCGCACCTTTGATTTTGTCTTTTTCAAGATCAGCTAAATTGATAGATGGGTCAGCTAAGGCTTTGAGTTTTTCTGAATGCGCTTGTTCGGCCTCTTGCCTACTAACAATGAATTTATGAAGTAACTTTTCAACCCCCTCAAAGCACAAATACAAACCGCCGATAATGAGCAAGTACATCACCATCCATGGCGCAAAATAGCTAATTACCAAAGCACTAGGCACTAAAATCAACTTATTCAGAAAAGAGCCCTTAGAAACAGCCCAAATCACCGGTAACTCTCGGTCTGCTTTTACGCCAGAAACTTGCTCTGCATTTAAGGCTAAATCATCACCTAATACACCGGCTGTTTTTTTGGCCGCCACTTTTGACAAAATCGCGACGTCATCCAATACAGTAGCTATATCATCCAATAACGTGAGTAAGTTTGCAGCCGGAATAGTCTTTCTCCTGAAGAAATAACAACTGGTTTAGTGACCTAGCAACGTTCATTCATTAGTACTAGGGTTCTTGTTCTTGTTCTTGTTCTTGTTCTTGTTCTTGTTCTTGTTCTTGTTCGTTTCCAATTCAAACAAAAAAGGTCAACACAACAGCTTACAAAAACAAAAATTAGTGTATTTTTTGATCAACAATCACGTTGTCTGCATGAATATTTTCGACATCTATCGCATCAAAGCGATATTCTTGATGACAGAACTGGCAATTCATCACTACTGCACCTTCTTCCGCTACAATTTTAAGTAAATCAGCTTCAGATACGTTTTGTAGGGCAATTGCGCTGCGCTCTTTTGAACAGTCACATTTGAACGTCACTGGCTGTGCGTTGAACAAACGAATTTTTTCTTCGTGATACAGACGATGTAAAACGTCTTGCGTTGGCAAACTGAATAACTCTTCATTTTTTAAGGTATTCATCAAGTGACCCAAATGCTCAAAATCAGGATTTTCGTGAGACTGAGAAGTTTCGCTATTTTCAGGCACTACTTGCAGCAACATTCCACCAGCAACATTAGTATTGTTGTCACGCTGAGTACGCAAACTCACTTTTGTCAGTAATTGCTCTGATTGTAAAAAATAATCTTCTAAACATTCTGCCAAAGTTGGTTTGTCTAGCGCAACGATACCTTGATAACGTTCACCATCTTTAGGAGCTAGCGTAATGGCCAAATAACCTTTTTTAAATAATTCAGAAAAACTAGAGGGTAACTTGAATTGTTCGTTCCACCTAGCAACTCCCCTGAGTTTTTGATCGTGCGTGCCATTAATCACAACGTATTTTACCAAGCCTTCGCTTTGAATTTGCAGCGACACTTCACCCTCGAATTTTAACGTTGCAGTTAACAAACATGCAGCTACCATCAATTCACCTAGCAAATCTTGAATAATGGGTGGGTAATCATACGAGTCCAAAATGCCCTGATAGCTATCATGCAATTTGACGACTTCGCCTCGGACATTGCGGTCTTCAAATAAAAATCTATCTAACTGATCTTTTTCAAATGTCATAAATCTCTTCTTTAACTATTAAAATATCTATTGATGTTTAAATTGAATAATTTGTCGGCGCTGCTTCTTATCTGGTCGACCATCTGGGCGTGGGCTGTGAAAAATACTTAATTTTCTGGCTTCTGCATTCTTTTCACGCAGCACAAGACTGTCACTCGTTTCTTCATACAGTAGCTGCGCTAACGGGGCGCTTCTGCGCTGCCCAACAACGTCTTTAACGACTACCGTTTTTAGGTCAAAACCTGCTGGTATTTGAATTATTGCGCCAAGCTCCACAACCTTGCTCGGTTTACAACGCTGTTTATTATACTGAACCTTGCCCGATTGCACTAATTCTCTCGCAATGGCACGCGTTTTACAGAAGCGCGCAGCCTCAAGTTTATATCCAGCAGATTATTTACCTTACTTAATGAGTGAGTGAGTGAATAAATAAATTAAACATATACTTAAACGTTTTCCAAGTCTAAATATAGGGTAAATAATTAAGGGTAAATATCTCTGCCTGTCTGTTAAACGACGAAACATTGATTGCAGGGTAAAAAATCTGTCGTTAAGCGATGTGTAATAAATACTATTCGTGCCCCTTTAACCGCATCAATTCACGTCTAGCTTTTTTGTCCGGCTTACTTTCTGGGCGTGGACTATAAAAAGAAGCTGATTTTCTTGCTTCGTCATTTTGTTGTTTCTTTATTAAACTGGGCTCAGTCTCTCGATACATTTTCGCAGCGATAGGTGCTGACTGACGTTTATCAAGTATCTCAAGTATTTCAACTTCTTTTAAATCATAGCCCTGAGGGAAACGAACAAGCGCGCCAGTTTCTACAATCTTACTTGGCTTACAACTCTGACCATTATACTTAACTTTGCCACTTTGTATTACACTTCTCGCCAACGCCCTAGTCTTGTAGCATCTTGAAGACCACATCCACTTGTCCAAACGAACAGAAATATCGATCTTAGGTTTTGTCATTAACGTTACCTCTCTATATCAATCTACCGTTGATGTATGCGCTCATAGTAACTTATACAAGCTAGGCGGCGATAGAGTGTTACCTCACTAATTCCGAACTGCGTTTACTGACTCTATAATACCATTATCAACAGGTTTTATTGAAAACGAGAAGCTAATCGTCAACCCAGACATTGCAATACGTCATATCCGAATTGAAAATTAGCTCTCTGATTTGAATATACTTTAATCTAACAGTAATATTAACTGTGCTTAAGGCTAGGAAAACGCTTTGCCAAGCGTGGCCTCAACTTTGTTTCTTTGGCCCAACAGGATTCTTTTTAACCCAGATAGCACCAAATACCATGAAAGCCAGAGGAACCAAAAAAACAACATCTCGTAATTCATATCAATCTCCAAATTAATTTTAGACTCAATAATTGATACTGTCAGTATCAAAAGAACGGTGTTTTTTGAATTTACAACCTGTCGCGTTTGAGCATACAACCTGTATTAAAATATTTTACATTAATGTAAAGCTGCGCTTTACAACCATCCATTCATGCATACATTTGTACAATTAGTCGAACCGCTGCATCACATCCACCCACGTTTTGTATTCCGACGAACCGAACTGTACCAGTTCTCCGTCAAAATCCTGTTGACCGGCACCAGAAACATGATCATCAATCAAAATATCACCTTTCAACAAACCTTTGTTTGTCGAAATGATCAGGCGTTCTGTGAAAGCCAGACCAAAATACTTTTCTATCCATAGCCTTTTTTCAGTATAACAAAGCGGATTTCTGAAGGAGGGACATGTTAAAACGTAAACGTTATAACCTCGGTCGATAAGTGTTTTCACACTTTCGACAGCTCCGTTGATAGGCTCGAGTGAGCTAAAGAAACCATATTGAGACTGAGGGTATGCAACTTCTGGGCAGGTTTTTATTCGAGCTTCGAATGCAGCTGCGTAATCACAAAGCACATCATCCATATCGACGTAAATTAACTTTTTTAAGCTCATCTCAAACCTTTTTTTCATTCAAAAACAAATTTAATAGCGACACCATCAATATATGAATGTACAACACCTCCATTTCTTATAACATCAAATTAGTTTAATATAATTGTTATAAAATACATACTGAAAGGGAATTTATGAAATATTTTACTGTAATAATAACTGTTGTATTATTTGCCGGATGCAATATGACCCGAGACAGCTCTTGGTACGAAAATGCAACATTAAGTGACGTTTGCTCTAATGCCTCACAAACTCAATATACTAGCTTGGAGACAGTAAAAGAAAGCATTCAACTAGCATCTAATGAGCTTGTTCGTCGTGGCTTTTCTGAAAAAGAAATCAACTATATCAATCAAAGCAAGGTCTATATTGGCATGCCTGAACAATCGGTCGAATGTGCTAAAGGCAGTGCTCAGCGGATAAACCGTACATCGGGTAGTTGGGGTGTGCACAAGCAATTCGTCTATGAAAATTCATATGTTTATGTTGAAAACGGGCTTGTCACCAGCACTCAAGATTAACATTGAGAACATAAGAAAAACAAAAAGGAATAAACAAACGCTTTTTAGATTAATTTATTTTACTAGAAAATAAATTAAAATAATTCAGTTGCATCCTACATAAGCGCGCTAATTTGGATGTGATGAAGTTAGCCACTACTAACCGAAAACGGTACTAGTGTCAAAGTCTTAGAAAAACACTATATGTTGGGTTGCATCAAAGTTAAAACAACACTATCTTGTGTGACGTGGTTGATTAATAGCCGCTAGAGTGGAGGGAGCTTGGGGGCTGTAACCCCCTAGCTCTTTTCTTAATAAAACGTAAGTGAATTAAGAGTTGTCTGTGGAAGACTTATCACTATCAAAGTTAAACTTTAATAAAATGATAAAGTAACTTTATCGCGTCTTATTAATTTTGACAACAAGATTCATGGTTAAAATTATAGGCCACTGATGGTTAATGACTTTTAATTCTGCTTACCTCACAGGAGGTATTTCAGAATGAAATCCGACTTAAATATTAAATACACACTGAGTTGCAAACTCAAGTTTCGCCACATTTTTGTTTTCACAACAACAATATCAATTTGGTGGCTAAACCACCCTTGGTGGCTAAACCATGTGGTGATTTAAGGCACCGCTGTTACACACTCTAATTATGGCAAATCGCCATAGTTAGAGTGTAAATTAAAAGAGAGAGTGAATAAGCATTGAAATGATTGCGATCATCACACTCGGGGTGTTTTATCAGGTTATTTTTGTACGCCAGAAGGCTAAAGTAAAATTATCGAAAAGCCGCTTCATTTAAAATAATTGCGGCTATCCGAACCGCAACTAATCACACGTCTTATTAACTCTAAAAAATGACATAAAAAAAAGATTCTATAAAAAGTCTTTAGTAAGCCTATACGGCGGTAAAATTACTAACCCTAAATTTAGTAACATGCCGAAGCCAAAAAAAGATGAAATATAGTTGAAGGCTTATTTTACATTGAGATTGGCTGTTTTTAACGTATTTTGGGCTGTTTACTGCTATGTTTTCTTCGATTACGCATCGACACTGGCATATTACAAAATGAGTCAATTAAGATTTTCTATGCACAAATAGTAGCTCATAAAGTTCTTACTTCTGTCCGCACCGCGGTCAAAATTGGAAATGCTTGGTAGAAAGATCTCTTGTTTCTGCAGGTTATCGAATTGAAAAACAAACAAGCCGCTTATAAATCATTGATTTTTGCACTACTCATCACTTTTAGTTCGCTCAAAGTCAGAGTCATCACCGACGGACGGAATTGACTTCAAAGCATCAATGAATTTCAACTCATTAATCTCACTACCCGAAGCTTCGCGGCCTATGGTTTCGTTCATTTCTTCAATTAAGCTTTTGTCTTCATAATCGCTGATTAACGTTGCTAGTGAATCAAGTTCTTTCAATTCTTCATCGTCGTTTGTTTCAAATAACACATCGAAACGAGCAAGTGCGGCTTTTAATTCTTCGTCAGATGTAATTTGAAATATTTTCACTGAAATCACCCTTATTTAACATAATTACCCTTTGGCGAAACGCTAAAGCCAGCTTCGCCTGGTTTCGCCTCCAAAGGCTCAAAAACAACACTCAAATAGCGCTATGGTGGACGTTTTGATACTAGTTTAATTTTAGTCAATTTGACGACTTTTGACTTTTAACTGGCTAGCGGCGATAACCGCTTACTCTCTTTGTTTTGGACACTTTAATTTATAATCTGAATAGGCAACAAGTTCAAGAAAGAGTGATCCAGCGGTTACAGGTTTGATACTGAAATGAGATAACCAACAGCACCTGGTGTAGACCGACAAAAAAGATAATTGGACTCCCCCACACCAGAGGTATGGGGTAATATCTTTGTTACCACACAAAAAATATTATAAGAGAGTCCTGTTATGAACAATACTATGGTTGGCGTTGATTTAGCAAAAGAAGTTATTCAAGTTTGTACCTACACAAACAAAAAAGTGCGTTCTAATCTAGAAATGACACATCACGAATTTCTCGAATGGCTGTTCAGCAGTAAACCAACTCGCATAATATTTGAAGCATGTGGCATGTCCAATTATTGGAAACAAAAAGCGTTAGAGGCAGGCCATCAATGTGATTTGATTTCTGCAAAACTGGTTTCTACTGTCCGGCAGAATCAAAAAACAGATAAAAATGATGCGTTGGCGATTGTGCAGGCCGCTATGTTACCTGATGTAAATTTTATACAAGGGAAGACTATTGAGCAGCAACAACTGCAATCTATGCTGCGTTTACGTGAATTGGCCATTAAGCAAAAAACAGCATTGAGCAACCAGATAAAGGCTTTGTTGCTTGAGTTCAATCTTAGAATATCCGGTAAAGGTGGCTGCGTAACGGCAAAGATCCAATCTTTTATCGAAGATGCTGAAAACGGATTGAGTACTGAATTCAGAAAAGCTCTTAACACAGCGTCTGAGCAATTTAATTCGTTGGTCGAATCAATCAGAATTTATGATTTAGGCTTAGAGAAAACCGCAAACGAACATAACGATTGCAAAAGGCTGTTAAAGCTTGAAGGTGTTAGCACGGTCAATGCAGTTAACCTTTACATTGCGCTAGGGTGTGCCGAATTAGGCAGTTTTAGCAAAGGCAAAGACGCTTCCGCATGCATCGGGCTAACACCTCTGCAATATTCATCTGGTGGAATAACGAAAATAGGCTCTATCGGAAAATATGTGAAAAATAGCGTATTGCGAAGTCAACTTATTGTTGGAGCAATGGCAGCAATTGGTTGGATAGTAAAAAGAAAGGCTAAAACTAAAAAAGAACTTTGGATCCAGGGCTTAGTCGAACGTCGTGGTAAAAAATGCGCCGCGGTCGCGTTAGCCAATAAGACAGTGAGAACGGCGTTTGCGATGCTTACGCAAGGCACAGAATATAAAGCGGTGTGTATTCCCGTTTAAAAAGTTTAACAACAAAATGCAAAAATAAAGGTAAAAACCAGCGTATTAACTCAGAATGATTCGTAGAGCCTAGAGCTCGCCATAAAGATTTGAGAATACGTCCGCGGAAATATCATAGAGTCTGAGTTAGCTGCTCAATTAGAACTCGTACATAAGTTCGCATTTACTCCTTTAGGGATGAATTTTGTTGTTGACAAAGGGGGAGTCCACATAAGAATCATACTTTAATGCCTAAAGGGCTGTTTTGGGCAGTTAGGAGACTTAGCGGTTTGGTTGTATTTGGTATCATTGGGGCTAAAAAGTGGCTCACGTTGCGATGG
>CBFIAR010000029.1:0-37253 GCA_965660625.1 Glaciecola sp. | reverse complement strand
AGACAAGAAAGTAAATTATTAGCGCTAAGCGCAAACACTCAAGAACAGGCAGAGAACATAGACTCGGCGCTTGAGTTGCATTGGTCGGCTTATCAACGTTCTCTAGACGCTAAGGACTTTCAAGCTGTGTTGAGTTTACTCAACACATCCGATCAAAAAAACGAAGCCGACATACAGCATTGGTTTGAAAAAGCGCAAACGCTGCTAATCGAACAATTGCCTGAAACTGACAATCAAGATCCACTTTTTGAACTCTATTTGGCTTGCGATAAAAATGATATCGCAATAAACGAAGCTCAAGACGTCAATTTATCCAATGACTTGCTGCATAGAATTGCCAAATTAGGTATTACTGTGCAACCAGACGCAGGTTTTGCGCTATATCGCAGACTGATTAGGACCTATCCGAAAAATACTGACTCGCAAGGCTACGAAACGGCAATTATGTTATTAAAAGAACTAAAAGCCTGCCTAAAGAGTAAAAAGCAACATCAAAGTTTTGATTTTTTAATTAGTGAACTGAGTTTTGATTTTAAGCAAAAACGAAAGTTTATCGCGCTGTTGCAGGGACAATTTGGCCTGTAATCCAAAAAATTAATAAAATCAGTTTGTTAACCGATAAGTACAAAGACAACAAATTTTTTATGCCAATACCATCACGGATAATGCAACTAATTGTTGTTTACCTACGACTAATGTTTATAATCGCATTAAGTCATTGTGGGCTATCACAAAATGCAGGAGAAAGTAGTGAAATTTAGAGTACTAGCGAGTCTTTTCTTATCAGCGTTATTTTTGGTAAGCGTGAACGCACAAGAAACAACGAATGATGTTATCGCCGAGCGCATTAAGCCGGTCGGCAAAGTGCATGTAGCTGGCGCAACTCCGGCAGCAGCCGTTGGTCCGCGCACCGGGAAACAAATATATGATGGTGCTTGCGTTGCATGTCACACATCTGGTGTTTTAGGTGCACCAAAGCTTCATGTAGGTGCCGACTGGCAGCCACGCTTGGACGAGAAAGGTTTTGACCAAGTTTGGAAAAATGCTATCACTGGTATCAATGCGATGCCAGCAATGGGCACTTGCGGCAATTGCTCAGATGACGATATAAAAGCGGCAATCGAATACATGATCGAAGGTATTTAAGCGTTTTTAAACTACCGGCGAACAAATCTGAAGCATAGAGTTGCAAAGGTTTTTTGTTTACATGAATAAAGATGACCCGATCATCGGCGAACTTTCTGAAGAAGAGCTGCGAGCGTTAATCCCGCAGCTTCAGGATCTCACCGAAAAATACAAGCGCGCTGAAAAAATTCAGAAGGCGCTTTTTGAGATCAGTGAGCTAGCAAGTTCAGTGAATAATCTAGATCGTCTTTATAAAGCAGTTCATGACATCGTCAGTGATTTCATGAACGCCGATAATTTTTATGTTGCCTTTTTTAACCCGAGTGAAAACAATGTCGACTTTGCCTACTTTGTCGATGTATTCGATGAAGAGATAATCACGCAAGTTCCTTACGAACGCATTATGGATGGTATTACCGGCTATATTCTCAGAAATGGGAAAACCTTGGTAATGACCCAAGAAAATAAAGACGCTGTTACCAAAGAGACCGGCATCCAGATGCTAGGAACGCCTCCTGTGGATCTTATTGGTGTTCCTCTGAAGCGCAGTACTGAAGTCATTGGCGCCATGGTGGTACAGAGCTATAATGAAGCTGTACGCTACAGCCAAGACGACTTCGAAGTGCTTTCTTTTATTTCCCAGCACATTGTAACCACCGTCGATCGAGTAAAAAGTCGCGAAGTAACAGAACGCACCATCCGTGATCGCACGAAGCAACTGCGCAGTATTAACGATGAATTGCAGGAAGAAATCCTCGAAAGACAAAAAATCGAATCCTTACAAGCGGCCTTATTCGAAATCTCTGAATTATCGGCATCTCTTGACGATGATATTCCTCGCTTTTATTCCCAATTACACGATATCCTCGCTCGTCTAATTAGCGCCCCAAACTGCTTTGTTGCAGTGTTAAATAAAGAAAAAGATAAGCTACATTTCCCTTATTTCAGCGACCAACTACATAACTCTATTGAAGAACGCCCTTTAGGGCTAGGCCTAACAGAGTATATTATCCGTCGCGGTGAAGCTTCACTTATAGACAACTCAAAGATTCTAGCGTTAGTTGAAGAAGGTGAAGTTGATGTTTCCGTCGCCCAAACCATGATGGAACATAACAACTCTTGGTTAGGTTCACCATTGGTCATCGACGGAGAAGTACAAGGCGTTATCGGGGTGCAAACTTACGGTAAACTGAAAGACTACGACCTAAAAGATTTAGAAATTTTGCGTTTTGTTTCTCACCATATTGCTGTAGCAATGGAACGTAGAAGAAGCGCAGAGGCACTGAAAGAATATAACTTGCTATTGACGAACAAGGTACAAGAACGCACTGAAGAACTCAATAAGACAAACGAATACCTAAAAAGACAAATAGAGCAACGCAAAGACATTGAGTTAAAACTCATTCATGACGCGCATCATGACGCTTTAACAGACTTACCGAATCGCGTTATGTTCAATAGCCGACTCGAGCTGGCGATTGCTAACAAAAAGCGTCATCCTGAAAACAAATTTGCTGTTTTGTTCATCGACTTAGACCGATTCAAGTTGATTAACGACACCATGGGTCACCATGCAGGGGACGATTTTTTGGTTGAAGTAAGCCAGCGCATTGGTCTGTGTAAGCGAGGTCACGACCTATTAGCTAGGTTAGGTGGTGACGAATTTGTCATTCTGTTAGACAATTTTCAAGATATTAACGCCGTTGAGGAAGTTGCTTCGCGTGTTATTAACTCAGTATCAATGCCATTTTCACTCGACGGCAAAGAGATGTTCAGCGGGGCAAGCGTAGGTATTGCTCATGTTGACAGCGAGTACATGTCTGCCGATGAAGTGTTACGTGATGCCGATGCTGCTATGTATCAAGCGAAAAACCTTGGACGCGGTCGGTACGTGACGTTTGATAGAACCATGCGTGAAAAATTACTGGAGGATATTCATCTTAAAACTGAGTTTCGCAAGACGCTTAAAAACAAGGGCTTTGACTGCGTGTTGCAACCAGTGATTAAGCTGGATGACGAATCCATATTATATTTTGAGTGCACGCTGCAGTGGCACAGCGAGACCTTTGGTAAAATCAACCGCGAGCAGTTTTGGCAGATTGCAGAGCAGTGCGGCATGACCCTGGAGCTCAACCAATTCTTACTAGATGGCGCGATTGGTTTGCTCAGTCAGTGGCAGAGCGATACAGCATATGCGAACCATCGTATAGGCGTCAGCTTATCAGCAGAGCACCTTGTGCAAAAGGATCTAGTGAATGAGTTGATTGCGCAGGTCAAAGGCAGTATTTTTGACGCCAACAAACTGTTATTGGAATTTTCAGAAAGCGCACTTAACAATCGTTCACAATTCATATTGCCTGCTGTTAAGAAATTGAAACGACATGGTTTTGGTCTTGTTCTGGATAACTTTGGTAGCGGTACAGCGTCGTTAAATTACTTATTCTATTATCCTTTTGAGTTTATTAAAATTGATGAATCTTTCATTCAATCTTTCACCCGCTCTGAAAAGAATTTACGCTTTATAGAGTCTGTTATTCTGATTGCTGAGAAAATTGGTCTTATTGTGATCGCCGAGGGTATATCAAGCAAAAGTAAACTTGACGGACTAAAAGGCTTGGGTTGCGAGTATGGTCAAGGTGAACTATTAGGTCAAACTATCATGCTTGATTTTGTTGATGACGACACTCAAGACACCGAAGGGCTATAAAAGATCTCGCAAATTCGCAATCCCTTTAGCTCCCTTTGCTTTTCTTTCATCTGCCGTTGGTTTTTTCTTTTGAAACTCCCACTCAACATCATCTTGCGGCAATTCATAAAGAAAGCGAGAAGGCGCTGGTTGAATGATTTCACCAAATTGACGGCGCTCTCTGGCAATACTAAAAACCAACTCTTTTTGTGCGCGCGTAATACCAACATAAGCTAAACGACGCTCTTCATCCACATTGTCTTCGTCAATACTGCTTTGATGCGGCAATAAGCCCTCTTCCATACCCACCATAAACACATATGGAAACTCGAGACCCTTTGAGGCATGCAGTGTCATTAATTGAACTTGGTCAGCCTCAGCGTCATCTTCGCCGCGTTCCATCATATCGCGTAAAATCAGGCGATTTACTATTTCCGATAAAGTCATTGACGGCTCGAGCTCATCGCCCTTCAACATACCGTCAATCCAACCAAACAAGGTACTCACGTTAGCCATTGCCATTTCTGCCGCTTTTGGGCTCGTACTCTGTTCGTATAACCATTCTTCGTAGCCCATCACTTTGATAAAATCACGCAATACGGCAATCGTCTCTCCACGGTGCGCGTTATCAGCCGCCTCAACTACCCAGCGAGAAAACTGTTCCACAGATTGATAGGATCGAGAACCCAAAATACTGTTTAAGCCGCTGTGGCAACACGCTTCAAATAAACCGATTCTATTGGCGTTCGAAAAATGACCGACCTTTTCCAATGTCGCTCGCCCAATTCCGCGCGAGGGCGTATTAATGATTCTCAACAACGCATTATCATCATCTTGATTAACCAATAAACGTAAGTACGCCATCACATCTTTTACTTCAGTGCGTCCAAAAAACGACGTACCTCCACTTATTTTGTAGGGAATACGGTTAGTCATTAACACTTTTTCGAACAAGCGTGATTGATGATTACCTCGATACAAAATAGCGTAGTCGCCATAACCCGTATTATTCATGAAGCGGTGCGCCATCAGTTCAGCGACGACCTTTTCAGCTTCGTGCTCCTCATTCTTAGACACCACGACTTTAAGCTTTTCGCCATAGGCCAACTCACTAAATAAGCGCTTGTCGTAAACATGCGGATTATTTTGTATCAGGATATTGGCGTTGTGCAATATCCGGCCTGATGAACGGTAGTTTTGTTCAAGCTTTATTAAGCGAAGGCTTGGAAAGTCTTTTTGCAACAACACCAAATTTTGTGGCCGCGCTCCGCGCCATGAATAAATCGATTGGTCATCGTCACCCACCACAGTAAATCTAGCGCGCTGTCCAACCAGTAAACGAACCAATTCATATTGGCTAGTGTTGGTATCCTGATATTCATCTACCAGCAGGTATTTGAGCATACTTTGCCATTTTTCGCGCACTACATCATTGGTTTTCAACAGTAAGGTGGGCAATAAAATGAGATCATCAAAATCTAAGGCATTATATGCTTTTAAGTGGGATGCATATTCTACATAGTATTTTGCTTGTTCAATTTCACTATCACCACGCGCCAACTTCAAGGCTACTTCCGGCATGATCAAATCATTTTTCCAATTTGAAATACGTGACTGTAGCGCCGACAGTAACTCTTTATCACCATCATATTCAGCTTCCGTAAGATCACGTATTAAGCTCATTGAGTCTTTGTCATCGAACAATGAAAAGCCCGCTTTATAACCAAGCTGTAAAACATGTTTTTTAATAATACTTAGCCCAAGCGTATGGAATGTCGATACTTTTAAGCCGCGAGCTTCGGCTTTGCCTAAGGTTTGCGCAACTCGCTCTTTCATTTCTCGCGCGGCCTTATTAGTAAAAGTTACCGCTGCTATTTGCCTTGCTTTATAACCACATTCGCGCACCAAATACGCAATTTTATTAGTGATAACACGTGTTTTGCCGCTACCTGCGCCGGCTAGCACCAAGCATGGACCTGACACGTATTCAACGGCTTCTTGTTGGGCATCATTTAAGCGCATTTAGGGTTCTCAAGTGGAAAAGCTGGGAAAGAAAGAAATTATAACAAATGAGCGACGAATAACGCTTTTTTCTTTGTCATTTCGGGCTACAATTATCAATAAGAAATTGAATCACAGGATTACCCAATGCTCGACCCAAAAAAATTAGAAGAAATTGCGAAAAATATCAGCGATGCAATTCCGGCTGGCGTTAAAAGTATGGCAGGAGAAGCTGAAGGTAAGATCAAACAGGTACTGCAATCTCAGTTGTCAAAACTTGATTTAGTCACACGCGAAGAATTTGATATACAAAACAAGGTATTGATCCGTACACGAGAAAAATTAGAAGCAATGGAAGCTCGTATTGCTGCGCTTGAAGCTGCGAGAGAATGATTTGCCAGAGCATGTTATGTTACTCAGGATATTGCTAAAGAGCTGAGCCCGCCAACAAAAAGAACCGTGTTATAAAAACTGTTGGCGAAAATAAAGTCGACATTCGCTATAGCAGTAGGCCAAACGCTATGCCAATCGCAATACTCAAGCCTACCCAGTGATTATGCAGAAAGGCCGCGAAACATGCGTCTCTTTGGCGCGTTTTTATTAACCTAAACTGGTAAGCAAACATTACTGCAGCAACAGCTAAACTAACATAAAAGAGTGGGTGCAAGTTGGTCAACCATCCGACATAAGCTAATAGCATCAGTGTCACCATATTCAATACAACGATAATAGTCACATCAAAGCGACCGAATAGAATAGCGGTAGACTTCACGCCAATTGCTATATCATCATCTCTATCTACCATTGCGTAGGCAGTGTCGTAAGCCACCGTCCAAGTTAAGTTTGCAATATAAATCAGCCAAAGCCATGTTGGTAGTTCGCCCATTATGGCCATAAAAGCCATTGGTATAGACCAACCAAATGCGGCGCCTAATACCACCTGCGGGAAATAGGTATAACGCTTCATAAAAGGATAGAAACTGGCCAGAAACAAGGCACCAATGGATAATATGATGGTCTTTGTATTTAAAAATAATACAAAACCAAAAGCGCAAACGACCAACAGAAAAAAGAGCTCCAGCGCCTCGTTTGGTTGAACCTCCCCTGAGACTATCGGCCTTGCTTGCGTGCGCTCTACTGCACCATCAACCCCTCTGTCAGCGTAGTCATTTATGACACAACCAGCGGATCGCATAAGGATAACCCCCATCACAAAGATAACCGCAATATGCAACGGTGGCAGACCATGCGTTGCCCACAACAAGCCCCAAACGGTAGGCCATAACAGTAAATAAATACCGATGGGTTTATCAATCCGCATTAAGCGCCAATAAGCGCCTCTATTTTTCCAATTTAGCAGCATTACTTAGCACTCGTGTTGAGTGTATTGCTCGGTGCAGAGTTAGTGATATAGCTCGGACAGTCGGGTAAAAATATTTCGGCCACGAGCAAATGCCAGTCTTTGAGTTGAAACGCTGAGCGCCTTCCCCACAGCGGTAGCATGGCACGCTCAGTCAGCATATTATCGCCAACACCTGTAATAGGATTGTTCACTAATTGTGTAATAACGAATTCACCTCGTACAAAATTATGATCATTAAAAATACGTTGCCCAAGTGGTTGATTACCCAGCGTTGCCCATGTAGTTTTGCATAAATGTTCAGGTAAAACACTGCGCGCGAACACCCATGGCTTGCCATTGCCGTATAAAATAACTTCGCGAATTTGCCATCGGTGTAAGTCGTAATCGGACAGCGCAGCTTGCTCACTCTCATCAGCATCAATGGTTGCTTGGCCGAGGACCCTAACTTCGAAATTAGTCGTAAGTGCTTGCAGGCGTTCAGTTAAAGAGCCAGTATGTAGTAACCAATCAGCCAAGTGTTGATTGGGAATGTCGTATTGCGCTGCTTGGTTCCAAGTAGCATCAATACCTAAGGGAAATTGATTTATTTGCGACAAGTGATTTAGAAAATTGAGTTTAATCCGATATAATAAGTCTAACACAGCATAGAATATATCTGCATCCGTATTGTTCTTCTCGAGAGGCACTAACATGACAATTATTAGTAAATTATATGAATATCAAACGGTAGCAGCGAAAAGGCAACTCAGTGGTTTTTCAATGTTAAAAGGGGTGCTGTTTGTAGGTGTGACAATATGGATACTGACAATACCTGGGTTAGGCCATGCACAAGACGAAGTAAAAAAGCTAACTTATGCCTATGTAAGCTTGGAACCTGACATCGTCACTAACTACGCAGGCGACAATTCAAAAAAATTAGGCTATGTTCGTATTACTATTGAGATGATGGTTGCCGATCCATCTAAAATCGTGAGCATAGAGCATCATATGCCACTATTGCGAGCTACTGCGATAGAAGTGTTTGGCGCACAACCTGAAAATAAAATTCGCTCTCTCACCGGAAGAGAGGATATTCGACGGTTAGTACTGCAAAAATTCAGAGATCTTATGAAACACGAAACTGGCGAAGATGTTATTGAAAACATTATCTTCACCAAATATTTGCGTCAAGGCGGTTAGCTATGTGGCCGCGGCTTTCCTGCCAACTGGTGTGTAACAAGCGCCATCAAACAGCCTGAAATTAAGCCGAATAAATGCGCTTCATTTGCCATATTTACCCAAAGAATGTCTAGGTAGCCGAACGCTAACCACGTCAGTAAAAAATACACAAGACTATTGGGTAAGCCAATCCCCCAACTCGGGCGCAACCAACCCACCCACCATACATAGCCAAATAGCGCGTAGACGACGCCAGATAGGCCGCCGAAATTTGGCCCGGACACAAGGAGTTGTGCCATATTTGAGCTGATCGCCGCAATTGCAAATATACCAGCTAACGCAATAGACCCAAAGCTGCGCTCCAACTGTGAACCCAATACCCACCACCAAATTAAATTAAACACAATGTGAATAACACTGAAATGAATGAAAGCCGGTGTAAAAAGACGCCACCACTGATTTGTTCGTACAAGTTCGTCTAAGCTGCGAATGCTCAAAACTTGCTGAATATAACCAAAAGCACCAAGATAGCTAAGAAGAAAAACAGCCAAACAAATTAACAACACCAATGACATAAAAGGACTGGATTTCAAGCCTTGCATCCATGGGGATAATCCAGAATTGTTTGCTGAGGAGCGCGTTACCGGCTTTTTCGATGCATTGAACGAGGAGCCAACTTCCCAAGCCGCCTGTTGGTATTTACCTTGATTTGGGTTAGACAGAAAGTCTTCAGCGATTTTCAGCGCTTTAGACACATCATTCGGGTTAAGCACCACAATTTGATAGTGTAGCTTTTCACTAATATCGCTAGCTTGGTCTTGGTCTATGGCAGCCGGCTTTCCCTTCACTATGCGTACTTCGATGCTGGAACTGATTAGATAATCTGCCAGCAATCGTGCTGGCTTTTTATCAGAGAAGACCAAAATGGGCGTACCTATTTGAACCCCGGTTGGATCGCCTTCTTTGCCTAAATCACTCAAGAATTATTTCCCTGAGCGTCATTCATATCAGTACCAGTTTGGGCCGGAAACTGTGTTCGCCATAGTTCAAAACCACCGTCCATGCTGTAAACTTCTTCAAAGCCTTGATGCAACATATATTGAGCCGCTTGCTGGCTACTGTGGCCATGATAACAAACCACAATAACAGGTGTGTCGAAATCATTCGTATCCATAAAGTGCTGAATACTGCCATTATTCAAATGGAAAGCGCCCTTAATATGAGCTTGTTCAAATGACTGTTCGTCTCGAATATCCACGATTTTTGCAGTACCTGCGTCTATCTTAGCTTTAGTATCTTGTATTGAAATATGTGCAAATTGTTCCATTATTTTATCCTTGCCAGTCCAGTAGAACTTTACCGCTTTGTCCTGAGCCCATCACTTCAAAACCTTTAGCAAAATCATCAACACTAAATTGATGAGTAATGATCGGACTCAAATCCAAACCACTTTGCAAGAGACTCACCATCTTATACCATGTTTCGAACATCTCCCGCCCATAAACACCTTTAATGGTTAAGCCTTTAAAAATCACTTTGTTCCAATCAACCGCAACGCTCTGCGGGGGAATACCCAACATCGCAATTTTACCACCGTGATTCATTTTATCGAGCATTTCGCGAAGCGCTGAAGGCACACCCGACATTTCTAGGCCGATATCAAAACCTTCCGTCATGCCCAATGCGTCCATCACGTCTTTGAGATTTTCAGAAGCCACATTAACTACTCGCGTTGCGCCCATTTTCTTCGCTAAATCTAAGCGGTAATCATTCACATCGGTAATGACCACATAGCGTGCACCAGCATGCTTTGCAACAGCGGCAGCCATTATTCCTATTGGTCCAGCGCCCGTAATTAATACGTCCTCACCAACAAGATCGAATGATAATGCAGTGTGTACTGCATTACCGAAGGGGTCGAAAATAGCAGCCATGTCATCGCAAATATCGGCCGGTATCTTAAATGCGTTAAACGCGGGTAAGACTAAATATTCAGCAAACGAGCCTTGTCGATTGACGCCAACGCCGTTAGTGTTGCGACATAAATGTCTGCGGCCAGCACGACAGTTCCTGCAGTGCCCGCATGTTATGTGCCCTTCTCCTGAGACACGATCGCCTATTTTGAAACCAACAACTTCTTGTCCTATTTCAACCACTTCGCCTACATATTCATGACCAACGATCATAGGAACAGGGATCGTCTGTTGTGACCATTCATCCCAATTAAAAATATGCATATCGGTGCCACAAATGGCTGTTTTACGAATTTTTATCATCAAATCATTAGGGCCAATTTGGGGGATTGGATTGTCAGTCATCCAAATACCTGGCTCTCTGTGCAATTTAGCCAATGATTTCATTTGTTTTGCTTGTGCGTCTTGTAACGGTGAATTCATTAGATAACCCCTAGCTCTTTTCCCACTTCAATAAAAGCATCAACCGCTTTATTGATATGGGCGATGCTATGTGCAGCCGACATTTGTGTGCGAATACGAGCTTTACCTTTAGGCACAACAGGGAATGAGAAACCGACAACATAAATGCCGCGTGCTAACATTTTGTCTGCCATGTCACTAGCCAACTTAGCGTCACCTAGCATCACCGGAATAATTGCATGGTCGTTACCCGATAAGGTAAAACCTGCTGCTTCCATGCGTGCTCTAAAATGTGCCGAGTTACGAATTAAGGCATCACGAAGTCCTTTGCCTTCAGCCATCATGTCGAACACTTTTAGAGATGCGGTGACAATAGGAGGCGCAACAGAGTTGGAAAATAAGTAAGGTCGAGAACGCTGTCGCAACCATGCCACAACTTCTTTTTTCCCCGAAGTGTAGCCGCCTGAAGCACCGCCTAATGCTTTTCCTAAGGTACCAGTGAGAATATCGACCCTACCCATAACATCACAGTACTCATGACTGCCACGACCATTTTCGCCGACAAACCCGGTTGCGTGGCAATCATCAACCATCACCATCGCATCGTATTTGTCTGCTAAATCACAGATACCTTTGAGGTCAGCAATAACACCGTCCATTGAAAACACACCGTCAGTAGCAATCAATTTAAATCTTGCACCGTCTTTCGTTGCTTGTATTAGCTGCTCTTCTAAGGCTTGCATATCGTTACTTGCATAGCGATAGCGTTTTGCCTTACTTAAACGAACGCCATCAATAATACTTGCATGGTTCAATGCATCAGAAATAACGGCATCTTCAGCTTCTAAAACCGTTTCAAACAAGCCGCCGTTTGCATCAAAGCAAGATGGATAAAGAATGGTGTCTTCAGTACCCAAAAATTCACTAATTTTTTGCTCTAACTGCTTGTGAATATCTTGGGTGCCGCAAATAAAGCGAACCGAAGCAACGCCAAAGCCATGTGAGTCTAAGCCCGCTTTAGCAGCTGCGATCAAATCAGGATGATTCGCTAATCCTAAATAATTGTTCGCACAGAAATTGATGACATGTTCATTGTTGGTTACCGTGATATCAGCTTGCTGTTGCGATGTAATGATGCGCTCTTTTTTGTATAGACCGTCGCTTTTTGCCGCGTCTAATTGAGCTTGAATATGTGAAATGAAACCTTGCGACATTAATTACCCCTCAAATGAGTGAAATCCAGCGCGTGGAGCCTGTTGCTGCCCCTCGCTTTATCTATGAATTTCTTATGTGCGTATTGTCCAGTATTGTTTACTCAGTGTCCAGTTCACCGAGCGCCCGATCAATCTTTTTCAATACAGTTTGGAGCAATAAATACGTCATTAAATCTTTACCCTTTGCTCTCGCACCCCAAGGAAGATAAACCCACTCTTTGCCTTTCTGTCCTTTGATTTGAACATCGTACACCGAAGCTACGCATTCTTGAGATAAATAAGGACCTGTGCGCCTGAAGTTACTATGAGCATATAAACCAACAACCGGAGTCCCCACTGTCGTTGCCATATGTGCAGGGCCTGTATCAGGTGCTATCACTAACGAAGCATCGGCTAATACTGCTAACATTTGCTTCAGACTGGTTTTGCCCACTAAATTCAGTGCGATAATGTCGGGCGTTTTCATTATTTGCTCTGAAATTCCCAAATCTAAGGGACCAGGACCACCACAAAGGACAACTTTATAGCCTTTTTTTATCAAATACTGGGCAGCGGCGACATAACCGTGAACAGTCCAGTTTCGTTCTGCCTTCGACGCGGCAGGACTAATGACCGCATACTTACCTAATGATTCGGTTCTGCTTTTGGCCCACTTTCTATCATCCTCTTCAAGCGGCATATTCCATTGCAAAATGTCATCTTTGGGAATGCCTAACTTATCCGCAAAACCCATGAATCCTTCCAACACGTGGGCATATCTTGCCGCTGCGATGCGTTCATTGGTAAATAGCCAATGGCCTTCTTTACTGCGAGCCCAATCAAATCCTATTCGCCGCTTTGCTTTGACAACTCTAGAGAGTAAGTTAGCACGCAAGGCCACCTGCATAACAAACATGGCATCAAAGATACGCCCAGCAAGCGCCTGTTTAACGGCTTCCTTGGCTTCCTTACCACCTTTTTTATCGTATACAATAAATTCAACGCCCGGCATACCTTGCAGCAGTTGATGCTCTATCTTGCCGATAATCCATGTAATTTTGATGTCAGGTCGATGTTTGCGAATGCGCGTCACCATCGCGACTGCATGGCAAACATCACCGATAGCTGATAAGCGCAAAATACAAAGTTGAAAAGCTTGGCTCAATTGAATTCCGTTAGGCTAAGTACATGATTTTTGATATGTTACACCATATTATTAGTTTTTGAAGCGCACACCAAGAATATGCCAGTGATTGAGACCATTTCCGTTGGACCAAATGAGTTTATTCTGTTACCTGAGCAGAGTGCTTGGGCGCCATGCTCTGATACTTTCAATGATGATGTGAACGGCTTATGCAAACGCTTCGATCCAAGCTGGTTATTGACTGAAAATTTAATTACCAATACCGCCTCTGGTCGCGGCTTAGTCTATTTCTTTTCAATACTGGGCGAAAATTGCGTTTTGCGTCATTATTATCGTGGTGGGTTGGTTGCCAAGGTATCGACAGACAAATTTATATTTCGTCATGTCACGCAAACGAGGCCTTATCAAGAACTGACCTTACTGACAAAGTTATATGAGGCGGGTTTAAATGTACCGAAGCCGATAGCGGCAAAATTAAAGCGCACTTTTTTTACCTACAGCGCTGATATCATTACCGGCACTATTCCTAGAACTCAAGAGCTCCACAGCTACATTTTGCAGCAAGCGCTAGAACCATCGGTGTGGCATCAAATTGGCGCAACCTTGCGTCAAATGCACGATCTTCAAGCTTGCCACTACGATATCAATGTTAAAAACGTGCTGCTGCAGCAAGCCAGTCCAAGGCTAAAAGAAGAGCCACAAACGGCAAAAATACTGCCTGATGAAAATTATGCTGAGCCCTTGTTAGAGGAGATTGATGAAAAGTCGGTGAAAGTCTATTTATTGGATTTTGATGGTTGCAAAATTCGCAGCGGAGACGCTTGGAAAAATGCAAATTTGGCGAGGTTTAAACGTTCTCTAGACAAACAAAGGGCGAAAATTTCGCCCTATTATTACGATGAAGATTGCTGGAACTCGGTCGTACAAGGCTATCAATCCTAGCAGCAACAACAAGTGCTAGTCGAATGCGTAAGTCCCGCTCAAATACAACAGTGCATCAACTTCATTATCCTGCGTCACAAATTTACGTGATTCAATGCTGCCACCAGCCTTCAACAACCAATCACCGAAGGGCCGTTGATAAAAACCACTCAATTGTAATAGCTCCTCAGTTACGTCTTTAGTTAACACCGGTGACGGTTTCGTGCCATCGGGGTTTAATTCGGCTTTGCGTAAAATAACTTCAGCAATGGCACCGCCCTCAAAGCGAATGTTAGCACCCAAAGTGACTTGTTTGGCGTCACTATCAAAAGTACTGCCAATTGCTCGTCCTCTATAGCGATATCCGCTGGTATATATGCCATTTTCATAATAGCAGTTAGTGATCGTGCTGCCGTCGCCAGCACATGCAATATTAGTATCACTGCTTTCTAGGAACACTTTCGTATTCGCAAAATAGGTAGAGATACCAAATAAGTTCGCTTGATCCGTGATATTGATGCCACTAACCGCGTCTTCACCGATACGCTGAGCATATACAGAGACTGGTCTATCAAAGAGGCTAAAGCTATATTTAGCGTCGAACCCAGCGAGGTGATTGCCTTGCTTGGTTATTTGCGAATCATCACACTCATCTTGGACACAAACCCCTCTAAATGTAATGACATCAATAAAATCACTCAAACTTCTAGGCTGACCTTCACCACCCCACATAGCCGCCCAAGACGCACCAAATTCAAAGCGTTTAAAAGGACTAAAAGTAAATCGATTTAACAGTAGTTTCGTATCCGGTACGGCTCTGTCGCTCTCGAGTTGCCCCAGCTGACTCGTAAAATACCAAGGGCCCATCCAAGATAACCATGGGCTCTCTGATGCAACCGCTGATGAGCGTGAGAGCGCTACCGTTGGAATAGGCCTTGCGTTATTCGACAATATCAAACTGCTCGACTGCGCGGGTCCCCACCATTGATCAATTGAACCCGCTCGAACGTTCCAGTCACCAAATTGATAAGCCAGAAAGCTATTGTCTACATTCTTTTCGCCGCCCGTTTGGTAATTAACGCTTAATTGACCACTCAAACGGCCCCAGTAAAACTCATTGGTAATTTTGACAGAGGCTTTAACGTCGTTAATGCCATCAAAAGAAGTTAGTCTAGGGTCGTCACTGGATGCCTGAAGCTCTAAAAAAGTTCTGCGTTTTTCCTGTTTTTGCAAATTCAAATAGTGGCTTAGTCGCTGTGCCGCCTGTCTTGGCATTTGCGGCATGTTGCCCTCATCTAGCGAAAGTATCAGATCGGCAACTCCTTTCCAAGGCACTGGATAGGTAATTACCGTTGCGTCTAAATAGCCCCATTCCTGCAACGTTTGTAGGTCGTAATGTAATTGTTTATCGACAGTGCCAACCCACGGCGATGCTAAAACCGATGTATTGCAGGCAATAAATAAAAAGAAAATAGCGAAGGCGCGAAAAATCACGAAATAAATCCAATCCATATAATAAAAAATTCCAACGTTCATATTATCGCATTGGCCCGTCGTTAAACACTTTTTATCGATAATTAATTGCAATTATTGCCCCGTTTCAGTTACTGTCTCTCTCCACTCTCAACAAACACCGCAGGCATATTAGGGATGACACAAATTAAAGCAATTTACCCTGGCACATTTGACCCCATCACTAACGGCCACTCTGACCTTATCGGTAGAGCATCAAAAATGTTTTCACACGTGATGGTTGCTGTTGCATATAATCCCAATAAGCAGCCTTTGTTTAGCTTAGAAGAAAGAGTCGAGTTGGTAAAAAAAGTAACACGCCATTTACCGAACGTTGAAGTTAAAGGCTTTACGGGGTTGCTTGCAGATTTAGCCCGCGTTGAAGGCTCGAATATTCTTATTCGTGGTTTACGTGCTGTTTCTGATTTTGAATTCGAATTTCAACTCGCTAATATGAACCGACGTCTTAATCACGACCTTGAAAGTGTTTTCTTAACTCCATCCGAAGAAAACTCGTTTATTTCCTCTACCTTGGTTAAGGAAGTCGCACTACACCATGGCGACGTCAGTGAATTTGTTGCGCCAGAAGTATTAGAGGCATTAAAGCAACGTTTACATCATAAGAAATGATCAGTTTTGTTCAGTGAACCATTAACATCATAGTAAGCTTAGGTTTGTCAGTGTCGATTTGTAACTAAAAATCGACTTTCTATTTTTGACATCGGATGCAGTAAAACGTATTACGTTGACCAATAATGACAGAACGAATAGGTGTTTCACAAATTTCACACGCTTCACCAGCACGCCCATAAACCAGCAACTGCTGTGCAAAGTAGCCTGGGTTGCCGTCGGCTTGGGCAAAGTCCTTTAATGTTGTTCCACCTTGACTGATTGCATTCGCTAACACCTGTTTAATATTCTCTGTCAGTAATTTGTAGCGTTTAAGGCTCACTTTGCCTGCAGCTCGACGTGGGTCAATACCTGACTTAAACAGCGATTCATTAGCGTAAATATTGCCAACGCCAACTACCACAGCATTGTCCATAATGAAACTTTTAACTGGTGACAGCTTACCTCGCGATTTACTAAATAATACCTTAGCGTCAAACTCAGCGGTTAATGGTTCAGGGCCTAAGGAGCGTAATATCTTCAAAGGCGGTTCAGTCGGTGATTGCCATAAACAAGAACCAAAGCGACGCGCATCGTTAAACACCAACTTCTTACCGGTCATTAATTCTATTTCAATATGATCATGCTTTTTACGCTCAAGGTGCGTATCAACCACCCGCATCTTACCCGACATCCCTAAGTGCATGACTAAGGCGCCAACGTCAGTGTTGATGAATAAATACTTTGCACGGCGCGTCACTGAGTTGATAGTTTGTTGGCAAGCAAGCTGCACCTCATATGGCACAATCCATCGCAACTGTGGCTGATGAACGACAATTTTACTAATGACATTGCCTTCCAAAAAAGGCGCAATACCCAGTTTTGTGACTTCGACTTCAGGTAATTCTGGCATGGATTAAGTTACCACTGAGTAAGTTGTTCAACTGTTGGGAAGTCTAATAACATCACTTCATTGTTGAACATTAAATAAGTTTGCTGATTGATCGTCTTTATAGGTAGTACAAGACCATTTCGTTCACCCGCTAGCCATAAAACCACAACAACATCGGGGGACTGCAATGCCTCTGCCGTTACTTCATATTGTGATTTGACGAGCGCTCTCTGCCAGTTGTCGACCAACATAGCTAAGGCATCAGAGCGCTCTTCTAAAGATTGCTCATTTGCTAAGGGGCTCGAAGAAGATAAGCGCCACGTTTGACCCGCTCGCTCAATCACATATTGATCAATTTGCAGGCTAAGTAAAAGCCCACCTTCTTCTATGATAGGGATAGGGAAATCAGAGTCGTCTGATTTGAAGCTACTTATATTCAATATGAGGATCATCGCCAACATGGCAAAGATGATGACGTTATTCCATGCTTTTTGTGATAGTCGAGCCATGTCCGCTCCTATTTCACCAACTTTTAATACTCACTGCGTCAGCTATTGGTGATGTAACCAAAGTTACGCCTGCTTGCTCCATGGCCAAAATTTTTCTTGGCAAAGTAGCTTAAAATTTCGAAAGAAATTACTTGGTTTTTTCTTTTTAGCAATTAAACCATGCTCTATACGTTGAACTGCCGCAGCAATAACGCGTTGAGAAGCTTTACCATCACACAAAGGATGATACTCGGCAGCAAAACGATCAAAGTTATCATCTAGTCTTGCCGTATTAGCGAAAACAGAGTGAATGATATCATGCAGTTTATCGACCGCTTCAAAATCAATGATATATTCATCCGGCATCGAATTACGATAAGTAATAACAGGCTTGCGGTGCAGCAATGATTCAGCAATCGCTGATGAGGTATCAGACAAAACAACATCACATTCTCGAATGAGACCCATCAAATCCGCTTTTGCATAAACAGTCACATTATCATGCTGCTGCGCCATTGCCATATACTGGGCAATAACATGTCGAGCCATTTTAGGATGAAATTTTACAATGATTTCGTACAAACCGAGGGATGCAAGCGAGTCGATTTCGTTGAATAGATCAATAGCACTAGTGAGTTTTGGCGAAAACGTTGGAAGATAAAGGATCTGTTTTTTATTCTTGCTTCGAGAGCCCCGCGGTAATGGAAATACATTGTCCATTTTGGGCCATCCGGTTTCAACAACATCAAAGTATCCATGCAACATGGCAAACTCATTAAATTTTCGAGTAAACAAAGGGCCCTGCGTGCAATACAAATCAAACGAACCACGGATTCTAAAATGCCCCTTTTTTTTCCACTCAAAGCCATGAAAAATCTGCACTTTCAAACCCGGTATAAAATCAGGAACGACATTTCCGCATACAAATATAGCATCCGGATTAAACGCAATAGACTTGGCCATATCACGAGTGAACGCCTCTTCCTTTGCAAACAATCCTGTATCGACCTCACGACCTAACGCTAACCACAATATTTCGTCACCACGCACGCGCATTTCTTGTTGTAACGGACGTAATATCTCGAAGGAATAATTTTGCTGAACCAGCAATATAAATCGATATGTTTTCATGGGCTTATTAAGTGTAAAACCACTAGCATAAAAATGACAAGGGTTAGTTTAGCAGATAATACCTTAAACCAAAATCGAAAGTGTCAAGGATTGAATACTGGTTGGTCAAAACCAAAAAAACCCAGCTAAAGCTGGGTTTTTTTGGAGACAAAATACAAGTTAATTACTTGATTTTTGCTTCCTTGAACATAACGTGTTGGCGAATTTTAGGATCATACTTCTTGATCTCCATTTTGCCAGGCATATTACGCTTGTTTTTGTCTGTGGTGTAGTAGAAACCAGTACCAGCAGTAGAAACTAATTTAATTTTATCTCTCATGGTAATTCCTTAAACTTTCTCGCCACGAGCGCGGATATCAGCTAATACTGAATCAATGCCCTTCTTATCAATAATACGCATACCTTTCGTAGTAAGGCGTAATTTCACGAAACGGTTCTCACTCTCAACCCAAAAGCGGTGAGTTTGAAGATTTGGCAAAAAGCGACGACGAGTCGCGTTTCTAGCGTGTGAGCGGTTGTTGCCCGATAAAGGACGCTTACCTGTAACTATACAAACTTTTGACATCTTATTGTCTCCAGAAAAACTGTTTGCCGTCTAACCCAAGCAAACAAAAATTGCTGTTAAACGTCTTTAATAATGAGGGCGCATTTTATACAGCAAACAACAGCCTAATTCAACAAAAAGTTCACGTTTAGGCAATTTTTTGCGTTTTTAACGGATTACTGCTTACTTCATACGTCCAACACTAAGAAGATAGGCTAGAGCGGATTTCGTGGGAAATTTTAGCATGACGCCCTGAACGCTGTCATGCTAACCTTTCTAGTTGGAGGAGTATAACAAAGTTTTGACTGTGTAATTGCGCTTATTTTTAGTGTGAATTACCCAACACACAATTGACTACTCTGCACAGAGAAATAGGTGTTTATCGCTGATAAGCATATTAATCGTGATTCAATTTTTGCAGGCGCTTTTTTAACTCTTTTTTATTTTTGAAAAGAAAATAAAACCCATTCACCACTTTTTTTAGAAAATTTTGTTTCGCTTTTTTACGTTTTTGACCTTTATCTATTTCGCTCAAAAGCTTGAGATTAGGCGCCGCGGTATAGGGTTGTAAACCAAACACACAAAGCTCCGATTCCCACCAATACTGCAATTCAATATCAATAGGCCGAGTGACATTCGCACTATTAGCCAGCAACTTCTTCGCACCCGTCAAGCTAATAACCTGTGCACAACAACGAATAGGTATCTTGTTATAGGTCACCAGTGAAAAACCTACAACCTGAATATGATGCTCAACCTTACGTTTAATAGGCGCTTCGGCGAGTTTAATCACATCCCAAGGTTCGCTGATCGATGAAATCACCTCTAAAGCTTGTTGAATGCCATCTTGTAATAAAATATCGTCTTCAAAGATAACTGCGTAATCTAGCTTTTCATCTACAATTTTTTGCCAAGTTCGAACATGACTTAAATAGCAGGCAATTTCACCCTTTGTCATATGCTTGTGATAAGACGACGTATTAAAGTTATAAACATTGCTGATTGTCGAGTTCGGAATATCGTCGCCATCGACTGCGTCAATGCGCTCGTAAGAAAGATCGCGAGCATCAAGCTGCCTAGCACAGGCTTCTAGTCTGTCCCTAGACCTTGCCAAATTAATTAGGTAAATTTTCCATTTTTTCATGTGCGTTATTTTTCACGTCTTATAAAAAGCTACAACAGTCCTCGTTGGGCGAATGATACCGCAGTTCCATCACCGATCACAAAGTGATCTAAAACTCTTACGTCTATTAAGTCCATTGCACGCTTAATTCTCTCGGTTATTTGTATGTCGGCTTGACTGGGTTCTGCAACACCACTGGGGTGGTTGTGCGCTAAAATAACCGCGGCAGCATTGTCTTCTAAGGCTTGTTTAACCAATTCTCGAGGATACACCGCTGCGCTATTGATTGTGCCCCTGAACATATGTCTAAACGCAATTAGCTGATGCTGACTATCAAGTAGTAACATTGAAAATACTTCGTGAGGTTTATCGCGTAACTCCGCTAATAAATAGTTTGAAGCCGCATTCGCTTGCGTAAAACTATGAGGTTTGAGTAAATTTTCAGCGAGCGAACGCTTGGTTAATTCGAAGCAAGCCGTCAAGGTTGCATATTTTGCGACACCAAAGCCAAGCGTACCGATGAGTTGCATTTTGCTCGCACTCATTAAGGCCCGCACAGAGCCATACGAACTAAGGGCTTCACGAGCAAGTTCAAGCGCGTTCTTACCTTTGATCCCAGTGTTAAGAATAATAGCCAATAACTCCGCATCAGATAGCGTTGGAGCACCAAACTGCAATAATTTTTCTCTTGGCCGCTCAAATTGAGGCCAATTAGTGATTTTCATATTTCCCTTCCTTGGTTAACTTTGTCACAATACCGTTCACCTACTCCCTTGATGAACGAATGCAGCGCACAGTTGTACTCGCTATAGCAAAATATGCAACTTGAACAAAAGAACGTTTTACTTGGTATTAGTGGCGGTATCGCTGCCTACAAAACGCCCGACCTTGTGCGCAAATTGATTGCTCAAGGCGCGAATGTCAGGGTCGTTATGACCGATTCTGCGAAGGAGTTTGTCAGTCCATTAGCCTTACAGGCAGTATCCGGCAACAAAATAAGCCACAGTTTATTAGACGAAGATGCTGAAGCAGCCATGGGTCATATTGAGCTAGCCCGTTGGGCAGATATTTTTGTTATCGCGCCAGCAACAGCGAACATCATGGCGAAACTTACACACGGTTTAGCTGATGATTTACTGACCACTCTTGCCTTAGCCACCGCAGCGCCTATTGCTATTGCACCCGCTATGAATCAACAAATGTGGGCTGCACCGGCAACCAAGGAAAACTGGCATAAATTACAATATCGGGGCGTTCTACAAATTGGTCCTGACAGCGGCGAACAAGCTTGTGGCGACATCGGCTATGGCCGCATGTCTGAACCAGACGACATTGTTTCATTTGTAGCTAACTATTTTTCTGGGCGAACAAATAGCGAGGAAAAAAGTGGCGAGCAAATAAACCATTTGCCGAGTATATTTGCAGGTAAAAAAATAATGATCACCGCCGGTCCAACTCGTGAAGCATTGGACCCCGTTCGCTATATCTCAAATCACAGTTCCGGAAAAATGGGTTATGCAATAGCTGAAGTAGCGCAGAAAATGGGAGCAGAGGTCACTCTCGTTTCGGGCCCAGTCAGCATTTCACCCCCGGCTAACGTTAAACTAGTCTCAGTGACTAGCGCGCAAAAGATGCATGACGCTGTGATGAAGCATATTCAAACGCAAGACATTTTTATTGGCTGTGCTGCCGTAGCTGATTTTAAGCTTACTGACATTCCAAGCCATAAAGTAAAGAAGAAAGACGGACTATTAACGCTGACGTTTGAGCAAAACCCAGATATTCTCAAAACGGTTGCTGCGCTGGCGAACCCGCCATTCACTCTGGGTTTTGCTGCTGAGACACATGACGTCGAGGCTTATGCGAAGGACAAATTTGAGCGTAAAAAATTAAATATGATCGCGGCGAATGATGTGTCATCATCTGACTTAGGATTTAATTCTGATCGAAATGCACTCACTGTCATTACAAAAAGCAATACAATCAGTTTACCGGCTGCTAGTAAACACGCATTAGCTATTGAGTTGCTGAAGCTGTTGAATGTTGAATATTCAGCCAATCAAAATAATAAGAAAAGTAAATAGGTACCATCATGCCCGCAATAAAAAAACCCAATCGGCGCGCGCAGATCCTGCAAGCTCTAGCAGGAATGTTAGAAAACAATCACGGTCAGAGGATCACAACAGCTAAATTGGCTGAGCAAGTCGGTGTTTCAGAAGCGGCGTTGTATCGCCACTTTCCAAGCAAAGCGCGTATGTTCGAAGGCTTGATTGAGTTTATTGAAGAAACCCTCTTCTCACGCATCAACAAAATTATGGATGAAGAAAAAGAGGCCGCAACGCGCATCCAATTAATCATGCACCTTATCCTCGGTTTTGCTGAAAAGAACCCTGGTATTTCTCGCTTACTCAACGGCGATGCGCTTTTGGGTGAGCAAGAACGTTTGCGTGAGCGTATTGCAAAATTATTTGAACGTTTAGAGTCACAGATTAAGCAAATACTGCGTGAGCGAAAATTGCGTGAAGGTAAATCATTAGACGTTGATGAGGCGATATTGGCAAATATCTTAATTTGTTTTGTCGATGGTAAAGTGAATCAATTTGTACGTACCAAGTTTCAACGTACACCCACACATCAATTTGGTGAGTATTGGTCTGCGATTAAAAGTCATTATTTTGTAAACTAGATTAGGGTCTGTTGAGTTCGTATAAGTTAGATATTATTTACTTTCAATTTTGAAGAGGAAGGGAAACTGAAAACAGTCATTACTTTTGGTACTTTCGATGTGTTTCATTCTGGGCACGTGAATATTTTACGACGCTCAAGAGAAATGGGCGATCGCTTAGTTGTTGGCATTTCTTCGGATCAGTTGAACTTCAGCAAAAAGGGGCGTAATCCAATTTATCCTCTGCGAAGCAGAATGAATATTCTTCATGCTATTAAATATGTAGATCAGGTATTTGTAGAAGAGTCTTTAGACTTAAAACGTGAATATATTATTGAACATCAAGCCGATATCTTTGTAATGGGTGATGATTGGGCTGGTAAATTTGAAGAATTTAGAGATATTTGTGAGGTGAAATACCTAGCCAGAACGCCTTCGATTTCTACCACTGAAATTATTGAAGTTATTAAAGATATTTAGCCCTTGTTTAATAGTCTCTCGCCACTAATAAACGGCTATTGTTAACGTAATAGATGACAGAATAATTACTTTTGCTAGTTAGCTAACAGAAAATCGACGATACGCTCACTGCATTTTCCGTCTGTCTTACCTGCCATTGATAGTGTGATTTCTTTTCTCAATGCCGACTTCTGCTTTTTGTTGGCTAAGCAATATTCTATTGTTGATAATACTTCGCTAGGTGATTTCGCTCTGTCGCAAAGTTGCTCAAATAAACTGACATCCTTATCCATACGTTTTACAAACCTAAATTTAAATAGTCCTCGGTAGCTCCACCTTACATGGTAAAAATCACACCAAACGACCGGCTTATCTATTGCTGCGAATTCAAATATTGTTGATGAAGCCTCCGACAAAAGAACGTCAGAGATTTTCATAAAAGGTAACAAGGAATAATAGTCGAGAGAACAAAGATAAACGTTATCATAAGCTGCCCACGCCTTCAAAATAGCACGTTGATTAGCATATTTTGACTTAGTTAGACTGAAAAAATGAGGTTTGATAATAAGGTTATAATTACTTAGTTCTTGAGGCCAATTTTTACTAAAACATTCAATGCTTGAAGGATAAAAAGTGGGTGCATAGAGCAAGGTTTGTTTACTTGGATCAAGGCCTAATGATTTTAATGATATTTGCTCTTTTTGATTGTTAAATAATGGGTCTAACTTAGCATAACCAACATCAACAAAGTTTGATTCGGGAAACATATCCTGCAATCGTTGCTTGCGAGTATTGCCTTCAACAAACCGAACATCGAACGGAAATTCACTGGAGGAATAGTAGCAAGATTTTGGGCCTATACCGTGTTGCATAAAAGCGATTTTTACGGATGTGTCTTTTAAAATTATATAATTGTTGGAAGGAGACTTCCCGAAAATAATCCAATCAGGTTTTTGCCCTACGTAATATTCAAGCGCTTGTTTCTCATTACTGACAACAACATAATCAAAAGCGTTATCATCGAGGACTTTCTTGGTGATTTCTACTACGTCACTTTGATCGTATACAACAAAGCGCACCGCAGTGCCTTTGCTTGATAACACGTTAGCGACGGGTAAGAATTGCGGTAGATAATATAAATGTAAAAGGTCAAAATGAACGGTTTTCATACTCAAGCCGTTGATATTAAGATTTAAATGAGTGTATCAAATAGTAATGCTTCATAAAATACTACATTAGTTCATCCAAAAATAACTATTCAAACACCGCTAAAAAGAGAGATGTATATAAAGAACGATATGCCATTTGTGGATGACTACAATGAAATTGCCGATGAGCAGCAAGTTGACTGCAGCCACCAGCAAAGAATTCAAGATTAACAGTAACGTTATTTACTTTATTAACTTACTATTTAGCGAACGTTTCGCCAAAAAAGTCACCTTCATTCCAACTTGGCTTTTCTGTTTGATTCGCTAGCGCTAAACCAATTTGAAAGTTAACGTTAGCGAAGGTTTCAGCTGCTTCCCATTTAAAAGGCTGGCTCATATCGTCACCTGGCTTATGGTAATTGGTGGATAAAAATTCGCCAAAAACTTTGCTGCCATCAATATTAGGATCCTTTGATTGTAAACCCGGCACCAAGAAGACAGCAGGGATGCCCTGTTTAACGAAGCTGTAATGATCAGAGCGTGTAAATAAATTTTGCTCTGGCCAAGGATCATCGCTTAAAGTAAGACCGACATTTTTTACGGCAGCTTCAACAGAAGCTTTCATTGAACTGTGGTTAGCGCCAAACGCAATAACGTCAGCAAACTCATAAGTAAGGATTGGCATGTCTAAGTTTACATTTGCGACCATACTGCCCGCTGGCACGGTTGGATTGCGTGCGTAATAGTCTGCGCCCAATAGTCCTTTTTCTTCACCAGTGACTGCGATAAAAATAATAGAACGTTTTGGTGCAACCGGCAGGTTCGCAAACATGCGCGCCGTTTCCATAAGCACAGATGTACCACTCGCATTATCCATTGCACCGTTGTTAATTTTGTCTTTTTTAACCGTTTTAGCAATACCGATGTGATCAGAATGCGCAGAGAAAACCACGTATTCATTTTTCAATATAGGGTCACTGCCTTCTAAAATGCCAACGACATTTGGGCTTGAAAGATCTTCGTGCGTTGTTTCTCTTTTCAAGCTAACCGTTATAGGCAAATCAAAGCCTTTTGGTGATTCATCGTTTTCCAATTGAGCAAAAACATCAGCGATAGGCGTTGGGCCTTGTGCAAATAATTTCTCAGCTGCAGGTAAACTCAAATAAGCACCTGCTTTTAATTCAGGATCTACATTGGCTGGAACGCCGTCATCCTGCACCCAACGCATACGCGGTGAATAAATGTAATTGAGTGAGTTTTTATAAGGTCTCGCTTTTTCATTGCTAGGCGTTGTTAGCGTTATATAACCCACTGCCCCGCGCTGCGCTGCATACTTTGACTTTTCCGAACCAGATGCAACGTGCGCACCTTCCTCTGAAGGGAATGACTTTGGCTTACCTGATAAAACCACCACAATTTTACCTTCGACGTCGAGTCCTGCGTAGTCGTCATGATTTAAGTTTGGCGCCACGATACCGTAACCCACAAAAACCAATGGAGCAGTAACATCAGATTGCGTTAAAACTAAATCAGGGCTACTTAAAAAATCATCTGGATAGGACAACTCAAAGCTTTCCTTAGGGCCTACAACAGAGAAAGTCGGAGACTCTTGAACGAGTAAGCCTTTGCGAAAATTGATACGCTGTACATAGCTGGTTTTGCCATCAACTTGGTCACCCGCTGGCATTAAGCCATACTTAGCAAACTCACCGGCAATATACAAAGACGCAATTTCATGACCTTGCGAGCCAGTTTCACGTCCTTCTAGTAAATCATCAGCTAAAAAATGCATGTGAGATTTAATATTCTCCACGTTTGGCGTTGCCGTAAATGAGGCATTAGCAGCATCAGTTTTGGAGTGATAGTTAGCTGAACAACCTAAAACTAATACGCTAGCCGCTGCGGCGAATGTAGTTTTGATTAACATGTTTATAGGGCGTTTCATATAATCTTCCATTGGGAGAACAACCTTAGGTTCTCAGTAGTTAGTAGTAATTATTGGCTGATATTTTATGCAGGTTTTTAGTGAGACCGAACTTCAGTGAACCTAAATATTGAGTATCCACATATCAATAACGCCATTTTTGCCGCGTTGTTATATCACAAGTTAAAACAAATTTGCTGCTTAAGGGAAGTTTTGAAATATTGTGTAACATTTCCATGTTGTAAAGCTTCCCATGGCTGACGCTTATGGCTATAAAAACATCAACAAATTTGGTTTTTGCGAAAAAGACTGCTATATAAAGCAAGTGTAAAATCAAAGAATGAATGTTCTTATACTTCTAATTGCCTGATTGGCAATCCGTAAATGAGTGTAGCTAAAAACGAAACGACGCTAAACAGAGGCCCAATATGCCGAAACAAGTGCAATATGATTTACCCGAAATACTCACGTATGCCGTTGATATCTTCACTGAGCAAGGATATGCCAAAGCGTCAATGGAAGAAATTATTGCGCGAACACAGTTTAATAGGCGTGCATTTTACATTGAGTTCAAAAGCAAAAAGGGGTTTTTACATGCGGCTCTTAAACATTATATTGAACACCAATTATCGGCTTGTCAGGACAGTTTAATTGCTCGCAAAGATTCTGGCACCCTAGCTATCTATGACTATTTCAACGCATATCACGAACTTATATCTGAGCAGGGCTGCCTATTAGTAAACTGTATCAGCGAGCTCGGTAGAAATGATCAAGAAGTACAGTCTATTGCGCGCCATTATTACGATGCACTGCAGTTATGTTTTATTGGCTGCTTGGAGAGAGCACAAAAACGTCAGCAAATTCAATCTATAATTAACGTTGAATCAGTCGCACTGCAGCTCACGTGTTTCACACAAGGATTTGCCATATCGAGCATTATTCAAGGTGGTGAGGATGATGTTATTCTTGCTATGCGCGAACTGATGTCGAGTATAGAAATATGAAAGGTATTGCATTTTATTCAATGAGTTACCCACTATTATTTATCGTAGTTGTTGCATTACCTAATGGTCAGAGTGCTAATACGATTGCAACGAACAATAGCCTTAAAAATAACTAAAAAAGAGTATTTTATGAAAAAGCGATTTTATTCAATTGTATTGGCGGTATCTGTAGCATTGGCAGTTGGGGCCTGTGGTTCAACAACCCCACAAGCAGTAGCGCAAGTATCAACTCAAACTGAGATGCTGCAAAACCAAGCTTCGGCGCAATTAACCAAGCTGCTAGATGATATTTGGCAATACGAATTGTCAATTTCACCCGGTATGGCTAAGTCCAGAGGGCAAAAACCCAAACGAGCACTGGGTGACATTAATATAGCCGCGCTTAATGCCGAAGCCATACAATTTCAACTCTTCTTAACAGCCTTAGAAAAAGTAAATGCCGCGCAGTTATCTGATTCTGAAAATATTACTTTGCTCATGCAAAAATACCGTATTCAGAACTACGTCGATATGCACAAATTTAAAGAATATCGAGTGCCAATTACATCAGAATATGGTTTTCATAGTGGCTTAGGCCGTCAAGCTAGCAATGCCAGTATCAAAAATACGGAACAACTTAACAATTACATGATGCTGCTAAGCGAAATGCCTGATCATTTTTCGCAACAAATAGCTTACATGCAAGAAGGTATGCAAGTAGGCCAGGTTCAACCCAAAGTAGTACTCAGAGGATATGAAGAGTCTGTGCTCGCCTTTATTGCGCAAACACCTAACGAAAGTCCATTTTATCAAGCTTTTGAAAAGATGCCCGATGAATTAAAAACAGTTAAAAACATGCAGGCTGCAGAGGCTGCAATTGCGAAGGTTAATGAGAGCTATCAGCAGTTTTACGACTTTCTGACGAACGACTATATTCCACTGGCTAAGCAGGATATTTCGGTAAAAACCTGGCCAAATGGTGACGCTTTTTATCAAAACCGAATTAAATATTACACCACTACCGATATGACGGCCCAGGAAATACATCAACTCGGTTTGTCGGAGGTGGCACGTATTCGTGCAGAAATGCAGACCATCGTTGATGAATTGGAGTTTGACGGCAATATTAATCAGTTCATTGAGTTTTTACGCACTGACCCGCGTTTTTATGCACAAACACCTGAAGATTTGCTCATAACGGCGTCGTACATTGCGAAGAAGATGGACGCGCAATTGCCCAAGCTATTTAAAAAGCTGCCGCGGACACCATACGGTGTGGCGCCTGTGCCTGAAAGCATAGCGCCTAAATACACGACTGGACGATATGTATCACCAAGCAGTGACGACCAACCAGGTTACTATTGGGTAAACACCTACGCGCTGGACAAACGTCCGCTATATGCACTGCCTGCGTTAACCCTACACGAAGCGGTCCCTGGTCATCATTTACAAATATCTTTAGCTGCGGAAATGACTGAACTACCTGAAGTTAGGCGTTCAACCTATATTTCAGCTTTTGGAGAAGGCTGGGGCTTGTATTCAGAATACTTGGGCTTAGAGGTAGGTATTTATACTGACCCGTACGATAATTTTGGTCGCTTAAGCTATGAAATGTGGCGCGCTTGTCGCTTAGTAGTAGACACAGGTATGCACATGTTTGGCTGGAGTCGTGATAAAGCATTAAATTATATGCTAGAAAACACCGCACTATCTGAGCACAATGTACGCACAGAAATAGACCGATATATTTCATGGCCAGCACAGGCACTGTCATACAAAATTGGCGAAATCAAAATTAAGCAACTGCGGGCTGAGGCGCAAGAGCGTTTAGGTGATCAGTTTGATGTGCGTGAATTTCATGACGCGGTATTAGCGCATGGCTCTATTCCTTTGTTTGTACTTGAACAGAATGTTGAACGCTTTATCGAACAAAAAAACACGCCCGTAAAAAGTAACTAAAATAATACCTACGATGGGTATAAGCTGATATTCATCGCAGGTAAAATAGTCGCAAAGCCTCTGCAAGTCGGGTAAACTGTGTGCCAAAATTAACCATGTTGATGGGTGAGATTTAGTATATTGAACTACTTAATATTGAATTTTATTGAGCCAAGTTGATTCTTTTACACCCTCCTCAGTATTACTAATAAGGATGTAATATGAAACAAATTATCATTCCAATAGCTGCTATTGCAGTTGTTGGTCTCGTTGCTCCAAAGTTCACCGGTAATAGTATCAATGAAGGCTTAGATAACTTCGTTGCTAACCTAAATACAGCTCCTGGCTATACTGCCACTATTGAGAGTCGTGAAACACGCTGGTTCTCAAGTGCTGCTGTTGTTAAGGTTGGAATAGACCCCGCTATGTTTGCTGACTTAGATGTCGCCCATTATGACATGCAAAATTTCGAAGATTTATCAGCGACTATCAATGTGACAGCGCAACATGGTCCATTTCTTACACTTAACGGTTTAGGCTTAGGATTGTCTGCTTGGAAAGCTACCGTCGACGAGTCTGTATTTCGAGAATATCTAACCTATGCTAATGATGAAAAATTTTATAGCGTGGCCGGTAACGTTAGCTTATTTGGCGGTCTGAGCTTTGAAGATACAATGCCTAAATTCACCGTCATTTCTCAAGATGGCGGCGAAGAAGTAATCACTTTTAGCGGTTGGAATGGCAAAGGTACTGCATCTTCTAACGGTGGAACTTATGCTGGTGCTACCGATTTAGTCACTGTAAGTGCTGATGGCCTTACTTTAGAAATGAAATTGATGACTATCAAATCATCAATCGAAGGCGATTGGACCGCAGTAATGAAGGGTGATTTTTACAATTCTACAGGTCAATTTGGCATTACTTCAATCACTCTTGATATGCCAATGCTTGATACCAAAGCAACACTCGACAAAATGCTTATTGATGTAAAAACAGAAAAAAGTGAAGACAATAACTTAATGGATATGGATATCAACTATGCTATTGAATCTATTCAAGCGCCTCCGTTTTCTGGTCATGATTTAATCGTAAAAGCTGAAATCAACAATTTGGAAAGAGCTTTTTTCAAAGCATATCAAGAGGCATCAACTAACCCTGCGCAAATGGAACAGGCAATGGCTGATATTATTGCAACTAAGTTGCTTCCTCAACTGCAAGCATCACCTGAATTTAACATTACAGAAATGTCAGGTAAAGTTGATGATGGTAACTTCTCAGGTAAAATAATGGCCAAAGTCACGGATATTAACAGCTTGCCAGAGCCACTCGAGGATCCTGTTTTTTGGGCATCAAAAACGGTTGTTGATTCACAGTTAACACTGGATAAAGCAATGGCACTTTGGGTTGGTGAACAAGTTGTTATTAGCCAAATTCAAGCAGATCCAAACGCTGCAGGTATGACTGATGAAGAAATTAAAGCTATCGCTGCTGAGCAAGTCGAAGGCATGCTCGGTATGTTTGCACAGCAAGGCATGATTACAGTGAATGCTGATGGAGAATATGAAATGACCTTCACTATGCAAGACGCTCAAGTGATGCTGAATGGGAACCCAATACCGCTTCCTTTCTAAGAGAAAAGAAGCCAACAATAAGGGAGCAGGAAATAAAGGGGTCAGTGTTAATTAATTTTCTATGAAAATTAATTAACACTGACCCCTTTATTTTTTGACCTTTTTCTATTTTTAAATAACCATAGAAATCATGTCGTTAAATTTCAAACATAGCCCTTGCGCGCGCCTCACAAAACATTTTGTTGATCATCAAACATAAATACATATACTGTATGTATATACATATACACTAATTATGATTAGGTTTGCTATGAAATCTCTTCTACATGATTTACAGAAAAAACAACTTGTGTGGACTGCTGCGGATCTCAACCAGCATAAGGAACGTGTTGCCACAGGTTATAAGCAGCTTGATGAAGCACTTAATGGTGGATTTCCGCAGTCCGGCCTAATTCACATCACTTCAACAATGGGGTGTGGCGAACTGCGATTGGTTATTCCAGCGATAGTCACTAGGCAATACGAAAATCGTCTATATGCTTTTATTGCACCACCACACTTACTCAATGCTGAATTTTTAATAGCAGAAGGTATTCCGCTTGAGCAGGTTATACTTGTTCAAGCGGAGACATCTGAAGAAGCACTTTGGAGCGCTGAGCAATGTGCGAAAAGTGGCGCTTGCAGTGCCGTTTTTATTTGGCAGCCAACGCTACAACAAATACAAGCTAAAAAGCTAGAACTGGCCGCATTGAAAGGCGACTGCTTAAGTTTTTTCTTCTCTGATGTGAAACAACAAGCTGACAATCTACCCGTAAGCTTGTCGCTGTCTATCCATCGTCAAAGTAGCAAGGTAACGATTTGTGTCAATAAGCAAAAAGTAGGTTGGCCAATACCTGCTTTCAGCGTCAAAGTACCTTTTAAAGCCAAGCTCGGCTCACCTATGCGCTATCGCTCGAAACCGAAGTCTTCTCACAATGTTGTATCCTTTAACGCTAAAAATTAAGTAAACAACGATGCAATTCGATACTTCTTCATTGTGGATATATTTATATCTGCCTAATTTACAGCTCAATATTCAGCAAACCCATGCCAAGCAGTTGAGTGCTGCAGATGAAAAAACTAAAACTCAAGAGACGACAGCTCAAATTGTCTATCATCCAAAATTAAATCAAGTGCTACAATTAAATGTGCCTGCTCAAAAACTAGGTATAAAGAAGGGAATGGGCCTCGCTAGCGCAAGTATTATATGCAGCCACTTAGTGGTGAGCGAATATAAAGAAAAAATCGCAATACAAGCGTTACAGGAGCTCGCTAATAAACTTTACCTAGTCACCTCTGACATTGTTATTGATGAGCCCTCTGGTTTGTTTTTACGCGCGCAAAACATGCTGCGCTTATACGGAAATTTAACGCAGTACTGGCAAGTTATTCTGGAAGTTATCAATAAGCAACGTTACGACATTTATTACGCTAGCGCTTATTCGGTGAATGTGGCCAAGCTCATTGCTAAGCATGAAAAACGCTATATGGGAGATGACAAAAAGCACATTCAACAACAGCTGCAGCAGTGCTCGCTGTTACTTACCGACATTGATAAAAAGGATATCGAAAAATTACAGCGTATCGGCATTAAAAACATCGCCGATCTATTCGACCAACCATTATCAGCTTTCGCCAGTAGAGTGTCTAAATTTAGCTTACAAATCATGTCTGAACTGCGCGGCGAATCAGCAGCTAAGTTGCGTTTCTATCAGCCGCCACAGCGCTACGAACACTACCTTGAGTTATTATATGATGTTGAACTTACAGCAAGGTTACTACCTCTTATTCGAAAATGTCTCGATGCATTAGAAGCTTATCTGTTAGTGCGTAACGGCTTAGCTCTGAGTATTCATATTACATTATTCCAACGCGAACATGAGCCTATTACTCAGGTGATCAATAGCGCCTTACCTATTTATAAAAGCCTACATTGGTTGGATATTATTGCGCTGCGCTTTGAGCATCTAGTATTAAGCTCTGGGGTTTATGGCATCACCATTCAATGCGAAAAAATAGAGCAAGCAGACGGTTGTGAAAGTGATTTTTTTAGTGAAAAGTCGACGCACATTGCGGCGATGACACTACTCTCACGATTAAAAGCTAAACTGGGTGAGCAACAAGTAAAGCTGATGCAATATCACGATGACTGTCGTCCTGAGTACTGCACTCAGTTGTCGGCTAAGACTGTTGTACCGGAGTCCCATAATGCGCTCCATAGAACAAGCGGCCGTGCTACAAAATCTTACTTTTTGGATCGTCCCGGCTTCTTACTCAGAGCTCCTATCCCACTTAACGCAAAGGTTAGTATTATTGATGGGCCTGAACGTATCGCTTCAGGTTGGTGGGACAATCATGAAGTTCAGCGCGACTATTTTCTTGCCGAAAGTCACCAAGGTCAGCAAATGTGGGTATTTAGAACCTTCAATGACAACTGGTTTGTACATGGCTACTTTATCTAAATCGAATCGACACATTGGCTTTGCTGAACTAGTTTGCCAAACCAATTTCTCTTTTTTACATGGGGCATCACATCCTCAGGAAATGGTGCGTCAGGCCTATTTTTTACAGTACAAGGCAATCGCCATTACCGATGAATGTTCTATGGCGGGTATTGTGCGTGCCTATGCTGAAATATCTCAGCATCATTTGCCAGTTAAAATGATTGTTGGTAGTAAATTTGTGTTCAACGGCAACACCATTGTGCTTCTATGCCCTAATAAAGCAGCTTATAGTGAGTGTTGCCGAATCATTACTAATGCACGCCGACGCGCAAATAAAGGCGAGTACGAACTCAGTGAATGGGATTTGAAATCCATTAAGCACTGTCTATGCATTTGGCTTCCCAGTGGAGATGAAACCAGAGATAACGATTGGGCGCGCTGGCTAACAAAGTATTATTCTGAGCGAGTATGGTTAGGTATTAAGCGCTGGTTAACTGCCAATGAGTATGAATACATTAGTCATTGCGAAACACTCGCCGAGCAATTTCATTTTGAAATTATCGCCACATCTTGCGCACTCATGCACGACCCAAATAGGCAAGCTTTACAACATTGCCAACACGCCATTCGCGAGGGTAAATTAATTAAAGAATTGGGTCGTGATGCACTATCAAATCAAGAAGCTTGCCTGCGTCCTCTAAATAAACTCGCTAATTTATACCCACAAGAATGGTTAGAAAACTCGGTATTGGTGGCTAAACTCTGCACTTTCGATTTATCTGAACTATCCTACCAATACCCAGCGGAGATACTGCCAGTAAAATATACACCCTCCGAATACTTGCGTGTATTGGTTGAGCAAGGTATTCAAAAGCGTTTTATGAACGGCGTTAGTCAAAGCATTCGTGCCACCATAGAAAAAGAACTAAAACTCATTCACGAACAGGCTTATGAGTATTTTTTCTTGACCATCTATGACATTGTACAGTTTGCTAAGGCAAAGAATATTCTCTATCAAGGGCGTGGCTCGGCAGCTAACTCTATAGTGTGTTATTGCTTAGAGATTACGGCTGTAGATCCACGTCAAATTAGCGTGCTGTTCGAGCGCTTCATTTCTAAAGAGCGTAATGAGCCTCCCGACATTGATGTCGATTTTGAACACGAACGTCGCGAAGAAGTCATTCAATACATTTATACGAAATATGGTCGTGAGCGCACTGCTATTGCTGCAACCGTCGTATGCTATCGCTTTAAAAGTGCTTTACGCGAAGTGGGTAAGGTCATAGGTGTGAATACTACCGACCTCGATTACTTCATTAAAAACGTGAATCGCCGTGATCGCGACCTAAGCTGGCAGTCCCAATTGACCGAACTGGGGATCGACCCTGACTCGCAAAACGGCAAACACTTTATTCACTTGGTTGAACAGCTCATCGGCTTTCCAAGGCATTTGTCGCAGCATGTCGGTGGTTTTGTCATTTCAGCAGGCCCGCTGTATGAAATGGTGCCTATTGAAAATGCATCTATGCCGGATCGTACCGTTATTCAATGGGACAAGGACGATTTAGAAACACTCAAACTGTTAAAAGTAGATGTACTCGCCTTAGGCATGTTAACCGCTATTCGCAAAAGCTTTGACTTGATAAAGCAGCATTATCAGCACGACTACACGATTCCTTTTATTACCTCACTGCCTGACGACCCACAGGTATTTAAACAAATTCAGAAGGCCGATACTGTGGGTGTTTTTCAAATTGAATCACGCGCACAAATGAGTATGTTGCCGCGTTTAAAACCCAAAAAATATTATGACTTAGTAGTACAAATTGCCATTGTTCGCCCCGGTCCTATCCAAGGCAACATGGTGCACCCTTACTTATTACGTCGAGATGGAAAGGAAAAAGTTGAATATCCCTCACCAGAAGTCAAAAGCGTGCTCGAGCGCACAATGGGCGTACCTATTTTTCAAGAGCAAGTTATTCAGTTAGCCATGGTTGCAGCCGGATTTACAGGCGGTGAAGCCGATGGGCTAAGAAGAGCTATGGCAAGTTGGAAGAAAAACGGCGACCTGTATAAGTTCAAACAGAAGCTAACCGACGGCATGACCCAAAGAGGATATAGTCACGACTATGCGATGCGTCTTTTTGAGCAAATTTGTGGTTTCGGTGAATATGGTTTCCCAGAGTCTCACTCAGCCTCATTTGCTGTACTTGCTTACGTATCAGCTTGGTTAAAGCATTATTATCCTGAAGCCTTTTATGTCGGTCTGCTTAATAGTTTACCTATGGGGTTTTACTCGCCTTCGCAACTTATTCAAGATGCCAAACAACATAAGGTGAAAGTGCTTGGTTTTTGCGTGAATAAATCAGCTTATGACCATAGCTTACAGCGCTTAACTGCTAAGCGTGGGAGTAACGATAAGCTGAGGAGTTCAAGCGAATTCGCTGATCATAGTCCTGAGTTATCTATTCGGATGGGCTTGCGCTTAATTAAGGGATTAAAATCAGACTCAGTGAATACGATTAGTAAATATAGACCTGTCGGGGGTTATGAAAGTATTGATCAAATACGTCAATTAGGATTGCCATCGCCTTGTTTGCAAGCTTTAGCGAGTGCAAATGCGTTTTCAAGTATGGCGGATAATCGTTATCAAGCCCGTTGGGAATTAATGGATTCCGTAATGGAGTTGCCGTTATTCTCCCAGCATACTACCGCTAACGATAATTACGTGAAGCAGCCTTCCTTATTTGACAATTTAGTTGAAGATTATGCCAGCACTGGTCTTTCAATCGACTTACACCCTATTGCCCTGCTCAACCAGGCAAAACTACTTCCCAAATTTTATTTGGCCAATACATTAGCGCATGTACCACATCAAAGTTTAGTAAGCGTGATTGGTATTGTTACCGGCAAACAAAGTCCAGGTACTGCAGCAGGTGTCACTTTTATTACCTTAGAGGATCACACTGGAAATATTAATGTTGTTGTCTGGCAGTCCTCCGCGAGAGAACAAAAGAAGGTTTATATGAACGCTAAAATACTGCAGATCAAAGGTATTTTGGAAAGAGGCGACGGTGGTGTGGTGCATATTATTGCAGGCCGACTTATTGACCAAACTCACCTACTTTCAAAATTAGATACTAAATCTCGGGAATTTCAGTAACTACCTGATTAATTTGGCGGAGCGCAAGAGTAAGTCCGTCTACGCTAAACAGCTTAGTGTGAGATAGAGACGACTCGACCAGCAACATCCTTTGCATATCTGGATGAATATCAAATTCAGTTAATAGCTGTTAATTTGCAAGTATAACTGAACCACTGAGGAGGTGCGCTTTTGGATGCCAATTAACAAGCAGCGTTAATAACCTTATACCCATAGACGCAAAACCAAAGGGCTCTAAAATTCCATGATAGACGACTTGGTATCAACTAGAAAGGGCAAGCAGCGAGGTTGGCGCATAAGTGCTTTCACCCGGACATTTACAATTATCTAAAACAGCACAGTGACGTATCTGGCTTTAACCAAGCCCAGTTTGTAAAAATTTGACAGTCGCATACTTGTGGAATGAGCCCAATTGGCGATAAGAGTTGGTGTCATATCTACATTGGATCTTGAGGAGCGTTGCGTACTCTAATTAGGTAAATGAAAGGTTCATAATGCTACTTAGCTTATTACGTTGATGGCGATGCCATATAAGAAAAACATCGTTAAACCATCTAGAAAGAAAAAACCCGTCTCAAGGACGGGTTCTTAAATGGGAGCCTGACGGTGTGCTACTCTCACATGGGGAAACCCCACACTACCATCGCCGCTAAT
>CBFIAR010000028.1:0-38084 GCA_965660625.1 Glaciecola sp. | reverse complement strand
ACTTAGCTCAGTTGGTAGAGCAACTGACTTGTAATCAGTAGGTCACCAGTTCGATTCCGGTAGTCGGCACCATCTCAATTTTTTCTAAAGGGATTAAGTCAGGGAAAATAATCTACCCGCCAAAAGGCATATCTTATAAAAATCACTTAAGTCCAAAAAAATCTAATCCATTCTTTCTTACAACTGCACCAACAATCCAAAATTGATAAATTGCCTTTTAAACAATAAGAAGGGCAATAAATGAAGGTAAAGCCAATCGCAGTCGATGACTTACAAACACTATTTAGTGTAGATGTTATTGTTATCCGAATTATTGTTGAGCGCGAGCGAAGTGCACGATAATGATTAAATGTACTAGTGTGATTTTTCGACGAAACTTAACAATCTCTTTTTCGTTGTTTCATTTTAAGACTTTGTGGATAGTTGTAAGGGACACATTCAAATAATGTAATTTCTGTTTAGCTTTGATATGAGTTTCTTCTCAATTGAACATGGTTTTTTGACAATTACTAGTGTGGTTTAAAATACCACTTCGTCAGGTTGAGGAGCAGTCCATCTCATTGTTTACAATTTACACGCTGTCTAGAACAGCTTGATTTTTTAAGGAAAATAAAAAGGGTCAACAACTTACATTGGAAACCCTTTTCAAATCCATACTACTTATCTGGTACGTTTATGTACAATTAAGTATCTATGGTGTTACTGTAACTCTAATGTTATCAAAGTAAGCGGTCACGGCACAACCACTTACAGCACCACAAACAGAACCGAGTCTCAATGAAACACCCCAGCCGATCGCATTACCGGTGGTTACAGGAAAGTTATATCTTGTCCAGTTCTCATTTAGCGCCAGCGGTAAAAGCTCTTCTGTGTTACTGACTCCTGCAGGATCATCAGTGTAAAGCAATGCACTCACTACACCACCATTAACAGCGGTTCCTCTCATATCAAAAGAAACCGTTAAAGATTGGCCTGGAGTGTAAAGGCCTTCACCAATTTTATCCTGATAAATATTTTGGTTTTGCGCTTCTGTTGCGACTATTTTAACTAAGTAAGAACCCAAGTCATCCGGTTCAACAGTAGCCCCTGAGCCCGCTAGCCAGCCTTCAAGATCTCCTGTTTCAAAGCCACCATTAGTCACCTCACCGAAACTAGCAGTATCAGCAACGCCAACTGCCAACCCACCACTGCCACCGCCTGCCGCAACCAATACAATATCGTCATAGTAGAAGGTCCAAGCATCCGGAGCTCCAGTCGCATCACCAGGTGTGCCATTGTCAAAGATTATAGTGATACCATTTATCCCAGCCCCTTCAACACCCGCAAAATCGAAGGACAACTCTTCCCAACCGGAACCACCATGGGTTGCAGTTCTTTCACCTACTGGCCCACCTTCAAGTTTAAATAGTACATCAACGGCGCGCGTCGACCATACTTTTAGGGTAAAACTACTGTTTGCAGGTAGAGCGAAAGGAGTTACGTTAAGCAGCGTACTTCCACCCCATGGTTGGCCAGCGAATTTCTCCATTTTCACTACCTGCGCACTCGTATTAATGCCGGTTGCATCTGGATTAGCCAAAACAGTTGAAACACCACCATCGAAGTTATTGAAGGCGTATGAATCAATCGCACTTTCAAAATCGTCAACTGTCGTAGCGACCAAGTCGCCCCCAGTATCAACAGGAGTACCTTCGACTAATTGAATGTCATCATAATAGAAGGTCCAGTTATCCGGGGCCCCCGCCGCATCACCCATTGTGCCGTTATCAAAGATCAAGGTAATACCATTTATGCCTGTTCCTTCGACACCCGTAAAGTCGAAAGATAGCTCTTCCCAGCCAGTACCACCATGGGTTGCTGTTTTTTCACCTACAGGTCCACCTTCAAGTTTGAATAACACATCAACGGCGCGTGTTGACCACACTTTTAAGGTAAAACTACTGTCTGCAGGAAGAGCGAATGGCGTTACGTTAAGCAGCGTACTTCCACCCCATGGTTGGCCAGCGAATTTCTCCATTTTGACTACCTGAGCACTCGTATTAATACCGGTTGTATCTGGATTAGCCAAAACAGTTGAAACACCACCATCAAAATTATTGAACGTGTAGGTATCAATCGCGCCTTCAAATGCTTCAATTGTTGTGCCCGTAGCACCGCCGCCGTTGTTACTGCTGCCACCCGTAACAATCTTAAAGTTGTCTATAAGATAATCAGCACCGCTTGCATCATTGTAATTTGGGAATACCATAAATAATGTAATGTCACTAAAATCTAATCCGCCAGCAAGGTCAAGATCAGCGAGTGGGAAGGTATATGTTTGCCAAACGTCTTTTACTGGATTTGCATGGCCTTCGTTGCTGGTTGTGAGGCTAACTTCAACATTTGAAGTACTACCTTCGATTTTAAGTTTCCAATCAACCACACCGGCAGTAGGGGCTTCTAACATTTTCAGCTCAAATGTAAGTGAACCAGTAGACAAGATACCTGAAGCATCAAAAGGAACACCATTAACATTTTCACTTGGGCGAGCACTGAATCCTGCTACACTGGGTTTAGTTAGGGTAAATCGAGTAGTTACGTCATGCTCAACGTCATCGGTAAACAATTCTGTCGGGCCGCCGTTGTCAGTCCAAGCTACCCATCCATCTAACGCAGCATTTTCAAATACTAAAAGCTCCACGGTAATTGCAGACGCTTCTGCAACTACTATCGTAAAGGTTTGAGTTACGTCATCAGTGCCATCACTGACCATTAATTCTACAGCGTAATCACCGGCCATGTCTGGTGTTCCCGATAAAATGCCTGTAGTCGTGTCGAACATTGCCCATGCAGGAATAGTGACTGAAGACAAATCAAGCGTATCGCCGTCTGCGTCTGTTGCAGTGAGCGTATAAGTATAACTTGCTCCAACAGTGCCTGTTGTCATGCCTGCGCTGGTAATTACGGGTGGTGTATTCACTACAACTACTGCATCAACAGTAATAGTAAATTCTTGAGTAACTGCGTCAGTGCCGTCTGTTACGCTTAGTGTCACCGCATGCTGACCCACATCTGTTGTAGCAGGTGTACCTGATAATACACCGCTTTCTGCATCAAAAGATAACCATGCAGGAATAGTTGGAGCTGTTAATGTTAAGGTATCGCCGTCTGCGTCTGTTGCAGTGAGCGTATAGGTGTACGCTGCTCCTTCGGTAGAAGAGGTAACGGCAGTTGAAGTTATTGCAGGCGCTGTGTTAGCCGGCGGTGGGGGAGGAGGAGTAATGTCCTCGTCATTGTCGGAACCACAACCTGCTAAGACCACAGAAGCCGTTGCTGCTAGCAAGATTCGCTTGAATAAATTGTTATTAAAGGTAGAACTCATCATTTTTTCCCAAAGTAATTATATTTAACATCCATTGTCGTAGACATAAATATAGGTGCGCTGATATTTCTTGCGCGGATTGTTTTAGTATTTGCTAAATACCTCAGTCACATTGAAAAAAAGAAATTTTCATTAGCTATTTAACATTTGTCAGTAGCTAAATCCGAGTTAACAACTTTTTGACAAGCGGCAACATTTAATTTACACGCTTGCTGTTTTGCAACAATGTAAAAGCGCCTAAAAGGGACTTTTATGGGTTGAAGCGGTAAATAACAGATGTTTAAGGTTTTGTTCGGTACTCTTAATAGGCGATTTTTTGTAAAAAAGAGATGGTCAGTTACATATGGCAAAATTTTTCACACATATTTGAACGGTGCATGTCGCCTTTGCTGTTCAGCTGCCTAATGCATAATTGGGTAGTTTGCAGACGTAGCTAATTACTTTGATTACTTCTGTTTTGATCGATGAATGGATATTTATCTACTGGTAGTTGTCATGCTTATCGTCGAACTTTACTCAATCTTTACACGCTCCAGACCTTACTTTACCCCCATATAGTTAAACGCTAGCCCATATCTAATTGGAATCTCTCTGCACGACGATACCGCACGAGCAGGATTTACAGCAGAAGCAGCAATTGCTGACTCAAGGTTATTACCTATTGAAGCAATAAGTTCCCGTTTATAAGACTGTTTCAATACTTAAAGTTAACATCACGTGATGAAATACTAACGGCAGCTTTCTCGGTAAACTTGCCGAAGAATTTGGCTTTATTGACTGGCAGCTGCTAACTTAAAGGAAATTAAATCACAAAAAACAGCGACGTCTGTAATGCCTAAAACAGCCCTTCAAGTGCTAAGCGCAGCTTACTTTATTATCGTCAGTCGACAACTAAATAACGCTTTCAGAGCAAGCTAAAATATCTAATAGTAATTTCAAATTTGGCTACTAGCTTAGACGATATTCGTTTGCGTAGTTCCTAATAGAATTTGAGTTTTACTGCGCCTGCACTTGCTTTTCGAATATTTTTAATGAAAAGTGGGGTCACATTTTGCTCACAAAAATAAAAGGAAAGCCCTATGTCTCAATTAAAAAGAGCCTTGCTCACGGTATCTGCGTTAACTATTCTTATGTTCTACTGCGGGCTATCTCTAGCGCATGAACATAAGCAAGAAGAAGATAATGTTGCTGTCGAGAATGCTTGGGCGCGTGCAACCTTTGCTCTTGCGAAAACAGGCGCTGTATATTTAAGTATTGATAATCAGAGCGGACACAAGCTAAAGCTTTTATCGGTTAGTGTTGATTCTACAGTAGCAAGCGATGCTCAGCTTCACGAAACTTTGATGGAAGAGGAAGTGATGCAAATGCGTGAAGTAACGAACGGATTCGAAATTGCTTCTGGTTCTACCCTTGAATTTTTACCCGGTGGGAAGCATGTAATGTTAATGGGACTCGAAAAACCACTGATAACAGGTGAACAATTCGTATTATCACTGACATTTGAAAATCGAAAGGTGATGCGAGTTCCGATCGAAGTAAAAGATGCTCGATAAAAGGTGCTCTTTGATAAAGGAGTATCATTAGTTAGCAAATTGGAGAATAAAGAATGAGTCAAATAGATATTGGAATTAGTGAAAGTAGTCGACAAGAAATTGCTCATGGTTTAAAAAAGTTGCTAGCCGACTCATACACGCTGTATCTGCAAACCCATAACTTCCACTGGAATGTTACCGGTCCGCAATTTCGTGAACTGCATTTGATGTTTGAAGAGCATTACACTGAACTTGCTGTAGCGGTAGATGATATTGCAGAACGTATTAGAACGTTAGGTTTTACTGCACCTGGCACCTACCGTGCATTTGCAGAACTTAGCAGTGTGAAAGAAGTAGATGGTGTGCCTGACGCTAAAGAGATGATCACTATTTTAATGCAAGCACATGAAACAGTGGTTCGCACAGCCAGAGAAGTATTAAAAATTGCTCAAGAGGCTGATGATGAGTCTAGCGCTTCGCTTATTGGTGATCGTATGCGGGTGCATGAAAAAACAGCATGGATGTTGCGCGCAACATTGTAGAAAATAAACCAGTACAATGATTCTGACGCACACTACAACAATTCGAAATAGGCAGTGTGCGTCGGTATGATACGAAAAAATCTCTATTTCAGCAACTTGCTAAACACGTTATTGCAAGCTTATTTGGTTTTGATCAAAATTGAACTTGTATGTTGAGCGCTTAGCTTCTCAGTGAGATTTTACCTCTTAAAATATCTTTAAACATAACCCAATCACCCATCAAACTATAAAGGGGATATTGAAACGTAGCAGGCTTGTTGTGCTCATAGAAAAAATGCCCTACCCAAGCAAAGGCATACCCAATAACAGGAATAAACCAGAGTAAAACCAAGCGATTGCTTGCGACAGCATAGGTGATTAACGCCAATACGAACCATGAGCCGATGAAATGCAGTAAGCGGCAAGTGCTATTCTCGTGTTCGGACAGGTAATATGGATAAAACTCACTAAAACTATTATATTTTTTGTCCATGTCACTCAAACTCTCTTCTTGTTGTCATGCGATGTTAGCACATTCTTATCTGTAAATAATTATGCTAAGAATTCAAGTACAATGCCAGTTAAACGAACAATACATCTGAAAAGTGTTTACGAAACGGGTTGCTTTCCAAGAATAAAACCCAATAATTAGCAGTATCCATTGAAATAAGAAAATGTAGACTTATGTTGCCCGAAGCGAATGCGAATAAGATTGATATTACCTTAGAAAACTTCCAGCACGTTATTTTGGAAGAATCAAAAGCCAAATTAGTGATGATCCAGTTTTGGGCGCCTTGGAGCGAGCCATGTACTGAATTAGCGCCAGTCCTTCAGCACATTGCTGGCGAATATAATCGTGATTTATTATATGCGCGAGTAAATTGTGATGAACAACAAGAAATAGCGGGTCAATTTGGTATAAAAGGCTTACCTACCGTTATTCTTGTGAAAGACGGGCAACCTCTCGATGGTTTCGCTGGTCCTCAAGAAGAACTTCAGATTCGTGAGATGTTGGATAAGCATCTACCAAAAGCAGAAGATGGACTGTTGCAATCGGCCGTTGAGTTGATTCAACAGGGCAATTATCACGATGCGTTTACGTTTGTAAAGCAGGCGTTTGAATTAAATGATGAACTCACCGATATTCGCCTTACCATGGCTGATTGTTATGTTGAGGTGGGTCAAGCTGAAATGGCCAAAACGCTGTTGGAGCAAGTGAAACTGGTTGATCAAGATGCAAAGTATCACGCAATTATGGGTAAAATTGAATTAGCTGAGCAAGCTGCTGATTCGCCAGAAATTCAATTGCTTCAGGCGGAGCTTGATTCTAATCCTGACAACATGGAAATTAAAGTCAAACTGGCTGTTCAGCTCCATCAGGCGCATCGCACTGAAGAAGCCTTAGTGTTGTTATTGTCTTTATTGCAAAAAGACTTAGGCTTCGGTGATGCGAAAAAAATAACATTGGATATGATAAATGCGCTGCCCGATGGTGCCCCCTTAAAATCAGAATATCGGCGCAAAATTTATAGTTTGCTTTACTAATGGTTAACGCTAGATGATAGATAGCATTCTTTTAGCTATTTGTTTTGTGTTAATTATTGAAGGATTAATGCCTTTAATTATGCCGGACAAATGGAAGCACTTTTTGATGAAAATGGCGTTGCAACCCAGTGAATCTTTACGCCGATTGGGTGGCGTAGTAGTGATTGTCGGCATCATAAGTGCTTATTTCTTAATAATGAATGCATAAATCGTAAATATGGGGTGATTTTTGTCTCATATTTTTGCTAAAATCGCTGTCTAATTTCCTGATATATACCTCTCATGGCTAAAAATGTTGTAGTACTCGGCACCCAATGGGGTGACGAAGGAAAAGGTAAGGTCGTTGATCTTCTTACTGACCAAGCTTCTTTTGTCGTTCGCTACCAAGGCGGACATAACGCAGGGCACACGCTCGTTATCGACGGTGAAAAAACGGTGCTTCACTTAATTCCATCGGGTATTTTGCGTGATAACGTAAAGTGTGTCATCGGAAACGGTGTCGTTCTGAGCCCCGAAGCTCTGCTGACTGAAATGGCAATGCTGGAAGAGCGCGGCGTGCCGGTCAAAGAACGATTGGTGATCAGTGAAGCCTGCCCTCTTATATTACCATTCCATATCGCACTGGATATTGCACGCGAGAAAGCACGTGGCAACAAGGCTATCGGTACTACTGGTCGTGGCATTGGCCCGGCATACGAAGATAAAGTGTCGCGTCGCGGTTTGCGCGTTGGTGACCTCTTCAATCCAGAAGACTTTGCGATAAAATTAAAAGAAGTGCTCAGCTATCACAACTTTATGCTCACTGAGTACTATAAAGTTGAAGCTGTTGACTACGATACTGTTTTAGAACAAGCGCTTTCGGTGGCTGACCTGTTGAAGTCGATGGTCGTTGACGTGACCGACTTGCTTGAAACCGCCAGACAAAATAAACAGTCTATTATGTTTGAAGGAGCCCAAGGCACCTTGCTCGATATTGATCACGGCACTTATCCTTATGTGACTTCATCCAATACAACGGTAGGCGGCGTCTGCACAGGTGCTGGTTTCGGTCCACGCAATATCGATTACGTGTTGGGTATTGTTAAAGCTTACACAACCCGCGTCGGCTCAGGCCCTTTCCCAACAGAGTTAGATTGTGAAGTTGGCCAGCACCTCGGTGTGAAAGGCCACGAATTTGGTGCCACTACAGGGCGCAAACGTCGCACTGGTTGGTTTGATGCAGTTGCCATACGTCGTGCCGTACAGTTGAATTCAATTTCAGGCTTTTGTTTAACTAAACTTGACGTGCTAGACGGCTTGGAAACATTGCGTCTCTGCGTTGGTTATAAGGACGTTGCGGGTAACGTCAGCAAAATACCACCGCTAGCCGCTGAAGGTTATGATTTAGTTACTCCGGTGTATGAAGATATGCCGGGTTGGACTGACAATACCTACGGAGTGACAACTTATGAAGGTCTTCCTGTTGCCGCTCAAAACTACATTAAGCGTATAGAGGAGCTGTCAGGCGTTCCTGTTGACATAATTTCAACTGGACCGGATCGTAAACATACAATGGTCTTGCGTCACCCCTACGCAGAATAAGCCCGTTATCAGAACTGCCGCAAAAAACTCAGGGTGGTGTAGAGTTTGAAATAATAAAAAGTGCTGACAATACGTCGGCATTTTTTTTGAATCCCTAATAATGGACACTATTTTAGAGAGCATAATTAATGCAAGGCGTATCGGGTATTTTTCAGCAAGCGAAAGTTTCGACATACAACACAACGAATATCGATGAATTGAAGCGTACTTTCGCCTCCGGTAGGACAAAGTCATATGAATGGAGAGTAGCCCAATTAAACGCCTTAAGGCGTTTAATTGAAGAGAATACTACTCCTATTATTGAGGCGCTTTATGCTGACCTTGGTAAATGTAAAACAGAAGCTTGGTTAACAGAAATCGGTTATTCTACAGCTAGCATCTCTGACACGGTAAAACGCCTTAAGTCTTGGATGAAGCCAAACAAAATCAACACACCACTGATAGCTCAACCAGGTAAAAGCTACACGATCAATGAGCCGCTCGGTGTGGTACTTATCAGTGGTGCTTGGAATTATCCCTTCCAATTGGTCGTTACACCACTTATTGCCGCGATTGCAGCGGGCAATTGTGCGGTAAAAGCCCGTGTGTAGTGGATGGCGAATCATAATTTACCTTTCGGCTGAGTAGGCACCAGCGGAATGGGGCAGTACCATGGAAAAGCCGGATTTGATATTTTTAGTCACAGCAAGTCTGTCATGAAACGCAGTTTCAAATTAGATGCTCCAATACGCTACGCGCCTTTTAGCAAATTGAAGCTCTCGTTACTCAAAAAGTTCTCATAGGATTTATATATGCCAGCACCTTTTCACTTAGCGATACCGGTAACCAATTTAGCAGAAGCAGAGGCCTTTTACGGCACTCTCATGGGATGCGAACAAGGCCGTCGTTCCGAACATTGGATAGACTGGAATTTTTTCGGTCACCAATTAGTTACGCATCTGGTTGCAGAGATGCCAACACTGCCAGCACCAAACCAAGTAGATTCAAAAGCAGTACCAGTGCCTCATTTTGGCGTTGTTTTAAACATGGAAGAATGGAATGTGCTCGCTAAAAAGCTAAGTTCTTCTGAGCAAAACTTTGTGATTGAACCCCATATTCGCTTTGCAGGCAAGATAGGTGAACAAGGAACATTCTTTTTGCTCGATCCTGCTGGCAATGCTCTTGAGTTTAAAGGGTTTGCTGATGAGTCTCAGATATTTGCAAAGTAACTTTTCAATAAGCTATTTACTGATTAAAACAAGGCTCCACTACAGACGTGGTGGATGATAGTCTGCAAATACTAAAATAGTATTTGCAGACTTAACAGCACGTACGCAACAATCGTTACGGCACCCACAAATAATGCATAGGGCATTTGTGTTTTAACGTGAGTGAGCAAATCGCAGCCTGCGGCAAGAGACGATATTGCTGTGGTATCTGAAATAGGAGAGCAATGATCACCAAAAATACCACCACCTAAAATTGCTGCTAACACCAATGATGGTGGTAAACCAAGAGTTTCAACTAACGGCATGCCGATAGGAATGAGTATCGCAAAAGTGCCCCACGATGTGCCTGTCGTAAACGACATTATGCCGCCCGCAATAAATAACATTGGAACGACTAAGATCAACGGCAAGTTGTCGCCAACTAAACCAGACACAAATATGCCTGTTCCAAGTGCTTTTAGACTTGTTCCTAAAGCGATAGACAGTAACACTATCGTCACTAAGGGCAGCAATTCGCCCATACCATTGAAGCCAATTTTAATAGATTGCTTGTGCGTGAAGCGCCTATGCCAAAGCAATTGAGTATAGGCGACAATGCAGGCTAAAAAAGTGGCATACAATACAGATCTGCTACCGCTGCCTTGAGTAATATCACCATCGCCTGTTATGAACATGAAAGCAAACATACCGATAATCATGACTAGCAGTGGTACTAGCATAAATCGGGACTTTGTCGCGGGGCTAGCATCTAATGATGTATCCACAGACTCTAGCAATGTTTCGGCTTCTTTCATCGGTCCGTGCACTTTGTCGAAGAAAATAGTGTAGGCGACAACCACAAGCGTTAACCATGCATAGACGTTAAAAGGCAGCGTTCCCCATAATACAGCCAGCGGATCTTGACCTAAATCATAGGTGCTTATCAGTGCGAGCACGTAAGCTCCCCAACCGTTTAACAAAATCAGAATACAAATTGGCGCGCAGGTCGAATCAATAATATAGGCTAGCCTTGCGCGACTCATTTTATACTTATCAAATAATCCTCTAGCAAATATACCCGCGGTTAACACACTCAAGTTTGATTCAATGAAAATGGCGATGCCAGTAAACATGGTGACACCGCCTACGCGCTTTTTGGAATTGATAATGCCGCTGCTAACGACACGATTAACGGTTGCACTAACACCGCCAGAGTCTCGAATAAAGGCAAGCAATGCGCCAACCAGTAAACTAAAAATAAGGATTTGTGTTGTACCGTCAGCGGCTGCTGTATCCACGATCCGATCAATGGTGTTTATCGGAGTGCCAAACCAAGGGCCTGAGGAGCTTGTTACTGCTAATAGTAACTCAGAGCAAAGTATGGCCAAAAATAAAGCTAGAATGACTTCCTTTTTCCAGATAACAACAGCGATTGCAATAACAGGCGGGAGGATGGTTAGCCATTCCATAATTTATTTCCTAGTTTTCATTTTGAAGCTGATTTTGCGCTTCGAATTCAATAAGTGCTTCGTAAACCATGCTTATCACGCTGCCAAATTTGCCGGTTTCAAAATTGTCAGCAGAAAGTTTCATTTTATCTTCTACTGTGTTTGTTTTTGAATGTCTTTTATTGGTCAACAAAATAATTGCGATATCGTGGGTAGGATCAATAACAACGGCAGTGCCTGCCGTGTCCTCATGCCCATATGCAGTTGCACTAGCGTAAGAACTAAAGAAAGCGTTGTTATCGCCGTTGTTAGCGAGTTGCCAGCCTAAGCCAATGCCATTAGATTGTCCCGAGGGGCTTAAAAACCTCGACATCGTTGCCTGACTAAATAGCTTTACGTCGCCATATCCGCCGCCATTTAACATTGCCTGACTCAATATGGCCAAGTCATCGATATTTGAAAAAAGCCCAGCATGACCTGAAACGCCGCGCATTGAATAGTAGGCGTTTTCATCAGCCACCTCGCCCTGAATAACATCTGTTCTCATATTTGGAAAATCAACATCGTCAGTCTGCCGGTTACCAAAAATTTCAGTTGCTGCAAAATCATCCTGGATAAACCCAGCTTCCAAGGGGTTAAATAAGGTGTTTTTAAGTCCTAATGGTACGTATATTTTCTCGTGAGTATACTCATCTAATCGCATACCGCTTACTCGCTCTATTAACAGACCGAGCAACATAAAATTTGTTTCACTATACTGCTGTGTAGCGCCTACAACAGATGAAAAAGGTAAGGCGGTGAGCAGTAAGCGACTTGTTTTAATCTTGTTTTGAGAATAAAAGTATTCGCCATATTGCTTATCTGGCCTATAAAACTTGAGTGTATCTGCATATCCTGATGCTTGTGCCAACAAGTCTTTTACTCTGATCACTTCGCGACCATTGTTGCGATATTCCGGGAGATAATATTGGAGTGGCTTATAAATGTCTATTTTGCCTGCGTTCACAAGCTGCATAATGGCAAGGCTAGTTGTAAATACTTGTGTGTTTGCAGAAAGGTCAAACATATGCTCCGGTGTCATTATTTGCTCGGGCTGTGTTAGCAATTCGCCATTGGTATTGTATTTTTTTGCATAACCATAACTGCTTCTTTTAATTATCTTACCCTTGTGCACAACAGCGAGAGTCGCTCCCGGAAAGCCATTTTTTACTTTGTCGTTAATAAAGCGATCTACTTGCTGAAATAGCGCTGCATAGGACTTTGTGTCGGAGGATAGTGTTGGATAAGGAATGCTCAGAGTTATCGTTGCATCTTGCGGTTGAATGTTATCTACGCGCAGACTATTGAGACCATCTACAGTGCGTTTGTGTATAGACACTCTATTCGCTTGCAGTTGCTTAAATTCATCTAAACCAAGTTTCTGTCCATTGATAAATATATCTGCAGAGCGTGCGGTATCTGTTTCAATGATAAGTTCTCCTCGTCCTTTATAAGCCGAAAATACGTGACCGTCGCGAATGTCACTCTGCGTTTCATATGCAGGCTCTGGAAACACCCTCGATAGCTGATATTGTTGTTCTATATCAACCATCTGCTGCTGTTTTAACTGAGCAGTTAACACCTCTGATTGATAAATCTCATGTAACTTCACATAACTCGTTTGGAAATATTTTTCGAGCAACGCGAATATCGCTGCCGCCGTCTGATTATTCGGTTCACCCGTAATTTGCCAAGGAACAAAGTGCATTTGGAAGGCACTCAAAGTATCAATCGTTTGCTGGTCCATTCTGCCCGTTATGACAATATCGTAGCCGTAGGTGTTTAAGGCTTTTTGAACTAGGGATAAGCTAGGCGATGTTTGATTAAAGGCCAGCCAATGATGAAGTAGACTGTCGTTGTCATACCAAGCACCGATGCCTTCTTGATAAAGTCGATACCACGGAAATTTAGGCCCGGGGTCATTTTTGCGTGCCGGTGCGATATCTGAATGGCCGATAACGGCGGTTGGCTCAATGTCAGGGTTTCTAGCGAGTATTTCTTTACTCAATTTTATTAATAACTGTATTTGTTTTTCTTCAAACTCAGGGAAAACACACAAATCGCGATTTTTTTCTGCGCCCATGATTTCTGGAATAGCAGCGACAGGTGATGCGTCAACAGGCTGATCCTCCTGACAAAAAGGCATGTTAACAATCTCAATGCCAATACTGTGGTCATTGAGACCTGAACGGCCTTGCCAATAGCTAATGCCAGCGTGCCAAGCGCGCTGATTTTCATCAACCAATTGAAACACTTTTGGAGCGCGGTAGGGGTAACTTGGATCGTCAGTTTTGGGAATTAAGTAATGTGCGCTAACGTTGCCTTCTGCTACTAGCGCATCAACTGACTCTTGATAATTGACTGCGGTAAAGTGCATGACTAAGGACTTAACGCGATAACTAAAGTTTTTGGACTGCATCATTTCAACATCAGAGCTGCTTGAGCAAGCCACTAAAAACACAGTGCTAGCGAAAAGGGAAGTCTGCGCTAGCCTTGTCCAATTTGGCATTATCTTTCCTTTAAAAACGTAGTAGTTTTATTGCAGTAGAGTATGTTTAATTACTTTCATGAGGCTTTTTATTAGAACACCTTGTAAAAAATCGACTCGGCTTTCAACGCTTCGGTATTAATAGATAGAATACACACATCTAAAGTCAAGATTTCCTAGTATAACCTGCTTTATGGCAAAATTAACAAGGTAAGGTTCACAAGAGGGCATTATAAATCTATCAAAAACGCATGGTGTGTTTCTAGATAAACCATTTTATGCCAAGCCTAAATGGTACTGAGTGTTTGTATTGCTCCTGATTCCGCCTCTGTGCTTTGGCTTGAAGGTGTATTCATAGTTTCAATCTTCGTTCGCTAAAGCGGAACTAACTCACCCATGATAAAAGCAAATTTACGTTCACCGTGCTTGCATAGAAATCCTGCAGGGATAACACCTTTCATCATTTTTTGGTCGTCGTGCCAATACTTTGGGTTTTCAATAACAGTATAATCCGAGTGGTTGTTGATTAAGATAGGGTCTCCAACAAAATGGCTGAATCCTCTTTTGAGAAGGGCTATGTAGGTTTCGTTGGTTAAAAATATCTCTTCACTTAGCAAATATGAACGGCCAGGATCGTATAAGTAGCCCGAGGCTTCAATCGTTTTAAGACCGTATTGTTCGTGTAAATCACCAATCTCAGCGACAAAAACTGATTCTTCGAAGCGATCATATTTGCGCACAGCAATATCTGTACTAAATCTATTGTTGGCAAATCCTAAATTTTTAATCAATAAGTCACACAGTTGATACTCTCGGTTTTCAGGAATTTGCCAATATCGCTCTTCTAATGCTTTTATTGTATCGTGGTCAGTCCAACTTGCCTCTTCACATAACATATCTAAAGCATGCAGTAAGACAAACACGTTCATTGACCGCGCGACTTGACGATTAGGGTCATTCGGGTAATGTCCCGATTCGATGAGTATGGTGCTAATGCCACGTGCGGCGAGTGCATCGCCGAATGAACGGGCAGAGTACTCGTCATCATAACGAGCAATATTATCCGGCAAGAAAGGCTTGGCTTGGAACTGCAGTTCAGCGATTAATGCCATTGCTTTTTGTCGAGCTAGATCAACTGTCTTTTTTGAATTGAATGCCGGAGCTAAGAATGCGAGCGTGGAAGACTGCCCATCTGCACCACAGCGATAATAGTCGTGTTGGTCATGCAGGTTAAATGCAAAGTCGGGCTGCGTTTTCGTTACGAATGCTTCTAACGTTTTACCTTCAGGCGTTTGCAATGCCATTGCATCTCGGTTTATGTCAATACCTTGGGCATTTTCTCTAGTTCCGGTTTGGGCGCCATCAGGGTTTAGCATGGGAATAATGTGTATGGTTAGCAAACGTTGCCAATCTGCATGCAAATGAGCAACGCGGCTTGCGCTGAGCAGGTGAACGATATCTAATGCAGCAGCTGTAGCGGTAGACTCATCGCCATGCATTTGCGTCCACATGACGATTGTTTTCGGACCAAATCCTAGCGTTAGGCAATTAATCGCTTGGCCAGAAAAAGAATGCCCTATAACGGTTTTGTTAACTACTTCCCGAGAAGATAACTCATCAACTACTGCAATAATATCCTCGGGCAGTAACTGCTGTTTATCGAGGTTTGCTAAACGATTTTCATACAGTAATTGAAGCTCGGTAGACAAAAGTATATCCATCAGCGGACCGTTACTCCCTGTTTTGATGCCATACTATAGGCTGATTATTATTTTTAATGCAACTGAAATGATAAACGGTGAGTGCAGAGTGGGCAGGGAAAACTAAAAAAGATGATATAGCCTATCGTAAACGACTTCTCTGTTGACCTGATTAAATTTCATTTAAAGCATTACGTAAAAAGCCATCGTTATTTTTCAGTAAATTTTGGCATGTAGATATATCACGATTTGTCAGTACATATAGTATGGCAAGCTTTGCATTGTTGTTTGAAAGTGCCAAGGCATTGATTGCAACCTCTTCTTCGCATTCGGTTGCTTGCATTACAATACGTATTGCCCGAGCAACTAACTTTTCATTTGTTGCCTGTACATCGACCATTAAATTTTTATAGGTTTTACCCAACTTGATCATCGTAGCAGTACTGATCATATTTAAGATGAGCTTTTGTGCCGTACCTGACTTCATGCGGGTGGAGCCGGTTAAGACTTCAGGCCCTACATTTGCGCATATGCCAATATCTGCAATTTGCATAAGCGGCGCGCTGGGATTGCATACAATACAAGCTGTTGTGGCGCGAATTGACCTGGCGTAAATCACAGCACTAATAACGTAAGGTGTGCGACCACTGGCCGCTAATCCTATTAGCATATCATCTTGATTAAAACCTATATTTTGAAGATCACGCTGGGCTGATTGTGTATCGTCTTCGGCGCCTTCAACAGCATTGATTAAGGCTGTTTCTCCGCCGGCGATAATACCCACCACAACATTGTCCGAAACACTAAAGGTGGGTCTGCATTCAACTGCATCTAATATACCAAGTCGACCACTTGTTCCAGCACCAATATAAATAAGACGCCCACCCTTCTTGAATTGTGAAACAGCAGCGTCGACAGCTTTTGCGATTGAGGGGATTGCTTCGGCTACTGCGCCCGCTACAAGGGCGTCTTGTTGATTTATACAATGCAACGCTTCGGTTGTGCTCATTAAATCAATTTGCTCACTCGTCGCATTTATGCCTTCAGAGGGGATAGTACTCAACTCGTTTAATATGTTGTGTGTATCCATTATATTTTACCTATACTCACGTTCTTGTTTCCGAATAAACACACCGCTGTGGCGGCAAAAGTAGCGATCATGAGCTGCCAAGAGAAGCCTAAACTAAATTGATATTCAACAGGGAGATATAAATTCATAACATAAGGTTGCATCAGCACTGGGATGAGAAAGCCAATGATTAGCGCTGCTAAAATAGAAAGTGGCGACCCGCGGGAGCTAAATAAGGCCGTGAAATATACGCCAAGCAAGCCACTGTATGAGAAAATCATAACGCTTAATGCAAATGCTAACAATGGCATATCGCTGTGCTGTTGCCAGTAAAAGCATAAGGCGGCCATTAAGCTCAGTGCAATAGCAACAATAACCATACTTATTCTGCCCGCTTTCACCATATGTGTTTCAGACAGCGTTTTACCATTTCTAAGCAAAACGCCACGATATAGATCTTGCACGGCAACCGACGACATTGAATTCAGACCTGAGTTGAGGGTTGATAATGCCGCCGCGATGATACCAATAGTGACCACCGCTTTCATTCCATTTGGCAAATCAGTGAGCACGTAATACATAAAGATCGTGACGGTTTGCCCCACAAACTCGGGCGTGGGAGCATCACCATTCGAGATACTTTCGCTCATGAGGTCAGGGCGCTGGTAATAAATATAGAGAAGCATGCCTATGATAACGAAAATGAGCACGACGGGTATACCCATTAATATTGAGGAAGTGAGTGCTTTGGTGGCTTCCTTTGAATCTTTGCAGGTTAGCATGCGCTGGGTGACGTCCTGATCCATCCCAAAAGCGGCAATATTTAGCAACACGAAGCCGGTAATGACGGACCAAAAACCAAAAACACCAGAAGGAGAAAAATCCAGAGAGAAATCAATTAAGGTAAGTTTAGACTGAGCATCATCTGCAGGCATTTGCAATGCACTGATAATGGTACTGAAGTCTGCTGGAATACTATAGAGCAGATAACCAAGCACTAATAGTGCTGCTGAAATGTATACGATGCACTGGATCACATCGCTGTAAATAACCGTTCGAATACCACCGTACACGGTATATAAAAGACCAACAGTAGCAATGAGCATGATAGAAATAAGGACGCTGGACGCCTCAATGTTGCCAAATAATATCATGGCAATCGCTATGGCTGCCATATACAGCCGCGCACCACTGGCAAATAATCGGCCGACTAAATAAACAGTGCCTGCTTGATATTTAGCTTGCTCACCAAAACGTTGAGCAAGGAGTTCATATACAGTGAATACTCTAAACTTATAAAATTTGGGCAGTAAAAACTTTGCGACAAATATGGCGGCAATAAAGCCAGCAATATTGGTGGCTAAATACGTTAGGTCTCCTCGATAACCTTGGTCTGGACCGCCTAAAAAGGTTGCAGCACTTTGAGATGTGGCTAGCACGGAAATAGCGACTACCCACATGGGCATTGACTTGCCACCCAAGAAATAATCACTTGAATTCGCAGCTTGCCGGTTATACAGCCAACCACTTGCGATTAAAACTAGGCCGTAGCCTCCAAATATGAGCCAGTCAATGGCGGCAAATTGATCAATCATAAAGCTCTTATCGTTATTTTTAGAGAAATGTCTGTTCGTTAAAAGCGAGAAGCTGACATTTTTTCCGTTTGCTTGATTTATGTTGTCATTAACCCATTAATCATGATGAAAAACAAGTTTCACTAGTTTACTATCGCACTACTTATTTGCTTGCACTGATTATTCGGAAGTTAACTTTTTGGCTAGATATACCCACGCAGCAATCGACCTTGATGCGCTAAAACATAATTTTATGACTATGAGCGTATGCTCACCAAACAGCAAACAAGTTGTTGTAGTGAAAGCCGATGCCTATGGCAATGGCGCTGTTACGGTAGCGAAATGTTTGCAAAAACATGCGGATATGTTTGCAGTTGCGTTTATCGATGAAGTATTCGAATTGAGGGAGGCGGGAATCACGCAACCAATTCTTGTACTTCAAGGACCACATCAAGAGCAAGAGTGCGAACTCACCACTACGCTCAATGTCGTTTGGATGCTACATGCTGAGCAGCAATTAAATTGGATAAATAAACGTATAAAAAACAATGAAATAAGTCATCTTCATCATTGGGTAAAGTTTGACACTGGTATGCACAGACTGGGTTTTATGCTTGAGGACTATGGGCGTTTGAATGAGGATTATGAACATATATTTCATGCAAAGACAGTTGTCGCTACACATTTAGCAAGGGCCGATGAGCCGAAAAGCAAGGCCTCGATGACAGCAATACAAGAGTTTTTAAACGTCGTGGTTGATCGACACAGCTGTTTATCTATTGCCAATTCTGCTGCCAACATTTGCTTGCCAGCATCTGCAAAAACGTGGAATAGAATGGGAATATCCTTATATGGCAGCTCACCTTTTGAACACGATGAGGTATCGGTTTCCCTGCAAACGGTTATGCAATTAAATAGCGAAGTCATTGCTATGCGACAAATCTCCGCTGGAGAGTCAGTCGGATACGGAGCGACATGGACTGCTCAACAGCCTTCTACTATAGCCACTGTTGCAATTGGTTATGCCGATGGCTATCCGCGTCATGCGCCAATTGGCACCCCTGCACTTATCAATGGCCATGTAGCGAAACTAGTGGGGCGCGTTTCGATGGACATGCTAACGTTTGATGTGACTGATATTGATAATGTGGATATAGGCTCGAGAGTCGAACTATGGGGGAAAAACTTACCTATAAATCAAGTAGCTAAAAAAATTGGCACCATTGGCTATGAATTGATGACACGCGTTTCCAAACGAGTGCCTAGGACGTCGCTATGACGGACTATTTTGTCGGGGTTGATGCTGGAGGGACGCACTGTAGGGCATCGCTTTATGACAGTGCTGAAACCGTTATTGGCACTGGTATTGCTGGTGCGGCCAATGTGTTTAGTGATTTTAAGAAGGCTATGCAGCAAATTGACCTCGCTGTTGATTCCGCAGTACGCGGTTCCAAGCATGCTATTGATAAAAAATCCCTCATTGTTGGTGCGGGTTGTGCGGGAGGTCAAACTGCACAGGCAAAGGAAAGTCTTACTCTCTTCAACAATATGCCTTATAAGCAACTTTTTATGACGAGTGATCTGCACGCAAGTTGCATAGCAGCAAATGGTGGCGGTGACTGTGTTGTAATGATTACAGGCACTGGTTCATCAATTGCACACTATCAGGAAAATCGAGTAACGCAATATGGAGGTCATGGTTTTATTCACGGTGACGAAGCAAGTGGGGCATGGCTTGGCTTAAGTGCGGTGCAACTTCTGTTAAAAGGCTTCGATAATATTATCGATGATGAAGAATTCTGTAGCGTAATAGCACAAGCTATTGGCCTTGATTATATGAGCACGATTCGCAATGCTGAACAACATGTCAGCGTTAGTCACATTCTGCACTATTTTCGAAAAAAGCTAGCTTCAGACTACGCAAAACTAGCTCCTATTATTATCGCTCTGCATCAACATGGAAACGCGACGGCGAACGCTCTTATTAATCAAAGCGTTGACTACTTGCTTTCAGTATTGCGCTTGAATGCCCTTGATGACGACAGCTTGCCAATATTCATTACCGGTGGAATAGCACAAAGCTATCAACCCTTGCTGCAACATGAAATAGGCAGGCCTGTGCTCGGGATGCGAAGAGTTGCTCAAGATGGCGCGATGCTATACGCTAAATCGCAAATGGGCCTATTGCAAACAAAGGTTTAAGAGGTATACAAATACCATTGTGATGCTAACTGATGAATACGAAGTTGTTTACCACTTCTGCAGCATATCGTTGTAAACACGCACATCTAACAGACTCTCTCTAGCAAGATCTTGTTTCAATAACTCAGCGTATTCGCCACTGCTTTTTAATGCTGCAATGCCCTTGTCAAAAGAGGCTAATATATCTTTGGCGTTTGCGTAATCGCGATGTATGGCTAAAGAGACATCAACTGACATCAACGCTACTTTTGAAACATAAATTGGTTGCTGAGCGACACTTTCAAGCAATAGATTGATTTCATCTACCATCGCTTTGTCCACTAATAAGAAATCGACACGTCTTTCTGCAAGTTGTTTGATATTGTCGAAAAACCAAGGGGTTCTAGCCCAACGAATATCACGTTCATCGCGCAGTTGATCAGTGTTAGCGAACCTATTTTCGATGCCAACCCGCTCCCGATAGAGTTGTTCAAGGCGGATAATGCTCTCGGCTTTCCGGTTACGAGAGACCACATGCAAGTCCACTTGCATATAAGGTAACGAGTAGACGTAATTATCCTTTGGTTCATTAAGAGAATAATGGTCAATGTAACCGGCGAACTTGCCTGATCTTAGTCCGCTGCCAGACCAAGCTTGCGTTGTTGCCGTGATTTTCGCTTTTTTATCTCCTAATGCAGCTGCAACAACGTCCATTTGACGGGCGGGTAGATCATGTTCGTCAATATACGTTGCGACTTTATTGCCTACAAGACTTAAGGTTTGCGCTTGAAGACTGGTCGCTACCACCATAGTAATAGCAACAAGCAGGACAGTGGCTGCTACTGTTGATTTTAGAGTATTCGTTACAACGCATCGAACCTTACTATCTGAGTCGTTAATAGGTGCTAGTACTGACAATTTATTTTTCATATCACTACCTTTAATACATCATTAATTTACGTATGAGTTTTCACCCTCATTTGGATTACTCTCCAAAAGCACCTGCTGCACCAGGAAATACCACGGGGCTTTCAAAGCCGTCTTCGCTAACGCTGGCTACTCCAAAGAAGTAGTTATCGATGACAACATTTTCAAGTGTTGCTGTAGTTACGTTACCTACATACTTGCTATACTGCCACTGCGGTGCGTCCGTTAAACGCCAATATATCTTGTAACCTTTTAAATGCGGATTACTTGGCGTTACTACAGCATCTGCATGAGGCTTCCAGCTAAGGGTTGTTGAAGCCTGCACTGCGCCTGCTATGCTCACATCAGCCGGTGGGTTTGGTGCATTAGCCATACCTGCCAATGAGACCGCATTAAGCGCTGTTAACTTCGCTGCATAGTCGAAATTAACGCCATCGATAGTATCACCATAAACGATGCCATTTTCAGTACGTAAGTCCTGATGCTGTCTATCGTAGTGTTCATTTGTTTCCATAATGCGCACACCAGGATACCCCAGATCATTGAATGGACGATGATGCCCACCGCGCCTGAAACGGTCTAAACGATAAACCACCATTGTATCTAAATTTTCAATGTAGCGGTCAGCCATTAAATCTATGTAGCGGGCCAAATTACGACTAGGGCTGTCAACTTCGCCGCCGGTAAAGCGACGATATGTGGCCTCCTCTGGGGTTTCAGTGTTTCTTGTCCCTTCTGCAAATATTCTGGCTGTGGTGTTGTTAATTACGCCGTTTACGCCTTCAATATTTCCAATCATATCGTTGTTCAATACCGCTTTTAAGCGCCAGTTATTGGCCTTTGCATACTCAGCTAGTATTTGTCCACCGAATAAGCCTTGTTCTTCACCGGCTAATGCCGCATACACGATACTGCCTTCAAATTTGTGCTTGCTCAATACTCTAGCCGCTTCCAAAGTACCAGCAACGCCTGAAGCATTGTCGTTAGCGCCAGGAGAATCAGAGGTACTGTCCATTACATCTGAAACCCGAGAATCAATATCACCGCTCATCATGACATATCTATTAGAGTCTGTGGTGCCTTTCTGAATCGCGATAACACTGACAACTTCGGTTGAATTTGGAATGCGTCGTTCTCCAGAAATGACTTTTGCTTGAAAAAATACTTCTAAACAATCCCCGCATTCAGTTGAAATTTTCTCGAACTCTTCCTTTATCCAACGTCGGGCTGCACCTATGCCGCGTGTTTCTGATTCTGTCTCTGAAAGGGTGTGTCGTGTACCAAACCCAACTAAAGTGCGAATGTCTTGTTCAATTCGGTCTGCTGACACATCTCTTGCTATTTCATGTAACAGCATTTGCTCAGTATAACTCACCATGTTTTTAGGGGTTTGTTGTGCATACGCAAAGTTATTATTCATCAGCAGCGAGGATGAAAAAACCAGCAAGCAGCAGATAAGGGCTTTATTGATCTTGGTCTGTGAATAAGTTGATATACCCATATAGTGTCCCTAGTTATCCATTCTTAAAGTGTGGTTATAAAAAAAATGTGACGTAAATAGTGCTTGTTTTTTACAACGACTAAAATCTTAGCGTTCAAAAAACGTTCAGTAAATTAACCATAGCTGACTCGCTTAATCGGTAGATTAGGATCTGACATCATTTAAAGGGTAATTAACTACAGCATGAACTAGATAAAAAATTGCCTCATCCGCTCCTTTCATTTCACACCCCTTTATATGAAGGCGTAAGCGTCGCCGAACAATTCCGTTTTGCTGAGTCCATTAGCGCAAAATTCATCTCTAATGGTGGCTGACATTTCGAATCGACCTGCGGTGTAAACTTGTTTAGCTGAAAAATCACTAATATCTTTCATTACTGCGTTGTGAACCCAACCAGTATGTCCGTGCCAATTATCGCTTGGGTGTTCAACCACAGGAATAAAAGTAAAGTGTGGATGGGTAATACTCATCGCTTCTAATTCACTCGACTCATATAAGTCATTAAGTGTTTTAGCTCCCCAATACAAAGTTACCTCTCTAGTTGCTTGATTTTCAATACAATCTAAAACAATTGATTTGGCATATGAGTAGCCCGTGCCGCCAGCGACAACAATTGCTGGCAAACTTGAATCTCTCAAAAATGCGTTACCCAGAGGAGCTTCAACAACTAATTTCCCCTCTTTTTTACATTTTTCCAGTACTTCGAAAGCATAGCTATTTGCTGGGTCAGCACCGATATGAAGCTCAAGTTTATTGGCTGAACTAGGCGCATTTGCAATAGAAAAAGGACGTTTATCATTTTCACCCATTATAACTTGAAGGTATTGGCCTGCTTTAAATTCAAGTGGAAACTCAGGCGTCAGTACTACTTTGTGCACAATTGAAGTTTGCGCTTCAATCGATTCAACCGTGCAATTAATCACTTTCATGAAAGTCCTTTATTAAATCGTTAACTTATTATGTGAATTGTTTACTGCCGAGATGGCCTATCAAACAGTCCAATTAATCGCGGAGCGAATAAGCCTGAGAGTTACAATACGCTTTTGATGAGAAAGTAGAGTATCAGCGCATAGTACCTGATAATCGCACCTGCTAATAATTCCCTAGACTAATAGCAATAAACTTAATTACTAAAGTCTACCAAAAAATAACACAAGCTGATATTTCATTCTTCGTATTTTGGTAACGCGCTTGTTACTGTATAAATGTTTGCATTGATCAAATAAGTCAATGAAAAACGACATTAAAAGATTTTTATAGTTTGGTACTATTGTTGATAACTAATTTGCCGATAGATATTAAGCAGCTTAAATATCGCAAAGTCAGGAGTTTTCGTGTTCAAATTTTCAATGTTCATTACTTTTTTTATCACTATGATTGGCACTGCTCAGGCTCAGCAATTAGAAGCCGTGCAAATTTACAGTCAAGATGACCTGATTAGAATGATCAATAAAAATGAGCATTTAGAGCGAGTGGTTTCTGACCGTTGTCAGTTGGTTCAGGATATAGAGGCCAGAGCGGAAGTACTCAGAGTACCTGCCTATCAATTTCTCTGGGGCGACATGCTTGCTTGGGGTGTATGCGTAGATGCTGAACCCGAACGTGGTGTTTACTATATGCGGGAAGCTGCAGCGCAAGGGTTAGCGGCTGCCTTAGAGCAGTTAGGCCGCTATCATTCGATTGGCAAACTAGTGCAAGAAGATAAGAAGCGAGCGGTTATTTATCTGCGAGAAGCATCTGCGTTAGGAAATTTAAAAGCGCAACTACAGCTTGCTGAATTGTTTATTGATGGCTACGGCAGTCCTTACGATTTTGAAGATCTCTATCATTGGCTTTATAACGCGATCACCGACGATAGCCGAACTCACCAGCGTATAGCCATGTATATGGGTGAATTAGAGTCCTTAATGCACCCTAAAGCAGTGCGCGATGCACGCAAACCAATGATTAATTAGTTGTCGTCATGTTTATATCAAATTAGGCCGAGGCGCCACAAAGCACCTTTTAATCCACGCTCAATTTATAACCAAACATTAATTGTCACAGACTTGCAATAAAAACCTTGTTATAATGCTCGGGAATTTAACAACGAAAAGAATGAATGTCAGAAGATCCGCATTACTCAAGAGAAAAAGAAAAATACGAAAACCCGGTCGCAAGCCGAGAATTTCTACTCGAAACACTTTCCAACGCTACTAAAGCGCTTTCCTTTTTAGAAATCTGCAACATCGTCAACGCGACAGATGAAGATGCCAGAATTGGTATTCAGCGCCGACTGCGCGCCATGGAGCGCGAAGGGCAGGTGGCTTTCACACGCGACAAAAAGTATGAAGTACAAAAAGCTGAAGCGCTCATCAGAGGCCGCGTTATAGGCCATCGCGATGGCTATGGCTTTTTAAAGCACTCCGATACAGAAAAAGACTTATTTATCCACCAAGGTCAAATGCAAACACTCTTGCACGACGATATTGTAGAGGGTGTAATGGGCGGCGCAGACAGAAGAGGGCGAGCGGAATTCCGTCCGAATCGAGTCCTTGAACCAAGAAAAGAACCGATTGTAGGTCGTTTTTTTATAGAAGAAGGCGTGTCTATCGTCATCCCAGATGATAACCGCATATCACACGAAATTATTATTCCACCTGAAGGCAGGAATGGCGCTAGACAAGGTCATGTCGTTATCGTTGAAATTACGCAACGCCCACGTCGCCAAGTTAATGCCATTGGTAAAATAGTAGAGGTCCTGGGCGAGCATATGGCGCCCGGTATGGAAATTGAAATGGCCTTGCGTAATTTCGATATCCCGCATCATTGGCCTAAAGGTGTTTTGAAGCAGGTTGAAGATTTATCGGAGCAAGTACCAGAGCAGTCCAAACAAGGCCGTGTTGATTTACGACAATTACCTTTAATGACTATTGATGGTGAAGATGCCAGAGATTTTGACGATGCCGTTTATTGCCAGCCCAACAATGATGGTTCATGGCAGCTTTGGGTGGCGATAGCCGACGTGAGTTCCTATGTCAATACTGGCACTGCTCTCGACAGTGAAGCTCAAAATCGTGCGACTTCTGTGTATTTTCCTGAAAAAGTGATACCCATGCTGCCTGAAGTTCTTTCTAACGGATTATGCTCTCTCAATCCAGATGTTGACAGACTGTGCATGGTTTGTGAAATGACTATTTCCGCGGGCGGAAAATTAGGTGAATATCAGTTTTATGAAGCAGTTATGCGTTCTCATGCTCGCCTTACCTATAATAAAGTGTGGGGTGTGCTTAAAGGCGATGAAGTCTTACTAAAACGTTATGAGCAGCACGTCCCTCACTTGATGAACCTCAACAGCTTGTTTAAAGCGCTGAAAAGGGCTCGACAAAGTCGCGGTGCTATTGAGTTTGAAACGATTGAAAGCAAATTTGTTTTTAACGCACAACGAAAAATTTCCCACATTATTGCTGTAGAACGAAACGAAGCCCACATGCTAATTGAAGAATGTATGATTATGGCGAACGTATGTGCTGCAGAATTTTTAGAGAAAAATAGTGCGGAAGGGTTATTCCGCGTGCATGACAAGCCAGATGAAGATCGCCTAACTACGTTCAAAACGTACCTTTCAGAAATTGGCATCCCATTTACGGTCAGTGAAGAACCTACGCCAGCTGAGTTCACGAGTGTCATGAAAAAAATCCTACATCGACCCGATAAGGAACTTATCCAGACGATGCTTCTTCGTTCCATGAAGCAAGCGGTTTACTCGCCAGATAACGTGGGGCACTTTGGTTTAGCTCTGAACGCTTATGCACATTTTACCTCGCCTATACGCCGCTACCCAGACTTGGTCATTCACCGAGCAATTAAAGCAATTGTTGATAAACAAAATCAGCGTAAATCGAGAACAGGTGGAAAAGCTTATTCTGTGGAAGAGGTTGAACAGCTAGGTGATCAATGTTCAATGGCCGAGCGCCGAGCAGATGATGCGACAAGAGATGTGTCTGATTGGCTAAAATGCGAGTTTATGCAAGATCACGTTGGCGATGTTTTTGACGGTGTGATTGCATCGGTGACTAACTTTGGTCTGTTTGTCCGTATTACCGAATTCCAAATCGATGGTCTAGTGCATATTACTTCATTAGCGAGCGATTACTATCAATACGATGACCAAAAGCAATGTTTAGTAGGGGAAAGTTCCGGCATTGTATTCAGGTTGGGCGACGAAGTTAAAATTAAAGTTGCTGGCGTTAATCTAGATGAGCGAAAAATTGACTTGCTCATTGATGGTGTAACAAGCAGTCGCGGCAAAGTGAAAGCGCCACGCAAGCGCAGCAGCAAAACGGGCCGCAGAGGCAAAGGCGGTAAAGAGAATAAAGGCGCTGTCTCTAAAAGTGAAGGGAGCGCAGGTAAGGGCTCTGAAGATAAAGCAAGCAAAGAAAGCATTACAGCAAATGACAAACCGCCTTCGAAGCGTAAACCTGCAGGTAGGAAAAGACCAAGTCCGGCGTCTAAAGCAAGAAAATCATCAAAAAATAAGAAGCGGACATAGAGATGGCACAACAAGAACTCATATACGGATTGCACGCGATGACGGCCGTCATTGACCTCGAACCCGAGCGTATCATTGAATTATTTGTGTTGAAAGGCCGAGATGATGAACGCTTAACACATATCCTTGATGAAGCGAGACGACACGGTATTGGCATACAATTCTGCCAGCGCAAGACATTAGATGATAAGTGCAATGGTGAACAGCATCAAGGCGTTGTTGCGCGAGCTAAACCCGGAAAAATATTAGACGAACATGATCTAGACAGTATTTTAAAAACCCAAGCTTCACCCTTTATACTGGTTTTAGACGGTGTAACTGACCCTCATAATTTAGGGGCGTGCTTGCGCACCGCTGACGCGGCTGGTGTGCATGCCGTTGTAGTGCCAAAGGATAAATCAGCAACGCTGTCACCTATCGTTCGCAAGGTGGCTTGTGGCGCAGCAGAAGTGATCCCGTTAATTCAGGTTACGAATCTTTCTCGAACGATGAAAGTGATGCAAAATTCGGGTGTTTGGATTGTTGGTACTGCTGGCGAGGCTGAACAGTCTATTTTTGGATCCAAATTAACAGGGCCTACAGCCCTAGTTATGGGAGCAGAGGGTAAAGGGATGCGACGACTTACTCGGGAAAACTGTGATGAACTCATCAAGCTACCTATGGCAGGTTCGGTCAGTAGCTTGAATGTGTCAGTGGCGACTGGAGTGTGTTTGTATGAAATTGTTCGACAACGATCCAGCTAAGTATTGTTTGAGTTCGTTACAGTCAACCAGATCACCACTGAGCTAATTCATAGATGGCTTGGAACTATTGTGTTTTTATTGATAAGCCCAACATCTTTGATCGCCGAGCGAAGCGCAGCACACACGACTAGCAAATAATCTTAATTGTTTTATAAATTAAACTACCGCTACCCCTTAATTTCTGTTATAGTTTCGCGCCCTTTTTGTAGGGGTGTGGTCTATTTTTTCTGTAATTTCTTTTGAAATCAAAGGCAAGATAGCAGCTTAGCGACTCACAAGAGTCATAATATTTAACAGCGGAGCACTAAACATGATCCAAATGCAAACTAACCTGGACGTTGCCGATAACTCGGGAGCTCGCAGGGTTCAGTGTATTAAGGTTCTTGGTGGCTCGCATCGCCGTTATGCACATATCGGTGACATCATCAAAGTTACTGTCAAGGAAGCAATTCCGCGCGGTAAAGTAAAGAAAGGTGATGTTCTGAATGCAGTGGTGGTGCGTACTAGAAAAGGCGTTCGTCGTGCAGATGGTTCAACCATCCGTTTCGATAACAACGCAGCTGTTTTGCTTAACGCAAACAAGCAACCAATTGGTACGCGTATCTTTGGCCCGGTAACCCGTGAGCTTCGTGGAGATTCATTCATGAAGATTATCTCATTGGCCCCAGAGGTATTATAAGGAGTCACGATAATGGCTAATAAAATTCGTCGTGATGATGAAGTAGTCGTATTAGCGGGAAGAGACAAAGGAAAACAAGGCAAAGTCTTGAAAGTACTTAGTTCTGAAGACCGTTTAGTAGTTGAAGGTGTGAACATGATCAAGAAACACCAGAAAGCCAATCCACAGATTGAGCAGCCTGGCGGTATCATTGAGAAAGAAGCCACCATTCATGTGTCTAACGTCGCGTTAGTTAACCCAGCAACGGGTAAAGCTGATCGCGTTGGTTTCCGTGTTGAAGATGAAAAGAAAGTTCGTTTCTTTAAGTCTAACGGCGACCTAGTATAATTATTGGAGAGTACGATGGCGAAACTGCATGATTTCTACAAAGAAACAGTAGTAGCTGAACTTGCGAAGCAGTTCGGGTACAAAAGCGTCATGCAAGTCCCTCGGATTGAGAAAATCACCTTAAACATGGGTTTGGGTGAAGCAGTAGCAGACAAGAAAGTTCTTGAGTCAGCGCAAGCTGACATGGCAGCGATTGCCGGTCAAAAACCAATTGTCACTGTTGCTAGAAAATCTGTTGCGGGTTTTAAAATCCGTGAAGGTTATCCGATTGGCTGCAAAGTGACCCTGCGTGGCGAACGTATGTGGGAATTCCTTGAGAGATTAATCTCAATTACCATTCCACGTATCCGTGACTTCCGTGGTCTTAACCCGAAATCTTTTGACGGTCGAGGCAACTATAGTATGGGTGTTCGTGAACAAATCATCTTCCCTGAAATCGAATTCGATAAAGTGGATAAAATGCGAGGTATGGATATTACTATCACTACCAGTGCAGATACTAACGATGAAGCACACGCTCTTTTGAGTGCGTTCAGCTTCCCGTTTAGAAAATAAGGTGTAGGGTTATGGCAAAAGAATCAATGAAGGCGCGTGAAGTAAAACGCGCCAAGCTGGTTAAACAGTATGCAACGAAACGTTCAGCGCTTAAAGCGACGATCAGTGACGTAAACTCTTCGGAAGAAGAGCGTTGGGCTGCTGTTCTAAAACTGCAAACACTTCCACGTGACTCGTCTCCGTCGCGCCAACATAATCGTTGTCGTATCACGGGCCGTCCACATGGGTTCCTACGCAAATTTGGTCTTTCTCGCATAAAGCTTCGTGAAGCTGCAATGCGTGGTGAAGTCCCTGGCCTTAAAAAAGCCAGTTGGTAAGGAGAGCAGACTATGAGCATGCAAGATCCTATCGCAGATATGTTTACCCGAATTCGTAACGGCCAATTGGCTTCTAAAGTTGCGGTTTCTATGCCTTCTTCAAAAGTACGTGTTGCTATTGCAAAAGTACTTGAAGCTGAAGGTTATATTGAAAGTTCTTCAGTAACTGAAGGCGTTAAGCCTGTATTAGAAGTTACGTTGAAGTATTTCGAAGGTAAAAAAGTAATTGATACAATCGAACGAGTTAGTCGTCCTGGTTTACGCATCTATAAGAAGAAAGATGAGTTACCAAAAGTGATGGGCGGACTCGGGGTTGCTATCGTGTCTACCTCAAAAGGTGTGATGACTGACCGTGCAGCGCGTAAAGCGGGTATGGGCGGTGAGATCATCGGTTATGTAGCATAACAGGGGAATAATTATGTCACGTATAGCAAAAGCACCTGTCGACATCCGAACTGGCGTTGAAATTACCATCGCTGGCCAAGAAGTTACAGTTAAAGGTAGTAAAGGTACATTGACCCGCGTATTTAACAGCGCTGTTGAAGTAGTACAAGAAGAGAACCAATTGAAAGCACTTCCACGTGATGGTTTTGCAAACAACTGGGCTCAGGCAGGTACCGCTCGCGCATTGTTGGATCAGATGGTAGTTGGTGTTACTGATGGTTTTGAAAAGAAACTTCAACTTAATGGTGTTGGTTACCGTGCGTCTGCACAAGGTAGCAAACTAAACCTTACGTTGGGCTTTTCTCACCCTGTCGGCTACGAAATGCCTGAAGGCATTACCGTAGAAACCCCTACGCAAACTGAAATCATTGTCAAAGGCACTGATAAACAGGTTGTAGGTCAGGTTGCAGCGAATATCCGCGCATACCGTCCACCAGAGCCTTATAAAGGTAAAGGTGTTCGTTACGCAGATGAAACTGTGCGTCGTAAAGAAGCTAAGAAAAAGTAGGTAGGTAATACGATGGATAAGAAATCAGCTCGCTTACGTCGCGCTACTCGCGCTCGTAAGAAAATTAGTGAGTTAGGTGCACATCGCTTGGTTATAAACCGCACACCACGCCACATCTATGCTCAGTTAATCGCTCCAAGCGGTTCTGAAGTATTAGCAGCAGCTTCTACTGTAGAAAAAGAACTTAAGGGTTCTTTAAAAGCTACAGGCAACGCAGAGGCAGCAGCGGCAGTTGGTAAAGCGATCGCAGAACGAGCTATCGAAAAAGGCATTTTGAAAGTGGCTTTCGATAGAAGTGGATTTAAATATCATGGTCGTGTGAAAGCACTGGCTGATGCCGCTCGTGAAGCGGGCCTTCAGTTCTAGGAGTTTAAAATGGCTAAGCAAGAAGTTCAACAACAGGGTGATCTGTTAGAAAAGCTTATCGCTGTTAACCGTGTATCAAAAGTTGTTAAAGGTGGTCGTATCTTTAGTTTCACAGCTTTGACAGTGGTTGGCGATGGCAATGGCCGCGTTGGTTTTGGTTACGGTAAGGCACGTGAAGTTCCTGCTGCAATCCAAAAAGCGATGGAGAAGGCTCGACGCAACTTAGTTGACGTTGACCTTAACGGCAATACATTACAGCATCCAATTAAAGGTCGTCATTCTGGCTCTAAAGTTTACATGCAGCCTGCATCTGAAGGTACCGGTATTATTGCCGGTGGTGCGATGCGTGCAGTACTTGAAGTAGCTGGTGTTCAGAACGTACTTTCAAAATGCTACGGTTCTACAAACCCGATTAACGTTGTACGTGCAACAGTCAATGCTCTAGTGGAAATGAATTCACCAGAGAAGATTGCTGCAAAACGCGGTTTGTCAGTCAAAGATATTTTGGGGTAATCGAACATGTCTAAGATGATTAAAGTGAAGCAAACTAAAAGCTCAATCGGGCGTCTTCCTAAACACAAGGCAACTTTAGTTGGTTTGGGATTACGTAAAATCGGACAAGTACGTGAGTTGGAAGATACTCCGTCAGTTCGTGGCATGATCAACCGTGTTCAATACATGGTTGAGATAGTAGAGGAGTAATTTATGAGACTTAATACTCTCGCTCCTGCCGAGGGAGCTAACAAAGCAAGTAAGCGTGCGGGTCGCGGTATCGGTTCTGGCTTAGGCAAGACTGGTGGTCGTGGTCATAAAGGTCAAAAGTCTCGCTCAGGCGGTACCGTTAGACCTGGTTTTGAAGGTGGTCAAATGCCACTTCAACGTCGTTTACCGAAATTCGGTTTTACGTCACGTAAATCGTTCGTATCTGACCAAGTTACTCTTAGCGAGATTGCTAAAGTAGAAGGCGATATCGTTTCTCTTGAAACTTTGAAAGCAGCGGGTCTTGTTAAAAAAGAAATCCTGTTTGTAAAAGTGATGAAGAGTGGCGAAATTAATCGTTCTGTTACTTTAAGTGGTATCCGTGTGAGTAAAGGTGCACTCGAAGCGATTAACGCGGCTGGCGGTAAAGTAGAGGAATAAGCTAAATGGCAAAACCAGGACAAGATTCAGGAGCAAAAGGCGGATTAAGCGAGCTTAAATCTCGCCTGCTGTTTGTTCTTGGAGCAATCATCGTGTTTAGGCTGGGCTCTTATGTGCCTATCCCTGGTATTGATGGCAACGTGTTGGCTCAATTATTTGAACAACAGAAGGGTACTATCGTAGAGATGATGAATATGTTCTCTGGCGGTGCTCTTGAGCGTGCTTCAGTACTAGCGTTAGGGATTATGCCTTACATTACAGCTTCTATCATTGTGCAATTGCTATCGCATATGTACCCTCCATTGATGGAACTGAAAAAAGAAGGTGAAGCTGGTAAACGGAAAATTAGTCAGTACACAAGGTATCTTACGTTGCTGCTAGCTATTTTTCAATCTGTCGGTATTGCTACTGGTCTGCCAAACTTAGTTCAAGGTTTAGTGGTAAACCCTGGCATTGGTTTCTATTTTACAGCTATCGTGAGTTTGGTTACCGGTACCATGTTTTTGATGTGGTTAGGTGAGCAAATTACCGAACGCGGCATTGGAAATGGTATTTCGATACTGATTTTCGCTGGTATCGTCGCAGGTTTGCCAACAGCAATTGGCCAAACTGCTGAGCAAGCAAGATTGGGGGAGATTAATCTCCTGTTCTTGCTCGTTATCGGTGCCATTATTGTAGCGTTGACGTACTTGGTTGTTTTCGTAGAACGTGCGCAACGTCGCATTGTGGTAAACTACGCAAAACGCCAACAAGGCCGCAAGGTTTTTGCTGCGCAAAGTTCACATTTACCGCTTAAGGTAAATATGGCGGGTGTAATTCCACCTATATTTGCTTCTAGTATTATCCTATTCCCAGGTACTCTTGCTGGTATGGTTGGTCAGAATGAGACATTTTCTTTTTTGACTGACGTATCCTTAGCATTGTCCCCAGGGCAGCCCTTATACGTTATGCTTTATGCTGCAACGATTATTTTCTTTTGCTTCTTTTATACAGCATTAGTTTTTAATCCTCGCGAAACAGCTGATAATCTAAAGAAATCTGGCGCTTTTGTTCCTGGTATTCGTCCAGGCGAGCAAACCTCTCGTTATATCGATAAGGTGATGACTCGGTTAACACTGGCTGGTGCTCTCTATATTACGTTTGTTTGTTTGGTGCCGGAGTTCTTACTACTATGGTTTAACGTTCCGTTTTACTTTGGTGGTACGTCACTACTCATTATTTGTGTAGTGGTAATGGACTTCATGGCGCAGGTTCAGACCCATTTGATGTCACATCAATATGGTGATGTTCTTAAAAAAGCGAACCTTAAAGGTTAGGCAGTGGCCGACACCTTAAGCTAGCTATTTACGGAGTGATGTGATGAAAGTTCGTGCATCTGTTAAGCGGATTTGCCGTAACTGCAAGGTCATTAAACGCAACGGCGTTGTTAGAGTGATTTGTGTAGAGCCTAAGCATAAGCAAAGGCAAGGTTAATCCAGAACCCTAGAAATAGGGGAATCAAGATGGTTTTTAATATCGGGTTGCTGTACTAGCACCCGAGCCTTAAAACCTTTATTTGCAATTTTGTTACTGGGTAAGTATCCTATCGGGCTTTTTAGGCTAGTAACACTAAATATAAGGAGTGCTGTTAATGGCCCGTATCGCTGGCATTAACATTCCTGATCACAAACATGCTGTGATTGCTATTCAAGCAATTTACGGTATTGGCGCAACACGAGCGAAAGCGATATGTGTTGGTGCTGGTGTATCAGAATCAACCAAGATGAAAGATCTTGATGAAACGACCATTGATAAGCTTCGTGAAGAAGTTGCTAAATTCACAGTTGAAGGTGACCTTCGCCGTGAAGTATCAATGAGCATTAAACGTTTGATGGACCTAGGTTGCTTCCGTGGTATTCGCCACCGTCGTAGCTTACCTCTACGTGGTCAGCGCACTAAAACTAATGCGCGTACCCGTAAAGGTCCTCGCAAACCTATTAAAAAGTAAGCGAGGGTTACAATGGCTAAAGCTCCTACTCGCGCCCGCAAGCGCGTAAAACGTCAAGTTGCAGATGGTATGGCTCATATCCATGCTTCTTTCAACAACACAATTGTGACCATCACTGACCGTCAGGGTAACGCTCTTTCATGGGCAACCTCTGGTGGATCTGGTTTCCGCGGCTCACGCAAATCAACTCCTTTTGCTGCACAGGTTGCTGCTGAAAGAGCTGGTTTAGCTGCTCAGGAATTTGGCTTAAAGAACATTGAAGTGTTCGTTAAGGGCCCAGGTCCAGGTCGTGAATCTGCAATCCGTGCATTAAATGCAACGGGTTACAAGATCACAAATATTACCGATGTGACACCTATACCTCACAACGGATGTCGTCCACCGAAAAAACGTCGCGTTTAATCGACGGACAGTTGGAGAAAGATCATGGCTAGATATTTGGGTCCAAAACTCAAACTAAGTCGTCGTGAAGGAACTGATTTGTTCCTTAAAAGCGGCGTAAGAGCAATTGAAAGTAAGTGCAAAATTGACCAAGCTCCTGGTCAGCATGGCGCCCGTCGTGGTCGTCTATCTGATTACGGTGTTCAATTGCGTGAAAAGCAAAAAGTACGTCGTATGTATGGCGTATTGGAAAAACAGTTTAGAAACTACTATAAAGAAGCTGCTCGCCTTAAGGGCAACACAGGTGAGAACTTGTTGCAACTTCTAGAACAGCGTTTAGATAATGTTGTTTACCGTATGGGTTTTGCTAGCACTCGTGCTGAAGCTCGCCAACTCGTTAGCCACAAAGCTATCGTCGTAAACGGTAAAGTAGTGAACATTCCATCATTCAACGTAAAAGCTGAAGATGTGGTTGCTGTTCGTGAAAAAGCGAAAAAACAGGCCCGTATTGTTTCTGCACTAGAATTAGCAGACCAACGCGAGAAACCAACTTGGTTGGAAGTAGACAATACGAAGATGGAAGGTGTTTTTAAACGCGTTCCAGAAAGAACGGATTTGTCTGCGGACATAAACGAACAGTTGATTGTCGAACTTTACTCTAAGTAAAGATTAACTAAAGAGGATACATTGTGGGTTCAGTGACCGAATTCCTAAAGCCAAGATTAGTTGAAATTGAAAATATTTCACCTACTCGTGCAAAAGTAACACTAGAGCCTTTAGAGCGAGGCTTCGGCCATACTCTAGGTAATGCGCTTCGTCGTATTTTGCTTTCGTCTATGCCAGGTTGTGCAGTGACTGAAGTGGAAATTGATGGTGTATTACATGAGTACAGCACTAAAGAAGGTGTTCAAGAAGACGTAATTGAAATATTGCTTAACCTTAAAGGACTAGCAGTTCGTCTTGAAGGTAAAACCGAAGCAACGCTTACGCTAGTTAAATCTGGTGCAGGTTTAGTTGTCGCAGGTGATATCCAGCACGATGGTGACGTTGAGATCGTAAATCCAGAGCATGTTATTTGTACTTTAACTGGCGAAGCTGAGTTGAGCATGCGCATCAAAGTAGAAATGGGCCGAGGTTATGTTCCAGCTTCAACTCGTCGTTCCTCTGAAGATGATGATCGTCCTATTGGTCGTTTATTAGTTGATGCTTCATACAGCCCTGTAGAACGTATTGCGTATTCTGTAGAGTCAGCACGTGTTGAACAACGCACTGACTTGGATAAACTAGTTATCGATATGGAAACTAACGGTACTTTGGATCCAGAAGAAGCGATTCGTCGTTCCGCTACTATTTTAGCTGAGCAATTAGATGCGTTCGTAGAACTACGTGACATCTCAGAGCCAGTTGAGAAAGAAGAGAAACCAGAATTTGATCCAATTCTACTTCGTCCTGTAGACGACTTAGAATTAACGGTTCGTTCTGCTAACTGTTTGAAAGCGGAAGCTATCCAATATATTGGTGACCTGGTACAGCGTACTGAAGTTGAACTTCTAAAAACGCCTAACTTAGGTAAGAAGTCGCTTACAGAAATTAAAGATGTACTTGCTTCTCGTGGTTTGTCGTTAGGCATGCGCCTAGAAAATTGGCCACCAGAATCAATCGCTGAAAAAGATTAATCAGGTTTTAGATAAACTGATTTGTAAAGAAGGATATAGCTATGCGCCATCGCAAGAGTGGTAGACAGTTAAATCGCAATAGCAGCCACAGACAAGCAATGTTTAAAAACATGGCTGGTTCTTTGGTAAAGCACGAAGTTATTAAAACTACGTTGCCTAAAGCGAAAGAACTACGTCGAGTAATTGAGCCGCTAATCACATTAGCAAAGCAAGATAGTGTTGCTAATCGTCGTCTTGCTTTTGCAAGAACCGGTGATAAAGAAGTGGTTGGTAAATTGTTTAACGAGCTTGGCCCGCGTTACGACGCACGTCCAGGCGGTTATAGTCGTATATTGAAGTGTGGTTTCCGTTCAGGTGACAATGCTCCAATGGCTTACGTTGAATTGGTTGACCGTCCTGTTGTGGAGTCTACTGAAGAAGTAGTTGAAGTAACAGAAGACTAGTCACACTCTAATTAGAGCATGACAATGAAAAACCCGGCAAATGCCGGGTTTTTTGTGTTTGCGTTTTGGGATGGTAGCCGCAAAAATGGCGACTTTAAGCCGTTGCTTCTATACGGACTCATTTTTCTATGTAATATCTTTCGACATAAACTTTTGCTTGAGCGTCGGTTAAGCCTCCTCTCATCGCACTCGCACTAATTAAGTCTCGTTCAATACCGCGCCGTTCAGCCAACTCTATTAAGCGTTCCACTGCTTCTGGATGTTGTGCTAATTGTTCAACGGATATTATGATCATTGATTCAGACTCAGACGAGTCGTCAGGGAAAAGCGCCAGCAACGCTTCTACTACATATTTTCCAACGAGGGGGACTTCTTGGATAGTAGTCACCAAAACCTCCAAGGTTCTATTAGGGTAGGTTCTTGCTAATGTTTTCGCTATTTGATCAGCAGAGTCTGGTTCCATTGTAACTGCGGTCTTAACAATTTCAGTAAACTGCTCCGGAGAAAACTTGCACGCTGCCTCTGTCACGTACTCTGCATAACTCGGTTCCGCGTTTATCGCGAGCATGACCAATTCTGTAGTTGGCGCGAGACCTCTATCAATTGCGAGCTCAAGGATATCGTCTATATAGGCGGGTTGAGAGGAGACAGCAGCGGATACAATTTCCCTATATTTATCTGGGTAGGTATCTAATGCGATCTCTATCAATTCAGAGGTGTTTTCAGGATATCTCGCTAAAACCGTTCGAATTGCCCTTCCAACAGAGTTACTACTTCGTACTTGTTGTTTAAGGAAATGACTCGATGGTTCGCTAGTTACAACCGAGGCACTAACTAGTTCATTAGCCTTACCTTGCGCAACAGCATAGCCACTGCTCACTATAAATACGCTAAGTGCTAGCATTGAAAGTTTCATATATTTTCCTATTCCGTTTTACTATTTACGGCACAACAAGAGTTTATAATAGATTTATTAAGTTACGCTTAAGTGAAAATTATTTCAACATTTGTGCGTATCGCTATTGACCTATTCGTATAAATGACTACAATGCTCGTCGCTTTTGAGATTGGCTTCTTAGCAGGAATGTTAAGACTGTGTAATGTTAAGAAAGTTTACATTTATTTACATATTGCGAACGTTAATAAATGTAATTGTCTACAAGTTAATTTATTTAAAAATAATTAACAAAATAGGTTGACATTAAATACGGTGCAGGTAGTATACGCATCCCTTGAGACGGCATGGAACGTGTCACTCAAGCCGCCAGTGAAATAGAAAGAAGCTGGCATGTTCTTTAACAATTTATAACAAGACAATCTGTGTGGGCACTCA
>CBFIAR010000027.1:0-42107 GCA_965660625.1 Glaciecola sp. | reverse complement strand
AAGCGAGCCCAGAGATGAGTCATCCCAGACAGTTTAACTGTCCTGAAGGGTTGTTGTAGACTACAACGTTGATAGGCAGGGTGTGGAAGCGTTGTAAAGCGTTAAGCTAACCTGTACTAATTGCCCGTGCGGCTTAACCATACAACACCAAAGTAGCGTAAGCGAACGGGTTGTTTGTGTGACAAGTAGCCAAATCAAATAAAGTAAGACAGAGTAGTGACTCTGCGGTAAATAAAGACATTGATTATTAGCTTTCTAAAATTGTGTAAAGACATACAAGTTTTTGCCTGACGGCAATAGCGATACGGTACCACCTGAATCCATTTCGAACTCAGAAGTGAAACGTATTAGCGGCGATGGTAGTGTGGGGTTTCCCCATGTGAGAGTAGCACACCGTCAGGCTCCCATTTAAGAACCCGTCCTCGTGACGGGTTTTTTCTTTCTAGATCCTATTTTCGTCTCCAATGCTAACAGTGTTGCCCTCAAGAACGAGTCTACGCTTTTTATTGATGCAAATGTATATCGTGTGTGCGACAAAAGTATTATTAAATAATGCCGCTATTTTGTCGATATCCATTGTATGCTTGGTTGCTATTTATTGTCTCTACGAGCTGTACTGGCTTTATGAATTGCAGAGGACTGTCTATTGAAATCGTATTTGATTATTAGAGCCTTAGGTTCTATTTGTTTATTTGCCGTCGTATATCTGTGCTTTTATCTTGAAGCTGGATCATTAATTACCGGGCTTTTCGTCTGGGTGACATTCTTAGCATTCAGCTTTGCAATAACCACTTCACTTAACAAGTCGGCGGTTGAAGATAATGCCCCTCCTAGCGCTGTTGTTGAACGGATGCGAAGCGCTGGAGAAAGTATTGCACAGCAGTCAAGTGAAATAGCGATTGGTAGTGCAAATGTTTCGCATTTTTTAGATAAGTTAGCTGGCTTATTTGATACCCAGGTTGACAGTACCAAAGAAATTGCAGAACGCGTTTCTGTTATTGAAAGTGCTAATCAATCCATTATTCAAATTAGTCAAGAAGCATTGCTTAGTATTTCTTATTCATATGGTGATGCAAATGATTCGGTGCAATTGTTGGAAAAAGTTTCCTCGCAACAAAACACACTGCAATCTCGTATAAACGATACCAACATACTTTTGTTAAGTTTAAGAGACAACGCCAATGATATAGCCAACATAGTAGAAACAATCAATCAGTTGGCCGCGCAAACGAATATGCTTGCGTTAAACGCAGCTATTGAAGCTGCTAGGGCTGGTGAGCAGGGCAGAGGTTTTGCAGTTGTTGCCGATGAGGTAAGAAATTTAGCAAAAAGAACAACTGAAGCTACTAAGGGGATAGAATCTGTTCTTGAGGAAATTACTAAAGGAAGCAATGCCTCGGTTGATGCGATTGATAAAGTCACCACTGCTGGAAACCAAATGGCAGATTATGTTTGTCAAGCATCTAAACGTGTTTCTAAATCAGCATCAACGTCATTGAAAGCCAAGGAATCTATGGATAGTCTCACATCCTGCGTAGCGAAAACTAAAGAAGTAAATAGCGGCATCTCAACCCACGCCGAGAGTTTGTTCCTTTCTACCGATTCTTTAAAACGAGAGCTTGAGGATGTTGCTGATAAAGTGCTCGTGTTGTGCCATCAAACTGAGGGGGTTTTTCGAACATTAAATGTATTTGATTTGAACAATAGAAATGCCATGGTCCAGAAATTAGCGGTTAATACTGCTAGCGCTATCGGAGAATTATTCGAGGAGTCAATAAGTAAGGCTCAGATAAGTGAACGTGATCTTTTCGATACTGATTATCAAGCCATTGCGAATACCGACCCAATGAAGCATACGACTAAGTTTGATAAATTTACGGATAAGATTTTACCAGCCGTACAAGAAAACATCCTCCAGCAAAACGACTTTATTATTTACGCAGGGGCCGTTGATAGAAACGGCTACTTCCCAACACACAATAATTGTTTCTCGAAGCCTTTAACTGGCAACTATGAGGCAGATTTGGTTGGTAATAGAACCAAGCGGATATTTGATGACTATACAGGCTCTAGGTGTGGGAGTAATCTTGAATTGTTTTTGCTACAAACTTATAAACGTGACACGGGTGAAGTCATGCATGATCTATCTGCGCCTATTTATGTTAATGGAAAGCATTGGGGAGGGTTCAGAATAGGTTATAGAGCATCTTAGTAACACACTCAATAAACTTATCTATACAAAACTATAGGAACTGCTAACAGTAGCTTAGCGTAGCATCAATATATTCACACTAATGTACTGCATACACAACCTGTAAATCGGACTGCCCAAACATTGAACATAGATCGAAATCTTCTAGTAAGAATGAGATCAAATCCTGTTTTTTTAGACCTCAATCAAGTAATATTCACCGCTCTTAAATTACTGTCAACAACGAAGGTCGTGCCAATGAGTAATGATACTGAATTTAAAGAAGTTTTTAACGGTTGGTATTTTTTAGGCGTGCTTGTTGTGCTACTCGCCTTGCCACTTATGCATATACTAGCGGGTTGGTATGTATTCTTTTTCAGCAATTAATCTGTATTAGGTAGTGAAGTGACAATTGAATTAATCAAATCTGCAATAACCTCAATTCCCAATTATCCGAAAGAAGGGATAATGTTTCGTGATGTAACAAGTGTACTTCAAAATCATGAAGCTTTTACTGCTTGTATTGACCAATTGAAATCGCAATTTAATGGGATGACTTTTGATAAGGTTGTTGGCACTGAAGCAAGAGGATTCCTTTTTGGTGCTCCATTAGCGTTGGAAATGGGGATCGGCTTTGTTCCAGCTAGAAAGCCAGGTAAATTGCCTAGAGAAGTCATTTCTGAAACTTATGAACTTGAATACGGTATTGATGCCTTAGAAATTCATAAAGATGCTATTCTACCGGGCGAGAGAGTATTGATGATTGACGATTTACTGGCGACAGGTGGCACTATGGTTGCTACGGCAAATCTAATTCGTCGATTAGGCGGTATCACAGAACATGCTGGTTTCGTTATTTCATTGCCTGAAATTCGCGGTGATAAAAAACTAATAGCCCACGGCGTAACACCGTTTAGTCTAATCGAATTTGAGGGTGAGTAACTGACTACAATGAGCTATCAAGTATTAGCAAGGAAATGGCGACCACAAAAATTTGCTGAGCTAGTTGGCCAAGAGCATGTAGTTAGTGCTATTTCTAATGCGCTCGACAACGACAAATTACATCATGCTTACTTGTTTACTGGAACACGAGGTGTCGGTAAAACAACGATAGCTCGAATATTTTCAAAAAGTTTAAACTGTGAAACAGGGCAAAGTGCAACGCCATGCGGCACGTGCGACGCTTGTCGAGATATCGATGAGGGGAGATTTGTCGACTTGCTAGAGATTGATGCAGCTTCAAGAACCAAAGTCGAAGATACTCGTGAGCTTCTTGATAATGTGCAGTACAAGCCAACTCGTGGACGTTTTAAAGTGTATTTGATCGATGAAGTACACATGCTTTCCAAGCATAGCTTCAACGCTCTGTTAAAAACATTGGAAGAACCACCTCCACACGTTAAATTTTTGTTGGCGACTACTGATCCGCAAAAGCTGCCTGTCACCATATTATCCAGATGTTTACAGTTTAGTCTCAAAGCTTTGTCGCGAGAGCAGATTCAAAAACAACTAGAGTACATTTTAGATAAAGAAAGCATCCTTTCTGAAGCGCTTGCTTTATCGCATTTAGCGAGAGCAGCACAGGGGAGTATGCGCGACGCGTTGAGCTTAACGGATCAGGCAATTGCTCAAGGCAATAATCAAGTTACTAATCAAATTGTCACGGATATGCTCGGCCTCTTAGACAAGAATCAAGTCTTACGTTTGATCAAAGCAGTGATTGAAAAAGACAGCCAGGAAGCATTGAAGCAGTTAGATGAAATTTGCGTCCACGCGCCAGATTATTCGCAAGTATTGTCAGAAGTTTTGAGTTTGTTACATCAAGTATCATTGACACAAATAGTGCCTGATATTTGTAAAATAGAAACTGTCAGCGCGCGCGCCGTTTATCAATTAGCTAAGTCTGTATCCGCAGAACATATACAATTGTTATATCAACTAGTGTTACAAGGTAAAAAAGATTTGCCTTTCGCGCCGGACGCTTTTACTGGTTTGCAGATGACCATACTGCGCATGCTGGCATTTAGTCCCGCACAGTCAGTTGAACTTGATTTAGAAACTGCACACAGTGAGGTATTGGCGGAAAAAAAAACAGTCGACTTAGCTAGGTCGACTCTGAATACGATAGCTGAACCTAAGATTTGGCCAATTTCCAATGCGCCTGAACAAAATGAGCAGGTGCTTTCTCCTGAAAATAAAGCCACAGCGTTGCCCAACAATCTTGACGCCCAATCATCACAAAATACCCTATTAGTAGAACAAGTAGAACAAGTAGAACAAGTAGAACAAGTAGAACAAGTAGAACAAGTAGAACAAGTAGAACAAGTAGAACGAGATATTTTCAATATGTCTTTTGTGGACGAAGATGCTGAACAAAGCATGTTGGATGAGTTCCACGAATTACAAGATGAAGCGCAAACACAGCGAGAACACGCTGCCAGTTTATTAGCATCTGATGTGACAGATTCAGCTCAGCATACTCATTATGCTGAACAAAATAGCGAAGGAAGCGCAGAATCGCCACAAGACAATCTAAGTACCACAACTGACCTACTTGCGCTCCACGATTTACTTGAGAACGAGGAGCCTGAAGATGCACTAGAAAGCACCGAAGTTGAAGGCAGCACATCATCGTTATTTGATCGTTTAATGACGCAAGACAACTCAATTTTTGTAAGTAATGATACCGTAGCAACGTCGGAGCAAAATAAAAGCTCAGGTGATGCGGAAAATAAACTTATTCGAAATCCTTTGATTGAATCAGAAGGCGAACCACCGCCTTGGAATAACAATGATCTGTCTGATGAACTTGGTGCTGATGCTATTGCTGAACCATTTTCTGCTGCTGAGCTCGAAAATTTATCGCAGCCCGCCGAACAAGCAGATGACGATGACGATATTGATTTTAACGAAGCTGACGACGCGCCATTCGAAAAGACATCAACAACGATAGCGCTTGGGTCTGAATCACTAAGCGCGCAAACTAATAATCCAAATCATGTTCCTGCAGAGTTGTCACCAGTCGATATTACTGGGCAAACAGAAAACGGAAAATATGCACAAGATAAGGTTGATAATGATCCCATTGCGAATGGCAAAACGGATCTCAAGCAGCCAGCAAACCATCAACAGTTAGAAACAGGACTTGCTAACGAGGCGTGCGCAGAACAGCTTCAAAGTACTTCAGAAAAACAATTTGTGGATATAGCTGATGAAATCGCAGCAATGTTTGGGCATGGCGTGAATGACCTAAGTAAGGTTAAAGTGACACACCCACAAGTTGCGCCTTATCTAGAAAATGGTGAAAAGCTATTAAGAGCGAAACAAATTAATAAATGGAGCGATTTTATAGAAGAACTCGGGGTGGGAGGGTTGAATAAACAACTGTTGCTACAATCTAACTTAGTACAGCACGGTGAACACTTTATTATTCGCATTGATGAACGTAACAAGCACTTAGATGAAGAGCAACACCACGCTACTATTACTGAAGCATTGAGTGCATTTTATCAAAAGCCGGTTACCTTTGAAGTACAGTGCGGTGACGTTGACGAAACACCGTTTCAAATACAACAACAGATATCGTTGGTCAGGCACCGACATGCCCACAGTGTTGTGGAAACTAATGATTCAATTCAAGAATTGATAAAATCGTTTGAAGGGCGCGTTATTGAAGGTTCTATAAAACCCAGATAACAACTGACCCGTATTGATAACTATTGATAGAATAATGTGAGTTCTGTCCAAAATACTTAGGAGATGACTATGTTTAAAGGCGGCATGGGTAACATGATGAAACAAGCCCAACAAATGCAAGAAAAAATGAAAAAAGCACAGGATGAGCTTGCTTCTTTAGAAGTAACCGGTGAATCAGGTGCGGGCTTAGTCAAAGTGACGATGACTTGTAATCACAACGTCAGACGGGTAGAAATAGACCCATCGCTTATGGAAGATGATAAGGACATGATAGAAGATTTAGTAGCCGCTGCAACCAATGATGCTGTGCGCCGTGTTTCCGAAGCCAGCCAAGAAAAAATGGGTTCAATAACTGGTGGAATGAATTTACCACCAGGCTTCAAGATGCCGTTTTAAAACAAAACTACACACCAAAGCTGACATAACGTCAGCTTTGGTGTCAGTGGAATTATCCAATTTTACTATTAGAGAAGTTTTACCTATGTCATTCAGTCCGCTTATTAACGAATTAATTTCAGCATTAAAATGCCTTCCAGGCGTTGGAGCAAAGAGCGCTCAGCGCATGGCATTTACTCTGTTGGAGAGAAATCGTGAAGGAGCAATGACACTGAGTAAAGTGTTGCACGATGCAATGGAGCATGTTTCACATTGTGAACAGTGCAGAACGTTTACTGAAAACCGTTTGTGTAGGATATGTGAAAACCCCATGCGCAGTGAAAGCGGACAGCTTTGTATCGTTGAATCACCGCAAGATGTAATAGCGGTCGAACAAATGTCTGAATACAAAGGAAAGTACTTTGTATTGATGGGGCATTTGTCTCCCATTGATGGCATCGGTCCTGCGGAAATCGGGTTAACGGAGTTAGCCCAGCTTTTGGATAACGAATCTATTCAAGAAGTCATTCTGGCAACTAATCCAACGGTAGAAGGTGAAGCAACGGCACATTACGTTGGTCAAATTTGTAGGGATAAGCAAATAAAGGCAACACGCATTGCACACGGCGTTCCTGTTGGTGGTGAGTTAGAATATATTGATGGAAACACCATTAGCCACGCTTTTTCAGGTAGAAGGCAAGTTTAGGCAAAGCTAATACAACTAAATACACACATTCTAAAATTATTTTTGATTTCATTTCGTGTTTTCCCTTGAAAATTTCTCCGTTTGTCCCTACATCTCTCTTCAATCAACGCTTTTAACGATGGCGTGCTGCGCTTCTCACCAAAAGAGAAATGTAGTAAGTCACTTGGCTTTACATAATATAAAACAACGTAGGAGATACTTGGCTATGGCTGAGACAGTCCAACAAGAAACCCATGGATTTCAAACTGAAGTAAAACAAATGCTTCACCTGATGATCCACTCGCTTTATTCAAATAAAGAAATCTTTCTAAGGGAGCTGATATCTAATGCCGCAGATGCCGCAGACAAGCTTCGTTTTAAAGGGCTTTCTGATGGCAGTTTGTATGAGAATGATCCAGAGCTCAACGTTAAGATCAGTGTAAATAAAGAAGCTGGGACGCTGACAATTTCAGACAATGGAATTGGCATGAACAAAGAAGATGCGATTGCTCACTTGGGTACAATTGCTAAGTCGGGTACGGCAGACTTTTTTAGTAAATTATCAGGTGACCAAACAAAAGACTCTCAACTGATTGGTCAGTTTGGTGTCGGTTTCTACTCTGCATTTATTGTTGCAGAGAAAGTTGTGGTTAAAAGTCGGGCAGCTGGCGCCGACCAATCTGAAGGCGTGCGCTGGGAATCAGCGGGCGAGGGCGAATTTTCAGTCTCGACAATTGATAAAGAAACACGCGGTACTGAAATTACTTTATTTTTGCGTGAGGATGAGAAAGAGTTTGCAGACGACTGGCGTGTTCGTTCAATCATCACTAAATATTCTGACCACATCAACATTCCAGTACAAATGTTTAAAGAAGAAGTGCCCGAGAGAGAGGGTGCTGACGGTGAGAAAATAGCAGCCATACCTGGACATTGGGAGTTAGTAAACAAAGCAACAGCTCTATGGACACGTGAAAAATCTGACATCAGCGACGAAGAATATACTGAGTTTTACAAGCACATTTCGCATGACTTTGCCGACCCATTAAAATGGTCACATAACCGTGTTGAAGGTAAAACAGAATACACTAGTTTATTGTATATTCCGGCTAAAGCGCCGTTTGACATGTGGAACAGAGACCAAGCTCACGGTCTGAAACTCTATGTTCAACGCGTTTTCATAATGGATGACGCAGAGCAGTTTATGCCAACCTATTTACGTTTTGTAAAAGGCCTATTAGATTCCAACGACTTACCCCTGAACGTATCTCGTGAAATTTTACAAGATAACAAAATCACTCAGTCAATTCGTCAAGGCTGCACGAAGCGTGTGCTTCAAATGCTTGAAAAAATGGCAAAGAATGAGCCTGAGAATTATCAGTCTTTTTGGTCTGAATTTGGAAATGTAATTAAAGAAGGCCCAGCTGAAGATTTTGCGAATAAAGAGAAAATTGCAGGACTACTTCGCTTCTGTTCTACTGCTGATGACTCAGGCAATCAATCTGTTTCCTTGGAAGACTATATTGGCCGCATGAAAGAAGGCCAAGAAAAGATTTTCTATGTTACCGCTGACAGCTATCAAGCTGCTAAAACAAGTCCCCATTTAGAGATATTCCGCAAGAAGGGTATTGAAGTTTTATTAATGGGTGAGCGCATTGACGAATGGCTAATGTCGCATTTGACCGAATTTGGCGAAAAGCAGTTTCAGTCCATAGCCAGAGCAGACCTTGATTTAAGCGACTTGGATGATGAAGAATCTAAGAAAGCCAAAGAGACTGCTGAGAAAGAAGTGGAAGGTATCCTTGAAAGAGTCAAAACGGCGTTGGGGGATAAAGTTGAAAACGTGAAATTTACTCACCGTTTAACCGACTCACCCGCTTGCATCGTGGCAGATGAGAACGGTATGACAACACAAATGGCGAAGTTAATGGCGTCAGCTGGTCAACCGGTACCAGATACGAAGTATCACTTTGAATTGAACCCAGAACACAAGCTAGTCAAATTGATGTCAGGCGTGCAAGATGAGGAACAATTTAAACAATGGTCAGAAGTGTTATTTGATCAAGCAGCTTTGTCTGAACAAGGTAGTTTGAAAGACCCTGCGACATTTGCTAAAAATTTAAATGGTCTCTTGGCGAGTTTAGCAAAATAATCCTTGAGAGTTTGAGGAACGCTAAGCATTCACTGAGTCGTATTTTTGGTGATTGATTGGAATAAGGAAAGCGAGCTTATGCTCGCTTTTTCATTTAAACGCTTAATTTAGCCGTCTTGGCAGTTTGTTTTGTGCACAGTTCGGGGGAATTGTTCGCTATTAGTCTTAAGTTATGATTTTTAGCCCAATTTGACTTGTGAACTAGTAGCCTTAGTTGTAAAGTTTGCACGTTTATAAATTCATATCAATTTGTTGGAGGATGCTTAATGCGCATCATATTACTTGGCGCACCAGGTGCCGGAAAAGGAACACAGGCTCAATTTTTGATGAAGAAATTTGGTATCCCACAAATTTCTACTGGTGACATGTTACGTGCTGCTATTAAAGCTGGCACCGAAATGGGACTAGCAGCTAAAGAAGTAATGGATGCAGGGAAACTTGTCTCTGACGATATTATTATTGGCTTAGTTAAGGAGCGTATTGCACAAGAAGATTGCGCTAATGGCTTTTTACTTGACGGTTTTCCTCGCACTATTCCACAAGCTGAAGCGATGAAAGATGCTGGTGTTAAGGTTGACCATTGCATCGAGTTTGATGTGCCAGATGAGGTCATCGTTGACCGCATGAGTGGACGGAGAGTCCATCCTGCTTCAGGACGCGTTTATCATGTTGTTTATAATCCGCCTAAGGTGGATGGTAAGGACGATGATACTGGCGAAGACTTGATTGTACGTGATGACGATAAAGAAGCCACAGTGCGCGATCGTCTCGCTATTTATCATGAACAAACTCAGCCACTAGTTAACTACTACCAAGCAGCCGCGAGTGAAGGTTTGTGTGCTTATCACAAGCTCGATGGAACAAAAACAGTGACTGTGGTCAGTGGTGAGTTAGAGCAAATTGTCAGTTAACGTCATTAGCTGAACTGCGATACCATTTTAGGTGAAACCTTAGAGGTTATCGCAGTCGTCGTTGTGTTTCACTGCGCTGCGTCTAGGCAATGATGTACCCCATTATATGCTACAGCGTGGCTTTCAATAAATCAGCTGCTTTTTCAGCAATCATGATGGTGGGAGCATTTGTATTTCCGCCGATGATATTCGGCATTACAGAAGCGTCTACCACCATTAAATTGGCCATACCTATCACGTTCAAATTAACATCAACAACTGCTAATTCGTCTTCTTTAATTCCCATTTTGCATGTGCCCACGGGATGGTAAACTGTTTCGGCATTGCTTCTTAGATAGTCAATAATTTCTTCATCGCTTTGTGTTCCTTCTCCGGGTAACCACTCTGTCGCACCATCGCTTAAGGGGGCGGTGTTGCTTATTTTTCTGCACCATTTGAAACCCGCCAATAAGGGTTTTATATCATCTTCATGAGAAAGGTAATTTGGACGGATATCTGCGCTGATCTCACCATCCATTTCCCTTAGTAAAATCTCACCGCGACTTTTTGGGTAAAGGTTACAAAAATGGATTGTAAAGCCATGCCCCCAGGGTTTGGAGCGACCATGGTCAACTAGCAGAGCAGGCAAGAAATGCAATTGTATATCAGGTAAAAGCATGTCAGGGTCTGATTTTAAAAAGGCGCCACCCTCCGCAATGTTTGTCGTGAACATACCCTCTTTTTTCAACCAATAATTAATTGGCTCTGCTGCATTCTTAAAGAATGCAGGTAAAGATAGGCCATATGAGCGCGTGTCTTTCGTTTTAAATAAAATTGTGCCATCCAGATGGTCTTGCAGGTTTTGGCCGACTCCAGGTAAATGCATTTTCACATCGATATTTAAGGATTTGAGGTGCTCTTGGTTGCCGATGCCAGATTGCATCAATATTTGCGGAGAACCAATGGCGCCGGCGCTTAATATCACCCGCTTTTTAGCGTATAAATATTGTTTTGTGTTATTGCTAATAATTTCGACACCTGTGGCTATCTTATTCGCTATCGTTACTTTTTTTACTTCCACCTTGGTCATAATATGCAAGTTGGGACGCGCTTTTATTTGGGCAGATAAGAAGCCCTTTGCTGCACTGCAGCGAGCGCCGTTGCGCTGAGTGACTTGATACAAGCCAACACCCTCCTGACTTTCACTGTTGAAATCTCGTGATTCAGCTAGGCCGTTAGCCACAGACGAACTGATAAAATTATTGCTAAGTGGGTTGACGTGTTTAAGGTCTGATACAGTTTGACAACCTCCTATCGCATGAAACTCGGATGTGCCTCTGGTATTGTCTTCGCTCTTTTTAAAATAAGGAAGAACGTCGTCCCATGACCATCCAGTTAGGCCAGACTCAGCCCAATCGTCGTAGTTTTGAGCGGCGCCCCTGATGTAACACATGGCATTAATTGAACTAGAACCACCCATCGTCTTACCTCTGGGCCAAAACAACTGACGATTGTTCAAGTTGGGTTCTTTGTCTGTTTCAAAGTCCCAAACTACCGATTTGATATCGGATAAAAAGGACAAGCCAAAGGGAATGTGTATTGCTGGGTGAGTATCTTTACCACCCGCCTCAAGTAAACATACGGATAGTTTTGGATTTTCGGATAATCGATTCGCTAGAACAGCACCAGCCGAGCCGGCGCCAACAATAATGATATCAAACTCAGTCATATGACTTTAAATTTAAATTGGAAATACTGCATGGTAACAGTTTTTTCACATCTGACCAGTCGATTTTTTGTTTCAAAAATACATCAGTTTTTCTTCCACCAATGCTCTCGGCAAACCGGAAACCCGAGGTCCTCGAATTCGTTACGCAGAATAATCATGTCATCTGCGTTTAAAAACTGCCCGATTTGTACCCTTTTTTTGCCATTTTGAAGGGTGATTTTTGGAATGCGCCAATCTCTCTCAGTTTCAGAGTAATAGAGCGCGGTGCCGAAACGAGGGAATGAGTCAGTTGACTGCAATCGGTCAATCCCGTTTTCAATCGTAATATCTTGGGGTGTCAGTGTCACTATTTGTTTGGAGTATGTGAAGCGGGTGACTTTGTACATTAGTAAAGCAAATAAACCAACTTCAAGCCCTGCAAAAGGTAGAATGACCCAAGCACCGATAAACGTCCATGCGATTGCAATTATCATGACAATAGCAACCATGAATGCGATAATCCATTTTGCTTCGGCCCACGTAAGAGAACGATTAGGCGTTAGTAGAATAATAACGTCACTGTCGTGCCTTTCTAGCTGAACCATATGGCACTGCTCGAATGAAGTTGTTTATCTGAGACTATCGCTTTTTCCAGCATGTATTTATACTCTTTTATTTATGGCCAGTTGTATTGTTAACCATTTTTCGCAGCGCTTTCAATAGCCATCCATATAGAACCACGCTTGCAGTTTGTTGGCTCATTCTTATTTTTAGCATACCAAACAGCTTTCAGATCATTTTTGATTATGTTGGTTTTCTATTTTTAGGTATTACCGGGGCAATTTTTGCAAATGCCACGGGGGCTGGGGGAGGTGTAGTATTTGTGCCATTTTTTAATCAAATCGATATGCAAAATACGGCTATTGTGGCCACGAGTTTTGCTATTCAGTGTTGCGGTATGACTGCTGGAGCGATTACTTGGCATAATCACCGAAACGCTCTTGTGCTAAATCGCGGTGCAAACACAAATGCTAACTCACATGAAGCAGAACAGTGGTCATATGTAAACAAAGGGCTGTTGGTTACGGTCCCGTTTTCTATAGCGGGGATCGTAATAGCCCAATTTAGCTTGAGTGAATACACGCAACAAATGCAAACGTCCTTGCATCTCATTTTTGGTGTGTTTTCTATTCTCTTGGCGTTCGCTATTTTCGGTTCAATGCTATTATTGCATAGGCAAGAATCAATAAAACGCCTTTTACCGATAGACGTATTCTGTTTAGGTACTATTGCATTTTTAGGTGGCGTAATTACCGCGTGGTTATCGGTTGGGGTAGGTGAACTTGTCGCTGTATATCTGATCTTGCGAGGGTTTAATATAACCTCAGCAATTGCCTGTGCCGTTATACTTAGTGCATTTACGGTTTGGTCGGCTGTAATTTACCATATTATTATCTCACAAGCCATTTACTGGAATGTGTTAGTATTCGCGGGTGCGGGTGCAATTATCGGCGGTACTATTGCAATGAGAGTTGTTCTTTACTTCTCTGCTGTCAAGCTCAAAATATTCTTTGCTACATGGATATTCGTCATGGGTATTGCGGGACTGATTACCTAAGGAAGGTTCGCGTTCATTTTCGCTGTTTTATTTTCCTATGGCGCGATTGCGCTCTCGTTCATACTCCGCCAGAGACCGCTCATATCCGCGCATACAATCTTCCCTAGCCTGACCTTCTACCACGTCTTTACAGGCCTCTTTTTTGTTGGATTGCATTATTTCATGGGCTGCTTTATTCGAACATCCTGTCAGGATCAGGGTGACTAATATTAACGCTTGCCGTATAGATTTTTTTTGTCGCATATTATTGTTCTCAAAAAGTCATTTAGCTCGTGATATTTCTTACAGTGCACAAAAATTTTTGTTAAAGCAAGCCCTGAGGAAAATGATCATGATTGCTATTAAGTGTACGCTTTTGCAGTTTGGTTCTTTTCCTACAGTGTTTTTAAATTAACATCTATAAGCGAACATTTTCTAAGGCATTCGGATGTTATAAGAATGTGCATTTGATATGAGCTACAAAGAAGCATTATTCACCGGTTTTGAATGGAACCTTTAACTATAAGAACATCGCATTTTGATGCTCGAATATTTAGCACACTGCGCTAAAAAAAGCGCGTGGCTCATACAGAAATATTATTGGCTTACATAAACTGAGTTACAAATGCCAATATTGCTAACACCACAAAGCCCAGCGCCATTCTTAATGTTAGCGTAGCCGCGTTTGCGTCGTTACCCCGTTTCATTACCGGTAATGCATTGACAGCGCTCACTGAAATGTCAATCATGCTAGTTTTGAGCCTCTCTGCAATACGCGCTAAAGCATGACCCGTCCCGGGTAACACTTTTCTATACAAATACTCCATATCCAAGTTAACCGATTTCAATTCAGGTGGATATAAGCCTTTTTTGTTTAACCAAACGAAGGCCAGTGCCGAGAAGAATAATAACTGCAGTTGAGTAAGCGTATGCGTTAAATCGTAAGGTACGTATGCTTTCTCCATATCCCAAGGAAGCATTTGATACAAAAATTCTGGGTAGGTACCAATTAGAATACACATAAATGAAGCGATACCCATCGCGATAAGCATATTCGTTGGTGCCTCTTTTGGACGCAAACCAGAGTCGTGTGCGAAGAAAGCGAAAAACGGAATTTTAATTCCCGCATGATGGAATACCCCAGCTGAAGCAAACAACAACATGAGCCATAAATATTCATGTCCAGCTTCAATCATTGCCGCCATCACCATACTTTTACTGACAAACCCGCTAAACAGAGGGAAAGCCGAAATAGATGCCGCACCGACAATACAGAAAAGCGTTGTTTTGGGCATGGTCTTATATAAACCACCAAGGTTTGAGCCATTCACGTGCCCAACTCTATGTAATACTGCACCCATCGTCATAAATAATAGGCCTTTGAATATAACGTCATTAAATGCATGAGCAACGGTGCCATTAAGCGCCAGTGCCGTGCCAATGCCTATGCCGCAAACCATAAAGCCAAGCTGGTTGATCAGGCTATACGCCAACACTTTACGTAGATCGTTTTCAATCACTGCATAAAAGATAGGAAAGCAAGTCATTGCAGCGCCAATATAAACCAGTAAATCTTCTCCCGGAAACGTCCTAGCGAGCATATAAATAGCCACTTTTGTCGTGAACGCTGATAAGAAAACAGCACCTGCTGGCGTAGCTTCTGGATAGGCATCGGTTAACCATGAGTGCATAAATGGGAAGGCTGCTTTGATACCAAAGGCAATCAAAAATAGCCATGATGCCATCGAACCCAAACCGATGTAGCCTATCTCTGTGGAACCGGTGTGTTGAAAGTAGCTAATTGCACCAATGAGTAATAGGACACCTGACAGAACTTGGATAATTAAATAACGTATACCGGCTAATTTAGCCGCTTGTGTTCTTCGAGCAAAGACTAAAAAGGCAGAAGTAACAGCCAGTAATTCCCAAAAGATAAATAGGGTAATAAAGTCACCCGCAAATACGGCACCAACTGCACTACCAGCATATAGCAAGCCTGCAACCAGTTGCACTCTATCCTTAACGTGCAGTGCATATATAAGGCAAATAAAGCAGGCTAAGTGAAATAGATAGGCGAAAAGTAAACTCAGTTTAGCGTCTTGCTCGCTAACCTGCGCGCCAACATCCATAATCTGGAGAGTGAATGTATGCAGTTGAACGCTTATAGGGGTAAGTTGATCGGCGTTCAGATAAATTAAAATGCCATTAACCAGCGGCACTAAAACCAAAAGGTACCGCAGTTTTACTGGCGCAACAGCAGCAAACAGCGCTGCTAAGAAAAACGGTAAGAAAGCTGGAATAGCGTAACTCATTGATGCGCCCCTTCAGCTGTATTTTCGCCAGTGCTAACATGGGCGCTATCCTCAGATCCATGCTCAACAGCAACGCGAGGAACATCTTGTTCAACTTCATCATCGCGTTTGTCGTAATATTTTTCATCACGCATCACAAATTTGCGCATAGCTTTTGCGATAACAACCAGCACAACACAGGCGACAAAGCCATATAGGGCATAAAAAGCTGGGATTTCCTCAAATGACACATAAATATGTCGGTGCACAACAAAGTCGGCGACTATCAATAATACGCATATCGCGTAAAAAATACGAAGTATCCACATCACATTTTTAGGATTGTCGAAAAATGGTACTTTTTGTTCAGCGTTACTTGTTTCAATCTTCATTTCGATACCTTAAAAATTTGCCAGTGTTGATGAAAGTCGATAAAACACTTGCGGATCAAAAAACAAATAAAGTGTTATTAATGTGGGGATTGCCATACCAATTAGACAGGCAAACGGCGCTTCTTTAATGCCTTGCTTATCCGAATGCGGAGCGTCATATGAATCATGCGCATGGTCTGCGCTAGTGTTAACTGGTTTGTTGAAAAATGCAGTCATAGGGATACTCAGTAAATAGTAAATATTTAACAAAGAACTTATCGTTAAGCCAATAAGTATCGCCCAATATGTTGCTGCGGGGCCGGTAAAGTTGAGGCCGCCTGAGACCAAATAATATTTGCTCCACATACCGCCAAAAAAAGGCAAACCAATGATACTCAGCGTACCTATTGTAAAGACCGTAAAAGTGAAGGGCATGACGCGACCCAGGCCAGCTAGCTCACTTACATATTTTTTATGACTGGCGACGAGGATAGCGCCCGCTGCAAAAAATAATGATATTTTAGCAAAAGCATGCATCGCAATATGCATTGTACCGCCTAAAATTCCAGCTTCATTAGCTAAAAGCGCACCCAAAATAATGTAGCTTAATTGACTTACCGTCGAGTAGGCTAAACGTTCTTTCAAATTGTCTTTGCTTAATGCAATGAATGAGGCGAGCACAATGGTGATTAACGGTATCCATATTAACCAATGATTGGCACCCGATTCGGTAATGAAGTCCGCGCCAAAAATAAATACAACGACCTTCATCACGGCAAACACGCCAGCCTTTACGACAGCTACTGCATGCAGTAATGCACTTACCGGAGTTGGCGCAACCATTGCGGAAGGAAGCCATCGATGCAGTGGCATTAGGCCAGCTTTGCTTATACCAAAAAGGAACAAGATTAAAAGTGGTGCAGCCCAAATTATGTCAAGATTGCCAGCAAGTATGCCACCTTCTTGGAAGGTCAATGTACCGGATACAAACCAAACAATGACCATGGCTGGAAGGAAAAACAAAATAGATGAGCCCATTAAAATGAGGATGTAGGTTTTTCCACCTTTCCTAGCATCTCTTGTTCCTGCGTGGGTGACTAAGGGATAGGTTGAAACAGTCAATATTTCATAGAATAAGAATAGAGTGAACAGATTGTCTGAATATGCGACTGCCATTACACCGCCAATCGCAACCGCGAACAAAATATAGAAACGTGTCTGATGTTTTTCATCATGCCCGCGCATATATCCTATCGCATAAATCGATGTTGCAATCCATAAGCCGCTGGCGATCAGTGCAAATAAACTGCCAAAGGCCGTGGCAGAAAATGTAATTGATAAACCTTCTATAGGTTCAGCAAAAGTGAACCTTGAAGCAGCAACGTCTTTTGCATGGGATAAGTCTAGATTAAGATATATATCAACGTTGATAATGAACAGAATGAGCGCAGTCACAATAGTGGCTGTTTCTCGTAAATTGATGTGTTTGTCTAATCGGGAAATGATGATCGCGCCAACTATTGGAACAACCATCGAGAGTATCAATAAATGCGTTAATGCCAATTGCGTCATTATTACTCCTATGGCGTCAGTAGTGCAGAGGCAGCGGAGGATGCTGCTTGAAAAGACAATTCAGTATTTAAACCGAAAAATATACATAATGCAGCCCCAATCCAGAGTGCTGTAACCATTGTTTTAGGCGCTTTTGCTATCCCTGAGTCACCACTATGTACGTCTTGAATATGCGTTTTTCGCTTACTTCTGAAATATAAGTTCTCTACAATTTTCCACACATAAGCAATGGCTAAGACTGAACCGCAAACTATGGTGATGACCACAATCCACATGCCTTTCTCAACTGCAGCTTCAAGTAAATACCACTTTGTAACAAAACCGACCGTTCCCGGAACACCAATCAGACTTAAACCTGCCAGTGTTATCGCGGCAAAGGTCCATGGCATATCTTTTCCTAGGCCTCTTAAATTGCCTAACTCCGTTGTGTTAGCTCTATAAAGAAGGATACCTGCACCAATGAACAGGGTGGCTTTTATTAGAGCGTGATTAAATAAATGTATAATCGCAGCGGTCAATCCAAGTTGATTCACAAGTGAGAATCCAATCACTATGTAGCCAATTTGAGCAACACTAGAAAAAGCCAAAAGGCGTTTCATTTCAGTTTGTTGCCAAGCGCGATATGAACCATAGATAACTGCCACACAGCCAAGTGATAGCATAATTTGCGGCAACAGCATGTCTACCCAATACTGGATCGGGTAGAGGTCATAAAGAATACGAAGCAATACATATATTGACACTTTTGTAGCTGTTGCAGAAAGAAATACACTGACGGTTGAAGGGGCTTGGCTATAAGCATTCGGTAACCAACTATGGAGAGGAAAAATTGCCGCTTTGAGCGCGATGCCCATCACCATAAATATGAGAGCCGTTTGAACTAGCTGCATATCTTCAAATGTGCTAAATCGACTCGCTATGTCAGCACTATTTAAACTGCCTGATGCGGCGAATAAAAAACCAACGCCGATGAGAAAGAAAGTTGCACCGATGGTGCCGAGGATTAAATATGAAAATGCAGCGGTGAGCGCTTTTCTATTTTTGCCCATACTGATGAGTGCATACGTAGCCAGTGATGAAATTTCCAAGAATACGAACAGATTGAAAATATCGCCTGTCAATGCGATGCCTAAAAGACCCAGCAAACATAATTGAAAAGCAGCATAGAACAGTGGAATGGTCTTTTCTTCAATTTCATCAGGAACGCTGCGATACCCAAATACGCAAGCTAGGCAACCAATACTGCTAACAATAAGAGCAACAAATGCATTTAAGGAGTCAATTTTATACTCAATCCCCCAAGGAGGACGCCAACCGCCTAATTCATAAATAACGTGGCTGCCATCAATGACGGCATACAAGACGTAACTGGAAATGACCAAGGATAGTAAACAGACAATCACTGTGAGTAACCAGGTTATTTTCTCAGATGGAATTAATGCAGTAATCGGGGCGATCATCAAAGGAATGACAATCAGTAAAATGGTAAGTTGTTCCATTATTCTTTTTCATCCATAGCCGAAATTTCATTTTCTTCGACAGAGTGATACGCTTCTTTGATACGGATAACCAATGCAAACCCCAAGGCCGTTGTTGCAACACCAACGACGATGGCTGTTAGCATAAGTACTTGCGGAAGTGGGTTTGAATATAGCGTGTATTTTTCGCTAATAATCGGCACGGTGCCACCGGTGACTTTACCTAAACTGACGTAAAATAGGATCACGGCAGTTTGAAACATCGCCAAGCCTGCTAGTTTCTTAATGAGATTAGAACGGCTCATTAATGTGTAAAGTCCAACCATCATAACCGCCACAATTAACCAGTAGTTAATATGTCCAACAATGTAGTCCATCATTCGGGGGCCACCCTTCTTGCAAAAGTGAAAAACAACAGCACCATGACCGAGGCTACTGTAATTCCCACTCCTAATTCGATAATAATAATGCCAACATGTTGCCCAGCAATGGAAGTACTGGCCAATACGCTATAATTTAGAAAGTTGCCGCCAAGTAGCATCGAGGTGACACCAACGCCACCGTATATCAGCACGCCTAAACTAGCACCAATTCGCAGCATATATTCAGGGATAAGCTGCAATGCGGCATCAAGGCCATAAGTGAGTGCGTATAACAAAATCGCTGAACTAAAGATTACACCTGCTTGGAATCCCCCTCCGGGGCTATAATCACCGTGAAATTGGACGTAAAGTGCAAACAGAATAATGATAGGAGATAACCACTTTGTGACGACTCTTAAAATGAGATCATTTGCCATTGTATACCTCTTTTATTCTTATTTTTTTTCTTGAACCTAGTAACATCAAAACGCCAATACCAGCAGTGAGGACAACCGTTACTTCTCCAAGTGTGTCAAAGCCACGATAACTAGCCAAAACCGCAGTGACTAAGTTTGGTACGCCCGTTTCCTCTTGTCCTTTTTCAATATATCGTGCTGCTACCTGCGTGTGTGGTGCACTGTTGCCATCACCTAATTCCGCAATGTCATGCGTACCGTATATAAGTAGTCCCCCCATTAATATGCAGATAATAAGTGGTGCCGTGCGCGATTTATGTGTTGAGACAAGTTCGTGACCGTCTTTAATTGACGCCAGGGTAACCAACATCAGCACAGTTGAGATACCTGTTCCCACCGCCGCTTCTGTAAAGGCCACATCGGGTGCATCCAACACAACAAAAAGACCCGCTACTAAAAGGCTATATAAGCCAAATAGCATTGCCATTGCAAACAAATGACGGGTTTTCAGGACGGCCAAAGCCATTACGAGAAGAAAAACAAGCAAGACCAGATTAACGACAAGACTCATTTTTTATCCTTATCTACATTAAAGTTGCTTATGTGAATCTTTTGATTATGGATTAAGCCCCAGCGCCAAGCGTTGTTTGCCAGCGCGTAAGATGAAACTGGGCTGGTAAATACTAGGAATAAAAAGATAAGAATAAGTTTGGCGATAACGTTGATTGAATCTGCATGGCAGGCGAGACCTGACAAGATTAAAAAAGAACATAAGGTGTCTGTCACACCAACAGCATGCAATCTGGCGTACATGTCGGGTAAGCTGACTAAACCGAACGCACCGACAAGCCCTAAGAAACAGCCTATGCCAATAAGAATGAAGCCAAATATTTCAAGCATCTAGATTTCCTTTTGCTTTGTGTATTGTATTTTCTTTACTGGTGTTTTGGAGGTCTGTCAGACTTTCTGGTTCTATTTTGCTGTTATTAGCAAAGAACTTTCCTCTCTCGACTAATCTCAATGCTGCAATAACACCAACAAAGTTAAGCAGTGAGTAAAGTAAAGAGATGTCGAGTAAATCATGTCGACCCGAAAAGAAAGCAAAGATAGCCACTAGCAACACCGCTTTAGTGCCAAATAAGTTGACGGCTAAAATACGATCAAAAACGGTGGGGCCTAATAATGCTCTGCAAACGCCTAAAGCCATTGCTATCAGTATGGCTAAGCCTGCAACAAGATAATATTCAATCATTCGTTACGATTCTCTAAAGTTTTGACCTGATATTGCTTAGGCATGATATTTAAAATGTCACCTTGCGCAAGATCCTGAGCGCCTTGTTCACTGATCGTGTGAACTAAGAGTGTATGATCTGATAAGGCGATGCTGGCTGAACCAGGCGTGAGTGTAATTGCATTTGCATAAAGAACTCTTGCAACGTCATTGTCAAAAGGAACTTCAATTGTAATGAAAGTCGATTGCACAGGCCTTATTCCAAGAACTCGCAGTGTGACATCATAGTTGGATATAATTACTTTATAAAACAATTGGGCTAGAAACTTGATCAAACTGCCAGTGACAAAAAATGTGAATTGCTCTTGGTCGATTCGTAACATGCGTTTTGTCAATAAAAGCGATATTAGAATGGAGATAAGTCCGAAGGAGAGCATCAATGGCTCGTAGATTCCCGATAGCAATAACCAAACCACGACTAGTATCACACCTAATCTAAACAAATGACTCAAATTTTTTCTCCTAGACTATAAGAAATAGGGTAATGATTGAAGCATAAAATGACGCTGCGCAAGACAAGCTAGGTCGTTATTTACTAATAGCGTTAATTTAACAATTGATTAACGCTAACACAACAATTCAAGTTAAGTTGTTACTTTATTTAATTTATTTCAGTTTCAAATAAACGTTCATTGAGTATACTGACTATAAACTAACTCTCGATAATACCAAATGAATTTAATGATTACCGGACTTTATGCTGGGCTTCTAGGCCTTATTTTTCTTGCTTTGTCTATGCAAGTAATTAAATCCAGAAGAAAGCATAGGATTAGCTTAGGTGATGGAAATATAGACGATTTACAAAGATCGACGAGGGCACATGCTAATTTTAGTGAATATGTTCCTGTTTGCATCCTTCTTTTATTAATCGCAGAGATGACCTCGCAAGCGGATGTTTTTCTGCATATTTGCGGTTTTGTCTTGGTATTTGGGCGCATAGCTCATGCCTACGGCTTAGTGATCACAGCTGGCGCAAGTTGGGGCAGGTTTAGTGGCACTTTGGCAACATTTGCTGTGTTAATTGCTTTGTCTTTGTGGAATTTGTATGTGGTTATCGTGCAATTTATTTAGCGAAGTGCTAGCTGTGCAGTATAGATTCACAAAAAAGCCATCGCAGATGCGATGGCTAGGAAACTGCTTTAGCGTTTAGCTGATTGCTGCGTTCGGCGGCTAGGGATCCACCAACCGAGCTATGCAAGCAAATGCTTATTGCCTATTTATTTTCAAAAAGCTGACTGCCTATTTCTATTCGTCTTGGCTTTTTCGCTTCTGGTACGACTCTTTCAAGATCGACATGCAGTAAGCCATTTTCTAAATCGGCAGAAAGTACTTTAACGTTGTCACCGAGTTGGAATTTTCGTTCGAAGTTTCTTTCGGAAATTCCTTTATGCAGGAATTTGCGAGCTTCATCCGGAGCTTGCTCTTTGCTACCGCTGATAATGAGTGTGTTTTCCACAATTTCAATAACAACATTGTCTTTAGCAAAACCAGCAACCGCCATGGTAATTCTATATTTATCTTCTTCAAGAAGTTCAATATTGTATGGAGGATAAGTATTTTGTTTTTCATTTCGAGCAGCTGCATCAATCATCGATGCTAAATGGTCTGAACCAATGAATGAACGGTATAGTGGAGATAGATCGATAGTACGCATAGTCATATCCTTTTACTTTTAAGCAATATGTTTAAAATTAAATGCCCCGGTAATTCGGCGGCGGTTTTGTGAACCCTTTCGGCATCCACTACTCATATATGAGTACGGACAGTATTTTTTCAAGAACAAAAAGTGAAATAATTAAATAAAAGTTTTATGTAATGTAAGAACGCGGCCAAATGAAGCAAACGTAACATGCGCCGCATATTAACAAGCACGGCTCATGTACAACGTTTCTTAAAGCTCGAACTTCTCTTCAATAACTTCCTCCAACACCGCTAAAGGAAGCGAACCGTTCCCAATAATGGCGTCGTGAAATATGCGTATATCGAAGTTACTACCTTGTTTCTTTTCAACCCGCTCGCGCAGTTCGCGAATTTTAAGTTCGCCAATTTTGTAAGACAGTGCTTGTCCGGGCCATGAAATATATCGGTCGATTTGATCGTTAACTGCTTTATCGGTAAGCGCAGTTAGTGCTGCTAAATAATCAATCGCTTGTTGACGACTCCATCCAAATGCATGTATGCCGGTATCGACTACTAACCTTACTGCTCTCCACATCTCATAGCCTAGTCGCCCAAAATCACTGTAAGGGTCTTCATAAAAACCGGCCTCTTTTCCAAGTCGTTCAGAATAAAGCCCCCAACCTTCAGAGAAGGCGCTGTGGTTGAGTGTTCTTCTGAACTCAGGTAAGTCGAGCTCCATTGCAATTGCATTTTGCAGGTGGTGACCAGGGACTGCCTCATGCAAGCTCAAGGCTTCAAGATTGTATAAAGGCTGCTGGGAAGGAACTGAGCTTAGGAAATAGGTACCTGGAGCACGGTTGTCTGGAGGAGGCATGTAAAAAGCGCCTCGGCTAGCAGAGCCCTTTATCGTAAATGTGTTTCTAGGCAAATTACCGAAAAAGAAGGGGAGTTTTCCATACATCTTTTGCGTAATAAAAGCCGTCTTTTCCAATACATCTTGCGGACTGTCAGCATAAAACTGTTTTGAGCTTGCTAGAAACTGCAAAAAATCGGAGAGCTTTTGGTCAGAGCTATTAGTAGAGTTATCATCAGAATCGCCTTCAAAACCTACTTTTTCGATAATCGCTAGCATTTCGGTTTTGATACGAGCGACTTCAGCTAAGCCTAAATCATGTATTTGCTGAGCACTAAGGGTCGTTGTTGTGTAATATTCTATGGCGTATGCATAATAATCGGCACCACCTTCTACAGAGGATATGCCTGCCTGTTGGCGGCAATTGGGCATATATTGCTGAGTGAAAAAATCGAACATTGCTTGATATGAGGGCACAACATGGGCGTTGATAAGCTGCTTAGCCTTCGCTCGGTAAGCTTCTTTTTGCTGTGGAGTAAAGGTGCTTGGAAAACGCGTAAAGGGCTCGAAAAGTGCGCTGTCTTCAGCTTCGCTGACGATATGTTGTTGAATACTTTGGTCGTAGTTTGTGAAACTTGCGCACGCATGCACAAAGCCCGCCCTCAACCCTTGTTTCATCAAATCGATGTTTTCTTGATTGAATCGAGGATAGTCCTCTAAACTAATTAAAAAGCTATCGTAGTCTTGGGTATTCAGAAATGCCATGTTAGCTGGGGCTTCGGCAAAATAAGTATGCCACCCACTTAAAAAGTTTACTGGGAAATACTTGTCCTGGTATTGATAATATTTATCTTCAAATTCACGCTCGTATTTAAAGAGCCGATAGCTCATTACGTTTTGTTCACTCAAGTCAGCTGTGTCTATACTGGACAAGTCTTTCAGTATTTGTGCGTTAAAAGCCTGGCGCCTTGACAGGCCGTCCGGTGAAAAGTCGGCGAGTTTTCCATTTGGTTTCCAAGCATCTGGGTCGGTTCTAAAAAACACTTTCTCTTTTTCAGCTTGCAGCCAATGTTTATTTAGTAGGTTGTGCAAGTCACTGTTACTGTCTGCGACAGCGTTTCCATTTATGTAAAATGAGCCTACTAAAACAAACATCATGGCTTGAATTGTCTGACTAAACGCTGTTCTAGTATGGGTAGGCGAACCGATTGATAACTTGCGCATGGCGCTCCTTTGGACTAATGACGATATATCGATACACTTACTATAAAAAACAAAAAGTGAGTAAGCAACTTTACTCTGTTATCTGTAAATATATGTCATAAATGGAGTGTATTCGAAGGTAACGACATGCTTAAGTCTGAGCTAGTGCAGATTAAGCTCGTGTGAAGTAGATGCTAAGTTATATTTTTGAACCCGTTACAGCCATTACATTCATTGGATTGAGACAAGCAATTAGCAGGATTCCAATAGGAGTATTACTCACTGTTGTCTCCTGCTAACATCGTATCCTATTTGTTATGGCGCGCTTTTAATACAGCAATTGCATCATTTAGAGAAAGATTGCTGGCTTGCAGCAACACTATCAGATGATACAAGAGGTCGGCAGATTCATTTTTTAATTCATCTAAATCCTGCACTACCGCCGCTAGTGCCGTTTCAACACCTTCCTCGCCTACCTTCTGAGCAATCCGCTTGATGCCTTTACTATACAGTTCTGCAGTATAGCTGGTGGATGGGTCTGCTTCTTTGCGTTCAGCTAACGTTTGCTCCAATTCAGCAAAAAACGTCATGTTTGGAACGTCGCTATTAAACCAACAGGTAGCAGCACCAGTGTGGCACGTTGGTCCATTTGGGTGAACCAATATCAATAGTGAATCTTGGTCACAGTCAGTGGATATATCAACTAGGTCAAGGGTGTTGCCAGACGTTTCACCTTTCATCCATAAGCGCTGTTTTGAGCGGCTGAAAAACGTCACTTTACCAGTATTAAGGGTTTGAGCTAATGCTTCTTGGTTCATATAACCTTGCATTAACACACGACCAGAATGTGCGTCCTGTATAACGGCAGGTAATAAATTTTGCATCTTTTCCCACGCTAACAGCATCGAAGTTTCGTTTGTGATCTTCATTCTACTTCCTATTAAGTCGGTGCGCCTTAACTGCGCATTTCAATTCCTTGAGCAGATAGCCAAGTTTTTAATGTGGGTATATCAATAATGGCTTTATGAAAAACTGAGGCTGCTAGTGCACCATCAACATCGGCCTGATTGTAAACGTCGGCAAAATGCTGCATTTCACCTGCGCCACCTGACGCAATTAGAGGCACATTGCAAACGGCTCTGACGGCGGCAAGTTGTGCAATGTCATAGCCTTTGCGCACACCGTCTTGATTCATACAATTTAAGACGATTTCACCCGCCCCGCGCGCTTGCACTTCTTTAACCCAATCAAGCGTTTGCCACGCTGTTTTTTGCGTGCGAGTTTCATCGCCGGTAAATTGATACACTTCATATTTGCCAGTTTCTTCGTTAAAGAAACTATCAATACCTATTACGACGCACTGTTGGCCGAATGTATCATGTAAATCTGTGATCAATGCTGGATTGGACAGTGCAGGACTATTGATGGATATTTTGTCGGCACCCATTTCTAAGATTTTACCGGCATCTTTAACCGATTTGATACCGCCCGCAACACAAAATGGAATATCAATGACTTGCGCAATTTTAGTCACCCAGCTTTTGTCTACCACACGCTTATCACTTGATGCGGTAATATCATAAAACACAAGCTCGTCAGCACCTGCTTCGGCATACCGCTTTGCCAGTGGAACAATATCGCCGATAATTTCGTGATTACGAAACTTAACCCCTTTAACTACAACACCGTCTTTAACATCGAGACAGGGGATGATGCGTTTAGCTAACATTGCAGAATACCTGTGTTATTTTTTGTGTGTTCATTTCGACGTGTCTGATTAGTTTCTTATGCATAGGATATGTGCCATCTTTTGTTACGGTAATAGAATTAATTAGTAAATTAGACAGAAAAAATCGCTGGATACAGTAATCTGCGTGCAGCCGCTAACCTTAGTAAATATACAGTACATTGAGGTAAAAATTAAGATAAATACTACCAACAAAATGAAATAGAACTGAACAACGCTTTTTGTCGCCTAGTTACTGTGCATTCGAACAAAAGCATGCGGTGAATAAAAAGTAGCTGGTTAAAAATTGCTCGCCATGCGTGAGGAAATAGTGCTATGTTCATCATTCGTCGTTATAAAAACTGTAATCAGCACTAAAATCTGTGTTTTTAGGATATTAAGATGTGGAAAAGTCAAAGTCATTCTATTAGTGCTTCATTGAATTTATTGGAATTAGCCATTGATGGGGCGAATGAAGGCATCACTATTTCAGATATGAAAGATCCTGAACATCCATTGATTTTTGTCAATGAAGGATTTGAATGCACCACTGGCTATTCGCGTGAGGAAGTGTTGGGCAGAAATTGTCGCTTTCTGCAAGGCCCCAAGAACGAACCAGAAAACATATTTCCACTGGGAACATTGAAAAAAGCGCTCGACAAAGCAGAACCTTGTACCGTGCTATTAAAAAACTATCGTAAAAATGGGGAACTCTTTTGGAATAGATTATCATTAACACCTATTTTCGGTGATGATAGGAGTTGTACCCATTTTGTTGGTGTACAAACCGACATTACGGCAGAAATTTTAGCCAAGCAAGAAACGGCTGAAGCGTACAAAAAATTGGCAGAAAACTTTGCGACTATGGAACAAGATTTGGCACATGCAAGTTTTGTCCAGCAATCCATATTACCCAGTCAATTTCCACAAAGTCACAGTGTAAACTTTTATGCCAAATTTGAACCTATGACGCACATCGGTGGTGACTTTTACGACGTATTTGAGATCAAACCCAAGGTGTATGGTGTAATGATCGCCGATGTAACTGGGCATGGCGCATCAGCTGCACTGTTGACCCTGATGGCATCTGATGTTTTTAAAGAAGCAGCTCAAGGAAATTGTCAACCAGCAGAGGTGTTGCGCAAAACCAATCGAAACTTATATAAAAGAATCCCACAGGGTAAGTTTGTAACGATGTTTTATGGCGTGCTCGACGAACAAGCCAAGACATTCAGCTATTGTCAGGCTGGTCATCCCTGTGGCTACTTAATCAAAGGTCAGGGGCAAGCAGTGCACGAGCTATCTACCGATAGTTCGTTTTTAGGTGTTTTTGATGATTCTATGGCAAGCTACCAGCAGAAAACCATATCCTTAAGCCCTGGCGACAAAGTGGTGCTCTACACCGATGCCTTGATTGAAGCAAAAGCCGCAGATAAAACATATTTTGGCAGTACTAATTTACATACCCTCTTACCCGCGCTTTCGCTTTATCCTATTGAAAAAATGCTAGAGCAACTTTATCAAAGTGGTTTGTCCTTTATCCAAGGTGATGACAATGGTCTCGTTGTGTCGGGTAGACAAGGCTATCAGGATGATATCACTCTGCTAGGATTCGAAATGCGCGTATGATATATCAAATAAAGGTATTAAAACTTATAACATCGCAAAGCCAAAATTAAACTAAAGTAGTACTTATACGTTTTGGTGGTCATAAAGATCACAGCTGCCTTGATTCAAGTCAATTCTTTATATTATCAACAAAACGCATAGCGCAAATGAGTGCTCAACCTTTCTGGTTAATAACCGATAAATCAATAGGTGTAACCTAAGACCGGTAATTGTAGAAGCTCGCATATATCAAGCTTAGCTAAGCAAACAAGTGCATTGTGTAAGAAGATGGTAAATCTCAACAAATTAAGCAATCGATATTGGTGTGATACCGACGGTATTGTAGAAATTGAATGTATTTAATTACGCAAATAGATGAGGGTTTTATGGATTCAAATCCAGTATTGAAACTTCCAGCAGAATTAACTATTGCTGAAGTGGCAGAATTTAAAACACAGTTTATTGAATATATCGATGAACATGATGAAATTATATTTGATGGCGGTGAGGTTACCAGAATAGATACAGTGGGTATTCAATTGTTACTGAGTGCTTTGGCTTATGTGTCGACACAAAAGAAATCTTATATCTGGAAAAATCAATCATCAATTATTTATCAAAGTGTCAAACAGCTGGGTATGAAAGGATTTGCTTTTTAGTGCTAATCTGGATGCCCAACAAAGGTATAAGGCGACATGAATTGTTCAGTAAGTTTATCTCAATTACTAGAAGGGAAAAAAAATGACCAAAATTTTGGTTGTAGATGATTCTAACTCAATCCGTGACATGGTGAGTTTTACTCTAAAAAGTGCAGGTTTTGAGACGGCAGAGGCAAAAGACGGCCTCGAGGGATTAAATAAAGCAAAAACAGGTCGTTATGATTTAGTCATTTCAGATGTGAATATGCCGAACATGGATGGCATTACGCTATGTCAAGAATTGCGTAAATTACCAAGCTTCAAATTCACACCCATTTTAATGCTCACGACTGAAAGTTCCGACCAAATGAAAATGCGAGGCAAAGCGGCAGGTGCCACCGGCTGGTTAGTAAAGCCATTCAACCCAGAGAAGTTACTGGCGACCATAAAACGTGTTGTGAGGTAAGACTATGAGTGTCGATCTGTCCCAATTTGTTCCTAGTTTTCTTGAAGAAAGCTTTGAAGGACTTGAATTAATGGAGTCAAGCCTGCTGAATTTAGACGCAGGTGACAATGAAACCATTCATTCTATTTTTCGAGCTGCGCATTCGATAAAAGGTGGGGCCGGCACTTTTGGATTTAATAATGTTACCGAATTTACCCATTTAGTCGAAACTTTGCTCGATGAGATAAGAGATGGCCGGCGAGATATTACGCCTAAAGATACTGAATTATTGCTGGTTGCCGTGGATTGTATGCGTCTATTAATTGAAGCAGCCAGAGATGATGCTGACTATGACGAAGAAAAAGTAAGCGAAACTACCCGCCTTCTAGAGCTCACCTTAGCAATGACAACGCCATCTAGCGATAGTGACATGCTCAATGTTGAGCAAGATAGTAAAAAGCCAGCAGGAAAAATTTGGCACATCACCTTTATTCCTGAACACCATTTGGTACAAACAGGCAACGACCCTTTATTGTTATTTAACGCGCTCTCAGATCTCGGTGAATTAAGCTTAAAGGCAAAAACTGATCTGGTACCACCGATTGCCGAAATGGACGCTACAGAGCTGTATATTAGTTGGGAGTTATCATTAATTTCTGAAGCGAGTGAAGCAGATATTCGAGAGGTTTTTGAATGGGTAGAGGATGAATGCACATTAGAAATTGTCGGTACGGAGGTATCGCCAGAACCTGTAGGATCGAGCGGCGGTTCCGATACTGCTAAAACATCCGCTTCGGAGTTATCAATTAGCTCAGGCGCCTCAGCAAATGCTGTTCAATCTCCCGAGAAGTCAGATAAGAACAAAACAAAATCAAAACAAGATGCAGGTTCCATTCGTGTCGGCGTTGATAAAGTAGATTCGCTGATTAATTTAATGGGAGAGCTTGTTATAACCCAATCAATGTTATCAGAGCTCGGTAATGATTTTGAAATATCTAAGCTCGAAAAACTAAAGAGTGGTTTAGACCAGCTTCTACAGAACACCAAAGAACTGCAAGAAAGTGTGATGAAAATTCGCATGTTGCCTATCAGTTTCGCCTTTAACCGCTTTCCTCGTTTAGTGCATGATTTATCAATTAAAACGGGTAAAGAAATGAATTTGATAATAAGAGGTGAACAAACGGAACTTGACAAAACTGTCATGGAGCAAATTGGTGACCCCTTAGTGCATTTAGTCAGAAATGCAGTTGATCATGGCATTGAATCTTCAGATATTCGCCTGGCAAACGGTAAACCTAAGTCAGGCACCATTACCTTAGATGCTTATCATCAAGGCGGCAATATCATTATTGAGATTAGTGATGATGGTGGTGGTATTAATCGAGAAGCCGTTTTGAATAAAGCGATTGAAAAAGGTTTAGTGGATAGCAATGCCACACTAAGCGATAGTCAGGTATTTGACTTACTATTTGAGCCAGGCTTTTCAACTGCAAAAGAAATAAGTGATATTTCGGGTCGCGGTGTTGGCATGGACGTGGTCAAAAGGAATATTCAGTCTCTAGGGGGCCGAATTCAAGTTGAGTCGGAGCCCGGAAAAGGAAGTAAGTTTAAAGTTAACTTACCCTTAACGCTAGCCATACTCGATGGACAACTCGTCCGAGTTGGCACCGAAGTATATATTATTCCGCTCATCACTATTGTTGAATCGTTGCAAGCTAAACCAGAGTTTATCAATAAAGTGTCTGGGGATATGACGCTTTATCGGTTACGGGAAGACAATGTGCCTGTTATTCCAATATATCAATTGTTTGATTTACCTGCCGATACTAAAGACGTCAATAACGCTTTATTAGTGGTTGTGGAAGCTGACGGTCAAAAGGTTGGCTTGATGGTTGATGATTTATTAGCTCAGCAACAAGTTGTGATAAAAAGCTTGAAGGATAACTATCAGCAAGTTGAGGGGATCTCCGGAGCCACTATTTTGGGTGATGGCTCTGTGGCTATGATTATTGATGTACCAGGCATGATAGAAATGGCGATAGAAAGAGCACACGAAAAGCAAAATGAACATAGTCTTGATGGAGCATTGGTTTAATGGATATACAAGCGTTGGCCAAAGATATTCCCGCGGAAGGCGAATATTCATTAGAGGGAATTGACTTTATTACCAGTGGTAAGCAATACCTAACATTCTTGTTAGGAGATGAGCAGTACGCCGTTGACATTTTATGTGTGGAAGAAATTAGAAGTTGGGAGCAACCGACGGTCATTCCCAATGCGCCTAAATATGTCAAAGGTGTCATTAATATGCGCGGCATAATTGTGCCGATCATTGACTTACGTTTAAAGTTTAAAGTTTGCCAAGCAATCTACAATGAATTCACCGTGGTTATAGTATTAACTGTGGAGATTGATGAGCACTCAAGAACAATTGGTTTTGTTGTTGACGCTGTTTCTGATGTGCTAAATGCAGAAGATAATGAGATTAAAAAATCACCTTATTTTGGTGGCTGTGTTCCGCAAACTTACATAGATGGCTTGATAAATGTAGGTGCAAAAGTGGTTACTTTGTTGAACGTTGAAACATTGCAGCTGATTGAAAAACATAAAGTAGATTAGGTGAATTAGACATGTCTGAATTAGAGCAAGAGTATCTTACCTTTATGCTGCACGGTGAAGAATATGGCGTCGACATTTTATGTGTGCAAGAAATTAGGGTTTGTAGTCAAGTGACTGAATTACCTAATAAACCTAATTACCTTAAAGGCGTTATCAATCTGCGCGGTGTGATTATTCCAATCATCGATTTACGTCAGCGTTTTGGTCAACGCCCATTAGATTACAACGAAAAAACAGTCACCATTATTTTACGTACTCAAAATAACATAAAACCAATGGTTGTCGGGATTGTTGTTGATGCAGTCTCTGAAGTTTATAAATTTTCTAAAAGTTCAATTCGGAAAGCGCCATCGTTTGGTAACAAAATTGATAGCTGTTTCCTAAAAGGTATCGCTAACATTGAAGAGAAACTGATTATTTTGCTTGATACACAAACCTTGTTAAATGAGGATGAGTTATTTGTCACCGAGCCGAGGTCAATTGAACAACATGTATCAGAGTAACAGCGAGTTCACTATTCAGCTTACCGCAAATAAGATAGGAATACGGCGATGACAATAAAACAGAGTATTGTAGTTCAAAAAACGTGGCAAAAAATTAAGCCAATCGCTCCCCAAGCAGCGAACATTTTTTATCAAACATTATTCGAGTTAGACCCATCGCTTAAGCCTTTGTTCAAGGGCGATATTGTTGAGCAAGGTAGCAAGCTGATGACGATGCTTGATGCTGCGGTAAAATTACTTGATGACCCTGATAAACTGATTCCAGCAGTGCAAAAACTCGGGGAACGCCATGTTAACTATGGTGTAAAACCGGAACACTATCGCACTGTTGGTGCAGCATTACTGAAAACGGTGGAAATCGGTTTAGGTGATGAATACACAACTACAGTAAAAAGAGCCTGGACAGCGGTTTATAAAACATTGGCAGACACGATGATTGCTGCAGCCCATACAGTAACAACACCCACGAACAAATTAGAATTAGATAACAAAGGTAATAAAGAAATCATGGATATTAAAAACACCGACAATGACTTAGCCGTGCGCCTTCAAGGGGCTTTGGATCAATCCGCAACACCAATTATGATGGTAGACCGTGACTTCATTATTACGTATGTGAACGCTGCTACTTTAAAATTACTGCAAACTAACGAGGATACGTTTGCAAAAGTCTATCCAGGTTTTAGTGCTGACAAAGAGAAAGTATTAGGCGCTTGCATCGATATGTTTCATAAAAACCCAGCACATCAACGTAAGCTTCTTGATGATGTTAATAACCTGCCATGGAGTACAGATATAAATGTTGCTCACTTAAAATTCTCCCTTAATGTGACGGCAATATTAGATGCATCAGGCAATTACATAGGCAATTCACTTGAGTGGCAAGATGTCACGGAGGCGCGTGCCAGAGCAATTGAGGTTGGGCGTTTGTCTTCAGCGGTAGACGGTATGACAACGAACTTGATGATGGCAGACACAGACGGCAATATCGTCTATTGCAACCCCGCTGTGATTAAAATGCTGGCACGCAGAGAGACAGAGTTAAGGTCAGCCTTACCCGCTTTTTCTGTCGCTACTGTTGTTGGTAGTAATTTCGACAGTTTTCATAAAGATCCATCTCATCAGCGCAATTTACTTGGGAATGTGGCCAACTTACCTTTTACTGCTGAAATAAAGGTAGCTAGCTTAACTTTCCAGTTAATTGCAATAGCGCTTAAAGATGAAAAACAAAATCATGTTGGCACAGCGGTGCAGTGGTTAGACTTGACTGAGGAAAAAGATGCGCAAGCGCAAGTTGAAGGCTTAATTACTGCTGCAATAAGTGGTGAGCTCGACCGTCGTATCGATACATCAAATTACAGCGGCTTTATGTTAGGTCTGGGTAATAATATTAATGAGTTGATGGAAGCCATCGTTGAACCAATTAACGATGCGATTAATATTGCGCAAGCATTGGCTGATGGTGATTTAACGCAGAGTATGGACAGTAAGTACGGTGGGCAGTTCCTACTGCTAGCTGAAGCAATGAATGGTTCTATCGAAAACCTTGGCAATATGGTTGAAGAAATCCGCAATGCCTCAACGAATGTGTTTGACGCAGCAAGAGAGATTGCTGAGGGTAATAATGAACTAAGCCAGCGTACTGAAACACAAGCATCAAGTCTTGAAGAAACGGCTTCCGCAATGGAAGAACTGACTAGTACAGTGCAGCAGAATGCAGAAAATACCACCGAAGCAAGTAAACTTTCTTCTGGAGTAATGGAGAAAGCAACTAATGGGGGGGAGGTAGTTAAAAATGCTATCGAAGCAATGAGTGATATTAATAAGTCGAGTAAGAAAATCGCAGATATTATCAGTGTTATCGATGAAATTGCATTCCAAACCAATTTGCTAGCGCTTAACGCGGCTGTTGAAGCAGCGAGAGCGGGGGAACAAGGAAGAGGCTTTGCGGTTGTTGCAGCCGAAGTTCGTAACTTAGCACAACGCTCTGCAGGTGCGGCAAAAGAAATCAAAGGACTCATCAATGACAGCGTTGAGGCCGTCGGTCAAGGTACTAAACTGGTTGACGCTACTGGGCAAACTTTTACTGAACTTGTTAGTGCCATTGCGGAAGTGGGTAAAATGCTACAAGACATTGATAGCGCAGGTAAAGAGCAGTCTGCAGGCATCGGAGAAGTGAGTGAGGCCGTTAGTCAGATGGATGAAATGACGCAGCAAAATGCCGCTTTAGTGGAGGAAGCCTCAGCATCAAGTAAATCAATGGAAGAGCAAGCTCAGGGTTTATTGGAACAAATTAGCTTCTTTAAAAATGTTGAGCAAGAACTTCCACCGGTTATTAGCCGAGCAGCATCAAGACAAGCGCCAGCAAGATCCGTTTCAGCCAGACCGGCGCCACGCAGCCAACCTGCGCGTCGTGCAACAAAACCGGATGACGAGTGGAAAGAGTTTTAAGCAGTGCTGAAATATTTGTTTTTAATTATTTGGAAGGTTGAATGCAATGGCAGATGAACGTCACGAAGATCATAGTTTATCGATCAAGGAATTTAAGTTTGTTTGTGAATACGTTCATACTAAAACAGGAATAATACTCAATGAAAGTAAGCGAGAGATGGTTTATCGCCGTTTCTCGCGCATTATCAGAGAGCGAAAATTAAATAGCTTTAGTGACTACGTTCGTTTATTGCAGACAAAACCGGATGAGGAAGAGAATTACTTTATTAATGCGATCACAACCAATCTGACCAGTTTTTTTAGAGAAAAGCATCATTTTGATTATTTACAAGCGCATGAAATACCAAAAATACTTGCGCAACAAAAAAAATCACGAGAGCAACACAAGTCTATGAGGATCTGGTCTTCGGCATGCTCTACTGGTGAGGAGCCTTATAGCATCGCGGTTACCTTGCTAGAGGCCATGGAAGCTGAGTTACAAGACTGGGACGTTAAAATCCTTGCGACGGATATCGATAGCAATGTTCTGGCTAAAGCTGCTGAAGGTATTTATGACCAAAGTCGCATTGACGATTTACCGAAGGAAATACAGCAACGGTATTTTATTAAAGGTACGGGTAGCAATGCTAAGAACGTTAAGGTCAGCAAAAAACTACGAGACTTAATCACGTTTAAACAGTTAAATTTATTACATGATTGGCCAATGAAAGGACTTTTTGATGTGATATTTTGCCGCAATGTCATCATATACTTTGATAAACCGACGCAACAAGAATTATTTGCTCGTTATTATGAATATATTAAGCCCGGTGGCTTATTAATATTGGGGCATAGCGAGAACCTGGGTGCCTATCAAACCTATTTTTCTAACGGTGGTCGCACTATCTTTAGAAAGCCTGAAGCGTGTAATCACGTTGCCGCAGGTTAATTGCAGTGGAACGGCATAAGAGTATAGAGGTGCAGAGATGCATCTCACGATGTCTGCCGGAATTTAGTCATGTGAATCATTATTGGGATAGAAGTAGGCAGGTGGTAGTTGCAAAAATTTTACCTGGTGAGTTTTACATGACACGAGACAACGTCACAATCGCTACCACCTTAGGTTCTTGCATCTCGGCATGTATCTGGGACAAAGAGGCAAATATAGGAGGTATGAATCACTTTATGTTGCCTTTAACGGATAAAAAGGCTCACGAAGTAAACTGGGGTAAACGAGGAATTGCCTCGGATGCCACGCGATACGGTAACTTTGCTATGGAACACCTGATCAACGCGATATTAAAAAATGGTGGAAAGCGAGAAAATTTATTCGCAAAAGTCTTTGGTGGTGGCAAAGTGTTAAACCAAATGACGGATGTAGGGAAACGTAATATTGATTTTGCAATGCATTATCTACAAATGGAAAATATCACTATCGATACGACAGATGTAGGGGACTTGTATCCAAGGAAAGTGATTTTTGAGCCAACAGGTGGGAGAGCATTCGTCAAAAAACTATATAATTTACAGAATGATACTATTGTGCAGAGAGAGCGGGATTATTCTAAAAATATCGAAGGCAATAACGTTGATGGTGAAGTTGAATTATTTTAACGTGGTGTAAAGGGTGGGATAAAATTTGAAAAAAATAACCGTATTAGTTGTCGACGATTCATCGGTAATACGCAACATTGTTAAAGACACCCTGAAGGATGAAACGGACATTGAAGTAGTTGGTGAAGCTGAAGATCCGATTGTTGCGAGAGATTTGATTAAAAAGCTAAATCCAGACATTTTGACGCTTGATGTTGAAATGCCAAAAATGGATGGGATCACATTTTTAGAAAATTTAATGCGATTGAGACCTATGCCGGTAATAATGTTGTCCACGTTGACGACTAAAGGTGCTGATATCACTTTAGAGGCGCTAGAAATTGGTGCTGTCGACTTTATTGCCAAACCAAGTGTTGCTGAATTGCTCGCGACTAAGGACAGTTTTAAAGAAACCTTAGTAAGAAAAATCAAACAAGCGGTCACTATTGAGCAAAGAAATTTTAAATTATCCAAGGCCCTAACTGGCTCAGCAAAAAGCCAAATATTACACTTTGGCGGTGTGAAACGGGCAGACCATTTGATTGCTATTGGTGCTTCTACCGGCGGAACAGAAGCGATCAAGCAAGTACTGATAGATTTGCCGGAAAACTCACCGCCTATCGTTATAACTCAACATATACCAAAATCGTTTAGTGGTCGATTTGCTGAACGCTTAAATAGTTGCTGTAAAATCACCGTTTTCGAGGCGCAACATGGTCAAAAGATTAAAACGGGTCATGCTTATATCGCTCCGGGTGACATGCATTTAAAAGTGGTCAAAAGGGGAGGTGGACTTTTTTGTACTTTAGAAGATTCAGCTGAAGTTAGCCGCCATAAACCATCGGTAGACGTTTTGTTTGATTCACTGATTCCGTTTGCTGACAATGTTCAAGCTATTTTGCTAACTGGAATGGGAAGAGATGGTGCTCAAGGAATGTTAAATCTTAAGGAGGCTGGAGCTCGAACTTTGATTCAAGACAAAGCAAGCAGTTTAATATGGGGTATGCCGGGCAAAGCTTTTGCGCTTAATGCACACTGCGAGCAAGTGACGTTAAATGGCGTAGCAAGCAGTATGCTGGAGTTTGCGTCATTAAATAAAGCGGGGATGAAAAAGAAAAATGATGAATATTGATAAAAACACGCTATCTAAGATAGGCATTGGTCTCATTATATTATTGTTAGTCAATGCGATTTTATTAGAAATTAGTTTTCTAACTATTTTGATTGCTCTTACTTTGCTCGGATTGCTGTTGTTTCAAAACAAACAAACAATGACCGACGACAAACCAGAGAATACCCGCGAGAATAATAATCAGAAACCGTTGATGCTGCCAATAATTGAAGATTTGCATGAGTTTTACAAACACGAAGTAAATATTATCGATAATGAAATTGACCGTACTAGTAGCTTGGTCGGTGATGCTGTTTTGGGAATTTCGGATTGTTTCAAAAACTTGCAACAACTGAGTGAAGAGCAACAAGAGATGATTTCAGATTTGATAATCCAAAATCAAAGCATTGGAGATGATGAAGGCACAACATTGGCAGATTTTGTCACTGAATCAAATAAAACGTTAGACAATTTTGTTAGTGTTATCGTAAATACAAGTAAGCAAAGCCTTCAAACGATGGCGTTTACCGATAAAATGGTTAAGCAATTTGATAGTGTGTTTGCTTTGCTAGAACAAGTGGAACAGATTTCCTCTCAAACTAACTTATTGGCATTAAATGCCGCGATAGAAGCAGCAAGAGCGGGTGACGCAGGTCGTGGTTTTGCTGTTGTGGCTAATGAAGTAAGGTCGCTTTCAGTTAATTCGACAGACTTAAATGAAAATATCCGCAGAGAGATTAACCTTGCTAAAGGCACGATAAGTCAGTTAAGAGTAGCGGTAGAGGAAATTGCCTCTGCTGACATGACGCCTATATTGAAAGCGAAAGAGCATATAGGAACAATGGTGATGCATATTCAAGGTACAAATGAGGAAAATAAGCAAAAAATTCACGAGCTTTCTAACATTTCACCTCAAATAGCTAACGCGGCAGCCTTGGGTATTCGTTCATTACAGTTTGATGATTTAACCTATCAATCCTTGAATTCTCTGAAAAGTAATACAACCAGTATTAGGCAGGTTAATGATAATCTGGAAGACTTTTGTAATCAAAGTGACAGGTATACACTTGAAAGCATTGAAACCTTAAGAAGTAAATGTCAGGAAATCATTGTAGAGAGCAGAAATAAAAGTGAACATCGTAGTGTCAGTCAGCATTCTATGGATGAAGGTGAAATTGAATTATTTTAGTAATAGAGGGTTAAAAAGTGACAGTTAAAACTCGGATGTCAGATGATAAAAATGAATTGACGATTGCCGTTGTAGAGAGTTTCGACTTTTCTCTATATCAAAATTTTAGAGACGCATATCATGAAGTTGAGGTGCGAGGTATCAAGATTATTTTAGATCTCAGCAAGGCGGATTATATGGATAGCTCTGCGTTAGGTATGATCCTATTATTAAAAGATCATGCCGAGGAGCTCTCAGGGGAACTTATCATCTACAAACCTACGGCGACAGTAGATAAAATATTAGAAATTGCTCAATTTCACAAATTAATGACAATTCAGCACTAATATATGCTTTATAGTAGTTTGAAGAAAAATGTGAAATTAGCCCTAGTTGTTGATGACTCAAACATTCAAAGTCATATTCTCAGTGTGTTTTTAGAAGATCTTGGCTACCGCGTTGTTACTTCCAGTGATGGTGCTCATGCTATTGATATGTATGTTGAACATCAACCTGACATCATTCTTATGAATATTAATATGCCGGTCATGAATGGTTTTGATGCAGCTAAGAAAATCAGAAGTATTCAGAATGACAACTTCACTTCCATTATTTTTGTTACCGCTGATAACACTGAGCAAGCATTTATTGACACAGTTGATGCGGATGGTGATGGTTTCTTAGTGTGGCCATTTTCTTATGATGCGTTTGTAGCACAGTTAAAATGTGTGCAACGAAAGAGTGATTTACTCCGAAAGGTTAACTTATTACAACAATCGCAACGACAGGATGCTGAGATCGCTGAAACTTTGTTGTCGAAAGTTATTGAAGCAAAAAACTTCGGCATTGATAAAATTGGAATAGTAAAACAACCTGCTGATATATTTAGTGGCGATATCCATTTAACCGCTCAAGCACCGAATGGTGATATTAATATACTCCTGGGTGACTTCACTGGGCATGGCTTACGTTCTACAATTGCTGCTGTTCCCTTATCTGAAACCTTTAAAGTGATGACGCATAAGGGGTTCTCTCCATTTGAAATTATTTCTCAGGTTAATCGGCAGCTACATAGTTTATTACCCACAGACTTATTCTTAGCAGCGACTTTTGTGAGTTTGTCTACCCATCACAAAACAGCATACATTTTTAATGCTGGCCTCCCAGATGTTTATATTTTTGATGAAAGAGCGTTAATAAAGCGTAAAGTCAGTTCAGACCATCCTCCATTAGGTATTCTTTCAGAGTTGTTGCCCGATTCAAAACTAACCGTGGTCACAGTTAATGAAGAAGATAGGATCCTTTTAATCAGTAACGGTATTATAGAAGCAAGAAATAGTGTTGGCGACATGTTTGATTATTCAGGTTTCGAGAGCGCAGCAATGGCTGGTGTCAAAGCCGGAAATGTTGCCCAAACGGTCACCCAAAAAATAAAAATATTTTGTGAATCAAGTCCTCAATATGATGATATTTCCTTAATTGATATTCCCTGCGGTGGCTGGGAAGAAGTATATATAAGGCATAATACAAACAGTAACTCAGATTCCAATGCCGAAGATAATGATTTTTCAACACAATCACCTGAGTGGGATTGGCATTTAAAGCTGTCTGCTGAACGCTTGAGAAGCATTAATCCTATCCCTATGATTATGAATCAAATAAGCGCTATAGAAGGCGCTGCAAAGCAGTGGCAAAGTTTACATATAATATTAACTGAGTTATTTGTGAATGCGCTCGACCATGGTGTTTTGGGTTTGAACTCTGAATTGAAACGTTCTGATAAAGGATTTCTTAAGTATTTCAATGAACGAGAGGAAAAGCTAACTAATTTAGAAAGCGGCTTTGTTGAGATATCACTGACGTATTTTAATTCGTCAGAAGGTGGCAAAATCATAGTTACCGTTAAAGATAGTGGCCCCGGTTTTGATATTGCTGGTGTCACTGAAAAGATTAACAATGCGAATAGCCAACAGCCAGCATATAGTGGAAGAGGTTTACAGTTGGTAACACAGCTTTGCGATACCGTTAGATTCCATGAAAACGGCTCTATAGTTGAAGCAATATATGTATGTGAGTAATCGCTGACAATAGACTGGTGTCGTAACAAGCCTATTTTTTATATCCGCGGTAGCATTAATATTAGTTAACTTTGACTAACCAGTTGTGTGTATCTTTTGCTTTACCCCATTGAATATCATTCAATGCTTGGCGTAATTTCATTGTTGTTGCTCCCGCTTCACCACTGCCCACTTGATATTCTTTGCCGTTGTGAATAAATGTTCCTACAGGCGTTAGCACTGCAGCTGTGCCCGAAAGCGCAGCTTCTACGCCTGGCTTTGCTGCTCTCTCCAATAACTCTTCAACCGTAATATCACGTTCACTGACGGTCATGCCTAAATCGGCAGCAAGGGTCAAAACAGAGTCGCGCGTTACCCCATGCAGGAAACTCGTGTCTAACGCTTTAGTGATGATCTCATTTCCGTCTATTAAGATAAAGTTTGCCGCACCCGTTTCTTGCACATCGCCATTGGGACAGAACAGTATTTGGTCTGCCTGTACTTCACTGCGTGCTTTTAAAATAGGCCCTAATGCACTTGCATAGTTACCACCGCTTTTAATCATTCCCATATGCGGTGCGCAGCGCAAGCCGGTTTCATCAAGGAGCAAACGCAATGGCTTGGCACCGCCAGCGAAGTAATCACCGACAGGAGACAATAGTATGTAGAGCATTGAAGTGAGAGACGGCGCTGCAGCTTTGCCAATAGAGGCTTCTGTGCCTACATGAGTGGGGCGAATATACATTGAACCGGGAGGTTGTGGCACATCGTCCGCATATTGACCGACGATATCAAGTATCATCGCTTCAACTTGTTTTGGGTTAATTTTAGGTAGATTTAATAACTGACTGCTTTGCTCAAAGCGCTTAATATTTTTATCCATTCTAAATACATAAATGCCGCCATCTTCATGACGGAAAGCTTTCAAACCTTCAAAGCAAGTGCTTGAGTAGTGCAATACATGCGCGCCTGGGTGAATTTGAATGCTATCAGCAGAGACCTTTTGAGCATCACTCCATTTGTTATTTTCAAAAGTCGCTAATGCCATTTGCGGCATAAAAACAGTCCCGAACACAGCCATGTAGAATTCCTAATTTTTGTTGGTGGCGTTAATCGTCTTAATCGCCTGATTTTCTTGTTCTTCAGCTAGCAGTGATTTGCAGGTAGCCTTATTTGTGTGATCATTTTACGTAATATTTAACTTTGAACAATAGCGCGAGAAGGATTGTGGTGCATTTATTAGCGCTAAATCAATATAAAGCATTATTTTGTCCAGCACTCAATGGCTTGCTTTACCGTAAATTTGCCTTCCAGTAAGGCTCTGCCTAATATTACCCCTGCAACCTTTGTCGGTTTTAACACGTCGATATCATGTAAACTCCCTATACCGCCCGATGCCTGCCATTGAATATCAGGAAATTGTGCAGCAACTTCCGTGTACAGACTATCATTCGCACCTTG
>CBFIAR010000026.1:0-42524 GCA_965660625.1 Glaciecola sp. | reverse complement strand
TATTGGCGTGGGCGGGCATAAGCGAGAAAATGAGCACAAACAAGGCCGTAAGCAAGGGATGCTGCTTGAAGCGACTCAATACAATGACTGGATACCAATCAACAACTGAAAATTTATGCTGCATGTTAACTCATCCTGTAATGCTTTACTGTTCCTAGACAATCATCAACTAGGCCAGTGTTTCAACTATCTTAGCTAGCCGCTGCTCCACCGAACCTGTTAGCAAGGTATATGCAATATTGCGTTGTTCTAATTCCTGGGTGATGAAAACCTGAAACTCCTGGTGCTTAACGTCACCAGAGCGCTCCCAGGTATCTTCGAATGGGATGTCGTCGGCACACAAGAATACGTGCTGATATCTCTCTTTGCTTTGGTCCGCTAATGCGCAAAGTTGTGGCAAGGCAGAGTCATGGTAATCGAGCGCAAAATGCCACGTAGTTAGCGCATTAGTGTCAACAAATAAGTATGTGTTGGCTTGTGCTAAGGTACGCTCTTCTATTGCAATGTGTTCCTCTGCGATATAAAGCAGTTGTTCGGGTGTCAAACGGCGTTTGTCTTGATTCTGCTCCCAATAGGTTCGCCCAAATTCATCCACATGTGCGGTATTAAAATGTTGTGCTGCAGCCTGACAAATGGTCGATTTACCGGTGGATGGCGCGCCCATGAATACGACTTTCTGAATCGCGGCTAATGCAAAATCACTCATGTTCAGCTGATGAGTATTGCACTGCTGATGCGCTTGCTTAATAGACGGCTCCGCACTCTGCTGCAAAGCGTGGCCATCTTGTAACTCAGCAGCCGATATATTCAATGGTTTATTCACTAATACTTTCACTTATACGTTTGTTGTAGAGGGCTTCATGTTTATTTGGCAGCGATTTCATTTTATGTCGTTTTGCGTCGAAGTGCCCGCCGCGGCTTTATACTGTTTGTGCCACGAATATAGACCAATAATGGCCATGATTAAAAAGCAAGCATATAAGATGAGCGTTGGATAAAGCCCTTTCTGAAAATATACGCCTATGGCTACTGCATCAACCACAATCCAAAATAACCAATTGACGATATATCTGCGTGTCATCAAAATAAAGGCGATAAGACTAGCACACGTAGTGAATGCATCAGCATAGGCAAAGCTCGCATCGGTGTACGCGTGCATGATGGTGCCGAGCAATCCTGCACTGAGCAGCGCGGCTAGCGAATATACACCCAGTTTTTTGTATGACATGCTCTTAACAGAAACGCTTGTGGAGCTAGCCAAGTGTTTCGACCAATGCCACCAACCGTATATCTGCAGCGCCATATAAACCACATGAAGGCCTGCATCAGAGTAGAGTTTAGCCTGATAAAACACCCACACGTAAAGAGTGACTTGCACAAAACCAAAGGCAAAATTCCAAATATTGCCTTTAATCAATAAAAATATACACACAAAGCCGCTAATAGCAGCGGTAATTTCAATCAGATTGGAACCAAAAAAAGCGCTTAAAAAATCAGATAATGTCACTGAAGTACTACTCAATCACGACGTGATGAAAGGCATTCAGCGCAGACTGTTCACTACCAAGCACAGACACAGAAAACAAATCGCCATAATCGTCTTCAGACAGTGCTTTATCTGGACCACCTAACAATTTAAGGAGTTGTGGCGTGGTATTACTGTGCCCTACAACCAGAATATTGCCATTACCAGTGCCAGCTAATGCCTTTAACTGCAGGGCAAACTGAGCCAGTTCACTTGGATTATACACAGTGATATTGATGCCATATTGCTGTGCTGTAGGCGTTGCGGTTTGTAAGGTTCTGTTGTAGTTGGTGGAGAAGACGGCAGTGACATTTTTTTCCGCTAAAAAGGCAGCCAGTGCTTGTGCTCTAGCCTGTCCTCGTTCAGTCAATTTAGGATCGTTTGTGGGCTTATTTTGGGTATCAGTATCAGATGATTGTTTTTCAAAATGTCTGACCAAAAAAATCGTATTGCCCGTGAACTCGTTAACACCATCAACGTCGGCCTGCTCCTGTGCGTTTATAAAAAACGACATGAACAGGCTAACGCTAACAACAAGCAAGCTAAATGTGTGATTTCCAGTATGCATACTTTTTGTAAACGCTTAGATCAAACTTGAGAGACTGCTTGTCAGCAATGCTTTCGCTTCTTGACCCTGAGGCGTATCCAAATAAGCTTTTGCTTGTTCAACAAAAGCGGAGATCATGTCAGGAGAAAGTCCTAAAGCTTCAAACTGTTGTTTCACCGCGTTTAAGTCTTTCAACTTGCTGCTATATTCAGATGCTTTGCTAAGTAAACCAGCCATACCACCATCAGCAACCGCTGTAATTTCAGGTACCGCAGTCAACACTTGCTCAAGTCCAGGAAGCGATGATGACAAGGCTGAGAATTTGTCACTGGAAACATTATTTTTGACATAGTTCATGAGCGAAGCTAGACCGCCTTCGACTTGGTCTGAGTTTAGCTCTAAATTTTCAGTAAGTGCGCTAATCATGCCCGTCATACTTAGTGTTGCTGCCTCTATTGCAGCTGACGCCTCTGCTGCACTTTCTGCTGCGCTTTCTTCTGCGCTAGCACCAAGACCTAACATGCTTTTAAAAGAATCAAACCAACTTTCCTCAGCATGTGATGCTACAGAGAATAGAAGTGATGAAACCAATATCAGAGATGCAAATTTTTTCATAGTCATTCCTTTATAGCTATTATTGATGACGCAACCCGAGTTGCGTCGCTGTTTTTCTGGCCGATATTATAAGGTAAATAACACCTTCACGGTATTTTTAATTCAAGATTAACCCTGCAGTGAATAACATTAAGCACTCACTCATGAGCAATTGATTTTGCCTGTATTGATCCTGGCGGGCGAGCTCGATCCGTTTACGCCATTAATGTGGCCTTTGATGTTCATGCAAAGCTGCCAATGAGAAACAAAACCCAACATTTAAGAATGTGGCCTTTGAAATCACATAATGTAGTGTATGAAGATAAGTGTGTGGAAACCGTCATATTGTCATTTTTAAATGACCCTGAACAGACGATTAATTATGAGTGTGCAATTCAAGATGTGAGCGAAGTAGAGTTTGTAAAGGAAGCTATCATCGATACAATAACCGATGATAGCAATTAAGTTTATTTAACACTTCAGGTGACGTTCTTTATTCACCGGGGTGATATTTACGTTCGGTATTCTGCTTAATATCTTCTGGGTAAAAATAAACGTCGCGCAATTTGCCGGCTGAATACAGCGACGCTTGATCGTTAAAGTGCGGACTAGAGGGATCACCACTTTGTCCACCCGCGGTAATCGCCTTAGCCGTCACTTTATCACCAAACTCAACCACTGCCACAAAGCTGTTACCGCGTGTCCCATAGATACGTTTCGTGCCATTAAATGTGCGCTGACCATAGGCAGCGAGTGAGCCCCAACGAGCAGATGTGAAGCCAACAGGAATACTCGGAGCGGCATCATCAAAAGGTTGAACGATGTCGCCGGTTAAGCGTTGAAATCTATTTATCTCACCCCACGGCGTTTCTGCACTGCCGAAGTCGGCAATTAGTTTGGCTTTAGCTTTAGACAAAGTTACTACGCCTATTTGGGCCGTATATTCAGCCACATACTCGTCAAAACTAAGACCACGCCCCTCTGCTTCAGCTCGCGCAACTATATTATCTGCGGCTTTACGACGCAGTTCTTGACCCCACATGATAGCCAATGAAGTGGCCGTGGAGTCGATGCCAGAGCGATGGTCCCATGCTTTTAATAAGGCGATTTGAGGAGCGAGATCAGCATTGGGTGCAGCGTCATACGCTTTGTATAAAACAGGTAACAAAACATCGAATGCGGTTAAACGATTGCTATAAGCGGCAGCAGCCAGGCTATCAATCGTGAAATCTGTTTTGCCGTCAAGTACCTCAATGGCATGGATACCACGGTAGTTTTCAGGATAATTTTCCATATACGAAGGGTAATCTTCTGCCTTTGGGCTGTATTTTGGTCCTGCCATCATCCAAGGCCAATTGTTGGTGTTATTTAAGTAGCCACTTTTTGGATTATGCCCACCCACGGTTTCGTCAAGCGTGTGTAATCCTTGCCAATCGGTTGCAGGGTTACTGCCATCCACCGGCTTTTTCCAATCAAAAGACGGGTCGCGACGAGGTATGAAGTTACTGTGGAAATAGGCGATATTGCCTTGTGAATCGGCAAACAAGGTATTGTTCGACGAATTAGTGTGTAGCTGCATATTCTCGCGATAGTCGTCGTAATGGGTGGTTTTTGTGCGACCGTATGACTGCTTCAGTGCGTCGATAGGATTTTGCATTAATGCGACACTCACCCACTTACCGTCAAGCGCTCGCACTATCGGACCGTGGTGACTGTAATACGCGGTCACTGTTTTTGATTTTTGTCCCTTGTCGGCTTTGTAGGCCAAGGTGATTTCTCTTTCACGCAGTTTCTTCCAAGTGTCACCATGCTTATAATAGTAGCCGTCCGCTCGCTTTTCGACGGTTTCTAAATACTCATCAATGAAATCAGCTCCGCTGGATGTGTGCATCCAGCCGGTATTTTCATTAAAGCCCTGGTAGATGAAAAATTGTCCCCAGGTGACAGCGCCGTAAGCATTCAATCCTTCATCGCTGCGCATGTGCACTTCAGCTCGGAAATAAAATGAAGTGTGCGGGTTAATTAGCAGTAGCGCGTTACCATTTTTGGTGTTCTGTGGCGCGATGGCGAAGCCATTTGACCCTTGGGGCTCGGCATTGGGATCTTGTGTCAGTGCGCCAAGCGTGGACTCAGCGTTAGAAACTAGCGTCAGGGCTGCCATTTTAGGCATAGCTTGAGCCGCGCCATAGAAACTTGCCAGCCCCTTAATATCGATACTCTCAATATCACCACCGATACTGCCTTCGGTAAAAGTTAAGGCCATCCAAGGCTCAAATTTACGGATCACCTTTGGCGTAACGTCAGGGTGAGTATGCAAATAATAGTTGAGGCCATCGGCCCAGGCATTCATCAGCTTTTGCAGGTAAGCAGGGCTTTCGCTATATTTTTGCTGCATATCGACAGGGTCAATATAAAGCTGCATACGTAGATCGCGATAGAGCTCTTTTTCACCTTGCGCCTCAGCCAATCGACCCATCGCGTTGAGAAAGTTTAGTTCGATGCGATTAAAGTCATCTTCTGCCTGCGCATATATCATTCCAAACACAGCATTGGCGTCAGTTTTACCGTAAACGTGAGGTATGCCCCAAGTATCTCGTGTGATGGTCACTTCACTGGCCTGTTTTTGCCAGCGCGCTTCATCAGTATTGCTGGCGCTAGAAACAAAGCTAAAAAATAGCAGGACGGTGATCAGAACAAACAATTTCATGAGGACGTACTCTTTTTAAGATTTCAGCAACTATATCTGCAGGTGTATTGACTGTAAAGCGCTCTCATGAGGGATTGATTGTGAGTTCACGCAATCTAAAAAGCACATATTGTGAAAGGGAACCCAAATAAAAATTTATTTTATGGCACTAGTAATTCACTGACTAATTCAATATATTTGCGGGGTGAAATTAACCTGATAAGGATGTAAATGAACACTCATTTCAACAAGACCAAGGTTTCTTTGATAGTAGCTTTGGGATTAGTACTGACTTCTGGCTGTACTTCCTCAACTAAGCAAAGAGTTAACGCAAACCAAGATACCCAAGCGGTGATTAGTCCCACTATTGCGCAAGCGCCCGCCATGGGCTTAAAACGCAAGGTCGCTATCGCTAGATTCACGGATGAAACAAAAAACAGTAGCAGCATTTTCGTTGATAGGAGCTTTGATAATATAGGCAAACAAGCGTCAGACATACTCAGTGCCCGTCTAACTAATTCCGGTCAATTCTTAATGTTTGAAAGAGACGACCTAGATAAAGTAAAAAGTGAACAAGCCCTTGATGGCATGACTTCACAGATCGTTGGAGCCGATTATCTCATCGTTGGTTCAATTAGTGAGTTTGGCCGCAAAACAACCAGTGAAACAGGCATATTCAGTCGCAATAAAATTCAACAAGCCATTGCTACCGTGAATGTGAGACTGATTGATACAACTACCGGTCAGATCGTGTTTTCTGAAGAAGGCAGCGGTGAAGCCAGAGCTGAAGCAAATACCACCTTTGGCGTGGGTGAGCGTGCAGCATTTGATTCAACATTGAACGACAAAGCGATTTCAGCCGCCATTTCGAAAGTGGTCAGCGATTTAATGGAGAACTTACTTGATACACCTTGGAAGGCCTATTTAATTGCTGAGCAAGATGGTCAATACATTATGACAGGTGGCGCTTCACAAGGTATCGCGGTGGGCGACGAATTTACCATTCTACAAAAAGGTAAAAAAATCAAAAACCCACAAACGGGATTCATGATTGAATTGGCGGGTAAGCCAATTGCTACGGCAACTGTCGAGTTACTCAGTGGCACCGGCAACAATGAAATATCGATTGTTTCGCTTGATCAGCAGTTACCAGCGCAAACGGACTTAGCTCAACTAGTCGTTACGGAAAAGGAGTAAGACATGACTGCATCAAACTCGTTGAAAGGGTTAATCGTTGTATTCTTCAGTTTTTTAATGCTCGGCTGTACTTCATCGTATGAGTCTGTGACTCAGGTAGATGACACCAAAGCCTTTGTATTGCTCACAGGTAACTTTGACGGTGCGTCATTGCAAATCAATACCAATGTGCCCATTACGCTAGACGATAATATACAAACTTATCAGCTAGATGGAAAGAAAGTTGCCAAGTTCGAAGTGACATCAGGTACCAACACAATAAAGGTTTATAAAGATGGCACACTAGTGGTCAATCGGAAGTTATATATCACTAATGGAAATTCGATGGAGGTAGATGTTAAATGAAAGGAATAATTATCGTTGCAGCTGTGATTTTATTATCAGCATGTAATAGCACACAGGGCGGTTTGTACTGGGGCAACTATTCTGACAGTTTGTACAACTATAAAAAAGAACCCGGCGACGCAACGCGCAATCAACACATTAAGTCACTTAACGACATTGTTGCAACTAGTGACAAAAAAGGGATCCGTGTTCCACCCGGTGTATTGGTTGAGTTAGCCATTATGGAAATTGAGAGTGGTAGCCCAGAAAATGCCAATGCACTGTTAGATAGAGAGCTTGCAATCTACCCTGAATCCAAAACACTCGTGCTTGAATTGAAAAAAAGAAATGGGGCTTAATAAATGACCAATATCTTAAAAACAATAAAACTCGTTTCTATGCTAAGCGCTGTGAGCCTTGCTTTAGGTGGGTGTGCCGGCTCCTTTGTGACTAAAGAGGAAGCATTTCCCAAAATGTACCAAGCAAAACCCGTTTCCATCTTAGTGATACCCGCTGTGAATAACACAACGGCAGCTGAAGCCACAGAATACTACGCAACCACTGTTGCTGAGCCGCTTACGCGCATGGGCTATTACGTATTGCCTATTGAAGTGACAAATAGACTGATTCAAGAACAAGGTGTCGTAGATGGTGCACAATTAGCTAATGTTGATGTTGGTTTGTTTAAAACCATGTACGGTGCTGATGCCGTTATGTATGTAAAAATTAACCAATGGGATACCTCTTACTTTGTGATTGGCGGCAACGTGACGGTAGGCATTGCCTATGAATTGGTGTCAACCACAAGCAAAGAAGTGCTTTGGCAATACGCCGATACTGTTGTTGTCGATACTGGGGGCGGTAATTCGGGTGGCGGTTTAATTGGCGCGATTATCTCCACAGCAATCAACACAGCGATGACGGACTATGTGCCCTTGGCTAAACAAGTTAACTACTCAGCTTTGTCTACCATGCCTTATGGCGAGTATCACGCTCAGTCAGGAATGGATCAAAAAACCCAAGCAATCAATAAAAACAAAGCAGGCGTTGTTGCCGCGAGTAACTAAGTGGAATACGAATGCTCATGTTCTTATTTACCTAGGTAAGCCATAAAAAGCCAGCTTTATTGCTGGCTTTTTTATGTTGATGACATTACTCAGCGTCAGGCGAATAAAGCGCTTTGAGCTTTTCCACACGCATCCGCAAATCATCTGCATTCACGTCCTGCGCAGCGACTGACTCGCCAACCGACACAGACACAAGTGACCATTTCAGACGCGGCAAGCGCCATTTGGTTTTGCGGCTGAACATGCTGCCCCACAAGCCACCAAGATGCAAAGGAATAACCGGTACAGGTGAACGCTCGATAATTCTTTCGATACCGCGACGAAAAACATCAATTGAGCCATCATCGCTTAATTTACCCTCAGGAAAAATCCCTACTAATTCACCACGCTCGAGCGCCTCTGCAACATCATCAAAGGCTTTCTTAAATGCTTCTGGATCTGCTTTTTCACTATCAATCGGGATGGCTTTGGCCATTTTGAATAACCAATGCAGCGCTGGCGAGTGATAAATAGGTGCAAACACCACAAACCGAATGGGTCTTGGTGAAGCGGCTAAAATAAACATCCAATCAACAAAACTGACGTGATTGCCAATCACTACTGCGGGGCCTTCATCCGGAATATTTTTCTCACCATGAGTGCGCACTCGATACATGCAAATAGCCAGTATGTAGATAACAAAACGAAGAAAGAACTCAGGTACTTTGGTATAGATATAAATTGAAATAAGTAAATTCAAAGCCGCTAATAACAGCAATAGTTGCGGAATACTCCATTCAAATACAGATAATGTCAGAATGCTTAAAATAGCACTTCCTACCATGAACAATGCATTCAGCACGTTATTAGCAGCAATGACCCTAGAGCGACTATTTTCGTTCGTGCGCTGCTGAATTAGCGCGTATAAAGGCACCGTATAAAAGCCCGCAGCAATACCTATCGCGCCCATCCATACTAAATGCCACAGCATGTCGCCAGTGTCCAAGACTTGGCTTAATGTGAGCAACTCCTCAGTAGGTTCATAGTAAGCTGTTATTGCGGGCTCCTGACTTAATAAATACAAAAATAGCGTAATTAAGATGGCGCCAAACGGCACAATGCCCAGTTCAATTCGAGAGCGCGAGAGTTTTTCACAAAGCAGCGAGCCAATTGCGATACTCAAAGAGAAGACAACTAGTGCGCTGGTAACGACCAGTTCATCACCGCCCATCACGTGTTTTACGTAATTTGGAAGCGAGGTTAAAATAATCGCGCCTATCAACCAAAACCAACTAATCCCAAGAACTGACTTTCCGACCGATTCAGTTTGCGCATTCAGCGCCTGAAACACATTTTTTGTGGAAGATATAATATTAAAGGTAAAGTGTAAATTTGGCTCATTCGCTTCGCTGATGGGGATGAACCGACTGCACACATAACCTAGCGAGGCCAATCCTAAAATCGCAATGCTAATATACGTTGGGCCGGCTTCTTGCGTGATGTAATAAGTACCAAATATGGTGCCCAACAAAATTGCGACAAAGGTACCTGACTCCACTAAACCGTTCGCTTTTGTGAGTTCATTTTGTGCCACATGTTGAGGCAAAATAGAGTACTTGAGTGGACCAAAGAAAGTGCTTTGCAAACCCATAAAAAACACAGTGACTAGCATCAACCACACCAGTTGGGTCATGATTGAAACCGCGCCAATCAGCATAATCGGCAATTCGCATAATTTAACAATTCGGATAAGTTTCGATTTTTCAGTCTTCTCCGCAAGTTGACCTGCCATGCCAGAAAATAAGAAAAATGGTAGGATAAAAAGACCAGCTGCCAAGTTTGAATATAAAGCTCCATCAGCGACTGTTGCTGCTTGAAATATCAGCAACAACAGTACCGCTTGTTTATACACATTGTCGTTTAAGGCGGTAAAAAATTGGGTTACGAATAAAGGGAGAAAGCGCCTACTGCTGAGTAAACCGCCGTTGAAAGGCGCTTCACCCTTTGGTATGTTATCGTGCATAGCATTCCGAACTAAATGGACATGTAGAGCCCAGATTACACGCTTAAGTAATGAAATACGATCTAACTTTTTATGAGTGCTCTTACGCCGTTAAGCGCATCAACTGAAAACCCACGGTCATAAAAATACAGCACATGTCCTTCAGCATCTAACAACATGACCCGCGCATTGTTTGGGTTTTGATTACCTGTGTAACGCTGTATCTTATCGCCATCTTCGTAGACCGTTACTACACCTTTCCAAAGTTCTTTTGGTATACCTTTGCGCATACCGCTATCGATAAAAGTTTTAAACATTCTAGGTAGCATGCCTTTGATCGTGGGTATTTCATACACAGCCACTTGTGTTTGCGTCATGTCTAAGCCAATTAACCAACGGTCGATGTCAAACTGTGAATCTTGTACATAACCGAAAAGTAACAGTGTTTGCTGGCCTGCAAAGTCTTTGGGCATCACCACAGCATCCCCTTCTAAACTCTCGCCAGAGGCCTTAACCATCTTTCCGCCAACGCTAACTTGGCTGGGATAATCATAACTAGCGCAGCCTCCCAAAAATAGAGAGATGAGCAACAGACTGAACAGGCGCTTTATCGATAACATAAGGTTTCCTAATTTTTACAAGTGACAAGAGCTTCGCGTTATTCTTTACTTTAGTCAATGACTTCAATAACTAAAAGTTTATCGTATAAGTATTTCAATTTGCCACGTTTTTTATTACCTTAGTGCGGCTAGTTTTTTCTCACCAATTTGATACTCCCTGTTAATACTAGCTCTGTAAACATCACCCTCAATATAGGCATAAAACAATGGCCAAAGGCACGCATCAGTACCAAGACGACCCGCGCAATCAAAGCATTCTAATTAACATTAACGGCGAACTTTTCCCCCGAGAAGACGCAAAAATATCTGTTTTTGACAGTGGCTTTATTTTAGGCGACGGCGTTTGGGAAGGTATTCGATTGCACAAAGGCCACCTCGCTTTTATTGAACAGCACATGCGCCGCCTATACGACGGTGCAAAAGCACTCGACATGGATATTGGCGTTACCAAGGAAGCCCTAGTTAACAGAATTTACGCTACCTGTGACGCCAACAACATGCATGATGGCGTGCACATTCGTTTGATGGTGACTCGCGGCATTAAGGCCACACCTTATCAAGATCCAAGGGTGACGATTTCCCCCGCCACTATTGTGATCATTGCAGAGCATAAAACTGCGCTAGCGATGCCTGAAGGTAACGGCGTGCGTTTATTCACTTCCCATGTGAGAAGGGGCTATCCAGATGTGCAAGATCCCAAACTCAATACGCACTCTAAACTGAACTGTATTTTCGCCTGTATTCAGGCCGCCAAAGCGCAAGTGGACGAGGCATTAATGCTCGACCCTCATGGTTTTGTTGCAACCTGTAATTCTACGCATTTCTTTATTGTGCGTGATGGCGAGGTATGGACCTCAAGCGGTGATTTTTGCCTTGACGGCATTACGCGCCGCAATGTCATTAACGTATGTAAACATAATGGCGTTCCGGTATATGAAAAAAACTTCACACTCGCCGACGTATACGCCGCTGACGAAGCGTTTATTACCGGGACATTCGCGGGTTTAACGCCCGTCTCGGAAGTCGACGGACGCAAAATTGGTGACGGCGCGAGTACCGTCACTAAACACCTAGAAAAACGCTACGTCTCGCTCATCGAAGCGCAACACACCGAACAACACTGTTAGTTATGCTCAACGGCAGGAGAAAGTAATGACGATTAGAATTGCGATGTGGTCGGGGCCACGAAACATTTCAACAGCGATGATGAGAAGCTGGGAAAACAGACCTGACTGCAGCGTTGTCGATGAACCGTTTTACGCTTACTACTTGCACGCAACACAACACCCCCACCCGATGTTTAATGAGGTACTAGCATCGCAATCAATACACTTCGACGAGGTTGCTAAAAATATGAGTGAAGGCCCTTGTCATAGTCCGATTCAGTATCAAAAACACATGACCCAGCATATGCTGGCAGGTTCTGATTTATCTTGGACACAAAATATACGGCACTGCATGTTAATTCGCGACCCAAGCGAGATCGTGAACTCTTATACCAATAGTCGAGGCAAATGCAGAGCTCAGGACATCGGTATAAAACGCCAGTTCGAACTCTATCAGGCAATCAGCGCCTTGACTGGGCAAGACATTCCTATTGTCGACTCAGCCACCGTATTGAAGTACCCGCAGAAAATAATTCCTGCGATGTGTGCCGCGTTAAATATTGAATGTACTGAGGACACTAAAAACACGATGCTCAATTGGCCTGCTGGCAAGCGAGACAGTGACGGTGTTTGGGCTGAACATTGGTATCACAGTGTCGAAAAATCCACTGGTTTTGGCGAGGTAAAAAAACAAAGCTTCAAGTTAACGCCAACGCAAATGGAAGTGGTAGATGAAGTCATGCCGTATTATGAGCAGATGAAAGCAAAAGCATTAACGATTTAATGCGTGGTAAACACAGTCAAAATTGCTTGCGTTAAACGGGTTTAAACCTCTGCAGTTCAGTGGTGACCTAATCCCTCTGGTGAAATGTTAGCAGTAAGCCACACCCAAACTAAAGTCTCCGTGTTGCCGTTTCCTTACATTCACGCAGAATCACGCCAATTGTGTTTCTATTATTAAAGACTATTTTTATCCGTTTCTCTGATATAATGCCGTGTTGTATAAAACACTGAATTTTTCAAAAATTTACCCCAGCACATAAGATCATACAGAGAAAGCCATGCCAACAACCCCAACACTCCAGTCAGCTTCCAGAAAATCAGAAACGCCAAGGATGAAGGCTGAGCGAGGATTATTTTCTTTTCCTAAATATTGGGCATCGTGCTTCGACCCTGCGCCTTTTTTACCTATGTCGCGCGCAGAGATGGACCAGCTCGGCTGGGATAGCTGCGACATTATTATTGTGACTGGAGACGCTTACGTCGACCATCCGAGCTTCGGTATGGCCGTGATTGGTCGTACACTTGAAGCGCAAGGTTATCGCGTGGGTATTATCGCACAACCTAATTGGCACTCTAAAGATGACTTTATGCAGTTAGGTGAGCCTAATCTGTTTTTTGGCGTTACCGCCGGCAATATGGACTCGATGATCAACCGCTATACCGCCGAGCGTAAACTGCGTCATGATGATGCTTATACGCCTAATAATGAAGGCGGAAAGCGCCCTGACCGAGCGGTTACGGTTTACACTCAGCGTTGCAAAGAAGCCTACAAAAAACCTGTCGTGATAGGCGGTATTGAAGCCAGTTTGCGACGCATCGCACATTACGATTATTGGTCAGATAAAGTCAAACGCTCGGTATTATTTGATTCAAAAGCCGACATGCTGATGTTCGGTAATGCCGAACGACCATTGCTAGAAATGGCTTCTCGCTTCGCCGCCGGTGAAACCATTGAACAAATGCAAGATATTCGTGGCACCGCTGTGATTCGAAAGGAACCGCTTCCAGGCTGGCAAGGCGTTAATTCGACTCACGTTGACACCATAGGCAAAATAGAACCTATTATTAGCCCGTATGAAATGATTGAAGACAAGTGTGCTATTCAGGGCGAAGAGGATAAACAAGCTGCAAGAGAGGCAGAAAAAGCCAAGCCAATTGTTATTCAGCCGCATACTTCAAAACCAGAGCGCCGCAAACCATGGGAAAAAACCTATGTGTTATTGCCGCCATACGATGTGGTGAGAGCTGAAAAAACACATTACGCCCACACCTCCAGAATATTGCATCAAGAAACAAACCCAGGTTGTGCACGTGCGCTAGCGCAGCGTCATGGTGACCGTATTATTTGGATAAATCCACCCGCCTTCCCGCTAGAAACAGAAGAGATGGATGCTGTTTTCGATTTACCGTATGCCCGAGTGCCGCACCCAAGTTATGGCAAAGCGAAAATTCCGGCGTATGACATGATTAAAACCTCGGTCAATATTATGCGAGGTTGCTTCGGAGGCTGCACGTTCTGCTCTATCACTGAGCATGAGGGGCGCGTGATCCAAAGCCGCTCTGAAGAATCCATTATTCGTGAAATAGAACAAATACGTGACAAAGTGCCCGGTTTCACCGGCGTCATTTCAGACCTAGGCGGCCCAACCGCAAACATGTATAAACTGCGCTGTAAAAGCCCCAAAGCAGAGCAAACATGCCGACGACTCTCTTGTGTATGGCCTGATATTTGCGGTCATTTAGACACGGATCAAACACCGACTGTCGAACTCTATAAAAAAGCGCGTAAGGTCGAAGGCGTTAAAAAAGTGCTTATAGCCTCAGGCGTGCGTTACGACTTAGCCATTGAAGATCCAAACTACGTCAAAGAATTAGTCACACATCACGTTGGTGGCTATTTAAAAATTGCGCCTGAGCATACCGAAAAAGCCCCACTAGACAAAATGATGAAGCCGGGCATGGGCACGTATGACCGTTTCAAAGAAATGTTCGACAAGTACACCAAAGAAGCCGGTAAAGAACAATTTTTGATCCCCTATTTTATTTCTGCTCACCCAGGTACCAACGACGAGGACATGCTAAATCTTGCCCTGTGGTTAAAAGAGCGCAATTTTAAATTGGATCAAGTTCAAAATTTCTATCCTTCGCCGATGGCCAACGCCACTACAATGTATCACACCAACAAAAACCCGATACACAAAGTGAATCATCAGAGTGAAGTGGTTGAAGTGCCCAAAGGTGAAATTCATCGGCGCTTACACCGCGCCTTTTTGCGCTATCACGATGCTGCCAATTGGCCCTTGTTACGCAAAACACTGATTGAAATGGGTAAGTCACATCTTATCGGCAACGGTCCAAAATGCTTAGTGCCTTACGAAAGCAGAAATGAGCTTAAAGGTAACGAACAAAAAGAATTTGCGAAGCGGTCAGCCAACAAGGCCTATGCGAAAGGTAAAATGTCGAAAACGCCCAAACATCAGCAGGGGTTAACGCGCTTTAGTGATAATCAGCCGCATAATGTGCAAGGCGGGCAAACAGGCAAGGCAGAACTGGCTCAAACGAACAAAAAGTCACGCAAGCCAAAACCTAGAAAACCATAGTCGGTGAATTAGTCTCTGACGCCATGTTCCCCAATTACAATGAGTTAATCCCTGATTGTTGCATTACAAAGGCTCTCGATAATTCTCAAGCGCTTTTTTCTACGCTTTGCTACTCACGCTAAAGCAAGGAACGGATCACATATTGCAAAATACCGCCATGTCGGAAATACTCAAACTCATTTGGTGTATCGATCCGAATATCGGTAGTAAAGCTAAATTCACTGCCATCCTCTCTGATGACATTCACTTTGGCTTGTTTCTGCTTCGCTTTAATGGCTTCAATAGAATATCGTTCTGTGCCATCCAGTTCATAAGTGTGAGCTCCTTCGCCGGACGAAAATTGCAATGGTAAAATTCCCATACCAACCAAATTAGAACGATGAATGCGCTCGTAAGTTTCGGCAATAACGGCTTTTACGCCCAAAAGAAGGGGGCCTTTTGCCGCCCAGTCGCGCGAACTACCGGTGCCATATTCCTTGCCGGCAACCACAATAGTAGGAACATTCTCAGCAACATACTGCTGTGAAGCCTTAAACACGGTCATTTCTTCCCCACTGGGCTGTTTGCGAGTAAAACCGCCTTCTGTTCCGGGAGCAAGTTGATTGCGCAGTCTAAGGTTGGCAAAGGTTCCGCGCATCATCACTTCATGATTTCCGCGCCGTGAACCATAAGAATTAAAGTCGATTTCCTTAACGTTGTTTTTGCGCAAATACTCAGCTGCCGGGGTATCATTGCCAATGGAACCCGCGGGTGAAATATGGTCAGTAGTAACACTGTCAGCCAATTTCAACAAACAACGCGCATTCTCAATGGCTTTTACGTCTTCCGGTTTTACTGGCATGTTGGAGAAAAAACTGGGCTTTTTCACATACGTGCTGTCGGGCCAGTTGTAGATATTGGCATCCACCGTTTCTAGGTTTTGCCATACATCCCCTCCCTCATAAAGGCTTCCGTATTTTTCGGTAAACATCGATTCATTGACGACTTCTGTGACTATCTTTTGAATATTTTCTTGGCTCGGCCATAACTCTTTCAGATAAACAGGCTTACCTTCTTTACTTGTCCCTAAAGGTTCTTTGGTGACATCAATATTCATATTACCCGCAATCGCATAAGCAACCACCAGTGGTGGTGAAGCTAAGTAATTCGCTTTGACATCAGAGTGTATTCTACCTTCAAAGTTACGGTTACCCGATAACACCGACGTGACTGTTAACTTAGCTTTTTTTATTGCATCGCCAATAGGTTCTGGCAATGGGCCCGAGTTACCAATACAGGTAGTGCAACCATATCCAACCAAGTTAAATCCCATGTGATCCAGTTCTTTCGATAAGCCCGCTTTGTTCAAATACTCGGTGACCACTTGCGATCCGGGCGCAAAACTGGTTTTTACCCATGGCTTAACCTTAAGCCCTAGCTCATTGGCTTTTTTTGCTAATAAGCCGGCGGCGACTAACACTGATGGATTCGAGGTATTGGTGCAACTGGTGATGGCTGCGATAACTACCGCGCCCTCATCTAGTTCAAAATCTTGCCCATTGTAATGGCACGAAACACGGGTTTTTGAATTTTCGTTGAGCGGGCCTCCTTCGCTCTCAAAGCGATCTTGCTGGCTGTTGTTTGATGCAATAGCCAGCTCTTTTTGCTCTGTTACCCATTTTTTGAATGCGGATGCGGCATCGTCTAAATTTATTCTATCTTGTGGACGTTTAGGCCCCGCAATCGCTGGAACTACTTTGCTTAAATCAAGCTGCAGAGTGTCGTGATATTGCGCCTCTGCCTGCGCTTCGCTACCCCACATCCCTTGCGCTTTAGAATAGGCTTCTATGATTTCTATTTGATGCTGACTACGGCCGGTTAAAGCGAGGTATTTAGTTGTCTGCTCATCAATGGGAAAAAGACCACATGTCGCTCCATATTCGGGAGACATATTAGCGATGGTTGCACGATCAGCAACGGTTAAATGCGTCACCCCTGCACCGAAAAATTCGACAAATTTACCCACCACACCAAATGCGCGTAACTGCTGTGTCACTGTCAGCACGAGGTCAGTTGCAGTCGTTCCCGCTGGCAGTTTACCGGTCAATTCCATGCCAATCACTTCAGGTATTAACATGGTAACGGGTTGACCCAGCATAGCGGCTTCAGCTTCTATGCCGCCAACTCCCCATCCAAGCACACCTAAACCGTTGATCATGGTAGTGTGAGAATCGGTGCCAACTAGGGTATCTGGGAATAAAATGGCTGCACCATCGTGCTCCTCAACAAAGGTGACTCTCGCTAGATATTCTAAATTCACTTGATGAACAATGCCTTTCCCTGGTGGCACAACCTTAAAATTGTTGAAAGCGCTTTGACCCCATTTCAAAAATTGGTAGCGTTCTTTATTGCGCTTCACTTCAATGTCAGTGTTGTGTTTAAAAGAATCTTGGCGCCCAAACTCATCGACCATAATAGAATGGTCGATCACTAAGTCGACCGGTTTGAGCGGGTTTATTTTGTTCGGATCGCCACCTAAGTCTAACATCGCATCGCGCATCGCAGCTAAATCAACAATGGCGGGCACACCAGTGAAGTCTTGCAATATGACTCGGGAAGGAACAAAAGCGATTTCAGTTTCTAGCGAAGAGTTGGTGTCCCACTTTGCTAGCGTTTCAATATCTTCTGGCTGAACATATTGTTCATTGCTATGACGCAGTAAGTTTTCTAACAAGATTCTAGCAGTCAGAGGTAATCGCTTGATGTTGTTACTTGCGCTGTTCAAATCAAAATATTGATATTTTTTATCGTGCACTGTTAGGGTAGAGATATAGTTATTTGATGCCTTCACTTTGCTTCCCTCTTTTATTTGAATGCTAATATGGATCCTATGTATTCATTTACTTGGCAACGACACTAAATTTTTAGGATCCAGTAATTTACTAAGTTCCTCTGGGTCGATGTCTGTCATTTCCGTGGCTACATCAACAATCGCTCTTTTGGTTTTGTAGACGTACTTTGCAATTTCAGCTGCTTTTTCATAACCTATAATACTGTTTAAAGAGGTCACTAAAATTGGGTTATATGCCAATATGTCCTGCAAATTTTCCTCATTGACTTCGAACGTTGATATCGCTTTTGTGGCTAATAACTTTGCGCTATTAGCTAAGATATTAATGCTTTGTAGTAAATTATAGGCTATTACGGGCAAATAGGTATTTAACTGAAAATTCCCCCCCTGCCCCGCAATCGTGATAGTCACATCGTTGCCCATTACCTGAGCGCAGGCCATACACACAGCTTCAGGAATAACTGGATTGACTTTACCTGGCATAATGCTACTGCCAGCCTGCAGCTCTAACAGGCTAATTTCGCCCAGCCCAGCAAGAGGACCGCTGTTCTGCCAGCGTAAATCATTACTTATTTTCATCATCGACGTGGCTAAAGTTTTGAGATGGCCACTGAGCTCAACGGCGGTATCTTGGCTGCTGATAGCTTCAAAAAAATTATCACTCGGGACAAATTCATCGTCATATTTCCCCTTAATTATATCCCTTGTCGCAGACCTTATGGCTTTGGCCAATGCAGCTTCTAGCTTGCCTTCTTTTTCATTTGCTATAGCACAGGCTCGCTTAATCATAGCTAAGCTTCGAATAAAATCAGTTGGCATAGTGATGCCGCTGATTGTAAAATTCGCTAGCGCCTTTTTTGTTTCTTTTCCATAAAGCATAAGCCTCCCTAAACTGCTGAGTTTTATTAAAGTAAATCGTAAACTTACATTTCTTGGCATATCGGTGCAGGCACTAACATTGCAAAAAGCCCTGTACAACCCACAATAGCACCAATGAGCATTCCACTAATGTGATCACAAAATGGCGTTTAAAATCAGCTCATCGTTTAAGACTAGGCTAAATAAGCCATTAGAGCCAGCGATCAGATCAGTAAACTTATCTTCGGCAACAAACCATTGTTTTTCGCGCATGTCATGTGCGTGACTCAAACAGATAACGGCACTTATCGTTCGATTACCCTTAGGCTATGTATAAACCCAAGGTCATTTTAGTTCGACATATAATTTAGATAAGCTTGTTTATTTTGAGTAATTTGAAGAGATGGAAAGATTTGTATTTTGGTATCAGTAAATAATTTATGTTTAATCCCGCAGTGAATGTTGGGAGGTTACCGCCTTCGCGGTAATGACTTAGGCTGTATCAGACTATATCGATAATGTATGATCGCAATTGCCGTGAAAACCCCATCTTTGTTTGCGGAAATTCATTTTTTTAACGGATAACAATACATAGTGTGCTTTATATCAAATCAAAAGCCAGCGCACATTTCCAATACGATAGCCTACATAGCTACCCAATAAGATAGTTGTGATCTTCGTTTGATGTCATGTACATAATCTACTTACTAAGTTCCTTGCGAGACAACGCAGCCAGCCCAAGCAAACCTAGACCGAAGATGATAATCGTAGTGGGTTCAGGCACAACAGTGACAGTAGATGGTTGTTTTGGCTCAGTACTTTCAGGTTTGCTGGTTTCAAATATATTAAATTGACGTTGATACACCAGTTTGTTAACTACTTGAATTTCAGACATAATATTAATTTCGGTGGTGGTAGTAGTTGATGTTGTGCTAACACAACCAAAGAAAATATTGCTCAAGCAACTAACCAAATCAGTAAAGTCGGTAGATGAGGTGTTTGTTGTAGAGCTGTACTTAAAGATGAAAATATCTCGTTGCTCAAAGGTCAGATTAAGTGAGAATGGCGCAAGACCTGCGTTATTGTATACAAACGTCGACTCCATCAAATAAGTACCTGAGTCATAATCGACAGAAGAATTACTGGATACTGTCACTCCTGAACCAAAATCAATGACTAAACTAGCGCGTTCGTCGTAAGACCTGAACGTCGAGCCGCCACTTGGCAAGGCAGGTGGCACATAGCGCACAATGGGTTCCCATCGATACCTGAATTGAAACAAGAACGCTTCACCAACAACAAGCGGACCTTGAATAACTACTTTTTCACTGAAATTTCCCCCTCTCGTATCAATATCATATTGAGCACTGGGTATTATGCTTGCGTTTACGTTTATAGACATAAATAAACCGGCGATCGCAATTGATGCTGTTCTAAAAAACATTGTATTTTCCTCTGAAAAATCTGCATAATTCTGTGAGGAATTATTTCTGGATGTAATGTAACGGTCTTTTCAAACAATGTACAACAACTGCTATATTAATTAGTTGCTTTTGGTGTATAGGTTTCACCTTTATTTATTAGCGCCTATGCTGTTAGCCCTGTTTTATTCGCCAATGTAATACATGCTCTTTTCACACCTGCTCGCTGAACCAACTCAAACAGCCATCATTATTTATCCCTTTTTGCCCCCTTGTAGACACGCTTTAACTTGGCGAGGGCTAATGAACCTTGCATCATGTGAAAATTGCTAGGCTGACATTGCAACTGGCCACGGGCGTTTTTCGGTTTTGACAAATTGTTCGAAAAGGCTAAGATAAATCATCGTTTTTGTGGGATGCATTCGTAAACGATAATGCAACATAAAATAATGTGAAATTTTTGAGTATTATTCACGCAAAATTTAACTGAAAAATAAAAGTAAGGATGAAATTTATGATGAATACGTCACGCGTCTTTGGTGCAATGGCCTTAAGTGTAGTATTGCTAATTGGTTCAAGTTATTTATATGCGTCAGATAGCGCAATTCCTGAACCCTTTCAGGGTGACGATCCAAGTTCCAAGCTATCCATAGCTTATGCCGATCTGGATGCTTTCGTAAAGCCGCATTTTTTTCAATCCGGTCCTTCAACAAGAGCAAAAGCACCTAAGTCAAGCAGCAATATTGGGACAAAATTTAAAGTAAAGGTCAATAGATACACAGCACTTGAAGGTAATCGTTTTTATTTTAAAAACTTAAAAAATCCTAAGGTTGTTGCTTTACTCTCCGAGCTAGTTGACAGCTTAGAAGCCTTCCCAGACCAAATTCCGCTGAGTTTATTGAATAGAAATGAGCAACTCGCATTCTGGCTCAACTTGTATAATTTTGCTTTGTTGGAAGAACTGAGTGAAGTGTACCCAAAAACGAGCCTAAAAAATGTATTGGATTACGGGGATGACGACTCCATACTCGCCAAAAAAGTACTTAACGTTTCCGGTATATCACTGAGTTTGAACGACATTCAATACAATATTGTGTATAAAAAATTTCCTGAAAAATACACTATTTTATACGGCTTTTTTCAAGGGAATATTGGCGGCCCAAATATCAGAGAAAAAGCTTACGAGGGTGATAATGTTTGGCGAGCACTCGAAGAAAATGGCCAACGTTTTGTGAATTCTAATCGCGGTACTGCGCTAGGAAGTAAGGGGAAAGTCAGAATTTCAGAGTTATATGAACATAACATGATGTTATTTAACAATGATAAAGAAACTTTACGCAATCATTTACAAGACTTAGCGGTAGGTGATGTTGAAACTGCATTAGCCTCAATGAAGTCAGCAAAAAAATTAGATTTTGATATTGTCGATTGGAACTTTGCCGATTTATTCGGTAACGAGCGCAGTTTTGGTGGAGGCTATCAGACAAACCCAGCGGCCTTACTCGACTCAGTAAAATCATCAACAATCAACGAAAGCGGCCAAGTAGTGCAGATTCAAAGCTACTTATCTGACGATATTCAGTCTAAAGCTAAAATGGACATTCGCTTTTCCGATTCGGAACTCGAAACATTACTCATGCTTAAACAGAAAAGAAATCAGAGTCTGGGTACCGTAGAAATTAAAGATATAGAAGAATCTAAAGAAGGTAAATAGAAGAGTAAGAGCCAGGCTACTCAAATAAGTAACCTGGCTCAGCAAGTTGGTATATTATATAATAATAACAACTACTTACGCTTCTTTTTAAAACCAAACAAGCCTGCTTTAATGATTTCGTCCGCTACCGGTTTAGGTACGTTTTCTTCCCACCCCTCTTTGCCGCCTCTGAGTTGTTTGAGAATATCTCGGGAGTAAATTTTGAATAGCGCTACATTACTGGTATCAATACCTGCTAAGAAGTCATTTTCTAACAAATGACGATACAAAAAGCGCAGATGCTCTGGTACTTTAACATCCGTGAATTCTCGAAGCTCGCCCTCTGCATTAATTTCAGGGTAGATGAACATTCGCGTATTGTCAGGGAATAGCTTTCCAAAACCTTCTAATATGCCTCCCTCTACGCCCACGTAAGACTCTTCATCGAAAATTTGTTTGAGATTGATCATACCAACCACAATGCCTATTTGCATTTTAGTGTACTGACGGAAGTAAGCGCGTAACGAGAAATAGCGCGTATAGTCTGACACCATGACGTTGTAACCAAGTTGATTGAGCAAACGGACCCGCTGAACCAAATCTTCTTCAGGAACATGGTTATCATGGCCTTTAGCATCATTGAGCGAAATTTCAGCAATCGCGATGGTATTTTCTTCGTCAACGCCCTGCTGTTCATAAAATGCTTTTTTTCCTTGTTCAATCATATCTACATTGAGATTGGTTACTGGTCGAAATGAACCTCGGATAGTTAATACATTCTTTTTGTACAACATCTCTGCTGGTACACCAATAGAGCCATCAGCATTGAACATGATTGCACGCGTTTTCCAACTGCGAATTAAATGCAGGTTAATTGCGCGGTTATCAATATCTTCAAAATAAGGCCCTAAAAACTCGATTGAATCAATTTCAAGACGACCTGGCTTTATGCTGTCGGTTAGAGAATCAATGATCATTTTTGGGTTTTCAAAATAGTAGTATGCAGCGTAAATCAGATTAACACCTAAGACTCCTAATGCTTGTTGCTGCGCTTCAGAATTATCATCTTTCATACGCACATGCACTTTTATGTTTGAGGGCTCGGCACCCGGGTACATCTGTATGCGAATACCGCACCATGCATGACACTCATTTTGGCGACCAAAACTTTTTGCAGCAACGGTAGCTGCATAGGCAAAATAGCGCGAAGACTTAGAGCGCACATCACTCACACGCTCAAGCACCAAATCGAACTCCTGAGCCATCATCGCTTTAACCCGCGCCTTGCTAACATAACGGCCGTCTTCCTGCACGCCATATATGGCATCCGAAAACTTCATGTCATAAGCAGACATAGTTTTAGCGATGGTGCCTGCGGCAGCGCCTGCTAGAAAGAACTGACGCGCAACTTCTTGGCCTGCACCAATTTCGACAATAGTACCGTATTTTTTGTCATCTAAATTTAGGCGCAGTGCTTTTTGCGATGTTGAGCGAGAGCTGACGTTCTTATGTTCCATAAAAGTTCCTATATTGAGCAACAGTGTAATATTCGCGTCAATGGTTTAAATAATGAGAATGATATAGCAGAAATCCTATTTATAGAATAAACATTGTGTTGTTGGTATACAACAGGCCATTACAAATATGCGGCACGTAGGGCGAGAGTAACTAATAAAAAAGCCCGGTATAAACCGGGCTTCTGTTAACAAGTAAGGCTAAAGATTAAAACTCAATTGCGATACGAGCATAAAGCTGACGACCACGAGGGTCATGTACTTTTGAGTCGAAACCACTGTTCGTAAACACTTGAGGAGGCTCTTCATCTGTAATGTTAATGCCACCAACGGTTAAGACATACTCTGTTTTGGTGTCAAACAAGGCAGACAAATTAACGTTAAACTGAGCATCATAAGTAACATGACTATCAATTTCTAAACACGTTCCATTTGTACAGTTCTGATCATCATCATAAGAGCTCACGTAACGTGCAAATAGATTGGCACTGTACGCCTCCATTTGCCAGCCTAAACCTAAGTTTGCGCGTAGCTCGGGTGAAGACACACCAATATTTGAGAAGTTACGGCGTCCAGCACCATCAATTTTACCTGCTTGTGGATCGTCTAAGTCATACTTAGTGATGTACGTTGCAGAAATGTTAGGTGTAAACGTACCGGCACCATCAGTTTCAATCTTATAGCTAGATACAATGTCTATTCCCGATGTTGTCAAGGAACTCGCATTAACGTAGGTATTTCGCACGCCAACCAATGGACCAGTTGCCGGATCACCTGCCCGTATTAGACGTGTTGTATCGTTTGGATTTAAATTCAAAATAGCTTGTGCATTCTCTTGAATGATCAAGTTCTTAAAGTCAAAGTTCCAATAATCCATCTCAATTGCCCAATTCTCTACAGGTGCTATTGAGAAACCTAGGTTGTAAGCATCAGACTCTTCAGGCGTAAGGTCTTGGTTACCCGACGTTCTAACTGCAGCAAATGCATTTCCGCCACCAATTAAAGGATCAGATAGCTGCTGCAAGCTAGTTGCCCCACCATTACGCATAAATACCGATGGCGCTCTGAATGATGAAGACAGTGAAGCACGCAAAGAGAAGTCGTCGGTTGCACGATAGTTAAACGCCACTTTATGATCAAGTGTGTCACCAATTGAGCTACCGTAGTCTTCATAACGCAATGCAAGTTGAACATCAAGCGTATCACTAACAGGCAATGCAAGTTCTGCAAAGGCTGCCATTACATCTAGGCTATCCTTAAAATCAGGGTTACCAATAACGAAGGTAAATGAATCTTCGTTTGACAATGCATCATAATCTTGGCTCAGCTGTTCTTTTCTATACTGAGCACCAAACGCGAGGCCTGCTGCACCGCCATCCATGTCAAACACACTGATTGATGCGAAGCCTTCTAGGACTTCAAGATCGGCATTTGAATCAATAACTTGCTCACCAGAGAATGAGTCAATGACATTCTGTGAGTTAGGAGACGTTGTAAATGAAGTAGCGAATGGATTGAAATATTCACACAAGCCTGTGCCCGGTGTACCCGATACAGGATCGCAGCCGCGACCACCTAAACCGTTCAGTGCAAGTGTAAATTTGTCTTTAATAACATCTTCAACTCTAAACAAGAAGTCGTTGCTAGCGTTGGTATAGCTAATTTCCCAGAAACCGTCTTCCAGCTCACCTGTTAGCATTGTATTAAATCTAAAGGTATCCGACTCGGTATTCGCTGGATCGGCTTCAAAACCATTTCCTTCAGCTCGGCCGAAGAATACAACCGGCGCGCCAAACACATTATTTGGATGCGTTGCTGGCACTACTGGCCCCGTCAGGATTGGGAAACTAGGGGCTCCGCCACGTTCTGCGCGGTTGCGTGCATAGCTGATTTCTGAGGTCCAAGAAACGTCGTTGTCGAAGTCGTAGCTACCACGAAAATACACATTTAAACGCGTTTCTTTTGGTACATAAGAATAACCAAGCCCAAAGTCATAACGACATAGGCCCACATCAATGGCACCAGCAGGTTGGATCACAAGTGGATTACCACCGAATTCAGCACAGCCAGTTGGGTCAATGACAGGCGCACCTGGAGGCAGGCCCGGGACACCAAAGAAGGAGCCAGGGTTACCTAAAGAACTGGTATCATCTATTGGACGAGACAAACGTCTATCACTAATGAATAGCGGTGAGCGATTGGTATAGCTTAATGCACCCATCACACTGCCATTTTCACCCACAGCGCCCCAAAGGCCCTGTAAGTTATATTCTTTATTATCGCCGTGAGCACCATCTTGATAATCGAAATTCAGTTTTGCACCGTCATAATTTCGCTTAGTGATAAAGTTGACAACACCTGCAACCGCATCTGAGCCATACAGCGCAGATGCACCATCTTTAATTACTTCCATGCGATCGATAGCGATCATCGGTACGAGAGAACTAGTATCAACAAAGTTCAAACCTTCATTGGTTTGCTGCGCGTTAACCACCTGGCGCTTGTTGTTGAGCAATACCAGCGTTGAGGCGACACCTAAACCACGCAAGTTAATGTTTGATGTTCCTGCAGTCGCATTTTGTGTAAATGCATCCGGGTTATTTTCAGCCCCTGTGTTAATGGTTAATGTCTGCGTTATATCAGCAATATTTTTCGCACCAATAGAGTCAATATCAACGCTGTCAACCACCGCCATCGGTGAAGGTGATTCGTAGTTTTCATTTCTACGAACATAACTTCCCGTTACGATTATTAATTCGACGGCTTTCTCTTCGGCATTTTCGGAATCAGCTTCTTGTGCAAGCGCAGCTTGCGGTATCAGTGCGAAGCTCGCAGCAATGCAAGCAGCGAGTGCAGATTTGCGTGTAGTTAACTTCATATGTGTTCCCTATTTTAGGTAAAAATTTACCTATGTTGTTATAGTGCTTATTTATTTTTCTTATATTTAGCGCTATTTAATGTGCGCCCTTTTGAAAGCATAAGCCTAACGAAACCATTTGTAAATTATATGTTACTTATATGTTAGCATTTCCAATTAATATGGTCAGACCAGATAATAATTCCTGCAAAAAAAACGATTTAAGGATAAGCCGTTTATGCATACAATGTTATCTTTAAAGCTCGGCTTGCTTTCCAAGCACCATCTAGTCAAGATAAGCCCCCTATTGCCTAGTAATCACCTGAACTAAAAGGAATAAAAATGACCTATCGCAATGCAGATAAAGCGGGTTTTAAATGAAGTATTGTATGCTGTTAATAGTTCTCTTTTCTTTAGTGGCGCTTGCTGTCTCAATGACAGATTCAGAGTCTCAAGATATTCTTTCCTATCCCAGCTATACGGGAGAATACCAAGGTTTCAGCTTAGTGTTAGATGAGCGCTTCGATGAATTTAATCCAAAAATATGGAGCACAGGCGATGGTGCCGTTGGCGGTGAGTCAGTTTGTCGTTTTCAACCTCAAGGTGTTCAAATTGTTGATGGTATTCTTGAACTAGTCATACGCGAGGAAGCGATTGCATCGAGTTGGTCGGAGGATCATCAACAACAAAAAGGAGACTACAATTATTCTTGCGGTGAACTTCGCACATTCCTCAGTAATGAAGTTCGCTACGGACGAATAGAAACACGCATGAAGGCACCAAGCAGAACGACGGGCTCAGGTTATATTTCGTCATTGTTTACCTACGTCAATGACTATGACATCAATGCCCCTGATGTTGGTATTCAAGAGTGGGAAGAAATTGATGTTGAATTGGAGGGCGGGCGACCGGATAAATTCCAGGCAAATCTCATTTATGGCAGGAATACATGGCAGTGGTGGAGGACGCGTGAATACGGCGCATGGGAAGACAAAATTACCATCGGACCTGTGGATGAATGGCGTGTTTTTGCGATTGAGTGGGTACCTGATGCGATTCGTTGGTATGTTGACGGAAAGTTAGTGAAAACCTTGTTGCAAACAGATATTGATTGTCAGCCCGAGTGCATCGGACAGCAAAAAGTGGCGACACCGATCCCAGATAACCCAAGCAAAATCATCATGAATTTTTGGATCCCCCACGATAATATTCAAAACACGTTTGGCGGTAACAAAGCGCTTAACCAGTATCCAATGAAGACTCAATATGATTGGTTTCGTTATTATCAGCTTGATAGCGAGCCGGTTGGAGAATGGTCAGAATAATGCGTATTGTATCGAAGGCGTCTTTATTCAGACCAATACCAGCTGGTCACGTTGTAACGATACAGATAGCCAACTTCAGATGTGACTGCGTTCACCCAATGCTCAGAACCCTTTGAGAAGGGATCAAACAAAACACAGCGGTTGTATATAGGTGCGATACTGATTGGCTCATCATCGTTGCCCATAAACATGAGCTCACCCCCAGCATTTTTGCTCCATTCTTTATTCAAATACAACAGCATACAGACCACTCTTCCAGGTGAATCATCTGCATGTTGATGCACAAAGTCTGTTGCACTTAAGCGAAAATAATTAGTATTGATTTCTGGCTTTGCCACATTCACATCCGTCAATGGCACATCAAATATACGTGACAACAAGCACATAAACTCAGCCCACGCAAAAATGACAAAAATTCTTGAGCTACATTAGCATTGTCAGTATCAGATTTAAGTGCTTCACGTTGCCAAACATCTCGGCTTACAAAGCGTTCATCTTTGCTAGCGCTTAACCACTGGGCATTATCAACATATAAAGCAGAATAAGTATGCTTTTGAGTTTGCCAATACTTTGCTTGATACAAAACCCTAATGACGTCATCGAGCTTCACACTATCAAATAAATGGTCAATAACGATATGATTTGGACTAGAGCTTAATAATGATGCTCTGTATTTACATATCGCGGAATCGCTGGTTTGCGCTTGATTCAGATACACTTGAACAACTCACTCATAGCAGTTAACTTTTTAAAACGCCAACGATCGTGGCTTAACTTATCGGCATTACTCTATTACGTCCAAGTGTTTTTGCTTTATAAAGCAGTTTGTCTGCGCGTTCCATCAAGTCATTGGGCTGCTCATCTTTGCTTCGTTGTGCAACACCAATTGAGACGGTTACGTCACGCAGTATGGTGCCAGTGCGTCTATCTTTTATCACGATTTTTTCAATTGAACGTCGCATTACCTCTGCGATATGCCTAGTTTTTTGTATATCTGCGCCGGGTATCAATACAACAAACTCTTCGCCGCCATAGCGAAAGACTTGTGCATCTTCACGACAAGCAGATTGTAATTTTTTAGCCACGGCTTTGAGTACCAAGTCTCCCATTAAATGGCCATGGGTATCATTAATTACTTTAAAATGATCAATGTCTATGAGCATTAAGGACAACTTATCGATACCCATTTTACTTTCAATTTCGGAATCAAAATAACGTCGGTTGCATAAACCGGTAAGAGCATCGTATAAGGCTTCATGTTGACTTTCCTGGAGCTTTAACTTCAGCGATTCGATCTCTTTTTCAGCTCTGACTAATGAACCGCTGAAACTAATGGTGCTTTGCCTGATAGCTTGTAATTCTTGCACCATTTTACGCACCAATGCCATCACCTCGATAACAGACAAGCCTTCTTTTTCCACTTTCGACAAGTTATCTAGATTAGCGTCCATTAAGGATTTAAAGTCAGTTGTGTCGGATTTTGTGTCTTTCATCGATTGCGACACTTCTAATAACATCGCTTCCATGCTTTGGCGCAATTGCCAAGCATCGACTTCCTGCTTTTCAGATAAGTAATTACGATATAACTCTTGGGTTTTCGCCACTGAGAGCGGATACCCTTTTTGCAAATTTTCATCGATATCTTGATTTAGCTGAGGGGAATCGTTGGAAACATAGGTATACCAAAGAGCATAATTAGTTGGGATAGCAGGAATATTATATTTCAACAATAAAGGCACTGTGCTTTTGAGGGTTTGAAATGATTTTTCTATGTCGGTCTTAGCCATCGGTCATATCCCACTGAGTCATACAAATAAAGCTGATATTAGCTGAACTAGAGATTAGCGATAATTGAGCACGCTTACAAATTTATTAGTGCCGTGATTTTGCCTTCCGGCATGGAATTTTGTTGAACAAATAGCGCCATCGAGCTATTGTTTTCAATCACAAAAATATCAAGTTACACACTGTATTGCTATAAACAGGTTACACTCATTATGAATTTTAAACTTAAATTGCTTCTGATTTTTATTGCGTTAAATATCGCGGTGAAAGTAGAGACTAGGACGAGCACACGTACCGCTAACAAAAAGTTTATTGTATGTCGGCAATGAGGACGTGTCCTGCCCTTGCATTTTTGCTGGAAGTTACGGCAATGCCCTCGAGAACCGGCGTATACAAAACGCTTTCTTTTATATAAGCTTGTGTTTTCTTTTTTAACCTTTGGTTTTTCATAGTTAATTGATGAATTTATAGTAGCGCTGCATGAACAGTGGTTTTGGTTTCCAGCTGGATATAACCACTCGGAAATAAACTGGTCGCGAGCATCACGTTATTAATGTCAACGTGCTCTTGCCATACAATTAAACTTTGTCGTTTTGGCTGAAGCCAGAAATTTTCGATAATGTTATGCAGAGGTTCGTATGCTGATAGGCGCATTAAGATAAGATTGAGTGAATCAACTTGTTGAAATTCTTCGGAATGTTCATTAAGTACCTGACGCATTTTACTGATTGTTTGTAGACCAATCGCTAATCCTAATTCACGAAATGCTAAACGATTAGAAGCCTCTGTGCTAAAAAAGTTACCTCTAATAATGTGATGCAAACTACTTTCGATGTCTTTGAGTATTCTTTTGAATAAGTGTCGTTCGTCTAATTGATACAACCCAATTAATTGACATAATTTATATGCGTCAGTGAGCAAGCAACCCGCTCCAAGTGTATCATTAGTCGCCCATTCCTTGGCTTGGACTATTGCCGTCATTTCTTCAATTTCACTGAATAAATTAAAATTTGAAGGTTTACCTTTCGTCTTTTCGCAATAAGCTTGAAGCTGCCGATAGACGAGAAGCCCATCTAGCGGATCATGATGACCCATTGATAAAACGCGTGGTCGAGAGAGATCAATACTCATTTTCCAGTAAATTCGCTTTAAGCGTTGTGGATTTGCGTAATCATCATAGACAAATTTACTGTGCGCAGTCTTGGCTAATTCTCGGGCCCATTCATTATACTGACTATCGCCAGTTGCTCGAGCTACACAGTTTAAGGCATGCATCCATTTCGTAAGATAATGAAAGTATTGACCATCTTGCTGCCACTCTGCAGATGAGTCTATTTCTGCGTCAGCATGGCATTCATCTTGAGGTTTTCCAATTCTCAAGCCACCAGCGGTTGGATGAAGCTTTGCTTCATCATGATCCAGTCCGCTAATCCAACCACTTTTTGGACTATCGTCTCTGTGTCTTCCAAGCACATTATGAACTTGTTCAACCAACGCAAGAGCTTGCTGCAAGAATATAGGATCTGAATATCGTTTATAGAATCCGATAAAATTGCAAACCGCAAAGGCATCCGTCCATAAATAGCGCCGCGGACGATTTATGGCTCCTGTCTCCGGATCTCGTTGCAATCCAGTATCAATAGCATATTTTGCCATAATGGATTGGGCAAGCTTTTCATATTGCATAACAGAAACCCTACAGACCGAACGGAAAAGTGTCGAAAATGTCTTGGATGGTATCTCTATTTACAGGCTGGACGGCACTTGTCTCATCAAACCAGATATACTCATCGAACTGATGCGGTAACGCAGCATAAAAATAATGACTTTGTAGTTCGCTTTCTGGTCTGTATATCACACCAATTGCCCTTTCTAAGCGCTCATTCATGAGCTTTTTACCGACCGCTTTGTGCATTTGCTGACGCAAGGGCAATATTAAATTATCCGTTTTTACCTGATGAAAGAGATACTCATAGCTATCAATATGAGAGGGTTGAATCTGTTTTACTTCCATCGGTCCACCCCACTCAGAGGCTGCGGCAACGGTACCATGATCAGTACCAAATCCAATTAAGTAAGCTGAATCGCCATAGTATTGGCGAGCTAATTGTCCTAAATTAAACTCACCACGAGCGCTCATTTGAGTTGCTCTCGCGTCACCTATATGTGAGTTATGTGCCCAGACAACCACCTTTGAAGATTCTCCTCTGTGCGCCATGATCGATTGCAAGGTATCGAACATATGCTGATCACGTAAATTCCAAGAATTATTTTCAGCATAATACATAGTGCGATAATAGCGTTCAGCGCTCGCCACTAAGCGCGCATTTTGTTCGGCATTGAAAAAACGATTTCCGTCTGCAGCGGAGTAATCTAGGCGCTTTTTAAGTAAGTCGTGCAGTGTGGCAACGACATCAGATTCACACTCTTTGTACTGTTTGTTCATGGTTACTCGAGCATATAGTGATGGTTCACTCGCCCAAGGTGTTAAGCAGCCATAACGAAGCCTCGCAATCTCTGCTGTTTGCGGGTCTACTGATTCCAAGTAGCTTAAGACTGCGTCCATTGAAGTGCTCATACTATAAAGATCGAGACCGTAAAACCCTACCTTATCCTCAGGCATTTGAATGTCGTTATTGAAAGATTTCAACCAATGACTAAAATTAAGGACGGAGTAATTCAGCCACATCCAAGTAGGAAAGCGGGTAAATGGCGGAGTTTCTTGCATAGACTCATCTGAAGTGCTTTGAATGTGATGATTAATATGCGTTGCATCTGGCCAATCGGCCTCAGCGGCAATAATAGTAAAGCCTTTCTTCTCTATCAGCTCTTTTGTAATTCGAGCTCGCATATCATAAAACTCTGCACTTCCATGTGATGATTCACCCAACAAAACTATGCGACTATCGCCGATACGCTCAAGTAAATTATCTAAATTACAATCGTCGATGTTGGCAAAATGTTCGCTATTTTGATAAATCTGTTCAGGTAAACTGAGTGCAGGCTCTTTTTCTTCCGGCGTCTCAACGTATTCTTCTTCCCAACCAGCAGCACCAATTAATGGCACAAAACGCACATCACCGAGGCTTTCTTCTATAAATTCGTTCTGACCGACACGCCTTATCCTCATTAAATTTTGGCTATGTAATGTTGAGCCCACTGGTATCACCATACGTCCACCAATAGCTAGCTGATGTTTCAGTAGTTCAGGAACACTGGGACCACCTGCAGCCACCACAATGGCATCAAACGGTGCTTCTTTTGGTAAACCTAATGTTCCATCTGCATGAAATACAAGCGCATTCTTATAGCCCAAATGATGCAGTGTTACACGCGCAGAATCAGCCAGCACTTTGTGTCTTTCTATCGTAAATACTTTGCGAGCAAGCTTAGACAAAACTGCTGCTGCGTAGCCTGAGCCAGTGCCTACTTCTAATACTTTGTCTTCTGGTTTAAGTTCAAGCGCCGCAATCATTAATGCGACGATATATGGCTGCGAAATTGTTTGACTAGCGGCAATCGGTAGAGGGCTATCTTGATATGCGAACTCTATCAGCTCCGTTGGCACAAATTTTTCGCGAGGCACTGTATTCATCGCGGTCAGTAGCACATCATCTTTAAGTCCACGGGTCGCTAATTGATACTTTATCATCTGCTTTCTTAATTCAACAAAATCAGTCATTCCCTGCTCCTTTTGATTGCCTTGTATATAAATTGTGACAACTTCTAATCAGCGTTTTCACTATCAACGCTCATTGCCTTAGGCGGCACTAAGCCCACAACGCTTGTAAATTATGTAAATAAGTATCAACCATTCTAGTAAACTCCAATTTAACCAACGGGCTAATGGCTAATTGAAGTAATCCGCTTACCGGCAGTCTGAGCTCAGCTTCTGTCTCAAATAAGATATTGGTGCCAGCTGCAAACTTCGTTAATGTCCATTTACCCGACACCGTTGCGTTCCCCTCGCCTTCAATAGGCAACCACACTATTGTTTTTGCATCACTATCAGAAATATAATGGCAAGCATAACTCGTTTTAATTGAGTAAATTCCCAGCGCGACTTTTTCCATATCCCATCGAAATGAATTGTCTGACAAAGGCGTTAACGCATGTACTTTAGGAAAATGCGCTGCGGAAGCAGGAACGTTTGATAAAAGGGTGAATACGGTCTCAATGTCTGCGGCAACGATAAACTCGCGATGTAAATCAATGTTAACTTTTACGGTCATTTTAGTTCCTTAGATGCAGCGACAAGCATGTCGTTTCGAGCAAAAAAGCTCAATCACACGATCGATTAAGGTAAAACTGGTAACAAGTTTGACGGCAAATAAGACAATGTTTTTGATCCCCATCAATATTTATAGTTGAAAAAGACAGATAGTTATCGCAAATACGCTTCAGCTGGGCTCAGCCATCACCGGCGCTAATACCAAAGCACCGTCGGTCGAAGCTTTAAAACAAGCTTGCTAAAGACGCTGACATTGCTTTATATCAGGCGAAAGATAATGGGCACAACAGAACTGAACTTTTGGTTGATGTGTAAACTTCAAGTAGATATAACCGACCGTAACGCCGTCCAGCTACCTAAGACAAGTTTGGGCAGTTTATAGACCTTCAAAAAAACGATAAAATGGGCTAATTCTTCATCCTATTCCCTCTTGGCTTCTTTGTTAATCAGCCTTCGCCAGTCGTCCATATTGATTGGTTTCGAAAATAAATATCCTTGATAAAGATTGCACCCCTTTTTCTTTAAATAGGCAAATTGTTCATCAGTCTCGACCCCCTCTGCAACACTTTTAACACCTAGTGCGCGAGCCATTTCAATAATCGCGTCGACAATAGCGTAAGATTTTTCGGGTTGATTAATTTTAATATCGTCAACAAAGTATTTGTCGACTTTTAGTTCCGAGATAGATAATTCCTTTAAATAAGCAAGGCTTGAATAACCTGTACCAAAATCATCTATAGAAAAGTTAAACCCTTCCTTAGCGAGCTCACTCATCGTGGTTTTTACAATCGCGATATCAATAATTAAGGCTGTTTCGGTAATTTCAAGCATTAGCATCTTTGGGGGAATTTTTAGCTTGTTAACAAGGCGAATTAACTTAGTCGTAAAATCTGATGCTATAATTTGCTTCGCACTAATATTCACAGAAATGGAAGCATGTAATCCTTTATGCATAAGCTCTTGTATGGCTAAGCAGGCGTGTAGTAAAACCCAATCGCCAATCTTAACAATAGCATCACTCTCTTCAGCTAATGGAATAAAATCCGCAGGGCTGACCCAACCTAACACGCCAGAGTGCCATCGTATCAGCGCTTCAAACGAATTAACTCTACCTTCATTAGTATATTGAGGCTGCATAACCAATGATAACTCGCCACTTTCTACAATCGTTTTTAGTAAGTCCTGCATAGTCATATAACGAGTATATTCATCAATGCCATCTTCACCCATATGATGTAAGCCAAAAGGTGCGCTGGTTTTTGCCTTTCGCACCGCATGCTCCAAATTACCGAGCATTGCTTCAAAAGACTGTTTGCTTGTGTCAAATATCGCGCTACCTAATGAGGCGCTCAGTTGTTTCCCCCCCTCATCTAAAGTCACCATAAAATTACGGGGATTGAGTATCGCACTTTCGACTAATTTACTACCAAACTTGTAAATCTGAGGTTTTGCGAAGGTTTTCTTTGATAAAATAATGAACTCATCCGCATTATATTTATACAGGCTATAATCTTGCCCGAGCACGCGTTTTAAATTTCCGGCTATCACTTTTAAAGCGAAGTCGCCCTTATCAAATCCAATCTGCTTATTCAACTGGGCCATTTTATCAATGTCGAGCAACAAAACATGGATACAATGGCCGTCAATCGTCGCTTTAAGCATTAAGTCTTTACATTCTTTTTCAAACCATTGACTGTTTCGCAACTGCGTTACATGGTCTGTGAAGGCAAGGTTGTAAATGGTGTCTTGGGCTTCCAGTCTTTCGCTGATATCTCTAATGACCCCAATATATTGGGTTTCCCCATTGTGCATTGATTGGGTAACCGCCAACTCCATTTGAAACGTTTCTCCATTTTTTCGTTTTGCAGGTAATTGACGCCCAATTCCAATTATTTTCGCATCACCTGTTTTAGCAAAATTTGACAGGTAATTGCCGTGTTGAGAGGCATATGGTTCTGGCATTAAGTTTGAAATATTCACACCCAGAAGCTCGCTGGCTTGGTACCCAAAAATCCGTAAAGCCACATTATTAACATGCTGAATTATGCCATTAGCGTCTATGGTAATAACCGCATCGTTAATGTTATTTAATATATTCTCGATTTTATGAGCGCGTTCCTCGCTCAACTGCATAACGCGTTTTTGCTCTGAAATATCTTCAAAAGCCCCCACTATTTTTATGATATTTCCAGTTTTATCAAATTCTGCTTTCCCACTTGTTCTTATCCATTTTCTACTGCCTTTTAAATCAATAAACTCAAAGTCCTCACAATAGACCTGTCCTTTCTCCAAAGCTAACTGAAATAGACGTGCAGCGCGGGGACGGTCAGGCTCGGTGTAGCAAGATAATGCAAGCTCTACCGTTACGTTATGACCAATGGGCAAAGCATAAATTCTAAATACTTGAGCTGACCAAAACACTTGCTCAGTTTGAACATGATATTCCCATACACCCGCATTCGACATTGCTTCTACCTCGTCGAGCAATGCAATATGTGATGATAAGTGATTAGCTAAGTGGCAGTTTTGCACAAAGGAACTGATGTACTTTGCAAATACTTCTAGGACAAAAATCTCGGACTGCCGGGAAGGGATTGGCTTGCAGAACACGGCGACTAAAGCACCTATATTAGCCGCTTCTTCATTTTTAATAGCAACGCCAATAAAGCCTTCTGCGTTGCAATTTTTCAATACTTTATCGTTTGGAAATAATGTGCAAACATCTCGGGGATAAAAACAAACACCTTCAGCTATTGCATGCTCACAGGCCGAGTCAACTAGGCTATTAGATATGTTTTCAATTTCATGCTCGCCTTTTAGGGCTATGAGTGTCGATGCTGTGTTGGTCTCATGCGCAGCAATAAACATAAAATCTGCATTGATATAAAGACTTAACTTTTTAAGTTCAGCCGTTAATATTTCTTTCTCTGTTGCGACCACATGGCGAAATGCAGTTGCGTAGCACACGCGATCATATTTAAACATGTTTTGATTTTCTCCCCTAGACATAAACTATTCGCCACAACAATCAATGTATCGAAGATCTAATTATTTATCAAAGACTTTGAACCTAACGATTTATCAAAGTATTAATTTTATTGAGTTTGAGAGGACAGCAGAATAGACATTTCTGAAATTGGGCTTAAATTCACGCCAGGTGATAACTTTGAATATAGTTTCGCCAGTGATATTTAGGTGCCATTATTGAAGCGGTTACCAAGCAACCGCTTGACGACGATTTCCGTGAACACCTTTTTCAACCATTAGCAATGGTTGATACAGAGTTTTATGTTCCCGAAGATAAACAATCTCGCTTAGTAGCTATGTATGAGTATGACGCAGGCAAAATTGAAAAAGCAGACACGTTTGATAGTAAACACATTCATTTTATTGACGAGTATACAAAGGCTTGGGATTTGGCTAGTATATTGGTATTGGTATTGGTATTGGTATTGGTATTGGTATTGGTATTGAAGAAATATCTGGCGATACTCGCTCAAGGGGCAGTTTTTTTTTCTGGTCAGGATTAGGTGGCAGACATATTGTGACAACAATATTAATTATTGATTGAGTCTATTTGTGGTTGATGGGCCTGCTTCTTGTTTCTGGTGCTGTGTGCTGTTTTTTGAGAATAAAGCTTGGGAAAGGATGCTTATGTATCAATCTATTACCTTATTAATACTTGTTCATCAATTTTCAAACCATTAACCCTCAAATCTTTCACTTATTCATTTGTCCTTTGTTGCTAGCGATTTACCACTTTGTAGAGAAATCTGATCCCAGAGTTACAAATAAAAACTACTTAAAAAATGCTTGACGTTCTAATACACAGCTTAAGCGAATTGGAGGAAAAAATGTCTGAAAAACATAAATTACATCAACAAGAAAAACACATTGGTCTGGGAATAGCCATTGGATGTGCTATTGGATCTGCAATCGGTGTTGTTTCGGGCAACCTGGCATTATGGATTTCAATAGGCATAGCAATTGGTGGTGGTGTTGGCTCTTGGAGCAGCAAGAGAACGCCTTAAAAAATAAGCTACAAAATATGCAATAACCATCCAAATTACCTTAAGCAAGAACAATAAAACAAGCTTAGAAAGTGACATAAAAATATAAAATCAGGAAAGGGTCCTCATGGTAAAAGAATCAAACACTAGTAAAAAAACAGCTATTTTACTCGCTCTAGCAGGCGCATTAGGTACCCAATCTGTTCAAGCGGCAAACTGGTTAATGCTGCAAGGCACGGAGTCCGCCGACCAAGCAGCGCGTGCTAAGGTATGGGGATTTGTACAACTAAATTATCAATCTACAAATGACACCAAAATTAATGCACCAGGAACTGCATCAGATGGTAAAAAAGCTGCTTTTAACCAAATGGCACCTCAGCTCGATACCTCACAAGGTTTTAATATACGCAGAGCAAGACTTGCGGTAAGAGGCGCCAACTTTCCACTCGATAATAAGGTTAACTATTTTCTAATGGCCGAGTTAGGGAATAATGGTATCACCACCGGTGGCAAGGCTTCACAAGGGCAATTAACCGATGCCAGCGTTACCCTAAATCACATTCCGGGTGCGCGTGTTCGCCTTGGTCTATTCAAAACACCAGGCTCTGAAGAGGGGATGAAAGCCATTCCAGTATTTAACTATGTTAACTTCACTTCAGTTACAGAACGCTTATTGCTGGAACGAACTTTTGATAATTCTACTGGTGAGAAAGGAAGAAATGGCCCTGTCGGTGCTTTTAGAGATACCGGTGTGCAAGTTTTTGATGCTTTCAGAAAAGGCAATTGGGAGCACTCTTATGCACTTATGGTGGGTAACGGGGGGGGCTTAGCCATGACCGATAAAGACAGTGGTCTTAATCTATATGCTTATCTGTCAACTGAGAAAATTTTTGGTGACTCTAAGGGCCCTAGACGACATGGTATGAAATTTTTTGCATGGATGCAAAATGGTAAAAGAACGATTGATGATACTTCAGGAAATACTCGCAAAAGAAGTGGCTTAGGTAGCACCTACTTTGATGGCAAGTACCGATTAGCGGCTGAATACGTTATGGCAGACGGTATGATTTTTAATGGTACGACTGGAGCATTAACCCCAGATGATGGCGGTACTTTTAGTGTACTTAAAGACCAAAAATCTGATGGTTTCTACCTAGATTTAGGCTACCGTGTTAAACCGAACTTAGAGCTTAATGTTCGCTACGATCAATTGAATAATGCAACCGACTCAAATGGTGATGGTGGCGCAGCTGCAGAACGCCAGTTCACGACAACCACATTGGGTGGTCAGTACTACTTTAACAAGAAAACGTCGTTCCGTTTAAATTATGAAATTCGTGATGCAGAAGCACCCAATTTGGCATCTTCAGCCAATCCAAACAAAATCCTAAAAGCATTAGATAACCGTGTATCGGCGCAAGTTATGATGATTTTTTAAATGAAACGTTACTTAGTGAACCCACAATAAAAATCTCAAAACTGTTCAAGTTTTTGATTGGTTTCATCCCAAATTCGTTATCTTTAGTGACAAACTAGTATATTGCGAAGCTGATCACCAAGAATTGTACATTACTTTGGAATTGAGATAGTGATTGCGGTGATTGCTAGTGTTAAAAAATGATTAGTTTTTTTGTTGGCTAAACTTCAATGAATTAGAGAAACAAATGTCTGAAAAGAAAGTTAAATTTGAATTCGAAAAACAGAACAAAAATAGTATTCGCTATAAAAAAGTTCCTGATGATGGTATGTCTCTCGTCATTGGTAGCATTTATGTTCAAAAGTGGTTCGCAGGTGAGAGTAAAAATATAGAATTGGTCATTACAAAAATAGATTGAATGAACACTACGATTAAGCAGGTTCGACTATTGGTATCGCCTTTTGAAGCTTAGGGAGCAAATAATGAAATTGCGATTTATAATATTCGCACTAGCAGCGCTTCTCGCTATTGTTATAAGCCTTACCAGCAACACAGTCCCTCTCGAACAAAAGCTCATTCGCATCCACTCAATCGAAAGGTTAAGCGAGTTCCCGAATATTGAAGATGAGTCTATTGAGCTGCAAGCGGCCTTAGCCGATGTAGCTGAAAAACCCTTTGCTAGTGCTAAAAGCCAAAGCAGCTATGTTGCGCTATCCGACGATAGCGCGTGAGCTACTTCCCATTTATGGTTCAAGTTTTGAATTTCTTAGGCTATTTGCATTCTGATGTGATGGTCTCCTCCCACATACGGCATCAATGTGCCATGATTGAGTTTGACAAAACAATCAAAACGGGAGAAGACCAAGATGAATGTTACAACAATCGGACTGGACAGAGCAAAACAAGTATTTCATGCAGTATGCTGCAATGAGAAAGGTAAGCTGATTAAGAAAAAGGTGTTGAAGCGACCAGGTGTGCTCACATTTTTCAGCAACATGCCTAAGTGTGTTGTTGCTATAGAAGTAAGCGCCACTGCCCATTATTGGGCACGTGAGATTGAGCGTTGTGGTCATACGGTCAAGCTTATTCCGCCACAGCGGGTAAAGCATTTTTGGTCGGCAATAAAAATGATTACAACGACGCATTGGCTATCGCAGTCGCCGCAGGCCAACCACACATCAAGACAGTGTGTGCCAACACAATTGAACAACAAGATAGTCAAGCGCTGCATAAGGCCAGAGAATTAGCTATTAGACAACGTACAGCGTTGTGCAATCAAATAAGAGGCTTGTCCGCTGAATACGGTATCTGTATCGCGCGAGGCTTGAGTACAGTAAGACAAAGTATTTCGGTTTGGTTAACTGATGAATGCACACAGCTGAGCGCGCTATTTAAGCATTTGTTGTTTCAGTTAAAAGAACAATTGAATATGCTAGATGTCAGTATTGAAGTGTTCAATGAGATGATAAACACATCAGTCAAAGAAAATGAGGCTTTGATCTATGACCTTGACAGACAAGTGCACGGCAAAACCTGCCGTTCCAGGCGTTGTCAATTATGACAAGTCTGTGCAAATTACGGATCATCAATCGCTTTAAATTAGTTGATCACTTTACTAGGTTAGCTGACGGTCAATTGTTAGTTTGATATGCTCATCGAAAAGTCCTTTTCGCCTCAACGCAGCAAACTTAGCTAGCAAAGCAGGGATTAGGTCAGGGACTCAAATTGTTGGGGCTTTTGCTGAATCATACAGTGATGCTTCTCGCGTTAATTTTAAAGAGCCAGCACCTAATAAACAGCATTTAGACGACATAAATGAATCAACCGCATTTGAATTTTATAAAAAAATTTCAACGACAACAAGGTTTGTGCTGTGATGGACGAAATAGGTATGATGTTTTGATAACTATAGAGATACTAAAAATTGTTTGATTTTGTTGCGGAGTTGACATCAAGTTTCCCATGGATTTATCGTGGATGGGTATGGCTGATGTCATCTGATTATCGCCTTTTAACCAAGCAAAGGTGGGCTTCATATAGCCTTTCTTACAGGATAATTGACCTTACTATGTCAATTATCTTTATGGTTATTGAAACATGGTTAGTTGTTATGATCGTCTTTAATCTTTAAATTACTAACTTCCTCTTAGTTAGATATGAATTTTGCTTTGTTAATTTGAATTTATAGCTCGTACCTACCATACGATCAACTTTGCTAACGGGGACTATTTGCCTGATTATGCAAGGCAGCCTGACGGCATATGCCGCCGTACGCCGTTCAAAATTGAGTGAGAATTTTGTGCTTTTGTGGACGAAACTGTGGCGTGAAAAAAAACTGGTTATAGCACTCTTGTTTGTCACCTAAGCGGACAGTCCGGCACTCATAAAGACAGTTGGTGCGACATAGCTGACCTAAGAGATGAAAATTTTCAATCGTTGCTGAAAAAACGGATTGACAGAAAAACTGGCTTGTTTGGATTGGACACTATCCTTCATAGGAATAGTCCGCTAAAGCAATAATTATTCGGTTAGGGTTCTTTGGTTCCGTCGATTTCTAGCGCCGCTTTATCAAATGTATAAATCGCCGAAATTTCTGTTTTATTTAACTGGCCATACCGCTTAGCTTTATTAACGATGAGTGCATCTGGAAAGTCAGCTTGCTTGGTTTTGCCTCCTGCTTTGATTGGCTTAGCGTTCATGAAATCTTTAAGAGCCCCCCAAACAGCATAACCATCTTCAAACTTAATATTAGACTCAGCAAATAGAGCATGAATAACATCTATAATCTGCTCTTTGCTCAAACCATAACGCTTGCCTTTTAGCGTCCAAATCGTTTCCGTCAATACCACATCCGTAATAAGAACTTCGTCAGTGCCAAGGACCAAGCTGTTTGCTTTTGCTGCTTGTTTTGCATCATCCTGCAATAGATAACGAAGCAGAACATTTGTATCAATAGCGATCATTTGCGAATAGCACTTTCTAACGATTCTTGCTCCGTTACATTGATATTAGCTTTAATGCCTTTCAACAAACCTTTAGCCGCACCCGATTGTTTTTTAACAATAGAGATAACACCTTGCCTGTCAACAAAGCTCTCTATATCGTCACCAGCATTGATATGCGCAACAACACACTGTTCAACAGGTAATGTAATTTGTCTTTTTGCGCTGACCTTAGCCATGTATATTTCCTTTACTATTTTACATGTAGTAAAGATTATCACTTCTTTACTATATGTCAATTGGTAAGGAAGGATTCTTTAAATTTTTAATGTGGGAGGACTTTAGTGATCAAAAATCTCAAAACGTTTACTTCAGCTCTCAGGCAGTTTTTGCTGTTAACCCATACTATTCAATGGATTTTTTGAGCGTTCAACGGTCGTGCGTGTTGGCTAAGTCGTATGACAAGTGCACGGCATAAGGGGACATACGCCGTTAAAATTTGTATAAATATTCTTTACCAGAATAAACATGTCAGGATTTTTTGCACATATTTCGGCTTCACGCCAAAGCAGACGGTCGGTGCGTTTAAGCAAATTGGCGCTTTGTGCCAT
>CBFIAR010000025.1:33023-44939 GCA_965660625.1 Glaciecola sp. | reverse complement strand
TTAAGAAAAAGTGTTATCGGGAGCTGCAGGCGGAGCCTTTGTCCACACAAACGCGCTGTTCGCCATCCTTGGCCGCTCGCTAATGGCATCCTTGCCATTAAGACGGTTTGTGTGGACAAAGGCTCCGCCTGCAGCTCCCGATAACACTTATCATGCAGGTAAGGCGGTAGTTAATAAGTTTGCATACACTTTGTATTTTTGAATAGCGTAAAATATCAGTTATTGGGCATTAGTAAATCAATTCTATGTATGATTTCGGCTACGTCCTTGTCTACATCCGCCATATTGGAGGCTGACGTGATTGCGTCTACCCCATCTATTTTCAAATCTCCCTGACCTGAGGTGCTCAGGACAATCGTATTGTCTGCATTTTGGTTACGATGAATAAATAACATCGCATCTTGTTGGGGTCTCCAACTTTCCCAGGTATGCAGAATTACCACTGCGGTCCACTCTTCAAGCTTTACGTTGGATAATGCAGATACATCAATTACTGTAATATCTATTTGGCGACTTTTAAGTTGCTCAATAATGCCGGCAACTAGTGACCGTTTATAGGTACTTCCTTGTGTTGCAATCAACAGTTTGTTCTTTGAATTTTCCGATTTAACCGTAAAGGAAGGTACAAACTCCATAGAATACTTTATGTTATACCATGTTAGCGACGAGATGATGGTTAAACCTACTAGTACCACACCTAATGTGACCTTTTTTCTCATACTCATAACGTACACCTTGTGATTAATATCAAGCTAAATAGTATGGATAATCATCTTAGGACTCTGCCTCTACGTTCTCAGGTTGCCGTCGACAAACATCAATAAAATCAACTAGTTTTTGGTTTTTCTCCAGCTCCATCATGTCAGTCTGAGTCATTTCTAGCGTTGCAATCGGTTGTTTGTCACAGAGCTTTGACATGATTTCAAAAACTGCCTTGCCGCCCGAAGAGCCTTCAGTGCAGAAAAATGCGACTTTTTTCAAATTTCGTTTCTCTTGGCTAATGAAGGCCCTCATTGGTGATGACAATCTCATCATCCAAACAGGCGTACCTAAAATGACTAAGTCATATTGAGATGGTTTAACCCTCAAAGACCTAATCTGACTCGGTTTGTTCAACAAAACGTGATAAATCAAGCGCAGCATCGTAAAAAAGCTAGTGTTGTTATTTTGTTCTTCAATAGGTGTTTTATCTGCAGTCAACTTGGCTGCTAAAAAGTCGGCTAGCTTTTTTGTGTTGCCTGAAAGTGAATAGTAAATAATCACTGTTTTCATTACTCTATCGCCTTGTCTTAGCTGGTGGCGCTAGTGCACTTTTGCATTAGCAAATAGCCTTCTGAATAGTGAACGAAGGGTGAAGATGCTGATATGTTTACCCGCCTTGTACTACCCTGCTAGCTGTTTTATCGAAACCAATTCATATAGCTATATATGCCATAGACCAGCAGCATTAAGTCGACGGTCTTGTTTAATCGTTAATCTTTATTTTCCGCTGGGCTTCTTGAGCATGCTCCGATTTCGGCAAAGAAATATGTAGTATGCCTTTTTTAAAATCAGCCTTAATTTTGTCTTGTTCTACACTACTAGGAAGAGAGAAGCTGCGTTTAAAATAACCATACCTGCGTTCCATAACATGATAGCTTTCGTCTATATTTTCTTTTTTCTCGGTTTTTTTTTCACCACTAACCGTCAGGATATTATCTGAAATATCCAAACTAATATCCTTCACCTCCAAACCAGGTAATTCAGCTGTTATTTCATAGCTTTTTTTGTCTTCTTTGATATCCACACTTGGACTCAGATCCACATCGCTGCTCTTAAATAGGTTCTCGTCTGTCATACGAAATGGCCAATGACTTTTCATATTATTGACTATTTTGTCCATATGATCCCATGACATATCAATAGGAAATAAGCCCGTTTGTTTACTTGGGCTTGATTGTTCTTTATTCTGTAAATTCGACATAACAATACTCCAACGTTGGTTGATAAACTAAACTATTCATTTTTTGTGAGCCAATTGAGGTAACAACTCAATAGTGACAATTAACTTTGCCGAGCTAGTAAACCAATTTATCGGTATTCATTTTTGACCAGCATCAAACTTTCAGTGAATACCAAAAATGGAAGACAAATGTTATTTAAAAAAAGGACCATTAGCTACATAGCTTGTGCCATGAACGTCTATCAATAAGGAATGAGTATGATGCGCCCAACCAAAATGAAAACCATCGGTATTCTCGGTGGTATGAGTAATCAAGCAACATCGGAATATTACCGATTGATTAACGATTTGGTTAATCATCGCTTAGGGGGGTGGGAAATTGGGGAGACGCTGATCCAAGGCCTTAATTTTGGCAATATTGAATATTACGTTAGAAACGGTCTATGGGATGAAGCACGCATGTATCTTGAGACTAAAGCAAAAGGCGCAGAATTAGCGGGTGCCGACATGCTTATTTGCGTTAGCAATACGATGCATTGTGTTCTTGATAATATTGATAGCGTGGTGAGTATTCCCTTTATACATATTAGTGATCCAACTGGACAGGCAATAAAGGATGCAGGGCTCACGAAAGTAGGCATTCTAGGCACGAAACCAGTTATGCAAGCAAGTTATATCAAAGACCGATTTGCGCAAAAATTTGGTATCGAAGTCATCTCGCCAAGTGAAACCGAACAGATTTGCGTGGATAAAATCATCTTTGATGAGCTTGTAAAAGGAAAAATAACACAGGCGTCAAAACAGGCTTATATTAGTGTGTGTGTGAACCTGTTAGCAAAAGGAGCTGAAGGAATAATCCTAGGCTGTACTGAAATATTTTTGTTACTGCAGCCGGAGGATCTTCCGCAAGCCCCATTATTTAATACCACAGAATTGCATGCAAAAGCAGCTGTGGATTTAGCACTGACGTGAATTAAAAGTCAAATTCAAATCTTCTCAGCCATACTTATCAGTTGGCATTATAAATTAAGGATCGCCAAGATAGGCAAACCAATACAAACCAAAAAAATCACAATAACAATGAGTACATTTTTTTTCGTCAATTTAAAGTGACGCCGTTCATTTTCAGTGTTTTTGTACATGTATTTTCTTTTTGTCAGGTTGCTAAGCTAATATTACAAATAAGCCGCGAGCAAAGTATAGCCAACAATAGTGACAGGTACTGACAATATCGTACTTATCGCTATGATATGAGCTGCTAATTGATGATTTCCGCCAATCTTACGAACCATAACATAACTCGCTGCAGCTGTTGGAGCAATGGACATAAGATAAACGACGCCCAATGGTATGCCTCGAATATCGAAATAGATTGCCACTAAAACAATGCTCCCCGGATACACCAAACACTTCACAAATATACTCAACGCTGCGGCTTTTGCATCGCTCCTAAAACTCGAGAAGCGCAGTGCTGCGCCTGTGCATAGCAGTGCTAAGGGTAACGTTAATTGCGCAAAATAGCCGGCACTGTTGAGTAACATACTCGGCAGCTTAATATTGAATGTCGACACCAATAATGCCGCTACAATAGATAAAATAATTGGATTACTGATAACCCCTTTAATGACCGTAATAAAAGAGGTTTTGCTATCCAAATAGAAATTCAAAATACCGACACTGATCACATTGTAAGTAATGGTGAGTGCGCCTAAGTATATCGATCCTAGTGCTAAACCTGCTTCACCGTATGCATTCGCGCAATATGCCAAACCGATAATACCCATATTTGAGCGGAAGGCACCTTGTATCACAACACCGCGATCACTGCGTTTGGTCACTAAAAATGGACTAATCAGCATCAATACCAAACAAATTAGAATCGTGCTTAAAACGCCAATGACGATCATGTCAAAATCAAGCACTGCATTGATGTTGCTTGCGCTAATAGTCGTAAATAGTAGAGCAGGTAAGGCAAAATTAAAGATGAGTCGACTAGCTCGTTCAACAAAGTCATCGGTCATCAGGCCGCTCTTGTATAATCCGTAACCGAAGGCGATTAAAAGAACAACGGGACCAATGACTGAAAAGGCGAAATCGATGATGGTTTGAGTATGTAGCACGGTGTATCTCAGCACAAAATTGTATCGGAATGATACGCGTTTTATCGCGTTTTTTCTAAATAAACCTTGAAAACTGATGCTGCGTTGAAGATTTCAAATCATGTTGATGGCTCAGTCTCATTTTGGTTTTGAGCCGAGTCATCGAACATGATTTGATGCTTAAGGTAAATCACGGTGATTAACGCAGTTCTCTGCGTAATATCTTACCTACGGTGGATTTTGGTAATTCATCAATAACATGCAATTCTTTAGGGATTTTGTAGGCAGTTAATAGCACACGACAGTGGTTCAGTACTTCTTCTTTATTAATGTCATTTTTAACGGTGATGAAAGCACAAACTCGTTCACCTGTTCTTTCGTCCGGTTTACCTATGACCGCTGCTTCTAGCACATCTGGATGCTTCGTGAGAGCATCTTCGATTTCATTTGGATAAACGTTAAAGCCAGAGACAATGATCATGTCTTTTAGGCGGTCAACAATTTTAATGCAACCATCGGGCAGTCTGACACCAATATCACCTGTTTTAAAATATCCACTTTTCGTCATTACCTTCGCGGTTTCTTCAGGACGTTGCCAATAGCCCTTCATTACCTGTGGACCTTTGGCTGCTATTTGGCCTTCTTCTCCATCCGCAACAGGCTGGTCATTTTCGTCTAACATTTGAATATCTGTATATATCAAAGGAAGACCAACGGTGCCAATCTTTTCGTGCCCAGGCTCGTTGAAAGACAACACAGGTGCCGTTTCTGATAAACCGTAGCCTTCAGTAACAGCGCATCCTGTGGTTTTTTTCCAAAGATCTGCAGCCGAACTCGTCAAGGCGGTGCCACCTGACATAGTGAGTTTTAGTTTACTGAAGTCTAGTGACGGAAATTCAGGGTGTGCGCAAAGACCCATAAATAAGGTATTCAATCCAGCAAATGCGCTGAACTGATGAGGTTTAATTTGTTGAACAAAAGCATCCATGTCGCGTGGATTGGGGATCAGAACACACAGTGCCCCTTTTGCAAATAGTGTCATCATACATACGGTAAACGCATAAATATGATAAAGAGGAAGTGGACACACTATTATTTCAGTGCCATCGTCAAATCGTTTCCCTAAGCGGTCAAGTGTCTGAATGCTATTGGCAAGGACATTTCTGTGCGTCAGTTCTGCTCCCTTTGAAACGCCTGTTGTGCCGCCAGTGTACTGCAAAATACAGCCGTCATCTAAGGATATATGAGGGCGAGCTGGCAGAGTAAGCGCTTTCGCTTCTTCAAATACGTGCATAAAACAAGGATACGCTGACTCAGATTTAGCTTTGTTAAGCATTTGAGCTGCTCCCGTGACTATTACGGTATGTATTTGAGTTGTATCTTTGATTTCTTCAAATTTAGGCAGAAAATCTTCCAGTATGACTAATGCTTTAGCACCAGAATCGCTAAATTGATGTGCCATTTCGGTGGGGGTGTACATAGGATTAGTGTTGACGATAACTAAACCAGCACGCAATGCACCGTAAACAGCTATCGGGTTTTGGAGTAAGTTGGGCAATTGAATTGCTATTCGGTCGCCAGGCACCAAGTTGCCTTTTGCTAATAACCAAGCGCCAAATTGGGCGGACAAGTTATCTATTTCCGCAAAGCTCAGGGTTTGCCCCAATGCACTATAAGCTGGCTTCGTACCAAATTTTTTGAAGGTTTCTTCTATGTAATCAGCAAGAGAATTAAGATGAGACGGTATTACTAATTGCTCAGTCATGCAACATCCTTAGTGTGTAAGAGTTTTGAGTCAATTTGGACAGTTAAATTAAGATAGCCCTAATCTGACACAATTAACAATCAATTTACATTATATGTGCTTATTGATGATTTGGATTGCAATATAAAAAATATTCATTGAAGGCTATTGCTTATGTTTCATCAGATCGTCTGATTACATTTCAATCTCACCAGCGCAAAAGTAAACCCGCCAATAGCACCTGCGATACTTTGCGTAAGCATCCCTGAAAGACCTCTGGCCCCAGCAATAATGCTAACCTCTAAAATCGGATGCATGGCAGATAGCAGAGTAAAGACTGCAACCGCTCCAGCGAGTGAAAATAACCAAAGCTTAGATGATTGTGCTCCATTTGCATGCTTTGGCGATGCCGTTAGTAACTTGTTTGCGATGAGCAGAGCAATCGACATGGCAATTAACATACCAATGAAAACGATAACACCGTAAGTCGGAAGTAGACCTGCAAAATCAACAAAAACGGTTTTTATTCTGACGGACACAGGAATTTCAGCACCGACTAAGATTAATCCTGATAAAACGGATTGGGTATGCAGCGCACTCGCTATTATGAAAGTGACAAGTGTTGCAATTAAAAGTTGAAACATAAACATACTAAATTGAACTAATTTCGTTCTTTTATGCGTTGAAGTGGGGCTTTCCAAAATGTTAACTCTCCGTTTTGCTTGTTGTGAATATTAAGTCTTGATGCTTGGTTGTTTTATCAGTATTTACTTTATTCATCATGGTTTTAAGATAAAGTACCGTTATTACCTTCTCGTCGTTGTATGAAGATAGTAAGATACAAACGACCTGAGTTCTATGCTTCTTTTAAACAAGGATAATGATGCTCCTACCACGCTTAACATTAATCACTAAATTAGTTGCTGCTTCCTTATTGTTAGCCACACTCACTTGGCCGGTAGCATTTGCGCAATCAAACAGCACTGTTATCGATGATAGTTTTGATGTTGAACTAATGGTCGATGGCTTACCAAAATCATGGTCGCTTGCTCGTGCTCCAAATAACGACTTATTCGTTACTGACAGAAATGGCGGGATTATTGTGTTTGACCAGCAGTGGAACAAAAAATCCTACATTACAACGATAAATGATTTATTTGCTGAAAGCCAAGGCGGCTTTTTTGACTTGGCTTTTCATCCTGACTTTCTATCAAATGGCTGGATTTACCTGAGTTATAGCGCAGGTACGAGTGATTCAAATCGATTGAAAGTGGTGAGATTTAAATTACCCGACTCTGGCAATAAGATATCTGCAATCGAACACGTATTTACCGTGAAAACCGATAAAGATACGCCCGTGCATTATGGCGGACGTCTTGCCTTTTTATCTGACAACAGCCTGCTAATAAGCACTGGTGACGGATTTGACTATCGAGAACAGGCGCAGGTCAAATCTTCACATTTGGGGAAGTTGTTGCGAGTGAGCGATACTGGAAAGGCGCTATCTGACAATCCTTTTTATGACAAAAGTGCACCAAATAGTAACGCCAGCTTTGTATTTAGCCTCGGACACCGCAATCCACAAGGACTATTAATAAGTAACTCGGGCACGATTATTTCACACGAACATGGCCCTGCGGGTGGCGATGAAATCAACATCATTGACGCGGGCAATAATTATGGTTGGCCTGTGATTACCAATGGGATGGATTATTCTGGGGCCGTCATTACGCCATTTACTGAATATCAAGGTATGCAACAGCCCAGCTTTGATTGGACACCGTCAATTGCGCCGTCCGGAATGATTTTATATAAGTCATCAAAACTAGCTTCGTTATCCCAACATTTGATCGTAACCTCATTGAAGTTTAAGCAACTTAGAGTTGTTATGTTTGATGGGGTAAATATGTCAAGTGAGCGGATATTATTGCCTCACTTTCAAGAAAGGCTTAGGGACATAGAGCAAGACAATGATGGCAATATTTTACTGTTAACAGACGGCGAAGACGCCAAGATTTATCAACTCGTGGCGAAATAAACCGATATAATTTAAATCCATTAACATTACTCAAACAATTAGTTTGATGAATATTGGCTATAATTCGTTACTGACGTTTTGTCATTCAAATTGTTAGTGTTAAGCGCTATACTACGCAACATATTTTTACAATCCAGTTTATTCTTGCATAATTGTTGAATTGATATTGTCAATTACTAGCAACAATTTTAACGAACAAACACAGCATCAAAAAGAGGGTTAAATAGTGTTAGAAAATTATCGTAAACACGTAGAAGAACGCGCAGCTGAGGGTATACCACCAAAGCCATTGAATCCAGAGCAAGTTGCTGCTCTCGTGGAACTATTGAAAAACCCGCCAGCAGGCGAAGCAGACTATTTGTTAGAACTTATTTCAGAGCGCGTGCCTCCTGGCGTTGATGAAGCTGCTTACGTCAAAGCTGGCTTTTTAAGTGCACTTGCTAAGGGCGAAGAAAAGTGCGACCTGATCAGTGCTGATGCTGCGGTGCAGTTACTCGGCAATATGCACGGTGGTTATAACATCGAAACATTAGTGGGTTTGCTTGATAATAGAGAGCTCGCTGAGCTTGCTGCAGAAGAACTTAAGCACACATTGCTAATGTTTGATGCTTTTCATGACGTAGAAGAAAAGCACAAAGCGGGAAATCAATTTGCGACAGATGTTTTAGAGTCATGGGCCGAAGGTGAGTGGTTTACTTCGCGTGATGATTTGGCTGAAAAAATCACCATGTCCGTTTTCAAAGTCACTGGTGAAACTAACACAGATGACCTATCACCCGCACCAGACGCTTGGTCTCGCCCAGATATTCCGTTGCATGCGCGTGCTATGTATAAGATGACCCGCGAAGGCTTAACGCCTGAAATTCATGGCGAAATAGGTCCGCTTGCAAAAATTGAAGAAATTAAAGCAAAAGGTCATCCCGTCGCCTTTGTAGGTGATGTTGTAGGAACGGGTTCTTCACGTAAATCAGCAACTAACTCTGTATTGTGGTTTTTCGGTGATGACCTCCCTGGTGTGCCGAACAAGCGCGGTGGTGGTGTTTGTATCGGTGGCAAAGTAGCTCCTATCTTCTTTAACACAATGGAAGATGCGGGTGCTTTAGTTTTTGAAGCGGACGTTGATAAATTAAACATGGGTGATGTCATTGATATCTATCCCTTCGCTGGTGAAGTTAAAAATGCCGAAACTGGCGAATTGCTGTCTACTTTCGAATATAAGTCTGACGTGTTGCTTGATGAAGTTCGTGCTGGTGGCCGTATAAATTTGATCATCGGTCGTGGTTTGACAGATAAAGCACGCGAAGCCTTAGGCCTAGAAGCTAACGATATGTTTCGTAAACCTGATGTTCCAGCAGCGTCTAACAAAGGCTTTACTCTGGCGCAAAAAATGGTGGGTAAAGCATGTGGCGTAGAGGGTATTCGCCCAGGTACATACTGCGAGCCTAAAATGACCACTGTAGGTTCACAAGATACGACGGGGCCGATGACGCGTGACGAACTTAAAGACCTAGCATGTTTAGGCTTTACCGCTGATTTAACGATGCAGTCTTTCTGTCATACAGCAGCTTATCCTAAGCCAGTTGATATTGAAACTCAGCACACATTACCTGATTTTATCATGAACCGTGGTGGTGTTTCATTGCGTCCAGGTGACGGTATCATTCACTCTTGGTTAAACCGCATGTTATTACCAGATACCGTTGGTACTGGTGGTGATTCTCATACACGTTTCCCAATGGGTATTTCATTCCCTGCAGGTTCTGGTTTGGTTGCATTTGCTGCTGCAACGGGTGTTATGCCACTTGATATGCCTGAATCAGTATTGGTTCGCTTTAAAGGTAAAATGAAGCCAGGTATTACCTTACGTGATTTGGTTCACGCTATTCCTTTATATGCAATCAAACAAGGTTTATTGACTGTTGCTAAGAAAGGCAAAGTAAACGCTTTCTCTGGTCGTATATTAGAAATTGAAGGTTTAGATAACCTAACTGTTGAACAAGCTTTTGAATTATCAGATGCGTCAGCTGAACGTTCTGCGGCAGGTTGTACTATTAAACTTTCTGAAGAATCCGTTACAGAATATTTGAATTCAAATATTACCATGCTTCGTTGGATGATTAACGAAGGTTATGGCGACCCAAGAACTTTAGAACGCCGCGCGCGCAAGATGGAGGAGTGGATAGCCAACCCATCATTGATGCAGGCTGATGCAGATGCTGAGTATGTAGAAGTACTGGAAATTGATCTCGCTGAAATTAATGAGCCAATTTTGTGTTGTCCAAACGATCCTGATGACGCTAAAACATTGTCGGAAGTCGCTGGTGATAAAGTCGATGAAGTATTCATTGGCTCATGTATGACTAACATTGGTCATTTCCGTGCGGCTGGTAAGCTGCTTGAACAGTTTAAAGGTACTTTGCCAACACGTTTATGGATGTCTCCTCCAACCAAAATGGATGAAGCTCAGTTAATGGAAGAAGGCTATTTCAACATTTATGGTAAAGCTGGCGTCAGAATGGAAATGTCAGGTTGTTCATTATGTATGGGTAACCAAGCACGCGTTCTGGCAGGTGCAACGGTACTGTCAACATCAACTCGTAACTTCCCGAACCGACTTGGCGACGGCGCAAATGTGTATTTGTGTTCAGCTGAAATGGCTGCTGTAGGCGCAATTGTTGGACGTATTCCCACCGCTGAAGAATATATGGAATATGCGAGTAAAATTGAATCAATGAGCGGTGAAGTATTCCGTTATTTGAACTTTGATCGCATGCCTAAGTTCAGCAAAGCCGCGGCGGCTGCGAAGGAAAATATCATTCCAGCGTTAAACATTGTGTAACAATTGACAATGCTGGTAAGGTAAACAATCTTGCAGTGTGTTTACCGGAAACGATAAATAAGCTAAACGCCGAGACTCTTCAAAAGGTCTTGGCGTTTTTTTATCTTTTATATCTTAAATGTTAATTTTATTGTAAATAATCAGAAAGTCATTAACAGGGCTATTGTTTAGATACATAATACTCGTTAACTGCGAGTCGCAACAAAACAAATAAACGAATAAAAATGCTGCCGTCATAGAAATAAAACAAGGATTGCGTCGTGAAGAATTACTTATATAGCAATACCGTTGGTGTCCTCGCCATTATATTTACTTCAATACTCTCGCCGCAAGCCTGTGCGCAAGAGAAAAGTGCAAGTGAGCTAGGCAAGCAGATTCGGGTTGATAGAGCCACAGACATTGAAACTAGTGATGAACTAAGTGAGGAAGAGTTAGCCTTAATTGTTGACGACAGTAATATTAATATTGCTTTTTCTGACAAGGTTCTCCAGGTTGAGTTTGCGGATTCGTTTGAAGAAAGAGCGCTTGGATTAATGCATCGTAAAAGCTTGTGCAACGACTGTGGTATGCTCTTTCAGTTTGATAGTGAGCGTATTGCCAGCATTTGGATGAAGAACACCTTTGTGCCACTTGATCTAGCTTACATAACTATAGATGGCAGTATAGTGGACATAAAGCAGCTACAGCCACATGATCTTAATTCAGTAATATCATCACAAGAGGTCCTTTTTGCCTTGGAAATGAATCAAGGCTGGTTTGCTAAGAATGGCATAAAAGTAGGTGACAAAATATCAATAGAAGGTCGCGTTAAGCAGCCTTCGTTTTAGTAACAGAGATTGAGCTGTATTAAGCAGCTATCAATAATGTGTTTCTTTGAACCGATGAAAAGGAAGATAAAAACAAATGAATTCAGCGTTAAATGTTGCCAAATTTGGTGGAACTAGCGTCGCGACCTACGAGACAATGTGCAATTGCGCAAAGATAATCAAGAGCAATGAAAATACTAGAGTTGTTGTGGTTAGCGCTTCTGCGGGCATAACAAATCATTTAGTTGCCTTAGCAAACACAGCCTTGACTAGCCAACAGATTGAAGAAATTGTCGAAAAAATCAAGGTGATTCAGTTAGCGATTGTCGATAAGTTGGAAAAACCAGAACAAGTTAGCGATAAGCTTAATTTCTTGTTAGTTGAGCTGACCGAATTGGCAAAACATGAAGAAATTAACTTTAGAGATGATTTAAAAGATGCGCTAGTA
>CBFIAR010000025.1:0-33014 GCA_965660625.1 Glaciecola sp. | reverse complement strand
TTCTTGTTAGTTGAGCTGACCGAATTGGCAAAACATGAAGAAATTAACTTTAGAGATGATTTAAAAGATGCGCTAGTGTCAATGGGCGAGCGCATGTCGTCGCTTTTGTTTGCAGCGGTACTGAGAGAATTCGACGTTCCGGCAAGTAATTTTGACGTCAGAAAAGTATTGCGTACCGACTCATTATTTACCCAAGCAGCGCCAGATCTCCCCATGATTAGACAACTTTCACAATCGCTGTTGTTGCCCGAACTGGATAGCTCGGTGATTGTGACCCAGGGCTTTGTGGGTGCCGATGAGCAGGGTAGAACAACAACATTGGGCCGTGGTGGCTCCGATTTTACAGCAGCACTGCTGGCCGAAGCGCTAGATGCACAAACCTGCGAAATATGGACTGACGTTATCGGTGTCTACACAACCGATCCTCGTATTACCGACAAAGCACGCCCTTTGCCAGAACTGAGTTTTGAAGAAGCTGCCGAGATGGCCACGTTTGGTGCCAAAGTATTGCACCCAGCAACGATGGAGCCTGCGCTTCGACAGGATATTCGAGTCTTTGTCGGCTCAAGCCGTGAACCTGAAAAAGGCGGCACATGGATTGTCAGGGACTGCGAGCACGAACCGGCTTATCGAGCCATTACTCGACGTAAAGATCAAGTAATGGTAACCGTTAAGACACCCCAGATGATGTATGCACAAGGGTTTCTACAACGGGTTTTTACAATTATCGCAAAACACAATCTGTCGGTTGATTTAGTAACGACGTCTGAAATTTCGGTTTCGTTTACCCTTGATAATCCGCCCAACTCGATCTCGGAAAGAATCAATAAAGAAACGTTAGCTGAGTTATCCACAATATGTGATGTAACCATTGAGCAGGGATACGACGTGGTGACAGTTGTGGGGAATAATATGCACAGCTCTGCTGGTGTCTCGAGTAAAATATTAGAGGCTGTAACGGACTTTAATTTACGTATGATTTGTTTTGGCGCAAACCCACATAACCTATCTTTCGTTGTAAGTAATTCTGACAGTGAAGATGTCGTTAAAGTATTGCACAAAGCCCTTTTCGAATAATTGCTTAGAAGGACATAGGGCTAGTTGCGTAGCGATACTGCTATAAATTAAGCAATAAAAAAGCGAGTTTGTAATGACGCAACATCGCTTTTTTGTTGCCCTATCAGGGTCTTGGCTTAACTGTCAGACGTGGGTCTAATTGATCTTATATCAATGCGCCCCAAGGAAGTACTTAGACCTTAAATCTACCAATCGACTCTTGAAGCTCATCCGCTAGTCTTGCCACTTCAGCGCTAGATGCCGTGGTATGTTGAGCACCAAGCGTTGTTTCCTCCGCAATACCGACAATACTCTCGAGTTTTTCACTGATCTCCGCTGACACCTGATTTTGTTCTCGTGCTGCTTGCTCAATTCGGGTGCTAACATCATGCGCTTTATGCACTGCGTCAGTAATCAAATCAAGCGCCTGAGCTGCTTTTTCAGTTTGCTGCACACACAGTTCAGTTTGTTGTTTGCCTTGTGTCATTACTGAAACGGCTTTTTCAGCCCCAGCTTGCAAGACTTCTATCATTGAATTGATCTCTTGCGTCGATTTTTGCGTGCGACTGGCCAAGGTACGTACCTCATCAGCAACAACCGCAAAACCTCGACCTTGCTCACCTGCTCTCGCAGCTTCAATTGCTGCGTTTAATGCAAGTAGGTTAGTTTGGTCTGCGACGCCCCTGATTACATCAAGAATACCACCTATCGATGCACTGTCCTCATGTAACTTATTGATAACATCAGCCGCTTCCTGAACGTCACGTGCTAGCACTTCAATAGTTTGTTTGTTTGCTAAAGAAATCTGTTTCACTTTCTCCGCCTCTTCATCAGCGTGACCAATTTCTTTTAAGGTATCATCAGCGCTTTGTGAGACCAGTAGAGACGTACTGTGCATTTCAGTGGTTGCCGTCGCAATTTGCGATATTTGGGATTTTTGGTCTTGAATCGATCTCGTTGTTTGTTCTGTTACAGCTGATGTCTCGCTAGAGGCGGCTGCAAGTTGCTCCGCTCGACGATGAATACCTTTAATTAATGACTTTAAGTTATCGATAAGTAAGTTACAGTTTTTTGAAAGCGTACCGAATTCATCTTTTGACGAATCATCAAGACGTTGGGTTAGGTCACCAGAAGATGCAATTTTGAGTAATTCATTGACTTTTGCTAGGGGATTTATTATCGCTCTAACACTCTTGTATGCTGTGAATACGGCAATTCCCAAAGATCCTAATACCATTACAACTACCCATTGAAAGCTTGAACTCACTTGGGAGCTAACGTCGTCTTTAAGCGTCGATGCTTTATTGTTTGCCAGTTTTAATAAGTTAGCTAATGCCTCGAGCGCACGCGAAATATTTTCATCAGATGCGTCCAGGGATTTCTTTGAATCTAATGCTCTTTGCAACATGTTAACGTGTGTTTTTAGAATACCACTAGACCCAGATGCTGTGTCTTTTATAGTATTAACTAAATCATCTACCTCATCCAATGTGCCAGTATCGTCTTGTCCATCTGCTAGCATCACCATGCTCGCAAATTGCGCTTCAACTTGCTTGAGCATGGTCAGCACTTCTTTGCTTCTAAGTTCAGCTCTCTGAAGAGTCTCGGTCGATGCGAACTCCGCAATAGAAGATAATAGTGTAAGCAAATTGGATTCTAATTTGACACCTTCCTTTGCCACCCTTGAAAGTAAAGAGGAGTTGGCGACTTCATCTAAATCAGTAAAGTCCAATAACAACGATGCAGCATCATCGGCGCTTTCTTCAATGACAGCATACTTAGTTTTAACACTTTCCCTTAAATTCTGTTCAGCTAAATGATTTGTATAAACTTGAATTGCGTTTGCGGCATACTCTTCATAAGCATCACCAACTGAAGCGAGCGCGCTCTTTAAACTACTTTCAGATTGCACTATAGTGCGCAAATCGGATAACTCGGATTCAAAATTACGCTTGCTCGTTTCAAATTGCGAAAGCTTTTCGTTTAAGTCACTCTGGTTGCTGGTGACATAGGCTTCAAAGGTTAATCTCCCCATGTTAAGAAACGACGCTTTTAAGCTGTTACTACCACCAACTGTCGGTAATGCGAGTTCACTTACCTCTGCAGTTGCACCTTCGATTTTATTCAAACTAACAAGCGATAGTGCACTTAACAATATGAGCAGAAAACTGATGATGCTAAATCCGCCAATGACTCGCATCTTTACGGTAATATTCATTTTTTAACCCCTAATTGCTCAGTTTTTTGATAATAATTTAAGTTTTGCACGCCAGCGCTAGAGTAAATGATTTTAGTCAAGACTCGGGTACGAAATTTCATAACTATGTGTATATGAAGGTATCGGAAGGAAGAGGGGTTTCTTTATGCTTGTTGCGAAAATAACTGCTTCGATTCAATGCAATAGAGCGACATTTTCTTACCCCACACAAACCCAGTATCGAGCGCAATTATAGACTCATTATTCGTTTCACCCATTAATGATGCCCAATGGCCAAATAAAATGATTTTATTTTTCTTCAATTTAGCGTTGGGATAAAGATACCAAGGTGTGAGTCCTTCAGGAGCGGCATTTGGGTGACATTTCGTTTTAAATTCAAGCGCACTGTTCCGCAAAAAGCGCATTCGTGTAAAGGCATTTACGACAAACCTAAGACGCTCAGAGCCTGCTAAATTGTCATTCCAAACGGTTGGCGTATTGCCGTACATACTTTTCAAAAATTTGAGTTGTTTGGCACCTGTTAATGCTTCACTTACTTCATCTGACAGAGCTAATGCCTTTTTCGTAGACCACATTGGGTAGAGGCCTGCATGAGAGATGAAATGGCGTTTAGCCGGTTTTAAGGCTAGCTTTTTAGTGCTCAACCAGTCAATAAGTTCATTGAATGACTTGTGCTTCATTAACGGCTCAAGCTTGTCGACGGGTTTTGGCGTGCTGATGCCATGTGCTATGGCAATCAGATGTAAATCATGATTGCCAAGCACGGTATCAAAATGTGCTGAACCTAAATCGTTTAAAAACTTAAGTGTTTCCAAGGATTCAGGGCCACGCGCTATGAGATCGCCAACAGCCCATAATTTATCTTTACTTGCATCAAACCCTGCCGCCTGGAGAAGTTTGCGCAAGCCTTTATAGCAACCTTGAATATCACCGACCACGTAGTTCTTCATAGTGAACTTAATGCAGACTGTTGGGTTTTGATAAGTTAAAAACAGGAATCAATTCACGATAAGATTGCCCGTCGGCAAGCTCAAAGTCGTAATAACCTTCCATTGTGCCAACTGGGGTCTTTATCATCGAAGCGCTTGTGTATTCATAGCTTTCATTGACTTGAATAATAGGTTGTTCACCTACAACACCTTCACCCTTTACCTCAACTTGCTCTCCGTCACCATTCGTGATTAACCAATATCGACTTAACAGTTGTGCAGTTTGTGCAAGACGATTACTGATGGTAACCGTGTAACTAAAAACATAAACAGGCGTATTATCGCTGCCGTATTGAAGGCCTACAAAATTTGTTTTGGTGATGATGTTAAGTGATTTCTTCATTGACTAGTCTGCTTTTTTAGGAGGTGCATGTTAAGGCACCTCTTTTGCTGCTTCTTCTTTTTCAAAAGCGATGCGCTTTCTCTCTGCATAATTAGCTAGCAATGCAAACTCTTGCAGCGATAAGGCTTCCGCTCTCAACTCAGGCTTTATACCCAATGATTCTATTTCTTCGTGCGACATTAATTCCTTTAAGCTATTGCGAATGGTTTTTCTGCGTTGATTAAATGCAGCAGTAACCACCTGTTGTAGCCTATCTATGCTGTCGACGTGAGCCGGTGGCGTTGTATGGGGTATTAGTCTGACAACCGCAGAGTCTACTTTGGGAGCAGGCTTAAAGGCGGTAGGTGGCACAGCAACAACCGGGATAGCTTGACAATAATATTGTGCCATCACCGACAAACGGCCATAAAGCTTGTCTCCATGACTTGCACAAATGCGCTTCACCACTTCATTTTGAAGCATAAAATGCATATCTTTCACTTTATTGGTGAAAGTAAACAAATGAAACATTAATGGCGTCGAAATATTATAGGGAAGGTTGCCAAAAATTCTTAAATCACCCTCTGTCTTTACTAAGCTGGCAAAATCGAATTTTAATGCATCTTCTTCTATTACTGTTAGCTTTGCACTTAGAAACGGGTGTTCTCGAAGTCTTTTTGCCAGGTCTCGGTCGAGTTCGACAACAGTGAGATGGTCAACTTCTTCGGCGACCGGATCAGTTAATGCACCTAAACCGGGGCCAATTTCGACAAGGTTATCTCCCGGTTTTGGATTAATCGCGGAGACTATTTTATCAATCACATATTGGTCATGCAGGAAATTCTGACCAAAGCGTTTTCTTGCCGTATGGCCTAAATGCTTTTGACTCATGATTTTTTCCTAGCCAGTTTAATGGCTTTATTAATTGCTTTGGTGAAGCTACCGCAGTCGATATTACCGGTACCTGCAAGATCACACGCAGTGCCATGATCAACCGAGGTTCTAATAAAAGGAAGGCCCAGTGTAATATTTACCGATGCGCCAAACCCCTTGTACTTCAGGACAGGCAGACCTTGGTCATGGTACATAGCCAGCACGGCATCAGCCTTCTCTAAATATTTTGGTTGGAAAATGGTGTCTGCAGGAAGTGGACCCACTAAGTCAATACCTTGCGCTCTGAGTTCATTCAACTTCGGGGTTATTATTAAAATTTCTTCGGTACCTAAATGACCGTCTTCACCTGCATGTGGGTTTAAACCACAAACATAAATTTTAGGTGATTCAATGCCAAATTTAAGCTTCATGTCGGTGTGAATAATATGAATGACTTTGTCGAGGCGCTCGGGCGTAATAGCGCGTGAGACGTATTGCAACGGAATATGTGTTGTTGCAAGGCATACTCGCAGGCCCTCTGTTGCAAGCATCATCACTACATCGCTACAGTTTGACTGATTTGCAAAAAACTCAGTGTGACCACTGAACGAAATTCCTGCTTTGTTAATGATCCCTTTATGCACAGGACCTGTGACGACAGCATCGAAGATCGCGTTAATATTCTCATCACAGGCTTGACGCAATGTCTCGACAACATAGTGCCCATTTTCGCTATTTAATTCGCCTGCTATAACGGGAACGGCGACAGGAATATGCTTAACGATTAATTGGCCAGGCTTCTGAATATAGTTACTGCCAGCATGATACGGAATAATGTCAAGTGGTATACCCAATAGTTTAGCGCGCTGTTGCAGCATGTCAGCATCGGCATAAACCACCAGTTGGGCGTCCCAGGCCTGCTGGGACAATGTAATGATAAGGTCAGGGCCTATACCAGCAGGCTCTCCGGGTGTAACAGCTATCTTTAATGTTTTTGACATCACAGGTCTTTTTTATCGAGTAATTCAATGTAAGCACCTTCACGCATTTCGCGTAACCAAGTGTCTGTTTCTTCATTAAATTTTCTGTTAAACAATAATTGATACGCGCGGTCTTCTTTGCGTTTTTCCGTCGCATCATCAATGCGACGCTCAATCAACTGTATCAAATGCCAACCATGAACAGTTCTGATTGGCTGACTGTATTCATCTTTTTTTAGAGTGCTAAGTGCATCTTTGAACTCAGGAACATATATGCTTGGGTCGTTCCAACCCAAAACACCACCTTTCAAAGCTGAACCTGGATCTTCCGAATACTGCTTCGCTAACTTAGCAAAATCCTCTTCTCCTTCCATTAATTTAGTGCGAAAGTCTTGCAACATTTTTTCTGCTTTTTGGTCACTCAAAATAATCGACGGCTTTACCAAAATGTGGCGAGCGTTTACTTCTTCAACTTCTACAATATCAATACCTCTTGAATCTAATATTTTTAGCACATGAAAGCCTGCGCCGCTGCGCAACGGACCAATTAAATCGTCTTTTTTCTTGCCGGCAAGCGCTTCCGCAAATAAAGTTGGCATAGAATTAACGTTCATCCAGCCCATATCTCCACCCTCAAGTGCTTTTGGACCTGAAGAAGATGCTATCGCTATTTTTGTGAAATCAGACCCAGAATTTAAGAGTTCAAGCACCTTTTCTGCGGTGTCTCTCGATTTAGTAATTTGCTCTTCCGTTGCACCTGATGGCAGCGCAATAAGAATATGACCCAAGCGGTATTCAGCTTGTTCGGCGCCCTGTTGGTTAATTAAGCTAACTAAGGTATCAATTTCTTGTGGCGTAATATAAACACGACGTCTCACGTTTGCGCGCGTTACTTCACCGGTGATAAGCTCTTCCCTGACTTTTTCGCGATATACTTCGTAGGTTAGGCCATCTTGCTTCACTCTTTTACGCAATTCATCAATACTAATATTGTCTCGTTGAGCGATGTTACCGATAGTTTGCTCTAGTTGTGGGTCGCTTATTTGTATACCCATGCGTTCTGCCATTTGCATTTGCAAACTTTTTAAAATTAAACGTTCAATTGCCTGGGTGCGCAGAGCTCTGTCTGAGGGCAGTGCCTGGCCTTCTGCAACGGCGCCTTGCTTTACGCCATTGACTAGCTCAGATATTTCGCTTTCAAGAATAACGCCTTGATCTACAATCACAGACACTTTGTCTAGGCTTTGCTCAACCGCGTTGGCCAGCATGCTGAAAACAACGGTGACACTCAGTAAGCTTGCTTTTAATAATCTGTATTTCATATTTTCTCTATTTAAATTACGTCTAAATCTAGTTAATTCAGAACATAGGGCTGACGGTAACCAAACATCCCTTGCTCTAACATGTCGGAATTGCTTCTGCGGCTGCCTATACCTTTAATAATAAACTGCAAACCTATGCCTGAGTCAAAATCATCGCTTGTGCGCAAACCCGTTGCGTCAAATCGGTTACTCAAGCTACGCTGATAGGTGACACGTAATGCCCAGCAACAACTTTCATATTGAATGCCGGCAAAGCTTTCCGTGGTTCTGGATAGATTAGCATCTCTATACCAACGTCCTACCCAATGCCATTTTTCGTTGATTGGCCAGCTAGCCGTCACACCAAATTGGTTAATTTCTTCTCCTGAAAGGTCGCGAATATATCGATGGTTCATCTGTATAAGCTTATTATCTTCAACACGATACTCAGTCGCAATACTACTACGTTCTACTTTTTGGGTTTGCGTTTCAACCTGAATGTCAGAGTGCAAAAACCAGCGTTGGTTCACTTGCCAATCAAATTCAGCAGCTAAGGCAGAGCGATTTTCTTCTCTCACACTGCTAATTAGCTTACTGTCTTCTAAATAAAATATTTGCGCGACGCTCAACACCAACTTTTCTCGGTTTTTTTGGTCGATGAGTCTGGCGGTAGCACCCAATGTAAATTGGTTATTGTCGTTAATGCGATCTAAACCTGTAAATTCTTGCCCGCGAAATAAATTGTTAAAAGTCGTCAATAATGGTGTTGTATCGTAAAGACCAATGTGGTCTTGTTCTTCAAAGCTAGTATAAAGGTACTGCACCTTGGGTTCGATAGTCAGCCCGTATTGATTATCTAATACTAAGCCTTCCTTTTCGAAAATGAGGGAACCATATAATCTGCCTTGACCAATCGTTCTACTGACAGTCTCATCAAGTTTGTCTGCAAAGTCATCTGGTAATGCCTGCTCATAATAAGTTTGCAGCAAGCTAACTTCTGCTAACAACTCACCCCAAGCGCGTTGATAAGGCAGGGACAAGCTTGGCTCAATGTGGACTCTGAACGCATTGGGTTTTGAATCGAGTTTATTTTGAAAGTAAGCAGCTTCGCTAGCTAGTTTGAAATCGATGTATTCCCCCATATCACTCGCGTAATTGAGTTTCATTTCGGGTAATGCGCGATACACATCAGGGTGATCACCAACAACGTCAAAATCACGGAACTGCAGGGAAAAGTCTAGGTTGGGTGAATAATAATTTAGCCCTGCTTGCCGGTATAAGTGGGTATCTGCGCGATTGTAATAATCAGAACCAAGGTCAACAATGTAATTATCGTCACTTATCCCGCTAAAATCGACATTTAAACTCCAGTTGTCGCTTATTTTTCCTTGATGCAAATATCGATAAAAATAACGATCTTCTTGAGTAAGGGTATCGAGATCCTTTGGTAAGTATTCTAACTGCATTTCACCTTGGCTTTGATTAAACAAATAACGGAATTCTGTTTTTAGTTGAATACCGCGGTTGGTCATAACTCGGGGTGAGAAAGTTGCGTCATAATTAGGTGCAACATTCCAATATACAGGTTGTTCATACTCAATACCGGTGCGAGTTGAGCTACCAATATTGGGAAATAATAATCCGCTTTGACGCTCAGCGGTAACGGGAAAGGCAAAATATGGGAGCCAGAACACCGGCACACCAGCCAAGTAGAACTTAGTGTTATAGGCTTTACCGAAAGGGCTGTCTTTACCAATCACAATTTCACTGGCAAACATATTCCAATCTTCACTGCCTTCTGGACACGTGGTGAATGACACATCTTCTAAGCGTAAGCCTTGCTCACCAGACAGCGACAGCAAATCTGCAGCGCCGCGCCCTGAGATATTTTTAAATTGGTATTTAGTATCTTGCATTTGCAATAATTTAAGGTCGCTGTTCAATTCAACACCTTGGCTTTCGACTTGCAGTACTTCATCTCGATAAAGCACATCACCGCTCGCAGTAACTTGTTTTCCGTTGTTATCGATTTGTGCAACATTAGCATTTATCATTGAACTAGGACTCGTAATCAAGACGTTACCGTTAAACAGTGCTGACCTATTTTGAATCATTTGAGCAGCATCAGAACTGACTTTTATCTGCTTACCGGTAGCGAGCAAAGACGAGTCAAATGGTGTGCTTTTAGGTACGCACAACTCAGCTGTTTGTGCGCTCACAAAAAACGCACTAATACTGAGTGTTGTGGTAAAAAACAATTTAATCATCAAGTGATTTTTAGGTAACCTATTCAGCTAGTCTTAGTTAACGCACCAAGAGCTAATGTTCATACGGTGTCGCATAAGCATTTTCTCACTCAAAGTGTTGAAAAATGATATCGCAATACTATTTGAGATGCTTTTGTTGATGTTGCGAGCCTGAGTTAAACAGATATTTCACGCAACTATTCGATATAGCGTTCAAATGACCATAAATTTTAATGCTTTGGGACCGAATAACCAACTATATTGTTGGATAATTGGTAATAAATACATAATTAAATGTAAAATGCTGAAAAATACAGCGAAATTAGACATAGAATGTACCCAGTAAGTGCAGAATTCACTTGCAAGCTTCGCTTATTGCTTCGCTGCCGTACAGAGTGATGAGTGATTTATTTTCATAATGTAAACAAACATGCAGAGGGTCACAAAAAGATGCAAATTTGGGGAAAGGTTGTCGGTGTGCTTTTGGGCTTTATGTTTGGCCGAGTGGCGGGAGCCATATTGGGTTTGGTTGTCGGTCATATATTCGATACCACCTACAGTAAGGATTTCTCTCAAAAAGGTGGTTTTTCTCGTTTATTCACAACGTCGGATGAAATTCAACAACAGGCCGTTTTTTTTCATAGTTTGTTTTCTGCGCTCGGTCATGTTGCGAAGTCAGATGGTAAAGTGACTCAAGAAGATATTCAGATCGCTTCTGCTTTAATGGATGAAATGAACCTCAGCGGTGACGTTAGATTGGAGGCGCAACAAGCTTTTCGGGATGGCAAACAGCGTGACTTTGCGATTATCGAGATGCTGCAACAATTTAAAGAGCAATGTCATGCTCGTAGAGACGTACTACAAATATACCTTGAAATACTAATTCAAGCATCATGCGCGCACAAAAAATTAAGTGCAGCGCAATATACCGTATTGGAAAGGGTCGCTAAAGCCTTAGGCTTCAGGCGCTTTGAACTCGACTTTTTGATTATGACTTTTGAGGCAGAGCAACGATTCCGTAAAGGTCGGTCGCAGGCACATAGTCACCGCAGCCAGCAAGGCCGACAACAAAGGAATCCCCGCTCTTATTCGGCCACAGCTGAACTTGACGATGCATACAAAATTCTAGGGATAAAGCAAAATGATGACGCAAAGTTGGTAAAAAAAGCGTATCGCAAACAAATGTCACTGCATCACCCTGATAAAATGGCGGCAAAAGGCTTGCCTGCGCAGGCACTTGAACTGTCTAAACAAAAAGCGCAGGATATTCAAGCAGCCTATGAGCTGATTCGAAAGCATAAGCATTTTTAAATGAATGTACCGACTGCAAATACTCAAAAAGGGAAAGCGATTCTTTCGCCTGAAAATGAAATTGCGATTAACGACTTTATTAGTATGCTTTGGATTGAAAAAGGACTCAGCGATAATACGGCTTCTGCCTACAGGACAGACCTTAGTAAGTTTTCACTGTTTTTACAAAGCAAATCCGCATTAACGCCGGATTTAGTTTCAGTGCGAAAAGAAGATATTCAAGCCTATCTGGCGATGCGTTTTGAACAGAGGCTGTCGCAACGTTCAACGTCAAGGTTTCTGAGCTCATCCCGATCTTTTTTTAAATACGCTATTGCCAAAAAGTGGCGTGAAGATAATCCGACGCAGGGTGTCAGTAATCCAAAATTACCGAGTTATTTACCCAGTACACTTAGCGAAAAACAAGTCGATCAATTATTGGCTGCGCCTAGCGCTGATGACCCCATACATATGCGAGATAAAGCCATGCTTGAAGTACTATATGCTACTGGCATTCGTGTATCTGAATTGGTCAATCTGCAAATGAATGAAGTGAGCCTATTACAGGGCGTCATTAGAGTTATGGGTAAAGGCAATAAGGAACGTTTAGTGCCCCTAGGCGAGGTTGCGATTGATTGTTTAGCTAGTTACTTAAAAGACTGGCGGCCGCAATTGTTAAGCAAACCAAGTAACACTATCTTTCCAAGCAAGCGCGGTTCAACGATGACAAGGCAGACCTTTTGGCACCGCATAAAATTACACGCAAAGCAGGCGGGTATTCAGGTGCACTTATCTCCTCATACTTTAAGGCATGCTTTTGCGACCCATTTACTAAACCATGGCGCTGATTTACGCGTAGTGCAAATGCTGTTAGGTCACAGTGATTTATCTACAACGCAAATTTATACCCATGTTGCTACCGAAAGACTTCAATCTTTGGTTAAAAACCATCATCCTAGAGGGTAGTGAAAAAGTTTGAATGTTTTTGTGCAAATAAGCGGTCTGGTTAACAGCGGAACGAATACTTAACACGATGTGCTCCATCGCAAATTTTTGGAATTATTATATGAATTATCTTTACAGGTTAACGGCAGTGACGAAGGTTCTTAGCGCTTCAATCTTGTTATCTCTCTTCTTGCTGTCGACATCAGCGAGCGCTGCCGAGCAAGAACATGCCGAGTTGATTAAACGTTTTGAGCAAAAGCTAAACTTTAAAATAATCTCTGTGTCGGATGCAAATGTTCCTGGTCTATTGCAAATCAATACAGATACGGGTGTTTTCTACGCTAGTGAAAACGGCGAATACTTCCTCAGTGCTCGAGTTTATCGCGTAGGCGACGAGATAGTCGATGAGACTGGCGCTGCGTTGCAAAAGTATCGCTTGGAAGGTATTAAACGCTTCAAAAATTCAGCGATTGAATTTAAGTCCGCAAAGGAAAAATACGTGATAAATGTGTTTACTGACGCTACCTGTGGATACTGTAGGAAATTGCATAACGAAATGAATATCCTTAATGATTTAGGGATCACGGTTCGCTACCTTGCGTTCCCACGACAAGGTCTCAATAGCAAAGTTTATCGCGATGCTGTGTCGATATGGTGCTCAGACAATCCGCAGGAAGCGATGACAAAGGCCAAAACGGGTGACAATATTGCAAGCGCTTCTTGTGAGAATGAAGTTGCTGAACAATATAATTTTGGTAAAGCAATTGGCGTGAACGGAACGCCAAATATTATTCTGCCAAATGGCACTGTTATCCCTGGTTATCAGCCAGCACAGTCTCTTTTGTCGGCTTTGAGAGCAGCAGAAAAAGCATAGAGAGTCTGGACCTTAATCAATGCAAGTGGGCAATAAGCGCTCGAACTACGAGCACTTATAAGCCGCTTGAAGTAAGTGATTATTTACTATCAAGGTTACTATTTGCTTGCTGCTGTCATATCGACTGACTTGTTACTGACTTTCAATAACACGCGGCGGTCAAAAAAATTGTCTTCAAAGCTGTCGCTTTCACTCACGAGATCAGACTCACCAAATGACTGAGTAATAATCTGATTGTCATTCACAAACTGACTTACTAAATAGTTCTTAACCGCTTTAGCACGCTGTTCAGAAAGAACCTGGTTGTATGCAGATTCACCGCGTTGATCTGCAAAACCAGAAAGCTCAATTTTCAATTTTGGGTTTCTTCGTAGTTCACTGGCTAAGCCGTCTAGTTGAGACTTGTAATGCTCTTCAACTACAAATGAGGCTGTTTTAAATTGAATATTTGCTTCAAGACTTGGTGTCACTTGCTGAATGGCTTGAGTCATCGCACTATCCATTGCAGCAATTTGTTGATCTGCTGAGGCAATCGATTGCTGATAATTTCTTTGTAGCGCGATCAGTTCTTCATGAGCATTGTTTAATTCATTTGTTGTTTTTGATAAGCGATTTTTATCATTCACATCATCGGCAATCAATATACCAAAGAGACCGGCGACGACAGCAACGACAGGACCGGCCACAACCGCACCGAAAACAATGCCGGTGGCAAAGCCAACAGCGTTATTTTTATCCTCTTGGTTTTTTATTTCTTGGACGTTAGGTGTAGCAAGTTGTTGATTTGCTCGCGAACTAGCAACAGAATATGGTGAAATCCCTATTAAGCCGAAAAATACAATGGCTAAGGTAACTTTATTAAATGCATTTTTATTGAATAGAGTATTGTCAGAAGCGGCGTTGTTTTTATTTGGCTTGGTTTTGTTAAATAAAGCGTACATGTTTTTCTCCAAAGGTGTTTAAGTTTGTCTCGTGTGTTTTTCCGATCTCTGCTTAAGGGCGATTTATAAATGGCCTTTAAAAATGCTGTTTATACATGCTTTTGTGCAAAGCATATTTAAAAAGCCAGACCATTAAACAAAGAATTTATGGCAACTTAAGGGAGAAAAAATGGCAATATTGAGGTGAATTGTGGCGAAAAAATGGAAATTACCTTGAAGGGCTTTAACCCATCGGTATTTTGTATATAGTAAGTTCGAATCTTAATATTGATAGCCTAGTTATTTCGCTTTACGAATGAAAAAGTACCGTTTTAAAGCCGATAATTAAGTGTCCTTAATAAAAAATTGAATAGACCAAAGGTATGTAATGTCAAAGCAAATTGCTTTAGTTGAAGATGACCAAGCGCTAAGGGATAACTACATATCTGCGTTATCTAAACAAGGCTACGAAGTGAAAACCTATGCTAATAGGCAACAAGCTGAAATGGCGTTCGCCAAAAAATTGCCCGACCTAGCTATTGTCGATATTGGCTTAGAAGATGAAATTGATGGGGGGTTTGCAGTATGTCAAACATTGCGAAGTCTCTCGAAAACACTACCGATTATTTTCTTTACAGCACGTGATAATGACTACGACACAATATGTGGTTTAAGAATGGGCGCGGATGATTATTTAACCAAAGACATCAGCCTGCCGCATTTGCTGGCGCGCATAGCGGCCCTATTCAGGCGCACTGAGTTGTTGAACGAACCGCAAGTCCCTTCAGATATTATTGAGGCCGGGGATTTACTGATGGACGCAAAGCGCATGACGGTGAAGTGGAAGGGACAGTTTATTGAGCTAACGGTGACCGAATTTTGGATGCTCTATGCGATTGCAAAATATGCTGGACATGTAAAAAGTCGACAGCAGTTAATGGATGAGTCCAAGATGGTAGTCGACGATACAACCATTACCTCACATATTAAACGAGTGAGGAAAAAGTTCGTTCAAATCGACGCCAGCTTTGATCGTGTCGAAACAGTTTACGGTATGGGCTACCGCTGGAAAGTAGGGCATGCATGAATAAATGGCGCATTAGCTTGCGTGTTAAGCTGCTTTTTTTCTCATCATTTCTATTTGCCATTCCGTATTTAGGCTATCAATACGTGTGGGAATTAGAAAGCTATTTGCGCATAGGTCAAGAACAAACCATGGTGGGCACCGCCCGCGCAGTAGCGACAGCTTTGCACGAGCGACCCAAGCTATTCGATGGGCAATCTTCCTTTGTTGGTGCAGTAAGGTCAGGCACAGATTTGTATGCCCACACGATAGACTCTCCTATTCAACTAGACGGAGATGTATCCGACTGGGACGCATATCAAGCTTTCAAACTTAACTTCGCCGAGCAAAATCTCGTTCAAATCCAGCAAGCTTACCGTCCTCAAAGTCTTTCGTTTAAACACATGATTGGCCGTTATGACAATTTTTTATATGCCTTATTTGAAGTGATTGATGACAGCTTGATTTACCGTTCCCGTAATAGTTTGCGCATCGATCGTAACGATTATTTGCAGGTAGCAATGATCGACACCAATGGTGAATTCGAGCGCTATCTGGTCGCGCCTATGCAGTCCGGCTGGGTCAATGCCTATTTGCTTAAGTCGGCTGCACAGAGCATTCAGCCAGAACGCTTAGAAACCAAAATTCAAGGCTACTGGCAGCAAACAGAAACGGGTTATACCGTAGAGTTGCGTTTACCCGTTAGCATGATGTCGAGTAAAATTGCGTTTGCAATTACCGACGTTGATGACCCGCAAACGCGCTTTTCCAAATACACAGTTGGAACCTCAGAACCTTCGAATAAAAACTCATTGGGCACCATACTGATTCCGTCTCCAGACATTGAAAATATATTGAAAGGATTGAAGTACGCTAATGCAAGAGTTTGGGTAATTGATAAACATATGCGCGTACTAGCTAAGTCAGGCGAGATACAAAGTTCATCTGGAATACAAACTCAGCGCAGCAAAGGCCAATGCGTTTTTACCGATGAAAGGGACAACAGTAATGGGATTAAACCAAGTAGTCATACGTCATCATCAGTCAAAAACCTTATCGTTAATAGATATGATACGACGTCACTACAAAGTGATTCTGAGGCTGTTGAATTAGACGCTAGCGCATGTGCGGCAAATCAAAACGATGTTAAGCAGCGAAGCTGGTGGCAATATATTGAAGACCAATGGCTACTTCCTGTTTACTACACAATCCTCACAAAACCCCCTACTGATTTTGTTGATGATCTTGAAAACGCCTATGCACTGCAGGGTAAGGACATTGAACAAGCGCTAGCCGGCAGCCCCAGTGCTATATGGCGTTTGAGTGCCGACAAAAAGGCGGTCATTTTGTCGGCTGCACATCCTATCTATATTAATGAGCAAGTAATGGGAGCTGTCGTTGTCGAACAAACGACAAATGGCATAAGAACATTACGTAACCAAGCCTTAGAAAAACAGTTTCACCTCATTTTGAGTGTGATTGTTTTGGGCACACTTGCCCTATTTTTATTGGCATCACGGATTTCATGGCGAATTCGCAAACTCCGAAACGAAACAGAAAGCGCTATCGACAGCGCCGGGAAAATAATCGGTGACATTAAAGCGTCTGCAGCGAATGATGAAATTGGTGATCTGAGTCGCTCCTTCAACAGTGTGTTGTCAAAATTAAGTCAATATAATAGTTATTTAGAAAATATGGCGTCGCGGTTGTCGCACGAATTAAGAACGCCGGTGGCCATTGTGAACTCGTCCCTAGAAAACTTGTCTCTTGAGCCGTATTCAAGTGACAATCAAGTCTATATTGACAGAGCGAAAGAGGGGATAACGAGGTTAAGCAAAATACTGAATAATATGAGTGAAGCAACTCGGCTAGAGCAAGCTATTCAGCGCAGCGAGATTGAGGAATTTTATCTTGATGAAGTACTGGATGGTTGCTCGCAGGGATATAGACTTGCTTATCCTGAAAGACAGTTTTTACTTGAATTAAAGCTAAAGAAATTAATGATATCAGGTTCTCCTGACCTTCTTGCTCAAATGCTGGATAAGATTGTTGCAAATGCGCTCGAATTTAGCCCTGTTAATTCGGTAATCAAAATTGCGTTAACGGGTCACACAAATGCATACAAAATTCAGATTAGTAATCAGGGGCCATTGTTACCAAAAAACATGCAAAAAGAGCTTCTACACTCCATGATATCTGTCCGCAAGGAACAAAGTACGGAGCAGCCACATTTAGGTCTAGGTTTATACATCGCTAAAATGATCGCACTTTTTCATCATGCCGACATTAGTATCAATAATCTAACTGATAGAACAGGCGTCCTCGTCACCATCAGTTTTAAACATCGCTAACTCTGCCGATAAGGAATAATGAAGTTGCAATTCCTATGTACTTGCGCGACTGCAACGAAGACATATTCTGCGACATGTGCAGCGAAAAAGTTATTTATAAATATACACTGTATGTCGTTCCACTATTTGTAAGTTGCCGTTCACGAGTTAACTTGTTTCATAGGATATAAATTTATTTTCTTTGGATACATTTAAGATGCCAAGACACCTGCTGTCGATTTTTTCTTCAACAACGCGTATCGCTTTCTTAGCGTTGTTGCTTATCAGTCCTGCTTGTTTTGCGTTAGGCGATAAATTAGCGCGCCAAGACGAAGCAACATTGAGTTTACTTGCCTATTCAGGCATTGGCTTGATTAGCCTGCTCCTAGGGTTGGCTATTTATGCTTTTGTGAGTATGCATTCTAAAAACAAAGCGATTGATATTCATTATGAAGTTATCACACACAAAGATGACATTTTACAAAGAATGAACAGCGGCCTCATACTGGTAGGCTTGCGTGGGACTGTAATTGAATTGACAACTCCTGCTGCTATGTTGCTTGGACGTGAAAAAAGCAGAGTATTAAATCAGCCCTTAGTGAATTTTTTCAAAGCTGAAGTAAAAGATGCAATTACTCAAGCAATGGACGGCAACGAGACGGTAAAAATGGTGGTAACGGCACCGTCTAGTAACATGGAGTTGCGCCTAACCATTGCAAAAAATACGTCAATTTATGACGGAGTTGCTTTCGTTGTAAGTTTGGAAAATGTCAACGATTATGAAAAAGAATTACAACAAACAAAGACTAATTTAGATGAGCTAAATGAACTCACTGAGCATTTACATTTAGGTCAAATGTGTATCGACTTTGAGACAGAAACGTTCCAGGCAAACCAGATATTGTCTACTATTTTAGGAAAAAATGAAGAGATTTCTGGTGACTTCGATAAGTTACACAAACTAATTTGTCCAAACAATATTACTTTTTGGAAACAGTCTTTTGAGCTAGCAAAAGAACAGCATAGCATTGATTTTAAAAGTGTTTTTCAGTCCATTGAATTCAAGGTTCCGGTGCGCATTGTTGCGATTAGTGCGGCGAAAAACAACAAAAGTAAGTCGACAAAGTTCAAATTATTGGTCGTCGATGAAACAGAAATTCGCCAAAATCAAAGGAAACAATACTCAAGCGAACAAAAAGTGAAAGCCCTCTTGAATGTGTCGCCGCACCCGGTTTATCTACTGGATGATGAATGTCGTATCATTGCAGTCAATAATCCATTTGAACGCATGTTTGGTGTGCGTATAGCGGAAGTTAAGAATAAACGATTTGATTTACTGAACTTAGTGCCAGAAGACATAAACATGTTGCACAACCCAGACAATACTCCTGTTTCAATGGGTAGAGCGCTCAATAGAGAGTTTAGGGGTAACGTTGGTAGGGAAGTCGAAAAAGAGAATCGAGTGGTATCCGCTTCGCAAAGTTTTAGCGTAGGGAAGGACGATAATACAATGCTGCATTTACGACTCACCTTGCAAGCTTTCGGCGATGAAAAGAATGCAAGAACCGGTTTTGCTGGCATGTTCCAAGATTTAACCTTGTTAACAGAAACCCAGCGTCAATTGGTAGCGGAACGCACTCATTTCTCTAACTTGCTCGACATTGCGCCAATAGCTGTGGCAACAATTGATTCAGACGACAGAATAGTGCATGCCAACACAGCAATGACAGAACGTTTGGGTTTCAATGAGAAAGAGCTAAAGAACGGCACATTTTATCAATTGTTCAATGATACCGATGCTGCGGCTTTTGCAGCCAAGCAGCTGCATCAGAAAGGCCGCTTGAGAGCGTTCAATACCAGTTTGCGCGGCAAAAGTGAGGTGATGCACCCAAGTGAATTGCATATCGATTTACTTGATAAAGAAAAAGAACAATACGTTTGTTGGATTTCCGATCGTTCAGGCGAGCAGTTCCAGGAAGATAAATTCCATGGCTTGCTCGAGCATAGCAGCATGCCAATGGCGATATTGGATGAAAACGGTTTCTCTAGCGTCAATCCTGCAGCCTGCGAATTCTTTGGCGTTGAAAACGAGAATGACTTATGGGGCTTTGCTCCTTACTCATTAGCATTTAATAACGACGACGGTGAGGCACATGAATTAGAGCGTATCGTCAATAAGGTGAAGTATGACGGTCGCGCAAAGTCGATTAATTGGGAGCATAAAACAGGTTCAACATCTCGTCCTTGTCAAGCCACCTATATACCAGTTTACAAGGGCAAAGAATTTGATTCAATCCTTTGCATGTGGACTGATTTAACGGAGATGATTCAAGCTGATCAGGCCAGATTAGCCGCAGTTACGGCACACAAAGAAGCCCAGCGAGAAGTGGCTGAGAAGCAGCAATTATTGCGCTCAAGTCACCAGCAGCTTGCCACGAAGCTTCGCGATCTGCATGACACTGAAACTAAGCTTCAGCTAGCTCACGATGAGATATCCGAGGCCAAAATTGAATACAGCACGCTGCAACAACAGCATCAGAGTGTGACTGACAATCTTCAAAAGGTGCAACACCAGTATTCACAGAGCAGGGAGATGCTAAATGAGGCGCAAGAAATTAACAATACACTCACCGAACAACTTGAGCTTTCAACTAAGAAAGTGAATAATTTGCAAAGTCAGCGCAACGAAATTTCTAATCAATTGCAGTTGAGTGAGAAAAATTTCAGAGAAGCACAAACGCAGCTTGAAACAAGTGAAGAAAACTCAAAGCAACTGCAGTTACTGCAACAGCAACAGCAAGAAAAAATGCAGGCGTATGTCACCCAAATTGATTCATTGAAGCAGTCAATTACGCATAAAGATGCTGAAATTAACGAAGTTGGCTCTCAAATTACAGGCCTGCAAGACCAGCTACAAACCAGCGACAGTAATAGAGATAAGTTAAAGAAAGCGTTACTTAATCAACGAAAAGCTAGCGAACAGGCGGAAAATCAGCGTCGCGAAATTGAGCAAACGTACAAATTGGCGCAATCTGAATTGACCAATAAAGTGCGCCACGTTGAGCATTTACAAAACGAAATGCAAAAGTTTGAAGAGATGTCGAAGCAAGAAAAAGGGGATATGGAGGCTCAGCAAAGTAAATTGATGCAAGAATTAGAAGAAAAGCAAAATACCCTGCAAGAAACTCAGCATGCACTGGATAAAGCAAAGAAAACAGCCGATCAAGAAAAGCGAGAAAAAAACAAACAACAGGCGGAAATGACCCGCGTTGAAGCTGAATTAGTTGAGGCAGAACAAAATGCGGAGCGCAAGTTGCTAGAAATGAAAAAGGCTGAAGAGCAGCGCTTGGCTGAGCTGAAGAAGCTTCAGGAAGAGTTAAAAGCAAAACAACAAAAACTGATGGAAACTGAGCAAATCTTAAGTGACGCTAAGCAACAAACAGAAGCAGAAAAAGCGGAAAAAATTCGCCAGCAAGAGTTGTTCGACAAATTGCAAGCCGAGCTAAAAGAGATTGAGCAACATCGTGCTACTCAGCAGGCCAACATTGAAAAATCGGGGAAACAGTGGGAAGCGCATCAGGCGGAACTTACGCAGGAAGTTGAGGCTAAGCGCCAGCAGTTGCAAGACTCACAAACGAAACTCGATGAAATTCAGCAGCAGGCTGAAACTGAGAAACTTGCGCGTCTTGAAAAAGAGCAAAAATTAGAGCAACTAGCGGTTGAATTATCTGATGTTGAGAGCAGAGCTCGAAAGCAGCGCGAAATGCTTGAAGGCAGCGAGGAACAGTGGACCGCACATCACAAGCAAATTGAAGAACAGAAGCTGGAACTACAGCAAGCACTTATTGATGCTCAGGAGCAAAACAAGAGTCTCCAAGAAAAACTACTGGGGAATCTAAGTGAGCTAAAGCACGCGGAATCACGGGTTTCAGAAACTCAGTCGGCAGAGAATAAGCTGCAAGATGAGTTAAACGATGCGAAAGCGCAACAAGAGGACCTGGAAGCGCACATTAAGCAGCAAGAGCAGCAGGAAATTGCGCTTAAGAAGCAAGTAGAAGAACAACAAGCTACCTTGCTGGGTCGAGAGCAAAATATCCAAGCTATGGAAAAGAAACAAGCTCAGCTATTGGCTCAATTAGAAGCGGTTCAGCAAGAATATAGTCAGAGTAAGCAGAGCCTCAGTGAACAACAAAGTAATCAGTCGGGTCTAGCCGAGCAGTTAGCTTCGCTAGAGAATGAGCTGCGGTCTAGTAAAGCTCAGCTAGATGACAAAGAACAAGCATTACAGAAGGCGCAGGAGCAGTTACAAAGTAATGAAAAAATGCTCTCAGAACAGGAAAACGCGCTAGTTGCTGCGCACAAAGAAGAGTTACAACAAGCACAAGAGCAGATGAAGAACCAGCAACAAAAAAGTGCTGTGCCAACCCCAGAATCAGCTATTACAAAAATACCAATGCCTGAAAACCCGTGTGTTTGGTTTGATTTACTGCCTTATTTACAACAGCAAGGGCAGGTGGACTCCCTGTCGACAGCGCTCAAACAGTTAATTTCTGAGTTTGAGGCGGTAATTGTGTCGACTGACAAGGCGGTAATGCAAGATGACAATGGCGAAATTTTGCGAGGAGCTAGAAAGCTTGTGCAGTCTGGTAAAAAAGTCAACTCAGACGCCCTACTGGACGTGGTTAGCCGATTAGAAGTCGACTGCGGAGCAGGCATGGTAGACAATATATCGATTGGTTGGCCGAATACCAAGCGAGCTTTCTCCAACACCTTGCGAGTCATTTATGCCAATTTACATGGCTAAAGGAGCGTCAATAGGAATAAGTAAATAAGCAGTTGATGAGAGAATAAGAGGGTACCGAAAGTTGTGGCACGTTTTCTGGATGTATTTTTTCGAATGTTAAAAGGGCTTTCTTTTGCTTAGTAAGGAATGGCAGCACAATTGTAAGCAAAACCTCCTTCTTAGTATCCATCAAAAACGGGCATAATCGACATTTTAAAATAACAACTAAAAATTTGGCTATAAAGTTAACAGCCAGCCTGTGCTAAACTTGCTTTAATCCCTCGAACTTTAGAGAAATCAGTTTTGCAAATACACCGACGTCACGCCGTCATTTCTAATCCAATTGATCTTCAACTACCGCCAATATTAGACAGGTTATACCGAAATCGGGGCGTCACCGACGTCGCGCAAATACAAACTCAGATAAAAAAGTTACGTCACTACAAAGAATTGAAAGGAATTGAGCGGGCTTCATCGTTAATATGCGAAGCAATACAGCAGGAGGCATTCATCTGCATTATTGGTGATTTCGATGCCGATGGCGCAACGAGCACGGCTATTTGTATGCTGGCCTTAAAAGCATTTGGTCATAAAAATGTTGATTATCTGGTCCCTAACCGTTTTGATTTTGGCTATGGGCTAAGTCCTGAAATTGTCGACGTTGCGTATCAAAACAACGCTGAATTTATTATTACCGTTGATAATGGGATATCGTGTGTTGATGGGGTAAATCACGCAAAGCATTTAGGTATGAGAGTGGTGGTCACTGATCATCATTTACCTGGTTCTACGCTGCCAGACGCTGATGCAATTGTTAATCCTAATCAGCCAGGTTGCGAGTTTCTTTCTAAGAATTTAGCGGGAGTTGGCGTTGCTTTTTACGTCATGTTGGCCGTAAAAGCAAAGCTACAAGAGCAAGGATGGTTCGATAAGCAAAACATACTCACGCCGAATTTGGCTAATTACCTCGACATCGTGGCGTTAGGCACGGTTGCCGATGTTGTCCCATTAGACCAAAATAATCGCATATTAGTACATCAAGGCCTACAGCGTATTCGCAGTGGTATTGCCCGTCCGGGGATTCGAGCGATACTTGATGTTGCTGCTAGACCCTGTCATAAGTTGTCATCAACCGATCTTGGTTTTGTTCTAGGCCCGCGTTTAAATGCGGCGGGTAGATTAGATGATATGTCCTTAGGTATTGAGTGTTTACTCACAGAAGATGAACACATTGCACGACAAATGGCTGCGCGATTAGACGCTTTAAACCTTGAGCGTCGAGAAATTGAGTCATCGATGAAAGACGAAGCTGAAAAAGCGCTGCAGGCATTTATCTCCAAAGGGAATGACTTACCTGCCGGTGTTGTGCTTTACCAATCGGACTTTCACCAAGGCGTAATTGGGATATTAGCGGGCAGAATAAAAGACAAATATTACCGACCCACTATTGTTTTTGCGAAGCAAGACGAAAATGTCATCAAAGGTTCAGCCAGATCGATACCGGGGGTGCACATACGAGATTTATTAGAAGCGATAAATACACAACACCCTGGTTTAATTAATAAGTTTGGTGGTCATGCGATGGCTGCAGGACTCAGCTTAAGCACAACAAAATTAAGTGAGTTTACAGCAGCATTTGAAAATGCGGTTGCAGTGGCGACGGAAGGGTTACCAATGCATGACCTGATTTTGTCTGACGGCGTGCTGGCAAGCGAAGAAATCAATATTGATAACGCGAGTCTAATTAAATTAGCAGTTCCTTGGGGACAAACTTTTGAGGAACCATTATTTGATGGTGTTTTTCATATGCGTAGTCAGCGTATTGTGGGCAAAAACCACCTAAAAATGATCGTCAGTTTAGACAGTGTAGAATTTGACGCGATTGCGTTTAATATTGACCTAGAATCATGGCCAAATGCCAAAACTAGGCAAGTTAAACTGGCTTATAAGTTGGATATTAATGAATTTAGGGGCCAAATCAGTGTACAATTGTTGGTCCAAGCGCTCGAGTCAGTCGACTGATGCGTATTTTCAAATAAGGTTCACAGTTGCGCGGCCAAGTTATGTTGAGTGAGCAATGTAAGCTGATGAAACCGAGCTCATTATAATATAATGCGGCTAAAATGAGGTAGATTAGAACGATGGCAAGAAAAACGGCTTTGCAAACATTACTAGAAACCCATCCAAATTTGGTGCATTCAGAATTATGCAAAGTGACATCACATGTGCAGCGTGAAGAAGATGGTTGGTTCGTTAACACACTTCTCATTGTTAAATCAGATGTTCCTTTTATCTTTAAACGCCGCAAAAAATATAAAAATTTAGAAGGCAGCGTCGTCAATTTGACTTATTACCCAGAAATGAAAGAAATTGCGGGTATGGAATTTGAAACAATGAAAGTTGTTAGGATCAAAGTGAGCTAGTTTGAACAAAGAAATTTACGATGGGTATGTGCTCCATCGGCGACCTTATCGTGAAACGAGTCTTATTGTTGACTTATTTACCCTTCAGCATGGCAGGGTTAGCGCAATGGCCAAAGGTGCGAGGGGGCCAAAGTCGGATAGAAAAAGCCTATTGCAACCACTTCAGGCGGTCAACTTTGAATTGAGCGGTCGCGGTACCTTGCGAAATTTGGGCAGAATAGAATCGACCTCCAGGTCGTATTCACTCTCTCAAAATGCCTTGTTTTGTGTTTTTTATATGAATGAAATATTGAATAGGGCGCTACCAGAATCAGAGGTGTTTACCCGATTATTCCAACAGTATGAGTTATCCTTAAACACGCTGCAGACATTCTCTAGTTCACCTTGTGAGTTAGCCGAAATTGAACCCGTGTTGAGGAATTTTGAATTTGTGCTGCTCGAAGAGTTAGGTTATTTACCCGATTTTACTTATGATTCACAGAACGAGTTAGAGATAGTGGCTAATAAGAGTTATTCGTTAATCAATGAAATTGGCTTTGTTGAATGTGATCCGCATCAATCTTTTGCCATTAGCGGGCTTGATATCTTGGCGGTGAATGACAATGACTGGCAGCCTGCGTCTCTAAAAGCGGCAAAAAAGATAAGTCGTATTGCTTTGTATCCAATATTAGGCGACAAACCGATTAAAAGTCGTGAACTATTTAGTAGTAAAATAACTACGTAAACTAACCTTTTTCGCTAACCCTTTTCGGCAATCCAAGGAGAGCCCCGTGCAAGATATATTACTAGGTGTGAACATTGACCATATTGCGACACTTCGCAATGCAAGAGGGACTAACTATCCGAATCCGGTGCACGCCGCCGATGTTGCCGAAAGAGCCGGCGCTGATGGCATTACCGTACACTTGCGTGAAGACCGTCGACACATTAAAGATCAAGATGTGTATTTACTCAAAGAGACCATCAACACGCGTCTAAACCTTGAAATGGCGGTGACCGATGAAATGCTCGCAATTGCTGCTAAAGTGTTGCCCGAGTTTTGCTGCCTAGTGCCTGAAAAAAGAGAGGAGCTGACGACTGAAGGCGGTTTAGACGTTGCTGGGAATCTTTCTAAAATGCGCGCAGCTTGTGAGCAATTAGATGCGCAAAATACCTTGGCATCATTGTTCATCGATGCCGACGAAAAACAGATTGAAGCTGCGCTCTCGTCGGGTGCGCCTTACATTGAGATTCACACTGGGCAATATGCTGAAGCCAAAAATGAAGCGCAGGCTGAATTTGAGTTAGCCAAACTCATTAAAGGCATACAATATGCACATAAGTTAGGATTGAAAGTGAATGCCGGTCACGGCTTGCACTACCACAACGTTAAACCAATAGCAGCGATTCCTGAATTAATTGAATTGAACATCGGACATAGTATCATTGCCAGAGCTGCATTCGACGGTCTTGAAAAAGCAGTCAAAGACATGCGTTTATTAATGCAAGAAGCAAGGCTAGGTCACCCTTAACTAACACAGGAGTAATGAATGCCTATTGTCGGAGTCGGAACTGATATTGTTGAAATTGCGCGACTGCAGGCGAGCGTTGACCGTTCTGACTCAATGGCTAAGCGGATACTAACCCCTAGAGAATATCAAGACTACTCAGCGTTAACTGATTTACCAACGCTGAGGCCGGGCCAGCACTCGGAAAACATTAATAAAGAGTCGGTAATCATTAGTTCGCAAGCGCGCTTTTTAGCGAAACGTTTTGCTGCAAAAGAAGCTGCGGTGAAAGCCATTGGCAATGGTATTGGTAATGGCGTGAGTTGGCAGCAAATTGAAATTGCACATCACACGACAGGCCAGCCTTACATGCGTGTAAATGGTCATCTTGAGGACCTGTTCAAGCAGAAGGGGGTTAATCACACGCATATTTCTATCTCAGATGAAAAGCATTATGCAACCGCCACTGTCATTTTGGAGGGGTAAAACCTGTGGTTCAATTTTTTAAAGCGAAAAAGCCTTCATCGTCACGTAAAACAGGAGCGCTACGGAATCGCACACAAGCGCAGGGCGAGCATGAATTTGTGGTGTTCTCTGCGGACGTTATTGATCATCATGGCAACGGAATATGCTTATCTCATCAACCGATTATCGTTGTGCCTGCGACAATACCAGGCGAATTGTATCGCGTTCAGATACTTACCAAAAAGCAGAAGGTATGGCATGGTAAAATTGCTGACGTATTGCAAGTACATGAATCTGCTCGCGTTGTACCCTTTTGTCAGTATGTAACTGCTTGTGGAGGATGCTCGCACCAAGCATTTCGTGGCGATTATTTAATTGAAGCAAAACAAGCTAGTCTGAAAAGTTATTTAGAGAATGCCATTGCTTCTTCAAGACTAAAGCACTGTGAATGGGGAGATGCAATACATTCCGATATTTCGGATACGCAACATGGATATCGTCGCCGTGCTCGCTTGGCTATTGATGCGCGTAATCCAGACGAGATTAAAATTGGTTTTCGACAAGAGAAGTCGAATAAAGTTGTTGATATACCAAATTGTGCGGTGTTAGCGGAGTCACTGCAGCGTGTTTACGTGCAATTAGTCAATGTAATTAAACGTCTTCCAAGTGCTTCTTCTATCGGTCATATTACCTTAACTGAAGGTGCCAATAGAGCGCAGGTTTGCTTGCATTTAAGCAAGAATTTGAGCGCTGAATCGGTGCATATGCTAGTTTCAGAACAAACATCTTCTGGCACAGAATATGTGATAGAAACAAAAGGGTCGAAGCTATTGAATATTCTGGCCTTAGCGAGTTCGTATCAAGATAATGACGTAACTACCCCCCCCCCTTTCGATAGTGCATTCAGCATTTCTGATGTGCCAGCTTTAAATATTGCCGTTACGGCTAATAATTTTATACAAGTAAACAAACATGTTAATCAACAAATGCTGAACTTAGCAAAAGAATGGTTAAATCCTAACCCTGAGGACTACATTGTTGATTTGTTTTCGGGTATTGGTAACTTTTCGTTGGCCCTAGCTGCTTTTTGTAAAGGAGTTATTGGTGTTGAAGGTGTCCCTGAAATGGTGCAACAAGCAAAAAAAAATGCACAGATAAATGGCATCAATAATTGTCGCTTTAAACATGTTGACTTGAATAACGTAGCCACAAAGGGGCAGCTTGATATACCGCAAGGGGCGCTTTTCATCGTCGATCCGTCGCGCGCAGGTGCGCTGGAAATTATGAAAGTGATATCATCTTTTAAACCAAAAAAAATAGTGTATGTTTCTTGCAATCCAACTAGTTTTGCGAGAGATGTAGAAGCGTTGCCTAACACATTCGAGATTACTAAAATTAGAGCACTTGATATGTTTCCGTTCACAAAGCATATTGAGATGGTCGCTTTAATCAGCTCCAAATAGAGTGAAACCAAATGGTATCAATTAGAAGTGTACATCAAAGTAGCCGTCCAACTTTTAGTCAATGGCTAATGGATTTGGATGTGCCTGAAAAAACCAAAACAAAACTGCGACAGGTGTCGGATCAACCAGATGCACTCTTAGTTGGCCAAGAAATGGTGGAAATCTTGCACGAACTGCATATGGATGATGAAACGCTGCAAGCGGCTTTAGTATATCCATATTGTCAAATTCATAACTTGTCTGAAGAGCAAATCGAAGAACAATTTGGATTGTCAATAAAAGAGTTGATTTTGGGCGTTCGACGCATGGATGCCATAAAAACGCTGCAATCACGCACTCGTCAAGACGAAGATCATGTCAATAATTTACGCCGGATGCTGTTAAGTATGGTCGAAGATGTGCGTGCTGTCGTGATTAAAATGGCTGAGCGCATTTGTACCTTGCATGCGGTTAAAGAAGCGGATGAGGAAACGCGGGTTATCGTGGCGCATGAGTGCTCTAGTATCTATGCTCCTTTAGCTAATAGACTCGGAATAGGGCAACTTAAATGGGAACTTGAAGACCTGTCCTTTCGTTATTTGCATCCAAAAACTTACAAACGCATTGCAGAAATGCTAGATGAAAAACGAATTGATCGCGAACAGTACATTATAGATATCGTGAATAAATTGCAGGGACTGCTGGATGAGCAAAATATCAAAGCAGAGGTAATTGGACGACCTAAGCACATTTACAGTATCTGGAAAAAGATGCAAAAAAAACAGCTTACTTTTGAGGAGTTGTTCGATATTCGTGCTTTGCGTATTGTGGCTGACCGACTGCAAGATTGTTATGCGGCCCTGGGCACGGTGCACACCAATTGGAAACATATCCCGAAAGAATTTGATGATTACATAGCAACCCCTAAACAGAATGGCTACCAGAGTATTCACACTGTTATTATTGGTCCTCAAGGTAAATCGGTTGAAATTCAAATTAGAACACAGCAAATGCACCAAGATGCAGAGCTAGGTGTCGCCGCCCATTGGAAATATAAAGAAGGGTCAACGGGCAAAGCGGCTGGCTCAGAAGAACGCTTGAACTGGCTGAGAAAAATCCTCCAGTGGCAAGAAGAAATGGCTGAATCGGGTAATTTGGTTGAAGAACTACGCAGTCAGGTGTTTGATGACCGAGTATACGTGTTTACGCCCAAAGGTGATGTGATTGATTTGCCCTTAGGTTCAACTCCGCTAGACTTTGCCTATTATGTCCACAGTAACGTTGGACACCGTTGCATTGGCGCGAAGGTCAACAAACGTATCGTGCCATTTGTTTATAAGTTACAAAGTGGCGACCAAGTAGAAGTACTCACCGGCAAAAATCCATCGCCAAGCAGAGATTGGATGCATCCTGGCTTAGGTTATGTGCATTCAGCTAGAGCGCGAGCGACAATTCATTCTTACTTTAAAAAACAAGATAAAGACAAGAATGTTGATGCAGGGAGAGAGCTTCTTGAACGTGAGCTTTCGAAAGTCGATCTCCCTATTAAACTTGCTGTTGAGGCACTTGATAAGTTCAATGCTAATTCTATCGACGACCTCTTTGCTGCGATTGGGGCGGGTGATACCCGTGTCATGACGGTTGTCCACTTCTTATCACAAAAACATGCTCCACCTTCACCAGAACCTGCTGAAATAGCAATTAAGCCGCGCAGAGCAAAGCTTCGAAAAGGGAGCGAACCTATTATTGCCGAGGGGGTAGGTAATTTGCTTAGCCAAATTGCAAAATGTTGCCAACCAGTAGCAGGTGAGCCGATTTTAGGTTATATCACCCAAGGAAAGGGAGTTAGTGTGCACAAAGAAAGTTGCGCACAGCTCGCCAATCTGTTGGAACAACACCCTGAACGCCAAATTGAGGTTTCCTGGGCAGTAGAGCATCAAACTAGCTTTCAAACTGAACTCAATGTTTTTTGCAATGACAGAACCGGTATTTTACGAGATATCACTACCGTATTATCAAATGAAAAAGTCGGCTTACTTGGTGTGAATAGTTTAAGCAATAAAAGTCACAACTCAGCGCTGATCAAGCTAAGCATTGAAGTGACCGATGCTAAAAACCTAGCTCGCGTTGTCGATAGATTAAAACAAATGCCGGACGTAAACGATGTCGCACGGGATTAATGCAAGTTTGCTGCACAAAGCACTGGACATTCAATTAAAGTGTGCAGAATTCGGATTTGATTGGCCAGATGTCTCGCCGGTGTTCGACAAAATAATCGAAGAAATTGAAGAAGTAAAAGCGGAAGTCAATATGACCGAACCGCAGCAACATAGAATCGAAGATGAAATAGGTGATTTACTCTTTGCTGTTGTTAATTTGTCCCGTCATCTGAATGTCAGTCCAGACCATGCGTTGGCTAGTGCAAACGAAAAATTTTCTAAACGGTTTGCTTTAGTTCAGAAATTTGCTGCTAATGAACGTCTTGAACTCAGTAGCCTCAGCGCTGAGGAATTAGAGATCCTCTGGCAAAAAGCAAAGATAAACTTAATGAAGCTCAAACAAGGGAGTGAAGCGCTTGGTTGAATTTTTTTTTGCGCAGTGACTGAACATTGTTTTGCACCACAAAATACCGTTATAAAGATACTCCGTAAGCATGCAAAGATATAAAATCCAGAAAAACACTTCGCTTTTTCTGCAAAGTCTGTATAATTCGCGACCTGCCCAGTTGCACCCACCTTTGGGAAGGTGGTAGATTGACCGGCTCGAAGGGGCTAACAGGTTGATATATATATACACTTTGAGCAGAAAGTACTGCTTGACAGTGAAACTAACTGATAATTTTGGGTGACGAATACATGAAAACTTTTGTTGCAAAGCCAGAAAGCGTACAGCGCGACTGGTATGTGGTTGACGCCGCAGGCAAAACTTTAGGCCGTTTAGCGGCTGAAATCGCAATAAGACTGCGTGGTAAGCATAAGCCAGAGTACACACCTCATGTGGATACTGGTGATTACATTGTTGTAGTTAATGCAGAAAAAATTACGGTAACAGGAAATAAAGCGCTAGGTAAAATATACTACGCTCACTCTGGTTACCCAGGTGGCTTAAAGCAAGCAACTTTCGAACAGCTCATTCAGAAGAAGCCAGAAATGGTTATCGAGAAAGCTGTTAAAGGTATGCTTCCAAAAGGCCCACTAGGTCGTGCTATGTTCCGCAAAATGAAAGTTTTTGCAGGTCCAGAGCATACGCATGCTGCACAACAGCCACAATCACTGGACATTTAAGGAGCGAGCAAAATGGCAGATACTCAATACTACGGCACTGGCCGTCGCAAAAGCTCAACAGCTCGCGTTTTTCTTCGTCCGGGCACAGGTAGCATTACTGTAAACCAACGTCCACTTGACGTATTCTTTGGTCGCGAAACTGCACGTATGATCGTCAGACAACCAATCGAATTAGTTGAGATGACTGAAAAATTCGACATCTATGTTACCGTCTCTGGTGGCGGTATCAGCGGACAAGCTGGTGCAATACGTCACGGTATTACTCGCGCTCTTATGGAGTTCGACGAAACACTGCGTCCTGCACTACGTAAAGCAGGTTTCGTAACACGTGATGCTCGTAAAGTTGAACGTAAGAAAGTGGGCCTACACAAAGCGCGTAAGCGTCCACAATTCTCAAAACGTTAATTCGTTTAGACGTGTTGTTCAAAAACCCAGCTTCGGCTGGGTTTTTTATTTGATGCAGACACACCGGTGTCGCATCGCAAATTTCTGCCGATATCTTATTGAAATGCACTATTGTGGCGAAATCTTGACTGATAACGACAAAAACAATCATTTTTTATGAGTAAATCCTTGTGTTTGTTAAGGGTTTTCTTTTAACATACCCTGCGAGAAATAATTAAGAGTTTCAGATTAAAAATACCAGTTCAATCTAGGCCTTATTACAAACAATGTTTAATCTAGTTGCAGAGCATATATTGTTTGGGGTAGTCCGTATTACAGTCACTATTGAACTCGAATTTATGATTTGAACCCAGTCTTTCCAACCCCGGAGAAAAGTTGATGAGCGATGTATCAGTAGATACCAATGAGTCAGCAGCAACTAACGAACAGCCTCAAAGCAGCGAACGTCGCAAATTTTTGACTGTTGGTACATGTGTTGTTGGTGCAGTTGGTGCTGTAGGTGCTGCAGTCCCTTTTGTTGCCTCATGGCAACCAAGCGCAAAAGCCAAAGCGGCGGGTGCTGATGTGCAAGTAGATATTAGTGCAATCCAATCAGGCCAGATGATTCGCGTCAAATGGCGCGGCAAGCCAGTGTGGATAGTGCGTAGAACACCAGAGCTTCTTGCAAGCTTAGGTGCACACGAAGACCAGCTTCGTGATCCAAATTCAGAGATGGAACAGCAGCCTGAATTTGCGCATAACCAATACCGTTCTTTAAAGGCGGAGTATCTGGTGCTTGTTGGCATTTGTACGCACCTTGGTTGTTCGCCACAGCATCTAACGGATGGTACGTTTGAACAATACGCCGAAGGCGTAGCTGAAGGTTTCTTCTGTCCTTGTCATGGTTCAAAATTCGACATGGCCGGCCGCGTTTTCCAAGGCGTTCCAGCGCCACTCAATCTCGTGGTACCGCCATACCAGTATGTTGATGATAATACGATTATTATCGGCTCAGAAGCGGAGGTGGCTTAATGAATGCATTTATGAACTGGATTGAAGAACGTATCCCAATGATGCGCACTGCCAATATGCATGCTATTCAATATCCAGCACCAAAAAACATGAATTTCTGGTATATATTTGGTTTCTTAGCCACTATCGTGCTGGTAAACCAAATTATTACAGGCATTTGGTTAACGATGAACTTCGAACCATCAGCAGAGCGCGCTTTCGCTTCAGTTGAATACATCATGCGTGAAGTCGACTACGGTTGGCTCATACGCTATATGCATAGTACAGGCGCTTCAGCGTTCTTCATTGTTGTTTACCTGCATATGTT
>CBFIAR010000024.1:44380-46124 GCA_965660625.1 Glaciecola sp. | reverse complement strand
AACGAGTAAGCCGCCGTTACAACTCATCTTACTATCAGATATGAGCTCCCTAATCCCAGAATTTAGAGCAAGCAAACTGTTGCGCTTAGCACATGATTATTTGAACGACTATGAGCGCAGTTTACTAACACTGTATGGACAAGGAAATCGTCCTGTTCGCATTTTTCCCGTAGTCTTGATATTAATTTAGCTACGCATATTGCAGCAGTATTAGGTGACAAGAAGCTGCAGTCCTTCAGCGCTCGCTATTTCTTGCAGGGTAAGCAAGTAGGCTTGACTGATGTTGTGTTAAATGAGCAAGTGATCCTTACAAACTGGACTATCTCTTCAAAAGTATGTGATTAGCGTAGCCGCTATTATGCCCTTAGGCTAGAATAAGCCCTGGTTTACGGATGGTTAGGAATAATAATGCGTGTTGGCTTGGCCTTAAACGGTGGTAAGTCGTCTAGGATGGGTATGGATAAGTCCGCATTGGCAGTGGGCAATATGACCATGTTGGAGCGCAGTATTGCGCTGCTGAATTCGCTAGGCTTAGATAAGGTAGTAATAAGTGGTCCTGATTTCGACATTCCTGATATATTTCCTGGTAAAGGCCCTGTAGGCGGTATCTATTCAGCCATTCAGCATTTGTCGTTAAAGACCGGGGACATTATATTAATCATTCCTAACGATATGCCTCTGATGCTTTCTGAGGTACTATTAGCCTTAATAGACTATTCGTCAAGTCAGCAATGCACGTGCATTTATCAACAGTATCCGATGCCATTGAGCTTATTTATTAGTGAAGCTGTTTTAGCGCGAATGAGCTTACTAGAAAATACTGCTGGAATGTCCATTAGATATCTTATTGAGGCTGATCGAGCAGAAGCACTAGCCGTTGAATCACACGCTGTATTTTCGAATGTTAATACACCACAAGAATTAGAAGACGCCGTGCAAAAGTACAACAATATGTGCTGATGAATAGGTGCTAAGTAGCTAACAGCGTTAGTGAAGTTTACAAACTAAAAGTTAGGGAAAGTGTTAAGAATGAGCATTCAGTCACCGTTAATAGATACCATTTCTTCAACTCAGCGAAGTCTAAAAAAAACGCCAAGTGATTTCTCACTCAGGCAAAAGCTGGTTGCGTTGTTAATACAAAATACGGATACGCAGCAAGCTTTAGATGTTGTGATGAAAGCATACGAATTGCATGGTCGCGATGATGCCGTGATACTGCTGCATATAAAATTATTAATGGTGCTGCAACAATATAAAGAGGCGAAGACGCTCTTCGCCGGTTTACCCAAAAGTTGTTATCAACAACCAAACACGCTCTTCAACTACGCTTATTGTTTAGAAAAATTGCGCCAGTCGCGACTGGCAATAAATGTGCTTCGAGAATATATCGAGCCAACAGAGGCTTTTTCAAAATGCGCTGACTTTTGCGCAAGGTTATTAGAGTCAACTGACCAAACTTTAGAAGCATTGGCTTTCTTGGAATACTTTGAAAGTAAAACGGGCATTTTGACTAATAATTTATTGATCACAAAGACCAATATTTTACGCACTATCGGTGCGTTGAGCCGTGCTGATGATGTCGCCTTAACGCTTGAAAAGGATAACGTTCATTCACTCATGTGTTTAGCTAACCTGCATTACGATAAACAGAATTTTTCCGCTGCAATTGATGTTTTGTGGCAAGTGATTGACCTCGAAATTGACAACATTGTCGCACATGAATTTCTGAACAAAATATTTTGGG
>CBFIAR010000024.1:28508-44282 GCA_965660625.1 Glaciecola sp. | reverse complement strand
ATTGATGTTTTGTGGCAAGTGATTGACCTCGAAATTGACAACATTGTCGCACATGAATTTCTGAACAAAATATTTTGGGAAACCAGGGGTATGGCAAGTTTTTTGAGGTCTTACGATAAGTTGTTAGCGCATGTTCCCACTCATTTGGAAATGCAGAGCAGCAAGCTACAAATGCAAATTATTGCGGAACAATATGAGAATGCCCGAGATACCTTGCGCAAGATACCGAGTGAGTTGTTTAATCATCCAATGCTGCTGCATATCGCATCCGTTATTTATACTCGGCTTGGAGATGATGATAGAGCACAGGCTGCCCTTGACCGATGTTTGAAAATTGAGCCGCAAAATACACGATTTCTTATCGATAAATCGGTATTTCATATAAAACATAAGCAATATAATTCGGCGAATGCGCTGCTGCAAACTGCGGCTAAACTTGACCCGTTCAACCAAGAGACACTGGCTTATTTGACCGTAATTTGGAAGCAAGCGTCACCTGAGCAGTATCCGTGGTTATGTGATTACGCCAACTTTGTTACGCAACAAGATGTAAAGGCATCTTTTGGCGAGGAAATTGGCGAGGAGGATGGGTGGCAAAAACTGGTTAATTATTGCCGTGAATTGCATGGCGAAATAAATAATCCATTGGATCAAAGTGTGCGCAAAGGAACACAGACAACAGGGAAGGTTTTATCCAGTGAAGATGCTTTAATTAAAGTGTTGAAGCGGCAGATTATGAGGGCTGTAGATCACTACGTGACGCAATTGCCTAGTGATCCTAATCATCCATTTCTGTTGAGAAAAAGTGATGATTTTCATTTGTCAGGTAATTGGTCGGTGAGACTTCATGGCAGTGGTCATCACGTAAATCATGTGCATCCGAAAGGCTGGCTTTCAGCTTGTCTTTATATACAAGTTCCCTCAAGCACAAGTGAAGATGATGCAACTAAAAAAGGTTGGCTTACTTTTGGTCAATCCAGCTTAGATAAAACGCCTGAAAACACAGTTGATCAGTATATCTGTCCAAAAGCGGGCAAATTAGTTATTTTTCCGGCGTATTTTTGGCACGGAACCGTGCCTACCGAAATGGCAGATGACAAAAATGGTGAACGTATTACGATTATTTGTGACATCGAGCCGTTATATCAACAATAAGGACATGACCATGCATAGCCTTAATTTGACTCAAGCGCTGCAAAAAATACAGAGAGTGATCAAAGTAGCTCTCGCTTTTAGCATTGCAACGGGAGCTCTTGCTTGTGCACAAACAACGTCACGCACGCCTATAGTACAAGCCAAAGACGCCATTATTGTTGATGCAATTGCAGATGAAAATGCTTGGCAAGGTGCACAATGGAGACAAGTAGATCATTTGTTGCTTGGTGAGAACCTGCAAGCTGAGGACTTTGCCGGTCGCTATAAGCTTCTGTGGGATAGTGCCGGGCTATACATGTTACTCGAAATAACAGACGATGTGCTCATTGATACTCACCCTGACCCTTTAATAAAATATTGGGACGACGACTGTGTTGAAATCTTTGTTGACGAAGATGGTTCCGGTGGAAATCACCAATTTAACTATAATGCGTTTGCGTATCATGTTGGATTAGATCGTAATGTGAGCGACATGGGCCCCACATTGCAAAGCAGTCAGTCCGCAGTGCAAACCTATAATGACCATATACAAAGCCAATGGATCCGCTCGCCACAAACGCAAGTGATCACTTGGGAGTTAAAAATTGCGCTTTTTGACGATACATTTTTACCTGGAGCAAACGCAAAGCCAACCATGTTGACGCGGAATAAAGAGATTGGTTTTATGCTCGCCTATTGTGATGCAGATAAAGCGATTAACGGCGAAAGTATTCGAGAACATTTTATTGGCTCATATCCGATTGAAGGTATTAATGGTAATAAAGATCTGGGTTACATCGATGCCAGTGTGTTTGAGCCGATGATATTACAATAAATCCCAATTCGGGCTTTCTAGCATTTGGTTAGAAAGCCCGAATTTTACCAATAGCACCAATGTGTCACTTCCTGTTGGATAAGAAATTGCTCAGCTTGCTTGCCGTGTAGCAGTGCTAGAGTAGCCAATAAACCTGCTTGCACACAATGCTCGCTAGCGACGGTAACAGAACGAGGCCCATCAACAATCGGCTTACCAAGCAAAGGATTGAGTACGTGAGAGTAGCGCACACCATCTTTGAGTAAATAGCGGTTTGCATCGCCGCTTGTGGCTAAGCCACCGCGAGCAATTTTTACCAAGACGGTTTGATAATTAGCTGTGTCACTTCCGTTTTCAGGCGCTGACTTGACTGGCATTTCGATACCTACTTGCCAAAACAGTCCATCTTTTTTTGCTTGAGTAACTTGAATATCACCTCCAAAATTGACCAAAATAGACAGTGTAGGCGCTAGAGAGTTGCATAGTTTTGCAACACAATCGACAGCGTATTCTTTGCCAATACCGCCTAGGTCGATTTCATAGCCAATAGGCATTGTAATCTGTTGCGGATCAAACTCAACACGACCCCAACCAATTAAGTTGACTAGCTGGTTTATCGTTTCATCATTAGGAACATTATCCGAACCATCAAATTTCCATGCCCGCCTGAGCACACCGGAGGTGATGTCGAACATGCCGTCACTTAATTCAAAACAAGTATTTGCAAAACTCAGCAATTGAAAGGTCTCGCTATCAATAGCAACGGATTTACCTTTAGCTTGATTGATTTCATACACGATATTGTCGTTGCGATATCGACTAAATTTTTGTTCAATGCGCTTTGCTTCGGCTGCAGCCAGCTGAGTAATATGACTCGCTAACAGCGGATCTTTTGTATCTATCAGTATCTCGCACGGGCTCGCCATACAAAAAAAACTACCTTTGATATGATCGCCAGCAGTTTGAATTTTCCAGTCAGACAAATTAGTCTTACCTATGCTTTAAAAGTTGTAGTTAAACTGCAAGATAAAGGCTTTTACACTTGGATACAAATCTTGTGTAGCGAGCACCCCAATGTTCTCAAATCCGGCGTTCTTTGGATCTTGTTGGTAATACTCAGCTCTGACGCCCCATTCGTGACCATTATTCATTTTGTGACCATACTTTAAACCAACTGTGATTGCGGTCATTTCACCTAAGCGGTAATCGGCTGAAGCGATAGTCGGCATTGCTTCACTTTCATTTAGGAATGGACGATAGAAGTCGGCTTCACTTTGCTGGTAGTAACGAACGTGAGGCTGTATATAGTCTGTTTCCGTAAGCTTGTAACGCAAGCGAGAGTCGATGGTATGTGACTGAATATCCCAATCGTCAGTCGCAAAACGGTATGAAACATCAACGACAGCATTATCAAATGCGTACTTAGTTTGGGCATAAACACTGTGTTTTGCGCGAGTGTCAGGACGATTTTCGTGCACAATTGACTGCGTTTCACCATTTTCATTGACCACACTAAGGAGTTTATAAGGGTCGTTTAAATAACCACGGCTGTTAGAATAGCTGTAGTTTACCTGCACAATCATACGGCGATTAATAACTTGGGTAAGACCCAATAAGGCGTCGACTGTCGATTTATCATCGCTGCCGTCAATTCGAGTTTGCTTAAATGCAGCTTCAAAAGCCTCCTCGCCAACGTCACCGGCACCAAATTGACCGTTGTTAACCACCATCGTAGACAAAGGAATAGGGCGTCCACCAACAGGATCTATGCTGTCAAATTGATAAGACAAACCGAATAATGCTGTGGTGTTCTTGTTATAAAAATCTCTTTCTGCTGACACGTTTGCGCCAACCGATAAATAGTCGTATTCACGTGAAACGTTTCCGCCCACGTTAATTCGTGTATCTTGATATATTGGCTGTGTCCAGTTGGCACTTAAAGCGACCCTCGTGTCTCTAAATGTATCGTCCAAGGGTAGCTCGTTCGGTGAGGTCGTATACTGACCATTGCCAGAAGGCCTGCTGAAAGTTTGCGCATAAGGCTGTGACACTGCACCGGTTGCCGATGCACCGGTTAAACTATCAATCACCAATTTAGTATTCAGTATATGTTGGTCGCCAAAGTCTTTGGTTGCGTTAATGACGCCTTCAAGCAGACTTACCCGGTCGGCTTCGCCATAATAAAGAATGGCTGTATCGAACTGCCAATCATTTTCTGATGTAGTCTCTTGCGCTTGAACCCCTGAGTTCAAGAGTGTACAGGTAGCGGTTGCTAAAAGGGCGCCTATTTTCTTAGATTTACTTAATTGCATCCGCAACCTCCACCGGCAAATGAACGGCCGCCGCTTGTGGCTTCCTTACTGAAATAAATATGCTCATCTAAGCCAATGTCAACAGCATCCGCATTGAGCGCCATTTCGTCCTGGGCTAGTAGGTCACGTTCCCAGGGCTGAACGCCCAGGTTTGCGCAACCACCTAGCTGCAATACCGTAAACAAGCAACACGCGGAGATTAATTTGGTGTTGGTCTTTATTTTGGGCACTTTGAAAGTTTGGGTTTTATTCATGTTCATGGAATTGCTCCTATTCAGCCAATAAAGCGATAATTTCTTTTTCATATTGTGATTTATTTTTTATAAAGAAACCTGTGTGGGTTCTACGCAAGTTACCTTTTTTATCAATCAGGTAGCTACTAGGCATCCCCACCAATTCATAGTCAGAAGCAACCTTACCCTCTGGGTCAAGAAGGATCCTAAAGTTTGCAGGATAGCTTTTTAGAAATGCGTCGATTGAGGACTTATCTTGGTCCAAGTTAATACTGACAACGTCAAAACCTTGTTTGGCGTATTTTGCTTGCATCTCATTCATCCAAGGAAAAGAGGTTCGGCAGGGTTTACACCAACTCGCCCAAAAATCTAAATAGACTACTTTGCCTTCAAAGTCTTTGAGAGCGACTAATTGATCGCTTGAATGATAATCGTCTAGCGCAAATTCTTTTGCACTGGCGGCATTGGCTAAACTCGCTGTGAAAAACAAGGTAATAAAGAGTACGCTGTGTAATGTTGTTCGCATAAAAATACTTAGCTATTTTTTGTATGCTGTCAGTGTATTTTGCGAAACTTAAGAGAACCTTAGCTGCTGCTTGCTTTTTTCCGTACACGGATGAAAAAATAAGATAGGTAGTGAAAACAGATATTAGTAAAATAAGCAGAAACGAGTATATCTACTAGTTGCTAGTGCATTACACAGTTTTAAGCCCATGCAATTATGGTTTAGGTCGAGGAAAGGTAGGATATTAATCCGAAAACTGCGAAAAAGAGTGGTTGGTGAATGAGGTAAATCACCAAGCTATGTTTGCCAGGTTGCGCAATCCAGCTATGTTTCGCAAATCGCTTTAGTGGGTCGTTTCTCAGAAACCCAGTTGACGCAATCCATATTCCGATAAATACCACACCTAACCACGGAAATAACCCTACATAGTCATTAGAATATCGTGGTAATACATCTCTAATATAGATAAATGGCCACAGTCCGGACACCCAGCCCATATTGTAAATCGTGATAATGCCGAGTCCGATAATAAGTGATGTGCGTGGTTTATTCGCAAACAGAATACACAGGAGACTGGCAACAGCGATAAAATGTAAGACACCGAAATAAATATAGTTATTAGGCACTATGATTAATGAAACCGCGCTGATTGCCAAAGCACTTGTTACGATTTGCGTTAGCCTCTTGCTGAACTTTTTCCAATTGACAGCCTTGTGATATGACAACTGCAGAGATGCGCCTAAACAAATAAAAAACGAAATCAGTATAACGTGTCTGAAGGTACGCCATCCCTCGCCATCAGGTGTGTTCCAGTCAACATAACCAAAAAACTTCAAGTCATAAATAAAATGAAAGATCACCATCAGAACAATGGCAAAAGTACGCAGCGCGTCGATAGTGAAAATTCGATTATTAATGGGTTAAAACTCCATTTCCAAAGCAAAGCGTAGCGTATGATCAGTTGACTTACCATTCAAGCCTGCAATGAAAGCTAATTCCCACCTAAGCTGGCGTTGCCCCTCAAACCGACTGATCCCCATGAAAGCTGGACCAATACCTAAAAATTCATGCTTCGAATATATTTCAATAGCCGGTTGAATTTCTGGTATCCAGCGGTATCTGTATTTTAACCTAAAGTCGCCTTGCAATGTTTTATCTGAGTCACTTCCCCAACTCTGACTAACGAGAAAATTAAGCGTTAAACTTGTGCGACCAAATTCTTTTTCGGCAAGTAAACCAGTAGTAAATTCCCAGCTGTCTTTTTCATGCCCTTTTTCTAATTCAAATAATGCGCCCCAATCTGCCCAGTATTCACCTTGATCGCTTAACATCCAACGTGTTTCAATTTCATATGATTGTAATCCGAAGTTATCCTCACGGTCCCGTTCACCGACAAGATAGCCCTCTACAGTGACGTACTCTGAAATCGCTTGACCGTAAGCAATTCGCTGCAGTAATGCATTGCCATCATCATTTTTTCGAGAACTAAAACGCCATTCAAATTCACGTACAAAAGGTAAAACGTAGGGATGATACACTTTGTCAACGGCTTCAGTAGCTCGGCTTTCGAAAGATGCGCCATTCAGTAAAAGAATGCACAAATACAAAACAAGAGGGGCTAGGTGTTTCATTGAACAACTCCAAAAAGGGTGCTTTTACTTTCTATTAACTTAGATCTCATCAACAGCGTGAATATAACAAGCGTAGAAGCACCAAGAATGACTAGATAAATAAGTGTCGGCGTTGCGTCATATCCAACCAACACATGAAAAAACTGGCCATATTCGTTACTGTCAGCAATAAAACCGTTGGTATTCCAAAGAGGAAGAGATGAGGACAAAACATCAATTTGCTGCAAAACATTGACGATATTACTGAGTTGCCCGCCTAAAAATATGGCTATCGCTACCTTGAGTGGTAGACTTGTACCGACATTTAAAAATACAAAGAAAAGTAGGTAGCTGATGCTAAGGCAAATACCCAAACCGATGCTGACGCCAACATAAACACTGGCATATAATTGAACTTGTACAACTGACTTAAAAAAGACCATAAAGTCGCTCGCATGTGGCAGCACAAGCAAAAATAAACTTAAGCTAAACAGTCCTTTACGCTTAGTGCTGTTATTCGTCATTTGTCCAAGCAAGACACTCACTACAGAGCATATTGCTAGCACAATAAGTAAAGCTTCATATCCAATGCCATCAAGCGTCATTCCTAACCAAGGACGAACACGTGTAATGAAGATACTTAACAACAGGCCCAGTAATATTGCGCAAATAAAATAAACATGATGATCTTGTTTTAGCTTCAAAACCTGACCTGAAAAAGAGTTAACGTCATTTGTCTGCACCGTGTTAGTTTCTTTGCGCCCCTCAAAAAAGGTGTGCCACGCACAGAGATAGGCGTATAAGACAAAAATAGGCAGGGTTTCCTCAATAAAGATAAGTAAACTGTTGATTAGCATTTTTGTATTTCTCCTGATGAATCGAGTTCCGTTGTCTCGCAGTCAGTGACGATTACTTTTCCAACTGCGGTATCAGGGTGATATTCTCCAAAAAAGTAGTAAGTCCCTTTAGGAAGAGGTCCAACGAACATCGTTGCTGTTGAATTTGCAAAAATGACTTTTTCTCGATTAAGGTCAAAGCTGTCGAACTCTTCCGGCGAGTCATCATGATTGATGATGACTAGTTTTATTTTGGTATTTTCTGAGATGGTGATGATGCTCGGTTCAAACATGTGATTTTTCAGATTAAGAGTTATAATCTTGGCCGCAAATGCCGTGCCTATACTTAGATAGATACTCAATAAGAATGCTAATAGTTGCTGGAAAAGTTTATGCGTGACAATTCTTTTAGCGCTATTTTTAGTGAATCTAGCGCTATCTCGCGTTTGCTTGTCGCGAGCATCTCTATTCTTAATATTCTTAGTTTTGATAGCACTAAAGTGAATAATCAAGGGCTCAAGCCCTCACTGGACTTAAATGCAACTTGCACTGACAACCCACCTAGTTCTGAATCCGAAAATGTCAAGCTTGCGCGGTGTGCCGCTAGTATTTGAGCAACAATAGTTAACCCTAAACCACTGCCTAAAATACCCTTATTCACGGCATCGTCAGTTCTATAAAAACGCTTCAACACATTGTCGCGCATAGCCACTGGAATACCCGGCCCTGAATCTTCAATGTTAAGTAAAACAGCGGTTGCAGAGTTATGTATGCTTACTCTTATCGATCCTTTATCGGGCGAATATTTAATTGCATTGGTGATTAAATTTGAAATCAGAGTTTGCATCAGGAAAGGCTTTGACATAATAAATTGATGGTCACCAAGCAACTCAATTGTTTGTTGTCTTTCTTCAATGTGGGGATATAAATCGGCGATAACGCCCTGACACACCTCTAGCAAATCGACTTTTTCTTGGTCTTGCAACAACAATTCAGGATTTGTTTTACTCAACATCAGCAGTTGATTGACTGCTTGAATCATTCTTTCGACATCTTCCTGCAGCTTAGGTAAGTCGGTGTTTAAGTCATTTGGATTATTCTGGATATTGTGCAGGTTAATTTTCATGACACTGAGCGGTGTCCGCAATTCATGCGCCGCATGTGATACAAATTCGCGCTCACGTTCAAACGAAGAGCCTAAACGGGTGAAAAGCAAGTTCAGTGTGTGAATAACGGGTTCGAGTTCGGTGCTTCGATTATTGATATTTAATTGGGATAAGTTAGTGGATTTTCGCTTTTGTAAGTCAGTCGATAATTGCTTAAGTGGGGCAAGGCTTCTAGTGGTGATTAAAAAAATCAACAAGCCTAAAAATGGCATGACCCAAATAATAGGTTTTACTGCAGATAAAATCATTTCTTCAACGATTAAGCCTCTTAAACTTCGTTGCTGAGCGACTAATATCCACTCATTTTCAGTAAATTCAACGGCGAACAAACGCCAACGCTTGCCTGAAAAACTGACATCGGAGTATCCTTGTAGCAATTCGCTAATAGGTTCAGAAGGCGCGTTTTCAGTGCGAATAACGGCCTTTTCATTGACCACGATTTGATAAGCAAACTCCACGCTTTGCTGCAAACTCTGCGCTGCTAATTGTGGCATCGCATTTGTCGATAAGAGCAAGGTTAGTGGCTCTGCCTCAGCGCTGCTAGGATTGATAATATTCCAATTAATAGCCATAGGCATCAGGCCCTGCGCCACAATTTTTAACTCATCATCATAGGTTTTGCTCGAAATCGTGATGCTTGAACGATAACCTTGAATTGCGGCACTGAAGACAACGAGCGTGAGCGAGCAAATAAGCAATAAAGTAAGCTGTTTACTAATGCTGTACATAATTACCTTGCTTGTTTAGGAACGCTATAGCCAACGCCTCTAATGGTTTTGATAAACTGTTCAGGCAGCCGTTTTCGTAAATTATGAATATGCACTTCAATGGCATTACTACTGACTTCTTCACCCCATTCATACAGTGTTTTTTCGAGGTGTTGTTTGCTTTGTATCCTGCCATGATTCTCCATTAATGCTTTAAGCAGCATGAACTCACGTCGCGGTAGTTCAACTTTCTCGCCTTTAACCCCAAGTTCATGCGAGGCGACATCTAAACTTACCTCATTTATGTCGATTAAAGAAGACGTGGCAGTGCCTAAACGACGTTCCATGGCTCTTAAACGTGCTAATAATTCTTCGATATCGAAAGGTTTAGCGAGATAGTCATCGGCTCCGGCATCTAAACCGTCAATTTTGTCGGTAGTGGTGTCTCTTGCAGTAAGAATAATAATAGATAAGTCTACGTATTTTTTCTTGGCAATTTTCAGTAATTCAATGCCGTCCATATCTGGCAAGCCCAAATCAAGGATCATCATTGCAAATTCATTACTTGCTAGAGAATCTAAGGCACTTTTCGCCGAAGGCATATGCGTGATAGCGTAGCCTTTATGTCGCAATGACTTGCTTAATTCTTCGGCAAGACGAGTATCATCTTCAACGAGTAGTAGTCTCATGAGCTAAATGTGTGAATAGTATGTGGTGAAATATTATAACTGAATACTTAAGTGAAGCTTAAGGTTTTATTAACGATGCAAAGATCAACAGACCCTAGACGCGCTGCTATTAATCATAAATAATATGGCCAGCAGGGCAGATAGGAAGTACACATCACACTTTGGCGGCGGGATTTTGCGGTTAGTTAAAGCAATTTTCCTGGTCACTACTTCAAGATTTTGTGATCGATTTGTGCTAAATCGCTGTTTTTACACAGGTGCTATTCGCGCAAGTGTTGCTTTTCAGATAAGTACTGCTTTTCATATAAACACTGTTTTTCGCATAAGTGCTGCTGGCATTTTCATCAAATCACGAGGTTATTATCAACTATTTCAGAACCATTCGACCATCAAATAAAGACCTGTTTTTCTTGCCTTTGGGAGGCACCGGCGAGATAGGTATGAATATGAACTTATACGGTCACAATAATAAATGGCTAATGGTTGACTGTGGTGTCACGTTCAGGGCGCCTTTAGACCGACTTGATGACCAAAGCCCGTCGGCAAAGCTGTTTGATATGGTGGCACCTGACCCCGTATTTATTGAAAACCGACAAGAAAGTTTATCCGGTATCGTGATTACTCATGCCCATGAGGATCACGTTGGCGCTTTACCTGCGCTATGGAAAAAGTTTAACTGTCCGGTCTACACAACTAAATTTACGGCAGAGGTATTGCGTCGTAAATTGTATATGACCGATATGGCTGAACGGGTGCAAATTATTGTTGTTGATCCGGGCACGACAATAGATATTGGCCCGTTTACGGTAAGCTGGCTAGCAATTACGCATTCTTTGCCAGACGCACAGGCATTATTTATACAAACGCCGGTGGCCACTGTTTTTCATACTGCTGACTGGAAAATAGATTTTAATCCAATAACCGACCAACCTTTCAATGCTGAACCTTTTAAAAAGCTCGCCAACATGAAGCCAACTGCAATGGTGTGCGACTCGACAAACGCGCTACGTTCGGGGTATTCGCTGTCAGAAGGGGATTGTGAATTAGGACTTTTGCGAACGATTCAAGAGTGTGAAGGTCGCGCCATTGTTACTTGTTTTGGTAGTAATGTTGCGCGCTTGATTAGCTTGGCGAGAGTCGCAGCAAAAACAGGAAGATACATGACCTTGCTAGGGCGTTCGTTGGAAAATATGTACAGTATTGCGCGAACGACCGGTTATTGGCCTGATGAATTAAAAATTTCACATCGGCGTGACATTGGCTATTTGCCAAAACATGAAGTATTGATTGTCGCAACCGGTAGTCAAGGTGAACCAAGAGCTGCATTAGGCAGACTAGCTGCAGACAACCATCCGGATTGTGAAGTGGAAGCCGGTGATACCGTTATTTTTAGTTCCATCACCATCCCTGGTAATGAAAAACCGATAGAGAAAATGGTGCAAAGCATGAAAGAAAAGGGACTGACGGTCATACAATCTAGCCAGTCTGTGCATACTATCCATGCTTCTGGTCATCCAAATCAAGAAGACTTAAGCGATATGTATGAATGGGTTTGTCCTAAAGTTGCTATTCCTGTGCACGGAGAACCTGAGCATCTTCAAGCTAACGCCTTGATTGCAAAGCAGCAAGGGGTCGATAAACAGCTTGTTGGCTTAAATGGCGACCTTTACCAGCTGGCCCCGAGTATCAAATTGATAAAGAATGCGGTAACAGTGGGCAGGATAGATATTACCGAACTGAATAAATCAATTCGGGCTTAATACTGCGTTATCGTTCGGTTTCTTTACAGGGTTTTATTTAAAGAGATAATGCTATGCTAGGTGATTATTTAGCAGCCTGTAAAAAAAAGTAACGAGAACAGGTTAATGACAATTGGAGTGGTGCCAAGATGAACGGTGATGTCTATTTTGCTGATGTCAATAATCGGCTTGAAACGCCCATAAAGTATGATCAAATTCTGGCTGAGTTAACAAGCATCTTATCTGCTAAGAACGTTAAGGCAGATCCACGAATGAATGCCCACTTCAGAAATGGTTGGCGTTCTGGCGGCGGCAGTGCGCTTGCGGTTATATTCCCGGAAACCTTGTTACAGCTTTGGCTAAGCCTAAAGGTTTGTGTCAAAACCAATACAATTATTATTATGCAAGCGGCGAACACGGGCCTAACTGAGGGGTCCACGCCCAGCGGTGAAGGCTATGATCGCCCTGTCGTTATCATAAACACCTTAGCAATCGATGGACTCTTTTTGATAAATGCAGGAGAGCAAGTTATTAGCCTGCCAGGTGCCACGTTGCATCAACTCGAAAAAAAATTAGAGGCAGTAGGGCGCGCTCCTCACTCTATTATTGGTTCGTCTTGTTTGGGGGCATCTATTGTTGGTGGGATAGCAAATAATTCAGGCGGTGCGTTGGTAAAACGTGGGCCCGCTTACACCGAACTTTCCGTTTATGCGCAAATTAACGCGCAGGGTGAGTTAGTATTAGTGAATAACTTAGGCATTCAATTAGGCGATTCTCCAGAGGCTATTTTAAAGAGCTTACAAACAGGAGATTTTGCGCTCAATCCCATTGCGCGAAGCGATAAAATGGCGTCTGATCAAGAGTATGTAGAACGCATCAGGGACGTCAATGCCGACACCCCAAGTCGGTTCAACGCAGACAAACGCAGGTTATTTGAATCAAGTGGTTGCGCTGGCAAATTAGTTGTATTTGCAGTTCGCCTAGATACCTTCCCTGTTGCTAAACGCGAACAAACCTTCTATATCGGCACGAACGATACAAAGGAGTTATCTGTATTAAGAAAAGCTATGTTGTCGGGTTTAAGCAATATGCCTGAAGTCGGTGAATACATGCACAGGGATATTTTTGATATTTCGCAAAAGTACGGTAAGGATACTTTTTTAAGTGTGTTGCACTTAGGAACACAACAATTACCACGCTTATTTTCTGTCAAAGGCCGCATAGATGCTGCGCTCAGTAAATTGAGCTGGTTACCAAAGTCATTGACCGATAAGTGTATGCAGTTTTGTAGTCGTCTGTTTCCTGAACATATCCCACCGCGTTTGCTACAGTATCGAAGAGATTACGAGCACCATCTTATTATAAAAATGAGTGATGAAGGTGTTGAAGAAGCGGACGCTTTTTTACGCGAGTTTTTTAGTAAATCGATAACGGGAAGTTTTATCGTGTGTGATGTTGATGAGGCAAAACGTGCGTATTTACATCGTTTTGCAGCCGCTGGTGCCGCCATTAGATACCACACTATGTTTGCAAAGGATGTGGGCGATATATTGGCACTTGATATTGCATTACCAAGAAATGAAGAAAATTGGCTTGAAATATTACCCGAAGAATTAGATAAACAGATAGATAAAAAACTCTACTACGGTCATTTCTTTTGTTACGTATTTCATCAAGATTACATATTAAAGAAAGGCACAGACGTGCAACAGGTAAAAAAGCAAATGTTAGCTTTGTTGAATAGTCGAGGCGCTAAATATCCGGCAGAGCACAATGTTGGGCATTTATATGAAGCAGAACCGGACCTAAAGGATTTTTATCAATCACTCGACCCGACTAATACATTTAATCCTGGCGTTGGGAAAATGGATAAAACCAAACGTCACTGTGCTTGCTGCCTATAATTATGGCGCATAAAACTGAGTTTTCAGTGACAGGCGTGTCAGCAAGTCAATTTTTTCAACCAACTCACTATCGCTTTCTACTCGGTTTTTATCGAATAGCTCGCGAGAAACTCCACAGGTCTTGAGTTGCTGGGAAATTCACTGTTCCAAATAGGTCAAAAATAGAAAATGTTATGAATGCTTACATAGAGACTGGTCGTACAAGTTGTTTTCTAGAAAAGACAGTGACAACTATTGGTTAACTTACTGATTTTTAGATATTAAACTCTTGCTAGTATCGATAATATTCTTTGTAATAAAACAAGTATTCGTAAAAAATTGATAGTAAAGAGTGTAAAAACCGGTTGTATATTCCTATTATTCGCGCATTATTATAAGAATGTGAATAACTTGTAAATGACAGGATGGATTATGCCGTTAGATGATGCCAATTTGATTCCACAAGAAAGTGTGGTTTCACCTTTATCAATGCTCTATAAATGGGAGAAAGAAAAGCCCGATACTCTTTTTATGACTCAGCCAAAAGGTGATGTTGAACTGACTTTTACTTGGGCTGAAACGGCAAAAGAAGCGCGTAAAGTTGCGGCTGCGCTAGTGGCAAAAAACTATCCTAAAGGAAGTCGCATTGCTTTGCTGTCTAAAAATTGTGCACATTGGATGATTGCTGACCTTGGCATTATGATGGCGGGGTATGTTTCAGTACCGATTTTTGCTACTGCTGGGAAAGAGACCATCAGTTATGTGTTAGAACATGCTAATTGTCCGCTTATTTTTGTCGGAAAATTGGATAACTCTGACGCGCAAGCAGCAGCAGTCCCTGCGACGATCGAGAAAATCGGTTTTCCTTACCCAGGTGCTGTTGGGACAACGTGGGAAACATTTACAGATATAAAGCCATTAAGCGAAAGCCCTGTTCCTGATATGAATGAGATAATGACGATCATATATACATCAGGCAGCACAGGACAACCGAAAGGGGTCGTTCATACCTACCAAACTATCTGTTGGGCGGCACGAAATTCGTTAACTGCTTTATCTGTCAATGATAAAGATCGGATCGTGAGTTATTTGCCGCTTGCTCACATCACAGAAAGGGTGCTACTCGAACTCGCTAGCTTTTATTCTCGTATGGAAATACGTTTTGTCGAATCGTTAGACACATTCACCAGAGATGTCAAAGCGTGCCAGCCGACTTTGTTTATTTCGGTTCCTCGTTTGTGGACAAAATTCCAATTAGGCGTGTTAGCAAAAATTCCGCAAAAAAAGCTAAGCTTTTTATTGAGTATTCCTATCGTGGGTAAAAAAGTAGCCAAAAAGATTCGTAGTGAGATGGGAATGGGCTCAGCTAGGCTTTGGGCCTCAGGTTCAGCGCCGCTTGCACCCGCGACGATTGATTGGTTCAATACCATAGGCATAGATATTTCTGAAGGCTGGGGAATGACCGAAAATAGCGCTTATGGCACGAGTAGCGTGCCATTCAGAACGGATAAAATTGGTTGCATTGGAAAAGCGTACAATGGTGTCGACATAAGAATTGCTGAAGACGGAGAGATTCAAGTCAGCTCGCCTTGCAACATGGTAGGTTATTACAAAGAACCCGAAAAGACAGCCGGTGTTTTTACCAATGATGGGTTTTTGCGCACCGGAGATAAGGGTGTAATGGATTCTGAAGGTTACGTTAAAATAACCGGTCGATTAAAAGATATTTTCAAGACAGAGAAAGGCAAGTACGTGACGCCGGCTCCGATTGAAGCAAAACTAATGGAGAATGCGATCATAGAGCAAGTGTGTGTAACGGGCACAAATTTGCCACAGCCGATTGCGTTGCTAGTACTTTCTGAACATGCTAGAACACTGAATAAAGAGAGCATAGCAGAAAGTTTGCGGGGCACCCTGTCAATGGTTAATAGTGCGCTTGAAAGTCACCAACGTTTAGATAGGATTGTTGTTTTTAACGAAGAGTGGTCTATAGAAAACGATTTATTAACACCAACATTAAAGGTTAAGCGTCATGTAATCGAAGAAAAATTCAAATCGATAATATTAACCGACCATAAGGATAGCGTGGTGTGGAACGATTAAGTTTCTAATCCTTTTATAAAGAGGGCAGCGCTAGCTGCCTTTT
>CBFIAR010000024.1:0-28156 GCA_965660625.1 Glaciecola sp. | reverse complement strand
ACCATCAAATGTTATATCGGTATGTGACTCAAGCAACGCTGTCTCAATTGCCTTAGCAGCTTGTGTAATATTGCCATTATGACAAATAATTAAGTGTGACAAAGCAAAGTGCCATATATCAACTAGCTCCATTTGCACCTGAGGAAGATCTAGCTTTTGTGCTTTCCACCATTTCCAGCCATGATGCTCTATCGCTTCTACTGACTCAATCATAGCCGCTCTTAAGTAGCTATAACCGGCAGTTAACCATTGTGGATTGACCTTTTTATTCATTCCGTCTTGGAGATTAAGCATGGTGTTAAGTTGAGTGCTTGTTAACATCAATCTTCCTTTCAATTTTACGTAAGTTGACAACCCAAAAATAGGGTAGTGGGTTTATACGACAATATTGTAGCCGTTTACCGCCAACTTTAACACTGGATTAAACAACATCAAGCAGAGCACTATAATCGTGCGTCTCATCTCATTTTTGCACTATAAATAACCAATGACAGAATGTCTGCTAGCGTTATTCACAATATATAACTGATTTATATATTAAAAAAAAGTTGGCAATAGTTTTGCTTATACCATTGTGTTGTGTGTGTTCTCTTTACATTCATTGCTATATTCTCGCAATGTGTTGGCATGGAGCACCTTTTGCTCGGTAGACAATTGTCCTTTGTTTACTGAGCTTTTTCTTATCGCAGCTTACTCAAATTTAGCAGTTAAAAACGTTAAGACTAGTGTTATGAATTGTCTATCCACGTTATAGTGTGTGCACTTTCGGTATAAAAATAATAAGAATCATCTGCCTTGCTAACACTCTATCCCTCTAACAAATTAGAGCACTTAAGCTTCTTACTTCAGGCTGTCATGAGCAATAGCCAGCAAGCTATTCTGCAATCTAAAACTGTATTGGTTGAAAGTACAGGCATGCAGCATTGGCTCAATTTACAGCTAGCTGAGCATGCTGGTATAGCAATGAATATTAAATATCCAATGCCAACGAGGTTTGTCTGGCAGCTTTGTCGCGATATTCTTGGGCATGACAAGGTACCAATGCAATCTACCTATAAGCGAGAAGTTATGCTTTGGAGGATTGAAAGGCTGTTGTCTTCAGATGCATTTAAACAACAAAATTTTGAAGCTGCACTCAACGACTATTGGCAAGACGAAAGCAGCACAACTGGCGAATACAAACGTGTAAACATAAGTCGATTGATTGCTGATACACTTGAGCAGTATCTTATGTTTCGACCGCAATGGTTGCTCGCTTGGGAGAACGGAGAGTCGATCATCGCGGATCCTGAGCAAAACCAAGTTGCTCTTAAACATGAACTATGGCAACGATGGGTTTGGTGCGAATTAGCCAAGGAAGAACCTAATCATCCGGTGAGACTGCAGCTATTAGCGCTGGAACAACTTGACCAAAAAAGTCATTTATTGCCCAGTGAAGTGTATTTTTTTGCAATAAATACAATGGCACCGCAAACGCTCGCTTTTTTCAATCAGATTGCCAAGTATACTCAAATTCATTTCTTTCATTTGAATCCGTGTGTTGATTATTGGGGGGATGCATTATCAGATAGAAGCTTAGTTAAACAATTGCAGCAGGGTAAAATTGATGCTTGGGTTGAGCAACAGGCAATTAACCCTTTATTAAGAAACCTTGGGCAGCAGGGCAAAGATTTATTCAATTTATTGTCTCAGTCTTCACACTATGAGATAAGCGCGTTTGACACTGATTACCAGCAGGATATTGCTAATCCGAGGCTTTTGCAGAGCATACAGCGAGAGATACTGCAAGGTGAGGCAGGGCAAAGCAACGCAAATCTGAGCACTGGATTAATCGCTGAAAATGGATTCAGCAGGGCCGAGCGAGACGACTCTATTATTGTGCGCTCTTGTCATAGTGCTCTGCGCGAAGTGCAAGTGTTGCATGACTATTTGTTGCAGCAGTTTAGCGTAGATGAAAAACTGAGTCCGCGGGATGTCTTAGTGATGTGCCCAGCCATTGAAAACTACTCGCCTTACATTGAGGCAGTTTTTGGCAAAAGCGTTGCTGAGCTTAATAGTGATGAAAAACAGCGTATTCCATGCACCATCGCCGATCGTAATCCACTGGACGCCGATCCCTTAGTTGCTGCCTTTATGCAACTGCTCTCTTTACCTGATATTCGCTTCAGTGTGACTGAATTCCTTAGTTTTGCGCATTTACCTGCGGTGATGCAAAAATATGCGATTAACGCATCTGAACTAGATCTATTTGCCTATTGGGTAAAACAGTCAAACATCCACTGGGGGTTAGACGCAGCGCACAAATCAGTGATATTAGGCGTCGATAAAGCCAACGATGTGTTCACCTGGCATTGGGGTATGAGTCGACTTTTAGAGGGATTTAGTCACGCGGATACTGATCTTTTAATTGACGATAAATTACTTGCGTTAAATGAAATTGAAGGTCAACTTTCCGTCACTTTTGGGAAATTACTGCATTTATTGGAGAAGCTGGCAACTTACGGTGACTCTCTTAAACGGTTGCGCACAATGGAAGAATGGAAGGCTTTCCTCTTCGACATGAAAGAGACGCTTTTCGATGCCAACAGCGTTGATGAATATGCAGCGCAGATCATTACTAAAACACTTGGCCAGTTTTTTGAACACTATCAAATGTCATTATTGAATACGCTTGCTCCTGAGCTTGAGCAAGAAGAACCTAACGAACAATCAGCGCAAAAAAAATGGTCTTACCAAACGCTCCGTCAATCTTTACAAAATGCATTTACGTCACCGGACAGCCAAAACCAATTTATGACAGGCCAGGTGACATTTTGTTCGATGATGCCCATGCGCAGTATTCCATTTAAAGTGATTGCTGTTTTAGGTCTGAATGATGGCGAGTTTCCTCGACGATCAACCTTTGTGGATATGGATCTAGTGAATCATTTAGGTCGCCAAATTGGCGATCGTTCAAGAAGGGGGGACGATAGGTACTTGTTTTTAGAGGCGATACTGTCCGCTCGTAAGGCCTTATATTTGAGCTACCAAGGCCGAGGCATAAGAGATAATAAGAGTCGAGAAGCAAGCTTAGTATTGAGCGAGTTTTTAGCTTATTTAAAGAAACATCACGCATTCGATAATCTCATCCAGCAACCCTTGCACCCGTTCAGTGTGGCAGGGTTTTTACCTGAACAAAGTGATAATCAGCATTTGCCTAAACAAGTACAACAAAACTTTGACAAAGGTTGGTATCGATTAATGACAAGTCTACATTTTCCTGAGCATGCCACTTTAATGACTAAACCAGACGTCCAGGGTAAGCCTGAGGTAACCATGGATGCTATTACCCAAGCCCAAGAGACTGAGCGTTGTGGGAGTATCGTACTCGCGGATTTACTAAAATTCTTCAAGAAACCGGTCGAGTTTTTTGCGAACCACAGTCAAGGTTTATGGTTGGACGATATTGAAACTGGTTTGTCTGATACCGAACCTTTTATTGAAAATGGCTTAGATGTTTATTTGATGAAGTCTGACTTTATTGACTGCATGCTAGCGTGCCAAAAATTTGGTTTTAGTGACGAACAAAAGCAAGATGCAATGCATGGTATGAAAACACGCTTTATGCTTTCAGGTAAATTTCCAGATTATCCCAATACTGAGGCACTTATTGATGAAAACGCATTGCAAAGTCAAAAGCTCACGAATGAATTATCTCAATTTATTTCAGACGAGCATCTTAGTGGGCAGTTGGCAATATCATCAAGTATGATCGATTTTCAATTTGATTTGTCGATTACCGGCGGTGCCATCGATTATAGCCTATCAGGAAATGGTTCACGCCATCTCATCGCAACGTGGATAAAACATCTCATTGTATGCGCATCTAATCAAGCGGCTATGCCTGAGCATGATCGGCAAGAAGATCTCGTTCCTATAGGGGCGCATGATGGAGCGAGCGGTGTTAGCAGTGTCGCTGTTTGTATTGTCAATAATACTCAGTCAAACACCATCTCGATAAAAACCGAGCAATTTAATGTCATTGAACAAGAGCAGGCGCAGGCGTATTTAAGCACTCTCCTGACTGTGTTTAAGCGTGGATTAGAGCGTCCGTTACTCATTGCCCCCGATCTTGCTGATAAATTGATGTGTGGTATTCAGGCCGACCCAGATTTTCAGCCCTTGTCAGCGACTGTGGATGATTACTTTTATCATCCTGAAATTGCAAACAGATGGTCAACGTTCTTCGACGCAAATAATTTTCCTTCACCGTTTGTTGTAGATAAATACTTCACTCATTACTTTCCTCACTATGTTGAGAAAGACAAAGAGACCATTAGCGATTTGTTAGCCATTTATCAACCTCTAAAGCAACATATGTTAGCCAAAAGCACAAATAAGAAAAATGTAAAGAATGCTAGAAAGGGGAATGTTTAAGCCATGCAACACCTTGACCCTCTCAATCTTGAGTTAAACAGTCGTCATTTAATTGAAGCCAGTGCAGGTACTGGCAAGACATTTAACATTACTCGCTTGTATGCCCGTTTGATATTAGAGAAAAAGTTATCAGTTCAAGAAATTTTAGTCATGACGTACACGCGAGCAGCGACTGAGGAAATTAAAGGTCGTGTCGCTGCTTTTTTACTTGAAATACATAATGAATGGCATACACAAAGGCCCTCGCACTTTACCAAAACGCTAATTGAAAGGGTAGGAATTGAAGACGGTGATGCATTGTTAACCTCTGCATTGCTATCGCTTGATGAAGCTTCAATTTTTACCATACATGGTTTTTGTCAACGCGTCTTAAAGCAGTTTGCGGTGCCACTTAATGCCGATTTAGAATTAGAGTTAGTGACCGATTCGACCGAATTGATAATGCAAAGTGTGCAAGATTATTTGAGAGTGGTAACTAAAGACAAAGAAATTTTTAGCTTATTAGCTTCGAAGAATTGGCACATTCCTGATAATTTTTTTAGTGAATTTAAGACTGCAATTTCTTCAGATTTAATCTTAACTCAGGTAACAATGGCGCAAGTAAAGGCTGATGAAAAGCAAAATTTAGCGCGGCAGCTATGCCAGCAGGCTGATGCGCTTCAACAGATATTGGAGGAATTGAAGCAGAATCAGCATGTGTTATTCAAGGCAGTAGTTGTGGGGCACAAGGATGAAGAAAAACGTAGCCAAGAATGGCAGGTGCTCATCAACTGCTTAGAAGACATGCTCACATTCATCAATGACAATAAACAGGCAAATGATACAGATATGTTAGGCTTGTTGACTACGCCACAAGAAATGGGCGATTTTATCAATGGTAATCGCTTTCGCTCTTCACCCGAGGCAAAAGCGTTAGTAGAGCCTCTCAAGTTGTTCCGTACTGAGCTTAAAAAGTGGGTTGATCAAAGCAACAAGCAACTAGAAAAAAAAGCGCAACTGATTGATGTGCTGAGCGTTGTCAAAAAAGGCATTGATGATATTCGTAAACGCGTTGAAATAGCAAAGAGCCAGGCTCATGTCGTGCTTTTTGATGATCTCATTAGCGTACTATCGAATGCATTAAAAGGTCAAAGTACAAACCTTATTGAATCAATCCGCAAGCAGTTTCCGGTAGCTCTGGTCGACGAATTTCAAGATACCGACCGTCATCAATATCAAATTTTGGACCTGCTATACCCGAAAGCAGATAAAAGTAGTTTATTGCTTATGATTGGGGATCCCAAACAAGCAATTTATGGCTTTAGAGGGGGGGATATTTTTGTGTATCTTGAAGCGAAGGATGACGCTGATCATATTTGGTTGATGGATACTAACTGGCGCTCCAGCGCACAAATGGTGACGGCTTATAATCGCTTGTTTTGGGGGCATACATTGCAGCAATCCGAGCCACGTGAGGTGTTTGGCTTCGATATCAATTATGAAATAATAAAATCAACAACATCCTCAAAAGCGGCAGAGAACAGCTTGTTCGATCCGCTGGAAACAAGGTCAGCGATGACTTATATGCTTGCCTCAGACGGAATTGAGAGTAATGACCGGGAATCAACAGATGACTCACTAAGCAGTTCTGAAGGGAAAAGAAAAAAGAACGAGCTTGAGCAACAGGTTCTCGATTGGAGCGCTCGTGAAATAATGCGCTTGCTTAGCGATGCCAAAATAGGCGGCAATCGGGTTGTGCCTGCTGACATTGCAATTTTAGTGAAAGACAGAATAGAAGCATCGCGGGTAAAAAACAGTCTGGATGCAGTGGGGTTGACGTCAGTTTATTTAAGTGACAAAACGCCTTTGTTTTCGACGCCACAAGCGATAGAACTCTATCGAGTCTTAGACGCCATATTGCACAGTACCAATAGATCGACCTTAGTTGCTGGCGCGAACAGTTCATTGTTGAACAGTCTATTATTGAAAAATTTGATAATGGGAAATGAAACTGTTAACAAAATTTCGGCAAACGAACAGCAAAAAGTGATGGCTGAATTACATAACGATGTGATGCACCCATCATGGGATAAATTAGTAATTTCGTGTTTTGAGTTGAAGGAAAAGTGGTTCGAACAGGGTATTTTTAGCTTAACGCTGACCTTAATAAAAGAAAATTATGTGCCGCAGGATTTTGCAGAAAGAAGTTTAACAAATATGATGCATTTGGCTGAGGCTATGGCGAAAAATGCGGTGTTGAATAAGTTACCGGAGCAGCAGTTAGCATGGTTGAGTCATCAAATATTCGATCAGGTTGCGGATGAAGAGATGCAACTTCGACTGGAAAGTGACGCCAATCTTATTAAAATAGTGACTCAACATGGTTCTAAGGGACTCGAATATCCTATCGTGTTTGTGCCATTTGGAAACAAATATAAGGATCCGCGAAAAAGAAAATCGAGCACCATTCAACACTTTAAATACCAAGACACAGGAAGTGCCCAATCTATCTATCAATTAGGTGCTACTCACGCTAGTTTAGATGAATATGCAAAGCAAGATCATGCTGAAAAAATACGCTTGATGTACGTTGCGGTGACTAGGGCAGAGCATCGCTGTTATATGGGTTTGGTAAACGATTTGAGTAACCACGACTCCGCATTGAATACAGCATTAGGCATCCCAAAAGAGAGCTTAAATGACGCTAAGTCTAAAGAGCCTGCCCATGCTACTTTGGCAAAGTGGTTAGATGAGCATGTTTTTGAAACACAGCACAGCAACGGTTTTGAAAATACAGCTTTTAAAAATACAGCTTTTAAAAATACAGCTTTTAAAACTACAGCTTTTAAAAATACAGTTTTCGACAAAAATACCTTAAGCAATAGTCGCGCTGTGAACGTCGATATTGTGCCCACAATGTTAACTGAGTATCCAACTGAGAATGCTCATACTATGCCCGTTTTCGTCGATGCAAAATTAACTAATCGGTCGGCATGGATCATTAGTTCCTTTTCCAATTTGTCGCGCTTTCAACGCACTGACAGTGCTGGTAATTATGATGTGTCGTCACCCAATCAAATTTCGCTGCATGCCATCGAAACGTCAAGTGAGCACAGGACTATCGACATTGACAGTGTGGCAGTACAATCATCAGACAGCTCGGCAAAAGCATTATTAGAAAAACGTGCTAAAGACTCAACTAACATTCGGTTTGAACTCGAGAAAGGGGCGGATACCGGCAATTTGCTGCATGATATTTTAGAGCAAGTTGATTTTCATTCACCTGATTGGGTAAGCGCGTCTATTATTGCGTTATCAAAATATAAAACCTTAGACGAAAATCAAATGTCAGATCTATTTGAATGGCTGCATTCTTGCTTGAAAACCCCACTCATCGATGATTTTTGTTTGGCCGACCTGAACATTCAACAAACCCTTCGAGAAGCTGAGTTCTACTTCCCTATGCCGAATTTAAAAGTGCGAAATATTGCGAAAGTGTTGCAACAATATCGTCAGCACTTACAGCGAAAAAGAGGATTACCGGCCTTGTCGATATCAATGGCTGATATTCCAGAACTGAGCGGAATGATGCACGGTTTTATCGATCTTATTTTTGAGCATGATGGAAAATATTATGTTGCCGATTATAAGTCGACGCATTTAGGTGACTCATATGCAGACTATCACAACGAAAAACTGCACGAAAATAACCAGCATCACTTGTATGACCTACAGTATTTATTGTACTCCTTAGCTTTGCACAAGTATTTGCAGCAGCAACTTAGCGATTACTCGTTTGAAATACATTTTGGCGGTGTGTTCTACCTATATTTGCGCGGCATGTCAGCCCAAGCCATTCACAATGGGCAGACGATGGGCGTATTTTTCGATAAAGTAGACGCACACTATATTGAGCTGCTGGATAATTTATTTAATGCAAGTCAGGCGGAGGTATAAGCATGATATTTTCGCTACCTTCATCTATTTTAAAACAAATCGGCTATGCAACATGCACAGACTGTCTGCTTGTGTTGCATGACGTCCAATCGATTGACTATTATTTTGCAAATAATGCCATTATGCAGCGCTATGAACAGGATCCCGATAATTCATTTTTTATTGAGCAACAGGCCCTAGCGCAACTATTTCACATACTGTTGGCACTTTCCTATTTCCAGCGTCAGGGACACAGTTGCTTAACTATTTCAGCTATTGAAGATCAAATTTATTGGTTTCAAGCTGATGCTATTCAAGGTGAAGAGGCCTTGAGTCAAAAAGAAGTGAGATTAAATACAGGTTTTACGTTTACAAACTCACAAAAACTTAGCGATATAATTCAGCGATTTATTGCAATATTGCCCTCAAGAAAAGACATACACTGGGATACACCGAATTTATACACGGCGCGTTATGCAAATTACGAAAACGAAGTGGCTCGATTTTTCACAGCGCAACAGTCGAAATACATGGCGTCTTCAGGTCATGAGTTTGCGCATTTGCAGCAATGTGCTGATATTCTTTGGCCAAGGCTATTCCCGATAAAACCTAAGCAAGGCATAGATTGGCAGAAGGTTTCGGTTGCTAATGGACTTATTTCACAAACTTCAATTATTAGCGGTGGCGCAGGCACGGGTAAAACGTACACCGTTGCAAGGTTGTTATTGTCTTGGTTATTTACACAAAACAAAGCGAATTCAGGCCAAGTCAAATTGATGTTAGCTGCGCCAACAGGAAAAGCGGCGCAACGTTTAAATGAGTCAATTTTGGGAGAGTTTGCGCAATTGCTTAAGGTGGACAAACAAGGTCAAGTTTCTACGTTGATTGATGATTTAATGCCAATGATCAGAGCAAAAACGATCCACAGATTACTTGGTTTGGGTATGCATGGGATTGAACCGAGGTACAACGAGAAAAAACAGTTGGACTGTGATTTTTTAGTCATCGATGAAGTCTCCATGATTGATTTAGCCATGATGGCAAAGCTATTGCGAGCACTTCCAAAAACCGCCAAATTAGTGTTAATAGGGGATGCTAACCAATTACCCTCAGTTGAGAGTGGTGGTTTATTAAAGGATTTAGTAAACCAGGAAACATGGCGCAGTGCAGCTGCAACAAGCGATTATTCGAGCATCTACAGTCAACATCACGTAAACCTACTGTGTACATTAGTGCCTGATTTAGTCGCATGCAATATACAGAAAGTTGACGCTGATACGATGACCATTAGTGCAAAAGCGCCTGCTCATAAAGCCTACCAGTACAACCACGTGACATTTTTACAAACAAGCATGCGCTCGCAAAATGAGATAACGCAATTGTCACAATGCATATTACAGGGAAAACAGAAGTCTTTTCTGTCGCTATTATCACATTACAAACAAGAGAATAGTGTTTCTGATATTGGTGATCAGCAAGCAATACAGCAACTATCATTGTTAATGGAGGAGCCTTCTGCGCCTGCTATCACTTGGCATGAGCATGCTTATACACCTAGCGGAACATTAAGCGCCGACTTGCTAGCCGCCATTGCGCAGCGTTACCAAGGTATCTTCGTCAGCCGAAATGCTGCCGAGGCTATTGACCAACTGAAACAATATAGACTGCTGTCACCCACTAAAAAAGGCCGCCTAGGCACCGAATTTTTAAATTCACAAATTGAACATCAGCTGCGAAAACGTTTCTCGCATATCAACGTTGGACAGATATATCGCGGCATGCCCATCATGATTGTGCAAAACGACTATCGTTTACACTTATTCAATGGCGACATTGGCGTTATTTGGCCAAACGAAAAGGGTGATTTAGTAGCGTGTTTCTCTGATCCGGAATCACGTGCAACCCATTCAGTATTTAGTATTACTGCGCTACCTGTGTTTGAGTTGGTATATGCTATGACTATTCATAAAACCCAGGGTTCTGAATTTGAGCATATTGATATTTTATTACCCAATATTTCTTCAGCGAGTGTTGTGCTTCAAAATAGCCAACATTTAAGTCGTGAGTTACTTTATACGGGAGTAACCAGGGCTAAGCGTAGTCTTGGCATTATGGCTAGTTTATCGGTGTTAAAAGAGTGTATTGGGCGAACATCAACCAGGCTGAGTGGTTTGAAAAGCAAGTTGAATTTGTAAATTTTATGTCTAATTTAATGACTATTGGCGTATATTAACAACGATGGGATTTCGTAACTCCGGCATAATAGAAAATGTCAGAATGGTTTTAGATAGTTTTAAATCGCTATTCACAGTATGTACTTTCACTGTTTTTAAAAAAAATATTTGATGTTGCTCTACTTTTATAAAGTGTTGAGCATCAAAATACTGTTGTTCGCTTAGGCATGCCAATTTAGTTAACGAAGAGTCGTCAATCCAACCAATAGCTTGGTATGGATAAACGACGTTATTTTCCAAACTGGCGATATCTTCTCTAAATGTCAGGTTGGCACCAAAAACAGGTAAATCAGATAAAATTATTATTGTCTCTTCATCTGCGACCAATGACAAAATTTTACAATCCGTCGTTTGTTCTAAGTTGTTATTAGCGTCTGAGTGGGGCATAGTTTCTCCCGTAAATACACCCGTTACTTTTCTTTAATGTGCTAATGGGCGGTTTTCGGCAAAGCAACATTGTTCAGAGCAGACAAAAAGGTGTGATTTTGGCATGCAAAGTAGCTTATAGAATAGTTTATAAAATGGTTTTTGCTGATGATTTAGATCAAGCAATATGTATACAAAATAAAAAATAATAAAATGACTGGGAGTGGTAACAAATGGGTTCGAACAAGTGGATGAATTCGGTCTTAATATTAGCGTTGCTATGTTTATCGCAAGTGGTTCAAGCGAAAGACAATACAGATTTTATGAAGGCTAAACAATCAATGCCTGGGTTTGTAGAAATTGTCTATGCTAATACCGACGATAAGGTTTTTTTAGCGCTCGATACGGGGCAGCTAAATCAACAAATGTTATTTCAAAGCAGCTTACCTCAAGGGGTTGGTTCGAACGATATCGGTTTAGATCGGGGGCAACTAGGTGATACGCGACTTGTAGCGTTCCAACGCTTTGGCAATAAGGTATTGTTGAAGCAGCTTAATACTGACTATCGCGCCAGCGCCAGCAATGTTTCTGAGCGTCAAAGCATTGATGAAGCCTTTGCAGACTCAGTCATTGCCGGATTTGAAATTGCATATGAGCATGGCAACAAAATTTATATTGATTACACCGCTTTTTTGTTATCGGATGTGCACGGTGTTGCAGAGCGATTGAGTCAAACCGCTCAGGGCAGCTATTCCATAGATACAGGGCGCTCTGGTATCTATTTACCCAAAACTAAAGCATTTGAGAACAACACCGAACTTGAGGCGCTCGTTACCTTTGCAGGTAAACCTCAAGGGCAATATATTCGGCAAGTGGCGCCTGATGCAAAGAGTGTGTCAGTGCATTTACATCACTCCTTTGTTGCCCTGCCTGACGATAACTATAAAGTGCGCGCATTTCATCCTTATTCTGGATTTTGGAAGCACAGTTACTTCGACTATTCAGTTCCCATAGATGCTGAAATGGAACAAAAATTTATTCCGCGTCACCGTTTGTCCAAAAAGAATCCGAATGCAAAGATCAGTGAAGCGTTTGAACCGATTATTTATTACTTAGACCCAGGGATCCCTGAGCCGGTCATGACGGCATTAAGAGAAGGTGCTCTGTGGTGGGATCAAGCGTTCGCAGCGGCGGGTTATAAAAATGCATTTCAAGTTAAAGTACTTCCTGAAGGCGCCGACCCAATGGACGTTCGCTATAATGTGATTCAATGGGTGCATCGAGCAACTCGAGGATGGTCTTACGGCAGTTCTGTTATTGATCCGCGCACGGGTGAAATTATAAAAGGGCATGTCACATTGGGTTCATTGAGAGTAAGACAAGATTATCTAATTGCATTGGGCATGACGAGTCCGTTTGACAATGAAAACGCAGGCAAAGCGAATACTGATAAACAATTGGAAATGGCGCTGGATCGTATTAGGCAGTTATCAGCCCATGAAGTGGGGCATACTCTAGGTATTGCACATAACTTCGCGGCGAGTGAGAACAACCGAGCGTCGGTAATGGATTATCCGCACCCGCTCATTACATTGCAGGATGGCAAAATATCGCTCGAGAATGCTTATGAAAAAGGAATTGGCGATTGGGATAAATACGTCATTGCGTATGGTTATCAAGATTTTGCTGGTTCAGATGAAACTTCAGCTTTACGCGATTTAGTATCGCAAGCGAGAGAAACCGGTTTTCTGTATAAATCAGATCCTGATGCCCGAGTTGCAAAACGTGCATCAAGCGATGGCCATTTATGGGATAACGGTGATAGCCCACTTGACGAGTTTAGTCGTATGAGTGAGCTTAGAAAGTTTGCGTTAGACAACTTTGGTGCTAACTCTTTGCCTGTTGGTGCTGACTTATCTTCGCTGGAGGAACGCTTGGTTCCAATTTATTACTCACATCGGTATCAACTTGACGCATTGGTAAAACAAGTGTCCGGATTGATTTATGATTATGAGCAAAAAGAACTTCTGTCGCCAGTGAAAGGAAATGCTTTTGTTGCCGGAGAGTCCCAGCTCAAAGCGGCGGAAATGATCGTTGATAGCGCCTCTGCGAACTATTTGGCGATACAACCTGCCTTGAGCAAGCTTATCAATCCTAAAACCTATGGTAGTAGCCGAAATAGAGAAAGTACTAACGGTAGAATGGGAATAGCATTCGACCCAGTGAGTGCGGCTGAGGCTGCTTCAGGCTATTCAATTCATAATTTGCTAGAGCCGATAAGATTAAATCGCTTAGCTTATCAACATTCAATTGATAGCCGTATACCGAGTCCGCAAAAAATAGTGAATATGGTATTTGAGAGACTGGTAAAAACGCGCTCAAATGACGTTTTAGAACAGCGAATTAAGCTGGTGGCCTTAACCGTTTTCTTTGATGTTTTAAAAGCGGATGAACTCTCACCGGAAGTTAAGTTAGCAATGCAGGCTGAATTGTTAAATTATCAGGGGTGGCTAGCGAAGAAGGATAAAAGTGAGCAAGGCAAAGTCTTGTTGAAATACATTGAGCACTATTGGACAGCGAACGAATGGTTAGGCAGCTTTGCAGTTAAGCCATTGCCGCCAGGTTCACCCATTTAGTGTGCTTGTTAAATAACTCGGCTGTAGCGTGTTTGATGCGCCGGCTGAGTTAGATAGCGATCGAAGCTCATACAAATGTTGCGGACTAACAGCCTACCGCGGTCCGCAATATTGATATGAGTATCGTTCATTGTTATTAGTCCATCTTGTTCAAATCCATGTAAATCCGCAATCGAATGTGCAAAATAGTCGTCAAAGGTGATACCAAATTGCGCTGATATGTCTTGTTTGTTGACTTGAAAGTTACACATCAATGCATGAATAACCGCACGACGAACCTCATCATCAGCGTTTAAAACGAGGCCTTTAACAAGCGCCGATTGATTTTTTTTAATTGCTCGATAGTAACTTTTCAACTCTTTTTCGTTTTGTGCATACATGTTTTCAATACTACTGATTGAAGAAACACCCAAGCCTAATAAGGCGTTGTGTTGCTTTGGCGTATAACCTTGAAAATTTCGATGCAAATTGCCTGATTTTAGGGCCTTACTTAGTTCATCACCAGGCTTAGCAAAATGATCCATACCGATAAACACGTAACCTGCTTTAGTTAAAAATTCAATACCGAGCCTGAGTAAGTCAAATTTAGTATGTGGGTCGGGTAACCATTCGTCTTTAATTTTTCGCTGTGCAGCAAAAAGTGCAGGCATATGGGCATAGCTGAAAAGTGAGATTCGGTCAGGGTCAATGTCGATGACTTTTTGCAAAGTAGTCAAAAAGGTCTCGAGAGTTTGCATAGGCAAGCCGTAAATTAAATCCAAATTAATCGATGAAAAGCCTAATTCTTTGGCCCGGGCTACCAGTGAGGCAATAAATGTTGTGCTTTGTACCCGATTAATTTTTTCCTGCACTTCCTTATTTATATCCTGTACACCAATGCTTAAACGGTTAAATCCTATGTGTGCTAAATCATCGATATAGCTCAATTCAATCTCGCGAGGATCGATTTCAATACTGGCTTCGATATTCGTAGTAAAAAGAAAATTATTGCGCAGATGTGCCATGAGTCTGGCTAATTGCGATTTATCTAGGAAACTAGGGGTGCCACCACCTAAATGCAATTGAGTGACTTGATAGCCGGTAAACTGCGCACCGCGATGTGTGATTTCTGTAAACAAATATTCAAGGTATTGGTTCGCCTTGTATTTATGACGGGTCACTATCTTATTGCATCCACAGTAATAACAAAGTGTATGGCAAAAAGGGATATGTAGGTACAGTGATAAGTGCTGAGCGCTTCGAGTGGTCGATGTTTGCTTTATTTGAAATTCAAAATCGCGATCGGTAAAGTTGTCGTGAAATGACAGCGCAGTTGGATAGGAAGTGTATCGTGGCCCTGCTGTATTGTATTTATTCAGTACATTCTTGTCGAAATACTCAAGTTTAGACATGTCTTTACTTACACTATTGTTTGATTGATGCAAGATTATAAGCGAAGGTTGTTGTCCTATAATTGATCTCAAACAGGTTTCCATACAATTCATGAATAACCCAATATCAAAACAATCAATTACCCTTATGCTACTAAAGCACCTACCATTTTGTTCACTCAAAAAAGGAATAAAGCATGGCTCAATTATATCTCGTTCGTCACGGTCAAGCGTCATTTGGAGCAGCAGACTATGACAAATTGAGTGAAATAGGACATCAGCAATCAGTCCTGTTAGGGCAGTACTTCGCCCATCGTGATATTAAATTTGATAGTGTGGTGACGGGTAATATGCGCAGACACAAAGAAACTGCGGCGGGCATTCAAAAAGGCGGCGAGACTGCCATACCTGTTATTACCGATGCTGGTTGGAATGAGTTTGATTTTAATGCTGTGGTGAGTTCGTATATAGCAATGAATCCAGCAATGCGTCCATCGAGTGACGCGCCAAGAGCTGATTTTTATCGATTGTTAAAGAATGCAATGTTGGCTTGGTCTAAACAAGAAATAGGTCAGGCACTCCCAGAGTCATGGAGTGAATTTACGGGAAGAGTTGCCGGTGCTATAGAGCGAATTTGTGCATCAGAAAATAAGAATGTACTGGTAGCGAGTTCTGGTGGTGCAATTGCGATCACCATGATGAATATGCTTGGATTGACGGTAGAAAAAACAGTCAATTTCAATTTGCAAATTAAAAACACGAGTATCAATCATTTTTTCTTTAACCGTGATGGTATTCAATTAAGCAGTTTCAATAATGTTGGGCATTTAGATCTGCCAGAACATAAATCATTAATTACATACAGTTAATAAACTCAATAACCAGTTTACGCATGGGGCGAACATGAACTTTGATTACACTGAAAAAACCAAAAATAATATCGATAAATTACAGGCTTTTATGGATCAGCATATCTATCCGAATGAAGCGATTTATCATGATCTGGTGCATCAATCCGAGAATCCATGGGTAACCCCACAGCTAATGCACGATCTAAAAGCAAAAGCAAAAGAAGCAGGTTTATGGAACTTGTTTTTGCCTAGCGAGTACCTACCCTATGGTGCCGGATTAACTAACCTTGAGTATGCACCGCTGTGTGAATTGATGGGACGCGTTTTATGGAGTTCAGAGGTATTTAACTGCAGTGCGCCTGACACGGGAAATATGGAAGTGTTTGCGAAGTATGGTAATGCAGAACAACAAAAACAGTGGTTAGAGCCTCTACTAAATGGTGAAATTCGTTCAGCATTCGCAATGACAGAACCTGCTGTTGCTTCATCTGATGCGACTAATATTGAAACCTCGATTAAGCGTGAGGGCGATGAATATGTCATTAACGGTCGTAAGTGGTATACCAGCGGAGCCATGAACGAGAATTGTCGCATTATGGTTGTCATGGGGAAAACCGATACCTCCGCTGCACGGCATGAACAGCAATCTCAAATCTTAGTTCCTTTAAATACACCGGGAGTGACTATTGTGCGTCCAATGTCTGCGATGGGATATTTAGATGAACCTATTGGTCATGCTGAGATTTTATTTGAGAATGTAAGAGTACCAGCAAGTAACTTGTTAGTGGGTGAAGGTAAAGGTTTTGAAATTGCGCAAGGTCGTTTAGGGCCTGGGCGAATTCACCATTGCATGCGCCTTATCGGTTGCGCTCAAAGAGCCCTAGATGAAGCATGTATGCGTGTTGAAGAGCGTATCGCTTTTGGTCAACCATTAAGTAAGCAACAGTCAGTGCGTGAGAGTTTAGCAACAATGTACTGTAAAATTGAGCAAGCTAGGTTACTTACCCTTAAAGCAGCGGATCATATGGATAAATATGGTAATAAAGTCGCAAAGAATATTATTGCTGCGATTAAAATAGTTGCTCCTAAAATGGCCTGTGAAGTAATTGATGAAGCGATTCAGATCCATGGAGCCGCTGGAACATCTCAAGACACAACGTTAAGCGCAACACTGGCCTATGCAAGAACTATCCGTCTTGCTGATGGTCCAGATCAGGTGCACATGATGCAATTGGGTAGGAATTTAGTTCAGCAAATGTCAGTAAAAAACCAGTAGCCGATATAGATGAGCTTGAAAATCACGCCAAATCTAAACTCACTTCAAGCGTATTGCGATAGCAATGTGCCTGAGGTAGGTAAGCTATTATCGTTGCAAAAATTCAGTGGCGGTCAATCAAACCCGAGTTTTAAGTTGACAACCAGCATGGGTGAATTTGTATTGCGCCGACAACCGCTTGGTCACTTGCTTAAATCAGCGCATGCAGTTGATCGCGAATATCGCATTATTGCTGCTCTGCAAGAAACCAATGTTCCTGTGCCGAAAGCGGTTCATCTTTGCACAGATGTGGAGATCATAGGCAGTCAGTTTTTTATCATGAGCTTCGTCGACGGTGATATCTTTTGGAATGCCTCTTTAACCGAACTAGATGAAAGGCCTTGTTTTGGGGAGTCGTCAAATTCAAAGCGTGCGAAAATTTATGAGCAAATGAATCAGGCATTAGTGAATCTGCATAGTGTTAACCCTGAAGAGCTCGGTTTAAGTGATTTTGGTCGTCCCGGTAACTATTTTTCTCGTCAGTTAGTGCGATGGACAAAACAATATATTGCGGCGAAAACTGAAGAAAACCGTAATGTAGAATGCCTTATTCAATGGTTGAATGAAAATTTACCCGATGATGATGGTCTTGTTTCCATTGTCCATGGCGATTTTCGTTTAGATAATATGATATTTTCGCATAACAACCAAAACTTGTGTGCCATTCTTGATTGGGAGCTTTCGACTCTTGGACATCCTTATGCCGATTTGGCATATCAATGTATGCAGTTGCGACTACCGTCAACCATGGGTAATGTGCCAGGCTTAGGAGGTATACATAGAGAGGAGTTGGGTATCCTGAGTGAAGAGGACTACGTCGCATTGTATTGTCAGCGAGCGGGTATTAGCAAGATAGAAAACTGGCAGTTTTATATCGCGTTTAGCTTTTTTCGATTACTCTCTATAGTCCAAGGTGTGGTGAAGCGTGGCAAAGACGGAAATGCCTCAAACCCTAAAGCGTTGGAACTCGAACAACTATTAACACCATTATCAAACCTCGCATTGCGAGCTATAAAGGAAGATTACTAATATGAAAGCAATTGTTTGCAACGATTTTGCGCCTGTTTCGGAATTGAAACTGCAAGACATGCCCAATCCTACTGCAGCTAAAGGTCAGGTTGTTATTAATGTAGAGGCGGCTGGCGTTAATTTTCCTGATAGCTTGTTGGTGCAAGGTTTATATCAGATGAAACCAGACTTACCATTTATTCCGGGTAGTGAAGTAGCAGGCACTGTTGCTGAAATAGGCGAGGGCGTGTCTCATTTAAACGTGGGTCAAAGAGTGATTGGTCTATGTATGTTAGGTGGCTATGCTGAAAAAGTTGCATTGCCAGCAATACAAGTTATTCCTGTGCCTGATGGGATCCCATTGGATGAAGCATCTGCATTAGTTACAGCGCATGCAACGGCACATCATGCACTAAAACAAAGAGCCAATTTATCAAGTTCTGATACCTTGTTAGTTACTGGTGCAGCTGGCGGAACAGGCTTGGCTGCTGTACAAATTGGTAAGTTGATGGGCGCGAAAGTCATAGCTGTTTGTTCAACCGACGAAAAATGTCAGGTAGCAAAGGACAACGGGGCTGATATTTGTATCAACTATACCGGCATAGATTTAAAGGCAGCAATAAAAGAGCATACCCACGGAAAAGGCGTCGATGTTGTCTATGAATGTGTCGGTGGTGATATGTTCCACACTTGTTCTCGAAGTATGGCATGGAACGGTAGGCTCTTAGTGATTGGCTTTGCTGGTGGTGAAATCCCTAAGTTTCCAGTTAACCTTTCATTAGTAAAAGGTTTCTCAGTGGTAGGTGTTTATTGGGGTTCATTTACACAACATCAACCGCAAGATTTTATGGTTAACATGAAAGAGCTATTAACCTGGTATCTACAAGGTCAAATTAAAGTAGTTATCGATGAGCGTTTTGCTTTAGCTGATGCTGTCGATGCTTTAAATAAAGTGACAGATAGAAAAGTGAAAGGTAAAGTCGTGATTATGCCATAGGGTTTTACGCGATATTTGGCTTGTTACATGTCCAAAGAAAAAAGGCGACGCTTGCGAGTCGCCTTCAATGACGAAGTATCCTTCGTCTACCATGTTGAAACTGTTTTCAAAATGGTTGCTCAAAAACGCATTAAATACGTTCCTGAAGTGCAACAGAAATAGGATTATCAGCTAGGCCTTGTTCAGTTAACCAAGCCTGTAGCGTTTTGCCGTCTTCTTCCGGTGTCTCTAAATCTCTCTTGGGCATTTTCTTAACTAACAAGGTTCCCGCTTCAACAGAATTGTTCAGCGCGGCTTCGCGTATCATACTATTACCATTGCATTTAATGCCTGTATAATAGTCTTTTAACTGAAGTCTGAAGCTTGTACGTACACCTTTAATTTTTTTGCGTAATTCGCTTTTATCGTCCGCAACAACAATGCTACATATATTAGCTAATGCTGATTCAACATCACTCGCTTGTGATGGAGCTGAACTTAAAGCAAATGGGATAGCAACTGCAAGCGCGTATAATTTCGTTTTCAACATGATATTTACACCTTTCAATTCTTGGGTTCGAAATGAATATACGCATTAAAACGCAGTTGTTCAGTGACTAATGGAATACCAAGGTATTGTGGGTTATACGCATTTTTTTTGTGATTTTTATAAAAAAGCTAACACTACTAATGTGTTAGCTTTTTTACTGTTCGTTTTGTCCTCGCTTATTTCATCTTCTAAATTCTCTGCTGGGCTACCAGGCAGTGACTCCGCCGTCGATAGCTATAGTTTGTCCATTCATATACGTATTTCCTGGTGACAAGATTAATAGCATCACGTTGACCATCTCCTGCGGCTCGCCCAAGCGCTTCATAGGCGAGCCTTTAGCCAACATTGCTCTAGCCTCATCAGTGTTAAGCCCCTCCACATCCATAATATTAGTTGGACTAAAAAAAGGGCATATTGCATTTACTTGGATATTGTAGCGTGCATACTCAACAGCGGCAGTTTTGGTTAAGCCTGTTACCGCATGTTTAGCAGCAACATAAGCGCCGGCTTTGGGCGCACCACCTAACCCAGCTAGAGAACTAATGTTGAGAACGTGGCCATGACCAGCTTTTAACATAGCAGGTATTTGATATTTCATGCCAAAAGCAACGCCCTTTACGTTTACCGCAAATTGAACATCAAAGATCGATTCAGTCAGTTCATGTGTCGCAGCCATTTCATGCGCAACACCGGCATTGTTGACGGCAATATTCAGACTCCCAAATTCGCTGAGCGCGAGGTCGACGAGAGTTTTTGAATTGTTTTCATCCGATACATCGCCCAGCAAGGTAACTGCTTTGTCGGGGGCAGCAAGGCTCTTTTTAGTTTCCGCTAAACCCGCTTGATTGATATCGCTGAGTACTAGGTTACATCCGCGTTTGTTGAGCTCAATGGCAAGCCTTCTGCCAAAGCCATTTGCAGCGCCAGTAATAATGGCGGTTTTGTTTGTGAAATCTAATAAACTGTCCATTCTTTTTCCTTTATTTTCTTAATTCATTTTCTCAATTCTACATGTCTAAAATTGTTAATAATCAGTTAATGGATTCAGTATAATCCGTCAAAAATTCACTCACCATTTATAATTCAAATAGATATCTATTGCGTAAGGTTAGGCTGTGAATAGGTAATTTGTGAGGCAAACCTTAGCGCTGTGTGTTCATTTTCATGGCTGCAATCAGAGTCTGTTTGTACAACGCAATCAGTCAAACTTATTTTGCTGTATAAAATCAATAAAGTGGGCTGATAGCCATATTTACCCTAGTCTTAGACTATGTGATTAATTTGGGAAGAACTATGTCGAACGAATCAAATTTAGCAAGTCCAGTTACTTATATCGAAGATCAACATCTTGCGCTGGTAGGCTTAAATAGTGCACCGGTAAACGCCTTATCAAAAGCCCTAAGAATCGGCATTGTTGAGGGCATAAACAAAGCCTTGAGTGACGCCAAGGTAAAAGCCATTGTGCTGCATTCACATTTACCTTTATTTAGCGCCGGTGCTGATATTTCAGAGTTCAGCGGCGGCGATTTATCTCCGATGTTGCCAGAAGTTCTCGACGTGATAGAGCAATCGGCAAAGCCTGTCATTGCGATTGTGGGTGGTAACGCTTTTGGCGGTGGACTTGAGCTAGCACTAGCATGTCACTACCGTGTTACGCATGCAAAAAATAAGGTAGGTTTGCCTGAAGTTCATTTAGGTATTCTACCTGGGGCCGGCGGAACACAGAGATTACCTAGATTAACAGACCCAAAAACAGCGTTGGACATGATTGTCACCGGCGCTCCTACTCCCGTCACAGCCCTGAGCGGTGTATTTGATGTAATTGTAGATTCTGCTGATGAACTGCAGGCGGCAGCAATAGCCTTTGCGAATGACGTCGTTGAAAAGCAGATGCCAGCCAGAAAGGTATGCGATATACCGCTGTCGATGACGTCTGAAATTGAAGCACTCTTCGAGCAATATGCACACGGTGTTGCAGCGAGAGCAAAGGGCTTTTTTGCACCCGGACACTGCGTATTAGCCGTTAAAGCTGCGTTTACACACGACTTTAAAGACGGTTTAGCGCGTGAATCCGAATTGTTCATGGAATGCATGCAAACACCGCAAGCACGAGCACAACAACATTTCTTTTTTGCTGAAAGGGCTGCTTCACACGTTCAAGGCATAGCAAAAGATGTTGTTGCTCGAGATATACAGCAAGTAGCGGTTATTGGTGCAGGCACAATGGGTGGCGGTATTGCAATGAACTTTGCAAACGCGGGTATTCCCGTTGTAATGCTCGAATTACAGCAAGAAGCATTAGATAAAGGCTTGGCGCTAATTCGTCGTAACTATGAAAATTCAGCTAAAAAGGGCAAATTAACTAGCGAGCAAGTTGAGCAAAGAATGTCTTTACTGAGCGGAACGACCAGTTATGAAGACTTGTCTGACGTCGATTTAGTCATTGAAGCCGTGTTTGAAAAAATGTCGGTGAAAAAAGACGTGTTTGGTAGGTTGGACAAGGTTTGTAAGCCCGGTGCAATATTAGCTTCAAATACCTCTACTCTGGATTTGAATGAGATTGCTGCTTCTGTTTCTCGACCACAGGATGTCATTGGCCTACATTTCTTTTCACCAGCCAACGTGATGAAGTTACTCGAAATTGTGCGCGGTGAAAAAACTGCTGATGACGTGATTAAAACGGCAATGAAGCTAGCTAAAACAATACGTAAGGTGGGCGTTCTCGTGGGCGTTTGTTTCGGTTTCGTTGGCAATAGAATGATAGAACCTTACGGCAGAGAAGCAAACCGCTTAATGCTCGAGGGCGCGACGCCCGAGCAAGTGGATAAAGTGATAGGTAAGTTTGGATTACCCATGGGTCCTTTCACTATGGGGGATATGGCGGGTTTGGACATTGGTTACTTTGTTCGTGAGTCGCGCAGAGAGTTCATACAACACGATCCAAGCTACTGTATTGTGGCTGACAAGTTAGTTGCACAAGGGCGGGTTGGATTGAAAGCAGGTAAGGGAGCGTATTTGTACGAGCAAGGCAGCCGTCAACCAATCTCAGACCCAGAAGTGATTGACATTGCGAAACAAGAGGCCAAGCGACTAGGTATTCAACAACGTCAAATTTCGGATCAGGAAATTTTGGAACGCTGCATTTATCCATTGATTAATGAAGGTGCCGACATTCTCAAAGAGGGCATTGCCTCTAAGTCGAGCGACATCGATGTAATTTATGTATATGGCTATGGTTTTCCGGTATTTAGAGGCGGTCCAATGCAATATGCTGACGAAATTGGCTTGGCTGAAGTTCGAGATCGTCTGAATTATTACAAAGAAACGCTTGGCGAATATGGACAACATTGGTTTACGCCTTCGTCCTTACTAAATGAACTCGCAGACACTGGCAAGACATTCGGTTCAATTAGATAATTATTAATGATGATAAATAGCTACCAAGAGCAGCTATTAGGAAGTAGAAAGAGGAAACTATGCAGAATTTTAAAGCACCACAAAGAGATACCTTGTTTGTAACCAACGAGTTGCTTGGTTTTGAAGAGCATTATCAACGTTTAGGTTTCGAGGATGCTACTGACGATTTAGTGAAAGCTATCTATTCGGAAGCAGCGAAATTTGCAGAAAACGTATTAGCACCAATTAACGCAACCGGTGATGAAGAAGGTTGTCAATTCAATGATGGCGTTGTAACAACACCAACAGGCTTTAAAGAAGCTTATAAACAATATGTAGAGGGAGGTTGGCCATCAATGTCACATCCTGTTGAATTTGGTGGTCAGGGCCTTCCATATTCACTTGCTACCTCAATGGCAGAATGGTTTTCTGGTGCAAACCACAGTTGGGCAATGTACCCAGGTTTGAGTCAAGGTTGTATGGAAACACTGAAAGCGCATGGTACCGCAGAGCAGAAGAAGATCTATCTTGAAAAATTGATCGAAGGTAGCTGGACAGGCACCATGTGCCTAACTGAATCACACTGTGGTTCCGATTTGGGCATGCTCAAGTGTAAAGCTGAGCCAGCGGAAGACGGAACATACAAGTTGACCGGAACCAAAATTTTCATCTCAGCTGGTGAACATGATATGTCTGATAACATTGTGCATATTGTATTGGCGAGACTGCCCGATGCACCAGCGGGAACAAGAGGGATTTCATTATTCATCGTGCCTAAATTTAATGTTGACGCTGAAGGTAATATTACCGATCGCAACACAGTAAAATGTGGTTCAATTGAGCATAAAATGGGTATTAAAGGTAGCGCGACTTGCGTTATCAATTTCGACGCAGCGAATGCTATTTTGATTGGTGAGCCTAACCGCGGTCTTAACTGCATGTTTGTTTTCATGAACATGGCAAGAATAGGAACGGGTGTTGAGGGCTTATCCGCAACTGAAGCAGCATTCCAAGGCGCACTCGCTTATGCAAAAGATAGAACACAGTTTCGTTCAATGACCGGTGTTAAAAATCCTGATGGACCGGCTGATCCAATCATCGTTCATCCTGACGTTCGTCGTATGTTATTGACTCAAAAAGCCTTGCGTGAGGGTAATCGAGCGCTGGCTATTTATTGCATGCAGCTGGTTGATATAACACAGTACGATCAGTCGCCAGAAGAGAAGAAAATGGCGGAAGCCAAACTTGCACTGCTAACGCCTATCGTCAAAGCATTTTTAACCGAAACAGCTCAAGAAACAACCAGCTACGGTATGCAGGTATACGGTGGTCATGGTTACATCAAAGAGTGGGGCATGGAACAACTGGCTCGCGATACTCGCATTTGCACAATGTATGAGGGCACAACGGGTATCCAAGCTATCGATTTGCTAGCGCGCAAGATAATGGGTTCAAAAGGCGAACTCTTAAAAGTATTTACGAGTGAAATTAAAACTTATTGCGCGACGATCCGTGACAAACAACAGTTTAATCATTGGTCGAATGCGATCGAGTCTCACGTTGATGAATGGTTACAAATGACTCACGACATTGGCCTTTCAGCGGCAAACAATCCTGACGAATTAGGTGCAGCTTCGGTTGATTATCTTATGTACTCTGGTTATGTAACGGTCGGCTATTTCTGGCTAAAAATGGCAGTTGTTGCTCAGCAAAAAATTGACGAAGGTACGTCAGAAGTCGATTTCTATACTGCGAAGTTACAAACTGCTAAATTTTATTTCGATAGAATGTTAACGCGCACACGATCATTAGTTTCAGCGATTAACTCAGGTTCAGAAAACCTAATGCAGATGGACGCCGATCACTTCTATCAAGGCTAATTGTGATTTAGTATATTTGGTACACAGAAAAAAAAAGACGAATACTTGCATGTTTTCGTCTTTTTTATGTGCGTCATTTAAGTTTCAATAAAACGATAGCAGATCAGGATTGCGCTATTGGAATAGAAAATCGTGTGTTGCTTGACTCGATTGTCACACTAGTCTTAGTGGGTATAGTTTTTAGATACTTCCAAAATTTGTTCTCGCATCCAAATGTGTGCATGATCATGGTCGGCGCTAACATGCCAGTATAAGTAATATTCTACAGGCGGCATTTCGAATGGCATTTCGTAAATTGCCAGATCATAGTGCTTGGCTAAGTGATAAGGTAGACAAGCGATTAAATCCGTTTTGACAATTGTGCTTGGCACAGTCAGGAAGTGTTGACCACGCATGACTTCCTTTCGCTTTTTCCCGAGTTTATCTAATTCAATGTCAATGGGGCCAACGCCCTTCTTGCGATGTGAAACATTAATATGACCCAACTCTAGGAAGGTATCCAAATTCAAGCCATTCTTAAGTAAGGGGTGATTTTTGCGCGCTAGGACAACGAAACGGTCAGATGCAATTTTTTGTTTTAACAAATGAGGGTCAGTGAACGTAGAGGCATCTGCAAAGAAATCTAAACTGCCACTCGCCATCGCAGAGACAACGTTAGTTCTCGCTATCTCATAGTTAGTCAACGTAATATTTGGAGCCCGATTCTGTAGAAGCGCCATCAGTCTTGGCATAATACTCACTTCTAATAAGTCACGACTCGCAAAATTAAACGCTTTATGCGCTGTAGATGGCTCGAAAATGTGCGAGTCCTGCACACTCTTGCGCAATAAACTGAGTGCATCACGCGCGGGGCCAATAATATTCTGTGCAACAGGCGTCGGTGTCATACTGTGACCCGTTCGGACAAATAGTGGGTCGTTTAACATCTCGCGAAGGCGGGCGAGTGAATTACTTACAGCTGGCTGAGTAATACATAGCACATCTGCTGCCTTAGTTAAGCTGCCTGCGGTGTAAATGGCATCAAATACAGCAAAAAGATTGAGATCGATACGATTCAAATTCATCTTATAATTATTTCCTATAATGTGGCATTGTTATTTGTTATTAGACAACATGCCTGAAATCTAGCATTAATGACGCTCAATACATTAATATAATTGATAGTATAAATCGAATTCAATACAAATTAGTAATAAAAAAAGGATTGTTATGGAATTTTCGAAATTAAACGTCGGTGATAACTTACCTGAAACAGCTTGGCTTAAAATTACCCAACAAAAAATTAATGAATTTGCTCTAGCGACTGGGGATCATCAATGGATCCATCTTGATAAGGAGCGTTGCGCGAAAGAAAGTCCATTCGGCACGACTATCGCGCATGGATTTTTATCAGCATCCTTGATGCCCATGATGTTTGAGCAGGTGATTACTGTCGACCCAAGCCGCAATACCATGCTTAACTACGGTATTGATAGCTTGCGATTTCTTGAACCTGTTAGGGTTGATGATGAGATACGGTATCAATTTAAGGTCACTGATATTGAGGAAAAGCCAACAGGCAGATTATTTAAAGTTGCTGCACAGGTGATGATAAAAGATCGAGATAAGCCTGCTTTAGTCGGTACGTTTCTTACTTTATTGATTGAAAAATAAACTACCTAAGTTCTGTGCATAATAATGCACAGAACCCAACTCCGATCACTTAGTGCATACTATGTTTGTTGCGCTGCCATATGTGGTGAGTTCGCAAAAAAGCAGTTCCCGCAGTAATACCGGCATTGTAATCAAATTGTAAATCTTTATCGTTACTGCCTAAAAGTTTGCTATGAAGAGGGTCTTTTGCAAAAATTTGAATCAATTCTGCATCTTCAGGTGGGTCGGCGAGAAAGGCAAGTTCTTGCTTGTAAGCTTTATCATGCTGAGATAAATAATCAATGCTTTTTGGGCAATAACCTGACTTGTATATCCATGCCTGTACTTTATGTATCCAATCAGACTGACCGTTAAAGTCAGCATTAACGGTGCGAATAATGACTATTTTCCTAGCACCTCTTCGATATGCTTCTTGAACAGGTAAAGGAGCAGATAGCCCCCCGTCGAGGTAATAGTCGTCTTTCGGGTAAACTGCACTTGACTGCACTTGCTTGACTGTGTCAGCAGTTAAACGTGGCGCGAGCTTAACCCCTTGCCGATATAAAAAAGGTAATGCGCTTGACGCTTTTAATAATTGACGCCAGTAATTAGAATCTCCGTTGGGCCTCAAAAAATAGCTGTTTCTGTCGCCAGAATTGGTTGCAGTGATCAAAAGTTCGCGTTTTCCCAATGATTTTTTTGCCGCCTCAAAGTCTAAGGCAAATTGGCCACGAATAGTTTTATCAAAGTACCAATCTAAATCGACAACATTTCCTCCAACGAAACCACGGCGCAGCTGATAAAAGCGTTTTTGACTGGACAAGTTCCGGATCAATCGCTGGGCGTAACCTTTTTGTCGAGATAAAAAACTCGTCAGGTTTTGTGAACCAGCAGACGTACCTATTAATAAATCAAAGGGATCAAAATCACGTTCTAACCATGCATCTAATACCCCAGCAGTAAATATTCCCCGTTGACCACCACCTTCGGCAACAAGCGCTATTTTCATGCTGTTTCTCCCTATTAACTAAGATAATTATTTGAATTTTGAAAGCAACGGTTCTTATTTTTATGGATATTATTGATATGCCGCTCGCTAATTGGGGGGGGCATAAAAAAATTTACTTTGGTTTGCGAATACACCAAGTTTATTAACCCCAGTGCTACGTTACGCAATTTATTATGGCTTGTCGGTGCGCTATCGCACTGTTTAGGCTTAATGCTGTAATTGCTTTCTATTGGGAGGGGGAATGATGGCATGTCCAGCCGAATTTTAAGCAAAAAAAAACCAACACAAAGTGTTGGTTTCTTAAGGTGGTTGCGGGAGCAGGATTTGAACCTACGACCTTCGGGTTATGAGCCCGACGAGCTACCAGACTGCTCCATCCCGCGATTGTTCTGGTTTGAGACTTTCTTTCCTGTCTCAAGTGGTGCGTATTATACATAGCAAAAACGGCTTGGCAACTATAGTTTCACAGTTTTATTGAAATAAACCTTAAACGTCTAAATAACATACAGTAACTATCTGATTTGCTTGTTTATTGTTCTACTAATCAGATTCTTTCCCTAATAATCACATCAATTACGTTTTAGAGCTTAAATAAAAGCCCT
>CBFIAR010000023.1:0-51520 GCA_965660625.1 Glaciecola sp. | reverse complement strand
TGCTCTTCAATAAGTGAGGCTTTAGCCAATGCAATATCGGCTTCTGCCTGAAGCAGGGCAGCCTCATAAGCGTCTTTTTCTATTATGAATAAAATATCACCGCGCTTAACCAAACCTCCAGCAACAAAATTTGGGTGCCAACTAATCACTTCGCCAGATACTTGAGCTGACAAAACGGTCATTTCTAAAGGTCTGACTTCTCCAAAACTAGAGATTGAAACTTCATGATCAATGGCATTAAGTAATGTAAAACTGACTGAAGGTCTGACGTCAACCTCTTCTTTATTTTCAGCTTCTTTCTCTGAGGCTTCAATACCCAGTTGAATTGCAAACCCAAGGGCGATAACAACAAAAAAAATGGAAAATTTGAACCAAGCGCTCTTCATTTTATACATGACCCTACATTATGTGGATTGATGCTGCTGCGTGTGCACGCAATGCTAACAAAAAAATGTTACTGATTAATGTGCTAAATGTAACGATATGTGATGTTGTCGAGAGTTTGCTTCATTTAGTTTTCAAGTAAACTGCGCCGTGATCTAAAAAGGCTTAATATACAGTGTATATTAAGCCTTTTCGTGAATTAGGTACTGAGTAACTAATTAGTACTGCGCATTTCCCGGTGTTCTTGGAAATGGGATAACATCTCGGACATTTTGCATACCAGTTACATAAGCAACTAAGCGCTCGAAGCCCAGGCCAAAACCCGCGTGTGGGACTGTACCAAAGCGTCGTAAATCACGGTACCACGAGTAATCTTCCTGATCCAAGCCCATTTCTGCAAGGCGGCGGTCAAATACATCAAGGCGCTCTTCACGCTGCGAACCACCGATAATTTCTCCAATACCAGGTGCGAGCACGTCCATTGCAGCAACCGTTTTGTTATCATCGTTAATGCGCATATAGAATGCTTTAATATCTTTTGGATAGTTTTGCATAATAATCGGTGCGCCAACATGTTCTTCGGCTAAGTAGCGTTCATGCTCAGAAGATAAGTCAACACCCCATTCCACAGGAAACTCAAATGTTTTTCCGCTATTCTTGAGCACTTCGATAGCGTCTGTGTAATCCATGCGCACAAACTCTGAGTTCACGACATTTTCTAAACGCGTGATGGCATCTTTATTTACGCGCTGTGCGAAGAAAGCCATGTCATCGGGGCGCTCTTCTAACACTGCTTTAAACACATACTTCAATAAGTCTTCAGCTAGTTGGGCGACAGTGGATAAATCAGCAAAAGCAACTTCCGGTTCTATCATCCAAAATTCAGCAAGGTGACGGCTGGTATTCGAATTCTCAGCTCTGAATGTTGGGCCAAAGGTGTACACTTTTGACATCGCGGCGCAGTATGTTTCAACGTTCAGTTGGCCTGATACAGTCAAAAAAGTTTCTTTACCGAAGAAGTCTTCTTTATAGTCTACGTTACCATGCTCATCTCTTGGAATATTCATCATATCAAGCGTCGATACGCGGAACATTTCGCCAGCGCCTTCTGTATCCGCGGCCGTCAGAATTGGGGTACTGATCCAAAAATAACCTTGTTCATGAAAAAAGCGATGTACGGCTTGTGATAAACAGTTTCTTACACGGGTTACCGCGCCGATAATGTTAGTACGAGGGCGCAAATGCGCATGTTCTCTTAAATATTCGATGCTATGACGTTTAGCTGCCATAGGGTAGGTATCTGGGTTTTCTACCCAACCCACTATTTCAACTGATTGTGCGTCTATTTCAATGCTTTGCCCCTGACCTTCTGACTGTTTTACTGTGCCCGTAACAGACACCGAACAACTGGTGGTCAAGCGAGTAATCTCATCATAATTTTTGAGGGTATTTAGCGCAATTACCTGAATTGGGTCAAAGCAACTGCCGTCGTGCACGTTGATAAAAGAAAGACCGGCTTTAGAATCACGACGGGTTCTTACCCAACCTTTAATTGTCACAGTGTCGTTGACACCATATTTGCCAGCCAAAACGTCGGCGACTGGTGCGTATGTCATATAATTCTCCATGGGGTATGACTAGATTTCGCTAATTCGTTTATACTTGCGTTTCTTTTTCGACATTGCTGCAACCCTTGTATAAAAAAACACAAGTGTCAAGATAAGCGAAATTGTACGCAAATGACGCGATATTAGAGACTTCTCATTAAGTTCTCGATATAGCCGTTAAGTATACTTAACTATGCGACGGATAACAGTAGGCAAATTACATTATGCAGGATATTCGCAAAAAAAATCAGGCTGGAAGAGAAGGTGGAGCCGAACCACTGGGTTTCACTGATCGTCGACAAACACCAGCAAGTAAAGAACCGCTTTTTAGGATCATGGTTATATTAAACATAGTCGCTTGGTTTTCGCTCCTAGCTGCATTGATATTATTCCACTATGCGCGCCCTGAATTTATAAGTGGCGTGCAAAAATTCTGGGGTGTCGAGGGACGCGTCTATTGGTCAGAGGAGCATATCGACGGTTTATTGGCCACCTTACAGGTTTGTTTGGGCTTAAGTTTAGTTTCCATGCTATTGCGCTTGAGGCGAAATAGACGTAAAGCCGATAGTTTTGGCGTAAATCTTTTTATCTTAGCCGCAATTACTATTATCAGTTTAATTACGATATACACAACCATGGCTTAGCAACGTTGTTCGCTCATGGCGCATTCGCTGTTTGACATCGAATAAATACACAAAATGATAAAGTAGGGACGCCGAACATTGCTCGAAATTTTAATAAAATTGACAGTAATAAAACATCAGTTTAGATGAACAAGAGGCTAACCAGATAAACACAGGGCAGTGTTACGCATAGTATCAACACATGTTTTAGCCTCAGTACACGGACGAAAGAGCACATTACTGATTGTTATCAATATGCGACTATTGAAGAGATGCCTCGGCTATGCAACCCTCAAGTAACTCAATGATGACTGCTTGAATATGTTTCAAGAACAGTTAACCCTTTTTTGTCAACAACTCAAAAAGTCAGATGCTTGCTGATGGCAATGTTACCAAAGCATCCGACCTTGCTGGACGTAATCGCACCGATATGTATACATTATTAAGAAAGCATGGTTTGAACGCCGTTGATTTCCGCGGCGTGAAAAATTAATTTGGACATAGGCGTTCAATAGCAAACCCAATTGCTGATGTCAGTTTTCGTAATTGTGCAGGATCAATGATGTAAGGTGGCATGATGTAAATGAGTTTTCCAAATGGTCTTATCCATACGCCTTGCTTAACAAATATTTTCTGAATTTCAGCGATATCTACAGGCTGTTTCATTTCTACCACGCCTATTGCGCCGAGCACTCTGATGTCGCTAACTGACTCATACTTAAGAAACGGGGTCAGTTCAGCGCGGAGTTGTTTTTCTATGACAGGAATTTGCTGCTTCCATGCGCCTTCAAGAATTAGGTCTATGCTCGCATTGGCAACAGCACAAGCCAATGCATTCCCCATGTACGTTGGACCATGCATGAATACACCTGGGCTGCCTACGGATGTCCCTTCGGCAACGTCATCAGTGCACAACGTTGCTGCCATGGTTAAATAACCGCCAGTCAAAGCCTTACCCAAGCACAGAATATCAGGACTTATTTGCGCGTGTTCGCAAGCGAACAACTTACCGGTTCTTCCAAAGCCAGTCGCAATTTCATCACAAATGAGCAATACGTTAAATTCATCGCATAGCTGTCGGCAAGCTTTGACATACTGAGGATGATATAGGCGCATTCCGCCGGCACCTTGCACAACTGGTTCAAGTATCAATGCTGCGATTTCATGATGGTGTTTTTCGAGGATTTCTCGCATCGGTAATATATCATCGGCATTCCATGTTTGGTCAAATCGCGTTAGTGGAGCTGGGGCGAAGAAATGTTCAATCAGACTTTTTTGAAACAAGCTGTGCATGCCATTTATTGGATCGCACACCGACATCGCAGCAAATGTGTCGCCATGATAGCCATTGCGAGGGGCTAGCAACTTTGTTTTTTGCGCGCGGCCCTGGCAAGCCCAGTACTGCAGCGACATTTTAATTGCTACTTCAACCGCAACAGAACCTGAGTCGGCTAAAAACACCCGATTTAATCCTTCTGGTGTCATGTCTATTAATCTACGACACAAATCAATTGCGGGCTGATGAGTGATGCCACCAAACATAACGTGGGAAAACGCATCTATTTGTTTGTGAGCAGCTCGATTAAGAAGCGGATGATTATAGCCATGCACTGCTGCCCACCATGATGACATACCGTCAACCAGTTTCTCGCCAGTAGCTAGCTCTAATTCAACGCCCTTTGCACCAACAACTTCATAGCAAGGGAGAGGGTTGATAGCGGATGTATATGGGTGCCAAATGTGGCGTTTGTCAAATTCTGTGTTGTTCAAATTTTAATCCATAGTACAGTTTTTTGATTTAGTAAAGTTGACAACTTTGTCGCTGTGCATAGACTAGTGGACATAATAAGAATAGTAAACCCTGTAAGCACGATAAAACGTGATGGGACTCACAAGGAAAATAGAATTTAATGAACACCCCAGCTGCCGCACAAACAAATGAATTTGAACCAAGACACGATTGGACCATACCAGAAGTCAATGCGCTATATGCTTTGCCATTCAATGATTTAATGTTCAAAGCTCAAATGGTGCACAGAGCGCATTTCGATCCGAACTACGTGCAGGTCAGCACATTGTTGTCGATTAAGACTGGAGCCTGTCCTGAGGATTGCAAATATTGTCCGCAAAGTGCTCGATATGATACTGGCCTTGAGAAAGAACGTTTAATGGAGATAAACAAGGTCATTGAGCGAGCAAAAGAAGCAAAACAGGCCGGTTCAACGCGTTTTTGTATGGGGGCTGCATGGCGTAACCCAAGAGAACGCGACATGCCATACGTGACAGATATGGTGCGAGAAGTGAAGAAACTTGGCCTAGAAACCTGTATGACTTTAGGCATGTTAACCCGCGATCAAGCGCTTGCTCTGAAGCAGGCGGGCCTAGATTATTACAATCATAATTTGGACACTTCACCTGAATTTTATGGTGACATTATAACTACGCGAACTTATCAAGATCGTTTGGACACACTCGACAATGTTCGCCAGGCAGGAATGCATGTTTGTGCAGGCGGAATCGTTGGTATGGGCGAAACTGGCGACGACCGTTCTAGTTTGTTAGTGCAACTGGCAAACCTAGAACAACATCCTGAAAGCGTACCGATTAATATGCTGGTTAAGGTAGAAGGGACACCTTTAGATTCTGTGAAAGATTTAGAACCCTTTGAATTTATCCGCACTATCGCAGTGGCTCGTATTGTGATGCCAAAGTCATTTGTGCGTTTATCAGCGGGACGAGAGTCAATGAATGAACAAATGCAAGCAATGTGTTTTATGGCCGGCGCGAACAGCATTTTTTACGGGTGCAAATTACTGACAACATCAAATCCAGAAACGCATGAAGACGTTATGTTGTTTCAAAAGTTAGGCATTAATTCGCAGCAAACTAAAGATTATTCTGACGAGGCATTCGAAGCCGCATTGACCGAAGAGATTGCGAAAAAGCAAAATGAATCGCTCTATGTTGACGCAACAGCGAAGGTGAGACAAGCCAGCACTGATGCGAAAAAAGTAGGCGAGAAAAGCAAAGCCCAGGCCGAGCAGTTGATTAACTAATGCCGTTTGACTTCATTAAAGTGGCTCTTGAGCAGAGGGCCGCTGATTCTTTGCTCAGAAAGCGACAAGAAGTAGCGAATAATAGCCAAGCGATTATCGAAGTGGATGGTCAGCACTATATTAATTTTTCGAGCAACGATTATTTGGGCTTAAGTCAACACCCAGATGTATTGCAAAGCTTTGCTGAAGGGCTCAGTTTGTATGGAGCTAGCAGCAGTGCCTCTTCAGTAGTTACCGGGTATTCGCGAGAGCACAGATTATTAGAAGAGGATATTTGCGAGCACACATCGTTTGATAACGCGCTTCTTTTCTCCAGTGGCTTTGCTGCCAATCAGGCAATATGCCAAGCGCTTTTTCAAACATTTCACACCAATACCGACACTGCTCGCTACGTTATTGCCGATAAATTAATGCATGCTTCATTTGTCGACAGTGCAATGCAGTTAAATAATGGACATAAGAATCCAATATTTTCAAGATTTCGACATAATGATTTGCAGCATCTAGGATCCAAACTGGTACCAGACGCTGATAACCTTGTTGTTACTGAGGGTATTTTTAGCATGGATGGCGATAGAGGCAATATACAAGGCATAAAGAAAACCTTAGACGATGCGAAATCAAGCGCGTGGCTTATGGTAGACGACGCGCATGCAATAGGGTGTATTGGTGAGAATGGTATGGGCAGCTCTACCCTAGCTATCACACCCCCTGAGGCTGATGCCTTGGTAGAAAACTGGCAAACTGCAGCGCAGAGTCAACGTAAAATTGACGTGCTAATGGGGACCTTTGGCAAAGCTATTGGCACGCAAGGTTCGTTCGTTGCAGGTTCAAGTGACTTTGTTGAATACTTGGTTAACTTTTCCAAACATTATGTGTATAGCACTGCAATTCCGGCCGCACAGGCGCGTGCGACCAGAACAAGTTTGCAAATAATGCGAAGGGGCATTGAACGCGAAATGTTGCATCAAAATATTTCGAACTTTAAGGATTTAGCAACAGCAGCAGGTTTACCTATTTTACCTGTTGATGGACCGATTCAGCCTATTCTCATTGGCGACCCGATTAAAGCCTTAGCACTCAGTCAGCACCTGAAGCGATTAGGTATTTGGGTGAATGCAATTAGAAGTCCCACTGTTCCAAAACATTCTGACCGATTACGTATTACATTAAGTGCACTGCATCAAGCTCAAGATATTCAGGCTTTGGTGGACGCATTAAGTCTAAGTATGGCGTCAATAAACTCAGCGGCGATAAAAAGTCCTGCATTGAATGGTGGCCTTAGTTGATGGTTGAAACTCTAAAAAAGACATCTGAAGCAACGGCTTATACAAAAATTAACCCACAAGTAATAACTGAGCATCACACCCTGAGCAGTGATTTTTGCGATGTAGAAGGGGCGCAATCTGTTACTAAAAAAACGGTAGCTAAACATTTTTCTGAAGCTTCAGGTCACTATGATCGTTATGCGCAAGTTCAGAAGCAAATAGCGCAGGTAAATCTTGATTTACTGAATAACGTCAGGGCGGGGCAGCATAATGCTTACTCAGTCGATTTAGGATGTGGGACTGGCATCCATACTAAATCACTGGCCGCAATATCAGACCATTGTTTAGCCATCGACATTTCATTCGGCATGCTGGAAATGGCGAAAAGCAATCATACGGAAGTTAGAACAGCGTCGAATAAAGAGATTCTTTACTGCACTGCGGATGCAGAGCGTCTGCCGCTGGGTTCAGAGTCCATCGATATTATTCATTCTTCAATGGCCTTACAGTGGTGTTCGTCGCCCAATACCGCGATTTCTGAAATTGCTAGAGTACTGTCAAAGCGTGGCTCTGCGCAGCTTGCTATCATGCTCAACTCTTCACTCTGCGAACTGCGACAAGCTTGGGAAAGTCTTGGCATAGCGTCAAGAGTTAATCAGTTTTTTAGTCTGCAACAGTGGCTGGAAGCTGCTGGGCAACTGGGTTCAGAGCAAAATAATGACAATATTGTTGGGCAGTTCAACATCGAATACACAGTGACACGCTTTACTGAATGGCATCAAAGCAGTTTACATATGCTCCGAGCATTGAAGCGGATTGGGGCGGCGACCAAAAACACGACAACACAAACCCTGGCTAAGGGCCGTTCTAAAAGCTTAGCTACGGCAGTATCCACGAGCATAGGGAAGGGCGAACTGTATGCACTTGACCAGCGCATGCAAGAGCAGATGGATGCTGAAAACCCACAGCGATATTGCGGGGGTGATTCAAGCTCGCGTGAGCAAGTTTTACCATTGAGTTATCAGGTTTTATTTCTAACTATTCATAAGAGTCAAGACTAAGCATGCAGAGCGTTTTTATTACAGGCACGGACACCGACGCTGGCAAAACTTTTGTGAGCGTGTTATTGCTTGAGGCAATCAATCGAGCAGGATTCAAAACAAGCGGTTTTAAACCCATCGCCGCAGGTTGCGCGCAAACAGCAAAAGGTTTACGCAATGATGATGCCCTTAATTTACAAAAGGCCTCAAGCCATAAGCTTCCATATGACAAGGTTAATCCAATCGCTTTTGAAGCGCCTATTGCACCTCATATTGCGGCTGCGAAATTAGGTCTTAAGATTGATATGCAGCTGGTGTCAAATACCTTAGCCGAATTGCAAAAAGAGGATATCGACTTCCTATTGGTTGAAGGTGCAGGGGGATGGAGACTCCCTACTTTTTTACCTTCACTTCATGCATTGCCGTCCGATAGTGAATGTATTCAACAGGATGTGCAAATAAAGTCGCCTCAGAGGGCTGAGTTTCTATCAGAGTTTGTCGCTCAAGCAAAACTGCCAGTCGTACTCGTTGTCGGAATGAAATTGGGGTGTTTAAATCACGCCGCACTGACTTTCGAGCAAATAAAACGTGATAATTGTGTGCTAGTAGGCTGGATAGCGAATCAGCTTGATCCCGACATGGATTGTTATGCTGAGAATCTTGCGTCGCTGCATGCACTTATCGATGCCCCCTTTCTTGCAGAAGTGAGGCACGGTAAGCAAAGTATAGATCTTTCCAAAAGTACGCTTCGTCTTATATTGGCGTGATCACAAATAGCTAGAAATATTACTCCCTGGGAGAATAACATTACGCTGTTTGCCGGTAAAAATGACAGCATCCTGGTCACCTAAAAGGGTCAGTTTGTGCTTATTTCGCAATAATGCACTGCCTTCGCGGATGCCGATAACAGGAACGTTTGGATACAGTGCACAAAACTCCGCGATTCGTTGGTCTCTGGTTTCGCCATTGTGGCTTGGTGCAACGTAATCAGTATAGTGTGGATTGATTTGTGCGTTGATAAAACCAAATGACGTGAAGCTTTGTGGCTGAATAATTGGCATGTCGTTTGACGTTTTAATACTCAAACCACAAAGATTAGAGCCGGCGCTCCAGCCGATGTATGGCATGCCGCTATCAACCCGCTGTTGAATAGCCTTAAATAAATCTTGTCGATATATTTCGTTGAGTAGATTAAATGTATTGCCGCCACCAACCAGAATGGCTTTAGCGTTGTTAACTGCTTCTTGCGCATTTTTATGTTGGTGAATACCTGTTACAGTCACTTCAGGCAGTGCCTCCTTTACTTTCGCAGTGTAAGCATCCCAGTCTAAAGTGACACCTGCAAAGGGAATGAATAGGACTTGGTCGATACCATTTAAATGTGCTTGCATCATTTTTTTTGCATGATATAAATATGGCTCATTACCTTCCCTGGAACTGCTCAGCATCAATACTTTTGCCAACCCTAGCATCTTCAAATGTTATCCTAGTAAATTGATATAAAAACTGATGTTAACAAGAACGTGAATTGTTATAAACTCGTATGGTGTATTTTATTTTAAACTTAGGTCGTAAGATCTAAAAACAATCAAGGAAAATCCATGCCGTCGCCAGCAATACTATTCGTATGTCTAGGTAATATTTGTCGTTCTCCTACTGCTGAGGGCGTTTTTGCGCACAAAGCTAAGAGCTTGGGTCTTAATTTCAAAATTGACTCGGCTGGCACTGCGGGTTATCACGACGGAGCTGCACCAGATAAACGTTCTCAGGATGTTGCGAGAGCACGAGGTTATAATTTATCTCGTTTAAAATGCAGAAAAGTAAATGAAAAAGACTTTGTTGAGTTTGACTTCATTTTAGCAATGGACGAGGCGAACGTGAAAGAATTAAAACGCAAGTGTCCCGAAGAATACCACGCTAAAATTCAATTGTTTTTGGCTTACGCAGAAGCAGATGTCGATGAAGTTCCAGATCCCTATTACGGCGGTAAAAGAGCGTTTGAGTTAGTTCTCGATCTGATTGAAGATGCATCAGATGGTTTATTGAAACACCTGGATCAATAAGTGTCTAAATGAGTCAATATAAACCCATGGTTTGGTCCTTTATCTTATTTCTTATTGTGGTGATACTCTTTGTCTTCGCTGATGGATATGCATGGTTAAATACCGACATTGAACAGCATATTTTTATCAATATCAGGTTACCCGTGCTACTCACTGCTATTGCGGTGGGAGGGGCTATTTCAATTAGCGCAGCGGCACTTCAAATCTTGTTGAGAAACCCACTAGCTGACCCAGGAATCATTGGTATCAGTGCTGGGGCCAGTTTAATGGCTGCAGTCGTCCTGCTCACTGGCAGTGTTACTTTTTTGCCTAGCAGCATGGAGTCTATGTCGTACTATACACTGCCCCTTGCTTGTTTTATTGGGGCTTTGCTCAGCAGCTTTGTTATTTATGCGCTGGCTCGCAAGCTTCAAGCGTCAATGAGCGCTGTAATTTTGGCGGGGATCGGCATTTCAACTATTGCCGGCGCTATCATTGGGTGGTTGTTTATATATGCGCCGCCCCAGTCAATTAAAAACTTAAGCTTTTGGTTAATGGGAAGTTTGCACAACACCAATTTGACGAGCTTAGCGGTTGCTTTGCCAGTCATTGCTATCTCAATGGTCTTACTGATTATGCAGGGAAGAAAATTAAACTGGTTGTATCTGGGCGGCGCGTCGGCGCAGTTAAAAGGTATCGATCCTGTTCGCTTTGAACGCAAAATATTGATATTAGCGGCCTTGCTAGTTGGCGTAAGTGTGTCTATTGCTGGCAGTATTGCGTTTATCGGCTTACTTATACCCCATTTCGTGCGCCAACTAGTGGGGCATGATAATCGCGCAGTGCTGCCGGTGTCAGCGCTAATGGGAGCTTCATTACTGGTAATGACCGCCATCATCAATGATTGGTTATTCGATATGATTGTGCCTGTATCAATGTTAACCGCCACTTTAGGCGGACCGCTGTTCATTTATAGCTTGCTGAAGCAGCCTAGCGGCTTAACTAATATTAGTCGCGACTAAAGGCTAGGGTTGATTCTACGGCTTTTTGCCACTGCTTTAATAATTTTTCTCGAACGTTTTTATCGATACTCTGGGTAAACCGTTGTTCAATTTGCTTATACGACACAATATCAGCTAAATTCTTATATAAACCAAGTTGTAGACCCGCCAAATACGTTGCCCCTAACGCCGTTGTTTCCATGTTTTTGGGGCGCTCGATTTCAACTTGTAAGATGTCTGACAAAAATTGGCATAACCAGTCATTTTCTACCATACCGCCATCAACAAGAATTTTCGTAGAGCAAATTCCGTCACTTGCCATTGCTTGCTGCAGATCATAGGTTTGGTAGCACACCGCTTCGAGCGCAGCGCGGGCGAAGTGAGCTTGTGATGTGTCTCGCGTCATACCATATATGCTTGCTCTAGCATTAGGTTCCCAATGTGGTGCGCCTAGACCGGCAAACCCCGGTACTAAAATAACACTGTGATTATAGTCTAGCGATTCAGCTAAGGCTTGGCTTTCTTTTGCATCGTTAATAACGCCAATACCATCTCTCAACCACTGAATATTAGCACCAGCGGTAAATATTGAACCTTCTAATGCGTAGTTCGTTTTACCGTTGATAGTATACGCAACGGTGGTCAATAATTTGTGCTGTGATTTTAATGCTTTGCTGCCCGTGTTAAGTAATGCAAAACAGCCTGTACCATAGGTTGACTTTAAATCACCGGATGAGAAGCAACACTGGCCAACTAATGCAGCTTGTTGGTCACCAGCAACACCAGCGATGGGTAACGAACTGCCAAACAGACTTGCCTCCGTATGACCAAAGTCATCGGCGCTTTCAAGTACCTGAGGTAACACAGAAGAGGGTATGTCAAAAAGCGCAAGTAAGTCATCGTCCCAACATAAAGTGTGGATGTTAAAGAGATTGGTGCGTGAGGCATTTGTGGTATCTGTGAAGTGATTTGCGCCGCCGGTTAAGCGCCAAATTAAAAATGTATCAATAGTGCCAAACGCGAGTTTCCCCTCATTGGCAAGCTCCCTTGCACCGTCTACTTCATCTAACAACCACTTAATTTTTGAGGCAGAGAAATAGGGGTCTAACAACAGGCCTGTTTTGGCAGCAACCTTATCTTCTTGGTCTTTTATGTCGTTACAAAACGCTGCGGTGCGGCGATCTTGCCAAACGATAGCATTGTAGATTGGTTTGCCTGTTGCTTTGTTCCATAGTAACGTGGTTTCGCGTTGATTCGTAATGCCGATTCCAAGGACTCTTACCCCTTGAATTTTTGCTTCTTGTAATGCTGATTTACAGGTTTCAACGGTTGTGTTCCATATTTCTTCAGGATCATGCTCTACCCAACCATTGTTAGGGTAAAACTGTGTGAATTCTTGCTGGGCGCAGGCTACTTTGCTACCGTCTACAGCGAAAACGATAGCTCGAGTAGACGTGGTCCCTTGGTCTATTGAAAGAATTCCTGAGCGTGTAGACATGTTATTGCGCCTTTGTTGTATGATATTACTTGGGCAAGCGTTATAGAAGACTAAGCCGTTTCAGATGAGCTTGCAAATAGATAATATTGTTTACTGTGAAATCGGTGGTATTCATTATATTTAGCCTAATTGCTGTTTCTGTGTAGCACCATGTAACGCGAACAAAGTCGAACGATTCTTAACAATGTTTCATATTAGCTAGGTTTGTTTGGATAATAAATTGACTATACTCAGTTTCGGGTGTTGGTTTACCTTGTTTGGCTTACCAGAAAAGTAAAAGCAGAGGATAAATATTCATGATTTTGAGAGACACGAACATACAGAAGTTATCTGCTGAGATCTTTGACGTGCTTGTGTTAGGTGCAGGCATCAACGGTGCCGTTTCCGCTGCTTCTTTGTCAAGGAAAGGGGCAAGCGTCGCAATGATTGACAAGGATGACTTTGCTGGCAATACATCTTCTAATTCGTCCAATCTTGCGTGGGGGGGGATCAAGTATCTAGAAAATAATGAATATTTGCTGGTCAATAAGTTGTGTAAAAGTCGCAATCACCTCATGCGCAGCTATCCTTCCACGGTGCAGGAAATTCGTTTCTTAACCACCTTACAAAAAGGCTTTCGCTTTCCCGCTTGGTTTGTATTTTTAGGCACCTGTTTGTATTGGGTAATGGGGCGGTTCTTCACGCAAATGCCGATCTTTTTATCTTCTAAAAAAATAAAGGAAAATGAACCCGCCATTGATGTATCAAATGCGCAAGGAGGCTTCGAATATTCAGACGCATTTTTACACGATAATGATGCTCGCTTTGTATTTAACTTTGTGCGCAGCGCAATGGATAACGGTGCTATTGTTGCCAATTACGTTGGCGCAAATGGCAGTGAAAAGATAAATGGCGTTTGGCATACTGCCGCTGTCGATGAGGAATCGGGGAAAACATTTACCATACAGTCAAAAGCGATTATTAATGCCTGTGGACCACTGGTTGATCACTATAATGATAAAATCAAGCAAGAGACAGAACATCGCCATTTGTTCTCGAAAGGCGTACATCTTATTGTTAATAAATTGACCAAGGTTGACAAGGTATTGGCCTTTTTTGCGTCAGATGGTCGGCTGTTCTTTGTCATCCCGATGGGACAAAAAACTTGTATAGGTACTACTGATAATCAAGTCGAAAACCCTAATACATCGGTAACTGAAGAAGACCGAGACTTCATTCTTTGTAATGTGAATGCACTATTAGACCTGCCAAAACCGATGACTCGTGAGGATATTATTTCTGAACGTTGGGGTGTTCGTCCATTAGCTGTAAAAGGTACAGGAGACAAAGCTGATTGGGTTCAACTGTCTCGTAAGCATGCTATAGATGTGAACAAAGAAGACAAGTACTTAAGTATTTTTGGCGGTAAGTTGACCGACTGCATCAATGTGGGGGAAGAAATTGCGGCTCTGGTTGAGGATTTAGGCATTCCATTGCCACATAAAAATGCTATTTGGTACGGAGAATCGTCGCACGAAATTAAAAAGGAATTCGAGTACCGGGCAGAGTTGATTGGCTTAGATGCTATGACACCAAGCTATAGTTCGGAAAAGCTTACCGTTAGATTGTGGCGCCGTTATGACATTCACGCGCTACAAATATTGGATGAAATTCAGCGTGACCCTGCTCAAGCAGGGCAATTAATGCGTAATGCTGAATATTTGCGAGCGGAAGTACACTATGCGGCAAGAAGAGAAATGATCACCAACCTTGAAGATTTTTTGCGTCGACGCTCTAAAATTGAAATGGTGTTAAGAAAGACGGAAATTATCAATACACCCGGTATTATTGAAGCCTGTGAAATTCTGTTTGGCGAACAAGCCGAGCAGAAACGTAAAGAGTATGTGGATAAAGTGCTGCAAGACTATCCTGATGCACCCGTCGCTCAGCCCAATGTAGTATCTTAGAATACGTTTACCTACTTGCTTTACACGCAGCAAATAGAGACACTAGTAACACTATATTATTCAACGATAGCCGTTTTGTATTTTAAGGTGCTTTTTTATCAGGTGCTTTTAATTATAAGGTGATTTCTGGTCTAAGGTACAACACGCTGCATGCTTACCGTTTCTCAAGTAAATCTTGAACATCGTTTAAAGAACGTAAATGCCAACATGTCTGCAGGCGATTGCTGGCATGTGCTAGGCCAAAATGGCGCAGGTAAAAGTTCGCTATTTGAAGTGATTTCTGGACTAATAAAAACTGACAGTGGCACTGTTGCATTAAATGGCATAGATGTATCTGCATTTCCTATATCAGAATTAGCGACTAAGTTAGTCTATTTACAGCAGCATTATGTGCTGTCATTTTCACTACATGTTTCAGAGATTTTGCGCTTCTACGCAGGGCATACTGATATTCCGAATGATATCGAGCGAGCACTTTCCATACGCTCATTGTTACATCGAAAACTCAATAATCTAAGCGGCGGCGAACAACAGCGAGTGCATATAGCACGCTGTTTAATGCAAGTGTGGCACGCAGTGAAAAATGGCAAGGCTTTGATCCTTTTAGATGAACCGATTCAAAGCCTTGATGTTGTATTTCAAGAACAGGCACTAGCGATGTTTAAAAGCCTTGCGCAGAGAGGGAATTTGGTTCTCTTGAGCATACATGATGTGAATTTATCCCAAAGATATTGCGATCATGTATTAATGATAAAAAATAACACCATTTTTTGCAGTGGTGCTGTAACAGCGATTATGACGGCAGACAATATTAGCGAGCTTTATGATTATCCGTTTAGTGAAGTCATAAATGAGAATAATTCGGAAAAATTTTTTATTAGAAGCCCACTTTAAAAGCCCTTATGGTATGCTATACAGCGTGTTTTAAGTCTGTTTAAGCTTATGTCCGCAATGTCGAATATGACAACAGGTATGCGTTGCAAGAAAACGTAATTGAAACAAACAAACGAAAAGCCATCATCTGAACGGCCATTGATTAGTAAATCAATGCAAGGTCATCGATGTATCATTAGCGATTTAATACCTACTAAAAGGAAACACTGTGAGTCAATGGAAACCCGACAGTTGGAGAGCAAAGCCAATACTTCAACAACCTACATATCAAGATCAACAAGCACTGAAAAACGTTGAAGCGAGTTTAACTAGCTATCCACCTTTAGTATTTGCTGAGGAAACACGCCAACTATATAAGCAACTTGGCGACGTATGTGAGGGAAAAGGTTTTTTACTTCAGGGTGGTGACTGTGCCGAATCATTTGATGAATTCAATGCACCTAAAATCAGAGACACGTTCAAAGTTATCCTGCAGATGGCGATTGTGTTGACCTTTGCTGGACGTTGTCCTGTAACTAAAGTTGCGCGAATGGCGGGGCAATACGCTAAACCACGCTCATCGGACTTTGAAACGATTGGTGGTATCTCCTTACCCAGCTATCGCGGAGACATTGTTAACGGCTTTGATTTTACTGAAGCCTCTCGACAGCCAGATCCAAATCGTTTACTCGAAGCCTATCACAAAAGTGCGGCAACGCTGAATTTGCTGCGAGCATTTGCGCAGGGCGGTTTAGCCGACTTACATCAAGTGAATCGATGGAACATGGCGTTTTTGGAAAACAATCCTTTGAAAGAACGCTATCAAGATATTTCTGATCGTATTCAAGATACATTGTCGTTTATGGATGTGATTGGCATCAATGCACAAAACAACAGTTCATTGCATGAAACGACCCTGTTTACCTCGCATGAAGCCCTATTGTTGAATTATGAGCAAGCCTTAACGCGCATTGATACCTTAACAGGTAAGCCTTATAACTGTTCTGCGCATATGCTTTGGATTGGTGAGCGCACACGTCAATTAGACCATGCGCACGTTGAGTTTTTCAGTGGCATCAACAACCCCATTGGAGTGAAAGTCGGGCCGAGCATGCAGGAAGATGAATTGATTCGTTTGATTGATGCCCTAAATCCAAATAATACGCCAGGTAGATTAACCTTAATTACGCGCATGGGCGCAAATAATTTAGGCGATAATTTACCTCGACTACTGCGCAGAGTGAAAGCGGAAGGACGCAATGTAGTATGGAGTTCCGATCCAATGCATGGCAATACCATTACTTCTTCGAGCGGTTATAAGACGCGCAACTTTGATTCAATCTTAACTGAAATTAAACAGTTTTTTGATGCGCACAGAGCAGAGGGAACGCACGCTGGTGGGATCCATTTAGAAATGACCGGTCAACATGTTACTGAATGTACGGGTGGTGCATATCAAATAAGTGATGCAGACCTTTCTCAAGCTTATCAAACACAATGTGATCCGCGCTTAAATGCTGATCAAGTGTTGGAAATGGCGTTTTTGGTTGCTGATCATTTAAAAAATGGGACGGTTTAGCGTAGGCAAAGAAACGCCTACACTAAATTGATTTTTTGGATTATATTGTAATTAAAGTTCTTTTGCACATCGTGTTTGTTTTAACGTCTAATGTAGCCCTAATTTAGGTTTTTAATCTATTATTAGGGCTAGTGCGCCAAAAACGCCAGAGCGCGAACCTAAACCGGGAGCTGTGATTATCTCCTTCAAACCTTGATTATATGGAAATACGATATAATTTTTTAAAGACTGCTCAGCATATTCGATAGTCTTTTCCCGTAAGCCATTCTTAGACATGACGCCGCCGCCTAACACAATGCTTTGCGGGCTGAAAGAAACCATTAAGTTGTGACAAAAATTCCCCAATACTTTAGCTTCAATATCCCAGGCAGGGTGGTCTTCTTTCATACTGTCGGCAGATTGTTGCCAGATAGCTGCCATTGACCTACCCGCAGCTAATCCTTCTACACAGTTTCCATGAAAAGGACATACCCCTTTTATTTCAGGAACACCGGATATCAGCATATGACCGAGTTCCGGATGAACCAAACCTCTCAGCGTTTGACCATTGATCACAACGCCGCCACCTACACCGGTACCGACAGTGACATAAATATTCACGGAAGTATTTTGGCTGGCGCCCCACTTAAATTCTGCTAAAGCTGCCGCGTTTACATCGGTATCGATAAAAACGGCGCACTTAAGTTCTTTTTCAAGTTGTTGCTTGATATCGACATTAGACCAATGAGGTTTTGGCGTAGAGGTAATCGAACCAAAACTAAGCGAAGCAGGATTCAAGTCTAATGGGCCGAAGCAGGCAAGACCTAATTTACTGAAATTGTATCCTGCTTGTTGCTGTTCTTTGAAAAATGTAATAACCGCACTAATAGTCTCGACTGGTGTAGTGGTGTCAAAACGCTTTTCAACGAGTATGTTGCGTTGCTTATCAGCAATGGCGCAATTAAATTTGGTGCCGCCTGCTTCAATTAATGCATAGAATTCTTGCATTGTGATTCCTCTATTTTTTTACTATCAAAGCATAAGCTGCTTATTGCCAAATAAATTTGGATTGTTAACTGGAAGCAGATGGATTTGAATACTCTGTTTTCTCAACTTCTGCTAAGCGTTTTTCAGTTGGGTTAAATATAAAGTTATACAGTAAACCCAAAAATAGCAGGCCGGCAAATCCTGTTGCAACGATGAATCCGTATTTTGCATCGCCGCCATAAGCGTCGCTCACGATCCCCATAATAAGCGGTCCTGCTGCTGCACCCGCAGCAGTGAAAAATAGGATAACGCCAGCCACGGTGCCGTGTTCTGATTTAGGGAAACAGCTGATGCCTTTTGAATTGAATGTCGGATAAATAACCGACATAAAAATACCGGTCAATGGGAATAGATAAAGAGCGACTTCTTTCCCGCCTATTAACCCGCCTACAAAACAAATAAGAATAGCCAAACTAAATAGTAGAAGTACTAACGCCCAATTGAAATGTTGCATCATCCAGATCCCAACGAATCTACCCGCAGCGCGCAACGAAAAGAAGACAGAGACGGCATACATCGCTAAGTACTGTTGAGAGTCTGATGTATAGCAAGCAAAGGTGTCTTCTAAGTTAATGGCATCACAAACCAAATAACTGGGCATCCAAACGTAGATTGCGCTCTCGGCTGCAACATACAAAAATGCACCGATAGAAAAACCCATCGCATAGCGATTTTTAAGCAGTTTCATGCTACTCGCAAAATTGTTTACCTTCGCTGTATTGTTGTCGCTATCAACAGGCTTTTGATATTCAGGGTAATCGACTTTATAAGCCATCAAGATAAGTAAAGTACAAAGTCCGCCAGCAATTACATACAACCATTTCCAATCAACGCCCTCGCGCACTAGCCATGCGACTAACAATGGTCCAATAATAGCGCCAACACCGAAGAAAGCCTCTGCCCCGTTCATGGTGCCGGTATGTTGTTTTGTAGACGTGGATATGTCACCTATAAGTGCCAGTGCTGCAGTTTTAAATACGCCAACTGCCACACCGGAAAGTGTGATCAAACCTAGGATAAAGGAGAAGCTTGTACCGACTAAAAACAGATAACAAGAGACGGCAAACAAAGACAAGCCAAGAATAATGGTATTTTTTCGTCCGAATTTGTCGGCTAAAAAACCGAGGAATAGTCCTGAAAAAGCAATGCCAATCATAAACAGAGTATGCATTAAGCTTGCTTGGGTATTGGTCACATCAAATTCGCGCTTCACTTCTTTGATGATTTCACCTACGGAGTCAGACGTCATTGCAAACATCATGAACATCAAATAGGTTAACCAGCGTACAAGCGCTAAGTTCTTCTCGTTGCGGGCCTTGTCAGTCATGATTATATAGTCTCCAGTATTTATTACCTAAAAAGCCCGCATTAAGCGGGCAAAACTAGGGAGTTTACTTTTTTAGTCAAACATATACTTCAATGAAACTGAAGTCGTTCTGCCATTTAACGGTCTAGCTCGAATGATATCACCGGCACTTGCCGACGCTTCTTCTGATTCAGTGATAACAAACTCGTCCGTTAAGTTATTCACGTTAAGTGATACCGAGAATGACTCAGACACATTATACGTAGCAAACAAATTAACGATGTTATAACCGTCTTGCTTCAATTGGTTACTGTCACCAACGAAATACTCAGACGAACCCTGAAGTGCTGCACCCAATAACATATCATCGTCCTGATACTGTGGTGTAATTGTATAGATTAAATCAGCTTGACGACGAGGTGTTTTGCCAACCAATGCAGGGTTGAACGCGTCGTTGCTGATTTCAGCATCTGTCCAAGTAAAGTTACCCAACAGACTGAAACCAGAGCCTAATTCATAACTTCCTTCTACTTCCAAACCGGTCGCCTCATACTCTCGAATAAAGGTCAGGCCGCTAGTAAGTTCCGCTTGAGTATCTTCTGTCACTGTGTCAAATAAGGTTGTATAAATACGCAAATCGCGTGTGGCATATTTGAAACCAATTTCGAGCTGTTTGGTTTCGTCAAAGCCTGATGTTGTGCTAGTTAAACTGCCGTCTGAATTAAGAGTACCTGCAATTTGTAGTAAGCGGTCTGCGATAGCGCGGCTACCTTTACTGTAACGAGCAAAAATAGTCTTTGAATCGTCTAGCAAGTAAGACCCACCAAATGAATATGATGTGTTGCTTGCTTCGTAATCAACGATTTGGCTGGCAGCGCCGGCGCGGTTTAAGTTTATTACACCCCCACCAAAGCCAAAGCCATTTGATGCTGATGCATCTTCCGAGTTACCTGCAATAACGCCATCGCCATTCAAATCGAAATCTGTATTGCCACCGCAGCACGAGTTAATTAACTCACCGTTAGCTTGCACTGTGTCACGACGAATACTTGCATCGAACAACCAGTTGTCACCCATTTCATAACCAACGTTAAGATAAGGTGCCGTTGTTTGATAACGTAAGTCCCATTCCCAAGACAAGAAGCTAGGCGCCCACAAACCATTGTCAACTAGGGTTTCACCATCAGCATCAGTAATATTTAAGTATTGAGAGTTATCGCCATCAACCGTTTGAATGAAAGTATTCCAGCTATTCCAGCTGCTCGCAATATCTTGCATTGAGTAGTAGTAACCGGCTGTAATTGAAAAGCCATTATCAAATTCTTTAGTTAAGTTCAGATCGTTAATGAGGTTACCAAGATCTTTGATCTCAGTATCAAACTGCAAGTTTAAGAACGTTAGACCGTTATATGCACTGCCTGCGTTTGGACCATTTGCTAGTGTTACGTTCGTTGATGCGCAGTTAAATGCGTTACCATCACCGTCAAGGGCCGAATTACAAATGTTATTTGCCATACTGCTTGCTGATTGCGGGCCGTAATCGCCAAATGTATCTGTGAAGGGAGAAATAAAGCTGCCGCTAATGTCAGAAGTTCTAAACTTGTTAACAAACGTTAAATTTTCAGCAACCTCAACGTTCGCCTCAAAACCAAGGGAAGTGACTAGTGAATGAATGCCGTCGGTTACATCTCTATTTCTTGGGTTACCAAATGAATCAAATGTAGACACATTAGTGGTATAAGCTGAATGCAAAGTTTGGCTGCTTGCATCAAAGTTTTCGACAGGACCAAAGTCTCCATTACTCTTTACTCTCACTGGCGCTGGTAAATACGTTGTTACTTTGTCGTCTAAGTGTTTGAAGTAAAAACGAAGATATCCGTTGTCAAGGTTTTGTGTGATATTGAATTTAATTTGGCCACCTTGGTCGCCATTAAACCCAGTTTCACGTGTACCTTCGCCGCCACGTGCAAAGCCACCAACATGAAAGTAAAGGTCGTTGTTAATCTCACCACCGTATGAAAAATCAAGTCTGAATTCGTCGTAATCGACACCAAATGAAGTGCCGATTGCACCACCACCGCTTTCACCTGTGTTACTGATCATGTTAATGATACCGCCAGGTGAGTTACTCGCAAAAGTAGAGGCTGAGCCACCGCGGACCGCTTCGACTAAACCTACAGACCAATCGTATCTTAAGAAGTTGTCAGCATTGCCAAAGTTAACATCACCATATTCTAAAACAGGAAGGCCGTCTTCGTGTATTTGTAAAAATTTAGAACCACCTGTGGCCAATGGAATACCGCGAATAGTGATGTTAGCGTTACCGCCACCGCCAGAAGATTCTGCACGGATACCAGGTAATGCACGGTATACTTCTGCAGTAGAGCGGGGCGCTAACTTAAATATATCTTCTTGATTAAAAGAACTAACTGAAACGCTGGTTTCTTGCTGAGTTGCGCCACCTGGACTACCTGTGACAACAATTTGTTCAAAATATTTAACATCTTCTTTTTTTGCTTCGTCTGCTTCTTGTGCGACAGCGGTAGCAGTAAATGCCAACGCTAACGCGATTGATATTGCGGATTGCTTATAGTGTGTCTTCATGTGTGTTCTCCGATACCTTAATTTAGTGTTTTATCACTGGTTTTATTTGCCGTGAATGCAGTCTTAATGTCAGTACGAAGAATAAACCTACTACTCCTCTTACCGCCTCTCAACGTTCTTTCTTACTATTACGTTAAATCGAAACTATTCTGTTTGATTATTAACCATCAAAAACGTTTAAGTAGAATCTATCAGAGTTTTTATTCGGTGTAAACATTTTGTTAAAATGGATTGATTAAATGCAGCATGTGGGCTATATTCTCGTTTATTAATTTATCTTAAACGTTTTATGTGAGTTTCTTGTGGACATGAAAATTGAAAGTAAAAAAACGGTAGAGAGGCTATTGTCGGACATTGATTTATCAGACATGACAAAAGCCGATGCTAAGTTGTTCAGATTGCGTGTTGAGGCCAACTTTCCTCAGTTGTTTGCACAATTGCATCATGTTTACAGCAAACACTATGATTTCTATTATTTTTTACAAAAATTGCTAAAAATCATGCAGGTAAGTTTCAAAAAGCGTAAACCGGCACTAAAGAAAAAAGACAAACAACGCTTATTAAAACCAGATTGGTTTAAAGATGAAAAAATGCTAGGTATGGCTTGTTATGTCGATCTGTTTGCGGGTGACCTGCAGCACTTACACAAAAAAATTCCCTACCTTAGTTCTTTAGGGATCACTTATTTGCATCTTATGCCCTTGTATAAATCTCCAGAAGGAGACAGTGACGGAGGCTATGCGGTGTCTGATTATCGCGAAGTTGATAGCAAACTCGGTACAATGGTCGATTTAGAATCACTGGGGGAGGCATTATCAAAAGCGGGCATTAATTTAGTTCTCGACTTTGTTTTTAATCATACCTCAGACCAACATGATTGGGCGATGCGGGCCAAACAGGGCGAACCAGAATTCCAAGAATATTACTGGATGTTTGATAACAAGGATACTCCAAACCAATATGAGCAAAGTTTGAGAGAGATTTTCCCCCAAGTTCGCAGAGGTAATTTCACATGGGATGAGCAATCTCAGAAGTGGGTTTGGACAACGTTTAACAGCTTCCAGTGGGATTTGAATTATTCCAATCCAGCTGTTTTTAATGCGATCACTGATGAGATGTTATTTTTAGCCAATGTGGGCTGCGATGCATTGCGCTTAGATGCCTTGGCTTTTATTTGGAAAGAGATGGGCACTAACTGTGAGAATCAGCCAAAAGCACACTCGTTGATACAAGCATTCAATTGCTGCTTAAAAATCGTGTCTCCGTCTGTGGTATTTAAGTCGGAAGCGATAGTGCATCCTGATGAAGTTGCTAAATATATTCATAAAGATGAATGTGAGTTGTCTTACAATCCCCTACTGATGGCGTTAATCTGGAATAGTGTAGCAACCCGAAAAACCAAGCTGCTTACCACATCAATGCAAAAAAGTTTCGCGATATCACCAGACTGCGCGTGGGTAAATTATGCACGTTGTCACGATGATATCGGATGGACTTTTGACGATAATGTGGCGGCTCAGATAGGCATAGACAGTTATGACCATCGTTATTTTCTAAACCAATTTTTTACTGGCCGATTCGAAGGTTCTTTTGCTAAAGGGGTTGCTTTTGCAGAAAATCCTGCGACAGGCGATTGTCGTGTTTGTGGGTCTCTCGCGTCTCTTGCAGGCTTAGAGCAGGGTATTGAGCTTAACAATGGCCTACTTATCGAAAATGCAGTGAAGCGAGTACTGTTAATTCACTCTGTAATTTTGGCTATTGGCGGTGTTCCTCTGCTGTATTCTGGTGACGAATTAGGTTTGCTGAACGATTATAATTATGCTGACGATCCATCGAAAGCGCATGATGAAAGATGGGTTCATCGAATTGCTGTTACAGACGCTGACGTTTCGTTGGCTAGAGATGAAACCACGCCCTTTTATAAAATAGCGAAAGGCTTGGAGCATATGATTAAAGTTCGTCAACAGAATGCAATTTTTGGCGCCGCTAGAACCGATATATTAGAAGTGGGTAACGAGCACATCTTTAGTTTTCGTAGAAAGCAAAACGAAGTGTCCGAAGGTAAGTCAGAACTTATCGCAATGTGTAATTTTAGTGAAAATACCCAATTAGTTGATATGGCATTTATGAAACCGACTTGTGATTCAATGCTTGTTAATGCTGCTATTGATTTATTAACTCAAACTGAATACACGGATATACCCGACGTTTTAGCTTTAGGGCCTTTAGAAGTAAGATGGTTACTGCTCAAAAATTAGTCGGGGCAACTGTTTCTAACAACTAAACGTGTATTTAGGACAATGTGTTGAGTTTCAATATCATTAGAAATTGAGTTCAGTAGAAGCTTGGCTGCAACGCGGCCCTTCTCAATACTCTGTTGGCAAACAGTGGTTAAGCTAGGTTGGCTCCTAGCTGCTTCTGGAATATCATCGAAGCCAGTTACTTGCAGTTGCTCTGGTATACTAATACCTAGCTCACGAGCCACACGCACAGCGGAAAGCGCAATAACGTCACTCATACACAGTAAAATGTTAGGACGAGGAGCTGTTGTCAACGCCTCTCGTGCGGCTTGTTCAGAACTGGTGGTTTCATTGATGGGTATGTGCCAAATTTTATTCGCCTCAATATTGATATCTAACTGCTTAGCCGCTTGCATATATCCGTTGAGTCGGCTTTGAGATATTTCTTGTGAATCCACGAAAACATCCTCTGGCATCAGTCGACACACTCTTGCAGAATCAATCAAGCGAAGGCCTAGTATCGCAGCGTTGATGTCTTTATTGTGGGTGGCTAGAGAATTAGTAAAGGCATGCTGAGCGACGGCTTTAGCTCCTGCTTCGTTATCGATATTAACTGTATGTGAGCCTTTGGTTCGACAATCTACTTTTACAATAGGCTTACCTAAGCGTTCAATTTGCTCCAAAGACTTTCCTTTCATGGTGCCATATAAAATAAAACCATCAGGTAATGATTCGGCACTACTTTGTTCTGCGGAATCTAAATTACCTGAAAGTAGTAATAATTGTTTTTTGTTATCTACAAGAACTTCGGAAACGCCCTGTAAAAGCTGACTAGCTACTGGGTCTGAAAATGAATAGCTTAGGGAGTCGGCAAGCATAACACCAATAACGCCTGATGCTCCCATTCTTAATGAGCGAGCAGCTAAATTTGGCCCGTGATAACCCAATTTCGAGGATTCGGAGAGAATACGCTCACGCAACTTGGCCGACAGTTGGTCTGGCCGGTTGAAAGCATTAGATACCGTTGCAATAGAGACCCCTAATTGCTTCGCTACTTGCGTCAAATTCAGTTTCTTTTTCATGTAAAGCCAGTGTGAGTGATGCGAATTAAAAGTCATGTATTTTGTATATTAACTGAAGAAAAGAGGAAGATCTCTTAAAATTTTAGCAAATACAAAAATCATTAAGATTATCTTTCAGTTGATCAAGTCGCCCTCTTTTTTAAGGCAAAAGCCAGTCATCTTAAGCATTTCGTGATGATTATTTATAACTGGTTGAACACGTTAACACGCTCTTCTTCGCTTAAAATTTGAGTGAACACTGTTGCTCGACGCATATTGCGCATTTTCACTGTTTTTTCTAAAAGCGCTGCTTTGAATTGTACGGGTTTATCCTGCAGTTCCAAAATAGATAGCCACGTTAGGTATGCCGCATAGTTCATTTGTTTGGCTGCATATCGCATTTCAATTCTTGCTTCAATTTCAGAAAATAAATCTGGATTGGCGAAGCACTTCTCAGCCATGGCTGCATGAAGGCAGAGAATTTGATGATCAATACCGACGTCCTTAACCGGTACTTTATGATACTGACTTGTGCGCTTTGTTTTAGCGCGACGACTCGGATTAAAGAAACTCATTCTCGGCAAGGCTCAGGTAAATTAATGTTCATCTGTCAACTCTTTTGAACATATCAATCATTGTCGCTGTTTTTTTGCTGCGCTTTCCATAACTTCGTATATAGGCCGTCTAGCTTAAGAAGTTCGTAATGAGAACCTTGTTCAGCTATCTGCCCTTGGTCCATCACGATGATAATATCAGCATCAACAATCGTCGACAGTCGATGTGCAATCATAAAACTAGTATGACCCTTCGCAATTTCTCTTAAAGCAGACAATATTGCTTGTTCCGATTGCGAATCGAGTGAGGATGTTGCCTCGTCGAAGACCATAATGGGCGGCCGCTTCAATATGGTTCGAGCAATAGCCACGCGCTGTTTTTCACCGCCACTAAGCTTTAAGCCTCGCTCGCCAACTTGCGTGTTTCCTTTATCGGGTAACCGGTTAATAAATGTATCGAGGTGCGCTAATTTTATGGCTTCTTCAATTTCTTGTTCTGTGGCGTCAGGACGTCCGTAGCGGATATTTTCATATAAAGTGTCGTTAAATAACACAGTGTCTTGTGGAACAATACCAATATGCTGTCGAACTGAATCTTGGGTATGTAATGCTATATCTTGTCCATCAATTTTGATACAGCCCTCGGTGGGGTCATAAAATCGAAAAAGTAATTTTACTAGTGTTGATTTACCCGCGCCACTTTCACCGACAACAGCGACTTTTGTGCCCGCTTGAATAACGAAATTGACGTTTTTGAGTATTTGACGATCTTTATGATAGGAAAAGGCAACGTTTTCAAAGGTAATGTTCCCCTGAGTCACGTTTAACTCTTCGGCATCAGCACGGTCAACAATGGCTGGTTTCTTTGCTAGTAGAGTAAACAGGTTTTCGATATTAGTTAGTGAACCTCTAATTTCACGATAGACGAAGCCTAGAAAATTCAGAGGCATAAATATCTGCATGGTAAATGCGTTGACTAACACAAAGTCACCAATGGTCATTGCACCATTTGCTACATTAATTGCGGCAAGAGCCATCATTGAGGTCATTGCACCCGCGATGATGAAGGCTTGGCCACCGTTCAATGCAAATAGCGACAGGCGGTTTTTACGCCGCGCTGTTTCCCATTGCTCAAGGTCTCCGTCATATCGATTCGCTTCAAATTTTTCATTATTGAAGTACTTTACTGTTTCGAAGTTTAGCAAGCTGTCAATGGCGCGAGAGGTGGTAGCGTTGTCGGCCTGATTTACTTGCTGCACATATTTTGTGCGCCAATCGGTCGCCTTCATTGAAAAGAACACGTAGAGCACCACAGACACAAAAATGACAAGCGCGAAACTTGCGCCATAGTTGTAGAATAAGAGACCCACTACCATGCCAATTTCAAGCAGAGTGGGACCAATATTAAAAATCAAGAAGCGCATTAAAAAGCTCACACCTGATGTGCCTCGTTCTATATCACGCGATAATCCGCCGGTTTGACGGGATAAGTGAAAATCCAGATCAAGTTTGTGCAGATGTTTGAATACGGTTAGTCCTAAGCGACGCATGGCGCGCTCCGTGACGCGACCAAATAAGGTGTCTCTTATCTCACCGAACAAAACGTTAGCAAGTCGCAGCGCGCCGTACGCAACAATAAGACCCAGTGTTGCCGCCATTATTGCTTCTTTTGTGGTATCTAAGTTAAGATTGTCGACGGTGTCTTTTAGTACAAATGGGAGCCAAACACTTGCAACTTTAGCAGCAACTAAACACCCAATTGCAAGCCATACTCTGGTTTTGAATTCACTAAGATAGGGCCAAAGTTTAGCCAATATTCGCCAATTTACTGGACGGTCTTCTGAGGGGGTGAAATGGGATGGTCGCATTTTTCTTTAGCACTGCCTTTGCTGACGAAATAAATTTTTGTATGAGCAGATAATACCCGAAATATCACGTAAACGTTCACCACATTTTTTAGTAATAGCTCACTTAATTATTAAGTCGCTTAAATGCGTCGATATAAAATTCATTATCTGTGGCTTCCTTCTCTATATCGCTGAATACATTAACTAACACGTCATGATGAGCTGAGGCTTTACTGATTGCGAAATAAGTAGGGATCGCAACCAACAACTCAGTTTGTGCGTTAGTTAACGTTAGCGTCTCGTTGTTGCTTTTTTGATTTACAGTGTAGTCCTCAAAAGGGCCTCTATATGATAATAAATACTTTGTTCTGTTGTTGGCAAAAAGGCGAATAGCATCATCTGAATCTGATACATCTATAAATTCAAAACCTTGCTGGGTGAGCGTTGCTCGAAATCCGTTGTAATCATAGCCTCTGATCGCAGCTATTCTTTTATCTGCTTGATCATGATCAGGGTTGGTGTAAAAATTTAATACTAACGCTTCGAAAGGGATGCTTGTGAAGGTGACTTTATCTTGAATTGCCATCGTGGATTTTATATTCAGCGATAGATCAATGGTGCCACTGGATAACGAACGATACATTCTGGCTGGAGCGGCGCACGAGCGATTAATTTGAATAGATTTAGGCTGAAGTAATTTTTCGGTTACCGCAAAACCGATCCCTACGCACTCTCCGGTGTCTTGGTCAATGCTGCTGTATGGTTTAAATATAGCGACACCAAAGTTTATCGCTAGGGGTTCTTTTGCAGCAAGAAATCCACTGAATAGAATCGTTAATACTAAAAATGTAATATTCTTTCTCAATTTATTCTCCTACCAGTTAATGTTATCACTATACTTTAGCGTCTGTACGGCGATCTTTTGTAATATTAGCTGTAATAACTATTGTAGTCATGATGTTTAGCCACAGTTACGCATTTTTACTGCGGGTTCGGGTTTAGTATGAGGGAATCGCTGAGTAAATATCAGCGTGCAATTCATATGTATCTTTACCAAGGTATATTGATGTCAAATTTGGATACAATGCCTAATGAAATAGCACTGGGATCGTTACCTATTTGAGGAGTCACCTTATCACCATGACCTTTGCCGTTCGAACTGAAATTTACAGCCGCTTGATTGTTCGTTTTTGCGTAAGCGAGATAAAGGGATGTGTCAGCGTTTAAGGCGTAGTCATAGCCAATTGCTATCTGACTAGCGTCATCATCATTGCCATTACCGTTGCTGATAACAAACTGTGATTTGAAAGTTCCTTTTTTACCCACTCTGACACTACCTCCTATGGTGTAACTGGAGCGGTCAATGTTTTCAGCACCTTGAATATCACTTTCGTACTGAACGCCGCCACCTAAAGTAAACTTGCCAAAGTCATACCCCACGGTCATTGCCAGTGCAGTATGATCTTCTTTGATCGAATCATTTTGACCAATACTCGCGTATGCTAGACCCACTTTTAGCGCAGAGACATGATAGTTTCCCTTAACAATAAGTTTGCTACTATTTTGCTTATCTTCGTCTGGCACATAAGTGACTGCAACCGACATCCCATTATAATTGACGGTCTCATAGTAAATCACATTGTCTAATCTTCCCGGGATCCCAGAACCTTCCCATAAATTTCCTATATCACCCACTTGATCCGCGAATAAATTGTAATCATTAGCCCATTGATCCAATGCATTTGTGTGACCAATCAATATTTTGCCGAAGTTTCCGCTCAACCCGATGTACGTTGGACGTCCTTTGGTCAATATTTGTCCTGAAGATTCAGCACCACCATTGCCATCATTGCCACCCTGCGCGGTAAGATCGACGCCTGACTCATACTGAAAAATAACGGTAAGTGAATCATCTATATTATAATTGCCAGTAAAGCCCAGACGAGATGAATTACTCGCAACATATTGACTTGTGGTCACTCCGTCATTAACGCTGTCGATGGATAAATGTCCTTGCCCATAAATTGAGAAAGTATTAGCGAAGGTAAAATGACTGAAAGCAACTAAGGGGATTACAATAAGCGTTGAACGGCTGATTCTTAAAAACATTCGTATATTTCCTGTTCTAAAATTGAAATACGCTAGCTATCTCGAATAACTACAGATGATGTTTTCAAGTTAAGTATTCGGTATTATTTTTATTACTCAAAAGGATGCGAGCGGGCTTTCTCTTTTTATTAGAGAAGCCCAGCCAATTTTCTTAGTTGACTCCGACTACACTTTAAATTGTTCAACCAAGCGATGCAGGCGGTTACCTAAATCTGCTACTTCCGCACTTGCTGTTGACGTTTGTTTTGAATTGCCAGCTGTCTCTTCAGAAACACTCTGAATATTGTGTATATTGTTGTTTATTTCTTGTGCAACTGCAGATTGTTCTTCAGAGGCAACCGCGATTTGGTTACTCATATCAAGAATTTTTGATACACCTTCGGTTATTGCTCTAAGGAATTCTCCAGCTTGAGCGGCTTGTTCAACAGTCTCGATAGTCTTTGTGCGATTCTTTTGCATAGCCGCAACAGCTGAATCAGCACCAGTTTGTAGCGTACTAATAAGCCCCTCTATTTCGCTAGTAGAGTCTTGAGTTCTTTGTGCAAGTGTTCGTACCTCATCAGCAACAACTGCGAACCCACGGCCTTGTTCGCCGGCTCTTGCTGCTTCTATAGCTGCATTGAGCGCTAACAGATTAGTTTGGTCAGCAATGTTTTTAATAACATCTAAAACCGCTGATATATTCCCAGAATCATCCTTAAGCTTGCTCAGAATGCTCGCTGAGCTTTCCACATCAGCGGCTAATTCGTTAATTTTAGTAACTGTGGCAGCGACGATGGTATTGCCTGATTGTGCTTGCTGATCCGCATATTTTGCGGCGTCGGACGTACTTTGTGAATTACGAGCAACTTCCTCAACAGTCGATGCCATCTCAGTCATCGCAGAGGCCACCTGCATAGTTTCTTGATTCTGTTGATGCAGACCATTACTAGTAGATTGCGATAATTGATTCATTTGCTGTGATGCAACGGCAAGTTGTGCTGCGGATTCAATCACATCCTTAACGATCCCCTGCAATTTAGAGACAAACGCATTAAAATATTCGCTAAGTTCGCCAATTTCATCCTGAGAGGTGACAGGGACTCGTTTTGTTAAATCGCCTTCGCCTTGTGACAACTCTTTTAAAATCGAGTTGGTAGCCGAAATTGGCGTCATTACGCCACGTACCGTAAAAACCGCAATTATTACGCCAGCAACAATCGCAATTAAATTACTGATAATGGTAAATCCAATCGCAAAACTAGAAGCTGATAACTGTTCGTCATCCCGCACGATAATCAACTTCTCTTCAGCCGCTACAATTTCGTCAATCTTCGCGCGTGTCGCGTCCATTAATTTTTTACCCTGACCTGTACTCATCATTAGCGCAATATCTTCGATGGTTTTCGGATAACGATTCATGTCTCGACGCGCATCTATTTCCGGTTGTGCTGCCTGATCTATCCATTTGTTGACCTCAGCTTCAAGTAATTGCAAATCGGCTCGAGTAACCGCACTCCCGGCTAAAACTGAGCGAAGCGTTTCAATGTGCGAAGTCAAGTCTGATTTTCCACCGTTGAAAGGCTCAAGTGACTCATCTAAACCAGTGAGAAGAAAGCCTCTTTGCCCGGTTTCCATATTTACCAAATCCAAGGTAATAAGTGTGATTAAATTAATACCACGTGTGTTATTTTGGCTTCTAAATTTCTTTTCTAAATCCGCTAACCTAACGCGAATTCCATCAAATATCTGCTTTCCAACAGTACGGCTTGAGATACGCTTGAAATTCGCCATTGATGCAGCTCCTAGAGCAACTTCTCTGCGCGCGCTGATTTCTGGCTCCGCGACCTCTTGTTGCCACTGGCGCTTTAACGCACCTACGTCTTGCCAACGTTTGCCTTGTGCTGGATTATCACTGGTAAGTTGCTGACCTTGCTTTATTAGCATATCAAAACTTTTTAATCCCTTGTTATAGGGATCTAGATACTCATCCTGCCCAGTTACCATGAAACCTCGCTGTCCGGTTTCCATATCAACCATTGATGCTAAAAGACTCTCGCCGGTTCTGATAACTTTGTATGTATGGTTTACCCACTTAGAGGCATCAATAATTGAATTTATACTCATGAACACAACAACAGAAATAATCGTCATGACAGAAAGTACGAAAACATAACCGGAATATATTTTTTTGCCTAGTTTCATTCTTAATAACCTATTTTTATATAAAAATGATAAAACTAGTAACCCAGTAGTATCAAACTTTTACCTGTCATTTTTTATCGGTTATTACTAGTAAATGTTTAGACTATTTTCTTCAGATGTAGAAAATGGAGCAAATGTCACTTTTATTGCGGTAAATAAAGTGAGTCAGCTTTATGAGCAAAAGCAAACGGCTCCCAAAAGAGCCGCTATGCTTGATGACTGTATTTCCCGCTGGTTGAGATGGATAGTTGCTGGAAGAGATGACAAATCGATTATGGCTGTTTGTGCCGGCGTGATACTAATAAACCGGCTAAACCTAGTAACATCATAAGACCCGCCGAAACCCCAGTAGCTACACTCCATGCCGCCGATGTAAACTGCACGGCGGCCACATAATCCTGCGTCGCGTAATTCTCGATGGCACAAGCATTATAACCAGAATCCCGACACTCAACTAATTGCTCCCCCATCACATCCAAATCCCGGTCCGTTAGCATTAAAAGTTCTCACCACAAACAAACTATTCGGTTGCACATCTTTTACGAACAACCCGGGGGTGACGACATAACATCCTGTTTTGACATCGACCCGCACGATACCCGTTATTAATAATGGTTTTTGATTGTGGAACTATCGTTTTAAGAGTATTTCTTAAATCGACATGATGCTAAACCAATCATTCCTAATAAAAAAATGGCAAGGGGTGATGGTTCGTCAACCGATATTGTCGGGCTGGCAATTTGCCTGTACAACAACGTAGTGAATTCAGAAGTAGTGTTAGCCTGACGATTTATGGATCCTAACTTCAGTTTTTCTTCTATTTCTTCTGGAGTTTTGTTAGGACGTCTAATTACATACTTATAAATTGATGCTCTTGGAAACAATTTGTTACAAGTATCGTAGCTGGCAGCTGTGTAAAAAAATTCTGAATAAGTTAGTACATAAGAACCTTTATCTATTGGCTCTCCTGGTGCTGGGCATATATAATTAACGCTTTGTGTATCGATATATACATTAGGATCGTAATACTTTAACTGGGCCAAGTACCCTTGATCATCAATAAACATTCCTTCGGCTCTTACACACGGGTCGTATGATAAAAAAAGCGCCCCGCATCCAAAGTTATCAGAGGGAGGACTATTACCTCCATCAAATCCGATAGTATCGATAATGTTTCTGAACTCTCCTGAACCATCAAAATGTGTTGGGTAGTCACCTGGACGGTATGGGACACTGGGGCGGTCACCTCTCCCGCCAAACAGGTTATTTGATAGTGTTACTACCTGTGATTCTGTCGGTAACATCCAACCATAATAATCTGTTGCCAACAGTTCCACGACTTGGTTATAACTCAGGTGATTGTTTATTCCAAAGTCCATCCATTCTAAATTAGTCGTCTGGTCTATAAACGAGTCATGATCCGTATTAGTAATTATGCCTGCTATAGCATTGTTACACATTCCACTCACCACTAAAATTAATCCTGCGGTGACTACTTTAAAAAATTTAAAACTCATATGTTTCTCTTTTTTACCCATTCTCGAAATTAAAAATGGTGACACAAAACTGAATACTCGCTATTAAAAGATTGAGAGCACAAACCGTGCCATTAGTATTTAATTAATAAAAACAATTAGTTATATTAAAATTATCTTTAAGGTCATCAAGTGTGTAAATAAACCCGACACAATAATCACTAATTATATGGCATAAAACAACTCTGTAGGATGATAAGTGTGACTAACTAAGCAGGTTGTAACGTTGAACAGGTATGAATGACTTTACCCATTTGCTGATAAAATCTTGAGGCGCGGCCTATATCGCTATTTCTCAGGTTATTCGAGTGTGCTAATCATCCAAGTAAATTGTACATTCGACGGTCGCTTTCGTTAACATCAGTAAAAATGTGCAAAAGACACCGACAGGCTGCCGTTCGCTCAAGATGTGTGAAAACTATTGATTACCTTTTGGTCTAAACTGTTAATTTTTATGATTAAACAGCTTTAGTAAGTGGTCCAAGTTAACAACCAAATTTTGTATAACTAAATGGTAAGGTAAATCAGAGAGAATCTGCAATTTCTCACTACATCAAAGGCCAATCTAGAACGCAAACTACGTTTTTCCCAGAAGTATTAGATGATTTCGTTACTGAAGAAAATCCAGTCTGAGTAATCGATGTATTCGTTGATAGTCTAGAGCTCGAAACACTTGGGTTTGAAACAGTGAAATCCAAAGCAAAAGGCCGCTCATGCTATTACCCAGCGACGATGTTATAACTCTACATTTATGGGTATCTAAACCGTATTCAATCTTCTTGTTGATTAAAAAAAGAAACTCATCGCAAAAGCAATAATAAGCATAGTTAAAACCTATAGTTGCTGATTGTGAGTCATTAGGCCGAATTTGCCTTGTTAACTCAGTTTTACCTATCTTTAGCGCTCACGTTACTTGAAGTCGGGACATGAACAATTAAAATTGAAAGTAGTATTGGATGCAGCATGGACCTCATAAATTGTATTGCTTAAGAGTTTTTACACAGCCTGCGCGACCAGCAGTAATTCGGAGGATTAGCTTTCTAACCGTTTTAATACCCATTACGCAGTGAAAGCAGGTATCTAACCGCGAAAAGATAGCGCCAAATCAGATAGGTCTGTTTGTATAAAAGCCCTTCATTATCATAAACAAAACTAGTTTGCACAACAGCGGGAGCCGCTTGTCTTGAATTCTTAATTACGTGGAAACTGTTGATTGATTGACCAAAAATAGCCGACTTTCACTCCCTTAACGATATATAAACGTGGTGTTATGAAAAAAAATAGGTAACCTGAGATCTGCTTAAGCAATAACCATAGAATTAAGCTCTACGTCAGTTAAATTAAGCGATGGCTTATCTTTCTTCAAACAATACGCCACTAATCCAGCGAGTAAATTGAGCATAAAGCCGTTCATGCTGCGATGCCGCGAGTGTTCTATGAAGGAAATGTTTTTTAATTGGTCATTGATTGTTTCAATAATAAATCGTTTTGAAAGCATCGCCCGGTCCCATAACGACATGGCTTTTGCTTTCATGTTTTTGCGAACTGTCGTTACTAGAGTCACTCCGTCTTCGAACAATGTAGCTTCTAGCGCCGTACTTAAGTAACCTTTATCACCGTACAATTTATCTACTAATCCTTTAGCCAGCTCTGCTACTGGTTGAGTGTCATGAACGTTGCCAGTGGTGACTTTTGCCGCAACAATCTCACCCAAATAGTTAACGATCAAATGAAGTTTGAAACCGTAGAACCACCCCATTGTTCCTTTACCTCGTTGTGCTATGCCATCAAACGTTTTATGCCTTGGAATGCGAATGTTATGGCAAACCTTTATGCTTGTAGAGTCAATAAATTCGATGCCTGTAGGCTTTCCTTTAAGTGACGTGAAGTAAGCGCACATTGGCACAATAATTCTCGGCATGATCGCTAGAAAACGAGTATAGCTGAGCAAATCAGGAAACTCCTTTTTGTATACAACAGATACATACCCAAGGTAATAATTTTTAAAATCACGGTAATGAGACTTGTGAAATCCGATCACAATTGTCATCACTTCGCTAGTAGTAAGTCGACCCTCACGACGCCGCTTTTGAGTGCCATCATCGAGCAACTGTTGTTGCCATTGAGGAATAAATACTTTGCAGAAATCATCGACATCGCAGTACAACTCAACTAAATTATTCATGCCTGTTCCTTGTTGATTGAATGTTTCTTGGTCGAAAGATCCGATCTTGGAACAGGCTTTTAGTTCCATTTTTCTTAAACAAGATTCAGGTTAGGTATATTCAAGTTGTTATATGAAATGCGTTTTAACTTTCTGTACTCAGTTTTTTAGCTTATGGGGACGGTAGCTTCTTTTGAATAACGACGGTAGAGGTGCTAATCATTGCGTATTAACCTCTTAGATTGAATACTGAAAATAAAATAGGTAATAAAATGGAAGTTGACTTAATCTCTATGTGGATAAAAAGAGTTGTAAAACGTGTTTTTATTTATAGCCCTCCTGTACAAAAACGAAAAGCGAATAATGCCGCGATGGTGTTTTTATCGGTCGTATTGTGGACCGGCACAATCCAAATTGCTAGCGCTGATGTTATTGATGGGTCTCATGTCAAATGGATCGACACGAGTATCGGCTCATTCGCCCAAAAAAGTCCCTTTGAATGGGTTAGTATTAACGACAAAAGTGATCTGATTCTCTTGAGTCAAGACGATACCCAGATGGAACTTCGATCTTCACAACTTGAAGAACAACTTCGTTTTGATTTTGCAAATAAAACTGTTTCCAAACAAAGTGCATCGTCGAAAGGTTACGTCCAGGTTGGCACCATTTCGTCCACCAATTATATAACCGCTGCAAGTGCGGAAACACTTCGTTACATGGCCTACGAGGCTGGATATATCTATTCGGTGACTCTGCGCAAAACATACCATGACGGCAACGTATCCGGATGGTTACGCCAAGAAGACAAAAGAAAGGTTACCGCCGTACCGCAAAGTTTGCAGACTCTATCAAAAATGAGCATGACGTACAGTTCTGTTGATCTTTTTTCTGAAATGCAGAAGGGCACTATCGTCGTTGATGAAGCCGTCGGAAATATTCGTACTGAAACCACCCATCCACTGGATTATGTTTATCCAGTTGGCGGCAGCAATATGGGAATGCTCAAGATCAGAGGTGAAGGAGCGCTATGTGTGGTGGGCACTGCTTGCTCAGCTATAGGAAATCATTCAGAACCGTTTTGTTTGTTAGAAAATGGTCAAAACGGAGTCCGAGCATGCTGGATGGGGGACAGCCTAAAAAGTTACTCATCAGCGGTATCCGTAGCCTCAACAGGCGTGTTCACAGTGAAAGGTTTGATGATCTGCGCCTTTGAAAATCCGGGCGAAATATGTACACAGCAAAATCAGTATACAACCCGCTTTGTCAAAACAGCTGCGACCGAATGGAAGGTTCACACTCTAAAGGGGCAAAATGAGGTTAGTAAAATCGCTTATCCTAAAACTCGCGGGTCTTGGACAATCCCCACCTCTTATCAAACGTTGACAACTGTCAAGGAAGGGGGGGAATTGTTAGTCAATTCACTGGGTAGGGCTATCCAACTGCCTGATCACATGCAGCAAGCTGCATACGCATTGGTAAGCGGTACTGCAGTTACATCGCCTCCAGGAGTTAACAACCTAGTTGACATTCAAAACGTTCAAAAACTTATACCGAACCAGTATACAACCCCATTGCCACTAGTCTACCCTGATCAGGAAGAATCCCCCGGATTTCAGGTTCAAAACAGAACAACTCTTCCTGTTTTAATCACCTTGTCCCAAGCAAGTTGCATCTATTATGAACTGATCCAGCCCGGAGAGACTTTTGATCGTGATACCGGAGCAGTTTGGTTTACCTTGGAAGCAGAAATTGCCCCAGCGCTTGCAGAACCCAGTTTAGCCTCATGCCTGGTCGAGCCTTTGGTGACGACTGCAGCAATCGCTCTGACGATTGGGACTGGCGGTGTAGGTGCCGTACCAGCGGCTATGATGCTTGCCGCTGGTAGTGCAGCTGCCTGGACGCTTGTGCCATATCTTGAAGAAGGTGGCATGTCCAAGGAAGATGCTGGGTGGGTCGGAACTGGCGTTTTGCTTGCGACTGGCATTGGTGCTGGATTTGCGTTGCCTTCCGAAAGCACTGCTTTGTCAATTGCAGGGACCGCAGAAAGAAGTGCTTATTTAGCGGAGAGATCTTTCGCCATGAATCTTAAATCCTTGTTCATTGTTCCGTACACTTCAACTCTGTCGACGTCAGTTGCTAATGTCACGACCAAGCAGGTCATCAAGAAAATACTTACTAAAGAAATAGCAAAGACAACCTTGAAAAAGGGGGCGAGAGAGGCTTTTGGGGCAGTGACCAGAGATGATGGAGCCCTCGATGAAGCCCTGGAGGGTGCTCAATTCCAAGAGGCTACGCAGGCTGAAATCGACGAGATCGTAGCAACTTTTAGTCAGACGGATGTAAAAGCCGGTGTCTACGCCGGATATCCTTGGCCTTGGAAATCGAAAGATAGGATCAAACCCCTGTGGGTTGTTACAGGCGGCCCTATCAAGCATATCACCGCTGAAGGCGTGCTCATGTACGCACCACAGGAAACCGTACTCACGCTCACGCAAATCAGATAATGCGCTTGTTGTAAGTGCCTTAAAGCAATAAACAGTGGGCCAGGAATAAACTTGCCCTACTTTTACTCGGGCCTACACAGTGAATACTGTTGAGTTGTTCGTGGAGATTTTAATTGATTTCACTAGTTAAAAAGTGCTCGTTGCCGTTCATATTCGCTTTGTGTTTAACGTCTTGCTCTGCGACGAGAGGTGTTGGAGAAGATATCAAACTATTGCATGAGCGACCTGGGATTGATGTCGTCTTAATACCTGCAAGTTATGGTGGAACTTATTTCACATCTAAAATTAGCGGGGAACGCCACTGTAAAGCGCCCGATCCCGACGTTACTGTGCAATCTAATGCTGGACTCTCGCTGTCTGATATTGCTGGAGACTCAATTGGTTTTAAAGACGGTGAAGCAGCTATGTCATTGGGAGGCCGCAATCCTACCTTATTGATTACCCGAGAATTGATGTACAGAGCCTGCGAATTAACATCCAATATCTATAGCGATCAAGAAATGACCATCGCTATTTATGACAGATTTTTATCCGCAATTACCGAAATTTCTAAACTCAATACAAAGAACGGTGCTCCGCCATCAACCAATCAGCTTTTAGCGCCTAGTGATTCTGAGGTAAAACAGCAACTTCCGGGAATGGAGCGGCTACTTAACTCAGATGAGGCGAAAACCCCTTCCTTTTTTTCGCCCAATCAGTGAGTTTTGAAAGGATATTTTAAATCTTAAATTGCTTCACACCCAGCGATATTGTATTCGCCAAATAAAGTGCAGTTCACTCACAATTACTTATAGAATAAGAGAAGAAAAATGACGACTCACAAGAGTCCGAAAACTATGTCATGTTGATGTCACATATAGGCCAACAGTCTAATAAGAGTGTTGGCCAGCCCGAATTTCTCAGCATGAGGCACATGTTGCTGATATACCTGCTTTCAAGGTGGGTACTTGTGGTCGGAAAATGCCAGGATATTCATCCTGACTCGGTAACTTGACACCACCACTAGCATAGTTGAAAAAAACAATCACGATGCCTTAAACAAAACGTTTGAGCTGCTGCTGTGTTTGCTCGCTGAGTTGTTGGGATTGTTTGCAATCACTTAATGCTTCATCAATTTGCGTTTTGGCTTGCGAGCCTAGTTCAACAATTTGTTCAACGGTTTGGTGGGTTTTATTTTGCGTTTTCTCTAATAAATGCACTGCACTGACAATTTGTTGCAACTGTTGCTGGTTGTGTTCAAATTCGACAAGTCTGTTGGTAAATCCTTCGGATGTGTTGCTGATAGTGGTTTGTGCATGCTGAGAATATTCCACAAGTTGTTCAGATTCTTTATTAGTTTGTCCAACCAGAGACTCCATTTGGTTAATGAAATCACTTATTTGACGGGTAGCATCACTAACCTTGACTGAGAGTGTCCTTACTTCATCTGCAACTACGGCAAAACCTCGGCCTGCTTCACCTGCGCGTGCGGCTTCAATAGCGGCATTGAGTGCTAGCAGGTTTGTTTGATCAGAAAACTCTTCGACCATTTTTAAAATACCGCGAATGTCCTCACTGTTTTGTTTTAAACCTGAAATTGTTTGCGAAAAATTCTTTAGTACGTCGCTTATTGATTTCACTTGGATAACAAGTTCAGAGAGTTGTTGCGCAGAATGCGTCACAAAAGTTACATGTTCTGCGTTTACTTGATGCACGCTGTCTGTATTACTAACAATACTTAGCAAACTGTCAGTTATTTGATAACTGGCAGCTGTTATTGTTTGGCTGTAATCAATTTGTTGATCGCTTAACTGGGCTGTTTGTTGCATTGAGTAGGTAACTTGATTATTACTTTTCGTACTGGCGTGCGCACTTTGATAAGTCGTTGCAAGTAATTCACTCAGGTGGGCTGTAAACAGGTTGTATTGCTCACTGAGTTCGCGAAATTCATCATAGGTAAAATGAGGGAGTCTGGCTGCTAAGTTTGCATCTTGGCGATTGATTTGCTCTAAGGTGTCACGCATGGCTTTTACTGGGCGCACAATTAAAAAGCGCATATAAAAAATAGTAAAAATAAACCCAGAGACAATAACGAGTGTGAGTAGCCAAAACAGACTGTAATCGTCTTGCTGTGCAGTTAAGCTCTTGTAAAGCCATACCAATGTTATTGCTTGGAATGCGAATACAAAGCTGAGATTACCAATGATTTTACGTGTTAATGTAAAAAAAAATGTCTGTTCTATATAATTATAAATGTGTATAAATCCACTCATTAGTATCCCATTTCGCTTGCAATGTATTTTAGCCCAGTATCACTCATGTAAAGTTGTATCCAAGTTACCAGGATGAATGAAGTGATTGAGGTTGGCTTACTGTTAAGTAAAAAATGTTGAATTTACTGCTAAGATGTTTATTAGCTATTACTGTGTAAATTAACTTTATTATTCTCTAAACCACAGACTCTATTTTATGAGTGCGTATTAAACTCTCAATCAAATTTTAAGTTATTTACTTTCATTTTAGTATTATATGGAAAGTTAGTGAAAATACCATCCACTCCATATTCGAGCACGGGTTCTATATTTTCGTCTTATCGACTGTCTATGCATAAAAGTTTAATCCGCGTTGCGTGGCATCGGTAAAAATTCATGGTTAGTGAAGCTTTAGTTTGCCCAAATATGTTGAGCGAGAGTTTGAAGAGTCTCTGCGTTGCGCTCCCTCCAACACGATTTTCTTAGCGTCGTATGCGACGATTATAAACATCAGAAACTTGTCGAGTTTACTTGCAAGCGCAGCGGTTTTTGCTCAAGCTGAGGCGCTCGACTATTGGCTAGATACCCAAATGAATTGAGCAAAGTTATGGGCATCATTCCTCGCGCGCTATCTACACATATTGTAAATCGAGTAGGATTTTCAAATAAATAAACCAATCTAGTTAAAAAGACAGCTGTCACAGGGGTAGCAAATAGCTTTAATTCTTCTTATACTCGTTGCGTAGTCTGTCCCGCTATCTGACTAACATGCCTTCAAAGTTGATAAATTAACTTATGAGCCTACCTATGCGTTTGTTTTTTCAAAATTTATTAGTCTTTTATCGGGAGGATGTTTGCTTTTGACAAAATCAATATTGCAAATAATTCTGTTTTTGTGTTTGTGCGCCTCTCTGCTTAGCCATGCAGCAAGAGCGCAAGACATGACCAAAAATTTTAGCACTGACTCCGCTCTCTTAGAGCATCTCGATGCTTTGACGATGCGCAGTGATATTTTACCTCATGAGGGACTGTCTTTGTTTGAGCATTATATTCAAGTGAGCCTTAAAAACGATTGGAAGCGTTCACTATTAAGCAGTCAAACTTCAAAGTTAGAATATTTAGCGATTTTAGAAGACCCGAGTCTTAGCCTTGAAATGATAAATGAAGTAAAACAGCGAGCCAAGACGCTCAAGCAAACATCACTTGTTATTCGCTTGGAGCTTATAGAATTGATACGCTTAACGAGTCAAGCAAGTTCAGATGAGACAAAAGCTAAACAGCAATCACTACTCGAAAAGGCGCTGAGCGTAGAAGACCCTAAACTTCGTGCATCTATTTTTTCGGGCGTGGGTCAAAGCCAAGCAATAAGGTCAGATTTTGGACATGCCTATGATTCGCTTACTCAAGCTTATAAATTACATGATGAGAGTAATAATCTGTATGGTCTCGCTGAGGTGCTCAATGCACTGGCCGACGTCAACCTAAGCATGAACAACAATGTAGAAGCAGTTAAATACTTCAACCAAGCACTCGATGTTGCTCGCCAATTAGACGATCAGTTCGCTATCTCTGTCATTCTGTATAACATTGGCAATGCATATTATGAAGATGATCGATATGCTGATGCCAAAACCCAGTTTCAAGCAGCCCTGCAACTCAGTATTGATTTAGAAGACGTCACCGGTATCGCTTATGCTCAGTATGCAATGGCTGATATTTTGTTGGCCGAAGAGCGGTTTGAAGAAGCGACAGTCTTTTATAAAACTAGTCTGGATAGATTTGAAGAAATTGCTAATTTGCGGATGCAGATAAGTACCTTATTTGGTTTAAGTAAAATCTACTTAAATCTAAAAGACCTCGAAAATGCACGTGCTAGCATTGAGCAAAGTTCCATTATTCAATCCGAATTAGACACGCCCAGTAATCTTATTCAGTATCAAAATCTGTTGGCCCAGCTTTATGCATTAGAGGGTAATTTTGAAGGTGCTTACAAATTAGCAAAAGACAATGAAGTCCTAACCAAAGCCCTGTATGAAAAAAATCAGCAACAAGAGGTACAAAAATTTAGATTGCAGTTTGAATCTGAGTTAACAGAGCAACAAAATGAAGCACTACGTTTTCAAAATAAAGTAAAAACGCTCACTATCGAACAACAAGACAAACAAACTAAAATATGGTTACTGGCTATTATTCTCATTGCGGTCATCCTCATATTCACGATTATATTGTTGGTGTGGAAAATTAAAAATGGCAAGCGTTTCCAAAAATTAGCACACATCGACCCACTTACTTCATCACCCAATCGCAGAGATATTTTGCAGCATGCTCAAATCGCTTTTAACCGTGCTAAACAACATAAAACGGCAGGACTGACGATTGCACTAGTCGATTTAGATAAATTTAAGCGCTTAAATGATGGCTTTGGTCACAGCACGGGAGATAACGTGCTCAAGGCATTTGCTGCAGTATGTAAAGAAAATATTCGAGATTATGACAAGTTTGGTCGATATGGAGGGGAAGAATGGCTGTTTTTATTTCGCCAACATGATCAGCATAACATTTTCTCAATTTTTGAACGCCTCAGAGATTCACTAAATGAGCAAACGATAGATGGCTTACCGTCCGACTATCTGGCGACATTTTCGATGGGTGTAGCCACATATCGAGTAGGTGAAGACAATACCCTCCAAAATATTATTAATAGAGCAGACAAAAACCTTTACCTAGCAAAAGACCAAGGCCGTAATCAAGTGGTGTTTGAGTAATGTCGTGACTCAAGTGATGCTTGCTTACACAGAAAATTGGGCGGAGCAGTCGTTCGAGCCAGTTAGATTAGATTGCCAAAAATCGCTCAAACAAGACCAATTTACCAAAACAGCTAGGGCGGCTAACTGCTGTTTTTGCTTGTTCAACTCGGTCTTAGATACGGTAAAAAATGCCGTTCGAGTTTGGTTTAGGTACCATTTAAAGTAATGCAACGCAGAAGTGAAAGGTCCTAAAAATAACTTGGATTTCTAAGTGAAAAATATATATTGACTTAGGGAGGGATCCGTAGCTTATTATGAAAATAAGGAAAGAGTTGATATAGATAAAATAAGTACGCTGTTGTTTAGGTGTTTGAAGGCGTTATTGTCTTTTGTATAAACAGTCAGCACACAAAGAGCTTTTTTAAAGAAAGCAAGTCCTGCTCCGATAAACAACAAAGTGAGATATAGTGAGATGACGGACAGCTGAAAATATTATGACCCTGCATCATGTTCTGTTTTTGATAGCTCGTCAAGTCGTCAGGAGCTGCGAGCAACGTCATTATCTAAACTGAGATTCTTTATTGTTTTTTCTTTATCGAAATTGTTTGAGAACCAGTACAGACCAAAAATAACTTTACGGTAGTGTTATTTGATATGGGGTGCTTAATAACAAAGATAAATGTTAAACCGAGCCAGTATTTACGTTTAAGACTACCATTTAAAATTACAACAAGACAGGCCCAGATGAACAATACGAGTTATCTAAAGAAAGAACTTTACGAACTTATCAAGACCGACGAGTCAATTTTTGATTTTATTCAGGAGTCTTTGCTAGATGGCCTATGGTACTGGGATTTAGAGCACCCTGAAGAAGAATGGATGAATCCTAAATTTTGGTCTATTTTAGGGTATGATCACCGAGAAATGCCGCATAAGACTTCCGCTTGGCAAAATATTATTAACCCTAAGGATTTAGAACTCGCTGTAGTAAACATTACCAAGCATTGCGAAAACCCGGATTATCCCTATGATCAAACGGTGCGATATACCCATAAAGATGGCTCCACGGTATGGATACGGTGCCGTGGTTTAGCCGTTAGAGATAAGCATGGTAAACCGCTAAGAATGTTAGGAGCTCATCAAGAAATTACAGACCTTAAAAACAAGGAAATACTGCTTCAGAAAAATACCGATTTACTTCACAACGCTCTAACGATTTCTAAAATAGGTAGCTGGGAGATTGATTTAACAACCAATCAGGTTGTCTGGACAGAAGAACTTTACAAAATATATGGCTTAGACTCTGCACTTCCTCCGCCCCTTTATGCTGAGCAGGAAAGCTTATTCACACCCAAAAGTTGGGCGCTTTTAACCTCGTCTGTATCCCTGGCCAAAGAACAAGGCATTCCTTATGAATTAGAGCTTAAAACTATTCTCAAGGATGGCAGTCATGGATGGATTTGGCTTCGCGGAGAGGCCGTATTTGACGAAAATAAGAATATCGTTGGCTTAATGGGAGTAACGCAAGACATATCAGATAAAAAGATCCTTGAACTGGAAAAAGAGGCATTAATCAAACGTTTAAATTATGCCTTAGACGCGTCGGGAGATGGTATTTGGGATTGGACCCCGTTCAATGGCATTACCGTTTATTCAAAGGCATGGATAGAAATGCTCGGTTATGAGCTAGACGAGGTTGCCTCCTTAGCAAGTGAATGGTCCGATAGATTGCATCCCGATGATGCTGAGTGGGTTTTCGCCGCAATTAATAACATCACTCAGAATACTGAAAATGGCGACACTCTTAGCCACGAATACCGATTTAAAAATAAAGCAGGCGATTATTTGTGGATACTAAATAAAGCAAAAGTTGTCGAACGAAATGAACAAGGCGAGGCAATTAGAGTAGTAGGCACGCATACTGACATCACGGAACGAAAAAAGACTGAATTAGTTTTACAAGAAAGCGAGAAAAAATTCAGAGATTTATTTGAAAATCTTATTGATGAGGTTCATCTATGGAAGGTTGTCAAAGACAATACTGGAAAAATTACCGGGTGGAAATTAGTAGATGCCAATCCACCAGCGTTGAAATCATGGGGTAAATCAATCGATGAGGTAATTGGCAAATTCGCCGATCAAATTTTTGGAGCGGATGCACACAATCAATTCCAGCCTATAGTAGAGGAAATATTCAAAACCAACAAACCTTGTCATTGGGAAAGTTATTTTTCTCCTACAGACCAGTATTTATATATGGAAAGTATTCCATTCGGTGAATACTTCATTTCAACGGGTAAAGATGTTACTGAGCAAAAAAAATCTGAGCAAGCACTTAAAGAGAGTGAGCTGCGACTGAATCTAGCGACAAAAGCAGGACGCATAGGAGTGTGGGATTTGGATATAGCGTCCAATAAATTAACTTGGGATGACCAAATGTTTGCTCTTTACAAGGTAGAACGAGAATCGTTTAGTAGTGCGCTTGATGCTTGGACGAATGGGGTTTATTTCGAAGACAAAGAGCGTTGTGAAATGGAGCTTGAATTAGCCATTAAAGGCGAAAAAGAATTTAACACTGAGTTTCGAATTCAGCACCCAAGCGGTGAAATTAGAAATGTAAGGGGGCTTGGCACGGTAATAAGAGACCAACATGGCAATGCGATTAGAATGATTGGTACAAATTGGGACATCACTAAAGAGATAGAAGCGCTAAGGCTAGTCGAGGAAGCGCGGGGACAAGCAGAAGCTGCTAGCAAAGCAAAATCAGAGTTTCTTGCCAATATGAGTCACGAAATACGGACTCCCATGAATGGTATTTATGGCACCTTACAAATACTCAAAGGTGAAAAACTATCTGAAAAAGGCAGAGGCTTTATCAATAAAGCCGAGTATTCTTGTAAATCCTTGCTAACTATCATCAACGATATTTTAGATTTTTCGAAAATAGAGGCGGGCCAGCTCGATATTGAAAATATACCTTTTAGTCTGAAAAGCGTAATTGAGGAAATTTCATCAAATATGCTGCCGCTGGCAATAGACAAAAACATTAGCTTTGAGATAACCAACCGCCTTACTCATGATATGTGGCGAGGAGATCCTGTAAGAGTCAGTCAAGTGATGCTAAATTTAGTGTCGAATGCGGTTAAATTTACGGAAAAAGGTAAGGTAACGCTGTCGGTATCTTCACAGTATGACGCCTCAAAAGACAATATCCTAATCGAGATAGCAGACACTGGTATTGGTATTGATAAGAATACTATGGATAAGCTATTTGTGCGCTTCAGCCAAGCAGATGATTCAATTACCCGAAAATATGGCGGCACCGGCCTTGGTATGTCAATTACTCAATCCTTAGTAAATCTGATGGGAGGGCAAATAACGCTCGACAGTGAGATTAACAAAGGTACAACGATCCAAGTGATTTTGCCGTTAAAAAAAGTACAAGATAACAAGAGTGACTTAGTACTTGAGCCAACATCTCAAAGCACACTGAATTTGCTAGGAAAACATATTCTAATTGCCGAAGATAACGGCATTAACCAGGCCATAATCGAAGCCATTCTAGAACCATCTAACGCTACTCTAACTATCGTCGCCAATGGCGAGGAAGCCGTGAAAAGCGCATTTGCAAATCGTCCAGATTTGATCTTGATGGATATACAAATGCCAGTGAAAGACGGTGTAACAGCTTGTCAAGAAATACTTGCACAAATGCACGATATACCTATTGTTGCGTTAACTGCAAATGTAATGGCTCAAGATGTAGATACTTATTTAAAAGCGGGTTTTGTAGCACATTTGGGCAAGCCTTTTGAAATATCTGTGCTAAAGGAAAAGTTGAAACAACTATTGCTTGATAGCTAAATAACCTTTAATTAATCTCTATATTCTTAAGTTCGCATGTAAAATAAAGTGCAAAATAGAAAGTCTCGCAGCCCTAGATAATAAAGCGCTCTGGGGAAATTGATGCACGGATTCGCCACACTTTCGGAAAAATGACGCCTCGCCTTGTAAGGAGCGGATTTCTATTATTACCTTGTGTCACATAAACGTAACCGTCATATATGCAAGCTGACATTGAAATGAAACGAGAAGCGCTTGCAAAACTACCGACAGTTGGTGCAAATGCCAAATCAATTATCAACGTCAAAAGTGAAGATATATTAATCTTCTTAGAAAGTCTTTAATTATGGGGACAGGTAATGTCGTAAAGTAACTGTAAATCAGTGCTTTACGGCTTTAACTACACATAACGGGGAACTGCACATAATTCCTGTTATGTTCATGTCAACATAACAGGAAGGCATGGCTGTTCTCACAAACTGCAAAGGGTGCAAAAGCAAGCGCTATACTCTATTCAATAGTAGAGAGCGCAAAAGCCAATGGGCTTGTGCCTTACGATTACATCACCCATTTACTTGAAGCCTTTACGCATCCTTCGCCTAACATTGAGCAATTGCTGCCTTGGAATGTTAAGTTAGATGACGGTCTTTAGGCGACGGTTACCATACAGCATCGGCAAGTATGGTTGATAATGTACGGCCTGTTGTAAGTTTAGTAACATAATTGATACCGTTACCGATACTTTGTCCGGTTCTAAATGAATTGGTGCGTCTCAATGATGCTGCCTGCACTGTTGGTTTCGGCAATGATTGAGCCACGCTCATCAGCGAGTAAGTAGCGTTGGTTACTAAAACTGGTGCTGCTGCCTTGATATTTCACCATTGGGTCATCTTCACTGATACCATGTACATAACGAGTGAGCATGGTACCTCCAGTTTCACTTGAATATTCGCCGATGAGCTCGTCACCGTCGTATAAGAAATAAGTAAAACTACTATTCACTTTGCTGCGATATAGGCGTCCTGTGGCATCGTACATCAATTCGACGCTTTGCCCAGATTTGTTAGCAGTAGTTAGGCGGTTATGTATGTTGTATACATACGACCAACCATCAAAGGCAGTGAGATTGCCGCTGTCATAAGCCACGTAGTTACTAATAGCATACGCGCAAATGTCTTAATTATTCGTTAACTGAGAATGACTTTATTTTTGAGCGTAAATCTTAAAGTCATTATTAAGCTTGCTCCAGTGTGCTCTAAGCAGTTCCTTGTGTGCCTCGTCCATCGGTAGCGTTTTTAGTGCATTAGGCCATAGGGCTCTTGCTTTGGCCATTGTCTCATCCAAGTGCGGTTTAATAGCTCTGAATGGGATGCCTGATTTATCCGCCCATGTTCGAAAGTGTGCCATGGTGACTGTATACCACTCTTTTGTTTTACTCAGATTGAGCGCGTATTGAGTTTCATTCTCGATATAGACACTGGTTGTTACGATATCGTATGCAGGAGAAAGTCGCGGCGTAACCCTATCAGGATACAGGAAGCTCCAGTTTTTCAGATGCGCATCGCCATTAGCCAATAGAATATTGACTAGTAATCGCCTTGCGAACTGTTGAGCGTCGGCCAAAGCATCTCCAGAAAAGTCATAAATAACTTTGCCGATATTCTCGTAATTTGCGGAATTGTATTTTTCGTGCGGATACTTCACTAGAATTTGTGCGAAGTCTTCCATATGAATACGTTGATCGTATTTACGATCAAATCGCTTGATGGCAAAGGCTTGCTTTTCATCGGGTAAGTTGATTTGTGGCAAATTGTCGAGCTTATCCAATTCAACAAGTTTGATCTCAGGAATATCAACGCCAACGAGCCCCGCCAACGACATGGCGGTGTATTCGTTCAGCGGAACAAATTTGTGCTTAGTCGATGGTGTTTTAATTATCCAGTCACCTAGCACATCGTCTTTTGATAAATGGTAGCGCCCGTCCTTTTCTTTCATGGAAAATTTCATTTGCACGCCAGCCAAAGAAAACTTGTTTTCTTGGGTGACTTTATCGAACTTAATTGCCTTGGCCTTTCCGTGTGTGTTGAGCACCCTCTCTAATAAAAAGACGGGAACATCTTCAGGTTCCATCGGTGTAGCTTCGATTGCGCCCGGCAAATCTGCGCCTAGATATGAAAATATGTGAAACTCATTATCGACATGTACCTTCAGGGCTTGTGCAATCAGTTCACGCAATGAACCTTCTGGTAGCAAGTTTGACAGTATAGGATGCAGACGTTGATTTCTCGCCCATGGCTCGGCCATCAGCTTAGCAGATTGTGGAAACTTAGGGTGAGTAATCAGGCTGAATGTTGGGCGTTCAGGATTGTTCTTAAAAGTATCGGCAATGCTCAATACATTGCGGCCATTCTTAAACCCTGCGAGATAGCCAATCAGTACGTCATGAATTGAGATCTGTAATACATTCACTTCATTATTTGCATCTGCGCTCATTCATTTTCTCCTAGCAATCCTTGCCATGGATCATCATTTAATGGCTTATTCTTTTCTTTGGCCGATTGACTTGGTGAGTTAGATGCGTTGGATTCATTGGTTAATACAGCCATCACTGCGTTTAACTTCTCTTGCGGTATAAGTAGCAATTCACTTTTAAGACCCATAGCAACAAGCTCAAGCGTATCCAGCCGAGGGTTTCCTTTAGATTCCAACCGTTGATATTGCTGGCGCGATATACCAACCCGCAGCATCATATCGTGCTGCTTGAGTTCTAGCGCGATACGGCGTTTTTTGATCTGTTCTAGCAATGAATTCATGATGAAACTTATATGTTGCTATTTAACTATAAAAAATATATTAGTTTCTTTATTTAGCTTTCGCAACATATAAATTGCTTTTTTGGTGTATAGAGTGATTCAATTACATAAAGAAGGTACTGTCAAGTTGACGAGCGGACTCAGAAACATGCAATAATCAAGGCATGAAAAATACCAATATTTATGCCGGTTATCGCTATCCATCCCAAATTATCAGTCACGCTGTGTGGCTTCATCACAGATGTACACTTAGCTTCCGTGACATAGAAGAATTGCTGGCGACAAGAGGTGTTACCGTCAGTTATGAAACTGTCAGAAATTGGTGTGATAAATTCGGTGAAGTTTATTGTAATCATATTAGGAAGACCCGAGGGCAATTGCGTGATACCTAGTGATTGATGAGGTATTTATCAAGCTCATCGGTGTTCTGCTTTATCTTTGGCGGGCGGTCGATCAGGATGGTGATGAAATTGATATTCTGGTTCAGAAACGTAAAGACAAGAAAGCAGCGAGCCGATTCTTCCGTAAGTTACTCAAAAGCCAGCAAGCCGCGCCAATCAAGATAAAATATGACTTCGAGTTAGGTATGAGCCCATGTGCATTTCATTAAACAATGAGAATATTTTGCTCATTTTTAAATCAAATTCACGCGTAAAATAGCGTACAAATCAAAATGCGCTGAAAGCAACGTATATCCTCAGTTAGAGAGAAACTGAATTACGAATTTGCCACATTTTTGGTACGGATTCACTACACTTTTGAAAAACCGATGCATAGGTTAGCGGCTCAAAAAATTTTGAATTCAAAAAAGTATTTAAAAACACGATAGTAGAGCTCGCCTTGTAAGGAGCAGATTTTTATCATTACCTTGTGTCACATAAACGTTTAACTCGTGACATTTAATTGAAATAAATCTGATAAATTAATGGCGACTAACTTGTTTAAATTTCAAGCACTAAAAGTCAATCAAAATTGATTTTTTGTAGCGCATTGCATCAATTGATGCAATACGCTACACTTTTGGTCGCAATAATTAGCGGAGATAAAAATGGCAACTTCAAGCGTTAGGTTAGATCAAGGCCTCGTTGAGAAAGCATCAATAATTGGCAAAGCACTCAACAGAACAACACCAAAACAGATAGAACACTGGGCAAAAATAGGTGAAATAATGGAAGACAATCCTGATTTACCATATGAGTTTGTCAAACAGGCTGTTATTGCTCAAGCCCAAAAAGAAGCGGGCAAAGTCGAGCCATATAGTTTTGGCTAAAATAACGACGGTTCTGCAAACAGAGAACTTTAAAAAGGCCGTTAAAAAGCTCCATAAGAACCAAAAAGCTGACCTAGATAAAGCAATTAGAGCCTTGATTGAATCACCTATGCTAGGTGAACAAAAGAAAGGCGACCTCTCCTTCATGCGCGTTTATAAATTTAAAATGGTTAAGCAGCTCACTCTCTTAGGTTATAGTTACGAAGATGAAGCTATCGTCTTGGAATTAATTGCGCTTGGTTCTCACGAAAATTTTTATCGAGACGTTAAAAGAATTTATTAGTGTGATTACCAAGGGAAACTGTCGGTTTAATTACCGAGCGACTTTGTCGAATTGACATTAGCGGTTAATCTTTACTGTTTCAAGCTTCCAGGCCGCTCCGAGTTACGGGTTCAAATTTTTGCTCAAATTAACGTACATTTTTAATCTTAAAAATCGAATGAGTGACAGACGGCTTTGGGCAGTTAGGGGTCTGTCGTAAAACATCTATTTAAGAGGCGTTTCAGCCTTTCAAACATCATCTAAGAGAAGTTTATTGTATGGCAGCAATGGGGGGCTAAAGCG
>CBFIAR010000022.1:0-53704 GCA_965660625.1 Glaciecola sp. | reverse complement strand
TTTAAACCAACTTTAGAATAGCGTTCGATAAGTGCTTCAATAGAAACGCCTGAATCTTGCTGCCAGCCGTGGGTTGCGACAAATTTGTTGCCTTGCTCGTCAATGTTGATATCAAGTGCCAACACAATATGTTCTGGGCCGAATTCCTGCATCCATTGCTCAACCACTTCGGGTTGAGTGACCGCAAGTGAGCCAATGACCACGCGCTCAACACCGGCAGACAATAAACCTTCAACATCCGCTTTAGTGCGCACACCGCCGCCGCTTTGAAATTTCATACGCTTGGTTGCAACCATTGCTGAAATCAGTGAAAGCTGACGTTTGCTGGTATCTTTGGCGCCGGTTAGATCAACGATATGCAACCACTGGGCGCCGTCATCGGCATACTGATGCACGACATCAATTGGATCGAGTTTGTATTCAGTTGTTTGTTTATAGTCACCTTGGTATAAACGAACCACTTTGCCTTCGATTAAATCGATCGCTGGAATAATCATTTTATTTCCTTACAACTGAATAAAGTTTTTGAGTAACTGTGCGCCAGCATCACTAGAACGTTCTGGATGAAACTGCACACCAAAAAAATTGTCTTTGTGAATAGCGGCTGAGAAAGTAGTACCAATGTCAGCTTTAAGTTCTTCAGCACTTAGCTTCTCAGTATTTGCGTTATTGACTAGTGCGCCAGCATTCAATTCACGTTTTTTTGACGAGTAGTGACAGCTTGCCAGGGTATGTTCATAGTCATCAATGGCATAACTGTGCACAAAATAAAAATGCTCACCGTCCGGTATGCCCGCAAATAATGGGTTTTCATATTTACTGGTGACTCTATTCCAACCCATATGCGGTAGACGTAAATTACCAACCTGCATGCGTTTTACGTGACCGGGAATGAGGTTCAGGCTATGGGTCAAATCGGTTTTACCAAACTCACCTTCTTGCGAGTCGGTTACCATTAACTGCATGCCTAAACATACGCCCAGCGTCGGTTGTGTTAAAGAGCGCAAACAATCGGCTAAGGCTTTGCGATTGATGCTACTCATCGCTGCCGGAGCACTTCCTACTCCGGGCAAGAGTACGCGCTGTGCTTTTGAAATAACCTCAACATTGTCAGACACATCAACTTGAATACCGAGTCGCTCAAAGGCAAACTTAACTGACGATATATTTGCACAGCCGGTATTAACAATGACCAATGAATTAGACATTTATAATGCTCCTTTCGTACTCGGTAGAACGTTGCCTTCTTTCGCTATTGCTTGTCGCAATGCGCGACCAAAAACTTTAAACAAGCTTTCTACTTGGTGGTGAGCATTGCCCTCCGACGTGGATAAATGCAGTGACAAACCCATTGATTGGGCAATGGAATAGAAGAAGTGAGGCACCATTTCAGTTGCCATATCGCCAACGGAATCACGACTAAAGTTTGCATCAAATTGGAGGTGAGGGCGGTTTGAAATATCGATGAGGCATTCAGCACGACACTCGTCCATCGGTAAGGCAAAGCCAAAACGAGCGATACCACGCTTGTCTCCTAATGCTTTTTTCAGACATTCACCTAGTGCGAGTGCAGTATCTTCAACGCTGTGGTGATCATCAATGTGAAGGTCACCATCAACGCTCACATTTAAGTAAAAGCCGCCATGTGTCGCTACTTGATCGAGCATGTGGTCAAAGAAGCCTAAACCAGTGTGTATTTCTGGCTTTTGCGAACTGTCTAGGTTCACCTTCACTCGGATATCCGTTTCTGACGTCGTCCTTACCACTTCTGCGGTGCGTTCCGTTATCGTCAATTGACGTGTAATCATTGGCCAATTATTAGTTGCAGGATTGTATTTTATACCTTTTAAGCCCATGTTTTCAGCAAGTTGTATATCGGTATCACGATCGCCAATCACAAATGAGCGAGTAAAGTCGACTTTGCCGGCCTGCAGGTAATCTTTAACCAAGCCTAATTTAGGCTTTCTGCAACTGCAGTTATCGGTGTCAAAGTGCGGGCAAATTAATACGTCATCAAATACCACGCCTTGACTTGCGAATATATTCATCATGGCGTTATGCGGCAAATCGAAGTTGGCGGTAGGAAAACTATCAGTTCCTAAACCATCTTGATTCGACACCATGACTAATTTGAAACCAGCCGCTTGGAGTTTGAGTAATTCAGGGATGACATTGGGTTCGAAAACTAATTTCTCTAAGCTATCGAGTTGTTTGTCGACAGGGGGTTCTTCCACTAAAGTGCCATCGCGATCAATGAAAAGAATAGGTTGTTGACTCATATTATTGATTTCCGTCGGCAAAAAATGCCTTTATTAATGCTAATAATGTTTGGTTTTGCGCGGGGTTACCAATGGTAATACGCAGACAGTTCTGCAAATTTATTTGCTTTGATTGGTCGCGAATTAACATTTTATGCTTAACGAGGTAAGCCATAAGTTCAGTTTTACTTTGCGTTCTAAATAACACAAAATTGGCGTTAGTATCGCCGATAATTTGAATATCACCAATGTCGCTTAAGGCTGTCCTCAGTGAAATGAGTTCGGCTTTTAATATTTCAACATCGTTACGCATTTTCGCCAAGCCTTCGTTTTCGAGTGCTTTACTTGCGATTTGGGCAACGGGTGCTGGAATAGGATAAGGCGCAATGACTTTTAACAATGTCTGGATAATTGCTGGTGAAGCTAGCGTAAACCCGCAGCGCAAACCAGCCAAAGCGAAGGCTTTGGATAGCGTCCGTAATATCACTAAGTTCTCGTATTTATCGAGCAGGCCAGTTTGCGTTTCAGTGATATCGAATTCGATATAGGCTTCATCGACAACAACAATCGCTTGGTCTTTAAATGCCTCTACCACCTTTATAATGTCTTGCTGAGAAACACTGGTACCCGTCGGATTGTTCGGCGAACAGATAAAGACAGCTTTAACTTTATCCACGTAGCTTAAAATATCCGGTATATTCAAGCTGAAATCGTTGTTGAGTAACGACTTGTGCACTCCGACGTTGAACGTTTGTGCACTAATAGCATACATTCCGTAAGTGGGAGGGCAAATAAGTATACTGTCTGTGCCTGCTTGACAAAATGCGCGCACAATCAGCTCTATCCCCTCATCGGCGCCTCTAGTTACTAAGGTTTGTGATGCTTTCAAACTCGCATATTTCGCGTAGGACTTAATAACGGTATCAGGTTGACAGTCAGGGTAGCGGTTGAATACGGATGAATCGACTGCGTAATCTCTCGCAAAAGGAGATTCATTTGCGTTTAACCACACTTGCTCGGCGTCTGCGCCAGAGCCAGCGAATAGGCGTCTTGCTGATTCGTAAGGAGTTAACGCATTAACGTGGTCAACGCTAATATTTGTTAACCAATTGCTTCTATTTTCAGCACTCATGACTTTTTTCCTTGAGACATATCAAGGTAAACGCGACTATCTGTGGTCGCTGCATTTACCGCTGCTCCGCTGAACGGCTTAGTGTCGGGAGCACTCTCGGCGTCAGCGCCTTTTTGTTGGCTTATCACCGTGGGGAGTTCTAAACCAGTAAGCCTGATTTTAACCGCATTTCTATGTGCGTCTAGTCCTTCAGCATCGGCTAAATCCATGATCGCATCCGCAATATTCTCTAGCCCTTCACGAGATAGCTCTTGCACGGTATAACGGCGCATAAAATCAAGTAAACCTAGGCTTGAATAGTTGCGCGCATAGCCATAGGTTGGCAGCACGTGATTGGTGCCGCTCGCGTAATCGCCAGCCGATTCGGGCGAATAAGCACCGACAAAAATAGAACCTGCATGTTTCAGTGTTGCTAATAGTTCGCGTGCGTTGTCGGTTTGCACAATTAAGTGCTCTGGCGCGTAAGCGTTACTCACCAAGACAGACTCTGCAACATTCTCGGTAAGAATGTAACGACTGTTATCCACTGCTTTACTTGCAATATCACGCCGCGAAAGCTGAGCGAGTTGCAGTGCCATTTGCTGCTGTACCTTTGCAATAAGCGAACGGTCATCGCTGACTAAAATTGCTTGAGAGTCGGCCCCATGTTCCGCCTGTGATAGTAAGTCGGCAGCAACAAATCCTGCGTTTGCATGTGCATCAGCGATAACGAGTACTTCAGAAGGACCCGCAGGCATGTCAATAGCTGCGCCGCCAACCACTTGGCTCACCTGCTGTTTCGCTTCAGTTACAAAGCTATTTCCCGGACCAAATATTTTATCAACTTTGGGTATTGTCTCTGTACCAAATGCCATGGCTGCAATAGCCTGAGCACCACCACAAAGGTAGATATGTTGAATGCCACAAATTTTTGCAGCATAACAAATTTCAGGTGCAATAGTGCCTTGTGGTGAAGGAGGCGTGCACAATATAGGTAATTCGCAACCGGCCACTTGTGCTGACACGCCTAACATCAAAACGGTTGAGGGCAACGGTGCACTGCCGCCTGGAATGTATAACCCAACTTTTTCGAGTGCGGCATGGCGCTGTTCACAGATAACGCCCGGCGCAGTTTCGATGCGAATATCTTGCGGTAATTGCGCTTTGTGAAAGGTGTTTATATTGGCATACGCTTGATCAATTGCCGCTTTTACTTGTGTCTTAAGCTTGCTTTCTGCTTCCTCAATTGCGGCTGTATCTAAACGTAAGTTACTTAACACAGCGCCATCAAATTGTTTCGTGTACTCAAACACCGCCGCGTCTTTACTTTGACGAACACGGCTTACTATTTTAGTGACGGTATCACGCAACATGACACTGTCTTTCATTGCCGGGCGCAACAAGGCTTCTATTTGTTGCTGCTCGGTTAGATTGCCCCACTCAATAATTGATTGCGACGACATCGTCTTTACCCCATCATTTTTTCAATTGGCATAACAAGAATTGAGCTGCAGCCCAATGATTTTAATTTTTCCATGGTTTCCCAAAAGAGAGTCTCAGAACTCACAACGTGTATCGCAACTAATTTTTCGTTGCTAGCTAAAGGCAATACCGTTGGATTTTCAGCACCGGGTAACAAGCTTTTGACTTGTTCTAAATATGCTTTGGGTGCATGCAGCATAATGTATTTGCTTTCTTTTGCCTGCATAACCCCATCAATGCGAGGTAGCAAACGATTTACCAGTGCTTGCTTGTCATCACTGAGTGGCTCAGACTTCTGAATAAAAACAGCTTTTGATTCAAATATCACTTCTTCTTCACGTAGGCCATTAGCTTCAAGCGTTGCGCCTGTTGATACCAAGTCGCATATTGCGTCAGCCACCCCTGCACGAGGAGCAACTTCAACCGAGCCAGTTAACATGACGGCACTTGCATCAATGTTTTTTTCTTTGAAATAACGCTCTAATAAATAAGGATAGGTCGTAGCTACTTTTTTACCATTCAATGAGGTAACGTCGTCATATCTCATTTCATTTGGAATCGCAATTGACAATCGGCAGCCGCCATAGTCTAAACGACGAAGCGTTTTGAAATCTGCAGGACGCTTAGACGATTTGCGCTCCAGCATTTTTTCTTCCAGTTCATTTTCGCCAATAAAGCCCAGATCAACAACACCGTCCATTACCAAACCAGGAATATCGTCGTCTCTAACTAGCAATAAGTCGATAGGTTGATTGGTTGAATGAGCAATAAGCAAGCGATCTCTAATTTGTAGTTTGATGCCAATTGCTTTCAACAACGCAATACTGTCGTCGCTCAATCGACCTTTCTTTTGTACCGCAATTTTTAATCTTTTTGAATCGCTCATTTCTCGTTCCTTTATGTGCTTTCGCTTAATGACTATTACTTATTATATTGTTTATTAATAATGTGGCTGTTCACAACATTGATTTGGCAACTCGAGTTGACCACTAATAAGCGTGGTTCATGTAATACCGTGTGGGTAATTACACACGGCAGTAACGCTCTGTCATAGCCAATTTAGCCAAGAGACAGTTATGTGATCTTATATACCAGTAAAACCAAACAAAAAACCCCCGAAAGTTTCCTCTCGAGGGCTTCAAATTTCTTCAACGCCATGGAAAGGAAACCATACCCTTCCAGCACGAACCTGAAAGGTTATGCGTTCATATGATGATGATGGCTGAAATTTGCAACGTTCATGTTAGCTCTTATTAGTTTCATATTCTTTGCGATTGTCGCAGCGAATTTATACGAGCTGGAATGTTATATAACTTGGTGTGCATAATCAACAGCAAAGGCAAGAGAAATATACTTTGTTTTATATATCTCATGTTTTTTTTATATAACGAAAAGCAGTAGTGGAATAATTATTGCGTTTTTATGCATATTTTCGCTAGCTTGACTTTTAATTCTTGCTTGCCTTTGTTTCCCAAGATTGCGCTTCTGGTGTCGCTTCTGCTAATTTTATTTGTAATTCGGTTTCAGCTAGATAGGTGTTTCTTAATTCATGAATGGTGACTTGAATTTTTAATCTAAATTGCTTCACTTCTCGCCAAAGTTTCAAAAAACGTTCGTGTTCGTCGTCGCTTATGTTGCTGCTCGTTTCACTGTCGCTTGCTGCCAATAGAGGACCTAAAATTTCATAGCCTTGCTGCAAACGGTCGCTTTGGTTTTTTTCAAAAGAAGCTAAAGCGGGCCTGTCATTACGTTGCTTACCCTTAGTGTAAGCTTCATTTATAGTAAAGCTTGAGAAGCGTTCGACATATTCTTGCAGTTCAACACTATCCGCGCTTTGCCAAACTTTGAGTGACTCTATATTTAGTAATTCGTTTGATGTTGGGTTAACAACGAACACCGTCGGCGTGGCAAAATAATGCGGGTAGCCCACCAGCGTTGTGATATTCCTGCGGTCCTCTAAATAGCCAACGTCAATAAATTGTGTCACGAAATTGTCTGACAATATTGACTGCATTTGCTCACTTGAAAAACGTTCTGCTAAGCCAACACTATCATGGCACCACTGAGCGCCTAGCACGATCAATGCATATTTATTTTCCGCTTTTGCTTGACTTAATGCGGTTTGGGCTTTTAGTAGAGGGTTGTCCACAGGAGTGAAAATATAACTGGCTAGTACTTTTTGAGCATCTGAAGCAAATGTTATAGACGGTAATGCGCAGCTAATGCCTATTAAAAGCATAGGGACCAGGAGGTTAAGCGGTTTTAATAAGGAACTAAGCACTTTTGACATGTTAACACTCATCAAGGGGTTTTACCCGATGTTTAAAACCAGCACAATATCACTTTTCAGAATCTGAGACATTCAGATATGCGTGATTTGATAAAATAAAATTGCATTTACATCAATCAGTCAATCAGGGCTTTAGACCGATGTTGTCAATTCCATATCGATGTGCATAATGCCATCTTCATCATAAGGTTCACTAAAGGGGATGAAACCGAGTTGAGTATAAAAGTTTTGTAAATAGACCTGCGCACCTATTTGTATGTTGTGTTCCGGCCAATGTTGCTTACATAACCTCATTGCCTGCAACATTAATCGCCTCGCGACACCGTTTCCACGCGAATTGGCCGCCACGGCTACACGGCCGATACTTGAGCTAGCATAAGAAACACCGGGTGCTAAACATCGAGTATATGCAATAATATTGCTTGAGGAGCCAGCGGGACGCTCAGTGCCAATTGCTAGATTATCTTGAAGTAATATATGTAATGTATCGGCATGGACGTCTTTGTCATCTAAATCTGGATATACGCAGTTTTGCTCTACCACGAATATATCACTTCGAAGTTTTAAGGCCTTATAAAGTAATAAACCCGATAATTCATCAAAGCGATAGCAATCGAATGAGGGGGTAATGTTCTTTTCGCTTAAGTTCAATGTTCTGCTCAGCTATCATAGTATTTCAAATTACTTACTTTAGCTGAACATTTTTGTTAGTGCTACCTATTTACCTTATGGCAGCTTGTGCACCCGCCAGCTACTTGCCCTGCAAAGTAATAACGAGGTTGTTCTAATGATGCGGCTACTCTAGCTTTATCCACTTTACTCATAAAGCTTTGCATGTAGTCCTCCATGAAAGGATGGTTGGCGCCTTCACTTCCTGTTTTGAGTCTGGAAGCAATCGCACTCATATTCCTAAGCGCAACAAGCACTTGGTTGCGCTGAATTTCTATTTCATCTGGCGTTCCACCAAATGGCGTTGACAAGGCTTGTTCGAGCAGACTCATTTGTTGTCCGAGTTTGTCCATATCGGAGCGCAACACGGCTTGTTCAGTATATTTAAAATCAGGTGCGTAAGTGACTTTGCGTATGGACTCAGCGAAGGGGCTGCTGCATCCTGACAAGACGATGGTGCTGGCAAACGCAATAACAACAATCCTACTCAATCGAATTCTCAACTTATTCATGCTTCTAGACTCCTTTTGGCCGTCTGCAAGGGGACAACACTACAACGCCTTTTCCGTCTTTTGAATTATTGTAAATAATTCGTCTTTGAAATGAAGGCGACGTTTCTTAAGCGTTTCTAAATATGCATCTTCTACCGGCGAATTACCTTCTTCAAGTTTCCTCACTTCGCTGTCCAATTGATGGTAGCTATCTGCCAGTTTAGTAAAATGCGCGTCGTGCATTTTTAGATGGCGAATGGTGTGGTGATGGTCGGGAAAATCGTTCAGTAATGTATGTTTTTCTAGTTGCATGGTCATTATCCTAGATAGTTAGCATTCAACTTTAGTTTAGCTCATTATTTTTTTAATGTATTGATCTGCATCAGTTAATATATTAAAGCTATAGAACGATATACTTTAGGCCGCTCTCGCCATCATTCAATACCGTAGGCCCAAGCTGGAGGTCAATCGCGCATTATTTGGCTAGTCGTTTACAAAAATGCTTCCCAAATATTTTTGCTTGCGGGGCCGTCAGCTGCTATCGATAACGCACCACTGGCCACTTTTTCTATTGCATCTGCAATATTGTTAACATCAAGCTCACTCATGCAAGGATGCAAGCTAACTCTTACCCAGCCAGGCTTCAAACTTTGAAATTCGTCATCGAGGTGATCAGTAATACGTTTAGATGTCGAATAATCAATGTTGAGTAAATGATGACCATAAGTACCAGCACAAGCACAGCCTCCACGAGTTTCTACTTTAAAGTCATCGCTAAGACGTTGAACTGCCGTTTTGTAGTCAATATCACTAAACACAATTGAGAAAACGCTAAGACGATGGGCATGTTGCTCAGATAAAATACACACGCCTTCTATGTCTTTAAGGCGAGCGAAGAAAATGGCATTTAAATATTGTTCGCGTTCACCAATGCGTTTTGTGCCCATCTCTTCTTTCAGTTGGATTGCCATCGCTGTTCGAATGGTTTGTAAAATGCCAGGAGTACCGCCACTTTCACGCTGCTCGATATCTGCAACAAAGCGATGTTCACCCCACGGGTTAGTCCACAAAACTGTTCCGCCGCCTGGCTGCTCAGGAACTTTATTTTGATAAAGGTGCTTATTAAAAAACAATACTCCGGATGAGCCAGGTCCACCTAAAAACTTATGTGGTGAGAAAAATATGGCATCGAGCCATTCATCTTTTGCAGGATGCATATCTATGTCGACATAAGGTCCGGAAGCGGCGAAGTCAACGAAGCAAAAGCCTGATTTTTCGTGCATTATTCTGGCTATTTTGCGAAAAGGTGTTTCGATCCCTGTTACGTTTGAGGCGGCGGTGATAGACGCTATTTTAATTTTTCGATTAGCTTCTTGTGCTAAATCCTGTTCTAACCAGTCAATATCAATTTCATCACCTGGCAAGGCAGGGATAATTCTTAGTTCGACTAGGCTTTCAATCCACATCGTATGATTGCTATGGTGTTCACGGTGAGTAATATAAACCAAAGGCCGTTCAGTCATGCTCGCAACAACGGCAGCACGATGCTGCTCGTGGCACCACCAACCCATCATTCGCATCAATTTAGCCAAGGCACCAGTCATGCCGTTACCGACGTTTAGCAGTATATCGTCCGTTGAGGCATTCACATGTTTTTTAATAACTTGCTCAGCTTCATGCAGCCACGTTGTCATTATGCGACCAGTGTAGCTATCTTCAGTATGCGTATTGGCCATTAAGCCGCCTACCATATTAATAATACGGTCTTCTATCGGCCGAAATAGACGTCCACTCGCTGTCCAGTCGGCATAAATACGATTTTTGTAGTCAGGGTCGACAACGATTTGGCTTGCTATGTGCGCCCAAAACTCATTATCCGAATCAATTTTGTCTGCTTTGAGTATCGACGGCTCTGCTTTATTCATATGATAGAAATCCAGTGCGTTTACTATGTCTTATGGTAAAGCGGGTTGGCTAGTATTACGTTCTTTTATCTATGTTAGTAATCGAGTTTATTAGTTATTTATTCTATAGATAGTTTTTTTTGTAAAAAATAAAACTACAGTATTGCTTGGGAGTGTTTATTCGCTCTTGCCGATCGTTATGAGCGAATTTTTTGCAAGTCGGATACGGGTAAAGTCAATAAACGAAATAAAAGTAGTAATAATATAAGACGAAATCGCCAAGGTGATGCGGATCTTGTATCTTCATCATTGTTTGGATAAAGTTAGCCCGTGATAAATGAATAAATTAATCACTTTTTTGTTTTGAAAAGGAACTGGTTATGACCAAACCTGCTGATAATACCGTGCCAATGTCAAAGAGCAGACGAAATGCGCTCAAAAGTGTCGCTAAGATTGGTGCGATAGCAGCGAGCATGCCTTTTTCAACATTTGCGATCGGTCAGTCGAAACCTAAACTTAGGGTTTTAGGCACTCATGTAACCTTACAAGAAGAGTTGCGCTTAAAAGCCATGCAAGATTTGGACATTGACCTAGTGTTTGAGCCTAAAGGCAGCGCCGCTGTTTTGCAAAAGGCAGCGATGTCGCCCAGCAGCTTTGACCTATATGAGCAATGGTCAAATAGCATCAATGTGTTATGGCATTCTGGGGCTATTCAAGCAATAGATAAACGAAGAATTACGCATTGGGATGAAATAAATACACTGACTAAAACAGGTAAAATCACGCCTAATGCGAAGTTCGGGGCGGGTGATGCACCATACAAACTGCTGCATGTCCAAAAAGACCAATCGCTGGGAAATAGCGCTACCAATAACATTAGCTTTTTACCCTACGTACATAACGTTGATTCTTTTGGCTACAACACAGATGTAATAGCTAAAGGTGTTCCCTATGAAACTGAAAGCTGGGGTTGGTTGTTGGAGAAAAAGTATAAGGGCAAAGTCGCGATTATTAATGCTCCATCAATAGGTTTGTTTGATCTGGCCTTATCGGCTCAGTCGCTCGGATTGGTTGCATTTAACGACATTGGTGCGATGACCAAAGATGAATTAAATCAGTTATTTGATGTGTTAATTAAATACAAACAAGAGGGGCATTTCAGCGGCTTTTGGACTTCAGTACCGGAGTCGGTTAGGTTCATGAAAACTAAAAGAGTGGTGATTGAGAGCATGTTTTCTCCTGCCGTTTCCAGTTTAAATGGTCAAGGCGTGCCGGTTACCTTCGCTGCTCCCAAAGAAGGTTACAGAGGTTGGCATGGAGTGATGTGTTTGTCGTCGCAAACTAAAGGACGCATGCAGGACGTTGCTTATGAGTATATGAATTGGTGGTTATCCGGCTGGCCAGGTGCTTTTATTGCTCGACAAGGCTATTATATTTCTAATCCGCAGCGTTCTAAGCAATATTTATCACAGGCCGAGTTCGACTATTGGTATCGAGGCAAAACTGCAAGAGAAAATCTTAATGGAACTGATGGCAATATCTCTGTGTATAAAGGAGATATTCGAACGGGAGGCAGTTATGAAACTCGCTTCGAAAATGTGGCGGTATGGAATACGATAATGCCTACTTATGAATACAGCTTAGAAAAATGGTATGAGTTCTTAAGTGCCTAAACGTTAATGGCGATGATTAAAGAGAGGCATAAAACATGACGTCAATGAAACATACTTTTTTAGCATGAAGACTTCACTGCAAACACAAATATCACTGCTGTTGTGCATTTTTATTCTCATTTTAATTGGGCAGATTTTTTATACCCAAAATAATCAAAGCAAGCTAGTTACATCATTCGAAAATTATCAAAAAACCTCCAGGGAGGAACGAGTAATTAAAGAATTAGAACGTGATGTATTAGCTTTACAACGCTATGTTTTAATTTTTAAAGATACAGGGAGTTCGTCGTCTGTTAGTCAATTTAATTCATTAATTATCGATTTGAGAGAAAGACTCGACTTAATTATCAATAATTTGCCATTGTATCACGCTGAAGATGATACGCTCGAGCGGTTAATGGCAATGCAGCAGCATTTAGACCAATACCAAGAAAACTTTTCATATGTGGTCATTGCCAAAACTCAAAGTGATGAGCACCTCAAGCAAGGCGTGCTCTTTGAGATTGAAAATATAGTGCAAAATGAGTTAGTAGAAAGTGAAAAAAATGGCTTACAAAATCTGCTTATTCATTTATTGACTGCAGAAACTTTGGTTTTTCAATACCGCTTAGATCCTAGTTCGCAATTGAAAAAGGGTATCTTAGATGCAATACAATCGGCTCAAATTGTCATCCAGCAATCGCCGCTTAACAGTATCGAACGAGAGCGACTTTCAGAGCAAGTAACAACAATATATCAACAATTTGATAAGCTTGCCCACACTCAACAAGGCTATACCTTTTTAGTTAATGTGGTAATGGCAGGTTCCGCCAATGAATTCCTCTATTTAGCCAACGACTTGTCGAGTCAAGCCGCAGCATTCTCAATGCAGATGAATAAAGACATTCAGGTTAATATTGAGAAGGCACAGACACAAGTAAATTTATCGTCTACTACGGGCTTGCTTGTCACCTTCGGTATCGCTTTGTTCGGCGCTTTCCGAATCATCAATCCCATAAAGTCTATTACGAAGGTTTTTGAGAATTTAGCTAGGGGAAACAGTAATCTAGCCATCCCGTTTACCAAAAGAAACGATGAAATTGGTCAACTCGCTCGCGCAGCAAATGTTTTTAATCAAAAAAATGTCCAAACAAAAGAACTATTAGAACGATCACAACAGCTTAACAATCAGTTAAACGAAGCCAAACTGGCAGCGGAAAAAGCCAACGCTTCAAAAAGTATCTTTCTTGCTAATATGAGTCATGAAATTAGAACACCGATGAATGGCATTATTGGTCTTGTTGATATATCGCTGAGACAACATCCAAATCCTGACATTAAAATTAACTTAGAAAAAATTTCGTATTCGTCGCATATTCTAATGAATGTCATAAACGATATTTTAGATTTTTCTAAAATTGAAGCCGGAAAATTAGAAATTGAAAATAGTTTGTTTTCATTTGAGTCCGTTTTTGACACTTTGCTTTCAGTGTCTTCGTTACGAGCATCTGAAAAAAATCTGGATATTGCGCTTTACGTCGATCCACAACTACCAATATATGCAGTTGGAGACCCTTTGCGCATGTCACAAGTGCTGCTGAACTTGACAAGTAATGCCACTAAATTTACCCATCAAGGGCGTATTCAAATATCCTTTTCTTATAACTGCATTGGGCAATCGGATGAATTTTCCTTGCAGGTTTCTATTGCCGATACTGGCATAGGGCTTAATGAGCAACAGATCGGCACGATTTTTAAACCGTTTGAACAGGCTGATGGCTCTACGAGCAGACAATTTGGAGGAACCGGACTAGGGCTGGCCATTGTTACTCAATTAATGGCACTGATGGACGGACAGATATCAGTGACATCTGAGTTGGGCAAAGGCAGCGTATTTACTTGTCTCTTTAGATTGCAGCATGAACAACACGAGCAGCGTCACTTACTAGTAGATACTGAAAATAGCTTCCAACGGCCTATTCTTTATATCTGCGACCCGAAGGCTCCCATGCTATACGCAGACTACATCAGCCGCATTGCTAGCCATGTTGATTATCAGCCTCTGCAAGAATGGGAGGTTTGTCTTGCTTCTGTTACGCCAGCACATATAGTCATTGTAGATATTCAAAATGGTCGCCAAGCACGTATGCTACAACCGTTTGTTGAACAATTACAGGAGCGGAATATAAGTTTTGCAAGCATTGTCAACACTCAGCCTAATCAATTAAATACTATTTTGACGTCGCAATGGCAATGTCCTGTTTTACAACATCCATTCACACCAACTCAGTTTTATAATTTTGCTAAATTGTTATATGGATTTGAGGAGTCTTGTGCGCAAGCCTCACAGCTACTGGTAGCTCCCTTGGATAATGCAGAAGCACAATACACAGGTCACGTTTTATTAGTAGAAGATAATAATATTAATCAGCTTGTGGCTGGAGAAATGCTGCGCTCATTTGGGGTAACGTTTGATATTGCAGAAGATGGTATTCAAGCGATTACAAAGTTTAAGAACGCACCGCATTATGATTTGATATTAATGGATATCCAAATGCCCTCGCTAAATGGTCTCGATGCGACAAGAGCGATTCGCGCAGCGGGTTACAACGAGGTTCCGATCGTTGGGTTATCCGCAAATGCAATGAAGGAAGATTTTGAAGCCGCAATCGCTTCAGGAATGAATGAATACTTAACCAAGCCAATTCAACGCAAAGCATTAATAGCCTCAATTGAACGATACTTACCCGCTTCACATTAAGTTCAGTAGCCCGCGCGTTGTGTTTTTCCAATGACGCTTAAAAATAGACAAAGGTTAACAGGGATAAGACAATACTTGAGTAGAGAATAGAAACGGGCGTTCCTAGCTTAGCAAAGTCTTTAAATTTATAATTAGTGGCACTGAATACGATTAAGTTAGTTTGATATCCATAAGGTGAAATAAAACTCGCACTAGCCGCAAAAGCAACCGCGAGTGCAAAGGGCATTAGTGGTAATCCCATGGCGTTAACAATACCGTAAGCAAAGGGAAACATGAGTGCTGCCGCAGCGTTGTTGGTCACAAACTCAGTAAGTAGTAAGGTGATTAAGTACACCAAAATCAATGCAACTATTGGCGACATGGTGCCAATAATGGGGACTAATTCACCGGTGGCTAAGGAAATAATGCCGCTACTTTCAAGTGCTGTCGCCAGACTGAGTGCACCCACGATGACTAAAATTAGGTTAATAGGGAGGTGACGTTTAATCTCGCCAACTGAAGACACCTTGAACAGCGATAAGCTTGCAGTAAAGAAAAGCAGTCCAATCGCTAATGGGACGATTGATGTTGCGGCTAAAACGACAGTAGTAATGAAGCCGAAAAGTGTCAAAGCCTCTTGCCATGGCTTTAACTTTCGAGTGATTTTTTGTTCTGAGACAATAAAAAAGTTTTTAGTAATATTGTCTCTACCCGCAAAATCAGCGCCAGTTGCAAGCAACAAGAAATCACCTGCTTGCAATTTTAAATCCCCTAATTTACCTGATATTTGCTCTCCATCTCTGCGAATAGCAACAACGGCGGCATCAAACAATGCTCTAAAGCCAATTTCTTTTAGTGTTTTATTAATGATAGGTGCGCGATTGGAAACAATGACCTCAGTCAAGTTATCGCGCAATAGGCCGTCGGCTTCCGCAAACATAGTCAGGCCTTTGATATGCGCTATGTTATCCATTTTTTGCACATTGCCAGAGAAGATTAATTTGTCATTTTCTTCAATCACCATATCAGGAGTGACCGGTGACATAACCACATTGCGGCGCACTACCTCAACAAGAAACAATTCAGGTAAGTTGCGCAGGTGGTTCTCTTCAACCGTTTTACCAATTAACTCTGATGTTGCTTCCACGTCGGCTTCTATAAAATAGCTTTGATAGCTACTTTCATTACTGGCAATATTGGGTAACAAAGGGGTCAGGAAAAACAACAGTACTGCACAAGCTAAACCGGCTATTAATCCAAACAAGGTAAAATCAAAAAAGTTGAACCCCGGGTGCCCATGCTCAATCAAAAAACTATCAACAATTAAGTTGGTCGACGTTCCTATTAGGGTCACTGTTCCACCTAATATTGCGGCGTAAGATAAAGGAATTAATAATCTCGACGGGGCATGCAGTTGGTTTTGTTTAATTGGTCCTATTAAGCTAGCAACAATGGCTGTGTTATTGAGTAACGCAGAAGAAGTGAATGTAACGGCGAACATACGCCAGAAGCTTTGCGTGAAGGATTTTCTGACAATTGCTCTGCCAAGACGTTTGATGAAGGCGGTCTTGTCAATAGAATGACTCACAAGTAAGAGTAAAACTAAGGTAACAAGGCCTGTATTGGTCATGTTTTTTAAAATATCTTCAAGTGAAATTTGTTGAACTAATAACAGTAAAAGCATGCTCATTGCAAAAACGCTGGAGGGACGTTTATTGGTCAAAACGAGCCCGCCGATAGTGCCAATAAAAACTGCTAAGACTAGAATTTGTTCCCAATTCATTGTGTCACTATCCTATTAATTTTCTTTTTATTAAAACCAAGCATAACCTATTTTTTAGGAATATGAAGCGCCCAGTACAGCCAATTTATATCTTTGTTAGTCCATTTGCGAACAGTCGAAGTGAATCGAGTAGGGCTAGGTCATGTTATTGTTTTTAATGTACTAATTAAGTCAATGCTAGTGAAAGAAAAAGGGAATGTAGCGACACGCTCGCTGCATTCCCTAAGCTTGACCAATCAAGCAATTATTTCCCTATCGGCTAATGTCTATTGCATTCCAATGCGGGAAGTGTTTTCTCACGAGTGAATTAAATTCAAGCTCAAACTCAGAGTACTCATGCGAGCCTCTTACAGCCTCATTTTCACTCATAATCATACCTGCACCCACGGTGCTATTAGTAAGACGATCGATCATAATGAATGCGCCTGTCTTGCGGTTTTCAGCGTACGAGTCACAAGCAATTTCTTGAGTTAATTTGATGTTAGTAACACCTATTTCATTCAAGTTGAGGTGCAAAGCATCCTTTTTTTCCAAGGTATTTACATCTATTTGGTAGTCAATACTCGACACGCTGCCAGTGACTTTCTTAGTCGCAAATTTAAAGCTATATTGCTTATTTGGAATAAGCGCTTCTTCAGACATCCAAACCATATGTGTTTTGTATGCATTTGACTGCAAGGGCAGAGCATCAGACTTGACGAGCATGTCGCCGCGAGAAATATCGATTTCGTCATTTAAGGTCAACGTTACCGCATTTGGCGCATAGCCAACGTCCAAATTACCATCGAAAGTATAAATAGTCTTAACCGTCGAAGTTTTTCCAGAGGGTAATGCCGTTACTGCATCCCCAGGTTTGATTGAGCCCGACACGATGGTTCCTGCAAAGCCTCTAAAGTCCAAGTTAGGTCGGTTGACATATTGGACTGGGAATCGAAAATCTTGATGTTGCTGTTGCGTAATTTCGATGTTTTCAAGTAATTCCATCAGTAATTCACCTTTAAACCAAGGTGTATTTTCACTGCGCGTAACAACGTTATCTCCTTCAAGCGCTGACAGTGGCACGAAACGAATGTCTGGGATCGTTAACTGCTTAGAAAACGCCATATAGTCTTTCTGTATTTGCTCGTAAACGTCTTGTCTGTAGTCCATTAAGTCCATCTTGTTAACGGCGACAATAATATGCTTTATACCCAGTAAAGAAACTAAGAATGAATGACGTCTGGTTTGAGTTTTGACACCTGCACGAGCATCAATAAGAATAATGGCAAGATCGCAGGTGGATGCGCCAGTGACCATATTGCGCGTATATTGTTCATGTCCTGGCGTATCGGCAATAATAAATTTCCGCTTTTCAGTACTGAAATAACGGTAAGCAACATCAATCGTAATGCCTTGTTCTCGCTCAGACTGGAGGCCATCGACAAGTAACGCCAGATCGACTTTCTCACCGGTTGTTCCGCTTTTGACGCTGTCTTTAGTGATGGCTGCGAGCTGGTCTTCATAGATCATCTTTGAATCATAAAGCAGCCTGCCGATTAAGGTGCTCTTGCCGTCATCAACGCTACCGCAGGTTAAAAATCGCAGAAGGTCTTTATTCTCATGTTGGTCTAAGTACGACAATATGTCGGTTTGAAGTAGTTCGTTTTCGTTATTCATGTTAGCAACTTACCAAGAAATAGGGATTTAAGACGGAGTCTTTTTGGTTGTATCGAAGTGGTGAAGCGTCTGGGTCCATTGGATTTTCAACGTCTAAAATGGTTACCTTTGCACCAGCGGCAATCGCAACAGCGTGGGCTGCACCGGTATCCCACTCGCAGGTAGGTCCTACACGCGGATACAGGTGGGCCTCTCCACTGGCGACTAAGCATAGCTTCAAAGAACTGCCCATGGCGACCAATTCACTTTCACCACCAAGAGTATCGAGAATTTTGTTTATTTCAGCGCTCTGATGAGAGCGACTGCCAACAATTTTCCAAGTCTCGCCAAGTGTGTGCTTTTTGGCTTTTATTGGGGATTGAGTGCCATTGACTTCGCTGTAGGCGCCAATATCCTCTTGACCAACGTATGTTGTATCAATAGCGGGTGCGTGTACAACACCAAAGGTAGGCACACCATACTCTATTAGCGCAATATTAACAGTAAATTCGCCGTTCTTTTTGATGAATTCTTTAGTACCATCTAAGGGGTCGACAAGCCAATACCGAACCCACATTTTGCGCGTAGACCAAGGTATGTCAGCCGATTCCTCAGATAATATTGGTAAGGGTGATATTGCTTTTAAGCCATCAACGATGTGATGATGTGCTGCTAAGTCTGCGTCAGTCAATGGGCTAGAATCAGACTTGTCATAAATGGTAAAATCTTTGTCATAGATTTCCATGATCTTCTTGCCGGCTTCGATCGCTATCTGCTTTACTTTGTCAGCAAGTTCTGGCGTTAAATCAAAACTCGTCATTTATATAAATCCTTTGGTCGATAACATAGTAAATAGCCGTTCCGCCGTTTGTTCTGGCGTCTCTTCTTCATAAGTTAAATGCACTTCTGGAGTTTCAGGGACCTCGTAAGCGGAATCAATACCCGTAAAGTGTTTGATATCGCCACTGCGTGCCTTTTTATACAGTCCTTTCGGATCGCGTTGTTCGCAAACCTCTATTGGCGTATCAACAAATACTTCTATAAATTCACCTCTTTCTAGTAGCGAACGACAGTAGGCTCTATCCGCTTTAAAGGGAGAGATAAAAGCTGTAATGACAATGGTGCCTGAATCGACAAATAATTTTGCAACTTCACTAATTCGACGGATGTTTTCAACGCGGTCTTTGTCATCAAAGCCGAGGTCACCACATAATCCGTGACGCACGTTGTCACCGTCTAATAAATAGGTTTTCTTGCTTTCGGAATACAGTTTTTTCTCAAGCAAGTTTGCTACGGTAGATTTCCCAGAACCTGATAAACCGGTTAACCAAATAACTGCGGGTTTTTGATTGAGTGCTTCTGAACGTGCTTTCTTATTAACGTCGTGTTTATGCCAAACAATATTAGTCGCCATTAGAAGTATCCCTCCATCTTTTTCTTCTCCATCGAACCTGATGAATCATGATCGATAACTCTGCCTTGACGTTCAGACGTTTTTGTCAGCAGCATTTCTTGAATCACTTCTGGTAGTGTATCTGCTGTCGATTCAACTGCGCCAGTAAGTGGGTAGCAGCCCAAAGTTCTGAATCTAACTGAGCGCATTTCAGGCACCTCACCTGGCTCCATGGGCATGCGATCATCGTCAACCATGAAGTAAGTACCATCACGTCTAACCACAGGACGCGGCTTAGACAAATACAGTGATGGAATTTCGATATTTTCGAGATAAATGTATTGCCATATATCAAGCTCAGTCCAGTTTGACATCGGAAATACGCGAATGCTTTCGCCTTTATTTATTTGACTGTTGTAGATATTCCAAAGTTCGGGACGCTGATTTTTAGGGTCCCAACGGTGGTTTTCATCTCTGAATGAATACACGCGCTCCTTTGCTCGTGATTTTTCTTCATCACGACGTGCGCCGCCAAATGCAGCGTCAAACTTATACTTGTTCAAGGCTTGCTTCAACGCGACTGTTTTCATAATGTCAGTATGCTTTGCACTGCCGTGAGTGAAAGGGCCAACGCCTTGTTCTAAGCCTTCTTGATTACTATGAACAAGCAAATTTAGATTGTGTTTTTTAGCAACTTCATCGCGAAAGGAGATCATTTCCTTAAACTTCCATTTTGTATCAACATGAAGAAGTGGAAACGGAATAACACCCGGCGCAAACGCTTTTCTAGCTAAGTGAAGCAGCACCGATGAGTCTTTGCCGACGCTATATAGCATCACTGGATTGTCAAATTCAGCAGCAACTTCCCTAAAAATATGAATACTCTCAGCTTCAAGCTGCTTTAGGTGAGTAATGGATGGAATTGAGGTAGTCATTTGTGTAACGGACTCCAAGTTAAAAGGTTAATATGCTAAAAATTTATATGCATAGAACTTTAGCATATTTAAAACATTTTCTATTATGATAATTTGGTATGTCTAATAGCCTTTTGATAACCAAAATGATGTTGTTGTTACTAAATTGTTATATGCAGATAGGGGCAGAATTAAAGGTGTGTGTAGGGAATGGTATTTCGTGAGAGCGTTTATAGCGATGTGAGAATCTTAGGTCTTTGGTGCCGTTGGTTTCACGTTACTGTATCTGTGTAACCTGCATTATTAACATTGATATGAGAATGCTGAATATTTAGAAGTAACGTATGTGGTCTTTGAAATCTAATTTGTAACTGTCTTGAACTTCAAAATCTAATGGAAACCCTCATGTTGATCAGCGACATTATAGATTGGGAATAATAGTTATAAATTGGGAATTCTATTAAAGATTGGGAATTCTATTAAAGATTGGGAATTCCGACTTCCAATTAAAAAGCGAACTTGATACAAGTTCGCTTTTTTGGTTGGATAGCGAAAATAAAGAGGACCACGTTTTAAACCAGACTTAGCTTACCACCCACAGTTCGTTATTAGCGGTTACCTACCCGCAGCGCAGGACTACCTATATTAAGGTTGGTGTTAGGAAAGCCTTGCGATTTCATATAATAAAACCGGTTAGCCTCAGCTTATGATAAAAAGCCCATTCTCATATCTTTTAAAAATTTTTCTCAATCCCGCGTGATACAAGGAAGTCTATTCTCACGAAATACCATTCCCTACAGGTGGTCGCGCAGGGCTTAAGTTTTACTTGCTGCTGAACTAGGCGTCTATGTGTTCTAGGATAAGGGCTCTCAGTATCTTTTATATGATTGACTCGACGTTACATAGAGCGTAAGTTCATCGTCCGATAATAATTTAAAAAGAATATTAATGTGAATTTTAGTAAAACAGCAACTCGCAAAGCGATTGTTTCACTAACACTATTATCCGTATGCGCATGCAGCACCACCTCTCGCATGAATATTGTTCAGCCAGGCGAAACGGTGTCAGTAACATCAAAACCGGACGACGGTAACAGACAAATATTTGGATTAAGTAACAGTAACGCAATTATAGATGATGCAAAAACGGGGGGGTATTCCGGAGCAGCCGCTGGAGCCGTGGGCGGATTACTATTGTGTGGCCCATTCGTCTTTATTTGTGCACCCGTATTAGCAGGGATGGGTGCCGCAAGTGGCGCAGTGGTTGGTGCCACTGTCGGTGCATCAACGGGAGATTCTGATAAAGGAAAGGAGCTGTTTACTAAAATGAATAGTTACTTAATGGTAAACAATCCGCAAGACGAGTTTTTGACAAGCGTTACCGCGTTAGCTGAGCAAAAATATCGAGTTAGCGCTGTATCTGATAAAGAAATTTCAATTTCATTAGAACAGTTAACATTTAATACAAATAGCGATGGCCGTATCATTTTAGGGCTTAGTGTAACGGTAACAGTTAATTATCTTGATAAATTAGGAAAACAAAAAAGCATCACCAACGATTATGATTACGAGAGTTCAGCACAATTTTTAGATACTTGGTTAGAAGGCAGTGATGATTTCTATCAAGCCAAGTTAGCGGACGCATACAGTACATTAGCCGAACATATTGTTAGGACACTGTAAAATTTATCTCACATCGACTAAAAAATAATTAATGATTTTTATCTGAGGTTAATATTGAAGTTCATTTCTACAGCTTACGAAGTGCAGAAATGAATATGGTAAGCACATCATAAAGCGCTATAAACAGCAACACTAACTATGATCTTCTTACTGTCGATAGCGGGTGTTGTCGTCAAACTATTTAAAATTTATAACCTACGCTGAAAAAGACAATGTTTCTGCTATCTTTTTCTATTTTTCTAAAAAGACCACCTCCGCTGGCTTCTTGTCCATCAATATGCGCTAAGTCTATACCAAAAACCCAGGACTTATTGAGATCACCTGCAGGCATATAGTTGAAATTCAAAGACGTCACATTTCTGAATGAAACTGTGTATGTTGCACCTAATGAAAAAGAGTCAGCTACAAAATAATCATAGCCAACACTTGCTCCACCGAATCCAACGGCGCCTCTGAAATTGCTTTGTGATTCTTTATAGGATAATTGATAACCGACCAGTCCCCCATATTGAATTCCGATGCCTGTAGCATGTTTATATTGAGCAGCATTGGCAAGCGGTATGAATAAAAGCGAGCTAAGTAAAATGAGTGTTTTAATTTTTGTATTCCCTATAAAAATTGATTAGCGATAATGTAAGGTTAATAGTGAGCATATTTCCTTATTTATGCTTCTTTTAAAACTCACTCAAAATTAAAAAAGATTAGAATGACGGAAGCTTAAACAAGAAATGACGATAACAATAGGAGACGAGCGTCAGACAACTTAGCACAGCAAATAAGTGATTAGTATTAAACCTTAAAGTGACTGAGCAAAAAGCGAGAGCATAGCATTAGGTGATTCCCACACAATGCTATGCTCTCATGCGCTAATATTGAATAAATAGTATTTGCTTAGATAGGGTGTTTGCAAACAGTCTAGCTGAAAGACTGCAGATGACCAAGGGCCTAGTTAGGCAAGTTCATTTAGCTTATCTTCAGCCCAGATACCTGCAAGTTCGTATTCTTTGAGGATCTCAGTGTAAGGAATATTCAGGCTTTTGCAGTTTTTTTCCATTTGCTCCCAATCACCTTTTTCGAAGGCCTGGCAAAGGGTAATACAACCGGCAAGCCAGCCCTGCTTTTCGGTGAGTGCTAATTTAATTTCTTCGCTTAAGGGTAAGTCATTGATAACAGCAATAAGATCTGCGTCCAGCATCGCATCTACCAAGGACAACATGCCTGTTAAAAATGCAGATGAACTATTTTTTTGCTGCAAGCAATAGGGCGCTATTAGCTCACAAAATTTGGCACGCTGCATAGATAGCCGGATAAGCTCTTGCGGTTTATCGCCGCTAAATTGTGCAGAAAACAACAAGCCGAGGAATCTTTCAAGTTCAATTTTACCAAGAACTAGAACGGCTTGCTTGATGCTTTTAATTGGATTGCGGCGTTTAAATATAGCCGATTGCGTATAACGTAATAATTTAAATGACAGCGTTACGTCTAGTTCAAATAATTTAGTAATCTCGTCAAAGTCGGGCGTTTCCTCAGCTACTTTATTCATCAAAGTAGCAATTGAGGTTTGCCCGGGTGTTAGCGTGATATTTTTAATCACTTCGGGATAACTAAAAAAGTACCCTTGGAAGTAATCAAAACCAAGCGTTAATGCTTCTTTAAACTCTTCATTGCTCTCAACTTTTTCGGCGAGCAACTTAATGTTGGGGTATTTCTTAACCGCGGCAATGGTTTCATTTATTTCTTGTAGGGTACTCTCAAGGTAATCAATTTTAACAATATCAATCAGCTTGTAGAATGGTTCCCATCTGCGATCATGAACAAAATCATCCAGCGCCAGAATGTAGCCTTTTTTATGCAAATTGTGCAGAGCGATATAAAGCGCCTTGGTAGGTTTAACGGTTTCTAATATTTCTATAACGACTTTTTGTTTTGGAAGTAGCTCGGGATAACCACCAAGGAGCGTTTTTTCAGTAAAGTTGATGAACGCCAACTTACCATCAGAAATGCGGTCTAAACCTAAGTCAAACTGCAAGCTTTCTATCATCTTAGACGTTGCTTTTTCTTGATCAACGTCAGGAAAGACATTGTCTAAACTGGTGCGAAAAAGCAACTCGTATCCAAACAATGACTTGCTCTTATCTAAAATAGGCTGTCGCGCCGTGAAAAATCCCATATATTATTTATTGGCCTTTTATATTATTTCTGACTTTCAATAGCATATTTATCGGTAAAAGAAGAGAAAAGACTTCTGACTCTTTCATTTTTTTCAGGTTTTATCAACGATATTGCGACAATTACAAGGCTTGACACAACAAACCCAGGGATGATGGCATAGAGTTCAGGGTAAATGGAACCACCATTTTCACCTAAAGGTGCGTAAATCCATACTAATACTGTCGCGGCACCACTTAAAATACCACCAATCGCAGCAATTCGGCTCATGTCTTTCCACAATAAAGAGAACAGAACGAGTGGGCCAAATGCCGCACCAAAACCGGCCCAGGCGTTACTGACTAAGGTTAATATGCTGCTGTTCTTATCGTAGGCAAGCGCAATCGCAACAACTGCAACTAATGCAACGCATATTCGGCCGATAACAACTTGCTTTTGTTCGCTGCACTCTTGGTCAATGAAGGTAACGTAAACATCTCTTGTTAGCGAGCTTGAGGTGACCAGCAGTTGTGATGAAATAGTACTCATAATTGCAGCCAAGATTGCCGCTAGCAAGAAACCGCCGACAAAAGGATGAAACAACAATTGTGAAAGCGTGATGAAAATGGTTTCAGGATCGTCCAGCGATTGACCTATAGAATTCATATACGCTAAGCCAAACAAGCCAGTAGCGGCAGCGCCGAAAATAGACACAATCATCCACGACATGCCGATGCGACGAGCAGTTGGCATCTCTTTAATACTGGAAATAGCCATAAAGCGAACAATGATATGCGGCTGTCCAAAATAACCTAAGCCCCATGACATTAACGACACCACTCCAATAAATGTAACAGTAGCGCCGGTGCTAGCATCGACAAACAAAGATAATAGATTGCTATCTGTTTTCGATAAAACGTCGAGTGTATTGCTAATACCGCCAAGTTCAAAAATAACGACAGTAGGCACCAGAATTAAAGCAATGAACATGATAATGCCTTGTACGAAGTCCGTTAAACTTACAGCCATGAAGCCACCGAACAGGGTGTAACAAACCACTACACCGGCCGTAATATACAAACCCACTTCGTAATTATAGCCAAAGGATGACTCAAATAATTTGCCGCCTGCAGCGATGCCAGATGATGTGTACAGTGTGAAAAATATGATAATCACAATGGATGCAATAATTCTTAATGAGCGACTTGTGTCAAAAAAACGATTTTCAAAATAATCAGGCAGGGTAATCGCATCTTTTGCGAGCTCGGTAAAAATTCTGAGTCGCGGAGCAACTATAATATAATTCAACCATGCACCTATACATAATCCAAACGCTATCCAAAGAGATGACGCACCGGATAAATACATCGCACCTGGAATACCAAGAAGCATCCAACCGCTCATATCAGAGGCACCGGCTGAGAGAGCCACAACAGGCGCGCTTAATTTTCTACCGCCGAGTAAATAGCCTGATGATGTATCTTCGTTTTGCCTATATGCATAAACGCCTATCCCTATCATTGCGATAAAATATATTGCCAAAGATATTAGGGTACCGGTTTCCATATTGCTCTCTATTGTTATTATTGTTTTGTTGATGGTAACAGATAAGGTTGTTTAAGCTCAACTGGTGATGAGAAGCTGAGCAAGTTTATGATTTCTCGTTATTTAAAAAAGAGTCAGACAATTAGGTGCTGCCTCAAAAACAACAGTCAAGGAAAACCGCAATGTATAAAAAATTGCGGTAAATAATGTGGGAGCTTTGCACGCTAAAATCTCAACGAGCTTTGTGCTACTTGCCGAAGTTGCGCTACATCTTCTCTGTCATTGCCAACAATAATGATTTTCATAGAGGCTAGTAAAAAGGAAGTGCCAACAAGTTTATCATTACTAAATTCTTCCTTTACATCTTCGCTTAAGCTTTGCGGAACCACAAAAAGAGAAAGCAAACCTTTTTCACCTTTTACTATCATGTGCAGGCTTCTGATCGTATTTAGGTAGCAGTAATTAGCCGATACAACTTCACCGATTTCCTCAGCTAAAGTACCGTTGAACGTTGTTATCTTTTCGTTTAATACTTCTTGAGTAATATTTGGGCGACTCATTGCAATTTCTTTCGCCATATACTCATGTGTAACATGCGCAAATACATCATTTACTAAGCCACTATTACTAGCAAACAAGGTCATGTACGACACACCCAAGAACATGGCTACTGAAGCCGCTAATGCTATATACCAAGGGCGTTTTCGACGTTTTTGAGTAAACTCATTCATGCCTTGACGCAAAATTAGCTTGTCAGCCAAATTCTCCGGGATAGGAATGTTCATTGCCTGCAATAATTGGTCGTCCATTACTTTAACTTCGTCCCAAAATGCTTGCTTTGCTGGGTCATCTTTGGCGGCCTGAAGAATATCGGGATCAGTTGTGTTTGGCTCAGCATAAATGGTGCGACGGAATGTGAGTTCATCCATTTACCTGTTCTCCTTTTGTTTGAGTGCCTAGTAAGGTTTCTTTAATTTGATTTCTTGCTCTGAATAAACGTGTCATCACCGTATTTTTATTAAGATTAAGTTGCTCGGCAATTTCATCACCGCTAAACCCCATTAAAATTTGCATCATTAACGGCTCTCTATACTCTTCACTTAGCTCGCCTATGATCCTCCTTAATTCACGATACTCAAGGACCACATCACCAAAATTAACCGGGTCAGTAACAGAGATATCATCAATATCTACAAGTTCTAACTGTTTCCTCTCGAAGCGTCTTGCATTTTCTCGGCGCAGAATGGTGATTAACCATGACTTGGCCGCGCCTACATCTTTCAATGAGTCGAGTGACTTCCAAGCGCGAAGAAATGTTTCTTGAACTATGTCTTCAGCGGTCGCTTTGTCTTTTATCAACCACATTGCATAACGGAAGATATCCGCATGCAATGCCTTAACAAGTGCTTCATATCGTTTTTGTTTTTTCATCATGTCAGTAGAGACCGATGAGCTTTGATTTTTATTTCGCGAGAACATCAAAATTCTTCTATTTATATGCTTTCAGAAGAGTACGCCATTTACCAAAATTGTTCGAACAATGATTTTGAACAATCGGTGTGCAGCGTATTAACACTATTAGGAAAGGAAAAAAATCGCATAAGCAAACGCTATGCGATTTTATATTTATAACGATTATTTTAGACTATCGTTGCAAAACTACCTTGAAGCAGCAATCCATGTATTGACCTTATCTTCCAATAAGGTAAGTGGTACAGGACCATCTTTAAGGACCGTATCGTGGAAACCGCGATAATCAAACTTGTCGCCCAACTCGGCCTGTGCCTTGTCGCGCAGTTCCATTATTTTGATTTTACCAATCATGTACGCCGTCGCTTGGCCTGGCATCGCAATGTAACGTTCTATCGCTTTAACAGAGTCGGCCTCAGGGTTTGGTGTGTTATCAATTAAGTATTGAATGGCCTTTTCTCGACTCCATTTCATTTCGTGAATACCCGTGTCGACCACTAATCTGCAAGCACGCCATAGTTCCATTGCTAGGCGACCGAAGTCGGAGTATGGGTCAGCATAAAAGCCCATATCTTTGCCGAGCTCTTCGGTGTAAAGCCCCCAGCCCTCAGTGTAAGCGGTGAATGACACATATTTTTGGAATTCAGGAATGCCGTCAAGTTCTTGTGCAATAGCTCGCTGCATATGATGTCCTGGGATACCCTCGTGATATGCTAGTGCTTCCATTTGGTAAGTTGGCATGCTGCGCATATCAAATAAGTTAGCGTAATACGTGCCCGGACGACTGCCATCTTTTGATGGACTTTGATAAAAGGCTTTACCCGCAGATTGCTCACGGAAGGCTTCAACACGTTTCACAATCATTCTTGCTTTTGGGGTGAGACCAAAATAGTCAGGCAGCTTCGCCTCCATTTTATCAATGAAGTCTTTTGCTTCAGTCATATAGCGTTCGCGCCCTTCATCTGAGTCAGCATAATAAAACTGGTCGTCATTTCGCATGAATAAAAAGAAATCTTGGAGTTTGCCTTCAAATTTAACGTGTTTCATAATTTCGCGCATCTGATTGTGGATGCGAGCAACGTTGTCTAAGCCAATCTGATGCACTTCCTGTGCATTTAACTTAGTGGTTGTGAACCAATTCAAACGGTTTTGGTACCATTCGCTGCCATTGGGTAAGCGCCACACACCGTCGCCTTCTGGGGTAAGTAAGCGCTGTTTACCGAGCTCTTGTATTAATTTTTCGTAAGCGGGTTTAACTGAGTTGATTAATGCCGCATTAGCATCTGCGATTAAACCAGACTTTTCAGCACTGCTGAACCCTGCTGCATCGAGCTTCTGTTTGAAGTCTGCTAATATTGTTGAATCTTCTGGCATTTCTGAGAAAGGGTTGCCTTTAACAACATTCGCAGCGGCTTGCATCATTTGATCGTATGACCACGCCGGAGGCATCACGCCAAGCTTTTCACGCACTCTAAGTTGTTCGATAACCTGATCAAACAAAGCTTCGACTTTACTTAGTCGGCTAATGTAAGCTCTTGCATCTTCCTCATTTTCAATTCGATGAATATTAATGAGGAAACTGGGTACTGCGGTGTGCCAAGCGCTAAACTGGTCCATAATGTAGGTGTGATGTCTAAACTCATCATTCGCAAGTTTGCGTTGTAAATCGATTTGATAAATAGCCAAACTTAGCTTTTCTGACCCATTCAGCGTGCTTGCATCAAATTCGTTCGCTTGTTTGAGACGCGTCTCCATGAGAGCGCGAGTTTCGTCGGCATTGGTATCTGAAAAATCACCCCACTTGTCATAATCCCACTTAAGACCCATGTAACTTTGCGCCATCGGTGAACGTTTGAGATCGGTTTCTCGGCTTTCAGCAAAGAAGGCCGCTAGTCTTTCCGACTCAGTTGCCGCTGCTTGTGCCGTCTCGGTTTGAGCCTGCTGTGGGTTTTGGCTTTCCGTATTCGATGCAGGGCTGCATGCAGCCATCGCAATCACTAAACTTGAGACAGCGAACAATTTTGCTGGTGTGCTTAATTTTACTAGTCGTTTCATTATGTCCCTCTTTTTATATTATTCTTCTATTATACGTTAATATTTTCTTTGATCTTGATAATAGCGAATTGGCGTTTAGCTAATTCACATACACGCAGAGGCGCCCTTATTCACCGTCAGCGCGGTTATATTTTTGGGTACAAGGCAAACTGGTCTGAATGTTCGTGCTTTTTGTCCATCATACTTTTTCTGAACGATGTCAGTGCTGAAATCAATTCTTCACGCTGCCATGAAGCTTGATTCGGACCGTAGGTGCTTTTCATCATCGTATTGTATTGCGTTACACACTCCTTTGCGTTCATCGCTTCGAAAGATTGGTTTATTGAATAGACTGGGCACTCAGTCATTATGCTAAGCCACTTTTGTAATGTCTCGTTTATCTCTTTCATATCCCTCAGATCGATCGCGTTTTGCAGTCTTTGCCATAAAACAGTTTCATCTGTCGTACTCTTTACCGGCTCGATTTTTTTCCCATCATTATTGCGTTTACTGGCGATAATGATCACGCCGAATATACTCAAACTCAGCAACCAAAGCGCGAACAAACTGATATGTAGCCAGTCAATTCTAAATTCGTTGGATGCTGCTTTTGTTGCTATCTGAGGGGATTCTGCAGGCACGATTATCTCTGGCTTTTGATTGATTGGAGAAATAGGCTCAATATTTGAAACAGCGTCCTTACTCGGGGGCAGCACTTCAACAGAGCGGGCAGGCAGCTTTGCATACTCCGTTTGTTTTGTTACGACATTAAACCAAGGCACAGTTACTTCACCCAGCACAAACGTGCCAACTCGATTTGGAATGATTGCTTCACTTTGAATCTTTTGCGCAAACAGCACGGTGCCTTTATCTACCGTGGTGGTGCTTGCTTGGTCAGGATATATTTTAAAATCAGGTGGATACATTCCCATAATTTCTGGTAATTGCTCCTCAACTAAGCCCGCCGCAGTCAATGTCATAGTGCGCGTAATAGGCTGACCCAATACAATACTGTTCGGATCCTGCTGCCATTCTTCGTTTAATTGAACAAATTCACTGGGTAGCCAATGATCTTGGTAGTTGTCGGGGATGGGTAGCACCGTTAACTCAATATCTGGAGCAACACGATTGATGGGTTTGGTACGACTAATAAATCCAAATGACTGCCGAGAATCAGTGACAGCCTCACCATTGAAAACGGTCCCTGAAATAGAGAATGCGCCACTCGCTTGAGGAATAATCGCGTAGGTGCGTTCTATTACGCGATAGCGAACCCCATTTTGAAAGTCTTCGTATTCTTTGTCTTCACCCACTTGTTTGATGATTGCGTTATCTAATACTGGCGCTTGCAAAGAGCCTCGCTGGATGTCTTTTGCCATAAGAAGTTTAGTGGTGTATTTGATTTGTTGCTGTAAATAAACCGTTTTCATATCAACGTTAGCAGTGACATAAAAATCGCGAGCAGCGGCGCCTTGACCATTGCCTACCGGAGTCACAATCACGTTAAACGCTTTGCTTTTTTGGCCGTCCATTTCAAATTCAGGAATAGTAAAAGTCCCTACTGATTTTGGAAACAGTTGCGTTACCCATGTCGTTGTTTTGGTGGTATTGAAGTTAATCGAGCGCGTTGATTGACTAATTGACGTACTCGACATGCGGAAGTCTTTCTCTAGTGATGATAAATCAATTTGACGAGACGTGATTTCGCCTTCAGCACTAATAATCAGTTGAACGGCTTCATCTATCATGATGGGATTTTTATCTACTGAGACTCGTAAGTCAGTAATTTTAGCTATTGCCGTGATAGGTGCCAAAAGCGCGACAGTGCTAAAAAGTGTCACTAAGCAAAAATACCAAACAGAGTTGTGTTTCATTACTACCAATCCTTCTTATTCGGTCTTGAGAATCTCTCAAGTCGTCTTTTTTGTGATTCTAAGAGCATTTTGCGTTGTAACAAAAAAGCAGGGTCATCAGGAATTTTGTTCATCAACATTTGCATGCGCTGCATTTGCTCTTTTTCTTCTTGCGTCATTTCTTCATGCGGCTTCTGCTGCTGCAGATTACTTTTTTGCTCAACACCTTCGGCATTTTCGCCATCTTTACCCTCTTCAGGGTCTTTACCCTCAGCTTCTTTAGATTCCTCCTCTGATTTTTGCTGTTCAGATTGCTGTTGCTGGTCATCGCCTTTGCTATCTTCGGAATCACTTTCATTTTGCTCTTGTTCTGAGTCCTGCTGTTCACCCTCCTGTTGCTCGCCTGACTGCTGCTCTCCTGACTGCTCTTCCTCATTTTGTTCGCCGGACTGTTGTTCGCTGTTTTGAGGATCGCCCGATTGCTTGTCTTGACCGTCCTGTTGCTGACCGTCTTGCTTCTGTTGCTCTTGTTGCTGCAGCAAATCTTCGACTAACTTTTTATTTGCCATCGCATTGGTGTGGCCAGGACGCTCCTTCAGAGCCTCATCGTACTTTTTGATGGCTTGCTCTAATTGTCCTAAATGGGCTAATGCGTTAGCTTGGTTATATGTTGACTCGGCGCCCGGGACATTTTTAAAAGCCTCTAACGCAGCTTCGTAGTCTTGGTTTTTATAGAGGGCTGCGCCTTTCCACATTGGATCTGCAAATATACTGCTCGCTTTGTCAAATTCTTGTTTATTAAACGCCTCAATACCTTGTTGATCGGCATTTTTAAAAACCTTGCTAAACCAATCGTTCGATTTTGTGCTTCGTTCTTCGGCTATTTGCTCATTTGCATAGGAGGGCTCTGCTGGCATTATCAGCACTGCGCTAAGTACTATCACTAAAAGCCCGCGTCTAAAGGCATAGGCAGCAAAGGGCAGGATAATTAGAACGATAAATGCGCCCATGTCTTGCCATTGGTCGCCTTGCCCGATAATGTCTTCGTTGACTTGTTCTTGCCCAACTGTGAGGGAAGTGAATTTCATGTTTTGTATGTCACTATCATCACTTTGCATCGGCGTGTAGCGCCCATTGGTATTGCCAAGGACTTGTGAAAAGTAACGACTATTGAGAACCGGCAATACAATATTCCCTCTAACGTCTTTCATAAAACCGCCATCCAGCATTTTTATTGGAGCGCCTTTTTGCGTGCCAACGCCAAGCACAGAATAACGATAGGGCGACTTTGCAATATGATCTTGAAGTACGTCGACATCGTCTAATTCAATACCGTCGCTGATCCAATAGATTTCCCCTTTATTGTAGCCTGCCGATAATAATAATTGTTCAGCTTGTTCCATTGCATATAAAGGTTCACTGCCCATTATGGGCATTATTTCAGGCTGTAAGCTAGGGATCAAAGTAGTAATGTTGGTCACGTCTGACGTAAGTGGACTGATAGTAAATGCGTCCCCAGCATAGACCACTAAACCAACTTCGCCATCGTCAAAGCTATTTAGTAAATCAATCGTTTTAAATTTTGCGCGAGTGAGTCGATCCGGCTGCAGGTCGGTGGCACGCATTGACATCGACATGTCCAAAATGACTACCTTTCCTGTTGATACTTGGTAAACCGGTTGGGGTAATTTTTGCCAAGTTGGGCCCGCCATAGCGATACTCGCTAAAAGCCATCCCAGTCCCACTAAATAGAACGGAGGTTTGTAAGATTTTTTATCCTTAGCAACAACTAGATGCTTATATAAATGGCTTGAGACAATGCCTTGCCATCCGCTCTGTTTACTAGAAATTTTAGTTAACAAAAGCGCGATAACAAGCAGGGGTATGATGGCTATTAGCCATTCTGGACGAATAAAATGAAATGCTTGCCAATCGATCATTTTTGGTCTCCAGAAGCACTATTCAAAGCGTTGTCTGCAGGTTGAGTTGTTGATTTTTGTAAATGTGTGAAGGCGTGTTTAAAAAGATAAAATAAAGCATAAAGCGCACTCAGTATGATAGCGACTGCAAGAGGCAGATAGAACAACGCGGTAAGTGGGCGCAGTTTTTGTCCTTCTCCTGCAACCGGCTCAAGTCGATCGAGGGTTTCGTAAATTGCCTCTAACTCTTGAGTGTCGCGTGCTCTAAAGTATTGTCCGCCAGTTGACTTGGCGACATCTACTAAAAGACGTTCGTCCAGATCTTGGGATGGGTTAATCGTGCGACGACCAAATACGCTGGCAATCTCTTGCACTTCAGCACCAAGACCAATGGTGTAAATAGTTACGCCTTTATCAATGGCTAACTCATTGGCTTCTTCAGGTGTGATATTACCCGCTGTATTTCTGCCGTCAGTTAGCAATATTAGCACTCTGTTGGATTCTTCTTTATCGTCAAAGCGTTTTACTGCAAGACCAATAGCGTCGCCAATTGCAGTGCGTTCACCCACTAAACCTAAAACAGATTCGTCAAGCAGGGTTTTTACTGTGTCTCTGTCAAATGTCAGCGGCGCTTGAAGGTAAGCCGTATCGGCAAACAAGATTAATCCTAAGCGGTCTCCAAGGCGTCTTTCAATGAAGTCTTTGAGCACAAATTTCGTCATGACAAGCCGGTTTACTGCTCTACCGTTAATGCGCATATCATCCTGCTTCATTGATCCTGAAAGGTCTACTGCAATCATAAGATCTCGCCCTTCGTTTGGGATAGAAACAGGTTCTCCTAACCACTGTGGTCTTGCTGCAGCAATAACTAAGCACGACCATATTAAAATGGCTAAAAGTAAGCGAGATGTAGATTTTTTTTGATTTTGCTCGGCATGGCTCTGCACTTTCAAATAATTTGGTACAAGCAACGCTGCGCTCTCGCTTTTTGCCTTGCGAGGAGCAACAAAATATATAAACAAAGGCAGCGGTAGGATAGTCAATACCCAAACCCAAGCGAACTCAAACATGTTGAACTCCCTGCTTATCAGTTAATATCGGGCTAGATGTCGATAATTCAGATGCCGCAGGCGGTAAACAGTGTTTTATCCAAAGCGAAACGGCCTGTTTAGCATCGTCAACATTGATACTCGGTTCTTTTGTATACAAACTAGACTCAAGTTGAGCAAGTTGCTCGAGCGATTTTTCGTTAATTTTTTTAGTGTGCTTTGCTTTGTTTTGCAAAAAGTGTTGCCACGCTTCACCTTGTAAGCTACTGATTTCTTGAGTTCCAAAATAATGCATAACAGCACGGCGCAAAACGGCGTGCAGGCTGACTAATGCTTGTGGCTCATTATTCGTAATGTTGTTAACCGCTGTTAACGCTTTGCGTTGAAATTTATGCTTGCGAATGTACACTGCAACAAACCAAGAAATACCGGCCAGTGCTAATATTGCGACAACGATAACAAACCACCATCCCCAAGCGAGCGGCCATATTGAAGGTGTTTGTCCTAAGCTGACGTCAGCAAGGTTTTCCAGTGCTGCTTCTAGGCCTGGATTAGCTTGTGCATTGACATCTAAAATATTGTTAATAAGATCATTGGTGAGAGAGTTCACAATAGTTCCCCCATATCACGCTGATTTAACTGCTGTTCGATAGGGTAAGCTGATGATATTGTTCTCAATCCAATGGCGTATCGAGCAAATAGCTGTTTAATACCTTGAAAGTGAGAAGCCTGTTGAGCTTTATACTTCTGGTTGCTTGCTGCTTCACCTAAATTTACCTGCTGACGCTCAATACCATTGGTGATGGTCAATGTTTGCTGTACGGCGGAGTTCGGCAATGAGATTTCCATTGGGTCGTTTACTAAAATAGCTTTAACTTCACAGTGGCGAGCTATATTACTAATAACTGCCATTGATGCGTTATTTAGGCCATTGAAATCGCTAATTAAATAAACCAATGCGCCGGGTTTTGCTAAATATTGAAGGCGTTGTGTTGCTTTTAAGAATATGCTTTGTGCATCGATTTGCAGTGCTTCAAACTCCGGCTTATGTAGGTCAACTAGGGTTTGTATCAAGGACAATGCGTTTTTTGCTTGGGCTTTTGGTTTCAGCTCAATATCTTGCGTGTTGTTGAAAATAACGCCGCCGACTTTATCGCCTCGCTGTATAGCGTTCCAAGTGATCAATGAAGCAAGGTGAGCTGCTTGAACCGATTTACATAAATAGGCTGTGCCAAAGTACATGGATTGTGTAAAATCGGTGAATACGAAGACAGGTCTGTCGCGCTCTTCCCTAAACACTTTAGTATGTGTCTTTCCCGTACGTGCAGTGACGCGCCAGTCAATACTGCGGATGTCATCACCGGGCTGATAGTGTCTGGCTTCATCAAATTCCATCCCTCTGCCTTTTATTTTGGAGCGATCGCCACCCGACAGAGCACCAGCAATATCGCGACTAGGGCTCAAATTCAGCAAATGAGACAAGGAGCGATAGGACAACAATTCAGGCAGACCGATATCGACACCATTCGTTTTATACTTGTCTAACCATAGCTGGATATCTTTAGCTGTTGTTGCTTTGTTCTTACTTAAGTCATTATTAATCATGAGCGACATCAATCATTCTCAATATATCGTCGTCGTATTTAAACAGCGACCTATTCAATAGGGACAAACCTGATAAGGCGTTACTTAACAAGGAATGTCTTAACAAGGAATGTCTTAACAAGTAATCACTTAACAAAGGCTACCCAACAGGAACAAGTTGAACGATTTTATCGAGAACAGTATTCGCACTGACACCTTCTGCTTGGGCTTGGTAACTCAAGATAATGCGGTGTCTGAGCACATTGTGTATTACTGCCTGCACATCATCTGGACCTACAAAATCTCTGCCATTGAGCCACGCATGTGAGCGAGCACAACGTTCCAACGCTATTGTCGCGCGAGGGCTTGCACCAAATTCAATCCACTGCGCTAACTCTGCGTCATAACTTTCAGGGCGTCGAGTAGCCATAATGAGCTGTACTATATAATTTTCCAACGCTGGCGCTAAATGCATCTGCATTATTTCAGTTCTTGCTTTTGCTATATCGCCCTGTGTCAGTTTTCTTACGATAGGCTTTTCCGTTTTTATCGCTTCGCCGCGAGTTAAGCGTAAAATCTTGAGTTCGGTTTCTGCATCTGGATAGTCAATTTCAACATGCATTAGGAAACGGTCAAGTTGCGCTTCAGGGAGCGGATAAGTGCCTTCCTGTTCTAGCGGGTTTTGGGTTGCCATGACTAAAAAGAGCTCAGACAACTTATAAGTTGCATTACCAACAGTGATTTGACGTTCAGCCATAGCTTCAAGTAATGCAGATTGAACCTTTGCTGGTGCGCGATTAATTTCATCGGCGAGCACTAAGTTGTGAAATAATGGACCTTTCTGGAAAACAAACTGACCTGTTTCAGGGCGGTATATGTCCGTCCCAGTCAAATCAGCTGGCAGTAAATCAGGCGTGAACTGCACGCGATGGAAGTTAGCCTCTATGCCGTCTGATAAGGCATTAACTGCCCTTGTCTTTGCGAGCCCTGGCGGTCCCTCAACAAGGAGGTGACCATCTGCTAACAGAGCAATAAGTATGCTCATTGTGAGAGAGGATTGTCCAATAACTTGGGTATTTAAATGGGCTTGTAATTGCTTAAACTCTTCTACTGCCATGGTTGATTTAGCCTTTGTTACGCTGCTTACATTATATTGAGTTGTTTTTTGTTTAGTCGACGGTTGCACTAAGCGTTGTCAAGAATCTCTGCTAGGCTTATATATGGTTCTATCTTTAAAATTCAACTTTACGACTCGTAAATTTATGATTGGTTCTGTATTTTTTGTGTGAGTGAAGCAATATAGCGGCCCTCTCAAGCGCTCATTGACACTGCTATTTGCAGTTTTCACTGGTAATATTTGAATTCCATCGTTTATTTTGCCACAATGCTCGCCAGAGGTCTGACCAGAGGTTATTGTTCAGAGTATTTGCAATAGCTCATTTATCACCACAGGATAATCTATGTCACTTAAACAAGTTTTAAAAACTCAGCAGGGCGATAGAATCGCCATCGTTGCTGGACTGCGCACACCATTTGCTAAAATGGCAACCGACTTTCACGGTGTTCCTGCTGTAGATTTAGGTAAAATGGTGGTGAATGAGCTAATACATAAACACAATATTGACCCTGCTATTATTCAGCAAGTTGTTTATGGGCAAGTTGTGCAAATGCCTGAAGCACCGAATATAGCTCGCGAAATTGTGCTCGGCACTGGCATGAACGTTCATACTGACGCATACAGCGTGTCGCGAGCATGTGCCACGAGCTTCCAGTCGACTGTGAACATCGCAGAATCAATGATTGTAGGTAATATTGATGTAGGTATTGCCGGTGGTGCAGACTCAACATCAGTATCGCCGATAGGTGTGTCTAAAAAACTTGCACGCGCACTTACCGATTTGCAGAAAACAAAAACGCTGAGTCAAAAACTCGCGGTCTTAAAAAAATTAGATTTGAAAGACTTATTGCCAGTTCCACCTGCTGTAGCTGAATATTCAACAGGCTTATCTATGGGGCAAACAGCCGAGCAGATGGCAAAAACGCACGGTATTAGCCGAATCGCGCAAGATGAATTGGCGCATCGCTCACATAGCCTAGCTGCAACAAACTGGGAAGCGGGTAATTTGGATAACGAAGTCATGACTGCTTATCCAGAACCGTATAGAAAAGCTGTTTCAAGGGATAATAACGTTCGCTTTGATTCAAAACTAGAAAGCTATGCAAAACTTCGCCCGGTGTTTGATAAAAAACACGGTACGGTGACCGCAGCCAACGCAACGCCTTTAACCGACGGCGCTTCCGCTATTATTATGATGACCGAGAGCAAAGCTAAAGCGCTGGGTTATCAACCCATTGGTTATTTAAAGAGTTATGCTTTTGCTGCTATTGACGTATGGGAAGACATGCTTATGGGTCCGTCATACGCATCACCGATGGCGTTAGAGCGCGCAGGGATGGCATTAAACGACTTAACTCTCATAGAAATGCATGAAGCTTTTGCAGCACAAACCTTGGCAAACATAAAAATGTTTGGTAGCGAGAAATTTGCAAAAGAAAAGCTAGGCAGAGACAAAGCAACTGGTGAAATTGACATGGATAAATTTAACGTCATGGGCAGCTCTCTAGCGTATGGACATCCTTTTGCTGCTACCGGCACGAGAATGATTACACAAATGTTGAACGAACTAAACCGTCGCGGCGGTGGCACTGGGCTGTTAACTGCGTGTGCCGCGGGCGGCTTAGGTGCAGCAATGATAGTGGAGACAGAATAATGGGTGCATTTACCTTAAGTAAACGAAAAGACGGTATTGCCATTTTGAGCATGGATGTACCAGGCGACAGCATGAATACCTTAAAGGCTGACTTTAGCAACGAAATTACCTCAATATTAGACGAAATCGAGAGCGACCATGCAATTTGCGGTGTTGTGGTTATCAGTGGTAAAAAAGATTCTTTCGTAGCGGGCGCTGATGTCAGTATGCTGGCTGCCTGTAACGATGCGGATGAAGCTGAAGAGTTGTCTATATCAGGTCAAAAGTTGTTTGATCGCATGCAGAATATGAAGAAAACCTTCGTTGCTGCTATGCATGGCCCTGCCCTAGGTGGCGGCTTAGAACTTGCTCTCGCTTGTCATTATCGTGTTTGCTCAGATAGCCCGAAAACACAGCTTGGTTTACCTGAAGTGCAGCTTGGTCTTTTACCTGGCAGCGGAGGTACACAGAGGTTGCCGGCACTTATCGGTATTCAACAAGCAATGAAGATGATGCTAACTGGCGCACCAGTGCGAGCGCAACAAGCAAAGAAATATGGCATTGTTGACGAAATGGTGCCGCAGTCAATCCTACTTGACGTTGCGATTGAAATGGCGAACAAAAAAATTAGCAAGCGTGTATTGAAAAAAGACATGATGGCAAAACTGCTAGAGAATACTTCTTTCGGACGTAATATATTGTTCAAAAAAGCTCGCCAACAGACGTTATCTAAAACCCTGGGGAATTATCCAGCACCGATGTTCATCATCGATTGTATAGAAGCCGGTACCCATGATTCCAGAAAAGGCTACGCGACCGAAGCTCGTTTGTTTGGTCAGTTAGTGATGACCCCAGAATCAAAGCAACTGCGTGACATTTTCTTTGCTACAACCGACATGAAAAAAGAGTCAGGCGTTGACGGAGTTACAGCCGTTAAAGTGAAAAAAGTGGGTGTATTAGGTGGCGGCTTAATGGGCGGTGGCATTGCTTTTGTAACGGCTACTAAAGCAAAAGTACCTGCACGCATTAAAGATATTAACCCCAATGGTATTGCGGGGGCGATACGCTACAGCTATGACATCCTAAATAAGAAAGTAAAAAAACGTTTCATGTTAAAAACTGAAATGCAAAAGCAACTTTCCTTGTTAAGCGGTTGCTTGGATTACAGTGGTTATAAACACAACGACATGGTCATAGAGGCGGTGTTTGAAGATCTTAAATTGAAACAGAAGATGGTTGCTGATATCGAAGAGCACTGTAATGAAAACACCGTGTTTGCATCAAATACCTCGTCAATTCCAATTGCTGAGATTGCGGCTTACGCCAAACGTCCAGAAAATGTCGTGGGTTTACACTACTTTTCACCAGTAGATAAGATGCCTTTAGCTGAAGTTATTCCGCACGCAAAAACATCAGATCAGACTATCTCGACGACGGTTGAATTTGCCAAGCGTCAAGGTAAAACGCCGATCGTGGTAAGAGATGGCGCAGGCTTCTATGTTAACCGCATTTTAGCACCCTATGTGAGCGAAGCTGGCTTTATGGCGATAGAGGGGCAACCGCTCGATTCGATTGATAAAGCGTTGACGAAATTTGGTTTCCCTGTCGGTCCGTTTAAGTTACTCGACGAAGTTGGGATTGATGTTGGCACTAAGATTATTCCTATTTTAAAAGGACAGTTTGGAGAACGCTTTAATGCACCAGAAGCGTTTAATAAATTACTCGAGAATGATCGTAAGGGTAAGAAAAATAAATCTGGTTTTTATGATTATGATGCTAAAAAAGCAGGTAAAGAAATTGATGGTTCAGTTTACAGATTGTTGGGCATTACACCCCAGAAGAAGTTTTCAGACGATACCGTGATAGAACGCTGCGTGCTAATGATGCTCAACGAAGCAGCACTTTGTTTACAAGAAGAAGTGATTAGAAATCCACGGGATGGTGATATCGGCGCTATTTTTGGTATTGGTTTTCCGCCGTTTTTGGGTGGCCCGTTTCGTTATATGGATACATTAGGAATTGAACATGTGGTCAGTCGTCTAGAACATTATGCTGAAACTTACTCCGATAAGTATCAGCCTGCCCAACTGTTGTTAGAAATGTGTAAAGAAAGTAAAAATTTCTACTAAGCGGTTGTTATTGAAGTGTAAAAAACCGAGGTTTAACTCGGTTTTTTTATATCATACTACAAATTTAGCGCCTATTTATTCAGCAATTTGGTATACTCCGCCACCATTCTGATAGTGTAATTCTGCAGTCTCGAGGCTATCACTATTGCAACCACATGTGCGGCAAACTACCGCATTATTAATTTAAAGGAGCAACGTCATGTTAGTCGGTTTATTGATAGTGACAAGCTTCCTTGCAAGTAGTCTGTACTACTACGTTGAAGCTGTAAAAAACGCAATGGGCAAAAAACGCTGGTTAGTGGGAGGCATTATCATGGGCCCCATGCTGTTACCTATGTTCACCATCTCAAAGAAAGTACAGCTTCGTAAGACAATTGGATTCGATAGCTGTTATTTGCGGCCGTAGAATTAGTTACAAATCGGCTTTAGCGCTTGGCTATTCTAACAGCAGGACGTATTGGACTCGGTTTTCTTGCTTCTAGCAAATGCTTCATGTTCCTGCCTTCTACTAGCAACTGCTCAAATTTAGTGGCATTGACGGGTTTACTGAATAGATAACCCTGCATCATTTCACATTCGTAGCGTTTTAGAATTTCTAACTGTTTCTCATGCTCTACACCTTCGGCTACGACCTTCAAACCTAGGTTGTGTGCAATATTGATGATAGATTCCGCCATGTGCTTGTCAACAGAACTCGTGGCGATATCATCAATAAATGCTTTGTCTATTTTAAGTGTGTGGATAGGGAATTTCTTCAGATAAGCCAACGAAGAATAGCCTGTTCCAAAGTCATCTAAAGCAAGGTGAATGCCTCGCTCACGCAAACGTTGCATCATTTTAAGAGCCTGTTCTGGATTCTCCATTAATGTGCCCTCAGTGAGCTCACATTCCAAATGCAGAGGACTCAAGCCAACTTGCTTCAGGATACGCTCGATTCGATCGTCAAGGTCTGGCAGCTCAAATTGTTTAGCTGAGATATTAACTGCGACACGGCCAGTAAATAGTCCTGCATCAACCCAGCGCTTTGTATCGATACAAGCTTTGCGTAAGACTTGCTCACCAATCTCCAGTATTTGCCCTGTTTGTTCGGCTAAGGGAATGAATTGGCTGGGGCTAACAATGCCTTTTTGTGGATGTTCAAATCTCACCAGCGCTTCCATACTCACCATGCGGCCTGACATGATATCTACTTTGGGCTGGTAGAAGACACTGAACAAATCTTCCTTAATACCAAAACGAATGAGATTTTCAATCTGTAATTGACGAACGGCGTTTTGATTCATTTCTCCACTGAAAAACTGATAATTACTGCCGCCGTTATTTTTCGCAAAATACATTGCGGTATCTGCATTTTTAAGTAATTCTTGATGGGTAGTACCATCCTCGGGATACGTTGCAATACCGATACTTACACCCAGCACAAACTCTTGTTTATTGATATAAAATGGACGTGATAGTGCATCGAGTATGTCTTGTGCTATGTGAGAAATACGGTGCACAGTTGCCGTTGCTTCAATCAACATACTAAACTCATCACCACCTAAACGATAAGTAGTGGAACTAGAGGTCGTTATTTTTTGTAAGCGTCGTGCTATTTGCTTGATTAATAAATCACCGGTTTGATGTCCAAGTGAATCGTTTATCCTTTTGAAATTATCCATATCCAGACAGATAAGTGCATGCGGTGTCTCGCGACGCACTATGTTTTCATGACTCGCTTGAAAAAACGATCGATTCGGTAAATTTGTGAGTGGATCGGTATTTGCGAGCTTCAATAACTCTTTTTCAGTTTTCTTGCGTGAACTTATATCGGAAAAAACACCGACGTAATGGCTAATGTGCTTGTCTTCATTTCGAATAGCATCAATGGTCATTTCTAACTGATATTTTTCACCATTGATGCGCACTGCATCGATTTCTCCAGACCAACTGCCTTTATGTTTGAGTGTCTTTTTGACTTCTTCTGTAAACGCATCAGGGTATTGGCTGAAAGATAACTTACTTGCCAACGCTTTTTCTACGGTATCTCCAGTGCAGTTGCAGTAGGCGCTATTGACCGACATAAACTTGAACTCTTGATCGGCAATAAAAACTCCTTCTGTAATGTTTTCAAAGCTGCTCTTGAAAAGATTGAGTTGTTCTTCCGCTTGCTTTAAATGATTGATGTTTTTTAATGTTCCGGTCATTCGCACTGAATTATGGTGTGCATCGCGCTTGACCACTTTGCCTCTATCAAGAACCCATACCCACTCGCCGGAAAATGTTTTAACACGATAGGCGAGCTCAAAAAATTGGGTTTTCCCCTCTAAATGATCATCAAGCGCTTGCTTTAAGCGTTCAACGTCATTTTCGTGCACATTATTTTCATAGGTGGTGTGACTGCGCAAACTGTCTTGCGGAAAGTCGATAGTATTCCAAGTATTTGAACGGTAAATTTGCCCGTTAGCAATATCCCAATCCCATAATTCATCGCCACTTGATGATAACGTTAGCGTTAAACGCTCAACGTCTTCGGTGAGTGTCTGGTCACGATTTTTACGCGATTTCATTTTGCTAACTTGGTAAACCAATAAAAATGCGATGAAAAAAGCGTAAAAGATGAGTGATCTTGTATTCAGCCAAAATGGCTTCTCAACAAAGATTGGCAGTTCATTTTGCTGCGACCATTCGCCACCATTAATGCGAGCTTGCACTTTAAATAAATAGTCCCCAAAGGCTAAATAGCTATATGAAGCGAGTCGGTTGGTTGTGGTATACGTCCAGTCTTTATCTAGGTTTTCAAGCATGTAGCGATATTCAGTTGCATTTGAGTTAACGCTGTTAATTACACCAAACTCAATGTTAATACGACTTGCTGAGTGCGCCATATTAAATTCGTCCATCATATACGCAGGCAGTGTTGTTGTGCTGGCATCATTACTTATATTTGGAGCAGAAAAACTTAAAAACTGAGGTTTTACCGGTTTATCGTACTTGTTTATATTCTGCGGTTTAGTTTGCAGATAATGAATGCCAATTGATCCTCCAATGAGTAAGTTGCCGTCGTTTGTTGCAATGATCGTTTTCCGACCGAGTTCATTAAAGTTCAACGCACTTTTTGAGCGCCGTTTAACAATATTTGACGATTTGAGATCAAGTGTATAGATGCCTTTTCTGCTGCCATACCAAATACTGTTTTCGACACCAATCGCGGAGCGAATATCTGAAGTCGCGTTGTCATTGACGCCTCTCAGTTGTTTTAACAAGGTCAAGCTTACTTTATCGAGTTTAAAAATACCCTGATTCTCAGTAACAACCCAATAAGCGTCTTGGTGACTATAAACGTGAATGATGTTCAATTTACCTAATTCTTCAAGGCCAGAAGGACGGCTATATTGGTTATTGCCGTTGTCACTAATCAGCACGCCTACATTTGTCTGTAGCCAGATTTTGTTACGATCATCTGCAAATACCGGCACAGCCACAGAAACGTCGCTTGGCAGACTAAGGAAGGTCTCTTCATAGCTTGTTGGATCAATGATTGATAAGCCTTTGTCTTGATGCCAAATCCAGATCTTGTTATCAAATATTTGAATAGCTTCAAAAGACCTGTTCGCGTGAATTTGATTTTCAAATATTACATTTTTACCACTAATGCGGTAGCTGTATATCCCTTCACTCGTAGCCAGCCATACTTTATTGTTAGCGTCAATTTTTATGTCATTCAACACCGCTGAGATAGGCAGTGGATATTGTTCGTAGTAACCCTGATTTTGGTTAAATTTATTGAGCCCATCAAGACGCGTTGCTACCCAGATATTCCGCTCATTATCCTTAGCGAAACCGATTACTTGACGTCCGGACAAACTTTTGCTGTCGCCTTCGACGGGTTTAAAAAGCTTTAATGGACTAGACGCTGGGTGAAAGTTATGTAATCCGGCACTGGCCGTTCCAATCCAAGCAGAGCCGATTTTAGACATAAGAATGCTAGTAATATTACTATCCTGTAGTCCACTTGAGAACGCATTATTATGATTAATAACCGTTTGGATTGTAGACTCCTTGTCAGCAATCGCGAGCCCTCTGTTGGTTGCAATCCATAAGTTTTCACCATCAAAGTTAAGGTCGTTTATTACATTAGAAGGCAGGTCTGGATCAATTTCTTGTGACAGGTTGTATTGTTTGTTGGTGCTTGAATCTAGCGTGATCAATCCTTTATTCGTGGCAATCCAATATTTGTTCCCGAGCACTTCAATTTTGTTAATTTTTACCTTAGGAAGTGTGAAGTTCCATGGGTTTTGTAGCGTCAAATCAAAGAGTTGGCCTGAAATTTTATCGAAAATAAAGATACCAGAGTATGCTGAGTTCATCCATATTCTTGAATTCTCATCTTTAATATATGTGATGCTCGTAGGAAAGGGTGATTGGCTAATAACTTGCGTTACTTTTTGACTCTCTGCATTCAGTCGATACAAGGAATTTTGAACAGTAAAATAAATTTCCTTGCCTGATGCGCTTGCAATTGCGCTAACTTCGTTTGCTTTTAAAATACTGTTTTCACTATTTATCGTTGTAAAACTGTCTGTTTCGTAATGATACCTAGCTAAGCCTTGGTCCGTTGCTATCCATAAGTTTTGCTGGTCGTCTATAACGATGCCGCTTACAGAATTACTCGGAATGGAACCATGAACAACAACGTCGGCACTATATAATTTATTTTGAAATCCGTCATATTTACTTAAACCGTCAGAACTGACGATCCAAATAAATCCATATTTGTCTTCAATCGTTTGTATGATTTTGCTTTGGGAAAAACCATTTTGAGCAGAAAGGTGCTCAAAATTTAGGCTGCCAGACACCCCTGCAGTTGCCGTGAACAGCAACTGCATGCTTATTAGCATCATTAATATGAGCCATTTCTGGGAAAGGGCACCAGTCACTAGATCTACCGCCTGAGTTTTTATTATTATTATTACGTATACCCCCCTAGAATGCCCAAAAAAGGGGGCTGTCTCAAGGCATTATTTACAGTTAAGCACTGTTTGTTCAAAACTTAGGCAATTTGATTCTTGATTGTTCAAAAAAAAACCAATAAATATTTTTAAAAATCTTTTGTTAATGACTTTTGCTCGTTTGTATATCGTATTTATTGATATTTGACGCTATGTTTAAAGACCCTTGGATCTTCAATAAATTCAAAGCCTGCAAAGCTATTGTCAAGCTCAGTTTTGGGCTCAGTAATAAATATCGCATTGCCCACTAAATTGTCTGCTGTCAAGTTCTCGCAACCCTGCTTAAATGTGTTAAAGGTTAATGCGTCGATAACCTGTACCATTTGATCATTGTCAATGGATATATCTACGTCGTCAAAGTCCATCCAAAGCCGTTGGGCTAATTGATTAGTGTTTGCGTCGAATACTCTAAACTGCTTTTTTAGTGACTCTTTAAAGTGATCAAAAATCGGAGCGAATTCATTGATATTTTTCACAAACTCTTTCAATACTTCAGTCATAGCGCTATATAAATTATTGCTTGAATTTGTTGGTGATTGGATATACACGGCTAAACCAGGGCGTTTGTTCACAGGGAAATAACCGCAACCGACAAGATAGCCCAAGTTCCGTTTATTTCGTAATTCATCAAACACAATAGGCGAGAGTAGTTTTTCAATAGCAATATACAAGCCCCGATTTGTATTGCTATTGGAAGGTGCCTGAAAATAAAGTACAACGGCATGTTCTTTATGTGACTGATTGTGTTGTATACACAGCCTTTGCTGGCTTATTACGGCAATATTTCTACTCGATTTGAGTACTTTATCCATATCTTTAAAGCAATCAACAACCTTAGAGTGAAAAGACTGTATATGCGCTACAGACCAATTTCCAACGGCTAAGCCTTCAATATGTATCGTTTCAAAGTAGGTTTTGGCTTGTTGATGCAACTCATCTAATGTTAGATTTTCGACCTCGTCTAATATTGATTCTTGACTGAACGTATTTTCTTGCAGCAAAATGTTGACGTCAGCAAAGAGCTGATTGATTGGTTTGCTCAGTAATGTATTTTTTAAGCTGGATGCTAATTTTTCTTTTACTGCAATAAATGTAGCGGGTTTTATATATAGTTTTTGAATAAAGCTAAGAATTTCCTCACACAACATAAGTTGTCTATCAGAAAAGCCGCTAGTGTGAAGTGTCATGCCACCTTGATGACCATATACTCTAAAGTACATTCCTGCCATTTCAGCACCACTGTAAGCTTCGCTCAGAGCTTCGCTTAAACAGGAAATCCACAATTTTTTTATCGCGACGTTACGAGCATTTCCTATCATATTCGGATTTTCTAATGAAAGGTAGCAGTCACCCTTTGGTGTTTTAAATTGATGATTTTGAACAAATTTCAATAAAAAATCAGAGCTTTGAATCGTTTTTATCTGTGTTGTTTCAAGCTCTTTTGCAGCTAATCCAAAGTTTTCGCTCATATATGGATTTTTGGGCGGTAGTCGAAGTGATCTTAGATCATGTTCAACATCGGTGAAATTCAGCGCTCTTATGCTAAAAGGTACTTCGTATTGGGTTGTTACGGCATCACATTTTGCTTTTGGATTGATGCAATATACCCTTAAATTTTTCTTCGTGAAATAGGCAAAAAACTGCTGAAAAATTGCGGTATCAAAGCAGTCCATTACAACATCAGATTCCAACGCCTGTTGCAGCGTCAGCTTATGTAATTTTGTGGCGAGTAAGGTAGCTTCATCGATTGCTGATGAGAAAGATGCATGTGTAACCTGCCAGGCTAACTGTTGTGCTTTTTCTTCAAATCGCCATTTTTCAATGCCTTTTTCTCTTAAAAAGGTAAACCACTGCAAAACTATCTGGATGATTTTTTCAGTATTTTTCAAGCCCTGTTCAGTTAATCGCAAATTGATGTTGATATCTTGAAAGTTGTCACCTTCAATTCCACCGCTAGCGGTCAGTTCAATGATAAGCGCCATTCGTTTAAGATAATGCTGTAAGGTGTTTTCTGAGGAGTCTTCAATTAAGTGAGTGAGCAGCAAGATTGGCTTACTGCGATACCATTGAGAAACACAAGGCAAACAAAAAGTCAGCATCAGATTTTGTGCAAATTTATAGGGTTTTACCTCAATTAAACAATTTTTTTGATGGGGTAAATAAAGCGCCGGGTAGTGCTTCCTTTTACCAATGACATTGCTGCGCACAATAGTAAGCAATTTTACTTCAATGGAAGTAATGATTTCCGCACTTGTCATTTCGCTAGGGAGGACAATACACGCTTTCATATTTTTCGCATCAAAATAGCGTTGATGATGCATGCGCAACTTCTGTTGCAGTTCTGTTTTTGTAAATTGTGTAAATATGGCTCTATTGCCAACGCTAAATCGACTGTAAGGATGCGTTGGATTACAAGTCTGTTTGTGAACATCGTAAAGACGGCGAACATCGTCCTGTTTTCTCATTGAAAACTCAGCGTCAATGGCATCTATCTCTTGGCTGATACCCTCAATACTTAAGCACGGTTTTGTAAGCATATCGATCAAGATATCTAAGGCAGTTGAAAACTGATTTAGGGGGCAGTCAAACTGAAAATTACAAGACTCAGCAGAAGTCCAAGCATTTACGAAGCCTCCATGTGTATTTAGTAGTTGATTTAAAAAGTTACCATCGGGATAATGTTCGCTGCCAGCAAAGAGCATATGCTCCATAAGATGAGATAAACCTTGGCAGTCGTCAGGATCGCTAAAATGTCCCATCTCAATTGATATAGAAACTGATGCTTTTTGTGTTTCAGGACACGCTATCAAAGCGTACTCGAGTCCATTCTCAAGTTCGCGTGATGAGTAATCTCGATTTAGTAGTCTTGATTGAGACAATGCGTTTCCTTTTTTCGTATATTGTAATAACACCTGTAATTAGAATAGTTGTAAAGAAATTTCGACTCGTGTCGTTAAATTATACTAAAAGACGATGTAAACGGGCCTAATTAAGTGGTAGCGTCTAATGGCGAGAAACTTCATAAAAAAGATAAATATTTCATGATTATATTTGTAATGCGCCATGGTGAGGCTGAACCATATAAACAGGATGATCAATCAAGACATCTTACGCGGTTTGGTGTCACGCAGTCAGAGCATGCGGCTAAATGGATGATCAAACAATTAAATGAAAATGCAAAGTTGAACCCCGTCGATCTCGCTTTAGTGAGTCCGTATGTGAGAACAATTGAGACTTTGGCGGCCATTGAATCGTTTTTACCGATAAAAACAACAGAGAGAACGGATGCCGTTACTCCCATTGGAAATGCGCAGCAAGTTCAACATTTTATTGATGATACTCTTTTGCAAAATAGCAGCATTCAATGTTTGCTGGTCATTAGTCACATGCCACTAGTCAGTTTATTAAGCGATGCTCTTTGTCATGGATTTAATGCGCGAATATTCGACACTGCTGATGTACTCATGATTGAGTATGATCCAGTGCTGTCTGCGGGAAGTCAGTTGGCCTTTTATCAAAGTCTTACCTAAGTTAGTCGAGTGTGCTTCGCATATCCGCACTGGTGGCTATTAAAATGTGTATTCAGATTGTTTCCATCAGCAGGGTGATTTTTTGTTAGGTTCTTTTCGATCATATATTTAGTATTTCCCAATATTACCGATACATACTTTATACTCATTAAACGAAGCTCTTGAACTGTTCATATGTCAAAAAAATCACTCCTATTAACGTTGTATCAAACGCTTGAAAAACATGTTCAAGACGCGGATATTAACGATGATGAAGAGCTTCAAGATATTTTAGAAAAGTTGACTACGTTGAATGAAAAAGTCGAATCCATTAAACAGCGTGCTCGCGACAAGCGAGTTGAAAAATGCCCGAACGTCATTCAACTAAACTCAAGAAGATAAGTGAATACCGATAAGTGACTCACATTATTTATTGTTCAATGCTGCTTCTGCATCAGCAAGCGACTTATAATAGAGTGGTAAAATTCTAACAGTTTTGATCATGTTACCGCTTATATCTACAATCTCCACAGGATACCCAGCGAGTCGTAAACTGATGTTATTTTCTGGTATCTCTTCTAAATATTCTAATATCAAGCCATTTAGTGTTTTTGGACCTTCTGTTGGGAAAAACCAATCCATTTCTTTATTTAATTCTCTAATGTTGGCACTACCGTCCACCAAGTAACTGCCATCAGGCTGCTCTATTGCTTCCTTGCTATAGTCAGGCAGCATTGACGTGGTAAAATCGCCTATTATTTCTTCCAGTATATCTTCTAGGGTAACTAAGCCTTGAATGTCACCATATTCATCTACCACTAAACCAATGCGCTCTCTTACCGCTTGAAATTTATACATTAAGGTATGCAGTGATGTGGAGTCCGGGGTGTAATAAATTTCTTTAACCGCGCGCAGTATGGTTGCTTTGGTAAATTGATTTTTTGATAGCAGTCTAAGCGCATCGCGAACGTGGATGAAACCGACAGCGTCATCGATACTGTCACGGTATAGTAAAACACGCGTGTGCTGCGAATGAGTAAGCTGCTTTTGGATATCTTTCCAATCATCGTTGATGTCAATGGCATATATATCACTGCGGGCAACCATAATGTCTTCCGCAGTGACTTTTTCTAGATCTAGAATACTCACCAACATGTCTTGGTGTTTTTTAGGGATTAAATTTCCAGCTTCATAAACAACCGTGCGTAATTCCTCTCGACTCAAGGAATCGCCGTTGTCGCCATTTGGGTTTATCCTTAAAATCATGAGGATTATATTAGTGAAGCCGTTCACTAATTTTACAAATGGGGTAAATAGGAATAACAAAGGTAAAAGAAGGAGAGAGCTTGGATATGCAATCTTTTCTGGATACATTGCCGCTAATGTTTTTGGTGTTACTTCAGCAAATACAAGCATTACCAGGGTCAAACCGAATGTGGTTACTATCGTACCGTAAAATTCACCAAAGTATCGAGAAGCAATAATACCGGCGATAAGCGAAGCTGCAATATTGGCTAAATTATTACCAATTAAAATAAGCCCTATTAACTTATCAGGTCGATCAATTAATTTTTGAACGCGCAGCGCTCTGGGATCGCCTTCGTTTGCCAAATGCTTTAGCTTGTATCGATTAATCGTCATCATGCCTGTTTCGGAACTTGAAAAGTAGGCTGAAACGACAATCAATACAGCAAGAACAGTAAAAAGTGTTTCGGTGGAAATAGCGTCCAACTAAGAGTTTCCTCGTTGTGATTTTGCCAATAAATAAAAACGATTTAGTACGTGTTTTAGTTATTATTTTTGTACCCGCTAGTATCCACTATTCAAAAGCGAGTATCTAGTATTAAAAAAGAGCTGCGCAACTTAAGCATCAGGATATATAGGGAGCAGGTTGTGCAGCGAGGCGTGAATTATAAGATAATCTCTCTAACAAATCGACTACCAAAATAGGCCAGTGTCAATAGGGATACGCCCACCAAATTAAACGTAACTAAAATCCGGGCTTTTAATCCAAAGAAGTGATGCAGTAACAAAGCAAGTAAGTAAACAAGGAAGGCAGAACTGGACAGCACTGTTTTATGGGCATAGCCATCAGCAAACATATTCGGCACAAAGATAAAGCCTGACGTTAGCGCAATAGCCAGTAATATAGTACCAACTACCATTAATTTAGTTAAAATGTGTTCCACCGAAAGTAACGGAGGAAGTTGATTATTTGCCAATGATATTTGTTTTTGCTTCAACTGATAATTAATGTAGGAAAGTTGCAGGGCGTAAAGAAAACTGATACTCAGCACACCAAACGCAAATAAACTTAAAATAACATGAGTAATTAACCCAAAGCTCATGTTGACATGGATACCCGCAGTTTGCGGCAAAAACATTTGCAGCGTAATAAATAAGCCCGAAAATAAACTCACGACGGGCAAAAATACTAAGTTTTTGATGTATGCATTTGTCACTAGCATTGTGACCGTAACTAGCCATGCAAGCAACACCGTTACTTGGGTCATACTTAATTGTTCAGATTGATTATTGATGTTAGTCAGTATGATAATCATCAGATGACCCAAACTTGCTGCATATAACAAATAATGAGGCAGTTTACTCACTTGGTTGTGAGGCGAAAAAAAAGCTTTAGTCAAAGCGACACCTGCCCATAAATATAAACATAAGGTAGGTACGTACACAGCAAAAGTATAATCCATCATTTAACCTTTATTAACTTCACGATGACTTTATAGCAAAACGGTATCGATATGCGCAACATAAGTATTGTATACTCTAGGGTAATCATAGCGAAATCAAATTATTTATATGTTTCAAAATTTATCAGACAGATTAGGCCAAACCCTCAAGAACATCAGTGGCAAAGGCAGAATAACCGAAGACAATATAAAAGAAACCTTGCGTGAAGTGCGCATGGCACTCCTCGAAGCAGATGTAGCATTACCAGTCATTAAAGACTTTGTGGCGCGTGTCAAAGAGCGCTCAGTGGGTATTGAGGTGTCTAAAAGTCTAAACCCAGGCCAAATGTTGATTAAAATTGTTCAAGGTGAACTTGAAACAATAATGGGATCTGAGAACGAAGGATTGAACCTTGCTGCAACTCCGCCAGCAGTCATTATGATGGCTGGTTTACAGGGCGCTGGAAAAACTACCTCTGTAGGTAAACTTTCAAAATACTTGAAAGAGCGTGAAAAGAAAAAAGTGATGGTAGTGAGTGCCGACGTATACAGGCCCGCAGCTATTAAACAGCTTCAAACTTTGGCTGAAGAAGTTGATGTTGAGTTTTTCCCTTCATCAGCATTACAAAGACCGATTGATATTGTTGAAGGTGCGATTACTCAGGCCAAGCTGAAATTCATTGATGTGTTGATCGTTGATACGGCCGGTCGACTCGCTATTGATGCTGAAATGATGCAAGAGATTCAGGAGCTACATAAGGCCGTTAAGCCTGTTGAGACCCTTTTCGTTGTTGACGCTATGACAGGTCAAGATGCAGCAAATACGGCGAAAGCATTTAACGAAGCGCTACCACTAACCGGCGTGATCTTGACTAAGGCTGACGGTGATGCTCGTGGCGGTGCCGCACTATCGGTTAAACACATTACCGGCAAGCCGATTAAGTTCTTGGGTATGGGTGAAAAGCTAGATGCCTTAGAACCTTTCCATCCTCAGCGAATCGCCAGTCGTATTTTGGGCATGGGCGATGTACTAAGCTTGATCGAAGAAGTTGAGCGTAAAGTTGATAAGGACAAAGCACAACAACTCGCTCAGAAAATGAAGAAGGGTAAAGGCTTTGATCTACAAGACTTCAAAGAGCAGTTAGAGCAGATGAAAAATATGGGCGGAATGATGTCGCTCATGGATAAGATGCCGGGCATGGGTAACATGACCGCTAAAATTAAAGACCAAGCGAACGACAAACAGTTTAATCAAATGGAAGCTATTATCAATTCAATGACTCCTGGCGAACGTCAGCGCCCGGATGTGATTAAAGGTTCTCGAAAACGCCGCATAGCTGCTGGCTCGGGTACCCAAATTCAAGACGTCAATAAGCTACTTAAGCAGTTTATGCAAATGCAAAAGATGATGAAAAAAATGTCGGGTGGCGGCATGAAGAAAATGATGCGCGGGATGGGGGGCATGATGCCGCCGGGTGGTCCTGGTGGATTTGGTCCAAGGTAAGTAGTATTTACGTTTATTAAAAACGAGCTTAATTAGTGGGCTGATACGAAATTAAGGATCTGTTTTATACAGATCCTTTTTTATTTTCTTTGTTTATCAATAAGTTGAAATCGTGCAGATACGTATAAATCGTCCCGCGTCATATTTGTTTTTTAATTATATCAATTAGTTACGTGAGAATGCGGGGAGTTTGTTGGTCGTGAGTCTTTGTTGAAGTAATTATATTTATAAAGAAAGGGCTGTAGTCAAAACTAAGTTAGAAACAATTAATGAATCTTCAACAGCCATCCGCGACTGTCACATAACCTACAAATAGCAGACCTTCGCCAACATTCATCTGAATTGGCGCTTTGGGCAGTTAGGCGACTGTCAGGATTTTTTACACTGCGACGACTTAGAGCGAACAAGAGAAGGTCGTAAAGTTTTGCGGCTAACACTGATTTACTGCGATAGCGATGTATGGACTCCACCAATCTAATTAGTTAGCGTGGTAGTCGTCTAAACCAAAGGAGTCCATACAATGCAAAA
>CBFIAR010000021.1:0-58652 GCA_965660625.1 Glaciecola sp. | reverse complement strand
AATGCGACAGAGACTCGCTCGTTCTACATTCAGATAATGGCGCACCAATGAAAAGCATGACAATGCAGGCAAAAATGTGCGATTTAGGCATAGCAGGCTCACGCAGTAGGCCGAGCGTTAGTAATGACAATCCCTTTTCTGAATCATTGTTCAGAACGGTGAAATATAACCCTCGATGGCCATCAGAAGGCTTTACTAATATTGCTCATGCGAGGTCTTGGACATTACGATTCGTCAATTGGTACAACTATGAGCATCGCCACAGTGGCATAAAATTCGTTACACCGCATCAGCGTCACACTGGTGAGGACATTGGAATATTAGAAAAAAGACAGACGCTTTATCTCAATAAGCAAAAAGAAAACCCAAATAGATGGTCAGGAAATTCAAGAAACTGGCAGCCCGCAGGAAATGTCCTGCTAAATCCAGATATAAATGAAGTAGTTATTTAACGAATGAGGCGACATCTAGTTTGACAAACACCGGTTTTCTCTATGTGCAGCGGAAATTCCCGAAAATGCGAAGCTAAACCGCTCGGGCAATGATTGGGAATGCCTGAAAGGTTTCTACAAATCTGGCGATGCGTGTCAACTAGTCAACATTCCCGAAAATGCGAAGCTGAATTATTTAGGCAATGACTGGGAGTGTCACAAAGGTTTCTATAAGACCCGCGATGCGTGCCGTCCAGTCAACATTCCCGAAAATGCGAAACTGAATTATTTAGGCAATGATTGGGAATGTCAAAAAGGTTTCTATAAGTCCCGCGATGCGTGCCGTCCAGTCAACATTCCCGAAAATGCGAAGCTGAATTATTTAGGCAACGACTGGGAATGTCAAAAAGGTTTCTACAAATCTGGTGATGCGTGCCATCGAGTCAACATTCCCAAAAATGCGAACCTGAGTTATTTAGGCAATGATTGGGAATGCCAGAAAGGTTTTAAAAAATCGATTGATTCTTGTGTTGCAATGACTTCAGCTGAAGTCGAAAAGGAGATTGAAAATGAGCAGAGACTCGCAGACCGTATGTTACAACAAGCAGCTCATTGTTCAAATGCTATTGAAAGTAAAATTAGCGGAGAATTTAGCGGCTGGGAAGGAGAGACAATATTCAATTTGATGAATGGACAAATTTGGCAGCAATCTTCCTATGCTTACAAGTATAAATACGCTTTTATGCCAGAGGTTTTGATTTTTTTATCAAATGGACGGTGCAAAATGAAAGTTGACGGTATAAATGAATTCATATTCGTTCAGAGATTGAAGTGATACTTATCCAGCAGATATATCAATAACCGATAGTTTCTATTCTCACAAATAACTTCTTCTAATGCAGGTTTCATAAAACGATTTAAAGACATTGAAGAAAAACAAACATCGCATTTCGAAGGTCTAGAATCCATGAATAAGGAGCTGCTTATCTTGACGGAAAAAATTGAAGAATTAGAGTCTAAACAAATAACAGATAACATATAGAATAGAGCCTTAACCCTCTACTGAGCAATTAAAGGATTATAAATGGGCGTTGAGATTAACCGTGTGCCAGTGACAGTTGTTGCCGTTAGAATTGATGATAAAAAGCTATCTATGGGAATGCTTGAGCAATTACCGGTTTATTCATTATTGAACTATATTACTGATGAACAACGAAAAGACGCTGAATGGAAGTATGGTGGCTTCATCACACTTTGTCGTATCAGCTCTGTTCCGGTTATAAAAGGTCTTAGGGCCCATTTATCTAGAACCTATGGCAATAGAGGGCATGTTGATAGGGTGCTTTCTGAATATGCGCATACTGAACATTTTGGGTTATGGGCTGTAGACGATACCTTGTATCTGCATCCCTGTGGTCACAGCCCCAATCATTTTAAATATGATCCTTCCTCACTGTATTCAAATGTTCATGAAAGCTGGCAAGAAGAACTCAACGATTTTGACGAAGCATTCAACGAAGTTCCTCTCGCGCTAATTGGTGTTTAACACTAGGCGCTTTTCTCCTGCATCAAATTCTCATTAAGCAATGTGTAAAAATCAAGAATTGACTTATCCGCGCGAACATCCGCCATACTTAGTGGTTTTGTTAACTTGATACCTTGAATCGACTTGCAGCGCGATAAAGCTACATAGCCCTGTCCTGGCACAAAGGCTTTACTGCCAAGATTAATCTCAACCGATTCAAGTGTTAACCCCTGACTTTTATGAATTGTACATGCCCAAGAAAGCGATAGTGCGAACTGTTCAAATTTGCCGTCCACTTTTGATGTGATAGCCCCATTTTCAGCTTTAAATACTTTCTTCTCCCATGTTTCTCGCTCTAGCACAATTTCCTCATGAGTATCAATGGTCGTGATGGTGATTTTACTATCTTCGAGTTTTTTGACGATCCCCAATGTGCCGTTGACCGCATTTCCGATGTTTTTAACCACCATTACCTGTGCGCCTACTTTGAGCTTCAGCAAATAAGGGGCGGGTAATTTACTGTGGGCCTTAATGCCACCTTTGACTTTACCTTCATAGACTTTCTCTTCACTGTTGATAGCTTCTAAGCATCTAAGATTGTGTTGGTCTGCTTGTCGGTTGTTTGCACACAACATCAATGCAGCATCAAAGTCTTGGTCAATATCTCTAAAGCAGGTTCTATTTAATAGCGCGACTGAATCTCTGTGGTTATTGTTCTCACGAATTCTATCTAGACACTCGATAAACACTGGATCGGATTGTCTGAATGTCTTATTTAGAACGACAACACTGATATCAATACGATGCATACAAAAGGCATCAAAGAACCAAGGCGATGGATAAAGATTAAAAAAAACCGCTTTTTCATCCCGCGTAATTACAGGCGGCAATTGCAAACAATCTCCAACCAAAACGATTTGAACACCACCAAAAGCGATGTCATTATCGCGCCACTTTCGCAACGCCATATCCATCCGATCGAGTAGGTCTGCGCGTACCATGCTAATTTCATCAAGGATAATCCGCTCAAGCGATTTAAACAGGGGTAGGTTAGGGCAGTCCTTCTTGGTAATTGCATCGGTATCGTGCATGCCTATACCGAACCTAAAAAAAGAGTGGATCGTTTGTCCGAGGATATTGAGCGCTGATATTCCGGTTGGAGCGAGCAGTACTGTTTCCTTGTCCGTCAGCTTCATCGCTTGCTGGATCCAGTAACTCTTACCTGTGCCAGCCTTCCCAGTGACAAACGTTACTGGCATACCGTCCATGATATATTTTAGTGCCAATTGCCCTTCTGGGTTGTTATCCATTGCCTTGAATACAGCCTCAGCCATCTTATCTTTTTTGGATTTCATCATAGTGTTAATGTTCATGTTAGCTCACGCAGATTTAACGTATGGTAAGCACTATCGCATGCACCCCATTTTCCGCCACTTATCTAAAAACATCGCATCTTTGCAGATTTTCCACGCTTTACGACCTAAAAACACCCAAAACTATTTTGTTTTCCCACATGGATTTCTGTTTAGGCACTGTAAAACACCCCTCTCTGATTTGTAGCGCCAACGCATAAGGCTGTCATTATAGAGACTCAAATCAAACGAAAGCACTAGGAGCTTCACATGAACAAAGGTCTTAACAAAGTACAAATTATCGGGAATTTAGGAAACGATCCTGAAATTCGCGTTATGCCAAATGGTGATTCTGTCGCCAACATCACTGTTGCCACAAGCGAGTCTTGGAAAGATCAACAAGGTCAACTTCAAGAGCGCACTGAATGGCATCGGGTGGTTATGTACAGAAAACTTGCAGAGATCACAGGTCAATACCTTAAAAAAGGGTCGCAGGTCTATTTAGAAGGCAAATTAAAAACGCGCAAGTGGCAGGATCAACAGGGGCAAGACAGATATACAACGGAAGTAGTAGCTGAGGAGATGCAAATGCTAGGTGGTCGCCAACAGGATGCTAATCAGAGTCAATCTCAGAAACCTGCTCAACCACAAAATGCGCCGCAGCAACAACGCGGTAATGGCGGTTATCAACAACCTAACAATAAATCCTCAAATGGTTATCAAACCCCTCCAATGGCTTCTCAAAATCGTAACGGCTTTGCAGAACCTACTTTTAATGAACATGAAGATTTCCCAATGTGACTTGTACCAGAGGGTGTCACTCAACATGCCACTTTCACATTAATAGCCCCGATTAGGGGCTACTCACGACCACTGAGGGATTTGCTATGACAATCACAGGTTTAGGTTTACTCGATGCAGCTATTGCACGTTATCCACTATCTACAGTAGCGCATAAAAGCCCCATACAGTCTTGTTGCGAAATAAAAATCGCTATGTCTCACCAAGAAATAGTTTCAGCATTAAAAGAAAAAGAATTACTCCCTCTACCGTATTTTATATCGCAAACAATAAAAGAGTATGTAAACCAATCATACGCTCCTTGCGATCGCATTTATCTTCATCGTTTTAGATTGCCTACAGGCAAATCGCTATGTTGGGCATTGCTCGATAAAAACGGCATGATCCTCGAACAAGCCCATTCTGTTCCTCGCGGTAAATATAGCAATTACTGTCGAGAAATTATTCGTCACTTAGTTAGTAAGACCCCCAGACAACAGGCACTCGTCGCATGACTAAAGCCAAAAGCTCAGTTAATCTAATTCGATTATCTCATTTAGGCGTTAAGTCACTACTATTTGAAATAACCGAGCGCTACCTTGAGATACGTGGAACTGGTGATTTATCGAGAGCTGGTAACAAGCAGCATGTCATTCCTGACCATTTGATTAAGAATAACACTGTCTCGCTTAAACACATCGAATGGGCTGTTAAAGCGTTTGAACGATTAAATAGTCTCAGAGGTCACTAATAAATGCTCTCTGCCGTTTATAATAACGCCATCGTCAACGATAATAGCGTTAATTAATCCAAGGTAAACTACCATATGCACATTGCTAATCAGATAACTCAACTATTTATCAACCGGGCTTTTGTACTTCTCTGTATTATTATCACTTATCCTCTTAGTGTATTAGCTGAAGACTTTGCCACAGTTCAGAACGAAGCTTATTTCAGTATTATGGATTGCACTACCAGATTACCATTAGCAGTCGTCTATGTAGTCTCTGAGGATAAGGCCAATGCGAAGCGCTACCCGAGTTATATTGACGATCCAGTGCTGTTAGCTAAAAAGCCTGAGTGCCATCCTAATACGGAGCACCGATTTAAAACTTATCAGTCTGTCCTAAAGAGTCTTGGAATCGAAGAAAATTACGATGTCGGTCATTTAGGCATGTCAAATCACATGGATGACAGTGCTGCAAAATCGAAGCTTGCAAACCAGTTTTCAAACTTGGCGCCTCAATCCGCAAAGATGAACCGCAAGGGAGGGTCGTGGTATCACACCGAAATGATAGTGGAATGCTTTCGAGACCAAGAACCTTTAGTCGTGGTGGCGGGGACGCTTGACGATCCAGCCACAACATCAAAAAATTGGTTTTTGGATACCTTTAATCAGACCACACCTGACTACTTCTATCGTTTCGTGTATTTCACTCTCTCGAACACATACAAAACATGGCTAATACCCAATGATGATAGTGCCACCAAAGAAAAACTTGAGTCTGGTGCATACGACATATCGCTTAGTGAGTTAGACGCACTTTTGCCAGTTAGATTGGAGTTATTTCAGCAGCATTTAAAAGCGAAGACGCCAATCGCCACGCCTTCTTTTTTGGATACCAAGGTTGGAAGTCGAGATTTGACTTGTTTAGGAAAAACAACATCAGTTAGTTAGTATCTAATTCATTAAACTGCTAGCTCGTTAGCTTAGCAATTACCGCTGATTGCTCAGCCACCGTTGTCTTTAACTCCCTTATAGTGGCATTAGCTCTTTCAAGCTGTGCCACATATTCCTTATTTGTCTTTTTATCATCTCCCAATTCAACCATTAACTTCTGCAGTTGATTCTTGATCGATGCGTTTTCTGTTTCTACATTAGCCGTTAAGCGCTGACCCTCTTTAAGTGCGTTCTCAAGATTAGCAATCAGCTTGTCATTACCTATTATCATGGATTCCTGACTAGCGTTTGATTTGACTAGCTCTCCAATCCTCGCATTCAGGGCTTTGTTGTCATCGATGAGGGTTTTACTTTGCGCTTTGACCTCATCTACGTACTGTTGATTACCTTCCAGCTTAAGGTGCACAGTGGCAACCTCAGTTCGCAAGGACTCGTTTGACTTAGCCAATTCAGCTCTAGCTTTAGACTCGTCTTCCAACTGCTTTCTCAGCTCTGTCACGATGGTTGTGTTGGTATCTTTTTCTGGCTATTTGCATTCTGAGGTTGGAAAGTGCCTTTTCTGGTTTGTATCGATAAATCTAACATTGGTTGGAAAATAGGTTTCTAAACTGGCTGTTCCGATCTTAAATTGATCATAGCAGGTTCAACTTTTTACTCAAACAAAGGTAGCTTTTTAATCTTAAAAATCCAATGAGTGATAGACGGCTTTGGGCAGTTAGGAGACTTAGCGGTTTGGTTGTATTTGGTATCATTGGGGCTAAAAAGTGGCTCACGTTGCGATGGTATATGAAGAAATTTACGATTATTTAGAAGTTGATAATGAAACTACCTTTTCTCGATAGCTGACATTCAATACGGATCGCCTAAGTGGCAATTAATATGGGCTAAAATATTGAGCGCAGCGACAGTAGCCCATTTTAATTGTCCGAGCGAGCATTGAGGCACTTGTTATACGACTTTACTTATTTAGCCTTACGATGCCATCAGCACTTACAATAATCAGTCTATAATGTTTAGGGCTTTTATACTCAAAACCTAGTTCACACCAATCAAGTTTGTATGGCTTTTTGCTCATAAATTGCGGGTCATATTCAATTTTTTTTAAGAAAGATAACGCTGACTCCAAAGACTTCGATTCAGAAATAGTACAAGTGTATTCTGAATGGTAAAAAGCGATAAGCTGCCAACTTACTAGTAAAGTCACAAAGCTTGGAAAGGCAAAAAGATTATAGCTCGATTCCTTTCGTTTAACTTTCAGGAATATGCAATGTACTAATGAAGCATAAACCCCTAAAGTTAAAAATGTCACTCCAATACTCATGCTAGTGTTTGGAATATAATTAAGTGTTGCTATTAAATAATCAATTGAGAACCCAAACACTATCCACAGAGTTAGAATTAAAAAACCTTTGAGCATATTACCACTCTATTCGATAGTCGTTTAACACCCGCCATAAACAGCGCGAGGAACAAGTATCCCGCGACTGCTGGGAGCGAATTTAATGGCATTGTTAGATGCGTTCCGGCTTAATATGAAAGCCCATCCTGCTTGTGCTCTCAAATTTCACCCTTAAAGCCTCAATAGTCTCTGGCGGAACTACCTCTCCATTTTCGGGCCCAACCCACAAACGGCTATTATCTCCAAAAGGTTCCCAGACGACAAAACGTTTTCCAGCAAATAAAAAGCGAACGTGAATCTCATCAGCTGAGAACAACCGGCGCGTCCCAATAACCTCACATCCGTTTATTCGACGAACGTACTTTACGATGCCGCTCGACGATAGGAACGAATTCGAAACTTCGAATCCAGTGAGCTGCCCTTCATCACTATTTAGCAGGAATGTTTTCATAAGTATTAAACGTCCAAATAAACTGCCGAGGCAATTGCAGCGACTAGAGGTAGATTGATTTGCTTGTTATATGGTACTTACCACCCATACTTTGTTAATAATTTACCTGCATTCGATTGAATTTCAAGCCAATTTACATCACTTTGCAAGCCAGCTACGCCATTGTTTATTAGTACACTTTCACCAAGTTGTTCGAATCGAACATTGAAAGTGGACAAATCATTTAACTCAGCAGCGTTAAATGAAGCTACAAAATCAACGGAATTTGGATGATAAAAATCGTCAAACCACATACAAAACAACTCAGCAGGAACTTGAGCAATAGGCACATTTTTTTCGTATTCAAATTGACGCTCTGGGGAGGCAATAATTTGTAATGTTTCGATAACATTTAGTTTGTGCATCAAACCTCCGTGTACCATATCTCACATCAAAAAGCGGCGGGAACGCGCTCTCCGCGAACGACGATCTTTATTGTCTTTTTATGCATTTTATAAAACCCAACCATAAGGAAATCCATATCGCCATACGTTGAACAACTCATTAGAGCTATCTATATTCATAATCTCAAGCGTTTCACTAAAGTATATTAATACCATGTCTTTTTCTTCCGAATCGAAATCATCAAAACTTTTCAGAGACACTTTCATAGCGAAAAGGACAGCTGACTTTTTTGGTTTGGTTTCCGCAACTTTAATTATCGCCTTAAGTGCTCTATTGACCCTTTCCTCGGCCTCATTTCTGATGTTTTCTGTTGGAGCACCGAAATAAAAATCCGTTGGCGATGGGTCGAACTTTCTTTTTTCCAACTGACTAATCAATGCCTGCTTTGTTATAGCAGGCATATCCAATTCTCTATCATCAAAAAATGTTGGCCAAACGTAATAATAAGCACCTCCCACACCAAGACTAATTATTATTATCAACGTTAGTAATAGCCCCAAAAAGGCTTTAATAAACATAATCACGAAAGCTTAATTCCCTCTGGCTGGCCTTGTTATGTGTTTTTAATTTGTTCAAATAGAGCATCAGTAATGTCGTCCATTTCATACGAATGGTTGGTCATGCCCACTAAAGCATCATCGAAAACCTCTATCGCGAAGAGGGCCAAAGAACGAGCCAACTCCTGATCTATTTTCTCAGCAGGTATAACCAGCCTACCTTTCTCTCTTTGAAAATATAGGGCGTTTTCCCTAGCTTGAACAAAGCCAGCGTTCTGAGCCATGTTCATAATTCGCTGTAACTCATCCTTGCCCAGAGCGTCTTCTAGTCGCTGGCCCATTGGTACGGTCGGCATGGCGGCCATAGCATGTTTGGTTTTATGATCGCGAAAAACATTACGACCTTCGTTCTTAGCGTGCTTTCCATCTGTAAATGAGCCGATATGAGCCTTTGCTACTTCCTCACAGGCCGTGATACTTAAAAATGCCGAACTGGCATAACCACCGGCGAAATATAGTGTACATGCATCTTGGATAAGACAAACGATATGATCAATTGCCTTATCTAGTTCGTTAGCACTTCTAATCAGATTTACATCTGTTCTTGCCATGCCGTGAATGAGTTCAAATATATCCATGCGATACTCTCAATTTACACACAACACTCTGCATAAACTTGTCTCAGCGACCGAAGGGAGTGAACTGATGCGTTAGCCACTGACATGTTGGCGCAATGCTGAAAATTGATTTGAATTAACAATGTGTCACTCCCTGACTATGTTTGATATAAAAACATTACTCAATTATTTCCGATTCAACAACTGAACTTTCCTAGCAAAGATCAAACAGCAAATGCTCGCGCATCCGAAAATAACTCTTTATAAACAGATGAAAGCCACTCTTGAAAGAACGAGCTTACGCCAAAGCATTTCATTAAAACTCTTTCACCAAGTATTGCCTTATCGAAGATGCAATGACAACTAATTCGATAATCCGACCATTATTAAATTCAAATCTCAGAGCATCGGAATATCCTTGATTGTTAGTTATTTTCCATGCCCAAGCTAACCTAGCACCTATACACTCATTAAACACCGACGATATCGCCGTATTCATTAAATCATCCGTTAATGAGCCCTCAACCAATAGAATTTCATCTGTCTTCTTAACAATGCAAATACAACAAGTAAATGTTTGAAATTCTAATTCAATTGCGGCGAGGTGATTAGGGAGCTCACTCAAACTATACGAGCTCACGCTTTTTAATTCTTCGAGTGAATCAACTATCTCGAATAATTCCATCGAAACCTTCGGCATGGTTAACGCTTCACTCAGCAGTGCCGATTGTGGAGCGATGTTGTGTTATTATCGGAATTAAGCGAGAAACGCAAAACTGCGTAATGCTTGGTGTCTGACTGTAGTGATTTGTTTGGCATTGTTCTACTCAATATACTTTTCCAGATTAGCTTTGACATCTGGGTAATCAATAAGGATTTGTTCGAAATTTGGCAATGTCTCTTGCCCAACTCGTACTGCACTTTTGTAATCTTCTATAGATTTTTCGATATTACCTAACGCTTCATGAGCCTGACCTCTTTTCCAAAACGCAAAGGCGTAATCCGGCTGATCTTGTAATCCCAAATTATATGCTTCGATTGCCTTTTCAAATTCATTGTCTTCATAGTGAAGCCAGCCAAGATGGTAATAATATCGCATCCCCTTTGGAACATTTATAGATGCAAGACAATTGGAAATTTCGGCAATTTCTTTAAACGCTAAATCGATATTACCCGCTTCACGGTTAGATTTAACGTTATCTAAGAGTGCCCAACAATCTGCTTCATCTATACGATCACTACATCCTGAAATTTGAAAGATGATTACTACTGATAATAAAAGCCTAAATATTTTCATCAAACTACCTAAAAATGCATAACACTCCAATAGGCGGCTAGCGCGCTTTTTGCAAACGTCCGACCTCATTGGCTTATTAACTTGCGGTGGCGTACCACGAATCATAATCGTCATCAGTTAATTTCAAATCATAACCATAACAACGTAATTGGTAGCCACCAGATAGTTGAAAGACAGTTTCGTTTAACTTGTTCAACTTGACTGAAAGTAGCATCTTACCCTCTATCTGTCGTTTGGTTTTGCACCATTGCCTGTGTTTCTGAATGTAAAGAGGACTCATATAATTTGGATAACTGAAGCTGGAAAAAAGACTATAACTATTTTTAAAAACCTCCCAGCTAGGGTCGATCCAAATATATGGATTGTCTCGGCCAGAGTTTTGATTCCGCTGAATTTTAAGCGAATTAGTTGCAGCACTTATTTTCAGTGGCTTATTTAGAAAAAAACTAATGTTCTTTTTATATAGTAAGTAATCTATCTTAGACACAAATTTCCTGGCTAGTTGACGCTTATTATGAAGACTTCATAGTAACAACGGGATACTGCCATTTAATAAACTCTTCATACTTTATTACTTTTTAATACCTTATCAACTTTTTAATAATAATTGCCACCACTTTTTCTGCGATTACTTTGCCTGCATAGTAACAACAGCGTGCAAAACCGTCTTGAACACAATAATTAGCAGGCCTAAACGTTTTTTTCAGTCGTATTGAATATAGATTATTGAGAAAGATATTTTGAACAATGTCCGCTTTTTATGCTAAAAGGATTATGTTGATGTTAAAAGATTCTCAAGACTCTAACGTGTTAATTATCTTTCCAAAGCCCGTCCATATTATTCTGCGACTGTCCGCAAATGCCGTTGAGGAGACTGTTGCAATACTTAAATCTACTGATACAACAAATATTTCTAGGTGTAAATTCTCACTATGCCTAAAATTCCCAACTTATCTGTCGCTAAACATAAGAGACTAATATGCAGACGTTGCAAATATTAATTAGTAGAACTAAGACCTAATTTTTTGCCTTATGTGCCAATCATTAAAAGTCATCCTTTTTAGCTGCTCGGCAGAGTAGCTTCCCCATTGTTCCCAAGCCTCTTTAATCATCTCAGCCAACGATAATCCATGACTTATATCAACAGTGAAAGTTTCGGTTACACCGCCTGTTAATTCAAGGTACTTGTTGAAGCGCCCAGAGTGCGAAATACCTTTAAACATCCAGTAAACCTCGAATAAAAGTGCTTTGTGCGATGTTGTGATTTCCTCTTGGCTTTCTATTATATCAGTTTGATCAATCGCCAAATAATCTGCTCGGAACCGTTTGGTGATATTTCTTTTAGTGACACCAACCTTCCAAAATACCTCTTCCTTTGATTGGAATTTAATGTAATAGCACGACATAGACTCTTCACCTAAGTTATTCTGCAAAGTAGAGATTAAGTGTTTTTTAATAACAGCACATTCACTACATTCAGCACCATTTAGATGATTATCAGGTATTTGCTCAAAGAAGCCGTGGATAGGACAGATTATTGTAACTTTATTCTTAGCAGCAATGTAATGGGCTTCCCCATAGTTATATTTACTACCATGGACTAATTGCGCCTTTTCCACGAACTCGGCAGTAGTGATACCATGCTTTCCTGAACATTGGAGACAGCCTGATCCCGAGATATGTCCATCAGGCGTTTGTAAAAACTCACCATGTTTATCGCAAATGATAATTACTTTTTCTTTCGCACTGACATATTCAGTTTTTGAGTAATCGTATAGCGAACCATGAACTAAAACGGCCTTATTGATGAAGTGCGCCGTGTCTTTTCTATTATGGTCGGCGATTTTTAAGAGCTTACATTTAGGGCAGCCTTGACCTTGGATGTGTTTATCGGGGGTTTGCTCGAATGCGCCATGCAAACGACACAATATGGTTACTTTAGTTTTGATTAGCTCGTAATCGACAAGTGAGTAGTCGTAGAAGTCCCCGTGAGCTTGTTGACACTTATCGAGGAACCACACTAACGTTTTTGTTTTGTTTTTTATGGCGGCATCTCTGCCACAATCAGGGCAGCCTTCGCTGCGTTGATGTGTGCTAGGTTTTTGTTTGAACTCGCCATGTACGGGGCATCCAATAATGACATCGGTTTTACTATTAACGTAAAGACATTTACTGTAATCGAACTTTCCTTTATGGATGGCATTTGAGCTTGAGATGAACTCTTCCAATGTTAAAAGTTGAGAACTACCTGAGCTTAGTCTTGCACATTTAGGGCAGCCTTGGCCTTGGATGTGTTTATCGGGGGTTTGCTCGAAGAACCCATGAGAAGGACACTCTATATGAATTTTCTCTTTTCCAAGTCTATATACAGCTCTAGAGTAATTATATTTGTTACCATGAATCCGTTTTGCTTCTTGTATAAACCAAGTTGTATTTTTAGTTGTTTTTAATCTTCTAACTTCTTTACCACAGTCAGGGCACCCTTTACCTCTAAGGTGATTATTAGGCGTTTGCGAAAATTCTGTATGTACAGGACAGCCTATATTAACCTTGATAGATGCCTTAACATAAGTAGTCCGTGAGTAATCATATTTCCCCTCATGTACTAAATCAGCTTTTTTTATAAAATTTTGCGTTTTGATATCTATCATGGTCTAGGTGAAGTTGAAAGCACTCAAAAACTCTAGCATTATTCATGTAGGAAATACAAAAAAAAGATGGCCGCAATAGCACAAAAGCTGAATTCTGTCCGCACTGCGTAAAGAATTAGGAATGACTTCAAATGGCACATTCTTCCCGTACAAATTTGAACGACGCATGACGGCTTCACGCCCTGAGTCATTCAACAAGTATTTGATGCTGCCAATAAAGGAGAATTTCTCGCCTCTAGTGCTTTTAAATATTTGGACTCATCATAAGGCGTTTTACTCTTCCAACACTTGTAAACAATACGCACCCATTTATATGCTAATGCTCTAACACATTGCTGGTGAGACTTACCTTTTGCTTTCTGATTAGCATAGTAAAGTCCCGCCCAATAAGATTGATACACACTTTTTTCCGCCCATTCAATAAAGCTCTGTCTAACGAACTTAGCACATTGCCATCGCCAATGAACCCAATGCGACTGTCCACTTCGGTCTGTCACAGGTGAGAGACCGGCATAGTTCTGAATTTCTAACGCACTGTTAAATCGGCTTCTATCTTCACCAATAGCAGCGAGTAACCTAGGAGCAAGGCATGGCCCTGTGCCAGGCAATGATTCAAACAACGTTGCATCGGGCATTTTCTGAAACAACTCACGGATAGCTTTGTCATATAAACGAACGTTTTCAACCAACGTCATTACCTGTTTGCAAAGGGCAACCACTAGCATTTGATAAGGCATGATAACGGCCGTATCTTCAGTCAATGGCAGAGAGGTGTTGATAGCGTCGATACGTTTGGCGGTATTTGAAACAGCGTTACCGCCATAGGATTTGAAGAACTTTTCGATAGTAACTGACCTAGCTTTTTTAACCGCTTGTAGACTAGGACATTTGATTAAAAAGTCGCAGAACAGCTCAGTGTCGCGATGCGAGAACCAATCTAAAGGCTGCGGATAATATTGCTTTAATGCATTAATCAATCGATTGGTATGACGGCGCTTATCATCAACTAGCGTTCTGCGCTGCTCAACTAAGTAATTAAGCGTGCGAGTATCATCACTGCTTGGCTTTAACGGTTTAACTTTCTTTGGGTAATGCAACATCATATCCAACGCTAGCTCTGCATCAGACGGATCATCTTTAGCGCCGCTAGGAAACATGGCTTGGCGATAGCGAGCTAGTGTTAAACCGTGAATGGGGTAAACAGTAACGAATGAATACTTCTGCAAGGCATAGACTATAGGTCCTTTATTCAATTCGAGCACGACCGCCACATTACCTTTCACTTGCTTATGTAAGTCCACTATCCATTTCTCTATGGCTTCTGGGGAATGCTCAATCACATAGTAATTACGCTCATCAGCCTCGCCAATCTGCACACATACGTCGTGTTTCTTATCTGCCCAATCTAATCCAACATAAGCAGCAAACTTAATCTTCATATCATTCATGACAAATCTCCTAACTGTGAAGTTTGCTATGTACCCTTTACTCTTCGAAACAAATATAGACAGCTATTCTAAAAGCACGCCCTGAGGATTCGTTGTGAGTAAAGTTACTTGTTCCATCGAAAGAAAAGCGGGAATCATCGAATAATCTTGCCGTGTAATTCGTATGAAACAAGCACATAACCTTAATCATTATAATCAATGAATATTTAAGGTTGAATGACTATATTATGCCGTGAACTTGCCATTACCATTGCTAAGTTGAGTATTTTACATCTCGAAAGTCTAATATATTATTGTGACTCTGCAGTTGCTAAACTCTTACATTGTCGCATTCGATCAATTTTGAAGTAGCTTTTTACTGCCAATAGTTTTAAACGTTATTGATATACACATTGACTCGCCGAGTCCATCGGCGGTTAATATTCTTCCTTGAATTCTTGCTCACTCGTAAACTGAAAGACCGTGGACGACTTGTTCCAACAAGTCGTGTGGCATTTGTGGATATTCAGTTTATCAAAGAGGTGAATTAAGGTGAGAAGGGTTGTGTGTTGCCGCCGCATCCCTGCGGCTTTGTTACCCTCGGCGTAAAAGCTCAGCTAAATAGCTATTGCGCTTATGAGAGTTACTAGGCGCTTTTGTGATGCGTTCCATATCACTTTGACTCCCAACTATATGTAGTTCGCTTTCAGCCCTTGTGATAGCGGTATACAGCCAAGCTCTATCAACGATTTTACCTTTCTGCAATGCGATTACAATTCTTGGGAATTGCGAGCCTTGGGCTTTATGAAGGGTGATTGCATATCCTAACTCCATGCAATCCAGCACTGTTTGAGTAATTTCAATCTTATCTCCAGAATCGAGAGTCACTTCACCATAACTCTCTCCAGACGCCTCAACACTCGTAAGGACACCAAGCGACCCGTTTTGAATACCTTTGTCATAATGGTTTTGGGTGAACAAGATAGCGTCATTAAGTTTTAGGTTTTGAAAGAAACTCTCACCGTGTATTTCAAATTCCAACCGGCGACCATCATGGTTTATAGCCTTTTGCGTGAGACTGTTTATTTCAGCTACCAGTGCTTTAGTCGGCGCCATCACCCGACTGTTATTAGGTGATTGCTGATAGAGTTCGCAACAAACTTGCGCTATCTCACTCTTGTCTGTTTCGTGGAAATGGATGGCACCAGTCGTCAGTTGCTCTGGTAGCATTCCTTGATTGATTAACTTTGAATATTCAGGAATACCAGTGGAGCCCTCTTGTCGCTTCACGATGTCGAGCATTGTATTTGCGATCGATTTGGATGCAACGACATCTGCGAGCACTTTACCGCAACCAATAGGAGGAAGTTGGTCAGGGTCGCCAGTGAATACAATTCTCACCGAAGGATGAGCATGATTGACCAATCGATACATTGTTGGTAAATCTATCATACTAGCTTCATCTATGACTAGGAGGTGCCTTTGTTGGTCACCAGTAAGGTCTATAGGCTCACTTCTCAGTAACTTGGCAATGGTCAATGTAGTAAAGCCAATTGATTCATGTAGGCGCATAGCAGCACGGCCACTTAAAGCGACTGCATGTATTTCAAATCCCATTAGATGATAGGCTCGCAATGCCGTTCTAAGCACGGTCGTCTTGCCTGTGCCAGCACCGCCTGTAATGCAGCTTACGGCATTGTCCAGGCATGTCATGACAGCCTTAACCTGCTGCTTTGTGAGTGCATAAGGCAACTCTTCCACCGCAGAGCAATATGCAGAATTTGCACATTCGTCAAAGAGATTGTTTTGAGTAGCAAGTGATTTCAGCCGTTTAGCAACGACATTTTCCATCAACAACTGGGCCGTTGGGTGAAAAGTACCTGCTTCAAAGTCCAACAAGAACTGCGCTTTATCATGGCCTGCCATGAACGCTTTAGTGACTAACTCATTATCTTTAAGCAACTTAACGAGATAAGGTCGCAAATTGACTTGGGTTGTAAAGGTATGGCCTTTCTCAATCTCTTTGCGTATCGCCACTTCTAACGACGCACTGAGCCTTCTGTCGTCGTACTTAGGCATTGCAAACTGTTCTAATTCGACTAGTTTGTCAACGGCATCAAACGACATTCCAAAGCCAATTAACACAAATGGATTCTCTTTAATCGCATCTATGGATTTCTCACAATGATACTTCAACAAACGCTGTTGAACACTCGCGGGGATCTTATGCTCAGACATCCAGTTGCAATAGGCAAGGTTCTTGTATTTAGCATACCCTTCGAACAATGCATTGATTGAATCCCCACTCAGAACACCGTTGAGGCGCTCTCTAGCCTTTGGGGTGTCTTTTCTCAAGGTTGCGTGAAATTCATTACCTAGAAGCTCCCAGAGCGCTCTCGCTTTACTTTCACCAATTCCCTTAAAGGCACCTTCCCTCGCAATGAATCGAATAAGTTGCTCGCCGGTTTCTGGTAGACTGCATTCGATATAGTCAGGTGAGTCATAGGTGTGCTGTTGCATCACATAATCACCGATATCCATACTCACTATCTGCTTGTATCCCTTGATAGACCAATACTGACCTATTGCAGGCTCTACGGGCAGTGAATCTGGTTCAATCTTTATCGTGACATAGTATTTACCACTGTTCGCTCTGTAGGAGTCTTTCTTAAGCGGAGTGCCACTAAATATAACCATACTTGATGATTTGTAGGGGACGCTGGTAACGCGAAACTGCTCTTCGTGTAATTGGTCAACAGCCTGTTGGCTAATTGAATTTTCACCAATCATCGTGGCATGAACCCCATTTCTGATAGGGTTTCAGAAAGTTCACCAAATCGCTCAAGCTTGCTTTCAAGCTCTTTGACTTTCGCTTTCAGTTCAATGTTTTCAGCCTCTAGCGATGATAGGCGTCTGGAATCAAGGGCCTTACGGTTCGCTGTATTGTCGTATTGTTTCGGTTTGTCCGCTTCTTTTTTGGCGGTGTCGGTCAGTGGTGGCAACACGCCTTTGTCGCGCAAGCTATCTTCCAGCTTCTTGAGTTGTGCTCGTATATCAGGGTTTTGAGTTAAGGCTGATTTACCAAAGCCGACGGCCTTAGCGACCTCAGTGCGACTTAGTTGCCCTCTAAACGCAATCTGCTTGTAGTCATCATCCGTCTGGGTTGCCACCCACGCATGAAACGCATCAAGGTTTTGTTGTGCTTTTTGCTGCCCGTTTGCCATGTTAAATCAACCTCAACTTTCGCTTTACGTCCATTGGGATCCTAGCAATAGTCATCTCAAAAAGTTCTTCCGATGTTTTTTCTAAATTTACCTCGCTTCGCGCTTTGGTCTCTTTCAACTCTGTAATTAAAATGTCTTTGGTTTTCGATTTATGGGACGTGAACTTTTGATTTAACCTGCGCTCCATAGCCTTCTCTAGCGCTTCATTTTTTGCGTCCAATTCGTCTTTTAAGCCCTTTGTGTAACTTTTATTATCAAATATCGTTGATGTTGCTCCTGCCATTACGTAGACATCTTTGGCGAATATTTGATAATTTGACTTTACTTTGTAGTCACTTTTTTTTGTGTGATTACGAATGTAACTCAGCTTACTCGTATATAGCTTTTGGATGGCATCATAGGCAGCCCCTGAACTGTTTTTATCCGTTGCCCACGGCGGTCTTTTCTCTTCAGGTTGTGGGGTTTCGAAATCATCAGGATCAAGAAAATCACGGAAATTATCATCTTCAATCATGCTGCACTCTCTCTGTGTTGTTCGGCCATCTTTAACGTTTCTTCTAGGTGCTTGATAAAGCGGTCATATTGGGACTTTCCGCTATTCGCTTTTAGCTCTTTGACCCGCTTGAGAGCAGAATTTACTATATGAATATGTGGCTCCTTGATGAGCCAAGGCAGCTTAGGGTTACGGCATGCTTTAACATCCTGCTGCGTATAAACAACGATGCCATTGAAGTTGCCTTCAGCGATATTCCCATTTATACACCCTAAGCAGAGTTTTGGAGAGGCGTTATGACGCTGCGGAATACCGTCAATAGAGCACTTTGCAGTCTTGTACGTTCCTTCCCGAAGATAGCAGTCTACCGCCGGATTGGGCTTTATATCTACCACGCGCTGGCTAACATTTTTTACCAGTGCGTCGTATTCTTGATGGCTTTTTATTTTGGTAATGGCCAACGCTTTACTTAAAAACCTGTCCAAACCTCCGGTATAGGCTCGATTCTCATCACCTAGGCTGTCGAGCTGCGCTTGCACAATGCTATTCACAACCGCTCGCTTGGACACGACGACAATGGATTTCATCGCTTTACCGCGCAAGTACGCCATAAAAAACCGCTCATCCAAGTGCTTGAAGTTTGCCCGTATAAACCGTCCCACATCACCACGATATCGGCGTAATACGGCCTCTGCCCACATGTGACGAAAAGCATGCGGGGAAGGGTAAACTGCATCCCCTAAAAACTCACCGCGCACAAAGCGAACAGCCGCTTTATCTAATTCAACCTCACCCGAAACTAGGGATTCTTTTGTCTCATCGCTCAAAAACTCATCAAACAATGCTCTCACATCCGGTGTTGCTTCCCCTGTAAGATATTCGCGTAGTTTATCTCCAAGGGTCAGCCCACTGCTCCGTTTCAGAGCTAACTCGACTCTGGGGAGCTCACTTCGAAGCTTATCTTTGATTCTGATTAACTCTGTCATTTGTGATGACGCAAAACGATAAGTGGATCCCAGCGTACCCAACTCTTTTGACTCATCTTCACTTAACTGACCTGACGAGTTTAGCACCTGCCATCGGTCAATATCTGCGAACAAGCAGTAATGCACCACAAAGTCCGACCAGCAAGAGGTCACTGCATGTTGTATGAATAGCTCTGAATCTATACGCTGTTTGTCTGATGACACCCTGTAAAGCGCTGGCTTGTTATCATCAGCACAGTTTAAATCAGCAAGTTGAGCAGTAAGGACATAGCAACTGAGTGTTATCTCCCTATCGAGGGGTGTCTCACCACTGGTTTTAGGCACCTTCCAGCGAGCGTGAAAACGCCACGGGGTATATTGATTATCGAGTGGGTCGTGATTCAGCTCGACGCCTATGTTTGACAACGCAAAACCATATTCACTGACTCTCCATCCGGTCAATCCGAGAAAACACGTTATGCCAGCATTCTCTATCATGGCGCTCATCGCGGCAAAGTAACGCATGCCATTGCTATGGTAGCTCCCTAAAGAAATTGGTAAATGCTGACATTGCGCTTCGAAGAAGCGTCGCATGCCATTTTTATCAGTGGGCAATGTAATTTCAAGACCACTTATCACCTTACGGCTATGCGCCTCAATCTCCGCCAATGAGACGTTGAGCTGTGTGTCGCTTTTTTCAAGCGTCGCCTTGTATTCTTGATATATCGCATCTTTCGACTTGCCATGTGGGCCGAAAACATTAACAAAAAGCAGGGCCCGTATAAACTCTTGCGAGTCATACCGTTCAGGCAATTCACAAGCAGAAACAATGCGCTCCACCGCATCAATCTTAAAAGGATTGATACGTTGCTGGGCTTGTTTGTAGTATTTGCGAAACTGCTTGTGAATAAGGCGCTCTGACAGGTTTCTCTTATCACGGCCAACATTTAGATTCATATGAGGGATGTCTTCAATTGCCGCACCGGAGTACACAGCACCTAGGGTGAACGTCACACTTTTCCCATTTAGCTCTAATGCAGTATTCCTTGGTGCTTCTAATAACCACCACTTTTCGGTTTTCCTGACGGCAGTGATAAATGCACTGTGCGCATCAAAAAGATTTTGACAATGGTCGACATAGTGCTTACCGATATCCAAGCCTAAAAAGTTAAAGCTTCCCCCTGCTTTATAGTCAGCCAGTGTTTTACCGATTATGCTTACGCACGCCTCATTCAATGCGCCTTGGGATTTTTTAAGGGACACCGCGCCAGCAAACAGAGCCACGCCGACACGCTGAGCACATTGAATCAATTGATGCAGTGGCAGATAGCCAAATCTTGGTTCATAGGCAGGGGTAGATAGTCGTTTCACAATGCCTTCTTGTGTAATGTTTTGTGTTAAACAAAATGCATAAAAGTTAACCCACTCTGCTTGCGTTAATACCTCGGAATCAATCTCTTTTAAGAAGGAAAACAGCAGCGCGATAAAGTGATACGCACCGTTATATGGGCCTTTATGACCTGTCTTGCCCTCCACCGCCATTAACCAGATAGCCTTGGCAATGTCGGGAAGAGAAAGCTGCATTTCCTGCTCATTATAGTTGACGGCTAAATGCTCAGCAAACCGAACATGCGCTTTGTCAAACAGTGAAAAGTCCAGGGTAATAACGTGCCGCTCCCCAGTGTCGTTTATCTTCCATACATCGTCTGTAAAATTAACCCCATCCAGCGTGTTTAGCTGATTAAACCTGTCGATTAACGTGTCAAAAAGAGCCGTGTTTTCGGCAGGTGTTTGGACCTTAAAAATAGCTGACATATCGTTTCCTTAGGCTATCTGCGCGGTAAAATGAGGTGGTAAAATGCTTTTGAACTCTTCGTGTAATGCGAAGCCCTTTTCACGATTTTGCTTTGTGAACTTTGTTTTATCGTCTAATAGCATTGCAATCCATTCAGCGGTAGGTAAAGCGTTATTAAACAAATATTCGGGAGCACAAGAGAGTAATAGCGTGTGCTTTTCTTCAAACTCCTCAAGATAGTGACGTAATTTCATCACCGTTTCTGGTGAATCTTCCAGGTAAAGCGTATCGGGCAGGTCGCCCTCTACAAAACGATTTTTATCCGTAAAACCCAATTCATCCACTCGCCCCTGGTCTTTTTGAGTGACAATTTTCATGCGAAGCAAGGTATCATCGACTCGCTGCTTAACACTCTCAATCGCTAGCGTAAATTCACTGCTAAAGAGTCTTTTATCGGTTTGACTGTCTCGCATCACGTTGACCTCGATATCCGACATGACAGCGCGGGTAACCCGTCCACAGGTGTTTACCCAGTCAGGGTTATGCAATGTCCGATAGCTCTCTTTCTCCGTCTCATCGGCATGAGAATTATAATTAATCAAGGTGGTGGGGTCATAGAAATCACTCTGCGCATAAACGGCGCTGGTTTTTATCTGGGATAAACCAAAAAACGACTCTTTGACAAGTGTTTCACACTTGCTTTTTTGTTGCTCTGTCTTGCCTTTTTCTTTCACGCCATACGTGACGAGTGCTTTCATAGCATCGAGAAATACTGACGTAGCGGTATTGGTTTGATAGTTTTGGGTGAGCTTTTTGTGAAGTGCGGGAAGATGACACATTGAAACGAATCGTCCGACGCGGGTCAAAGGGCCAAGAGCGGACGTTTTTAAAGCACTCGTCAAAGGCTTATCTTTAATACTGAGACCCCCGCTAGCATCTTGAATGTATCGCAATACAGCTTTGCCAATATCTTCTTTCATTGACAAAGTTTTAACCTGATGAAATGTACCTGCACGCCCTTTGAAATAGTCACTTTCAATATGCGTTACGCGGCCATTATTACGACTAACAAACTTAAAATCACTTGCGGTGAGCTTGGGTATATCAGATTTCTGAACCGTTTGATAAGCCATCAGCCACGAAAAAAGCCGCTGCTCTGCTTCGGATACCGGCAGTGCTCCTCTGTCATCAATAGGCTTATGCGCATATATCGCTAGTTGCCTGATAAAATGAACATCAAAAAAACCCGTATCTGTGTTGGCCGCAACACGAAAGTCACTACCAGAATGAGAAGTCACCTTTTGACCGTGTAGAAGCGCTTTAAGGTTGTCGTCTCGGTACTTTGGGCTCGATATTGTGAATAAAAATATCTCCAGCGCATCAACAAGCGCGAAAGGCACATAGGGCAAGCTTGACAGCTTATTTGTCAGTAAGTTGAGCGAATAAGCGTGACTTCTCGCTATACTTAGATGCGCTTTACCATCAGTTTCATTGTTTTTAGCACCTCCAGCAGCTATCTGCGGTAAATCTTTCGCGGTGACTTGCGTCTCTTTAAAAAAATTCAGCAATGCATCTTTTGATGCTTGTAAGTGAAGAAGTGTGGTTTCCACTGTCACTCTAAAAGAGGTCATCAGCGCTTTCGGTGAGGCTAATCGAGTATACAAATCATGTCCGATACCAACATCATCTCTTCGCAGCCATGTGTGCTGGGAGAACCAATGGCCAAGGTTAACGGCGTCTGCCTCACCAAGTGGCGCGAGCTTAGTCTTCGACAATCCTCGAAGATAATCTTGCTCCACTTGGTTTAGCGTCGAGGTAAATTCGCTAAACCCAAGCGCTTCTTTAATAAAAAGCCTAACCCATTTTAAACCTGTACCTTGTGGTTTGACGCCATGCTCTTTTACGCGCCACATCTCGAATTCTTTGAGTATCTTCGCTCGGTTTTTCTCATTTATCGTTATCGTTTGCAAGAACTCCCAAAGACGCCCGACGTGTAAAAACCTCCCTTTTCGACCCTCTGAATAGTCACTTGTGAAAAAGGTGAGATAAAAGGCAGCATTTAATGCTCTGAATATCACCGTTTTGTTTGGGCAATCAACCCCCGAAAGGGATATAGAGAAAGGCGCAGTCTGACTCGTTTTAGGAACATCAAATTTTGTCGCGTTAGGACTGTAGGGCAGTGACGCAACCTTTCGGGATGCTTTAAACTCAGCAGTAATAGCGGCCTGCTCTCTTAAATCATCATCTTGAGCGACAGTCTCACCGATATCGCTATTATCAAAATACTCAGACATCAAACTCGCCCTTCTCAAACATCATTTTAATGTGACAACTTCTAATGTAGGTTTTGGTTGTTTGTGGGCCCGACTTACCATTTGTGCTGTGCCCAAGAAGCTCTGCGGTTGCGATATAAACATTCGAGTCGGTTGTTACAGAATCAATTGCAACATTATATTCCTTGCACTTATCATGAAAATAGTCAGTGCCGAAACTATGGCGCAGGGTATGGTGAACATGGTCTTCATCGAGCTTTTGACCGTTGGGGTTTACTTTGCCAGACGCTTGCAACATCAAAACGCGCTTTTTGGTTTCAGTAAAGGCTGTTGATGCAGCACTTTCGCTTATCGCAGTTCCTTTATTATTGTTGTCATCGTTAAGCAGCAATGTGTTTTCATTCGACTCGGGGCGCTCCAAGTTGAAGTAGTCTTTAAACTTCTCTAGCAAGCTTTGATGAATGTAGAGTGTGCGAGATTTTCCGCCCAAACCTCTTGACGCTTTTGTAAATATACCCTGTAAATAATAGGGAAATTCCATTTTATCAGGCTCGCTTTTCATTTGAGCAAACAGAGATTTAAATCCCTTATGTTTTTTGTTTCCAACATAAAAATCATCAAGCAAGAGCCCTCGATTTTCTCTCGAACGCAGCCCAAGCTCACCACCTGTTCTTAACAGCAATTCATCCCTTAATGAACGGGTTTCTCGGTATAAAATATTTCGCAAGTCAGGGGTTAAGTAACTTACAGCGGTCCTGCGTTTTGTTTGCTGTTTAGCTAACTTTTTGTATTTAGGAAAGACTCTAATGTTTTTGTGGCTTGATATTAGGTCTGTTTTGTAGAGGTAGTAATAATAATACTGCAAAGCCATTAGGGCTTGATTGATAGTGTGCTCACCTTTGCCCATCTCACCAACTAGGTGATCATTAATATAATGGTTTATTACATCTTCAGGTAAGTTGTGGTGATTATCTATTGTAACGTGCTGACTGGTCTTTGAATACTCGACAACCCAGTTAAAGAAATGGCATAAATGGTTATGAACAAATCGCAATGTCACTTCTGAAATGTCTTTTTCTTCGCTGTCTTGCTTGTCTCTTTTGTACCAAACAACACCATTGAGATTGACGGCGTAACTAAAAAACGTTGGAAGTACAAACAGCGTCTTATCACTGTTTACAAAAAGTGTGCAGTTATGTTTTTTTGATTTTATTTTTTGAACAAATGTCATAGTAAACATTCTCATCATTAGATACAGCTTGATAATAGTGTTTTACCGACAATTGTCAATAAATAATTAGACTTTATTGTACAGGTCTATATTTCAAAGCCATTTGTCAATTCGCACATCATTTATATCTTGCTCAGCCATACCTGCTTGAACTTGCCGAGCATCTTTTTTATTCGTATTTGCACTTTTTTGTTTTTTCATTGTCTCTTATTTACAACTTAATTTTTAAAATTGCGCCGTTTAATTATAAAAATTGTATCACTTATGCTGTTTGCTATTGTTCACACCGTAATGACTAGATATGATGGGAGCTGATGAACTTCATAATAATAATATTACTGAGAAAATGACAGTCACCAATTTATCATTGCAACCAGCGGCAAAAATATATAGTCAGCACCAAAACAAAATCATCATGTTGATTGTTATGTTGCTCTCGCTATATCTCATTGCGTTCGCAGCTAAGCTTACTTGGCAACTTATTCCTAAGCCCGAAACAGCCCTATCTAGTCCTGTTAGTAACACTAACACGCAAACATCTCAGTCAACATCTCGCATAGATATATCGCCACTAACCAAATTGAATTTATTTGGTAACCCAGAAGCGAAACCGATAGTTGCCGTTTCAACCACAGTGACTGACGCACCTGAAACTAAATTGAATTTGACACTTACAGGTGTTGTTTCAAGCGCGGATCCTAAAGTGGGGGCAGCCATTGTAGAAAACAATGGGAAACAGAATACTTATGGTGTGGGCGATAAAATCGATGGTACCAATGCTATCTTAGATGAACTTTACATAGACCGTGTCATTATTAGAAATAGCCTAAGTCGCGAAACGTTGATGCTAGACGGCATAGATTATGATGAAGCCAACCAGACTCGTAAACAACAAGCGCGCCAGCTAGCAACACAATATAATTCGCCGCAAGCGTCTGACGAATATGAAATGTCACAAAATGATACAGAGATTGATTCCCAAGATGCGTCGGATAGCGCTAGAGAAATGCGAGAACAAATTAGTCAATCTCCAACCAGCTTTACCGACTTCATCGCGATTAAACCGCATACTTCGAATGGGCAGTTAGTTGGTTATCAAGTTTCACCAGGCAAACAACCAGACTTTTTCCGTGATGTCGGATTACGCTCTGGTGACATTGTTACCCAAATAAATGGATTAGATTTGTCTGATCCAGCACAGTCATTAGAAGCAATAAACGTTCTACGAGAAGCACAGTCTTTGCAATTGGAAGTGCTAAGGGGCGATGAGGCTTTGTCATTAGATATCGACATTCCGTCGTCTGAAGAATAATTAAAAGGGTCGTATTATGAGGCTGCGCAGCCAAGAAATCACAAGCTTTCGTCAATTTTTAAAGTCATCTGTCATCGCTGCGAGCATTGCAGCAGGCCTATTTGCCACAGCGGGAGCATACGCTACAGAATATAGCCCCAACTTTAAAAATACCGAGATAACCGAATTCATTAATATCGTCGGTAAAAACCTGAAACGAACTATTATCGTGGATCCCAATGTGCGCGGTAAAATAACCGTTCGCAGCTACGACTTATTAACCGAAGAACAATATTATCAATTCTTCCTAAACGTGCTGCAAGTATATGACTTTGCGGTTGTTGAGATGCCCAGTGGCATTCTAAAAATAGTTCGTTCAAAGGATGCTAAAACGTCGAATATCCCAGTTGTTGACGGTGATATGCTAAATGGCGATGAGATGATCACGCGCGTACTCCCAGTCTACAATGTGCCCGTGCGCGAACTTGCTCCAATTCTTCGACAACTGAATGACCAAGCGGGCGGCGGTAACGTAGTCAGCCATGACCCTTCAAACGTCATGATGCTGACCGGCCGCGCTGCGGTAGTCAATCGTTTAGTAAAAATCATAGAAAGTGTGGACCGCGCGGGTGATGAAGAAGTTGAAGTAATAAAACTCAAGCACGCTTCGGCAACGGAAATGGTGCGAATTATCGAAAGCATCAACAAGTCACAGGGTACTGCTGGTGCTGGTAAATCAGAACCGCGCGTTGTAGCTGATGACCGTACCAACAGCATCATAGTGAGCGGCGATGTGAAAGCGCGTCAGCGCTTAATTAATCTTGTTACGCGCATGGACCAAGAACTAGAAACTAACGGTAACACACGAGTAATTAACTTAAACTATGCCAAAGCAGAAGATCTAGTCAAAGTACTGCAAGGGGTGAGTGCTGGTATTCAGGCTGAAAGTCAAGGTGGCGCTGCTACACCACGTCGTGGTGGTAACAGTAATCGCGATATCAGTATCGACTCACATGAAGACTCTAACTCCCTAGTCATTACCGCTGAGCCAGACATGATGCGATCGCTTGAAGATGTTATTCGTCAGCTTGATGTGCGTCGCGCGCAAGTGCAGGTTGAAGCGATTATAGTGGAAGTATTTGAAGGTGACGGCACAACTTTAGGAGTGCAGTGGGTCTCAGAAGAGGGGGGCGGAACGCAATTTACGAATGGTGTCATTGGCCTTGGTTCATTGGGTGTTGCCTTGCGTGAAGCGGAAGATACGGTTATTACCGGAACGGCGATAGGTCCTAATGGTGACGTCGTTCCTACCACAACGACGAGTGAAGGAAATCTAACTCCACTCGCCTCACTACTAGGCGGCGCTAACGGTCTAATCGCTGGCGTCATCAGAAACGGTTGGGGCGCAGTTGTGCAAGCAGTTAGCACCGACACCAACTCAAACATACTAGCGACTCCGCACTTAACTACAATGGATAACGAAGAAGCCTTCTTTATTGTCGGTCAGGAAGTGCCTATTATTACTGGCTCTACAACCGGCTCGAACAATGGCAATCCGTTCCAACAGGTTGAACGCCAAGACGTTGGTATTAAGCTTAAGGTCACCCCACAAATCAACGAGGGCGACGCTATACAATTACAAATTGAACAGGAAGTATCGAGTGTATCTGGGGCGACGTCGGTGGATATTTCAATCAATAAACGTGAAATTAAAACCACGGTTATTGTGGATGACGGTGGCACAATCGTTTTGGGTGGCTTGATTGATGAAGACGTGCAAGAAAGTGTATCTAAAGTGCCTCTGTTAGGCGATATTCCATTTGTTGGACATTTGTTTAAATCGACGACAACTAGCAAACGTAAGCGTAATTTAATGGTATTTATCCGTCCTACGATCATCCGTGATGGTATTACCTCAAACAAAATCAGCCTGCGTAAATACAACTACATTCGTGCACAACAATTGAATCGACAGTCTGAAGGCATTCCGTTAATGCCCTTTAAAGAAGGGCCTTCGTTACCTGAATGGAATGATGCCATGGTATTACCGCCTTCATTTGACGAATATTTACTCGAAAAAGAAAAGAAAGCGAAAGAGGGTAACGATTAGCGATGACTGAAGTTACTGACGATCTTAGTTTAGAAGAAACCGAGGCACTCGTTACCGACGAGGTCACCGATGGTATGCCCGAGGACGCCGATCCTTTAGCTGCCCTGCAGTTACCTTTTAGCTTTGCCAAACGTCACAAAGTATTGATTGAGTCGGCGCACGAACCGGTAAAGGTCTACCACACCGCAAGCACTGATTTTTCAGTCTTTGCTGAAGTGCGACGTTTTTTAGACCAAACCTTTGTACTTGAAGAAATTGCTGAAAACCGCTTCGAAGCGTTGCTCACCAGCAGCTTCCAGCGTGATTCAAGCGCAGCAAAGCAGTTGATGGAAGACTTAGGTAACGAAAGTGACCTTCTGTCCTTGGCCGAAGACTTGCCCGATACCGAAGACTTACTCGAAAGTGAAGGCGACGCGCCCATTATCCGCTTAATTAACGCCATGTTGGGCGAAGCGATCAAAGAAGGTGCCTCAGATATTCACATTGAAACTTTTGAGAACCAACTCGTCGTGCGCTTCCGCGTTGACGGCGTGTTGCGTGAAATACTGCGTCCAAATCGAAAAATGTCATCCATGCTAGTCTCGCGTATTAAAGTCATGTCCAAAATGGATATTGCTGAGAAACGCGTACCGCAAGATGGTCGCATTAGTTTGCGTATTGCAGGCCGAGCGGTTGATGTGCGTGTATCCACGATGCCATCCAGTCACGGCGAGCGCGTTGTGTTGCGTTTGCTGGACAAAAACAACGCCCGTCTTGATCTGAAAGATTTAGGCATGACGCTGGACAACAGAAACCATTTCTCAAGCTTAATTCGCAAACCGCATGGCATCATCTTGGTCACTGGCCCAACAGGTTCGGGGAAAAGTACCACACTGTATGCAGGGCTAAGCGAAATAAATTCCAAAGACAGAAATATTCTGACCGTTGAGGATCCTATCGAGTTTGACTTAGAAGGCATTGGTCAAACCCAAGTAAATCCGCGCGTCGACATGACCTTTGCGAGAGGATTAAGAGCCATCTTACGTCAGGATCCTGATGTCGTGATGGTGGGTGAAATTCGAGATATTGAAACAGCACAAATTGCCGTGCAAGCAAGTTTAACCGGTCACTTAGTTTTGTCGACGCTGCACACCAATACTGCTGCTGGTGCAATTACGCGTTTAGAAGACATGGGCATTGAGCCCTTCTTGCTCTCAAGTAGTTTGTTGTCAGTGCTTTCGCAACGTCTAGTGCGTAAGTTATGTAAAGAATGTAAAAAGCCACATGAACCAAACAGCGCGGAGCGCGAAACATTGAGCATTGCCGATGGCGAACAGGTCGTTATTTATCGTCCCGTTGGTTGCACAGCATGTAACCATACCGGTTACCGAGGCCGAACTGGTATTCACGAACAGTTAATTGTGGATGAGCGCGTTCGCGCAATGATGCACGAAGGCAAAGGTGAGCAAGCGATTGAAAAACACATTCGCAAAACCACTCCTTCTATCCGTCATGATGGATGTGACAAGGTGTTGCTTGGCGTGACCTCTTTAGAAGAAGTTTTACGAGTTACCAGAGAAGAATAATATGGCAGCCTTTGCATACAAGGCCATGGATGCCAATGGAAAATCCACAAGCGGCGTACTTGAAGGTGATAACGCGCGCCAAATTCGACAACAAATTCGTGAGCAGGGCTTAATTCCACTTGAACTTGAACAAGTGGCGGAACAAGAGAAAAAAAACCAAGCGTCGTTCTCACTATTCAAAGCCAAGATCTCTGCCGGTGAACTCGCTCTTTTAACACGCCAAATGGCAACGCTAATTGAGTCAGCCTTACCTATTGAAGAGGCACTCCTTGCGGTTGCCGAACAATGCGAAAAATCACGTCATAAAAACATGATGATGGCAGTGCGTAGCAAGGTAGTCGAAGGTCATGGTTTTGCTGATGCCTTGTCAGAATTTCCCTATGTATTCGATAACTTATTTCGCGCGATGGTGGCTGCTGGCGAAAAATCCGGTCATTTAGATACCGTGCTAAACCGACTCGCCGACTACACCGAAAACAGAGAACGCACACGTAATCAAATTATCCAAGCATTGGTATATCCGCTAATCATGGTAGTCGTAGCCGCGGGTGTAGTCATTATGCTTTTGGTGAAAGTCGTACCGACAATTGTTGGTCAATTTGATCAAATGGGCCAAGATTTACCCATGATTACCAATATATTAATTGCCATTAGTGACGGTATACAAAACTACGGTGTTTATGCCGCGATCGCGCTAGCAATTATCATCTTCCTCGTCGCAAGGTTATTAGCAATTCCTCGCATGCGTATGAAATATCATGCGAAGTTACTGCGCATGCCCTTCGTTGGCCGATTAACAAGAAGCACAAATACCGCACGATTCGCTCGAACGTTGAGCATTTTAACCGCCAGCGCAGTGCCTTTATTAGAGTCAATGCGCATTGCAGGGAATGTTTTAGAGAACCTTCACCTTAAAGAAGCAGTCAAAGAGGCAGCGTTAAAGGTAAAAGAGGGCTCAAGCCTAAGAAATGCCTTAGAAAAAACCAAAATGTTCCCGCCGATGATGATGCATATGATTGCATCCGGCGAACGTTCGGGTGAGTTACAACAGATGTTGGCTCGAGCTGCTGACAACCAAGATAGAGAGTTTGAGGCAACTGTGAGTATTTCTCTGAAAATATTTGAACCCGTACTTATCATTGGTATGGCGGGTATTGTCTTATTTATAGTATTGGCGATATTAATGCCAATATTGGCATTAAACAGTTTAGTTTAGGAGGTAATTTTTATGAGCAAGCAGGCAATCGGTAATAATAGAGCAAAGCAATTCGGCTTTAGTTTAATTGAAATCATGGTAGTGCTATTTATTATCGGCATGATGGCCGCATTCGTTGCCCCGCAAATATTTGAAAACCAAGGGACGGCGCAAATCAAAAAAGCCGCGGTTGATATTCAAACGCTCGAAGGTCAACTTGAAATGTACAAATTGCGCACCAATCGTTTCCCAACCACAGAACAAGGCTTAGAAGCATTGGTATCTATGCCCACGATCGAACCTATTCCGCGCAACTATCCAAACGAAGGCTTTATCAAACGTTTACCGCTTGATCCTTGGGGCAACCCATACCAACTACTAAGTCCAGGAGAAATTGATAATATCGATATTTATTCGTTTGGACCCGACATGGAAGAAGGGACCGACGATGACATTGGTACCTGGAATATCAACGAATACCTACAATAAACCTAACACAAGCGAGGGCTAAGGTGCGCAAGCAACAAGCAGGTTTTACACTCATCGAGATCATGCTAGTACTAGCACTTATGGGACTGATGATATCTGTTGTTTCGTACACGGCCCTTGGCACCAATCATTACGACAAAGTCAACCAGCAAGCCAAGCGCTTTCAAGTGGTATTTGACATGGCCAGCGACTATGCAGTGTTAAATCAGGCACAGTTGGGTATTCGTATTGATGAAGAAAAAAACACCTATACCTATGTGGTGCTCGACGATGAGAATAAATGGGTTGAATTAGGTGACCAGAAACTGTTTGCTAGCTATGAATTACCCGAATACATGACGCTACAACTCGAACTCGAAGACTTACCTTGGCAGCAGGAGGAGCAACTGTTTGACCGTGGCGTATTCGACGAACAGTTAAGCGTTAGCGACGAAGGCGTTGAAATAGGCAAGGAAGAGGATATTCCGCCCCCCCCACCGCAAATCTTTTTGCTGTCCAGCGGCGACATTACCCCGTTTGAATTAAGCATGACATTTGAAGACCCCTTCAGCAACGATGAGCCCATTACCTTTGCTTTACGCGCGAAAGAAGTGACCCCTATCGAACGCATTCCCCCAGAGGACAGGGAGCGATGAACAAAGAAAAAAACACTCGATTTAACCGGCAGCAAGCTGGTTTCACTTTACTCGAAGTGATGGTTGCGATGTTTATATTCGCAGTGGCAGGCGCGGCCATTATTAAAACCACTTCTGAGCACATCAACTCTGTCGGCAAGCTTGAGGAAATCACCTTCGCTACCTGGGTTGCTAATAATCAACTGACGCGCGCATCGCTGCTATCCGAAAAAACCTGGCCTCCTAAAAACAAAGAGCGCGGCAGCGTCGAGATGCTTGGCCGCACTTGGTATTGGCAACAACAAGTGCAGGAAACAGCCGACGCAGACCTCAAGGCAATTATCATTACTGTAGGCAGCGATCCAGAATATGTGGGCTCCATCACCTCAGTGACCACCTATGTAGCAAAGTCGAATGGGTAGACTTATCATCAACAACATAGCTCGCAATCAATCAGGATTTACGCTCGTTGAAATTCTGGTCGCTATGGCCATTTTTGCATTAATTGCGGTTGGCTCAGTCACCATGCTAAGTGCCGTAACCACCCAAAATGAGTTATCTGATGAGCGCATGAAAACACTGCAAGATATGCAACGAGCAATGCTAATTATTGAACGTGATTTTTTGCAAATGGTGCCGCGTAAAACACGAGTCGAGGGCCAAGTATCTGACACCTTAGTATTTGCCGAAAAATTTTCTTTTGAAAGCGATAGCGGTGCGATCGGTTTTGTGCGCTCTGGTTGGCACAACCCTCAGTTAACGCTTCACAGGAGCACCATGCAGTCCGTGGCGTATAGAACACAGGACAAAAAGCTTGAGCGCCTATATTCCAGCTATGTCGATAACGCCATCGGTTTTGAGCCCAAAGCACGCGTCTTGCTCGAAGGCGTTGAATCCATTAGCTTTGAGTTTTTAGAAAAATTCGACAGTAAAAAATTTGAATGGACACAAGCGAAATCAGTTGAAGAACTACCTATCGCCGTGGCTATTATCATCGAATCAGAAGCTTACGGCGAAATTCGACGCGAATTTAAGGTGCGTCGATGAAGTCAGATAAACCTGTTTACACACGCCCGCATATGAAGCAGCCTAAAGCCTCATCCCAGAAAGGCATCGCCCTTCTTGTGATATTACTGATTGTGGCTATTGTCAGTATTCTAGCCACAGAAATGATGGCTCGACTGCAGCTTAACGTTGCGCGAACGGTCAATATCAAAGACAACAATCAAGCATTTTGGTATGCCATGGGTGCGGAACAGTTTGCCAAAAAGTCGTTAAACGAACTCAAAACCTTGTCACCAGACAATATGAATCTAGGTCAACCTTGGGCGCAGGTGTTTCAATATCCTATCGATAGTGGCGGTATTCAAGCCGAATTGACAGACTTACAGTCTTGTTTCAATCTAAATTCATTGACGCTTCCACCTCTTGATAATCCATCCATTCAGGACCCCAATAAAGCGCCAACAACTCCGGCTCTCGCATTTTTTAATCTGATGCGCTTGAGCAGCGAGGACGTCGATTCTTTTATCGCCGAAACAGTACGTGATTCCCTTGTGGACTGGTTAGACAAAGACGGCAATATCACCGGCTACGGGGCTGAAGATGCAGACTACGAGTCGTTACAGTTTCCTTACGTTGCAGCAAATGCGCCGATGACGAATAAATCGGAACTGCGCTTAATTAATGGGATTGAACTGAGTTACCTACACGAATTACTGCCGCACGTGTGCGTAGTACCCGATGTCGCGTTGAACACCCTGCAGGTTAATATCAACACGGTAAAAGAAGAAAACGCACAAGTGCTTGCCGCGATGTTGAATCTGACGGTTGAAGATACACAGCGCATTATCGCCTCGCGTCCAGTCGATGGGTACGGAGATACTGACGCATTCTTCTCCGAACCCGAAATTGTCGCATTGAACTTAAGCGATGAACAAAAAGCGTGGTTCATTATAAAAACAAATTATTTCATGCTACATACTAAAACCCGCTACAATAACGCATCGTTTAAAATGACGAGTATTTTTAAACTCGATAACGATGGTGAAGGCGTGAGCGTGTTAAGTAGAGAATTTGGAGGCATTAACTGATGGAAAAATTAGCGATACGCTTGGGAGCAACGCCGCATGATCCCGTTCACTGGCTGGTGTGGTCTGACACTGAAAAGGAAATTATTGCTTCTGGTGAACTGCCTGACGCCGGAGAGTTAAGGCAACTTAGAGAGCGCGCACCGAGTGCCGAAGTTATCGGTATCGTACCCGGTTGTGATGTTGTCTTAAAAGCCGTTCAACTCCCCTTGAGAGCAAACCGCAAAGTACTCAATGCAATCCCTTTCATGCTTGAGGACGAACTGGCCTCCGACATCACAAAGTCATTTTTCGCTTTTGGCAAACGTAATGGCGACTTACAGCAAGTGGCGATCGTTGCACGCGAAAAGCTCACGTTTTGGCAAGAAGTATTGAAACAAGCGGGCTTGCATTGCGAACTGCTCGTTCCGGACACACTCGCGCTACCTTATTTACCTGGCACTACTAGCTTATTGAGTTTAGGCAATCACGAGCAATCACCTCTAATAGTTAGAACAGATCAATGGAGTGGTTTTCAAGGCGAGCAAAACTGGGCATACCCGCTTTTTGAGAAGCAACTAAATAAAAAACCACAGTCTGTAATGGCGTATTCAGAATGTCCGCATGCAGAGCAACTTCAAGCATTTTTTGCGCAAGAGCAGCACCAAGATAACGATGGCACCCATAACAAGTTGACAACACTAACCGCAAACTATGATAAGTTGCCAATGCAGCTCCTACTAGACGGTGCCTTGGAGGCGAATTTTAATTTGCTACAAGGTGAATTCATCGTAAAACGCAAAACTAGCGCACAATGGGATAAATGGCGTTTGGCTGCCGTGCTCGCTGCTGTGGCCCTGTGTGTTAATTTAGTGAGTAAAACGTTTGAGTTGAATTCCATTAAGACCCAGCGTCAGGTGCTTGAAAATAGTTTACAAGAAAGCATCGAAAAAGGTTTTCCGAACTTACCCAAAACGCGAAACAAAGAAACCGCGATTAGAAATGAAATGGTGCGACTTGAGCAAGGAGGCGGCGGTATTTCGATGTTAGTTATGCTCACCCAAATGAGCCCGTCTTTCGCCAATACTGGCGTTAAACCACAGTCTATTCGTTACGACGCAACACGTACAGAATTGCGCATGCAGTCGGTAGCCAGTAACTTTGAATCGTTGGAAAAGTTTCGTCGCGAAGTTCAGGCATTGGGTTTTGAAGTAGATCAAGGCGCAATTAACAATAAAGGCGACCAAGTGGTCGGGACAATCATTATTAAAGGCTGATTGAACCTCGGTTGAAGCGTTATTAAGGTATAAGTATGAAAAAGTATTTTGGATGGTTTTATGCGTTGTCAGAGCGCGAACAAAAAATGGTCAGTGTAGCTGCAATCGTTTCCGTCATCGGTATTTTCTACTTCGCATTATGGGCTCCGTTGAACAAGGCGCTTGTTCAACAACAAGTCTTGCTTGAAAATCAAACTACGTTTGCCTCATGGGTAGAGGAACAAGCTAAAAGGGCCGAAAAGTTGAGACAATCAGCTTCTGGAGCAAGCTTCAGTGGTTCACTCACACAGTTGGTCAATCAAACGACTCGGACCAGCAATATACAAGTTGCTCGCATGCAACCTGTCGGCGATAACCTGCAGATTAGTATCGACGAAGTTTTGTTTTCTGATCTAGTCACATGGCTCGATGTTATGGAGCGCAGAGGCGTTGTTGCCATTCAGTCCGATATCACCGAAACAAATAATCCGGGCTTCGTGCAAGTACGTCGCCTACAACTAGGAAAGCGTTAAATGATAAAAATGAAGCCTTGGAAATGGATAGTACTGGCTATGTTTACTTATCTAATATTCCTCGTCGCATATTTACCAGCTGCACACATTGTTAGCTTCATGCAAACTAATAAGCCAACCCTACCAATCACTATCGGTAAGGTTGATGGTACATTGTGGACAGGCAAAGTCGACAAACTTATTTCAAAAGGCATTGTCATTAATAATTTGAAATGGGAGCTATCTCCTTGGTCTTTATTAATAGGTAAGGCAAGTCTTGATATGAATGGCGGTACAATGAGAGACAGCGAACAAACATATGTGAAAGGTAATATCAGTGCTTCTTTGTTTAATTTACAAAATGTAAGCGCAAAGGACTTAAGACTGTTTTTGCCTGCCCGAAGCGTCATGGCGCAACTGCCTTTACCTGTGCCAGTGACAGCTGATGGCCGTTTTAGAGTGGAAATTAAAGAGTTTGAGTTTAACAATGCCTGTGTCAACCTAGTGGGCAAAGGAAGCTGGTTAAAAGGCTCTGTCAGTGGCCCTACTGGTGTCATTGATTTCGGTAACTTTGACGCTAATCTTGTTTGTGAGGGAGAGCAATTTGCCATACAAATACAGCCAGACAATATATTAAACCTAGATGCAAAGTTATTGCTGTCTGTTGCTGGAAAATACAAAATTAAAGGTCGGTTTAAGCCTTCTGCATCTATGCCAAAGGAAGTACAACAAGCAGCAAACTTTTTCGGCGCTGCGGATAGCGAAGGGTTTCGAAATATAAACCTGTAGTGCTTGTTTATTTTTTAAATGAGTAAAGTTAACGCTTAGGTCTGTATTTACTGGTCTGTAAAAAGCACGTTATAAGAATAGGTCGGGATAAAAGAAAGCACTCAGGGTTAACATTGTTGCACTTATATAAATACTACTTCGTGTTTCTAGGCCATTGGTTAACTGTCCAATAGCACCGCCCTTCTGCTTGATATTCACCGTGTTAAACATCGCGTCCATCGCAGGGCCTAGCTCCTCACCTAACTTCAGTTTTTGATATATTTGATTTGGTAATGGTAAGGATGCGGTTCTGCCTGTTTGCAGTTTTCCTCTGTCAGCAATACAAACAACAGCATAGGTGCTAGGAATGCCATCCAACACATCCACTCCACCTTCATAGCTGACAAAGTAATCGGCGTTATGATGCCGTTGACAATATTTCACTCGATTAACTGCCCCGTCTCTGGTTTCTTTCGTACTCATGGGTTGCTCACTCACCAAAGATGGGGCGTCAACCGCTAGCACTTCAATTTCATGATCAGCAAAAGCGGTTGCAAAACTCTTTCTAGCGGCTTCAATTTTTACAGGGTTTTTAGACGCAACAATAATTTTCATGGTTAATTATTCACTCCTCAGGAATAGCTCTTTGATTCTGTATGTAACGTTGATGAATAAAGTGAGTTAACTGATATCGTGCAAAAGGCTCAAGTAATCGTTAGTCGTCACATGCCCGTGAAGCTCATTTTCTGGCAGCTTACTATCAGGGTTTGTAATACCTAGGGTATACGCAATGCCATATTCTTTTGCTGCATCTAAAATCACTTGGCTATCATCGACAAATAGCGTTTTTGCAGGGTTAAAATTAAGGTGAGCCTGCAGCTTTTGCCATAGCACTTGCGATTCTTTAGTTACTCCGAACTGATGGGTAGAAATAAGCTCATCAATATGTTCATCCAATTGTGTCTTTTCTACTTTTAAAGACAAACTCCCAGGGTGGGCGTTGGTTACCAGTACTACTTTTTTGTGACTTGCTTTAAGTGCATCTAAAAAGGGTAATGTATCGGGACGAAGGCTAATTAAGTGCGCTATTTCTTGCTTAGCTTCAACGATATTTAAATCAAGTTTTTCAGCCCAATAATCAAGGCAATACCACTGAATTTGCCCCTGAACTTTGGCGTAAGAATCACGCATTTCTTGTCTGCATTGTTGTAAACTTTTACCCTGTTTTACGGACATCTTTTTGGGGATATGTTCTAACCAAAACTGATTGTCAAAATGCAAATCAAGTAAGGTTCCATCCATATCTACTAAAACAGTGTCTATGTTATGCCATGGTAAAAGTGCCAAGCGATATTCCTTGTGATAATGTAAGCAATGTAGGATTCTAAAGCATCAATAGTTTATCGTGAATTAGGAATGAGTAAAATAGACATTAAAAAAGAGTTACCATTAATCCATCGCGCAGAAATCGTGGCCAAGTCTAAGTTTTTTAAAGTTGAAAAACTGCATCTTGAATTTAGCAACGGCGCAACGCGAGAGTTTGAAAGAATGGTGGGTGCGGGACGCGGCGCTGTGATGATTGTGCCCTTAAAAGATGCGGATACGATGTTACTTATTCGCGAGTACGCTTGCGGTACCCACTCCTACCAATTAGGTTTTCCAAAGGGGCTAATTGATCCAGGGGAAACATCAGAGCAAGCCGCCGATAGAGAGTTACAGGAAGAGGTTGGCTACAAAGCCGATACCCTTCATGCGCTGCATACGGTGCATATGGCGCCTACATTTTTTGATGCAAAGATGCATATCCTGATTGCCGAACACTTAACACCGCAGTCATTGGAAGGCGATGAACCAGAGCCGTTGGAAGTTATTGAATGGCCAGTGGCGAAAGCAGATGAGCTACTCGCAAGAGATGACTTCGTTGAAGCTCGAAGCGTAGTAGCACTGCTGTTACTACAAAAGTGGAAGAAGGAAAATAACTAAGTGCACCACTCCATTGCAGAGCTACTAGAAATAGCGAAAGAAGCCGCTTTTACAGCGGGACAAGAAGTGTTAGAAATCTATGATAAAGGCATCTTTGAAGAATATGCCAAAGATGACGAATCGCCGGTCACTAGCGCTGACTACCGAGCCAACGATATCATTATGAATATCTTGCAAGAGCAAACGCCTGATATTCCAGTGATGTCTGAAGAAACACCACAATTACCCCTAGAGGAACGTTCGAAATGGACTCGATATTGGCTTATCGATCCTATTGACGGCACACAAGAATTTATTGCACGCTCAGGGGATTTTGCCGTCAATATTGCACTGATTGAAAACAATGAACCCGTTATTGGGGTTATTTATTGGCCCACCGGAGAAACGCTGTATTTTGCAAGTAAAGATCAAGGTGCTTATAAACGCTGCAATGTTGAAACTAAAAGAATCTCAGTGAGAGAGTTCAAAGTACCTAGTGAAGACGTGATCATGATTGCAATTAGTCGTAGACAATCGCGAGAAAAAGTTTTTAATAAAATGTCAGACAAACGCGTGTATCAGACGCTCCCTGCAGGCAGTTGCTCTTTAAAAGCGTGTTTCATTGCCGAAGGTAAGGCTGACGTGTTCATGCGATTGGGTGTTACGGGGGAATGGGATACCGGCGCCTCTCAATGTATTATTAACGAAGCAGGCGGAAGAATAGTTGCTGCCACATTTGATGAACTTAGCTATAACCAGCGTGATTCAGTTGAAAATCCAGATTTTGTGGTGCTCGGCGATCAGCGCGTACATTGGGAAGGCGTCGTTCTGTATTCTTAAATCGACGTGATGCTAGACCGATGATTCGTAGGGCAAAAATTGTCAGGGCATTGGGTTCGGCTATTGTTTGAGTCAGTTACGCTTATTAGGAGTTAACGTTTGCTATTTGTGCATTCACTATAGCTTTCTAAACTCCTGATCTAACCACTCCATTCGATCAGTAAACCAAGCTTTCATATAATCGACTTCTTCTTGATGAGTCGCAAAAACCACCGGATTCGGCCATACGTAAACACCCAATGTTTGCCACCGCTTATTATTTTCTGCCTGCGCCCACTTTAATCTTTCTGTATACGCATCTATTTTCGATAATATGAGTGATTGATTGGCTTTAAAATAAGCAAATCGCGCTTTTACCTGCATTACAAATGCCGGGTCTTGAAACAATCGGCTATACCACTGATGTTGTTTTACCCAAAATCCCTCAGGATACTGACTATCAGCGTAGTCAACATTGCCAAAGGATAAATCAAAGTCCCACAAGGGTCCCATTTTGATTTTCTGACCGGGTATCACATTTAGGAAGATACTTGACCAAAATTGTGAATCTACATTCTTCGTGATTTCGCTGATCAAATACCAATCTATGAAACTGTCAACGTCAATATGTGCTCGGTAACCAGTATCCTGTTGCTTGAAATCGCGAGCGAATAACGCACGTTCGAAATCGTTTATCAAAGCGCTAACTTCTGCTAATTCTGCACTCCCCCAATCCACTTTCGGCTCTTTTATGTTAATCAAGAAACGTTGCGTAGTAAAATAAACGTCATCGAAATCTAGGCGTTCCAACTGGTCAATTTCTAGCAAATAACCCGTGTCACCAATATTAACTCGGTTTGCACCATCCTCTACTTTCTCTGTAATATTGTAAGTACCGATGTAGTCGTCATTGAGATACACTTCTGAAAATTCGCTTTTGGGTGTCCAAGCCAAACTGCTCATGTAGCCCATTTCAAATGTAATGGTATTTCGCAACATGGTTTTATCTGAGTATTCCGCAATAAATAGCCATGTCCTATCCTCTGGCATGCCTAATAACTGAGCGTTATCTTTTAGCTTCATTTGATAAGGCTTTTTAGGATGCTCCCAGGTCGAGTTTCCTCTGCCACGTATTTTCATATCCACAACATCTGCGTTTTCAAACTCCCTGCCACCGCTAATAGATATTTTGCCGACAAGGTAATCGTCTTTTGATGTAATGGATAAAGCGTTTTCTGTGCTCAAGTAAATAATTGGTAAGCCAGTGAATTTTGTCAGATCTACCGTATAGCTTTTACTGCTACCATCATTGGTAGTGACGGTGTATTGCTGTAACTGGGTAAAGTCATTCGGCGTTTGTCCGCTTATTTGAGCAATATTATTTACTTTAAGCGCATTACCTCCGTGCGCAACACTTGCCACTAATGATGTTACATCAACATTATCAGGAACTCTTCCACTTATATTTGTACCATCGATTTGTAACACAAGGTCGCCGCTCAATGCGGGGTTCTCTGTTTTAAAAAAAGCAAATTGACTGATGTCTGTGGTTTGTGTTGGCTGCGTGGATGAAGTCGTTGGTGCCGGGTCGGAGGATGTACTGGATGAACCGCCACCACAGGCCGCTATAAAACAGAAAATTATCAGCACTAAGAACAACGAACGCCAATTGCGCACGGACCGGTTAGATGATGATTTTTGTTTCAAAACTGCCATAAATTTACACATATATTAGGTATCTAAAAATCAGCTGAAGGTTACCTGCAGAACTATTTTAATACAAGTTCATCGCCAAAAGTGGCACATTATCCTCAGATGATGTGCCTTGTTCAGATTACAGGCTCTTTAAAAATGACAACAGCGCTGCCTTGTTTGCTGTCGACATTGCGACATAAGCTTGTTTAGATGCTTCCCCTTCACCACCGTGCCATAAGATAGCTTCTTCAATAGTGCGAGCTCTGCCATCATGCAAATACCCAATACGAGTATCATCATCACTTCTCCCCGCTAACGATACAGCATCGTTTGCCTTTGCATCGCCCAACATGACGTTTTCTGCATGACCCAAGCCCCACAATGCCGCCGTTCTCCACTCAGCTCCGGAGGCTGAACCTTCTGCTAAGCTATCGGCCAAACCGGGGCCCATATCGTGTAGCAACAAATCAGTATAAGGATGAATAGTTTGATTGCGCAGTTCGGCTAGAGGATGAAACGCGCTGGTTGTCATTGACGGACGGTGGCAGTTTGCACAGCCAGCATCTGAAAATAATCTTGCACCACTTTGAGAATTATAATCGCGACGTGCACCAACGCCCAAGAGACTTAAATACTTCACTAGTTTGTCTAAATTTTGGTCGCTTAGCTCAACTTCAGCGCTTCCGCAATCGGGTTGTGCACTGCCACAGTCGGGGTTAGGCAGCATAGAGGTCATCACTCCGATATCTGTATTAAAGGCGCTAGCAGTTTGGTGCTTAACACTAAATGTACTGGCTTTATAGCCAAAACGACCTAAACGGTTCACACCACTGATGGGATCCTTAACAATGGATGCACGCCCTGAAATACCATCATTGTTAGCGTCATTGGCATCTACCCAACTTAATACTTGCTCTTCGGGCACAGCTTCAAGCAAGCCCAAGCCAACCAGTTGAGGCGCTATTCGTGCTGAAAATTGTGCCGGTCTGCGTTCAGAGAACACATAGTTAGGTGAGCGTAAGCCATTCTCATGGTTGGTCCATGGGCCCAGTGTGACGTTACCTTCCGACGTACCATTTGATTCAATTTGAGGCTGCAACACTTGTCCAATTAAACTGTCTGGAGCACCGTTTTCATCGCCCACTTTGAACACCCATTTATCAAGGTTTCCTCCCACCTCCTCAACCAATGCTTTACCATTTCTCACATGGCAGGCGGCACAGGAATGATTTATGTAATGATTTCCTATCTTACCGATTTGTTCAGTCCATACCGGATTATCATGACGTTCGTCGTGCGTACCGTCATCAAAATTGGTGTGGTGAACGCGTCTTCCTTCTACAAAAGCCTGCGCATTTTGCGAGCTCAAGTTCGTCGCCATTTGCATAAAGCGTCCCGCAGGCTCCTCGCTATAGTTATAACCCAGAGTAGTATCACCACCCAACAAACCAGCAGCAGGAATTGGCGTACCGTCATTCGCCCCACCAGCATTTTCGACACCTCGTTGCCATTCGAAGGGAGCGACACCAAGTTGGCCAATAACATAAACAAAAGACGTACCGTAATAATTTAAACGCGAACCTGTTGGCGGAGAAAGTAGGAATTGACTGACCTCAAATTCCATGTTGGTACCCGCGGTAAGCGCTGTTTGAAATTGACCGCCGGTCTCCCATTTATTGACGATATCCAACGTGTATTTATGCTGTATTCCTTCCTCACTGATTTTTTCAAAGTTATCGTTCCACGTTCCCTTGCCAACGAACACAACACCTGTTTCATTTTGACTGACTTTTGCTTCTTCTTTTTGTGGGTTAAAGTGAAATTGTCCAGTTGTATTGCGCCCCCAAAACCAAACTCGAAATTCTCTTGCTCCTAACTTAGCTTCGGTAATGAAAGTCGCGCGGATAAGACTTTGTCCGGTTGGAACATAATCTTCTAGTTGAATCCGCGCCGTTCTGTATTCCCAATAATGCGCCAAGTAATGGTCGTAGTGGTCTTGAATGGTAATATCTTTAGCATGACGATCCCTGCCGCGATCACCAATTCTTGTGACTAACACACCGTCCTCTCGAACAAAGCGGCTTGCAGGTTCCAGTAGGGTATTTTGATCAAAAAGTGCTTCTACGTGAACTTGATTACCGGAATCAACTGGACAGCCTTCTGCATCCACAGTAGCTCCTTGCTGAGTATTAGGGCAACTATCAATGTCATCGGCAATACCATCACCGTCTGAATCCGCAACCACCGTGCATCCGCTTGCGTCCACCACATCTCCACTTGGTGTGCTAGGGCAAGTATCAATGTCATCTGCAATACCATCGCCATCTGAATCTGCAACCACCGTGCATCCGCTTGCGTCAACAGTATCTCCGCTAGGAGTGCTCGGGCAGCTATCAGCAGTATTAGTCACGCCATCATTATCACTATCTTGAACGACCGGAGTGGGTGCGGGCGGCGCAGGAGGGATCGTAGGCGAGCTATCAGAACCACCGCCACAAGCTGTCAAACTTGCAAGAGCGATAGCAATCAACACTAATTTAAATTTCATGAATATTCCGGAAGTAATGTGTTTAACACTTGCACGACGCAAATACAGTGAACGAGATGTAGCACAAATGTTAACTATTTTTAAATAAATACGGCAAGACGGACTTTACCTGCGTTAATTAGGCGTTTTTTAACTGCACAACTGTCGGTTGAAAATTCAGTATCATGCTTGCGAAAGCAAGGGTGACTAAGATTGAAAAACGTAAACATAGTTAAGGATCTAACGTAATCCATTAACATATTTAATTTTTATATAACTCAATATTCAACACCTCCTTTGCAACATGCTGGCAAGCAAGTCGATAACCAAGTGCTAATTCATCTGGCGTCAAACGCTCACGATCAGCGGCGCTAAATCCTCTGCGCTTAAATCAATTAATTCGCCGCTTATCGCATCGACAAGTTTATAGTGAGACGCTTCGTAGTCATGTTGTCCTGCGTTTATTTTTAGCTTATCGATGACTTGATTAACGAGACGACTAAGCTCAATTTCGCTTGTCATCGGATAGTTTTCTAACAATGATTTAATACTAATAAAAGACTCATTTACAGCGCCAGAATTGTCGCCCGTATCTTCATAAAAGCTAGCAAAAGAAGTCGGATTATTACGTACCAAAGTGTCGCGCCCTGCAGCCTTATTCATATCAATCTTACCCAGCAAAAAGCCTCAACCAAGCCATATAAATAGTTGTGCAAAAACAACGAGGGATAACCACTAAAAGACCATATCAGAAACTGCAGTCCAACGAACAACATAAACCATCGATGATACCGCCGAATGACTACTACCATTTGACACTCATCAACTTACTTAATTAGGTCCGTTTATATATCAATTAGATGCTTGGCAAAATTAGCAAGCTAAAATTTCGCCGCACTAATTATACTCAAATTGAGTACCAATCGTACAATGAATGTGTATACTAATTGTACAATTGATTGATAATAGGTTGCTGTTTATTAATTAAGGATCTCAACAATAAAACAAGGATTGCGACAATGTCTATTGAAATTACTTTTAACCTGTCTGACACCGATTTAGAGCACTTTCGAACAATGATGAGGGTTGCTACGGAAAAAGCCAGTGCCTATCCCCCATCCGAGGTGCTGGCGAAAGCACGTGCCGTTTGCGCGGAAATGGAGCAAGCCAACTTGCCTGACTTTGTAAAACAAAGACTAGATTCATTAGAAACACTCATATTGGCATTAGAAGATCCAGAGTGGCAAATGCCCGAAGATGAAAAAAATGAGATCCTGACCTCACTTGCATATTTCACTGAACCGGAAGATCTCGTTCCAGATAATATTCCAGGGTTAGGTTACGTAGACGATGCGATAATGATTGAGCTCGTTATTCAAGAATTGTCCGAAGATCTCAACGCGTACATGCAATTCTGCAGTTTTAGAACAACTGAAGTGAATCGTCGCGGTGACCAAGCGAATACAAATCGGGACAGTTGGTTGGCAAGTAAAAGGAGCGAACTTCGTTCCGCTGTTCGCCGCAACCGAAGTTCAGGTAGCGAAACACGTTTGTTTTCAAGAATCATGTAAGCAAGGTAATGCGAGGGTGAATTGCTCATTCAACCTCTGCAAACCTTTTCAACTCAGGCCCTTCAGCATATATTTTTTATCTCCCTATGATGAGTAATCAAGCCCTTTAGCGATTTGTTACATCGATTACCCTTACGAGTATTTAAAACTCATTAAACCGCTTCTTCAACTGGAGCCGTTTCCATAGTAAATAAATAACTGGTAGAATTAGCAAGGTTAACAATAATACGCTGATCATGCCGCCAACCATCGGTGCAGCGATCCTACTCATCACTTCAGACCCCGTTCCCACGCCATATAGTATAGGTAATAGACCGATGATGATCGTTGCAGCCGTCATCATTACCGGTCTTACTCTCAGGGTAGCGCCATGCAATACAGCTGAGAATAGGCTATCTTGAGTAGGTTGTTTGCCTTGCGCTATGCAATTTTCAAGCATGCTATTGAAAGACTGATTGAGATACACCAGCATGATAACGCCTATTTCTACCGCCACACCTGCTAGGGCAATAAAGCCGACACCTACCGCCACTGAAAAGTTGAAGCCTTCCAAATAAATGAGCCAGATACTGCCGACCATAGCCAAAGGCAAGGTTCCAATAATCATAGCGACTTCAGTGATATTTCTGAAGTTTAAATACAACAATATAATGATGATCATTAAGGTTAAAGGAAGCACGTAGGAGAGCTTCTCTTGTGCTCTTTGCATATATTCATATTGCCCTGACCACGTTATGGAATAACCCGCTGGTAACTCAAGTTGTTCATTAACAGCAGCTTGAGCTGCGGTAACATAGCTGCCCAAGTCGGTATTTTCGATATCAATAAATACCCAACCATTGGGCCGCGCATTTTCGCTTTTAATGCCAGGTGGACCATCTTCAATGAAAACAGTAGCAACATCGGCAAGCGCTATGCGTTTTCCTTGAGGCGTGACAATCGGCAATAATCCTAAGGATTCAGGGGACGCGCGATATGATTGCGGATAACGGATATTTACTGGGTATCGCTCCAGCCCTTCGACACTTTGTGTTACCTTAATGCCGCCCACAGCACTAGCAACCACCGACTGCACGTCAGCAATATTCAAACCATAGCGCGCTGCCTTTTCTCGCTGAATATCCACTTTAATGTAGCGGCCACCGGCTACCCGCTCAGAGTAGACAGATGCGGTACCTTCAACCTTACTTAGAATTTTCTCAATTTGTTGACCAATTTCTTGAATTTTTTTTAGGTCGCGCCCGCCTATTTTGATACCTACAGGTGTTTTGATGCCGGTGGCTAACATGTCGATACGCGTTTTTATGGGCATAACAAAGGCGTTTGTAAGGCCAGGAATATCTAATAATTCATCTAATTCTTTGATTAGCGATTCTGTCGTCAAGCCTTCCCGCCATTGGTCTCTCGGCTTTAACTGAATAAAACTTTCGATCATAGTCAATGGTGCAGGGTCGGTTGCTGTTTCAGCACGCCCTATTTTCCCAAATACGGTCTGTACTTCTGGTACCGTGTAAATAAGCTTATTTGTTTGCTGCAAAATTTGTCGCGCTTTACCAACAGACACGCCCGCGTAGGTCGTGGGCATATACATCAAGTCGCCTTCATCGAGGGGCGGAATAAATTCACTGCCGATTTTATTGACCGGCCAAAAACTGATGAACAATATGAGTAAGGCACCGAGTAAGGTGCTTTTCGGAAAGCGCATAACGGTGTTAAGCGCAGGCAAATATAACCAAGACAAAAATTTATTCACCGGATTTTTATACTCAGGCAGTATCTTGCCTCGAATAAAATAACCCATTAATACTGGTACTAAGGTTATGGCTAGTGCCGCGGCGGCTGCCATCGCATAGGTTTTAGTGTAGGCCAAGGGCGCAAACATCCGTCCCTCTTGCGCTTCAAGTGTGAATACAGGCAAAAAGCTCACAGTGATGATGAGTAGGCTGGAAAACAAAGCAGGCCCCACTTCTGTGGCTGAATCGATAACAATTTGCCATCGGTTTTCGTCTGTCAATGGCGTTTTTTCAATGTGCTTATGCATGTTTTCTATCATCACAATAGCACCATCGATCATGGCACCAATCGCGATAGCAATGCCCCCCAAGGACATAATATTAGCGTTGATGCCCTGTAAATGCATGATGATAAAGGCAGTAAGAATACCCACAGGCAGACTGATAATGGCAACTAAAGATGAGCGAACGTGAAATAAAAACGCAATACAAACGAGCGCGACGACAATGAATTCTTCTAGTAGTTTAGCGCTTAAATTATTCACCGCTCGCTCAATCAATGCCGAGCGGTCATAAACAGGCACTATCTCAACGCCATCCGGTAAGCCTTTTTTTAGTTCTTCGAGCTTTAACTTCACCGCGTCTATCGTTTGCTGCGCGTTTTCACCAAAGCGCATTACAACGATGCCGCCAACCGCCTCGCCTTCGCCATTCAACTCGGTCACGCCACGGCGCATTTGCGGCCCAACAACCACTTCCGCAATATCTTTAATCAACAGCGTAGTGCCTTTGTCGGTCGTGCTCGCTCCCAGTGGAATATTCTCAATGTCCTGTCTATTTTGAATGTAACCAGTTGCTCGCACCATGTATTCAGCTTCGGCAAGTTCAATAACCGATGCGCCAATTTCTTGATTGCCTCGTTGTATTGCTGCTCGTACATGCGATAGTGGAATGCCATAAGCCCGCAATTTTTCAGGGTCAACCTGCACTTGATATTGCTTAACCATGCCACCGGCAGACGCAACTTCGGATACACCAGCCACAGTTTGTAATTCATACTTTAGAAACCAGTCTTGCAGGCTGCGCAGGTCGCTAATATCGTGCTGACCGCTTTTATCGGTTAATGCATAAATATATATCCAACCTACACCTGTGGCGTCTGGCCCTAATTGCGGTTTCGCATTTTCCGGTAAACTCGGGGCGACTTGTGACAGATACTCTAGCACTCGACTTCTTGCCCAGTACAAATCGGTGTTATCGTCAAAAATGATGTAAACATAAGAATCACCAAAAAACGAGAAGCCTCTCACCGTTTTGGCACCGGGCACCGAGAGCATGGCCGTGGTTAACGGGTACGTAACCTGATCTTCAACTACTTGTGGCGCTTGTCCCGGATAGCTGGTTTTAATGATTACCTGTACGTCGGACAAATCTGGAATGGCATCTACCGGGGTGTTTTTCAGCGAGACTAAGCCGCCACCCACGATAATAAAGGTGCATAATAGTACGAAGAATCGGTTATGTACCGACCATCTAATAATCGCTGCAATCATGGCTTCACACCTACCACTTCAAACATACCTGAGGCAGTTTTTTGTAGTGACGCCTGCAGCGTTTTCCCCACGACTAATTGCGTGAAGTCGACATCCTCTGTAACAACAAAATTCATGGTCATACCGGGCATACCCCAAGCATCAATATCCCCATGCGTTAATCGCACCATTCTTTCCTCTGGCATGACGTCATCGACTGTTGCCTCAACCCATACCGGCGAATTCATGGCACCCATACTGTTGTCATGCATTCCGCCCATGTCATCCATGTTGCTCATGCTACTCATCGCGTGCATTTGACCGGCATCGCCTTGATCAAGGGCCGCATCAGACCGATCAAGCTCGCCACCTATTCGAGTAAAGTCAGAGCTGATGCTGCTTTCAGAATCTAATAAAAATTGAGCCGAAGTGACCACGGTATCGCCGTCCATCAGGCCAGATAATATTTGAGTGTAGTTACCTGATTGCAGCGCATTTGAATCTATGACTATTTCAACAACATTGCCAATTTGCACTTCCACTGACTTAAATTTTCCGTCACCTAAGGCCAGCACTACGCGGTTTTGCAATCCGGTGCGAATCACCGCCTCAGAAGGTACCACAATGTTAAGTTTATCTGCTTGAGCTGCATGCATATCCTCATGACTGTTTGCATGCATCGCAGTACGTCCAGTAAAAATACTCACTTGCGCGAACATATTGGGCTTGAGGAAATAATCTTCATTGCTAAATCTCAAGCGTGCTCTCAAGGTACGGGTGCGGGTATCCATAGTAGGATAGATATAGTCAACTTGGCCTTCCCACGTTTTTCCCGGTAAATATTCCATGGTCATGACGACAGGCAAACCCAGTTTGACCAAGTTCGACTGACGCTCAAAAATTTCAGCATCAACCCAGACTTCATTTAAAGCCGCAATCGACATGAGGGTCATGCCCGGCTTTACGTAAAAACCTTCGCGAATATTTAGGTTGTCTACAAAGCCAGTTTGCGGCGCGTTGAATACGACGGTTTGCTGTACTTTTTCAGATTCGACGAGTTTATCGATGGCTATTTTGGGCATCTGTAAAGCCTGTAAACGTGATTTTGCTGCTGCCATTAAGTTTCTGTTAGCGCGTTTTACTGCCAAAAGAAATTCCTCTTGTGCATTCACCAATTCAGGAGAATACAACGCGAACAAGGGTTCTCCTTTTTCAACATATTCACCGGCAGCTTTCACATTCAGCACTTCAATCCAGCCCTCAACTCTAGGATGCACATGCACGAGGGTATCTTCATTATACTGCACATAACCGACTGTTTTTATGGTGATATCAAGCGCTTTACGCTGTACTTTAGCGGTTTTCACACCTAAATTATTGACCACATTTGGATTGATTCTGATTGTGCCTGGACTGTCTTTCCCACCACTATTTTCGCCATCGGCATAAACCGGTACCAGATCCATTCCCATTGGTGACAAGCCTGGTTTGTCTCTTTTGAAATTAGGATCCATTGGCGCGACCCAATACAGAGGTTGAGCCTCAGTGCTTTGCATGCGAAGCGATGAGGAACCAAGTCCAACAAGAACAAACTTGTAGACAATAACAGTGACGACCACTCCTAAAACCAAACCAATACCGAGCAATACTATTTTAAATCCTGACGAACTCGTCTTGCCTTGGGTGTTTTCTTGTTTGCTGTGCATTAGTATTCCCCTACCTTTACTGCCGTTGCGGGTTTTGGTTTTTTCTCAAGGTACTGGATAGAATCGACAACGCTGGCAGAATTAAATGTGCTTTGTTGTGTCGTAAAATAATAGTTGAGCTCAACTTGGGCCTTGAGTAAATCGACTTCAATGTTGAGCATGTCTATTCGTGCATTCAAATCGTCAATGCGAGCTCTTACGACTTCAGAAAAATCACCGTCATCGTTGGTATATGCGGTCAATGATGCCTCTGCCTGCTCTCTTGTTTGAACCAAAATATTATCATCGAATAAGGTTTGCCTTGTAAGCAAACGTTGATAGCGCGACCACGTTGATTGTAGCTGCGAAACCAGTCCTCTTAATGCAAGTAATTTATCTGTCTTTATTGCTTCGGCTTCGCGAACAGCTGCAGATACTTTTTTGTCTTGTGAACTTTGCGTAAAAAGGGGCAAATCGAACGACACGCCAACTGAAAAGAAATCGGCGCGACTGCGACCCAGCTGGTCATCGGCTCGATACGCATAACTAGCGTTAACTCCCCACTGCGGTTTATAAGCTTGTTTAGCCAATTCGACACCAGTTTGACCCGCATTGATACGCTGCTCAATAGCCAGAATAGACGGATGGGCAGTTAACAATTGTGCTAAAGCTTGCTGATCAAATCCGGCTAATAGCGCAACTTTAGACTGCGCTAGACTAGCTATGCTAGGAAGCTCAACAGAGACTCGTGTGTATTGTGCAAAATCAACAGAATCGAAAGTTTGCGGATTACCATTATTAAACCATTCAAGTAACTGACTACCCGCTTGTTCTTTTTGCGACATCAGTGTGTTTAACCGGTCTTCAAGTCGAGTGAGCTCGAGTTGTGCTCGCACGATGTCTTGCTGGCGCACGTTGCCAACGGCTGACGAATAACTTGCTTGCACTATTTCAGCCAATTGCTGAAATAATGCTTTGTCGTTTTCTATCAGCGCAACAATCTGCTGTGCTCGGTAAACTTCTAGCCAAAGCGATGAAACCATTACCTCGGTTTTAGCCATTCTATCTTGTCGCAATAGTGGATATTGATAAGCGGTTTCTTGTAACTGTTTTCGCTGGATGCCACGGCTATTTCCGCGCGTAAACTGCTGTGCAACGCCAGCTTTTAATTGCGTCATGGGTTCTTGATTGAACACAAATCCGTCGGTAGGTAAATTTGCCAAGCCAATAGAAACCACTGGATTGGGCAGAGTATCAACGGCCTCACTTCTGTCCAACATGGCTTGTTCGTTGATCTCGCTACGGGTTAACCAAGGATCGCTCGCGATGGCCAGCGATACAGCCTGCGATAAAGTCAGTAGACGCCGTTTTTCGGCTTTTGTATCAGCGCTTTGTTTAGCGCTCTGACTAGCCTTGGCATGACTACCCAGTGCGGCATGATTAAATAACAAAAAGAAAACCGCCGCAGTTTTCAATGAAGGAAAATAACCTGATTTTAAAAATCTCATTTTCGACTCTTTATGACTAATGTAAAGCTTGTCGCCTGTTTTGGCTTACGCCTAAATGCCACCGATTTGATGGATCCGAGTTTTGTGCCGATTAGCTCTGTTGGATGCAAACGAATGGAAGGTACACTTCAAAACGTCACGCTAGGATGAAATAAAACCCTGACAATCGCCAGACAGATCTAGCCTATGAAACTAGAGAGGTATTTAGGAGGGCGTTGCTGGCCGGGAATAAAAGTAAAAACAAGGCTACTGTCGCGGTCGACTAACTGATCATCGCTTTGATGGGTAGCCGCTTGTATATTTAGATCGATTAACACCGCCAGTGATAGCATGCCAATCGGGCAGTCGCAGTCTTGTTGGCAGCAGTCTTGTTGGCAGCAGTCATGATCCATCATCTGCATGCTTTGTGTCATTTGCTCGGTATCATCATCATTCACTGGTTCTGCATCCTGTGAATGACCGTTAGCATGGCCCACACTATATTCCGATGCTTGATGACCCATTACCCCTGATGCCGGCATATCAGACACGATCATGCCACGTTCGCTGCCAAAACAAGCCATTGAAGAAACAGCAAAAGCTTCTCCCGTCTGCGCAACAAGCAAAAACGTGATCATGATGAAGCTAATTAAGCGATTAAACACAACGTTAAAAGCACCTTAGTAAACACAGATGGAAATCGATTTTATTTTAAAGCCGGTTAGTTTTTTCAACACAATTCACGCTAGCCTCTACAGCTTTTTTACAATATTGTCTCAGATACAATGCAAAAGTGCGTAAATTTGTGATTTGAGTATAGTGCTTTTTTCTAAAATAGTAAAAACCATAAACATGACATTCCGTTTACTTTCTTCAAATGTTTATCATTCCTCGGTAACATAGTTTTAAGGCATGATCTTAAGATGCCTCACCGCGCACTGTAAACCTCCTGAAACAGAATGAAGGAGGTATATGTAAATGATGATGGATGAGTCGTAAAAAAGTGCACTGCTGGATAAGATTAACGAAGTGTCAGCTTTAACGAGCATTAAATTGCTTCAGCCAGCACAATGAGCAAACTATTTAGCCCTTTGTGCTGTACAAATCAGATAAATGTCAATAATAAATGGAGAAACCATGTCAAAATCAATTGTAAACTCAGTTGCACTAGCTATCGCACTTTCGCTTAGCAGTTTTAGTACGTTTGCACAGTTAACCCTGGATAAGGCACACTCGACGATAAATTTTATATCGACGAAAAACGAGCACATATCAGAAACTCATACCTTTAATCATTTCTCAGGCGAACTTAGTGAAAAAGGTAAGTTGGCAATCACTATCGACATATCATCTGTTGAAACAATAATACCTATCAGAAACGAACGTATGCAAAAAATGCTTTTTAATATAAGCGATTACAATTCAGCAAGCTTCATTGCACAACTTGACCCTGCTTTAACCAAACTTCAAGCAGGCGAAATGAAGCGAGTCACCGTTGCGGGTGAGATGATGATTGCTGGAAACAAGGCACCAATTTCATTTGAAGTGGTATTAACGGGTTTGAAAGATGGCAGCATAAACGCTACAACCGCAACCCCGACTATCCTGAACGTAAGTGACTTCAATCTTGATGAGGGAATCGCAGCATTGCAAAAAATAGCGAACTTAAAGAGTATTTCAAAAACGGTGCCCTTAAGCTTTAGCGCTACTTTTAAGCCGTAGTGCCTTGTTGTAAATATTATGATCAAAAGCCAGTAAGGCTAAAAAAATAATGGTCATCGGGGGAAGCGGCATTAGTTTGGCGATCTGTATGTTGTTTGAAAAAGCTTATTGCCAAGCGCTTATTGAGAGTGGTTACAATGATGCCATGCGACAAGCAGATGAGATAAAAAGCTTTCTTGGCAGAAAATACGAAGGTTTTGGACATTGAAACAGTGTAATTCATAGTACTGACTGCATAGTGCTTGCACACATTACTATTTTTTAACATTTAACTCCGCTTTCAATATGCATCTACCTGCGACACTACTGTTTGCCACGCACGGCTGAGATAATACTGGCAATAATTACGAATGAAAGAGACATCAGTAACGCTAAAGAAATAGTACTCATTAATGCTAGATTACTTTCCGGTCCGAAGTTAGCGTCTCCAATGTAATAGTGCATCATCAGGTTTACCAAGCTCATCCCCACTAAATTGCCTATAGTACGCGATAGATTCATAGATGCAGACGCTACACCAACTTCTTGCTCTTTCACTGAACCCATTATTGCGCTGTTGTTAGGTGTTGAAAACAGACCAAAACCCAAACCCACTAACCCTAATGATCCCCCAATATAAAATGCCGTTGTCTCTGGGTTAATTTGGATGAGCAATAGAAAGCCGACGGCAACGATGGAGCAACCGAGAGTGGCGATAATCCGCGGCTGAAAACGGTCAGCGAGTTTCCCAGCAATGGGCGCAATGATAGCCATACAGAGCGCCTGCATTAGCAATATCTGACCCGCATAAGCGGGACTGAAACCCTTAATGTATTGTAGATACAAGCTAAGTAAGAAGATAATTGCAAAGTTGCTACCATACATTAGAAAAGAGGTTGATAACGATAAACTAAAGACGCGACTCTCACGAAACATTTGTACCCGGATCAGTGGCTGCCGGTCTCGGCTCTGATGCATAATAAACCCAGCCAAACTTAACAGCGAAACCAGCAGCAAGGCAAAACCAAACAAACCCGGTAACATACTTAAGCCGTAAACCAAGGCGCAGGCAAAGGTAATAAATATAGCCGAGCCGATCCAGTCAAATCGAGAATGATGCTCATTTTTCCATTCTCCGTGCAGCTTTAAGTGCATAAATAATAGCAGCACAATCATCAATGGAATTTGAAAATAAAACACCGCGCGCCAACCTAATAACTCAGTTAGCCAACCGCCAACTGCGGGTGCAAGGGTCAAACCAATATAAACACAAGCTGCCAGCACGCCTAACGCAGCGCCACGTTTGTGAGAGGGTGTAACTGATGTAATGATAGCCACACCTGTACTAAAAATCATGGCGCCTGCGGCACCCTGCATAAATCGCCAGAACAATATCCAATTAATGTCAGTGCCAATTGCACACATTAGTGCACTGAGCGTGTTGAGCAAAAGCCCATAAGCGTACACGCGTTTTCTGCCGTAATTGTCAGCTAATTTGCCAAACGGTAACATAAACGCCACGTTTGCCAATATGTACAAAGTAGGTAGCCACGACACTTTTATAGCACTGGCTTGTAAATCCTCAGCTAACACTGGAATAGCGACATTTACCGCAGCCATGCCCATCGGTGCAATAAGGTAACCGGTGCATACTGCGATGAGTGCAACCGTGGTAACAGGGAATCGAGGCAAAGAAAATTCCTAAATTAACAAAATGAATGAATGATAAAAAACAGTAATATCCGCAGGGAAACCATTGTCCTTATTACCCAGTTGCATGTTTAGGTTCAGCACCTTATATAAATGCAGGACTATGGCTTTTGAATAATGTTGACGCTTTCATGCTCTTCTGAATACTCAATAACAATATCACCTGAGCTTAGCTGTTCTATAATTTGCGCTACTTTTTCCTGTAAACTAATTTCAACTTCGCCGTAGTCTGTGCCTTCACGCAAAACAAAACTTTCAACTAAACTCTGTAGCGTTTCCTCATCAATCGAGTCAACAGGAATGATCATGCGTTTATCTCAGTGTTACTGCTGGTTTTAGTGGCCGAAATTCGTTGATACTGTTCATCGAAAAACTGGGATATACGGTCTTGTAACCAAAGCTTTGGGCTGAAAGGTGTTCCATGTAAAAAACCGACATGCCCACCTTTTTCACTCAATTCATAAGCCACTGATTGAGACAGTTGATCATCGCTGGGCACAACCGCTTCGGTCATGAAAGGATCATCCTTTGCATGTAAAACCAGTGTGTTGGTAGTGATATTTTTTAGCATCGGCATTGCGCTGCATTGCTCATAGTAGTCATCTGCCCCATCAAATCCGTGCACTTGTGAGGTGACCTCCTGATCAAACTCTCTGAAGGTTGACAAAGCTTTGACCTCATCTGAATTTATGCTCAATAGATGACCCATATCCATGCGCTGCATTTTTTCAAGCAAGTTTTGTTTCATACTATTTAGCAGATAATATTGATACAAACGTGAAAATCCACGCTGCATACGCAGTGCACATTCAGCCAACAAGAGTGGAGCTGATACAGCAACTGCTGCACTAAGCAACTTTTGCCCTGCCGTTTCACTTAGCAGTTTTAGCAGCATATTGCCGCCCAGTGAGTAACCAACCGCGAACACGGGCAAGTCTGGATAACGTTGTTTTACATGCCTTATGGTTTGCATTGGATCGGCAGTTTCGCCCGAATGATAGGCGCGAGGCGTCAAATTCACTTCATGACTACAGCTTCTGAAATGCATTAGAGCAACAATAAATCCGTCATTTTTCATGCGCGCAATAATATGCCGTGCATAATGAGAATTAACTGAGCCCTCAAGGCCATGAAACACGATCACAACACCCTTGGTTTCTCTAGGAGAAGGGCTATCGGGCAAACACCACGCAATATCAAGAAAATCTCCGTCTGGCGTGTTGATGCGCTCATTGGTCGTATTTAAGTTTGGTTTTTTCATCATGTACCTAGGCCAAATAGTCTGCATATTGGCATTGCAAGCCCAACGAGGCGCCTTAAAGGAAGATGACACAACCTTACCGAATTTGCTCCTAAACATGTTTCTCCAAAACGTTGATCAACTGTTATTGCCTTATTGTTTTGCTATGCGCACACCATGCTATGTGCCAATGGGCTGTCGCCATCATCTTCTCACACGACGACATCACCAAGATCCTTATAAACTCTTTTCAAATTCCACCGCAGCTTGCTCTAGTTGTTCTTGCGCTTCAAGCCACAACATTTCAGCCTCTTCTAATTCAGCTTTACAATTTGCCTGCATGCTAAGTACGTCAGTTAGTCTGATTTTGTTTTCAGCGTCGTACAAACTAGTGTCACTTAATTCAAGTTCTAATTCCGTTAATTGCTGAGTGCAATTATCCATGCGCTTTTCCTCTTTGCCGATAGCATCTCGAAATTGCTTGGTTGCATGTCGGAACTCGGCTTCCATTCGCTTACGTGTCTTTCTATCAACTTCACTTGTGGTTTTTTGCGACACATTACCTGAATTTGAATCATTGGCTGCTGCAGAACTATTGCCGCTGCTCAATTTGTCAGTTGTTTTATTGTTGCTGATACTGCTGAATAACCATTTTTTGTAGTCGTCGAGATCGCCGTCAAATGAACTCACTGCACCACTATCAACCAAGTAGAACTCATCGCATACCGAGGACAGCAAAAATCTATCGTGTGAGACCAATACCATCGCCCCTTCAAATGCTTGCAGTGCGAAAGTTAAGGCATGACGCATTTCCATGTCTAAATGGTTAGTTGGTTCATCAAGCAACAGTAAATTCGGTTTTTGAAAGACAACGAGTGCCAATACTAACCTTGCTTTTTCACCACCTGACATAGGAGCAACGGCTTTTAAAGCCTCATCACCATGAAAACCAAACCCCCCCAAATAATCTCTTATCTGCTGTTCGGTTAAGGTTTTATCTAAGCGAAAAACATGGTCATACGCTGAGCTTTGCAAATGTAATAGCTCAACTTGATGCTGCGCAAAATAGCCAATAGTTAAGCCTGCCGAGGTCTCATATTCACCTTGCAATGGTCTTAATTCTTCCGCTAATAATTTGATAAAAGTAGACTTACCAGCGCCGTTTTTACCCAACAAGCCAATGCGACTGCCAGGGACTAAATTCATTTTCACTTGCTTCAAAATAACATTGTCAGCATAGCCCACCTGCACTTCTTCCATTCTGACTAATGGGTTGGGCAATTTTTCGGGTGGCTTGAATGAGAACTGAAATCCTGAGGTTTGATGCACGGGCAAAATATCCTGCATTTTCTCAAGTTGCTTCATTCTGCTTTGTGCTTGTTTAGCTTTACTTGCTTTGGCTTTAAAACGCGTAATGAACGAATTTAAGTGTGCTTTTTTACGTTCTTGCTTCTCGAATTCGCTAGCTTGCAAACGCATGCGCTCTGCACGTTGTCGCTCGTAGCTCGAATAGTTGCCCGAGTAGCTAATCAAATTTTGCTGTTCAAAACTGATAATAGTATTCACACAGGCATCAATAAATGACTTGTCATGAGAGATAAGTAGCAAGGTACCTTTATAGCGCTGTATCCAGGATTCGAGCCAAATCACGGCATCTAAATCAAGGTGGTTAGTAGGTTCATCCAAAAGCAATAAATCCGAATCACACAGCAAGGCTTGCGCCAAATTCAAGCGCATTCTCCAGCCACCAGAAAAACTGCTCACAGGCAATTGAAGCTGCTCATTTTTAAAGCCTAGTCCTGACAAAATGGTGGCGGCTCTCGCCTCTACATCGTAGGCGCCAAGTTGGGCAAGCAGATCATGCAAATGACCTATTTTATCGCCATCATGAGCTATGTCGGCTTCAGTAAGTTGAGCTTGTAACTCACGCAACCTTTTATCACCGTCAATAGCATAATCGATCGCTGAACGCTCAGTACCCGGTGTTTCTTGCGCCACTGACACAATATGCCAGCCTTTTGGTACTAAACATGCACCCATATCAGCTTGCAGTTCGCCACGAAGTAATCCGAACAAAGTTGACTTTCCACAGCCATTGGCACCAATAATGCCCACTTTGTGACCCGGATAAATTTCCACATTGGCTTGCTTGATTAGTTCTTTAACACCGCGCTGCAGCGACAAGTTTTGTATTTGAATCATTGATTAATTATAGCTTCTTAACAAGTTATACAGAAAGGCTTATAAACATAGGATACCATTCAACAGTCTGGGTCAAAAGAACAATAAAGAAACAGGCGGGCATCGCGCAGAATGGGCAGTAACAACATAAAACCACAAGATAAATACACAAGTTTTTGCACTGTTCCACAGACATCCGCGTATACTAGGGAAATCTGTTGAAAACTAGAGAGGGTTATGAGTAATAAAAACCGTAAAAGATTCATTGCTGGTGCAACATGCCCATCATGCAAAAGCCTAGATTCATTGATGTTATTTTTCGAAAACAACGTCGAAAAACTAGCCTGCGTGAAATGCGATTACAAAGAAACGCAAACAGATAAAAATGTCACCGCTGCTACCAGAGC
>CBFIAR010000020.1:18112-60477 GCA_965660625.1 Glaciecola sp. | reverse complement strand
CGCGCAGACGTGAGTATCATAATTATAGATGCATCGCGGACAAAGCGCCTCGTAGTTAAAGGTAAGCTTAGTTAGGTGTCAACGGCAATCTAAAACTGACCCACTTTACTGCTAAAAACGGCAATGTAAAATTGACCCACCCTTAACGGTTTTTGTTTATTTAACGGGTGTAATTACAGGACTTATTCCTGCTGCTTTTTTTCCTTTCAATCGATAACTGTTGCCAGCTATCTGCACGATATGAGCATGGTGTAATAGTCTATCTAATAATGCGGCTGTCAGAGTTTGGTCGTCTGCAAACGCCGTTGACCATTGTGAGAACGGTAAGTTGCTGGTCACAATCACGCTGCCATATTCATAGCGTTTAGCTATCACATTAAAAAACAGATTGGCTTCTTCACGTCCGAAGGGTAAATAACCTATCTCGTCAATCACCAGCAGCTTGGGGCCTAATACGCTGCGCTTAATATAGCCTTCGAGGCGTTCCTGTTTCTTCGCTGTTGCCAGTTGTAGCATCAAATCAGCAGCGGTAATGAAGCGTACTTTTATGCCTCTTTGTATCGCTTGGTGCGCGTAACTTAACGCTAAATGACTTTTACCGACGCCGCTTGGACCAAGCAGAACGATGTTCTCGGCGCGTTCAATAAAGGCTAATCCAGTGAGTTCTTGAAGCTGCTTTTTTGGTGCGCCCGTGGCGAACTTAAAGTCATACTCTTCGAAGCGTTTGATGGCCGGTAATCCGGCGAACTTCAATAAGGTCTCTCGTGTTCGCTGCTCTCTGGCATCTAGCTCTATACTCAGCAACTGCTCAAGGAAGTCCGCTAAGGTGTTGTCGGTTCCTGCCGCAGTGTCCGCGATGGCTGACCATTCGACGGCAAGCGTATTCAGTTTAAGCGTTTCACAGGCATGTTGTATTCTGTCCATCTGTAAGTTCATAGCGCCACCTCAATCAGTTGGTCATAAACACTCAGCGGATGTTGGAAGCTTTCAATGGGCAGCGCGTGATAGGTTGCTGGCGCGATTGTATTGTCGGCTATTGGTTTTGCTGGCAACTCGCTTAGCGCTAACTTCTCTTTTATCAATAATACTTCTGGCTTCTGCTGGGTCGTGCCATGAATACGCCGATGAGCAACGTCATGTAACCATTGACCCACTTGACCATTAGCAGTATCGATATCTAATGCCAATCCGGCTTGTTTCAGGGTGGCGGCCAATGGCGTAATGAAGCTATGTTTTAAGTAGCCGTTAAAGCGTTCGACCTTGCCTTTAGTTTTCGCTCGATACGGACGGCAGGCACGTAATCTAAAACCATAGTCAGCAGACAGTTGCAGTAATTTGCTGTTCCAACGATGCTGACCTTCACCGTATGCATCCCGCTCAATCATAATGCACTTGGCATTATCAAACAGGATGTCTTTAGGCACGCCACCGAAGTAATTCAGCGCGCCTTCAATGCCGGCGATCCAATCATCTTGCTTCTCATATTCGCTAAAGCAAACATAACAGGCGCGACTGTATCCCAATGTAGCAACGAAGCCTTTTAGTTTGTTTCTGCCACGCTTGATGGTGGTAAAGTCAACTTGCATTTGCTGCCCTGGCGCAGTCTCAAAACGCACCACAGGCTCTTTTGTAATGGGTTTAAACTGGCGAACGTAGTTCTTTACTATGCCTTCTTGACCGTCATACCCTCGAGTCTGAAGCTCTCTACATAAAACTACAGCGGGGATCCAATACGGCTTGGCAGCTTCAATTCGTTCACGTAAGTAAGGTTTAAACGGATCCAACTTGGATGGCCTCGCTGCGCGAGGCCCATAATCGGGCGATTGAGCGATATCTCGCAAATACCGCCGCACGGTATTACGTGATAAGCCTAATTGACGGCTAATGCCTCGGACACTGCAACCTTGTCGATGTAACACATGTATATCCACTAATGACTCCTGATCTAACATTGCATTCACGCCGCCTTTTCATTTTTAGAATCAGCAGCTATATTGCCTCAGGTGGGTCAGTTTTACTTTGTCGTTAGTGGGTCAGTTTTACATTGCCGGTGACATCGCAAAGTGTTCCCAGCTAACACCCCGCATAGAGGGCAAGTTTATGGGTGCAGCTTTTGAGCGTAGCGAAATGCGTCCGTAAAGTTGTCCCTGCGACCGAAGGGAGTGAACTAATGCGATTGTTAGGTAGCCGGAATTTATTACGATTTTGATACAACAATCCATGTCCCTCTGCGTTAATCAATTAGGTAAAAATATACTCGTTTGAATCTAATAGAGCAACTGATGGTTAGTGGCGAAAACCAAACAGCCAATGCTCGCGAACCCGAAAATAACTCATTAAAAACAGATGAGAGTAACTCTTGAAAGAACGAGCTTGAACCATACTCGTTTGTTAGTTGCGTGCGTTTTATTATTTATTGTTTAATTGCCAAACTAAAATCTACGAAATACTGAATTGAAATTCCGCAACCTTCTCCATACGACGTAGTTAGGAAATTATCCGCTGCCAAATAAGGCTTTATATTATAAAAAACGTGAGCAAAACCATTCTCGTTTTTCCATGTGGCAAGTTGCATTGAAAAATCATGGTCCATCAACGTAGCATCATATACTGGTTTACCTTTAAACAACCAAATCCCAGTATATGCTTCTCCCTCTATTGAAGTTGGAAATAACGCTTCAACTAAATATTCATCTTCACTTTCCCGAACAGAGATCCGAACATGATCTTTATACTTTTCACTCCAATCGAGCACCATTTGCTCTGAAATACTACAAGAACGGGAATAAGCAACAAAAGGAGTGCAGCTTGCAACAATTGCTAGAATAAAAGCTCTACACATCTTTTTTACTAAACTCATAGTTCAATTTTCCTTTTGAGCACCTAACACTTCACATAACCGGTGTTGGCAGCTCTTGCCGATTTCCGGTTTATGTTTTTGTTATGTGCAATATTGCTACCAGTTGCCTGAGATGTAAGAAACGAGCTCCATAAAATTATCGACTTTTTCATTTCTTTTAATCCAATTATCCCGTAAATGAGGTAGACCCTCTATCTTGGGTTGCCTATGCTCATCTAGCAATTTGTTGCGCAAAAGAGTCTTCTCCTTTTCGTTAAGCATTAACGATTGAAGCTTGCTTAATGTCTGGTTGAATTGCTATTAAGTTGATACAACATTCCATGTCACCTTGCGTTAACCATTTTGGGAAAATAACACTCGTTTGACGCTCAAACAACAACTGATGTGAAACAGCGAAGACGAAACAACGAATGCGCGCGAACCCGAAAATTTTTGATTAAAAACAGTTGGGAGTGACTCTTCAAAGAAAGAGCCTAATAATAATGTTAATTATTGACTCTGTTTACCCAATAATTTGGCTCTTGGTGATTACAAGCTATTGCAACAACCAAAATCAAATCTACTTTAGTTTGATAAATCACTGAATAAGGGAAACGATTGAGTAAGCATCGATGCGTTCTCTTTCCGAATTTCTGCCAAGCTTCAGGATTATGTTTAATTCGACTTAAAGTGGATTTTAGCTCGGTAATAAACCTACCACCCAAACCGTTCTGAATGTCTTCATAATATTCGAAAGCGTCATCTAGTTCAGCTTCTGCAAAGTCTAAAAATTCTATATTCATTAGTACTTTGCAAAAACATCCATCGCCGATTTAGATCCAACCTGCTTATCTTCGTAAGCGCTTATTCTATCTTCAGACTCTGCGGACCAAATTGCGTTTATTTTTTCATTTGGCGCATCTAAGCTTTCTAGTAACTTCTCAACTAGAGTGACTCTTTCATTTGTTGATAATGAGAGTGCACCATCAACTAAATCTTCAATTGCATGTGACATAGTAATTCTCCTGTGATGGATTAAGAATAACACTGAACGGCAAAAGTTGTATACATCAATGCATAACACCCCGCATAGAGGGCAAGTTTATGGGTGCAGCTTTTGAGCGTAGCGAAATGCGCCCGTAAAGTTGTCCCAGCGACCGAAGGGAGTGAACTGATGCGATTGTTATGTTGCTGAATGTTGGTGCGGTTTTGATACAACAATCCATGTCTCCTTGCGTTAACCATTTAGGTAAAACAATACTCGTTTGAACCAAATACAGCAACTGATGGTTGGTGGCGCAAACCAAACAGCGAATGCTCGCGAACCCGAAAGTAACTCATTAAAAGCAGATGAAAGTGACTCTTGAAAGAACGAGCTTCAATTGAAGCTTGCAATTACATCATTTACTCACCATAAGAACATGCTATTTCACCATCTTTCGTCCACTCACGATAAGTAGAACCGTGAACCATTTTATAGTGGTTACAGGTCGCCTTGTTACCATATGAAGTTGTTTTCCCCGTTATTAGTGTAGTAATAAATGCATCAACCGTCTTTTCAGCTGACCACGGTTGTATATCTAAAGTTGCGCAGCTAGAAAGAGCCAATACACAACACAAAAGAGAAGCGCGTTTAACGCTAGTTGATAAATTCATTATCGAAACTCCACATAACACCCCGCATAGAGGGCAAGTTTATGGGTGCAGCTTTTGAGCAACGCGAAATGCGCCCGTAAATTTGTCCCAGCGACCGAAGGGAGTGAGCTGATGCGATTGTTATGTTGCTGAATTTTGGTGCGGTCGTGATACAACAATCCATGTCTCCTTGCGTTAACCATTTTGGTAAAAATAACACTCGTTTGACGCTGAAACAACAACTGATGTTGACCAGCGAGAACCAAACAGCGAATGCTCGCGAACTCGAAATTAACTCATTAAAAACTGATGAGAGTGAATCTTGAAAGAACGAGCTTTAGCCATTGTTGTTTGTTATAAAACGCTACCACGATAAGTGACCAATGGCCTCTTTATAAGACGCCAAAGCTTTATAAGTTGCGTGCTTTACTCTCAACTTTTTATAAAACACTTGATAACAAAATACAGGTAACAGCCATAATAAAAAAAGAAGTACTTGGATAAATAGGCAAACAAATACGAATTCATTAAAAAGCCCATCAACGAAGAAAAACAATAGTACAAAAAAGTTAAGTATCACAAATGCCCAGATAGCCCAGCGTGCGTCTTTTTCTAATTGCCTTAATTCTATATGTTGATCTTCAGAGCGCATTACTTTGCCTAGATACATAACACCCCGCATAGAGGGCAAATTTATGGGTGCGGCTTTTGAGCGTAGCGAAATGCGCCCGTAAAGTTGTCCCAGCGACCGAAGGGAGTGAGCTAATGCGTTTGTTAGCAACTGACATGTTAGTACTGTGCTGATTGGTGATTTGAATTAACAATGTGTCACTCCATGACCATGTTTGATATTGAAACTTTACTCAATTCTTGCTGATACAACAACTGAATTTTCCTAGCGAAGACCAAACAACGAATGCTCGCGAACCCGAGAATAGCTTACTAATTACCTTTGAGCTTTCCTCTTGAAAGGTAGAGCACAGCAAATCTTAAACTTTTGCATTACCGCCAACTTTTAACTCTTGATCAAGCTCATACAAAAAAGCCTTGATAACATCAGCATCTAATGGACTCTTACGCACGTAAACATCAGCTTTTTTATTAATATAACTAATTAAGTCAGCCTCTATTATTAGTTCGTTATTCAGACAGCACTCCAAACTAAGATTTTCAAAATTATTGGCACTGGTTACTACAAGATCATACTTAACGTTATTCACAATCATAGGACTGCTAACAACCTATTACCCTAAAAACTTCCAGGTATGGTGACGACTGTTGTTTCTCGGTATGCCCGCTATATTTCATATCTAAATTCCTTTTTTATTTCAAGACTACTATCAGATCAAGTTTCTATAAATATTCCTTATTTACACACTGTACCAAAGTACGGAATTTTTGCAAAGTATTGCTCTTTGCCGGATTTATCGCTTTACTGTAAGCATCAACAGTCGTTTTTGCAGTAAAGGAATATTGCATGAATAAACAATTTTTAGCATTTGTTGAAGACCAAATGTATCTCAAACGCTACGCAAAAAGGTCAGTTCAAACCTATCTAAAATGGATAAATGGGTATTTGCGTTTTCACAATAATCAGCATCCCTCCCTTTTATTTGATGCCGAAGTTGAACTATATCTTTCATATCTGGTTAATCAAAAGAAGGTGGCCGCAAATACACAGTCTGTCGCATTGAATGCGATAAGCTTTTTATATAAAGAAATCGTCAAAAGGCCACTATCGCTAAATTTGAAGTTTGTGAAAAGTGGCAGGCAAGCGAAGCTTCCAACCGTGCTAACAGTACCTGAGATACATCAGTTGTTCGCACACATTAATGTTCATTACAAATTGCCTGCAGCTTTACTGTATGGGAGTGGGCTGCGTTTAATGGAATGTCTGCGGCTTAGAACACACGATATTGATTTCGACTTCAAAAATATCCGAGTATGGGATGGGAAAGGGGGGAAGCATCGAATAGTAACACTGGCTGAAGAATTAATGAGTCCTTTGCGTTCCCAGATCCAACTAGTTAATCACTATCTATCCCTCGACCGAGGCAATCAAGCATACGATGGTGTATATATGCCCTTAGGTTTGCGAAATAAGTCTCCGAATAGCAGATTCACAATTGGTTGGCACTATTTATTCCCGTCTAAAACGCTTTCTGTCGACCCAGAGTCTAAATTGATACGACGACACCATATTGATGAATCAAGCTTGAGGAAAGCCATTACAGCGGCTCAAATAGCAGCAAAGATTGATAAAAAGGTTGGCCCACACACCTTAAGGCATTCATTTGCGACTCATCTTCTGCAAAACGGCGCAGACATAAGAACAGTGCAAGATCAATTAGGGCATGCAGACTTGCGCACAACTCAGATTTATACGCATATTTTGCAACGTGGAGGGAACGCAGTTATTAGTCCATTAAAGAACCTTTTTTAGTATGCTCGTTCACTGTTAATCTGATATTTAATGATAACTGTTTCACATGAAACAAAAAACCCAGCAATTGGCTGGGTTTCTTAATCATTATAAAACTAACTTACTTTACTTGCGCAATTTTTGAATCAATCTTAATTGTGCAATAGCTTCTGCAAGCTCAATAGCTGCTTCAGCGTAGTCGAAGTCTGCACCACCTTTGGCGATGGTTTCTTCCGCATGCTTCTTAGCATTTTCAGCCGCTTGTTCGTCCAAATCTTCTGCACGAACAGCGGTGTCAGCTAGAACTGTGATACTACCAGGTTGCACTTCTAAAATGCCGCCTGCTATATAAATCAGCTCTTCATCACCATACTGTTTAACTACTCTAACCATGCCAGGTCGTAAGCCAGTTATCAAAGGCGCGTGACCAGGATGAATACCTAGCTCACCTTCGCTACCTGTGATTTGAACTGTTTCAACGAGACCAGAGAATATCTCTACTTCTGCGCTTACTACGTCCAAATGTACTGTCATTGCCATGGGGTCTCCTTTAAGGCAGCTTTCGCTGCACTATAAGTAATAAGCTAGAAGCTTACTTCTTCGCTTTTTCTTGTGCTTCTTCTATTGAACCAACCATGTAGAAAGCCTGTTCTGGTAGGCTGTCGTACTCGCCATCCAAAATGCCTTTAAAGCCGCTAATGGTGTCCTTCAATGAAACATACTTACCAGGAGAACCGGTGAAGACTTCTGCAACGAAGAAAGGCTGTGACAAGAAACGCTGAATTTTACGAGCGCGTGATACTACTTGTCTGTCTTCTTCAGATAGCTCATCCATACCTAGGATAGCAATGATGTCTTTTAGTTCTTTATAACGTTGAAGTACTGTTTGAACACCACGAGCTACATCATAGTGTTCTTGACCAATTACTAATGGATCAAGTTGACGTGATGTTGAATCTAGTGGGTCAACCGCGGGGTAAATACCTAACGAAGCGATGTCACGAGACAATACAACCGTTGCATCTAAGTGAGCAAAGGTAGTTGCAGGTGATGGATCCGTCAAATCATCCGCAGGCACGTATACCGCTTGGATAGATGTGATTGAACCAGTCTTAGTTGAGGTAATACGTTCTTGTAGTACACCCATTTCTTCAGCAAGAGTAGGCTGGTAACCTACCGCTGATGGCATACGACCAAGAAGTGCAGATACTTCAGTACCGGCTAGTGTGTAGCGATAAATGTTATCAACGAAGAAAAGAACGTCGCGACCTTCATCACGGAACTTCTCTGCCATTGTCAAACCAGTCAATGCAACACGTAAACGGTTACCTGGAGGCTCATTCATCTGACCGTATACAAGCGATACTTTATCAAGTACGTTTGATTCGTTCATTTCGTGATAGAAATCGTTACCTTCACGAGTACGCTCACCAACACCTGCGAATACTGAATACCCGCTGTGCTCGATAGCGATGTTACGAATAAGTTCCATCATGTTTACTGTTTTACCAACACCAGCACCACCGAACAAACCTACTTTACCACCCTTAGCGAATGGACAAACGAGGTCAATTACTTTGATACCAGTTTCTAATAGTTCAACAGAGCTTGATTGATCTTCATAACTTGGCGCTTCACGGTGAATAGACATGCGCTCTTCTTCACCAATAGGGCCTGCTTCGTCGATTGGGTTACCAAGAACATCCATGATACGACCCAAAGTAGCTGTACCTACAGGTACTTGGATTGCTTCACCGCTGTTATCAACTAATAAACCACGACGTAAACCGTCAGTACTACCCATTGCGATGGTACGAACTACGCCGCCACCCAATTGTTGTTGTACTTCTAGAGTTAAGCCCTTTAAGCCACCTTCGGTCACTTTTAGTGCGTCATACACTCTTGGAACTGAATCTTGTGGAAATTCGATATCCACGACAGCACCAATGATTTGGACGACCTTACCTTGACTCATAATTTGTCCTCTTAATTCCTAAAATATGTTCTTTACCTAAATAGCTCGTAGCGCGCTTAAACAGCAGCTGCACCGCCAACAATTTCACTAATTTCTTGTGTAATTGCTGCTTGACGAGCCTTGTTGTATACCAATTGCAAATCATCAATTAGGTCTCCGGCATTGTCTGTAGCAGCTTTCATTGCAACCATTCTTGCGGCTTGCTCTGACGCTACGTTTTCAACAACACCTTGATAGACCTGAGATTCAATGTAGCGAACCATTAATTGTTCCAAAATCTGTTTTGGATCAGGTTCGTAAATATAATCCCAACGATGTTTTAATGCTTTATCTTCTGATTTAGGCAAAGGCAACAATTGATTGACCACGGGTTCTTGAGTCATGGTGTTAACGAAATCATTGTAAACCAAGAAAACTCTATCTAGCTTACCTTCGTCGTATGCATTTAGCATAACACGCACAATACCAACTACGTCTTGAACACTTGGTTTATCACCGATACCTGATTCAGCTGCCATGACGTTACCGCCAAAACGACCGAAAAAGGCACAGGCTTTAGCACCTAACGCTGCAAAATGGATATTTACGTCTTTCTCTTTCCATTTCTTCGCGTCTTTTGCGACCACTTTAAATTCGTTGGTATTTAACCCACCACAAAGACCACGGTCTGTAGAAATAACAATGTACCCTACATTTTTGACTTCTCGCTCCTCCAAATAGGGATGGCGATATTCCAAATTACCGTTAGCAATGTGACCAATCACTTTTAGCATATTTTGTGCATATGGACGGCCTGTGGCCATACGTTCCTGGGCCTTCTTCATTTTCGAAGCCGCTACCATTTCCATAGCACTGGTAATTTTTTGAGTATTTTTGATACTCCCAATCTTACCTTTTATCTCTTTTCCGCTAGCCATGACACTTTCTCCAATTACTAAACGATGTGCCCCAACTTTGGTTAATTAAAACCTGTTGAGGCATATTGATTACCACGTTTGTGTTGATTTAAACGTATCAAACGCTTGTTTCAACTGTGATTCAATATCATCGTTGTAGTTACCAGTTTCATTGATTGTGTTCATGAGCTCGGTTTTTTCGCTGGTCATGTACGAGTGAAGGGCTGCTTCAAAATCAAGAACCTTGTTTAGTTCTATATCTTTCAAGAAACCTTTTTCAGCTGCGAACAAAGAAACAGCCATTTCTGCAACCGATAACGGTGCATACTGGTTCTGCTTCATAAGCTCCATGACACGTTCACCATGTTCTAGCTGTTCACGAGTAGCATCATCAAGATCAGATGCAAACTGAGAAAACGCGGCTAATTCACGGTATTGTGCAAGTGCTAAACGAATACCGCCGCCTAGCTTTTTAACAATCTTGGTTTGAGCAGCACCACCAACACGAGATACTGAAATACCGGCGTTAACAGCTGGGCGAATACCCGCGTTAAACAAGTCACTTTCTAAGAAAATCTGACCATCAGTAATTGAGATTACGTTTGTTGGTACGAATGCCGAAACGTCACCAGCTTGTGTTTCAATGATTGGTAATGCAGTTAATGAACCTGTTTTACCTTTCACTTCGCCATTTGTGTATTTTTCAACATAATTCGCGTTTACACGTGCTGCGCGCTCTAACAATCTTGAGTGCAAATAGAATACGTCACCTGGATATGCTTCACGACCTGGTGGACGCTTCAATAGTAGTGATACTTGACGGTATGCTACTGCTTGCTTTGACAAGTCATCATATACGATAAGTGCATCTTCACCGCGGTCACGGAAATATTCACCCATTGTACAACCTGAATAAGGTGCCAAGTATTGTAATGCTGCTGATTCTGAAGCAGAAGCTGCAACGATAATGGTGTGAGCCATTGCGCCGTGCTCTTCTAACTTGCGAACCACGTTAGCAATAGTCGATGCTTTCTGACCGATTGCTACGTATACGCATTTAATGCCTGTACCTTTTTGATTGATGATTGCATCAATCGCAAGTGCAGTTTTACCTGTCTGACGGTCACCGATAACCAACTCACGCTGGCCGCGACCGATTGGGATCATAGAGTCAACTGACTTATAACCCGTTTGTACTGGTTGATCTACTGATTGACGCTCGATAACACCCGGTGCAATTTTCTCAACAGGTTCATAACCTGCCGCTTCAATTGCGCCTTTACCATCGATTGGTGCACCTAGCGTGTTTACAACACGACCTAATAGACCTGGGCCTACCGGTACTTCTAAGATACGACCTGAAGACTGCACTTTCATGCCTTCTTGTAAATCGGCGTATGGACCCATTACTACCGCACCAACTGAATCTCGTTCGAGGTTCAATGCGATTGCGTAACGACTGCCTGGAAGTTCGATCATCTCACCTTGCATTACATCGGCTAGGCCGTGTACGCGAATGATGCCGTCAGATACACTAACGATCGTTCCTTCATTTCGAGCTTCACTTACTACACTAAACTGTTCAATACGACTCTTGATCAGTTCTGCAATTTCAGTGGAATTAAGTTGCATGCTCTTTATCCCCTTTATGCTTGCAACGCGTCTGAAAGACGGTTCAATTTAGAATTTACGGAACCATCTATCACTGTATCGCCGGCCTTTATAATGACACCAGCGACCAATGCAGGATCCACGTTACATATAAGCTTTACTTTACGTGCTAATCTTTTCTCTAGCGCCGCACTCATTTTATCTAGCTGTTCACTCGACAATTCGATGGCGGAAGTCACATCCACATCAATCTCTTTGTCGTAGTCCGCCTTAAAGACGTTAAACTGTTTCGATATATCAGGCAGAACCGATAGACGATTATTTTCAGCCAAAACTCTTATAAAGTTCTGACCATGAGTGTTGAGTTGTTCACCACAAACGCCTACAAATACTTCAGCAAGTTTCTCAGCAGCTAACGCGCTGGTTAACACACTGCGGATGGTGTCGTTTACTGCGACCTCACCTGCAAATGCCAACATTTCTTGCCAATTTGTGATGTCCGTGTTCTCAACCGCGAAATCAAAAGCGGCTTTGGCGTAAGGGCGAGCTACGGTTGTCAATTCAGACATTGCTCATCTCCCTTATAGCTCAGCGACAAGTTTTTCAACAATGTCGTTCTGTGCCTGTGCATCGATTTCACGTCCTAGAATTTTTTCGGCACCAGATATTGCTAAAGCAGCTACCTGTTTGCGTAAATCTTCTTTAACGCGATTGCGTTCAGCTTCGATTTCTGTATGACCTTGAGCGATGATTTTCTCACGCTCTGCATGCCCACGCTGTGTTTCTTCCTCAACAAGTTGATTCGCGCGTTTCTTTGCCTGGTCTACAATTTCAGCAGCCTGTGCTTTCGCCTCTTTTAACTGGTCAGTCGCTTTCGCTTGAGCCAGTTCTAGGTCTTTAGCTGCGCGTTCAGAAGCGGCTAAACCATCAGCGATGATTTTTTGGCGTTCTTCAATTGCTGCCATCAACGGCGGCCATACATATTTCATGCAGAACCACACAAACACAGCAAATGCGACTAACTGACCTATAAGAGTGAAATTCATGTTCATTTCGACTCCTCCTCTATTAAATTCGCTAAACTAAAATTAGTATTAATTAGCCTAAGCCAACAGCGAATAATAGATATAGAGCGATACCAACACCGATCATTGCGATTGCATCGATTAGACCTGCTACGATGAACATTTTGACCTGTAGTTGAGGTGCTAGCTCTGGCTGACGTGCAGCAGATTCTAGAAATTTACCACCAAGAATACCGAAACCAATAGCAGTACCTAGGGCACCCATACCGATTAATATAGCAACTGCGATAGCGATCATTACTTATCTCCGAGTTTTAGTTAAAGTTTAAAGTTAAAAAAATAAAATGTTGTTAAACGCTTTTCCTAGTGGTCTTCGCTAGCCAAACTTAAATACACAATGGTCAACATCATGAAGATAAAGGCTTGTAATGGAAGAACTAGAATATGGAAAACCGCCCACATAAAGTGCAATGGCAGCTGCCATAGACCGATAGTAGCGATAAGAATAAATATCAATTCACTAGCGTACAAGTTTCCGAATAAACGAAGTGCTAGTGAAAGTGGGCGTGCGAATAAAGTCACTAATTCAAGAATTAAGTTAACTGGAATAAATGCCCAATGATTGAATGGCGTGAAGCTAAGCTCTTTTGCAAAACCAAGCACACCCTTCATTTTAATTGAATAGAATATAATGAGAGCGAAAACACCTAACGCTAACGCTAGCGTTAAATTCAAGTCTGTCGTAGGAACTGCTTTGATGTAAACATCATGTGGGTCCATGCCGAAGCCATATTGACCCACCCAACCGGCAATTGTTGGTATGACGTCAACTGGTATTAAGTCCATTAAGTTCATTAGCAATACCCATACGAATATGGTGAGCGCTAATGGTGCAATTAAAGCACTTCTGCCGTGGAATGTACTGACCACATTGTCGTTAACGAAGCCAACAACTAACTCAACAAACGCTTGAGTTTTGGAAGGCACGCCAGTGGTTGCCTTCTTAGCAACGCGACGGAAGAAATAAAGAAACAAAATACCAAGTCCTATAGACCAAGCCATTGTGTCAACGTGTATCGCCCAAAACCCAGCGTCTGCACAGCCTTTGAGCACTTCGCCATTTTCGTTAACCGTTTTTGAAAAATTGGACGTTACGCCTTCATCAGAAAGACACATTGTCGCATTCGTCAAATGGTGTTGGATATATTCTGTAGTAGTATATTCAGAAGCCATTGTTCAACCCAAATTGTATAATTTAAAAATTGTTACATGGTAACGTCTGCCGGTCTTTAAGACATTCGGCTTAGACGGTACATGGCAAACCATTGGCTTACCATTGCTACTGCATACGCACCCATCAAAGGAAAAGGCGATGCATTTAGTTGAGAAAATGCAATAGCAAAAAATATAGCAGTTAAAGCCAGTTTTATTTTTAAACCTTGACTAAAACTCTGCACAACGAGCTTACTTTTCGTTGCGCCTGCGTATCGGAACGACCAATAAGCAAAAAAACTATGCGGTATTATAAATGATAAGGCGCCAAAAACTGTTGCTACTGTATATTCAGGTTTTAAAATTAACACTATCACTACTAAAACGAGTGATGATATACATTGCGCTAAAATCCCTTTTTTGGCTAATTTTTTTCCGTTGTCGGCCAAATTCAAAAGCATTCTCACAGGCGTCAATCTATCATAAAAATAAATACCTAATTAAAGGCGCGATGAGTATACTGTTATGACAGAAAAATTCAACTAATTCGCAAATTTTTCCCTTTAGTGGTGCAGTTTTAGCACCAAAATGAGCAACATGCCATAGTTCGCAAAAAAACCCGAACTGATTGTCAGTTTTTACTGTTGTTCCAGCGTCATTTTTTGCAATATCCCATCGAGTTGCTCTAAGTCACTAAAGTTGATGACCAGTTTCCCCTTACCTTTGTGATTATGTGCAATCTGAACATGCGTACCGAAATTTTCTGATAGTGACGTTTCCAAACGTTTAACGTCTGGGTCAATTTTTGTTTCTTTTTTATCTTTTTCTGGCTGTGGATTGTCAATCTCAGACTGCGTCTTTTTCACCAAATTTTCTGTTTCTCTGACCGTTAGGCCCTTATCAGCAACGAGTTTTGCGGTGTCTGATTGAATATGCCCATCAAGTGATAACAATGCTCTTGCGTGACCCATATCGATGTCACCATATTCAAGCAACCGTTTTACGTCATCTTGTAAACTGTTTAAACGCATCAAATTGGTAACGGTAGTTCTGGATTTACCGACAGCATCTGCAACTTGTTGATGCGTTAACTTAAATTCGATCATGAGACGGTCTAACGCTTGGGCCTCTTCCATTGCATTAAGGTCTTCACGCTGTATATTTTCTATTAGGGCCATCGCCACAGCGGCATCATCAGGAACGTCTTTAATTAAACATGGCATAACTTCAAGCTTGGCTAGCTGAGCTGCTCTCCATCTGCGTTCGCCTGCAATAATTTCATATTTTTGATGGTCAATTTGTCGGACAACGATGGGTTGAATGATTCCTTGTGAACGTATTGAAGCGGCAAGTTCTTCAAGTGCTTCGGGTGACATATCTTTTCTAGGCTGATATTTGCCTGGCTGCATAAATTCGATAGGAATATTTTTTAAGTCGCTTCGTTCACCGGAGTTGTTATCCGCATCCTGCCTTTGCTTGTCTGCATGGCTGCGACTAGTTGCAAGCAGCGCGTCTAAGCCTCTACCTAAACCTTTATTCTTTGGTGACATCCTAACCTCTGATATTTCTTTGTGACGTAATTGACGCCACTCTGCATTTAATGTTTTTAATGTCGAGACACTAAGCGTAAGTGAGTTCTCACTTACTTATATTTACTACTTAGCAATTCGTCGACGCAAAATCTCACCGGCCAAAGCCAAATAAGCCTTAGCACCCGTTGAAGATTTATCGTAATACATGGCCGGAGTACCAAAACTAGGTGCTTCAGCCAAGCGAACATTACGCGGGATCACGGTGCGGTAAACTTGGTCGCCAAAATGACGTTTTAATTGTTCTGATACATCATTAGCTAATCTATTCCGGGGGTCGTACATGGTTCGAAGTACGCCTTCAATTTTAAGATTAGGGTTAACTACCGACGCTAATTTTTGGATGGTATCCATTAGCGCAGTTAAGCCTTCCAGTGCATAATACTCGCACTGCATAGGCACAAGAACTGAATCTGAAGCGGCCATTGCATTGACCGTAAGTTGGTTCAAGGAAGGTGGGCAGTCAATAAAAATATAATCATAGTCATCTTGGACGCTTTCAAGCGCTCTGCGCAATCTCAGCTCGCGTGCAAATACTTCCATTAATTTAATTTCAGCAGCAGTGATATCTGAATTGCCTGCAATTAAATCGTATTTCCCGGCAGTGTTCTTGATAATCACGTCTTTGGCTGGTACATCTTCAATGAGCAATTCATAGCAGGTGTTTTCAACATAGTACTTGTCAACTCCGCTACCCATCGTAGCGTTGCCTTGTGGATCAAGGTCAATGAGCAGTACTCGACGTTTTGTCGCCGCCATTGACGCAGCAACGTTAACCGCAGTTGTTGTTTTACCAACACCACCTTTTTGATTCGCGATAGAAATGACTTTCGCCAAAATAAATTCCGTTAGTTATGAGTTGAAAACGACTGTGATTAAGCCACATTTCATTTTAGATTATTTTACATACTTGTTTTTTATAAAAATAATATTTCTTGGTAGCTAGTGGGGAATTAAGCTAGTTAGATATTTTTTTTACTTTAATCAAGTGTCGCTCACCTTGCAAATTTGGCACTGCAAGGTTAACACAATCTACCACTGTAAAGCCTGTAGGAATTTCGTCAAGTTCAAGTTGATTAACTTGTCCTTTTAATGCCAAAAATAATCCATTTTCATCTGTCATATTTTGGCACCAATGCAGCATATCTTTAAGTGATGCAAAGGCTCTACTCAATACGCCATCAAATGGTTCGGCTATTTCAAGATCTTCGACACGAATCTGCATTGCAGTCACGTTGCTCATTTTTAGTTCATACAAACTTTGTTTTATAAAGCGAACGCGTTTACCCAAACTATCAATCAATAAAAACGTTTTATCTGGGTTCATTATTGCTAAGGGAATACCAGGTAAACCGGGTCCTGTGCCAACATCGACAAAGTGACTACCCTGTAAGTGAGGCGAAACAACAATTGAATCAAAAATATGTTTAATCAACATATCTTGCGGGTTTCTTACCGAGGTTAGATTATAGGTTTTATTCCACTTATCAATGAGCAACACGTAATTGATAAGTTGTTGTTTTTGTAATTCAGAAATAGAAAATTCTAAATTTACAGCTACTTTGTCAAACGAAGCTGACAATGCATCAAATAGCGGCGATGATGTATTAGTCAAATTCATTAGGCTGTTTGTTTCTCTGCTTTGAACAACATATTGTGTTTCTTCAAATATACCAGTAACAATGAAATTGCAGCCGGTGTAATGCCTGAAATTCGCGACGCCTTACCAATAGTTTCTGGACGAGCATCCTTCAATTTTGAAACAACTTCGTTCGATAATCCCGAAATCTGAGAAAAGTCAAAATCCATTGGTAGTAAAGCGTTTTCGTGGCGCAACGACTTTGCTATTTCATCTTTCTGGCGTTCAATATAACCCGCATATTTTATTTGAATCTCAACTTGTTCAGCCGCTTTTGGATCACTGATACTCGGCCCAAAACTCTTAATGCTAGTTAGCTTCGCGTAAGTCATTTCTGGTCGTCTAATTAACTCTTCTAACGAGTGCTCACGGCTAATAGGCGTTTTCAACATGCTGTTGAGTTCATCCAATGCTTCATGTTTGGTATGCACCCACTGCGATTTTAAACGTTGTTTTTCCAGTTCTACGCTATTCATTTTTTCTTGAAAGTAGGCCCACTGTTCGTCATTGACCAAGCCAATTGCCCGACCCTTTTCAGTTAAACGAACGTCAGCGTTATCTTCGCGCAACAACAAACGATATTCCGCGCGACTAGTAAACATTCGATATGGTTCTTTTGTACCCATGGTGGCTAGATCATCAATTAGCACGCCCATATACGCTTCATCTCTGCGTAATTCAAAACCATCTTTTTCTTGGCACTGTAAAGCTGCATTAGCACCGGCAATTAAGCCTTGTGCACCGGCTTCTTCGTATCCTGTTGTTCCATTAATTTGACCGGCAAAAAATAAACCCGATATAAACTTAGTTTCCAGCGTTTGTTTTAGATCGCGTGGGTCAAAGAAATCATATTCAATTGCATAGCCTGGGCGAACAATGTGTGCATTTTCAAACCCGTTGATTGAGCGCACTAGTGCCATTTGGATATCAAACGGTAAACTAGTCGATATCCCATTTGGATAAACCTCGACGCTCGTTAAGCCCTCAGGCTCAACAAAAATTTGATGCGAATTCTTATCTGCAAAACGCATTATTTTGTCTTCAATTGATGGGCAATATCTTGGTCCAATTCCCTCAATGACACCGGTATACATTGGTGAGCGATCTAAGCCAGAACGAATAATATCATGCGTTTTTTCATTCGTATGCGTAATGTGACAAGGAATTTGACGAGGGTGGTCCTCTACTTTTCCCATAAACGAAAATACGGGTAGTGGAGTATCGCCAGGTTGTTCCTGCATTTTTGAATAATCTAATGACCGCGTATCTAATCGCGCTGGCGTACCTGTTTTGAGTCTATCAACTCTAAATGGAAGCGCGCGAAGTCTTTCTGCTAATGCGATTGAGGGAGGGTCACCGGCTCTTCCGCCTTTGTAGTTTTCCATCCCAATGTGAATAGTGCCGCCTAGAAAGGTTCCAACGGTAAGTACAACGGTTTTTGCTCTGAATTTTAAACCCATTTGGGTAACTACGCCAACAACACGATTATTTTCAACGATGAGATCGTCACAAGACTGTTGGAATAAGGTTAAGTTTGTTTGGTTTTCAAGTACTTGTCGAACAGCAATGCGGTATAAACTTCTATCAGCTTGAGCTCGAGTCGCTCTTACCGCAGGGCCTTTACTTGAGTTTAATGTTCTAAATTGAATGCCAGCTTTATCGGCTGCTTTGGCCATGACACCGCCTAGGGCATCAATTTCTTTTACCAAATGACCTTTACCAATCCCACCTATCGCAGGGTTACATGACATTTGTCCAAGCGTTTCAATACTGTGCGTCAGCAATAGCGTATTTGCGCCCATGCGTGCAGCTGCAGTTGCAGCTTCTGTACCTGCATGCCCACCACCGACAACAATGACATCAAAATCTTGTTGATAAAACATTTGCACTTGCCTCAATTTAAACCAGGGTCAATTTTTTACCTTGCTGATAACTATTACCCTAAAAACGATATTTTATTTAGGGCTGGAATCGCAAAGTCTAAATTTAATTCGTAGATACTAACAAAGATTTGCTGAAAACATCCCTTAAAAAACGGGGCGGATATGTTATACGAGTTTAGGTCTTTTTGGAATGCTTATTATTTGAACATTAACTTTGCTTAGTAAACATTTAGAAAATATTGTTGTTCAGTAAAACACGTTCACATTTGATGAGCGTGAATATATTTTTGCGTTGTTTGTAAATTTGATCTTAGTTTGGGTTTTTAGGTCAATTTGGAACCTAAAAAAACGTGATTAATTTAGGTGTTTCAATTTTCTTATAAATATAGAGATCTTAGATATATAGATTATTATTATTATTATTAAGCAAGTCGTTTTCTGTTGATAAGCCTTTTTTTAATATAAATAACAATAATTTATATCACTTCAAACCCTGTTTAAAAGAAGGTGTAACATCGGTATATGCTCGGTATAAGTAGCGCTTTTATCCACAGGCAAAATAATCGTAAAATCTGTCCAGTGAATGATCATAACTTTCGTACAGTTTAGGATCGATCTTATCCACAGCACTGAAGATCAGGTGTGGATATTGTGTATAACTTGTATACTAAATAGAAATGTCTGTTAAGTTATTCACCGTAAGTATCTTACTTTGTTGCTTTTAATATATCAGCTACACACTATGATCAATTTTCATGCTACTTATGCACATTTGTAAAGGTGTCTGAATTACACACAGAATGGGATGTGATAAATAAAGTAGAGAATAAAAAGAAACTCGCAGATAAAATAGCCTAAATGACCCATTTATCTTTGATTTTATAGGGAGTTCTAGGACCTGTATAAGCTCACAATGCAGAAGAAACAGCCATAATAAACATCTAAATTTATTCAATTTGGTCTCCTATGCTATAGATACCAAAGACAATTATGGTGAGAAAGGAGAAGATTATATTGTTAAATAAGTTATTTTTTTAGATTGTGCGTTTCTAATAGGTTGACTGTTGCAAGCTACATGATGCCTAAGTACCCTTGAAGTAATCTCAGGATACACAAATGATAAGCATAATGAGACTACATACTAGTGTACTAGAGACCAGTTTATTGAATTTGCGCTTGCCATTGTTGGGCTAACGCAACGAAGGTTAATATGGGTAGAGTGATAAAACTGAAACTGTCGAGTATGGTGACTAAGTAATCGATGTTTTCATCATCTTCTTGTCACAGGTTGTCTAGTTACGTCTAGCGAACCTGATTAGGTTGGTATTGATTGCCGCTGCTGGGTTCAGCATAGTCAGGAACAACCTGCTTGCGTCTGCTAGGGCCTTGGAATCTGACTTTGTAAGTATCATATTCTTTTATCGACTCGAAACAATATCTACCTAGCGCAGTTTCTAAGTCTTTCAGATTGTGGTTAGTAATAAGAATACAGTTTTTATTTTCAATAAGACGTTGTCTTAACAAACTACCTAGCCAGCTTTGAGTCGTTTTTTTCAGCATGGTTTCATTTACGCAAACTTCATCTAATATTAGTAAATCAACGTCTTGCAGCTGTTTGTTTATTTCTCTGAATTTTTCAGGTGCGCTATCATTTGATTGAAAATCATATGAGGAAAAACGCATTTCAAGTAAGGTCTGTAATTGACGATACATGACGGTAGTTTCGTACTGGTCAATTAATTGATGCGCAATGGCACCCGCTATATGTGATTTACCGCGACCATAGTCACCGTAAAAAATCATCATATGTGCACGGCTGTTGCGCCAGCTAGGATCGGCATGGGCAGCAATAAACGATTTTGCGATATTAATAGCTTCAACAACGTCTTGTGCATCTTCAACGAGGTTGTGAAAGGTCCATTTTGGATTAAGCTCAGATTTACCGTGTATTTGTTGAACACGCTGAAGTCGCGTTTCTTGCTGCAGTTTTTGAACATCCTGATTAGCTAAACGATCGAATTCATCGCGGCGCTCTTTATAGTTAAATTGTGCTTCAGGCTCAGGATCTTTTCCCAATGACTTTGCCAATTCATTAATTCTATCGTTTAGACTCTTCATGATTTTCCGCTGTATTTTTTAACTAGTTGTTTAACATTATCATCTATTTCAAGACCTGCTTGGGGTGTTATCCATTGATGGCCAATCTTAGTCTGCTCTTTATTCACAGGCTGTCTCTGACGGCGCTGTTTTATGTTTAACACGAATTTTTGTGTCCATTGATAATCAGTAAACTGTTTCTCAGGATAACCCAACCAATACGCAATATATTCTCCCAATTCATCGGCAGAATAGCCTTTATCAATAACACCAACAAGCTGACAAAGTTGCTCAAATAAATCGGCGTCTGGACGCCAGCTAACATTCATCTTAACAAAACTTTGGTGTTTGTCGCTGACAATACCTGATATTTCCTGGCTGACACTCAAAGGTAAATGGATAATCTGCTTGTTTAAGCTGCGTTTATACGATTGATCATCGTCAATTCTAATGAGGCCAACATTATCTAACTCTTTAAGAAGTGAATTGACCTGTCGTCCTAGAGTCACGATCTCTTCTTTGCTGTTTAGAAACTGCATAATATCTTGATAAGAAAGGGTGAGCTTGCCTTTTGAAGCGTAGCCTTTTGGCGCTAGGTAGATACTATAGAGCGCTCTCGCATGATTACTCATGGATAATTGAAGTGCATCTATTTCTAGGCTATTCATGGTTTAGGCTATTTTCCCTATAGTTTTTCTAGTTGTGCAGTAAACCATTCTACCGCAATATCTTCAGGAATAGGGTGGTTCAATACATCTATGTGTAAAGGCTCTGTTAATAGGGTCGCGCCTTGGTTCACGATGAGAGTTTCCATTTTCATAGCAGCACCACAATAAGTATCATAGCTGCTGTCACCCAGCCCAATTATAATAGCATTTACACCTTGTAGATCTTGATTTTCAAGTGATTTTGCATACGACTCTATGTTGTCGGGTAAATCACCAGCACCATGGGTTGATGTGCATATCAACAAAACGTTGTCTTTATTTAATATCGATATTGAAGGGTCAAAATGACAATTGCCGCCATGACCGGCTTCTTTAATAGCCGCCAATAATGCTTCAGCGACATATTCTGAAGCACCTAGTACGGAACCAACCATAATATCAAAATGCATAAAGTTACCTTAAATTAGTAATAATTTCGTAGAGTTAGTTTGCAAGCTGGTATTACATTTTTTACGTTTGATTGGGCTAATTGTTCAGTTTACCAATGTTCAAACCATAATAAACAAACGCTTCATTGAGCATATAAGAATCGAATTACTTACCAATACAAAACGATGAAAATATCTTACCCAATAAATCGTCAGAGCTAAATTCACCGGTTATTTCGTTTAAATATTGCTGTGCAATTCGTAATTCTTCGGCAAGTAGCTCACCCGCCATATTATCTTCAAGTTGTGCTTTGCCTTGATTGATATGTTCGTCTGCTTGCTGCAGCGCGATGATATGTCGTTGGCGCGCGATAACTTGGTCTTCGCCTGCCTGCTCAAAGCCCATACATTCTTTTAAATGATCTCTAAGTTCATTAATACCAAGCTGTTGTTTTGCCGAAATACGCAACACAGGGTACGTAGAAGTGCTCGATAATCCTATCGTTTCCTTACTCTCATCACATTTGTTGCGAATAACGGTAATATTTGCATTTGCGGGCAAGCGAGCGTAAAACTCTGGCCAAATATCGCCAGGCTGTTCGGCCTTTTCACTGTTACTATCGACCATAAACAAAATACGATCTGCTTTTTCAATTTCGCTCCAAGCTCTTTGTATACCAATTTTTTCAACTTCATCGGTGCTTTCGCGCAGGCCTGCAGTATCGATAATATGCAGAGGCATACCATCTATGTGAATATGCTCTTTTAGGACATCTCGTGTAGTACCCGCTATTTCGGTAACAATTGCACTTTCTTTACCTGAAAGTGCGTTGAGTAGACTAGATTTACCTGCATTTGGCCTACCGACAATCACTACCGACATACCATCGCGCAATAAACTGCCTTGTTTGGCTTGGTGCTTTATTTTGTCGAGTTGTTCGCAAATTTTCAGCAGGTCACCTTGCACTTTACCATCACTCAAAAAGTCGATTTCTTCTTCGGGGAAATCAATTGCAGCCTCAACATACATGCGCAAGTGGATAACTTGTTCAACCAGCATATTAATTTGTTGTGAAAATTCACCCTGCAGTGAACGAAGAGCACTTTTGGCGGCTTGTTTAGAAGTAGCGTTGATTAAATCGGCAATGGCTTCTGCTTGTGTTAAATCTAGCTTGTCATTTAAGAAAGCTTGCTCACTGAATTCACCTGGTCGAGCTAATCGAACGTCCGATTTAGCAACACAAGCGTCGAGCAATAGTTCCATAACAACTTGGCCGCCGTGGCCCTGGAGTTCTAATACGTCCTCGCCTGTAAATGAATGAGGCGCTTGAAAATACAGTGCAATGCCTTGGTCAATCACATTGTTGTGCTGGTCTTTAAACGGCAAATAGCGAGCTTGACGTACGGCAGGGCATTCACCCAATAAACGCAATGCCACTTCCTTTGCTTTAGGACCAGACACACGCACAATACCAACACCTCCTCGGCCGGGTGCGGTGGCTTGTGCAACGATGGTTTCTTTATTCAACGACATTTTTAATTAATAACCTATTTAAGCAAAGACCTTGTTATACAGAACATTTATTGAAGAACTGCTGTCCAATTAGGGATAATCTATATCATTAACTCAATGAAGCTTGATTTCAATGAATAGGGATTAGTCACGAAAATTATTAAACTGCAGCGGTTGGCCTAAGTCTTCTTGCTTCAACATTGCCATCACGTCTTGCAAATCGTCACGCTTTTTACCGGTAACGCGAAGCTGTTCACCTTGAATCGAAGCCTGAACTTTTAGCTTCTTATCTTTTATTAGCTTCACTATTTTTTTCGCTAATGGCTGATCTATACCTTGCTTGAATCCAACGGTTTGGCGATGTGTTTTTCCTGTGTGGCTACTATCATTGCGATCCATTGCCGATGTATTTACACCGCGCTTAACCAAAGCGTTACGCAATATATCCATCATCTGTTTAAGTTGGAAGTCATCCTGAGCGCTCATGATCACCGATGCATCTTTGAATTCAAATGAAGCTTCAACGTTTCTGAAATCGAATCGTGTCGATAATTCACGGTTAGCGTTCTCAGTTGCATTTTTTACTTCTTCTTCGTTTAATTCTGAAACAATATCAAATGTAGGCATGGGCTTTCTTCCTAAAGTTATTTTACGTTAGAGATTTTATTGTATCTTGTAAGTACTAAAGAGTTTAGTAAATCTTAAATTGTATAGACAAAAAAGCCCGCATTTAGCAGGCTTTTCAAAAGGGTGCTATTGAAACTGAATAACAGCCTTAATAGTGTATGTATCTATGCTTTACTGCTTATGCCTCTTCTTTCCATTGATGCATAAATTATTTTTGCTTGAACCAGTGTAATAACGTTACTTACTAACCAGTACAAAACTAATCCAGCAGGGAAGAAGAAGAAGAAAATACTCATAGCAACCGGCATATATGTCATTATTTTTTGCTGTAGCGGGTCAGTGATTGTCATCGGCTGTAAACGCTGAAGCAGGAACATACTTGCACCTGTCAAAATTGGCAACACGTAGTACGGGTCGGCAACTGATAAGTCGGTGATCCAGAAAATGAAATCTGCGTGACGCAATTCAACACTTTCTAACAGTACCCAGTATAAGGCTAAGAAAATTGGCATTTGTAAAAGAAGTGGGAAGCAACCACCCATTGGGTTAACTTTCTCTTTCTTGTACATTTCCATCATTGCTTGAGACATTTTTTGGCGGTCATCACCAAAACGCTCTTTTAACTGAGCCATTTTCGGCTGTAAGTTACGCATTTTTGCCATGGATTCATATTGTTTCTTAGTTAACCAATACATGGCACCTTTCACAACAATAGTTACACAAATAATGGCTAAACCCCAGTTGATGACGATGCCTTGGATCCATGTTAATAGAGAGAATAATGGCTGTGAAATCATCCACAAGAAACCGTAGTCAACGGTTAGGTCTAAACCGGGGGCAATTTCAGCCAATACACTTTGTGTTTTAGGCCCCATATATAATTGGCTCGATATGGTGTCTTCACTATTCACTGCTATCGTCACAGGTTTACCAGTGTAGCCAATAATAGCGAAGTTGTTATCAACAATGCGGCTTGTAATTGTATTAGTCTGTTCTTGAGGTGGTACCCAAGCAGTAACAAAATAATGTTCAATCATGCCAGTCCAACCACCAACGGTCGTAACGTTTAACTTATCGTCTTCAAAATCACCGAAGCCAAATTTCTCATACTTGTCATCTTGAGTAGAGTAAGCTCCACCACGATAAATAGGCATAAACATGCTGCCGCCAGGCTGGTCTAAAGTGGTTTGTTTTAACTGTGCAAACTGCGCCATAGTAACAGCAGCGTTGGTGTTATTTTTTACGTCATAGGTAACGTCAACAACGTGTTGATCGCGTCTAAAGACGAACGTTTTTGTAACGCTTAAACCTTCAGCTGATGACCACATTAACGGAATTTTTAAAGTATCGCCGTCCAATGTAAAGTTAGTGTTTGAAGTGCTGTAAAGCGGACGTCCTTTTGGATTTGAGTCTGGGCCCGATTTACCGACGAGGCCGCTTTGTGCAATATGTAGTCTGCCAATGTCAGGCTTAAGTAACTGATAAGAATCGGCAGCCCCTTGAGTCACTGGATATTTGACTAAATCGGCTCGAACAACGTCACCGCCTACAAGGTCAATGGTAATGTCCAACGTATCAGTGGTTACAGTAATGAAGCGATCACTGTTAGTTTCCAATGGATTCACTTGTGGAACAACAGTTTGGCTGACGGGAACATCCGAAGTGCTGTTATTGCCAATACTGGAAACTGAAGAATTGTTTGGGATTTCGCCATCAGCTGAGGATACACTTGGTATACCCTTATTTGCAGTGGTTTGTTGAATAGGCATTGGAGCTGGCTTAGGGCCATAAGCGTCCTGATATTCAACCCATAATAGATAACTGACTAACAATAAGCCGATAACTAAGAGACTTCTTTGGGATTCCATATTTTTCTCGTTTTAAAGTTTATTTTTAGGTGTTGCTAATGACGATAGAGTCGCGCTCTTCATATTTTGCGAATGCGTTACCTTATCTTCATTTGTTCCAGGTACATAGTCAAACCCACCCGGATGCATTGGGTTACATTTCAGTATTCTTTTTATAGAAAGCCAAGTTCCCTTAACTAATCCATGTCGTTCCAAAGCTTGATGTGCATAACAAGAGCAAGTTGGATGAAAACGACAGTTTTGGCCTAACATGGGAGATATGAAGATTTGATAACCTTTTATCAATAGTCGAAAGGGCAGGGTTAACAAAGAAAAAGGAGTTGAAGCCTTACGTTTCTTCATTGGCTTGCGCTTTGATTGCATCGATGGGTTAGTTTTCGCCATAGTTTCTCTAGTTGAACGACCATCTCTTGGTTGTTCAGTTGACCTATACCTTGTTTTGCTATCACGATAATATCAACATTTGGTAGCTGATGTCTTCGTAATCGGAAGCTTTCTCGTATAATTCTTTTTATTGTGTTTCGATCGGTGGCGTTTTTGACTTTTTTCTTGGGTACAGTAATACCTAAACGAGCTGTTTCGATTTCGTTGTGTCTTGCTAGTATAGTGATGTGATTAGAAACTGCGGGAATAGCTTGATCGAATACGTAGGAGAAATTTTTGGGAGTCAACAAACGTGACTCCCTGGGAAATGAGTTATCTACCGGTTTAATATGCTTCACTCACACATTAAGCTGATAACTTGGCTCTTCCTTTTGCTCTGCGATTTGCTAGCACCTTACGACCGTTTTTAGTGGCCATACGAGCACGAAATCCGTGAGAGCGCTTACGCTTTAAATTGCTTGGTTGAAAAGTTCTTTTCATGGCCTAATCTCTACTTGTTTCAGTTTAACGTTGAAGCATTAGTTTCAACTAAAATGAAACCTTGCTTGGAAATGGACGCGGAATAATAGAGATCAAAATAGTGATTGTCAACGTTTATCGGGGCTAAAAGGGCGATTTATTTGTATTGTGCATAAATCTTACCCATTCATTTATCTTATCCACATTTTATTATCAATCCTTTAATGAAAATTAGGCAATGTGGCACAATATATGCCAATATTGATGAGAAGACCGTCTTTATAATTCATTAAACTGAACAAGTACATGAGGTTATCCCCAGATAAAATTGTTATATAACAGTTGTTTACTGTTTTACTGTTGTTTATGGGTAGTTGATTTAAAAGAATGGGTAATTATCTGTGGATAAATAGATAAAAATCCCCTATTCTTACTGCCCTTTTTTTTAAAGGCTAGCAAAACAGATATAATTTTACGTGTTAAAAAATAGCGAGTTAATGGCTCTCGAACATAGTTATTCTGTTTATCAAATGGACGTGGTTAGCTTTTGTGGTTTATACATATAGTGGAGAAAGTCAGTTGAGTATAAGTTGGGATCATTGCCTCGAATTGCTAAAAGAAGAGCTACCTGCTGAACAATTCAATATGTGGTTAAAGCCACTGGGTTATCGAGTAAAAGGCGAATCTCTACATTTGTATGCAACTAATCACTTTATTTTGGATTGGGTAAGAGACAAGTATCATGGCATGATCACCGAGACACTCAGAGCTCTATACGGTCAGGATGCGCCGAATCTAATAATTACTGTGCGCAGCATGTCGCAGCAAAATGTTAATAATCAGCAAGGCTATGCGAACAGTAATCATTTACAAAACAGAGCTCATTCAAACACATTTAAACAACATGATGCCTCACAAGGCGGCGATTTAGTCGGGCAATCGTCGAACAGTATCGATAGCGGTCACCAGCGAAGTACTAACGAGAAGAGCGCGGCAGACTTTAATAGCAATCAAAATAATACGCAGCTGTTTGATGGCAGCGATCCTCATGATAGTCATCGTAGTGGTTCTCGATCACATGGTTACGACGACCACTTACAATCAGCCTTTCGTACTAATGATGTAGGTTACGCTAATCGTGATTACGAAGAAGAAATAGATGTAGATGGACGGATCGCAGGGTTAGAAGCTGGCAGCAATCAAGGAGCAAACTCGAATACAGGCAAACAAAATCCATTTCTGACTAAGCAGGACCGGCACGCTGGTTCAACAGCAGCGGTTGGCAGGATCGATCTCAATCTACGTAATCACAGTCAAGACCCTGCCGCTCGGAAGACGAGTCAGAGTAAAGGTTATGACAAAAATATCGTTGTGAATCAAAATGAAGGAGCAGGGAAAGCGCCTATACCGTTAAGTAATACTCATAAGAGCAACGTGAACCCTGAGTATACGTTTGAGAACTTTGTCGAAGGTAAGTCGAATCAGTATGCGCGTGCAGCGGCAATTCAAGTAGCTAACAACCCAGGCAAATCTTACAATCCGTTGTTTTTATATGGTGGTACAGGCTTGGGTAAAACACATTTGACTCATGCTGTAGGTAATGGAATATTAGCGAATAATCCCGACGCAAAAATAGTCTATATGCATTCAGAGCGCTTTGTTCAAGACATGGTTAAAGCGCTACAAAACAATGCGATAGAGGAATTTAAACGTTTCTATCGGTCGGTTGATGCCTTGCTGATAGATGATATTCAGTTTTTTGCGAATAAAGACCGCTCTCAGGAAGAGTTCTTTCATACGTTCAATGCGTTGCTGGAAGGTAATCAACAAATTATCCTGACCTCTGATCGGTACCCAAAAGAAATAGATGGCGTAGAAGATAGACTCAAGTCACGATTCGGATGGGGACTTACTGTTGTTATCGAACCGCCAGAGTTAGAAACTCGCGTTGCAATATTGATGAGGAAAGCTCACGAGTGCAATGTCAATTTGCCAAATGAGGTTGCATTTTTCATGGCGAAGCGCTTACGTTCTAACGTGCGGGAATTGGAGGGCGCGTTAAACAGGGTCATTGCGAATGCGAACTTTTCTGGCAGACCGATTACAATTGATTTTGTTCGAGATGCACTGCGGGATTTACTTGCCTTACAGGACAAGTTAGTTACTATTGAGAATATACAGAAAACAGTGGCAGATTATTATAAAATCAAAGTGGCTGATATACTGTCTAAGAGGCGAAGCAGAAGTGTTGCGCGTCCAAGACAAGTTGCGATGGCACTGGCGAAGGAGTTAACAAATCACAGTTTACCTGAAATCGGGAATGCTTTTGGTGGAAGAGACCATACAACGGTCATTCATGCTGTGAGAAAAGTTGTTCAACTTCGTAATGAAAGTCATGATATAAAAGAAGACTATAAAAACTTAATAAGAACGCTTTCTTCCTAATAATTTTAACGAGACGAGATAAATGAAATTTACCATTAGCCGTGAAGGTTTATTACAACCGCTTCAACTAGTTTCTGGCGCTGTTGAACGACGTCACACACTACCCATATTATCTAACGTGTTGATTAAAGTTAGTGAAGGTACACTGTGGCTAACGGGTACAGATTTGGAAGTTGAATTGATTTCAAGTGTTAAGTTATCTGGTAGTTTCAGTGATGGAGAGATAACAGTTCCAGCTAAGAAACTAGTCGATATTATTCGCAGTATCAATGGTGAAAGTAATATTATCTTCGAGGTAGAAGAGAATAAGGCGATTATAAAATCGGGTCGAGGTAAATATACACTTTCTACGCTATCAGCGAGTGATTATCCGAATCTTGAAGATTGGGAAGGCGAAGTTGAATTTGAAGTAAAGCAATCTGATCTGAAGGGCTTAATTGAGAAAACTCACTTTTCAATGGCGCAGCAAGATGTTCGTTACTACTTGAATGGGATGAGTTTAGAAACCGAAGAGCATGTTATTAGAACGGTCGCAACTGACGGCCATCGTCTTGCGTTGGCAACGCTAGATTATTCCGCCTCAGTGCTACCAGCACGCCAAGTTATTATTCCAAGAAAAGGTGTGTTAGAAATACTTCGTTTAATCGAATACAGTGATACCTTAGTCAAAGTGCAGATTGGCAGTAACCATATTCGCATTTTTTCTACAGATTTCATTTTCACCAGTAAATTAGTTGATGGCCGTTTTCCTGATTACAGAAGAGTCTTACCTAAAGGTTCTGATAAAGCAGTCTGGTCATCCCGTGAATTATTGAAGGCTGCGTTTTCAAGAGCAATGATTTTGTCGAACGAAAAGTTCAAAGGGGTTCGCTTGAATCTAGCGACGGGCGAACTTAAAATCACTGCAAACAACCCAGAGCAAGAGCAAGCAGAAGAAGTTGTAGACGTTAACTACGAAGGAGAAGATTTAGAAATTGGTTTTAACGTCGCGTATCTTATAGACGTGTTAAATGTTCTAAATTCTGAAAACGTAATTTTTAATTTGTCGGATGCAAATGCAAGTGCGTTGATCCATGCTGAAGGCGATGAGTCCGGGCTGTATGTCATTATGCCGATGCGTCTATAACTATTTTTAAGGGCAAATCGTAGCCTTTATGCATCTATCATTGGTGCAACTCGTTCAGTTTAGAAATTTCGAACGGGTTGCCTTCTCTCCCTGCAAATCTCTTAATATCATTCATGGTGCTAACGGCGCTGGGAAGTCGTCTATTTTGGAGGCAATTCACCTTTTAGGTTTTGGACGCTCCTTTAGAACGAATCGTCAGAATTCTGTTGTCAAACACAGTACCGACAGCGCAACAGTTTTTAGTAGGCTGATTGACGATGAGGGTATTGAACAGAAAATTGGTTGTAGTCGGCATAAGTCTGATGGCTTTGAATTTAGCATTAATGGCGAGCGTACAACAAAGCTTGCAGATGTGGTTCGTAAAATACCGATGCAAATTTTCACTCCACAGAGTAGCGATCTTATTATTGGTCAGCCAATGTTGCGTAGGAGATTTGTTGATTGGGCATTGTTTCACGTGAAACATGGTTATGCTGATCTCATGTCGGCGTACTCAAAAACGCTATCCCAACGCAATGCTTTGTTGCGAAACCACCTAAACACAGGAAGGGCAATAGATAGCCAACAGTTAGACTATTGGACCGATTCTCTGTGTCGATATGGGAATTTGGTTTCAGACGCTAGAAAGAGCTATTTGACCGCAATAAATGCGGAAGTTGTTGCACTTTATAGTCAATTTATACCTGAGTTCAAGATAGAACTGAGGTATAATGCCGGCTGGGATAAGGGGATTGAGCTGGCGGAATCCCTTAGTCTTAAAAGGTCTCGTGATTTGCAATATGGATACACAACCGTTGGTCCACACAAAGGTGATATAAAATTTACCGTCAATGGTCTAAGCGCTGCTGAAAATCTTTCTCGAGGACAGCTCAGGATTTTAGTGTCTATATTGCAAATTGCACAAATGAAAATGTTTTCTTCTTTAGGTAACAAATCAACTATCTATTTAGTTGATGATATTGCAGCAGAGTTAGACGAGAAAACACGAGAACATTTTTTGGACTTAATACTCGAAACAGATACGCAAGTGTTTGTAACGGCTATTGAGACATCGCAATTCGAATTCACAAATAAATATAATGATAAAAAAGTGTTTCACGTGGAACATAACCAAGTGAACGAGGAGTAAGAAATGTCAGAACAAAATTACGATTCTTCGAGTATCAAAGTTCTCAAGGGATTAGATGCAGTTCGCAAACGTCCCGGTATGTATATTGGAGATACTGATGATGGTACCGGTTTACACCATATGGTATTCGAAGTTGTTGATAACTCGATCGATGAGGCATTAGCTGGTCATTGTAAAGATATCATAATCAAAATACATTCTGACAATTCCGTTTCAGTCAGCGATGATGGCCGTGGCATACCCACAGAGATTCATGAGGAAGAGGGTGTTTCCGCAGCTGAAGTTATTATGACGGTGTTGCATGCGGGCGGAAAATTTGACGATAATTCGTATAAAGTATCAGGAGGACTTCACGGTGTTGGTGTTTCAGTCGTAAACGCGCTTTCAAAGAAATTGACGATTAATATTCGTCGAAGAGGCGAAATATTTGAACAAGAATACGATATGGGTGTGCCCGTTGCACCATTAGTTGCTACAGGTAAAACAGATAAGTCCGGCACAACAATACGTTTTTGGCCAAGCGCAGAGACGTTTACCAATATCGAATTTCATTACGACATTTTAGCCAAACGAGTTCGTGAACTTTCTTTCCTAAACTCTGGTGTTTCAATTATTCTTGAAGACGAAAGAGATGGCCGTAGAGATCATTTTCATTATGAAGGTGGCATAAGGGCTTTCGTAGAATATCTGAATACAAACAAAACAGTGGTGCATCAAAAAGCATTCTATTTTGATTTACAGCGTGATGACGGCATCTCTGTTGAAGTTGCTATGCAGTGGAACGATGGTTTCCAAGAAAATATTTTCTGTTTCACGAATAACATTCCTCAAAGAGATGGCGGTACTCACTTAGCTGGTTTCCGTGGCGCATTGACGCGAACGTTAAATACGTATATGGAAAAAGAAGGTATGAATAAAAAGCATAAAACTAACGCGAGCGGTGATGACGCGCGCGAAGGTTTGACTGCTGTTATATCCGTAAAGGTACCTGACCCTAAATTCTCTTCGCAAACCAAAGACAAATTAGTCTCATCAGAAGTGAAGTCTGCTGTTGAGAGCGCGATGGGTGAGCAGCTCGCTGACTACTTAATTGAAAATCCAAGTGAAGCCAGAATCATCGTAGGTAAAATTATAGATGCCGCTAGAGCGAGAGAGGCAGCGCGCAAAGCACGTGACATGACTCGTCGCAAAGGCGCGTTAGATCTTGCTGGTTTACCTGGCAAGCTTGCTGATTGCCAAGAAAAAGACCCTGCGTTATCAGAGCTATATATTGTGGAAGGTGACTCTGCTGGCGGTTCTGCTAAGCAGGGACGCAACAGAAAGAATCAAGCGATACTGCCCTTAAAAGGAAAAATACTTAACGTAGAAAAGGCACGCTTTGACAAGATGCTATCTTCTCAAGAAGTTGCAACACTCATCACTGCCTTAGGCTGTGGTATTGGGCGCGATGAATACAACCCGGATAAATTAAGATATCACAGCATCATTATCATGACTGATGCTGATGTCGATGGCTCTCATATTAGAACTTTATTGTTAACTTTCTTCTTCCGTCAAATGCCAGAATTAATTGAACGTGGTTATATTTATATCGCACAACCACCCTTATATAAAATTAAGAAAGGAAAACAAGAGCAATACCTAAAAGACGATGAGGCTTACACCAATCTTATTACTTCGATCGCAGTCGATGGTGCAAGCCTATATGTAAGCCCTGATGCTCCGCCAATAAGGGAGTTGAACTTGGAGAATATGGTCAAACTGTATCAATCTACGCAGACGATGATCAGTAGAATGCACAGAAGAATGCCAAGTTCTATTTTGAAACAACTCGTTTATTTAGAGGTAATGACTAAAGAGACCCTAGCTGACAAGGAAAAACTTGCCAAAATCGGTCAGGACCTAGTTGATCAACTCGGCACATCTGAAGATGATGGTCAAAGTTTCCAATACAGTATTAACGCTACCGAGAACGGTTTGAATGAATTGGAAATTATCATGAAGATGCATGGTATTGATTATAACTATACGTTTACCCAAAGCTTCATAGAAGGTAATGAATACAAGCGTATCAGAACCCTGAACGAAACGATAAACGGTTTGATGGAAGAGGGTTCATACATTCAACGCGGTGAGAAAACTCAAGCGGTTACTACTTTTGAGGACGCTTTAGTTTGGTTAGTTAAAGAAGCTGAACGTGGTCAATATAAGCAACGTTACAAAGGTCTTGGTGAGATGAACCCAGAACAGCTATGGGAAACAACGATGGATCCTGAGCAGAGACGTATGCTACAGGTGAAGATTGAAGATGCCATATCGGCAGACCAATTATTTACCACCTTGATGGGCGACCACGTTGAACCACGCAGAGACTTCATTCAAACAAATGCACTTAATGTAGAAAATTTAGATGTGTAATTAGAAAGTATTAAAATTGAAAGGTGTCTATTTTTTGGTAGACACCTTTTTTATGTGTCTGCAAAAAATGGCCGTAACCGTATAGCCAATAGCAAGTGTGCTATTTGATCAGCTTTACCAAATTTTTAACAAGCAATCTGAATAATGTTATACAAAGAACAAAGAACAAAGAACAAAGGCGAATCGCAGGGCTAAGGATCTTCCATTGACTAGCGAAATATTTACCATTTTCATGCACAAAATGATAAGCGATTTATCGTTGTGGAAAGACTGTGTTAATTTGATAAAAGGGACAACGCTACGAAATATAATTAATTAGAAAACGTTCACCGCTATTTTTATGTGTGCAGTTGATTAAGTAAGTTACGCTATATTATGTATACCAATTTACGTCAGCAGTGTCTATTGTTGAACAACAAACCTTAATGACCGACTCTCGAAATCGTAAGTTCGGGCGCGTTGTTATTTGATATATCGAATTCGAACATAAACACACCTGTTTCGGCTGGGATAAACTGAATATTTTGACTGCTGGGTTCACACACCAACTCTACGGTGTCATATATCTCTATGTTACGTGGTGCGTACTCGAATCCGCAGTTCAACTCGGGGGTCCAACTAGCATCGGCAATCTTGAAATCATAGGGCTGTCCATCGGCAATTAACGCTATCGTAATTGTGTAAAAGTCTGCGTTAACGCGCTTAAACATGAACTGCTCTGTCGCCTCCCACCAATTAAAAACACCCCGCAGATACATATCCTGAAAATTTTTATCAGCCTCAAAACTTATTAGGTCCCTAGCTGAACGCGTTGAACAAGCACTTAGTATAAGTACACTAAGTACTAATATAGTCACCTTTGTAAATTTATGCATCGCCACTTGCCCTTAAACTGCGAGCACAGAAACGTCAGCAACAGACAAAAATAGCTGTCTCGCTTTGCCAACTAGCGCTACGCGATTCGATTTTACTGTTTCATCATCGGCCATAATCATTACATCATCAAAAAAGACATTCAAAGGCGCTTTAAGTACTGTTAACGATGCAAGCACCTCATCGTAGGCCAACTCAGCTATTAAACTCGCTAACTTCGTTTCTGCGCTTTGTAAAGCAAGGAACAATGCCTTCTCGGCATCCTCGCTAAACAAAGATGAATCAATTGTCGGTAGTGCATTAACGTCGATATCATTCTTACTTAAAATATTTGCTACGCGCTTATTCGCTGCAACTAAATCTGCGGCATCTTCCATTTGCTTAAACGCGGTAACAGCTTTAATCCGCGCATCAAAATCTATCGCAGTTGTTGGTTGCTGTGCCATTACAGCACTAACAACGTCACCGCTTATATCTTGGTCCTGATAAAACGGTCTAAACCTGTCTAGCAAGAAACTGTGTACCTGTTGAGCTGTCTGACTATTGGATAACTTATTACCGTATATTGTCACTACTTCATTGACCATAGCCTGTAAGTCTAATGGTAGCTTATTTTCCACCAATATACGTAAAATGCCAATAGCAGACCGACGTAGCGCAAATGGGTCCTTGTCGCCTTTTGGAAGTTTACCAATACCAAATATGCCCACAAGAGTGTCAAGCTTCTCACCAAGTGACAATATATAGCCGGCCGATGAAGTAGGAAGGCGATCTCCCGCAAATCGTGGTAAATATTGCTCTTCTATCGCTAACGCTACTTCTGCATCTTCACCATCATGCAGAGCGTAATGATGACCCATGATCCCCTGAACACTTGGAAATTCCATCACCATATCGCTTAGTAGATCGCCCTTAGCTAAAGCTGCTGCTCGTGCAACATGAGTAGAATCGATACTGAGCGCATTCGCTATATTCTTACATATACCAACTAAACGAGCAGATTTGTCAGCAACGGTGCCTAGCTCTTTCTGAAATAAAACAGACGACAATTTCTCCGCTTTGGATGCTAGCGTTGTTTTCTTGTCATTTTCGAAGAAAAACTTAGCGTCGGCTAGCCTTGGTCGTATAACCTTCTGATTTCCCTCAACTATTTGTGATGGATCTTTGCTTTCTATGTTTGACACAAACAAGAATGTAGAGGACAGTTGACCATCTGAATCAATCAGCGGCACGTATTTTTGATCGTCTTTCATTGTGTAAATCAGCGCTTCTTTTGGCACATCTAAAAACTCAGCCTCAAATTTAGCGGTCAAAATCACCGGCCATTCTACAAGCGAAGATATTTCTTCTAAGAGCAAACGGTCATAATCCGGGCGTAAACCGAGTTCTTTTCCCTTTTTATTTAAACCAGCCTCAATACTATCTGTCCGCTGAGCGTAATCAGCAACCACATATTGCGCAATCAATGCGGTGGCATAATTATCAGCGTGGTCTAACGTGAAACGATGGTCTCCGTGAAAGCGGTGGCCTGATAACTGATCTGCAGAGCCTAACCCGAATAAAGAAACGGGCAATACTTCGTCACCAAACATCACGCATAATGTGTGAACAGGACGAATAAACTCAGCTGATGAAGCACCCCAACGCATAGGTTTTGGAATTGGAAGTTTTTTAATCGTCACTTGTAATACGTCCTGCAGCACGTCCTTTAGGGCTCTCCCTTGAACTTCTGCAACGTAAAGAAGCCACTCACCTTTATCTGTCTTTAGCCTTATTGCTTGAGCTACATCGATGCCATTTCCATTAGCCCATCCTTGTGCAGCACGAGTAGGGTTTCCATCTGCATCAAACGCAGCAGATACTGCAGGCCCGCGTTTTTCAACACGACTATTTGGTTGAGAGCCAGCGCAGTTTTTAACAATTACGGCTAATCGACGAGGCGCAGCAAAGGGCTGAATCGCATCAAAATCAAACCCTGCTTTACTTAGCTCGTCGTGAATATTTTGTGTGAAACTTTCGGACAGCTTTTTAAGTGACTTCGGTGGAAGCTCTTCGGTGCCTAATTCTATCAATAGGTTTTGCTTAATTATGCTCATTATTTAGGCCTCCTTCTGCTGGTCAAGTGCACTGTCAACATTACCCTGTTCATGTTTACACAGAGGGAACCCTAGTGCTTCACGTGAAGCATAATACATTTCGGCGCAGGCTTTGGATAAGGTGCGAACTCGCAAAATATAGCGCTGCCTTTCAGTCACCGAAATAGCATGACGTGCATCTAATAAGTTAAATGCATGAGAGGCCTTCATTACTTGCTCATAGGCAGGTAATGGCAGTCTGGCTTCTATTAATTTATTACTGGCTTTTTCGCACTCGTCAAATGTCAGAAAAAGGAAATCAACATCAGCATGTTCGAAGTTGTAAGCTGACTGTTCTTTTTCGTTTTGTAGAAAAACATCTCCATAGGTCACTTTACCCATGGGGCCGTCGGTCCACACTAAGTCGTAAATACTATCCACACCTTGAATATACATTGCCAAACGTTCGAGACCATAAGTGATTTCTCCGGTGACAGGCTTGCACTCAAGACCACCTACTTGCTGAAAGTAAGTAAATTGAGTTACTTCCATGCCATTTAACCATACTTCCCAACCAAGACCCCAAGCGCCCAGAGTGGGTGACTCCCAGTTATCTTCGACAAATCGAATATCGTGTACCAGAGGATCAAAGCCTAGCATTTCCAGCGATCCTAAATACAGTTCTTGGAAGTTGTCAGGCGAGGGCTTTAGCATCACTTGAAACTGATAATAGTGCTGCAAGCGATTAGGGTTTTCACCGTAACGACCGTCAGTAGGACGGCGACAAGGCTGAACATAAGCACTACTGATTGGCTCTGGACCGAGAGAACGAAGGAAGGTCATAGGGTGGAATGTTCCTGCGCCCACTTCCATATCAAGAGGTTGAATAATAACGCATCCTTGAGATGCCCAATAATCTTGCAGTGCAAGGATAAGACCCTGAAAAGTCTTGCTGTCGTATTTATGCATAAGTGCTAAATTCTTCTATGCCCAATGGATGAAATTAAAATAGTCGTTGATGTAGCGTATTTCTAGCCCTGCTCACTTTAATTTAAATGGTGAATATAACAAGCACGTGACCGTGTATTGTAAGACCTAAATAGCTAAGTCAAGCAACGTAAAAATTAGCCGTAGAGTATACCGTCTAGTGAGGCCAATTGGTAACCCCGCATCTCAGATATTCAATTAACAAGCTGTAAAAAAAAGAATTAAGGCTATATTTACGTTATAAGTGCCATTTTTTCGTTGATTTGCGTGCGCAAATTTGTTGATGTAACGCCAATACTTGTTCTGTTGAGCTGTGAATTTAATGTTTACTGTGTTTTTTATTCAAGGATAAGTTAAAACAATATTTTAAGAGAGCAAGAAATGACACAGTCTTTTACCACTAATCATAGGTCAATGAAACTTGAGTGCGCTTGGGAAACCCGAGATCCTGAGTATATCGTGTATCACGATGAGCACTGGGGGACGCCAGTGTTCGATAGTCAAGAGTTGTTCGCAAAACTATGCCTTGATGGTCAGCAAGCAGGATTGAGTTGGCTAACTATTCTCCGTAAACAATCTAACTATGAAGTGGCGTTTCACCAGTTTAATCCAAAGTACATTATTAAAATGAACCAAAATGATGTCAGTGCTTTAATGCAGAATAAAGGCATAGTGCGCAATAAACTCAAAATCCAATCCATTATCAAAAATGCACATGCTTTTCTTAGAATAGAAGAGTCTATGCCTTTTAATGCATATCTATGGCAATTCTCTAACTATCGTGTGATTAAAAATACCTGCAAAAATGCTAACGATGTTGCAACAACGTCGATTGCATCGAACGAAATGGCAAAAGCCTTAAAAAAATCGGGTTTCAGTTTTGTAGGTAGCACAATTTGCTATGCGTTTATGCAAGCAGTAGGCATGATAAACGACCACCTTGTGACGTGTCCTCGCCATGAAATCCTATGCAGTCAGCAAGCAGAAGTAGAAAAAAAACTGATGGGCTTACGAAAACTGGCAGCCAATCTAAGTTAAGCAATTGAGCGACTCTTATCTTCAAGCTATGGTGCGTTCTGATTTTTGAAATGGCGGTTAACAGTGCCTGCTTTCAGTTAATGACGGGCATAAAAAAAAGACCGCAGGATGGTTTGTAGATTGTTGTTAATGAGAGCTTTTTGAGCCTAAGACTTAAACGATCTCAATCGCACTATTTCTTCTTGAATACCGGTTTCTGCTTCGCTCTCAAGCTGTTCTCGCTGTTTATCTTGGCGACGACGCTCTAGCTTGCTTAAGGCAATACGTTCTTCGTGCGTAGGATAATCTTTTATTTTATTGAATAAGCCGTGTAGTTCTGGGTAGACCGTTGAATAGTCGGGGATATTTGCTATTGGTAGGGCTTTAAGCAAGTTACAAATCCGAACCGCGCCTTCAGAATAGTTGCATTGTTGCTGTTGCATGGCAAACGCGATTGTCTGAATACTTTGCTCCATCGACGCTATGCGTTTTTCTCTGACATTTTTCTGCCGAAGATTTTGTTGCTTCAGTAAGTACAGTGTTTTACCTGCATAAATGCCAAGGGCGATAATAATTATCGCCCCTAAAATTGAGAGTATTAATTCAATCATTTCTCTGCTTAATCTTTAAAGTCATCTATACTAATTGCATCTAAACCGGCAAGTGGATCATCATTTTCTTCTTCTTCCGTTATATCGATGCCAAGCATCTCACAAAGTACTAAATGTCGAGCCAATTTCGCATCTACATAGTCTTGTTCTAGCTTTGTTAAACTCTTTTTTTCTTGCTTATCTAGCAACTTTTGTAGCTTATCATCGGCCTCAATAGCATCCAATTCGTGTTTAGGTGTTCTATAACTCACTTTTTCTTGTATTGGCGTAATGCTTGTCTTCTTATGACGCAGTAAATCGATAGGTACTTTACTACCATGACGAGGATCTTTCTTTTGGTTTTGTCTGGCATTTTCTGCAGTTTCAACGTCGCTATTACGCGTTCCTGATTTATTGCCACTTTTCTTTCTAATACGATCGGAAGGCGGACGTACAATCGGAATAGTTGATTTTGGCGTTCCTATTTGACCGCCTTTTCTTGATTTTTTACTAGCCATATTTGCCTCTTTCTTGCTGCGCCGTCTTGATAAAATCCCATCTCATTGGCTTTTATCAAGACGGCCCAGCGATTATCTATCTTTGATTGACAACATTATACCTGAGCACTAGGGGTTATTGATAAGGGTAATTAAGAATTCTTTTTAAACGCAGGGAATTTTTTATAAAGCATTAGGTCTATATCTGCAGATTGCTACTTAACTTACTCAGTTTATTCGATATAACAGATATAATGGAGAAGTACATGATTACAAAATGTTGGCGAATTAGTCTACCTGACCAAAGAAAAAAGGCGATAGCCTGAGCTATCGCCTTAATTTAATCAGTGTCTAATGACACTTCTCCCGTATTAGCACATCATGTGCCTTGTTGTTCATAATGTTACTTTTCTCTTTTTATTATTATTAACGAAATAGCAACGAACTTTGTTCTAGGTCTTCCTGACGCTTTATTATTATTTGCACCGCTTATATACCTAAAATGATAGTGTTCACTATCACTCTAAACGCAGCAGTTTATTTGATTTGCATAGATAATACGCTAAAAAATAAATTTTACAACTTTTTTACAAATAAAAATTTATTTATTTAAATTAGTGTAACCCACCCAAGTACTTAGACAAGATTTCAATATCTTCATCGGTTAATTTTTCAGCAATTCCACGCATCATGCCGTTCATATCGTTTGCTCTTGAACCGTCTCTAAACATTTTTAATTGTGAACTTGCGTATTCAGCATGCTGTCCACTGATTACAGGAAACCCTGCGAGGCCAACTCCTTTTCCAGCAGGCCCATGACATGAGATACAAGATGTGATACCTCTTTTTGCATCGCCGCCTCTGTAAAGCGCTTCACCAGCTTCAATAACACCTTCGGGGGTCTCGCCGGCTTTTTGGTCTTGGCTTGAGAAATACGTTGCTAGGTCTGCGATGTCTTGATCAGATAGCGCTGCGGCCATACCATTCATCACTGCATTATTACGGCCTTCTTTGCCGCCTGTGCGTGATGCAAGTCTAAATTCTGATAACTGTTTCACCAAGTAACCTTCGTGTTGACCAGCAATTTTGGGGTTCATTGGAATTAAACTATTTCCGTCAGAGCCGTGGCAAGCCGAACATGTCAATGATTTTGCTTTCCCAGCTTCTGCATCACCTTGAGCAAAGGCAAAGGAGGCGATTCCTAACGTTAAACAAACAAGCAAACCTAGTTTTTTCATACTTAATCTCTTTATACGGGTAATTAGCAAAACAACTTCTCAAATCTAATCGGATAACGTGGTATTGTACACAAATACTGGCCGAAAAAAACTCTTCCACACGCATTGTATGGATATAAATGAATGATTGGTTACTCATTTACGCAAATTATTAGTTACAATACAAAATATATCGGCTTTATTTGAAAAAAATCCAGTTCAACATTCTTGTATATTAAGTGAAAACATGTCTTATTTTACCAAAGCAACTTTCTTAACTAGCGCGCCAAACATTGAGCATCTATCCAATTCTGACGGAATGGAGGTTGCTTTTGCCGGTCGCTCAAACGCTGGGAAATCAAGCGCACTGAATAGATTGACCCGACAAAAAGGCCTTGCTAGAACGAGTAAGACCCCAGGCAGAACTCAACTGATTAATATGTTCGAGTTAGACAGTGAGCGTCGCTTAGTTGACTTGCCTGGCTATGGTTATGCAAAAGTGCCGCTCGACATGAAATTGAAATGGCAAAAATCGTTAGGTGAGTATTTGCAAAAACGCAAATGTTTAAAAGGACTCGTTGTGTTAATGGATATTCGTCATCCACTCAAGGATCTCGATCAAAATTTAATTCATTGGGCTGTGGAAGTGAATTTACCCGTGCTTATTTTGTTAACTAAGGCCGACAAATTGAAAGCGGGTAAGCGTAAAGCACAAACGCTGATGGTACGAGAAGCTTCATTGGCTTTTTGTGGCGATGTTACGGTGCATTCTTTTTCATCGCTTAACGGACTTGGTGTACCTGAGTTGGAGCAAGTTCTATTTAAGTGGTTGGGACTTGAAAGACAACTAAAAGATGACGCCGAAGAGATTGTTCAATAGAAGTGAATAAAATACTGCACATAGCAAGGATAAGCGGGGGAATTGGCAAAATGTTACTCTGAGAAAAAGAAAGGCCCCATCAAAACGATGGGGCCAATTATTGTCTTGGGAGAACAACACATTCATTATATGAGACGTGTTGATTTCGAATAAGTTCAGATTCGCGCTAAAAAAATCACCCATTTATTCGTTACGTGTTTTATACATCAACTTACACTGCATAATTGTTAAACCAATTGGTGTTATAAAAAACGGTTAGCTAAACCATATAATCACTTACGCTTAATGTGCTTCATCCCAGTTGTTACCAACACCAACGTCCACGACTAGTGGCACGTCAA
>CBFIAR010000020.1:16948-18060 GCA_965660625.1 Glaciecola sp. | reverse complement strand
ACGCTCTTCTTTTATTTCAAAAACTAATTCGTCGTGTACCTGCATTATCATAAGAATATCTTCGTCATTAATGTCGTTAATCCAAGCATCAACATCGATCATTGCTTTTTTAATAATATCTGCCGCAGTGCCTTGCATTGGCGCATTGATTGCAGCACGTTCTGCGCCTTTTCTGCGCATTGCATTGCTTGCTTTAATATCGGGCAGATATAGTCTGCGACCAAATACCGTACTAACATACCCGTTATTTTTTGCGCCTTCTCGAGTTGATTCCATATAATTTAGTACACCGGGATAGCGTTCAAAGTATAAGTCCATATATTGTTGCGCATCATACCGTGAAATATTAAGTTGTTTCGACAGGCCAAACGCAGACATACCGTATATTAAACCAAAGTTAATCGCTTTGGCGCTGCGTCGCTCATTAACGGACACTTCATCTAAAGGTACATCAAATACCTCGGCAGCTGTTGCTCTGTGAATATCCTTACCCTCTGAGAACGCACTCACCAGGCCTATATCCTTACTTAAATGAGCCATAATACGTAGTTCAATTTGGCTATAATCTGCAGCCACAACTTTATATCCAGGGCGGGCAATAAATGCTTGGCGTACCTGTCTTCCTTCTGCCGTTCTAATGGGGATATTTTGTAAATTAGGGTCGGTAGAAGACAAGCGACCTGTTGCCGTCACCGCTTGATGATAAGAGGTGTGAACTCTGCCAGTTCGATGGTGGATCATCTTGGGAAGTTTGTCGGTGTATGTGTTCTTAAGTTTGGTTAAGCCACGATACTCCATTATCTTCTTAGGCAATTCATACTCTAAAGCAAGGTCTTGAAGAACTTCCTCGGATGTAGAAGGCGCGCCTTTAGGGGTCTTCTTCACTACCGGTAAACTCATTTTTTCAAAAAGGATGTGCTGAAGCTGTTTCGTCGAGCCTAAGTTGAATGCTTCACCTGCTAATTCATGAACCTCTTTTTCAAGCTCCATAATACGCGCGGCTAATGTTTGGCTTTGCTGACCCAAGAGCTGACTGTCAATCAATACACCGTTTTGTTCCATTTTTGCTAATACGGTTGACAAGGGCACTTCAATATCATTCAAAACTGAGA
>CBFIAR010000020.1:2190-16857 GCA_965660625.1 Glaciecola sp. | reverse complement strand
TTCTAATGCAATTTGATTGAACGTGATTTGTTTTGCACCTTTACCGGCAATATCTTCAAAATGAATGGTGTTATGACCGAGGTATTTTAGCGACAAGCTATCCATATTATGGCGCGTGCCAACACTGTTTAACACATACGACGCCAGCATCGTATCGGATAAAATTCCTTGCAGTGAAATGTCATAATTGGCGAGCACGTTTTTGTCGTATTTTATATGTTGACCAATTTTTTTTGCTGACTTGTCTTCTAATATCGGTTTAAGCTGAGCAAGCACATCATCGCGCCCAAGTTGTTCTGGCGCGCCAGGATAATCATGCGCTACTGGAATGTAGCATGCTTCATTTTCACTGGTAGCGAATGAAAGTCCAACTAATTCAGCCTGCATGTAATCAATACTGGTCGTTTCAGTATCAACGGCGTAATAGTCAGCTGCGTTGATTTTTCTAATCCATTCATCTAGCTGCGATTGTGTTAGGACGAGTTCATATTTGGACTTATTGAATGACTGTATTGATGTGTCTTCGTTTTGCGTGCCACTCTCTGGGATTGACTCATCGTCGGTGGATGAAGGATTGCTCTCTTTAATAACATCATTGTCGCTATCACTGACCTCTGCAAGCCAACGTTTAAACTCATATTCGGCAAACAATGTCTGAAGCTCAGCTTTGTCCATCTCTCCCATATTCAGGGTGGTGGGCTCATACTCAAGCTTTAAGCCACATTCTATTGTGGCTAATTGATACGAAAGCATCGCTTGTTCTTCAAATTGCGCTATTTTTGCGCCCATGGTCTTAGCGCCGCGAAATTCTAGAGTTGCTATCTTATCGAGATTTGCATAAATTTCTTTTACACCTCCTATTCCGTTAAGCATCGCGACAGCACTTTTATCACCAACACCAGGAATGCCAGGAATATTGTCTACTTTGTCACCTTTCATTGCTAAATAATCAATGATCAATTCGGCGGGCACGCCAAACTTTTCAGTAACACCATCGATATCCATCGTAGTATTGGTCATGGTGTTGATAAGAGTGACGTGTTTATCAACGAGTTGAGCCATGTCTTTGTCACCGGTGCTAATGACACACTCAATTCCTTGCTTGGATGCTTGTCGCGCTAGGGTGCCAATAACGTCGTCTGCTTCTACTCCATCCTCAACAATGATTGGGAATCCCATGGCCCTAATAATTTTGTGCAAGGGTTTAATTTGTGAACGCAGTTCATCCGGCATAGGGGGACGATTGGCTTTGTATTCTTTGTAAATGTCGTCTCTAAAGGTTTTCCCTTTCGCATCAAAAACGACAGCAATATGACTAGGCTTGTATGTGGTCATTAAGCTGCGCAACATATTCACTACCCCATAAATCGCTCCGGTGTCTTGACCTTTTGAATTTGTAAGAGGGGGCAGGCCGTGAAAGGCTCTGAATAAATAAGAGGAACCGTCAACTAGGACTAACGGACTTGTTGATTGTTTTTCCATCATTTGCTCATGTTAATGATTTATATAGTGAAGAATGCCATATTTATTGGCTTGTAGCTACAACTTGCTTTTGATACAAGCTGTGGATAAGTCTGTGATTAAAAAGCAGCAAAATACCTTAAAGCGCCTATTCCAATGATGGAAAACACATTTTTAATGGCAGATGATAATGCAATAATGAATGAGGAAAACGCTATACTGTTATTATTTACCCCTTGCTCTTATTTTCAACTTGTCGCTGATGCTGCCGCTTTTTGTCACTATACATTATTACTTGTCGCTTGTGGAAAGCTCGAAATTCTACGAAAAGCTTGGATGAAGCGCTTGGGTGAAGTAACCCCAAGAATTTAGCACAATCAGGCTTATTTCCAAGTTTTATTTTTAACTATTTTATTTGTTCAATAGGAACAATAGCTTAATCAAAAACTCATGTTTGAGTTTTTCAACAACGTATTTTTGTGAGTGGAGAGAGCAATTATTCAGATTTAAGAAAAATAAATTGGATCTGAGTCCGATTCAATTTACCATCACCTAATGGAAACGCACGTTGCACGCCTGTTCAGTAGTATTCGCTGCAACTACTCATCCTAAGTTTTGCAGTAATGAACTCAAAAGACCGTAACCTAAACGAGCTTGCAGTAACTTTCCCAAGCCCAAGTTATTGAAATTTTACCTCATAATAAGCCCGTAACAACAAAGGCATAGTGTAAATGCAATACCGCGCCATCATACGTATTTTAGGACTACTCGTTGCTCTTTTCAGTGTCACGATGATCCCGCCTGCGTTGATCTCTCTCATTTATGGTGACGGTAGCGGCTTGGCCTTTGTGCTTGCTTTTGTCTTATCTATACTTACCGGTATTGCTTTTTGGTATCCTAATCGCCGCTCCAAAGCAGACTTAAGGGCCAAAGAGGGCTTTCTTATTGTGGTCTTGTTTTGGACTGTACTTGCGTCGTTCGGGGCCTTACCGTTTGCTCTTTTAGAGCAACCTCATATGAGTATTACTGACGCAATGTTTGAAGCATTCTCAGGACTAACGACAACTGGCGCGACGGTTATAGAAGGTATCGAGTATCTGCCAAAAGCGGTGCAATTCTACCGCCAGCAGCTGCAGTGGTTGGGTGGTATGGGTATCATTGTGCTGGCAGTCGCGATTCTTCCAATCCTTGGTGTTGGTGGTATGCAGCTATATCGTGCAGAAACACCTGGGCCGGTAAAAGATTCAAAAATGACGCCGCGCATTGCCGATACAGCAAAACATCTATGGTATATCTACTTATCATTAACTATTGCATGTTCGGGCGCGTACTGGGTTGCAGGAATGAATTTATTTGACGCGGTCTGTCACGCGTTTTCAACTATTGCCATCGGTGGATTTTCAACCTACGACGCAAGCCTTGGCTACTTCAACAGCGTCGCTGTGAATATAGTATGCGTTGTTTTCCTTTGGGTTGCGGCGCTTAATTTCTCGCTCCACTATGCCGCGGTATCGGGTAAAAATATTCGAAACTATTTCAAAGACCCAGAATGTAAAGCATTCTTCACTATTCAATTAAGTTTGGTGACCTTATGTTTCCTGGCGCTGGTGTATCATTCGGTTTATGAAACGGCTGAAATGGCCCTCGATCAAGCCCTAATTCAGGCTGTCTCTATTAGTACAACGGCCGGGTTTGCCACGACAGACTTTTCAGCGTGGCCAGCATTTCTCCCTATCGTATTAATTTTTTCTAGCTTTATCGGCGGTTGTGCAGGTTCGACAGGTGGAGGCCTCAAAGTCATTCGTGTCTTCCTACTGTTCTTACAAGGCAAACGCGAAGTTGACCGACTTATTCATCCTAAGGCCATATATGCAGTTAAGCTCGGTGATAGAGCGATGCCAGAACGCGTTGTTGAGGCTGTGTGGGGATTTTTCTCTGCTTACGCGGTTGTGTTTGTCGTGATTATGGTAGCACTCATCGCGACAGGTATGGATGATATCACTGCATTTTCAGCGACAGCGGCAACCTTAAATAACTTAGGTCCAGGCCTCGGCGCCGTGTCAGGCACCTACGCAGATGTCACTGACGCTGGGAAGTGGTTGTTAGTTGTTGCTATGTTATTTGGGCGACTCGAAATATTTTCACTACTCGTACTATTCTCACCCACATTCTGGCGCAGTTAACGTTCCCTGATTAAGGGTTATACATCCATCGAGTTTTACTGAGGAGTTTTTATTTTGGCTGCTTTGAACCAGTAGCTGTTTTGTCATTCCTTTTTAGCCGAAAAATAAGGCGCTTGGTTGGAATAATTTCTCTACATCCCAAATAAACTTCTTGTCGACTAAAAATAGGATGACGTGATCATTTGCTTTAATGATGGTGTCACTATGGGCGATGATAACCTCATCTTCGCGCACGATCGCTCCAATGGTAGTTCCCGGCGGTAGCTTAATATTTTGAATTTGCTTACCGACAACTTTCGACGTGGTTTCATCACCATGAGCAATAGCTTCGATTGCCTCTGCGGCGCCTCGTCGTAATGAGTAGACATTGACAATATCACCACGGCGAACGTGTGTTAACAACGCAGAAATAGTGGCCTGTTGAGGTGAAAACGCGATATCAATTTCGCCACCCTGAACTAAGTCAACATAAGCACTGCGCTGTATAAGTACCATTGCTTTGGCTGCGCCCATGCGCTTCGCAAGCATAGCCGACATGATGTTAGCTTCGTCATCGTTGGTCACAGCAATAAATGCGTCCACTTGCTCGACGTTTTCTTCACTCAACAAACTTGCGTCTGATGCGTCGCCGTGAAACACGATGGTCTTGTTCAACATCGTTGATAGTTCTTTAGCACGCTCAGCATTGAACTCGATCAATTTAACATTGTGTTTATTTTCTAAAAGCTTAGCTAAGCCAGCGCCAATAAGACCACCTCCGGCAATCATAATGCGTTTGTAGCTCGACTCTAATTTTTGCAGTTCACTCATTACTGCACGAATATGCTTTGTATCCGCGATAAAGAAGACTTCATCGTCAGCCTCAATGACGGTTGAACCCAATGGACGAATAGGTTTGCCGCGACGATAAATGGCAGCAACTCGGGTGTCGACATTTGGCATATGTTCTTTTAATGCAGAAAGTGCATGCCCAACTAATAAACCCCCGTAATACGCTTTTACCGCTACTAAACTAGCTTTACCTTCGGCAAACTCTACAACCTGAAGGGCGCCAGGATAATCAATTAGGCGTTTTATCGCTTTGGTAACAAGTTGTTCAGGTGCGATTAAATGATCAATTGGAATATCATTATGTTTAAATAAATGTTCTTGATAAATGATGTATTGTTCAGAACGTACGCGGGCAATTTTTGTTGGGGTCTTGAAAAGACTGTAGGCAACTTGGCAAGCCATCATGTTACTTTCATCGCTATTAGTAACAGCAATTAACATGTCAGCATCCTCGGCCCCAGCTTTTTTGAGCACATCAGGATGTGAGCCAACACCACACACTACTTGTAAATCGAGTCTATCTTGGAGGTTTCGCAAGGTGTCCATATCTTGATCGATGATGGTTATTTCGTTCTTTTCGCCAACCAGGTTTTCGGCTAGCGTACCGCCAACTTGTCCTGCGCCGATAATGATGATTTTCATTGCGTTATTTCCTAACCCTTAGGTGACTTGAGAACGAGAGATTGAAGTCGATATGCCCTTAAGCTTTATTCAGCATGACTTTAGCAGTCTTGCATAGTAGAAACCATCCATTTGTGCTTGGCCTGGCAAAATTTGCAAACCGGGACATTCAGCAGTGTCATTATCATGTATCGGTAATAAACTGGCGTCGGTTTGAGTCGCTAAAAACTCGGCAATTTGATATTCATTTTCTTGTTTCAATATGGAGCATGTAGCGTAAAGCAGAATCCCGCCGGGTTTCACTCGTTGCCAAATTTGCGCCAAAATACGTTTTTGCAATGCCACGGTAGTGTCGATATCAGTTGCTTTTCTTAGCCAGCGAATATCGGGATGACGACGAATAACGCCGGTAGCAGAACAAGGCGCATCAAGTAAAATACGGTCGTATTGCTTGTCTTTTAAAACCCGCGTTAATACTTCTTCATTTGCTGCATCGACAACATATAAATTGAGTCTATCACCAAATTCAACATCGTGACCCAAGCGTTGCATATTTTCATCAATACGTTCAAGGCGCTGCCCATCGCTATCGATGGCGTCAAGACTAGCCAGTAGTGGTTGGCTTTCTAGTATATGTGCCGTTTTTCCACCCGGCGCAGCACAGCAATCTAATACGTCATCATTCGGCTGTACATCTAATAATTCGGTTGCAAGTTGAGCCGCTAAATCTTGCACTGAAAATAAGCCTTCTGCAAAACCCGGAAGCATCGTTATATCGCTACGCTTACTGAGTTTGATGGCGTTTTCGGTCTTGAGTTTGACAAAACTAAGAGGCGCCTCATGCGTTTCTACTGCTTCAAACTCGATACCTTGTGCATCTAATTGGGCAGTATAGTTTAAGCGACTTCCTTTTAATGCATTGACGCGTAACCACAGTGGTGGGCGAGTATTAATTTGTTCTGCAATTTCATGTACCTGCTCAGGATAGTGTTGCAATAGTTGTTTATGCAGCCATTTCGGCAAACCAACGTTAATATGCGGCACATCAATTTCTTTCTCTGCCAAAGCCTCTCGCTGAAATCCGCGTAAATTCGCATTCACGAGACCTTTTAAACGATGTTGACCCAACGCAGCGCAAGCCTCAACCGTTTCTGATACTGCAGCATGTTCTGATGTGCGCGTAAAAACCAATTGATAAAAACCCAGCATAATTAAATGTTCGACAATTTTTTGCTCACCTTTTAGAGGTTTAGTGAGTAATTGACGCAGCCAATATTGTAGCTTGGGTAATTCACGTAAGCAGCCAAACACCATTTCTTGCAACCAAGCATTATCTTTGCCTTCGTGTCTATCGAACACTTTGGGCATGACTTCTCTGGATGATTTACCGTGTTCCAATATCTGGAACAGTACCCAAGCCGCATCTGCACGCATGTGGGGACGATGATTTAGTTGATACACACTGGCGCTTTTATGTTGAAAAGCTGATTTCGAGGTTTTTTTATTGTTCTGTGATTGCTTCATGCTAAGCGCTGACCAACAATAAACATGTTGGGCTTACCATTGATAATGTCAGCCACCGATTGTGCTTTTTTGCCCGGAATTTGAATATGAGAAAGTAACAAGTTGTGCTCTGAAGTGGCAACTTCGATACCATTTTTATCCACACTTACAATCGTTCCCTGGGGGAAGCCTTCAAAAGCCTCAACGACTTCAACCTGCCAAACTTTGATTGCTTCTTGATTGTGCACGAACCAAACAACGGGCCACGGATTAAAAGCACGTACGTTTCGTGCTAACTGTTGAGCGCTCAACGACCAGTCTATGCGTGCTTCTTCTTTTGATAGCTTGTGCGCATAGGTAGCTTCGTCATTATTTTGTATCGACGGTGAAAGATTCTCTAAATTGTCGAGAGTTTCAATGAGTGCTCGTGGACCCAGTTCCGCTAAATCTTCATAAAGCGTTGCGCTAGTAGCAGCACCAGTTATGGCCATACTTTTTTCTAGCAATACAGCACCAGTATCTAATCCCTCATCCATCTGCATGATACTGATACCGGTAAATTTATCACCTGCCCATATCGAGCGTTGGATAGGCGCGGCGCCTCGCCATTTAGGCAGTAATGAGCCGTGAACATTTAAACAACCTAACCTCGGAGTATCGAGCACAGCTTTAGGTAATATAAGACCGTAAGCAACCACAATCACGATATCGGCATTCAAGGCAGAAAACTGCTGCTGCGCTTCGTGATTTTTGAGTGATGCAGGCTGATAAACTGGTGTGCCGTTAACAAGCGCCAATGATTTCACTGCACTTGGCTGTAGCTTTTTACCGCGACCAGCAGGCCTGTCGGGCTGCGTATAAACGCCTACTACATTGTGCTCGCTTGCGTAGAGTGCTGCTAAGTGCTTTGCAGCGAAATCCGGTGTGCCAGCGAATACAATGTTCAATGAATTGACCAATATAGTGGTGTCCTGTGTGCTAGTATTTTGCTGCCAATTTAGCTTCTTTCTCGAGCTTGGTTTTAATGCGATTGCGTTTCAACGGAGACAAATAATCCACTAGCAATTTGCCTTTCAGATGATCGAGTTCGTGTTGAATACAAATCGCAAGCAAACCATCGGCTTCAAGCTCAAACGGCTTACCATCCCGGTCAAGTGCCTTAACCGTGACTTTCTCCGCTCTTTCTACTTTCGCGTAGTTATTTGGAACCGACAAACAGCCTTCTTCACTTATGGTTGTTCCATCCATTTTTGTGATTTCTGGATTAATAAAAACCCGAGGTTCATTTTGTTCGTCAGAAACATCCATGACCACAACACGTATGTGAACATCAATTTGTGACGCTGCTAAGCCAATACCTTTTTCGTCTTTCATAGTATCGAACATGTCGTCCACAAGCGTTCTTATTTCTTCGTTAACTTCCTTTACCGGCGTTGCTACAGTGCGTAGTCTCTCATCCGGAAAGGTTAATACAGTTCTTACTGCCATTTCTAAAACCACTCATCTAGTCAGTATTAAAAAATATACTATTCATGCAGAATAGTTATTTAAACCTTGCACATAAGGTCTATTCTAACGCATAAGCGATAGTCTGTAGACTAGATATGGGGTTAATTTTTTAAAAAATAAACCGATAGCTAAGTAAACGGACGCAAAATATAACTGTCTGTGGCATTTCTCGCCCAAAGTACAGGTGACTCACGAGTATATAAGAGTAGTATAAGAATGACTATGATGAAAAAATTATCGATGCTAAGCCTGATTTTTTGTGGAGTATTTATGCTATTTATCAAATCGGCAATGGCAGATATTATCAATATAAAGACAGATGCACCACAAACCTACGTCGTTGAAAAAGGCGATACCTTGTGGGATATCTCAAATCTGTTTCTCGATCAACCCTGGTTATGGCCAGAGTTATGGCGCAACAATACGCAAATTGAAAACCCACATTTAATTTACCCAGGTGACGTTTTACGTTTACGTTATATTGATGGGCAACCGGTTATGGAGATTGTTAGAGACAAAAAAGTAATGTCCTTATCACCAGAGTTTGTTACCCGCACAAAACCATCGCCTATCGGTGTATTACCTTGGAAAGTGCTCGGTCCTTACTCTAGAAACGACAGCATTATCGACATTGAGACATATGACGCGCTGCCAAGACTGTTAGGTGACAGCGAAGGCTCTACTACCTTTGTGAAGACTGATTTTGTGTTAAGTCACAAACCCGTGGGTGCTGATACTAACTACACCATTATTCGTAAGAGTAAACTGCTGAAGGACGACGAGGGCAATGTTATTGGCTATCAAGTGAAGAATGTAGGTGAAGTTGAGTTAATGAACTCAGGTTCCGGTAAGCAACAAATTGTTCGACTCGTGAAAAGTAATCGTGAAGCTCGTCCAGGTGACAAACTGAGACCGGTTGAAAGCATCGATACCTCTGATTTGGTATTGCAAGCGTCGACTTCGCAAATGGGGCGTATCATCGCTAACATCGAAGATCGTTCACTGATTGGTAAGCGTGATGTCGTGGTGATTTCACTGGGCACGGCGGACGTTAAGCCTGGAATGATTATGGGTATCTATGCACAGGGCCCAGCCATTTTAGATAGAGAAAAGCCACGATATGAGAATGGACAAAGTGTCGTGAAAAAGTTATTCAGTTCGGGCGAGAGAGTAGTGCAACCTGCCTTTAAAATCGGTGAACTGATTATATTTAAAACCTTCGATAATGCGAGTTATGCTTGGATAACGCAAGCTGACAAGCACATGCAGGGTGGAGAATATTTAGGGCAACCTTGATAGCTTCTTCTAACATGCAAAACATTGAAAACAAGTAGCTAGGGCTACTTGTTTTGTTTTAAGGCTGAGACTACAAACCAAGGACGGTTTACATGATCTACACAGAAGAAGACATACGCTATTGGTTAGCCCTAACCGCATTACCCAGCATTGGTATTAAAATACTTTTGAAAACTGCTAGGGCGTGCAGCGTCGATGTATCTGAATTAGGTACTATACATAAAGAAAAACTGGAATCAGTAGGTTGGTGCGCCGACCAAATAGCGTGTTTGCGTGAGCCTCACCCATTTACTCAACGTTGCTTATCATGGTTAGCAGCGGGTAAAAATCGAAGTATTATTAGTTACCAATGCGAAGAATACCCTGAGCGGCTGAAACAAATAGCTCAGGCTCCATTGTTACTTTTTGCTGATGGTGATTATCGTTTGTTGTCTCAGCAACAACTCGCAGTGGTTGGCAGTCGTGCGCCGACACACAATGGTTTAGCAAATACTCATACCTTGGTAACCGAAGTGCTAATTCAATCTGACTTAGTCATTACTAGCGGTTTGGCCTTGGGGATTGATGCTCAGAGTCATATAGCTGCGTTGAATCTTAGTCAGGGCATACATAAAGACACTTCGCTAAATAACAGAACTATTGGCGTGCTGGGCAATGGAATCGATGTTGTTTACCCAAAAAGACATGCAAAGTTGTATGAACGAATTCGCCAAAATGGATTGTTGGTAAGCGAATTTCCGCCAAGCGTGATGCCATCTCCAAAGCTTTTTCCGCGACGTAATCGCATCATTAGTGGAATGAGTTTAGGCACATTAGTGGCTGAAGCTAGAATTAGAAGCGGGTCACTTGTCACCGCAAAGTATGCGCTTGAGCAGGGCCGCGAAGTATTCGCTATGCCCAGTAACATCAATAATAAACAAGCAGAAGGTTGCCACTGGTTAATTAAGCAAGGAGCAAAGCTATGCGAATGTGCTCAAGATATCTTCGATGAGTTACCAGAGTTAATGTTAAAACCTACACAAAAACAGCAGTCTGGAAAAAAAACAAAACAAAACTTGGCAACCACCAAATTGTTAGATAGTGTAGTTAATACATCTAATCAAGATGATGCCGAGCGCTTCGCGGAGCAAAATCAAACAGACGATTCCTCTTTGATACTGCAAGCTGTCGATTTTGATGTGACTCCAATCGATATTATTGCTATGCGCACCGGCCAGTCAATTTCGACGTTGTTTGTTCAGTTATTAGAATACGAGTTGCGCGGTTTTGTAGCCTCCACTTCCGAAGGTTACCTTAAATTGAGGGGCTAATTATGTTTGATATCCTCATGTACTTGTTCGAAAACTTAGTACACAGTGAGAGCGAATTTAGAGTTGATCACGATGAATTAACCGACGAGTTAATAAATGCTGGATTTCATCTCGACGAAATTTATAAAGCCTTAGCTTGGGTTGAAAAGCTAGCTGCACTGCAAAAAACCGACGCTACACCTTATTTGTCTCGAGTCGCTGTTCCAAACAGCACTCGGGTTTACACAGCGGAGGAACAAATGCGGCTAGATGTTCAATGTCGCGGTTTCTTAGTCTTCCTAGAACAAGTAAAAGTACTCGACATCAGTACCAGAGAAATGGTGATTGACCGCACAATGGAGATTGAGTCTGCGGAATTTTGCTTAGAAGACCTGAAATGGGTGATACTCATGGTGCTGTTTAATGTGCCGGGGAAAGAGTGGGCCTATGAACAAATGGAAGATCTATTGTTTGAGGTTCAAGAAGGACCTCTGCATTAACCATGGCTAAAATTGATCACTCCCTATTTTCCGCCGATCAACATGCCCTTGATGAAGCTTATGGTAAATGCCCTGAATGTGAAGGGCAGCTTATTTTAAAGCACGCTAATAAATCCTCTTTTCTCGCGTGTCAGAATTACCCAGTGTGCAAACACACACAACAATTACATAAAAATGATGTCACCGTTCTCAAAGTTATGGACGGAACCACTTGTCCAGAATGCGCAGAACCTTTGGCAGTAAAAAAAGGTCGATATGGCATGTTTATCGGCTGTACTGGCTTTCCTGGGTGTCATTTTATTGCTTCCAGAGACATGGTAACCAAAGATGGCGTGGTAAAGAGCAATAACACTAGCGCTGATGCCAAAGATAACGATCAGTCTGCAGTAGCGGTATCTTGCCCAAAATGCAGTCGTGGCACACTCGTAAAACGTCAGAACAAGTTTGGTAAGCATTTTTACGCTTGTGACGACTACCCAAAGTGCAAATATATGGTAAATTCCACTCCCGTCGATAAGGCTTGTGAAAGCTGTGGTTGGAAAATGTTAGCACAGATCGATAAAAATCATCCTGAAAAAGGATTAATCTGTCCGCAGGTGAACTGCCAGCATAAACAATCACTATAACTTTTATTATTTAACCGCCGTTTGTTATTTTGGGGCTTTTTTATGCAATCTGTTATGCAATTATTCGAACATGCTTTTCGTCAGCAACATTGCTTTGCTTATCCTACAGAGGCTGTTTTTGGTTTAGGGTGTGACCCTCTTTCAGAATCGGCGATGATGGAAATTCTTCGCTTAAAATCTCGTCCGGTTGAAAAAGGTGTTATTTTGATTGCTGCTAATTTCGAGCAACTCCGATCGTTTGTGCAAATAGAAAAATTACCGCTTGAACATCAACACAAGGCATTTGACTCTTGGCCAGGACCGGTTACATGGTTGTTGCCAAAAAGTGAACGTACACCAAACTGGATCAGTGGCGACTCAGATCTTGTGGCGGTTCGAGTCAGCAATCATGCATTAGTGCAAAACATGTGTCTATTGGTTGACAGCCCCATAGTCTCAACCAGTGCCAATCCAGCTAGCATGGAGCCGGCGCGCTCGAGCGGTGAAGTGCGCTCTTATTTTGGCGATGAATTACTTATTGTTGATGGGAGCTTGGGCGAGCAACAAACCCCGAGTACCATTATTCATGGACTCAATCTCGAAACATTGCGAGCATAGCGCTAAACGTTAAATATTATTACATAAGGGTGGTTTTCAAGCCGATGGTATCTCAGCAACAAATTGATGAAGTAAAAGCATTTTTACTCAAACTCCAAGATGATATTTGTCAAACCTTAGAGTTAGCGGATGGAAAGGGTTCATTTCATCAAGATGAATGGGTGCGTGAAGAAGGCGGTGGCGGTCGTTCAAGAGTGTTAACAAAAGGAGCGGCTATTGAGCAAGGTGGTGTCAACTTTTCTCATGTGTATGGCGATAAAATGCCAGCTTCGGCTACAGCTTCTCGCCCAGAGCTAGCTGGTCGTCGCTTTCAGGCAATGGGCGTGTCTTTAGTTATCCATCCTCACAATCCTTACGTACCTACTTCGCATGCAAATGTCCGTTTCTTTATTGCTGAAAAAGAGGGAGCTGATCCTATTTGGTGGTTCGGTGGTGGTTTTGATTTAACTCCATCATTTGCATTCAAGGAAGATTGTGTCCATTGGCACAGAGTGGCTAAAGCAATTTGTGACCCATATGGTCAAAACGTTTATGTAAAGTATAAAAAATGGTGTGATGACTACTTTTATTTAAAACATCGCAACGAAACCAGAGGTATTGGAGGTCTGTTTTTTGATGATCTCAATGAAGATGGGTTTGAGACTAGTTTTGCTTTTATGCAGGATGTCGGTAATGGCTTCCTTGATGCTTACGTGCCTATTTTAGAGAATAGAAAGAATACGGTATATAAGCAAAAAGAACGTGATTTTCAGCTTTATCGCCGTGGGCGATACGTTGAATTTAATTTGGTTTATGATCGCGGCACCTTATTTGGTTTGCAAACCGGAGGTAGAACCGAATCTATTCTCATGTCGATGCCGCCATTAGCACGCTGGGAATATCATTATCAACCTTCCCCTGATTCTCCCGAAGGCAAAATTCAAGCGTTTTTGAAACCGAGGGATTATCTAAACGAATAGAAAGCAAGCTAAAAACCGTTTTCGCTATTGCATTACATTGACGTGGATCAACTGAACTGTGCAAGAAGTTCCGGTTATTTCTAAAGCTTAACCCAGATCAATAATTTTAATTTTTCTCGCATTAAGATAGGCGTCATTCAAGGCTAATGCCTAAACTGTTCCTATCCTTCTTATAATTTAAGCGAGAACTCATATGAAAAATACGTTAAAAAAAATAGTCCTTTCTAGTGCCGTGCTTCAAGGCATCGTTTTAGCAAGTTTGGCCCTATCTGGCAGTGCAATGGCCTACGAAAAAGGTGATTTCATTGTCCGTGGAGGTTTTACTACGGTGTCGCCAAACGACGATGCATCAAATATTTTTGCTGATGGTGCCGATTTAGGTGTGAGTGTGAATGTTGATAGCAATACACAAATAGGTTTGAACCTTGCTTACTTCGTTAGCGACAACATCAACATTGAATTATTAGCGGCTACGCCATTTAAACATGATGTGAACTTTAGTATGGCTGATCCCTTGGGCACAGGTAATCAACTAGGTGAAGTTAAGCATTTGCCGCCGTCACTGACGGCGAACTATTACTTCATGGACTCTTCTTCTGCTTTTCAACCTTATATCGGTGCGGGTCTTAACTTTACTATATTTTTCAACGAGAAATTTACAAATGCTAATAAGGCCGCCGGTTTAACTAACTTAGATTTGGATAACTCATTCGGTCTAACTGCGCAACTCGGTGCTGATTATAAAATTAATGACAAGTGGCACTTAAATGCATCTGTTCGTTACATAGATATTAACACAGAAGCTAGTTTTAAAGTGGGTGGCGCAGATGGCTATGTTAGCGATATTCAGATCGATCCAACGGTTGTTACTGTGTCTTTAGGCTATACTTTTTAATTTCAATTAAGCGTTGAATAAGTGAAACACAAGGCCTGATTTTGCTCGCTAACTGAAGTCAGGTCTCTCATTTTTATCCAAATATGCATTAGGCTTGTAATACAGCTATTCTTGTTAGGCAATAAAACGTTCCACGGGGTTAATTTTAATTAGCTTTCGTGTATCCTCTGGTTACTGACTCCAATTTAAAGTTAAGAACTTCGTGTTAAAAAACGCCACCTCTATCAAAAAGCTCGCAGTGTTCGGCAACCCAATTGCGCAGAGTAAATCTCCATTAATTCATCAAATGTTCGCAGAGCAGTTTACTATGACAATCAGTTATGAGCGTATTTTGGGAGAAGAACTCACTTTCAAAGACCAGTTAGCGGATTTTTTTAATGACCCTAATGCGGTGGGA
>CBFIAR010000020.1:0-1827 GCA_965660625.1 Glaciecola sp. | reverse complement strand
CGCGTTGATGTAATAATTAACGCTACTTCACTCAGTTTGAATGGTAACGTGCCGGCAATCGGAGATGCAATATTTTCTAATCTTCCTGCCGTTTATGACATGGTCTACCAAGATACAGATACTTGTTTTATTAAAAGGGCTAAAATGCTAGGCTGCACAAAGACATTAGACGGTTTGGGTATGCTAGTAGGCCAAGCTGCCGAGAGTTTTTATTTGTGGTTTGGTAAGCGACCCGACGTTGAGCCAGTACTTGCGCATTTGCGACAAGAACTGACTAGGAAAAATCCAAAGTTTTAGTGAGTTATTGCCCTAGATACTCGCGGCTCAATTCTACGTAGTTAAGAGCACTCTGCTGTAGGAAAGCCAGTTCAGCATCATTTAGCAGTCGTTTTTTAAGCGCTGGATTGCCAACGTACAAATAACCACTTTCTAGCACTTTATTTGGTGCGATTAATGAGCCAGCGCCAATAAAAACATCGTCTTGAACAACTGCGCCGTCCATGATGATGGCGCCCATTCCTACCAAAATACGATTTCCCAACTGACAGCCATGCAGCATACATTTATGCCCAACGGTGACATCGTCACCAATAATAAGTGGAAAGCCTGTCGGATTTTGCTGCGTCTTTCGCGTCACGTGCAAAACCGAACCATCTTGGACGTTAGTGCGTTTTCCAATTCGAATAACATTAACGTCACCTCTTGCTCCAACCAATGGCCAAATGCTGCTTTGCTCGCCTAACTCGATGTCACCCACTAATACTGCGCTATCATCGACGTAAACAGAATCATCGAAAGTGGGAGTGATATTACGGTAGCTAAGAATTGCCATGAAATGCCCTTCTACAAATTAAATGCGATGCCAAAGTATAAAGCGGGCAGGGTTAATTAAAAAGACCTTCAGTAAGATAATTAACACTGACCTCATTATCTTTTTTGGGTTATGACACCGCTAGCCATATCCCAACGCCGGCTAATAAACTACCCGCTATTCGATTCAGCCAAACAGCGTTGTTGCCGCGTTTCAATAATCGCTTTAATCCTTTGCCGCCATTTGCATATATGAGCATACAAATAGTTTCGCTCAGCATAATTATGATAAGTAGGACTGAAAACTGAACAGCAATGGGCTTATCTACGGAAATGAATGGTGGAAGTATTGAAACCATAAATGCCCAGCCTTTGGGATTGGCAACAGCCGTAACGTAACCTTGAGAGACTAGATTTTTTGCGGATAGTTGACTGTTGGCAATGTCGTTTTGCGACAAAGTTGCTGTAGTAAACCACATTTTAATCCCTAAATAGATAAGGTACGCACCACCTATCCACTTAAACCAAGCAAACAAGATTGGATAGTTGAGCATGATGCTTGCGACACCCAGCACAGCGAGTATTGCAACTGTTGCAACACCAGCTACTTCACCAAGCATCATCCACATCGTCCTTCTTACTCCAACACTCATTCCTAATGTCATTGCGAGTGTCATACACATACCGGGAGTAATGGAGATAAAAAACCAAGTTGGGATAAAAACCATAAGTATAGCTAAATCAGGCATAAGGACTTATTTGTAAGTATTTGAATATGTATTGTGCATCTATTATCAATCAATATCTCGAGAGTTACATTATTTTAACTACCAAAAGCTAACTTTATTTATGGAATCCACTCCAAACGCATCTGTAAAAGATGCTTTTTTGAGCCTTTCGTACTAATAATCGCCAAATGAGCATAAAAATCACATTTATTTGTAAAAGGGGCTTGAACAAGTGTTTTTAATCTGTAGAATGCGCGCTCTGTTCAAGGGAGGCAGCCAATAAGTGGTT
>CBFIAR010000019.1:0-65803 GCA_965660625.1 Glaciecola sp. | reverse complement strand
GCTGGGACAACTTTACGGGCGCATTTCGCTTCGCTCAAAAGCTGCACTCGTAAACTTGCCCTCTATGCGGGGTGTTAGATGTCACTAGCTCATATGAATGTAAGACACAAAAAAATTATGCTTGGTCTGCTTATCTTTCCTGCCGGCGTGTTCTGGTTTGCTGTGTGTTTATTAGGACTAAGTATATTTGGTCATGGTGCATTTAGGGATTTAACTTCATTTTTGATCGCATTATTACCTGTGGTCGGTATTCTTTGTTTGGTTACTGCTTACTTCGCAATAATAAAGTTTCCTGTAATAGGCAAGTTCTCAGTTGTAATGACGTTATTGGGTCTAATTAGTTTAATATTTGGTGCTGGCATAGGTTTGTTTGAAGAAATTTGGTTTGTTATTTTTGGTATTAGTATAGGGCTCGGTGGTCTTCTTTATCTTCGAGAGTATGTCCGTGAAATCTAACAAATCCATTGACCGGATTTTGGCAAGAGCGGCCAAAACCGGTTATGGAAAGTGTTATGTGTTGATGTTTGTAAGGTAGTCCATCCGCTTATGTAAAATTCTGGAGATAAAAACATGTTGGTTTTTGTTTTTTAGATAGAAAATGACATGGCTGCCGTGAGAATGTTTAAAATATCCCTTTTTTATTTCGTTACAACTTATACCGCTATCCGGATTTTGTGCAATAAATACAAAACACGCATCAAGCTCTTGGATGTACATATTGCGTTGCGCTTTACCCCACTTTAAGTTTGTGTAGCGAGCAATCTCTTTTAGATCGCTTTTGGCCTTAACTGATAATTTAAATAGAGTCACAGATTAGGCTCATCATCCAATTCATTCAAAAACGAATTGATGTCATACTCTGCAATACCACTTTCTTCTCCTTCGGACAGCAAAATTCTCAAAGTGTTAAGTTTTGTTTCCTCTGCTTCCAATAAACGCAAAGCAGATCGAACGACTTCACTAGCCGATCCATAGCGACCAGTGCTTACTTGTGTAGATATGAAACCGTCAAAGTGATCACCTAGAGTTATACTTGTATTTCTAGCCATAATAAAGCTCCCAGAACAATAAATACCTAATTATGGTATATATTGGTACTTTTATCAATGTGAGAACTATATCCTTTAAAGAGTTTGAACAAGCTCGTTCTTTCAAGAGTCTCTCATCTGTGGTTAATACGCCATTTTCGGGTTCGCGAGCATCTGTTGTTTGGTCTTCGCTGATTAACATCAGTTGTTGTTTCAACGTCAAACGAGTGTTATTTTTACCTAAATGGTTAACGCAGGGAGACATGGATTGTTGTATCAAAACCGCAATAACATCAAACTACATAACAATCGCATCAGTTCACTCCCTTCGGTCGCTGGGACAACTTTACGGGGGCATTTCACTTCGTTCAAAAGCTGCACCCGTAAACTTGCCCTCTATGCGGGGTGTTAGCTGGGAACACTTTGCGAGCGCGTCTTGCCTCGTTCAAAAGCTTCGAATGCAGTTGATTGCAATGGATAATGTGTATGAAATTGAGGATATTAATTTGCCTGGCTATTCACTCCATAAACTAAAGGGCGAGCGTTCCTCAATTTGGTCTATATCTGTAAATGGCAACTGGCGCATAACGTTTGAATTTAAGGATGGGAATGCTTACATCCTAAATTATGAGGCTTATCACTAATGAATATGCATAATCCACCGCATTCTTGCGAGTTTATCTGCGATGTTTACATGGCGCCTTATAATCTGAGTTGCAGGGCATTGGCTACACACCTCGGTGTAGTAGCGGCATCGACACCGAGTCGCATTGTTAAATGTCAGAGTACAGTTGGTCCGGAAATGGCACTACGCCTTTCCAAAGTGAATACAGAGGCGGTTCGGTTTGTCGTCGCTACGTTTCTGCCAATGAATATTTTAAGTCGTATCGGTTTGTTTTATGTCGGAATCGAGTCGTTACTTGTAACCGTTGAAAAAGGTCAAGCAGATCCATCATGGTGGTTTTCATCTCTCAGGGCTTTTAGCCTTCGTAAATTTATATCCGGGGTGATCCGGCAATTTCTAAAGGGGATAATTTTGGCTGTTGATTGTTCATTATGCCAATTGAGCAGTTTGATGTACCGAAATCTAGGCCTGCGTCCTTATTAATTTAATATCGTATAATTGACTGAGCATTGCGACTTTGCATTGAATACTGACAGGCTTAATCGTATTTTTCTCCTCCTAATTTTTTTAAATTTTCATCTAGCAGACCAGTCAACAAAACTTCTCCGTGTTCATTGACCTTTAATTCACCATATTTCGCAGTATCAAATAGTAATGCATCTCCTTCTTCAAAGAAAAAAGCATTCGTAGCAAATTTTATTTGGCCCTCGCGCACTCTAAATTGCAGCTTTTGTTGTTTGCTAGAGAGGGTGTGCATACCATCATCTAGTGAAGAGAATTCAGCGCGTTTATTTTCGTCTATATCCACAATCACAAACCCGTCTTGCGGATGCATATAATAGGGGCTCGAAAAATCTAACCAGTTTTGCTCATCTTCTGTCTCAGGTTGCATTGATTGGCCTAAAATAGCACTACGTATTTGCCTGCTAATTTTGAACGTGAGTGTCATATAATCGCCCTGCATGATAGAGCGAGGGTCGACGGGCGCGAGTTCTAAATAGATAATTTCGCCATTAGCTAAATGCGCCTCTTTTTGCCAAATAGAATAGTTGATTACACCTAAAATAATCAATGTGCTAATGACAATGATGCTCAGGTTTACTTTATTCATCGGCAATTTTCACATTCAAATTAATTCGTTTATAAGCATACGCGAGGAGCAATGAAAATATACCCAAAGTGCATAAAATAAACGACTTGTTTAGCAAAGACGTCTCGAGCAAGTAGTAATAAGACGATAAATTCACTACACAGGCAATGATACCCATAACAAAAAGAGCTTTATTTTGAGCAGAATACCCAAGCAATATAATACTGAGTCCTAGTGCTATACCATTAGCAAAAAAAGTAGCGGAACTTATCAGTAGGAACACAAACAAACTCAATATTTTGGTTTGAATAAGCTGTAGTGAAGTAGATGAATGATTTTTTTCTAGGGCCGGCAAGCCTCTCTTTTTGATTAATACAAATACAATATAATATAAAACGCTCACATTTAATCCTTCATCGAGCCAGGGATGAATACCTGCTAACGCTTCATATTCCCAAGTACCTGCACTAATAAATAGTATCGATGTTTTGAATTGAAGTAAGCCAAAGCTTGCACCATAGGCAATGGCTTGAATGCACTTTACTCGTGAGCTAAAGGTATATTCATTTAGCCACATAAACGCAACAACAAACAAAAGCATGCCGCTATAGAAGCTGGCTAATCCCATCTCAGCTAGGCACAGTGCAAGAGTAATAGTAGCGAAATAAGCGGACATAACACGGTGAAGATAATTTGGCATAACACAAGCGAGTACACAATGCATAAAGGTAATTGCCGCCCAAACCTCAGTTGAGATATTGCCAGCGGTCTCGAAAATACCGGCAGCAATAAAAAATTGACCGGTAAAGCTGATAGCTAAACCTAAATGAGTGATAAATTCGGATTCTGATTGTTTCAAAACAAAGTAGGCCAAGCCCAAAAACGTGACACCTGTCGCATATAACGCAAATTCATTACCCCAGATTTGAAAAAGCCCAAGACCAAAAAAACTGAGTACAAAAAGGGCCGACAACCAGCCACAAAAGCCCATAAATAACTTGATATACCATGGCGATCCGTCTGCGCTAACTGCATGTTTGTTCGCTGCTTCTAAATCAAAGTCATTGGGAAGTAACTCTTTCAGATTGCCAATTAAGGATAAGGAATACTTCATACCTTTGCCTCCCTACTCAATCCTTTTAGCCAAATTGCGAGCCAAGTACCTAAACCAATGGTTAGCACCGCTAGAACTAAGAAAAGGCTATCATCAAAATGTGTTTCAAATAGTCGCAAAAACACAATATTAGCAGCAACAATAAAGGACAGAGAGAAACCGCTCAGCATGACTACGTTGAGTTGTTTGTATCGATAAAAATAAAAGGCAATGCCGGCCCAGATTATCCAGAAAAATAGCGCGCTGAAGGCGTCTTCCCAAATATCATTAGCAAGGTAGTATGTAATGTAAAAAGCACTCGCAAAGCCAAGCAAGTTAATTGCCCACATTTGCTTGAGCCATGCATATTTGGTACTTGAGAATTGCCAAATAGCGAGAGCTACAGAAAAGAAAATTGATAACAGTAAATGCGCTTTCTCAACTAATAAAACGTTGCCTATATACAGCACAATGGTGGCATAAAGTAAGGCCAACCAAAGCATCCACATTACCGTAAATCGACTGACAAGCACCCAAGGAAGGGTCAGTATTGCCCAATTGAAAAATAATTGCCAAGGGTCTGCGCCGGTTTGATAAGTTTGACCAAACAGCGCCATTAATGCGCCAACGCCGAGCATCGCAAAAAGTAAGCAGCCTTTTTGGATCAGATGTTTATCCTTGAGCTTCCAGTAGCCTAGAATCGCAACAACAATCAGCCCTTCAACCAACGCAAATTTACCAATATGACCCATATATTGCCAATTTGCGGCAACAAAAAAAATGACTGAAGAGGCACTAGCAACAATACCAAGCCAAAATAAAAGTGCATAAATAAGCTCATGCCACTGGTTCGGCGTGGGGTAAAGTTTAGATAAAATTAATGCTGAGTTAACATCGGCTTTTTTCAGGTATTGTTGTTCGACTAGTTGAGTCAAATTCTCTCGGCGAGCATGCGCATCTTCATCAAGCATGGAATGTCCCTAAACACGAATAGGCATGGATAAGCGTGCCATTTTTTACTTTTTAATGCAGCTAATTATCGTTAATAGTCATTTGTTGTAAATGCAGCAAAGCATTCTGGCAATGGAACCGAACGCAGTTATATAAAGACAGTAGTACATTTAAGAATAATTTACAAAAAAGGTATCTGAAACTTGAGGGAATTACGAGTATTTACTGCGCTATTGTAGATACTATTGCGCCGCCTTATGCGCTTGCAACTCATTCGAAAAAAGGCAATATTGTGGGGCATTAAGTGCGTATTAGTTTCTTCTATTTAGTATGCGCAATAAAAACTCAGCTAGTATACGGAGAGTGATATGAACGAAAAGAGAGAAGAATATTGGGGAATGCCCTTAAATACTTATTGCATGCTAATTCATTTAAGTCAGTTATCCAGCGTTGTCATTCCTGGATTGGGGTTTGTCTTACCCATTGTCATGTGGGCTGCCAATAAAGATAAAAATGACGCAATTGATAAGCATGGAAAAGTTACCGTTAATTGGCTTATTAGCCTTTTTATTTATTCAATCGTTTGCGGTATTTTAGTGTTTGTAGTTGTCGGTGTATTTGGTCTCTTTCTCTTAGCCTTGCTTAATTTTATTTTTGCCATTATCGCAGCAATTAAGGCTAATGATGGTCAGGTGTGGCTTTATCCCCTTAGCATTCAATTTCTTAAATAATCGGTTTGGTTTAGAAATAATGAAACATTCGCCGAGCATTTTCTAAAAGCGGAGCCTTAATGAGCAGTTCAGTCGTTGGTGTTGCAGCTTCAAAACTTAAAACACTGTGCAAGTTAGAGCGCTGCTTTGTTTGGGGTTTTCTGATATATATGGTTATATGAAGCTTGCACTTGTCAAAATTTTAGCATAACTCGCTGAGCTTTATCTTGATCCCCCTTGAATAGGGCAATCGGTTAAACTTTCTGATAGTTAGAGCGGGTTGTTAATTACCAATAAGCAAAAGGAGTGTAAAATGTCCGAGATAGTTTTTAACAATGGTTCATTTTTTGTCGGCTGGGGCACTCTCGCCCTTATAAATGCAGGATTAGCGCAAGGTAAAGGTCGAGCGGGGTTTCTGTGGTTTTTCATATCCTTATTTTTAGGCCCAGTTGCCACATTCCTTTTAGTTATAATGCCTGATGTTCGCTGGCATTCTTAATGAGCGGTATGTTACCAAAATCAAGCGAATGCCCTCGAAGCTACTTCATGCCTTGCTATGGCATTTTTTGATCGAGGCACAATGAATAAAATAAATCCTAAAAAATTACTGAACAGTAAATGGACAGCAGCAAGTCCGGTGAACAAAGAAAAGCATTTTATTATTTCTGATATTGAGTTTGACGAGGAAGGTATTGTTGACGCTTGCTTTATTGAGCCGGTTATGTCGAAACGCGCTACCCCGATTAATTGGCTCGTACTAACAGATGACAGTCGTTGGCTGCAGGGCTGGAAATAGCTTTGATAATTGACGTTCCACAAAAGAGAGAAATATGAATATGTTTGCTTTGTTAATAAAAAAATTGACTGAATTTAAATATCAATATTATGGACTTAATATCATTCAGGAGGTTCCAACTGAGCGCTTCCACCTCATCATTTGTCAATACATCGATCGTGGCTGGGAAGTAAGCGGCGACTATAATGAGAATGGCGCGGGTCTTAGTCATTGGTCATGCAAGCTAAGGAAAGGCACTAGTACACTAAATTGTGAATGGAACGAAAAGACACAAGGTAATTTCATCGGCCCCCAAAGAATTATTTTTGGTTTAGGACAAGAATTTGGTTTTACAGCCAATAAGGCACCTCAGTTGCTGGATAATTAAATACTACATAGGCTAGTGTTTTTGTTTATAACTTAATAAAATGACAGCTCAATTTTTCAAGGAAATTTACCTATGTTTTACGTAGCGCTTGCGGGCTTTATGTTATTCGGTGTGTATAAGCTGTTTGATAAACATTACGGAAAAGATGACACGCTGCATGTCAATATGGACTGGTATGTTAGTTTTGCTATATTTATCACTTGCTACTTTTCAGTAATTCTTTTGGGAATTGCTATTGCTAGTATGAATATTCCTCCGTCGTTATCACTCGCACTTGGGGGCTACATACTCTATCTCATTCTGCCCTTTTTGATCATAAAATTGATGTTAAATTATTCAGCTAAGAAAGCCATCATCTACGCGTCTGTTGTTCCCTTAGTAGCTATTTTAGCTGAGATCCCTTTTGTGTTGATTAGAGGCGCAATGGGTTAGTGAATTAGGATAAATAATTTCTTTCGATATTACAGGACACTATCGCTTTGATGGTGAGGTAAAATAAATTGAAAACTAAATTTATCAAGACTGCACTTATAATATTGCTTAGCGTGATCCTTGTAATTATCAGCTTCTATTGGAACGAAGCTAGGAAGGAAGTTGTCTATATTTGTCCAAACTTTAAAATAGGCAACACCAAAGCAGATGTGATCCGCCAGTTGGAAACGCTTAGTATAGCAAGTTACTATGTTGAAGCTACGGCAACAGGCGAACGAATTATTTTCACCAGTGAATTTGGACTCATTCGTTGGAATGCAATTAACTACGAGTGTGTGATTGAAATAGACAATAAGCAACGAGTGCAATCAACAGCCCTTCAATGAGGTTTTAAAAAAGAGAAAATACATTGCTACTAAAAAAAAAAGGAAAGCTGTCTTTAACAGTGCGAATTATTGTGGGTTTGCTTGCACTACCCTCATTGCTTCTCGCTTTCATGTTGATTTCAGAGGCTATTAACGGCCGCTATGACGGAATAGGCATATTTGAAGTTGTTTATTCATTAGTGGGTTTTTTTGCTATTTATATAGCGCTAACGGGTAAGAAGTTTTTCTAATATACTTTGATGCAGCGCTTACTTATCGAGACTAGATAGTTTCATTCTCGGGAAATTACCAAAATGGTGGAGTATCAGTGGAATTAGCAGCAAATGTTATCTTGATTATATTAATAGGGATCGGTGCCGCCTTGTTCTTCTTTGGTTCGCTTATTGTGGTCGTGACAGCGTTTGGTCATAAGCAATATGTTTACGGTGTGCTTTCCCTATTGTTCTTTCCGTTGAGTATCGTTTACTGTTTGCAGTACCGAGAAAAAGGCGCTTACGCGTCTAAATTTCTTATCAGCGGAGTTTTGCTGGTTGCAGCGTCCTATGGCTTGGCCAATCTTTTTTACACATTTTAATTATCTATTATAGGCTGCTTTTCATGAACATACGCGCCATCAACAGCATTCTACTTTTTCTAATATTGGCTTTTTCTTCCTCGCTTAAAGCTCAATGGTATTCTGCTAGTACAGGCATTATGGGGACTAATATCTACGCTGAGGTTTGGGCAGAAACTCCTGTGCAAGGACAGCTTGCGTTGAACGCTGTTATGACAGAAATGGAGCGCATTAACCAACTCATGAGTCCTTATATTGAGAGCAGTGAGTTAAGTTTTATTAATGCCTCTGCAGGTAAGCAAGTAGTGGTCATTAGTGATGAAATGTTTGAACTACTGGATAAATCCATTAAAATTTCGGAGCTAACGAATGGCGCGTTTGATATCACTTTTGCAAGTGTCGGTTATTTATATAATTACAAAGAAAATAAACGCCCAGATGAAGCAACCATCGCCTCCTTGTTAGACGCCGTCAACTACAAGCATATTGTCCTAAATAAGGAGAACAAGACGGTCTCGTTTAGCAATGAAAAAGTCAAAATTGACTTGGGTGGAATTGCCAAGGGTCACGCGGTTGATAATTCCATTTCATTGCTAGAGCGCATGGGGATATTGCACGGATTAGTTACTGCAGGTGGCGACACTCGTCTTATCGGTGATAGGCGGGGAAAACCATGGATTGTAGGAATACGCGATCCGAGAAATAAAGAAAAACAAGCGGTAGTCATGCCCTTACAAAACTCGGCTATGTCCACATCCGGTGATTACGAGCGTTACTTTGAAGAAGACGGTAAACGCTATCATCATATTTTGTCGCCTAAAACCGGGAAGTCGACTTACGATGTGCAATCGGTGTCTATTATTGGTCCTAGCAGCACATTCAATGATGCGCTTTCTACCGCGGTCTTTGTCATGGGCTTGCGTGAAGGTTTAGGGATGATAAATCGAATTGACGGCTATGATGCTGTGGTGATGGATAATCAGCGTAAAATGCACTATTCGAATGGTTTGCAGCAGTAATAACACGGCAACTAAATACGCTCTATAGTGTTCAATCCGAAAAAGTCGACATCCATGTCTGCCGGTCATCCATGACTAGGCGTTCCATTTCGAAATCGTAAAGCTCAATCACTAATAAGGCATTGAGCTGAGTTGCAGAGGCTAGCTTCTGCTAGGCTCCAATCACGCCATTAACTATTGGTTCAAATGCAGTCAATGAATCCATTAAAGCAGCGTTACCTAAACCAGTTTGTGGAAACAAGGTGCGCATTCGTCCTTGCTCGCCATGCAGCGCAAGGTAATTCAAAATTACCGTTTCAACTAGCAGGTTTACATTGTTAGCCGCTGGTGTTGCTGATGTCTCAACGGAACCATCGCGACGCATATACCCAATTTGCTGACTAACAGCTTGTTCTTCTGGCGTGCCACCAATTAATTGAGGCGTACCATTAGGGTTATAAACCATAAAAAAGGAGGCAGCGGTGGACGAGTTATCACCCGTCCATACGCCTTTACCGCGACCAAACTCAGAATCGTCTATCATACCGTTACTGGCAACCGAGCCATCACTGACAACATACATCATCACAGGAACGCCAACGCGAGCTGCATATTCTAATACAGCGCCCATGCATTTACCTGCGCGTAAATCTCTTACTTCACCCGATGAGCGGTTACCGGTGTGATAATCGTAGCCGCCCATTGCAATTGTGCCCGCCCCTGCAAAACCGTTCATGACTAACTTCATTACAGATGCTGTTTTTTGGAATTCACGGTCGCCATCAAATTCTGCTTGAGTGAAAATGCCGTTTTCGCCTACTATATTTGGGTCTAGTTCTGGGTTTAAGGATGATGGATCGCCGAAGCGATCAGCAATGTCTGCGCTTTTCACGTAACCACAGCGCACCAATTCTTTTAGATTGGCGTCACTGCTAATGTTGGTCTCGACACGATTCAGCTTCATGTCACTAATGCGCTGTACCGATTCCAATACTGAAACTGCATCTTCTTGACTCAATAGGCCAACGAGATCCCCAGTATCAACCAAACCAGTGACGTCTGAGGGACGGTCTACTTTGGTTGGGCGTTTGCCTGGGTCAATCAGCATGGCAGGAGCCATAGAGCTGCCGCCGCTGTCAGAATTTCTTGAACCTATTAGGGTCAATAACGAGCCGTCGGAACCTGCACGATTAATACCGTACATGGGATTGTGAGGGTTGTTACCCGTGTCATTTTCTGAACGAGCTGGTATAACGGCGCCATTCACGTTGGCTCTATTGCCGACCGCTAGCTTTTCCTGAATACCGCGTAAAAAAGCGCTGTCAGCATGAAATGCTAGGCCGAGTTCATTGTTGATAAAGTCAGACATACCGGCCATCGGATTAGTAATACTCGGTACCATGTCACCTGGTAAACCTTGACGGCTGTAGCCCTGGGTGCTCAAAAAGTCCATTTGTCCGCCGCGTCCACCGATCAATACGTTTGAACCTGCAATGTTGGCTCCGCCGGCTAGATCGAAAACGATAAAGGGAATTTTCCCAGCGCCTTGGGTGGCAATGCCACAGCCAGCCTTTAATGCTTCTAAATCAGGCGAGAGTGATGCATGCGCTTTGCCAGAACCGGCTAACATGCTCAATACTGAACCGCCAACTACTGCGCCCATACCCGCTGTAAAACCTTGAGCTAGGAAGTCGCGCCGCGTTACTGGTCTGCCGTGGTCCTGATGAAATAAGGGAGCGTCTGCATCAGCACCATTTTTTCCGCCCATACCGCCATGGTCAGTTTTAGCGCTAGCGCCGACGGTGTATTTCTTTGAGAATGTACGTATTGCCTTTTTCATTTTAATCACCTATTCGCATCTGCTATTGCATAACAACAGCAGCACTGGCGAGCACGGCTGCGCAAGTTGCTTTTGCTACTGTGGGTGTCGTTTGCGCTGAACATGAACTGTTGTTTGAACAAGTCGTGGTTAAGCGATCGATTAAGTTGTTTAGTTCGGTTGATACGTCTGCTGATACTGGTTGACTGCTTAGACCGTTGCCGATCATCCGATCAATCAGAGGATTGACCAGTGCTGCGCGATCAGCACTATCGAATCCACTGTTTGCTGACCTGCTGAAGTCAAAGCTTGGGAAGTAGCTAGCTCTTAAGCTGCTGTCTTCAATCAACACATCGCAGTAGCGAATGGCCATTTGCGTAATTGCCATCTGGTTTGATGCTAAGAAGCTTTGCATATCAGTCACGCTTGGCAATTGCTGGCGCAGTTGTAGGTACGTATTGTTTACATCAGTTTGCGAGGAAGGAACACCGGTTAATGCCGACATACTCGCATTCACTTCCGCAAAGTTTCTGATACCAATGTCAGACTGTGGAGCTAAGTCAACTGGCAGAGCTGCTATTGGAGCTACATCCTCTGGGCGCATCGATACTGCATCTCCGAGTACTTCAAAAGTAAGGAAGAATTCGTCTTGAATAGGTCCTTTTTGCACGGGAATGATGGTACCTTGCGATGAAAGCTGCTGGCCTAATTCATTGCTTGCGGCTTCTACACCATCAACGGTTAAGTTTACTGTTGCGAATACCTGACCGCCCTCTGATTCACGACCATTCACGCCGATACGGATTCCGGTTAATGTAATGCCATCGAGGTTTACACCTTCATCAAGGCTGATCATTGAGGGTTCAGTGAACAAGTAGCTGTAGGTATCGAACTGACTCACTTCAAATACAATATAGCTTTGCGGCACATTAATGATTTCTGAAATACCAAAGAGTAGGAAGAATTTTTCGCCCACACCGGCATCAAAGTTCTTGACGATTTGCTCTGCTGTTAACACGCGATTATGCATTGCCGCCATTCTGATTGTGCCTGCCCATGGCACATCACCGGATACTTCATTACCAAGCACAAACGCGAAGCTGTCATCCCAATCACTCAGGTCAGTCGCGTCAATGTCGTCTTCATCATCGGTAAATTGGCCATTTACATAAATTTGACGACCACCAACGCCATCATAGTTAACCACTACATGCTGCAAAGCGGCTTGTAAATCTTCGTCGGCATCACGCGTACTTAGCATCGGCATGCCATTGGTATCTGTATTGCCATGACGTAATAACACGTCATAGTTGTACAAGGTTTGGCCCAAAGTGAAGTTGCGTCTGTCGCGGCCACCTGAATAACTAACGATGCGTGCTGGGCCTTCTTGCGTAACGTTGGCCGCAGCAACCCATGCCTCTACGGCAAATTCGCCAGTAGAAACAATTAAGTCATGAATTTTTTTGCTGTCGGTGGTTGAGCCTTGAGCCTTGCCGTCAGTAAGTTGAATACCGTTACCGCCCACCCATTCGTAACCCCCGCTGAGGGTAAGATTGAGCGCAGGCTCTATGCCGCTGGTGTCAAATGCAATATTGCCTGAAGCTGTTTTAAACTCCCATTTAGCAATAAGGTTAGACTCAAAACGGCCGCCGCCTGTTGCTAGCGTGCCATCATACAAGGTAAGCGCGTGAGAGCTAACGAGGTTGGCGTCTAACTCGGTTACGTCAATCGCTTCTGACATTGCGCGGATAGCGTCAGCTAAGGCTTGACCATCGGCTCTACAATTATCTGTCCAGCAGTTGTGGAATTCATCTCTAAGCCTTGCCACTAATCGTGAATCTTCAGGAACATCTAAGTTCATCTTTGCTGTTGCCGCGGCGTATGCTTCGGCAATATCGGATGATGCTAAGTAAGGTGAAATAGGAATGGCTGCACTTGACTGATGACAGTCAGCACAATGTTCACGCAAAGCTGGGTAAACGTTTGATTCGAATAAACCGGAGTCGGACGGAAAATTTTTGTTGGCCCCGGGAATTTTAACAACGGGCGCGTTTAACTCGATAGCGGTCGCAACTTCTTCGTTGCTTGCCCAGTTACCAATCCACGTAGTCAGAATATCTGCACACGCTTGGGGACTGCTTAACCAGCAATTGTGTCCGCCTGCCACTTTCATTACCAGCTCAGACTCACTGATACGCGAACTGTTAATTAGGCTGTTTACTTCAGCATAGGCAAGATTAATATCATCGAACCGAGCAAAAGGAGGAGACTGCTGACCTTGAACGTGACACGCCCCGCAGCGATCGGGTTTTGCAAGATTATCCCAAACCGATAATTTAAAGTTTTGTATGTCGGGCGTCGCTGGCGCAGGTCCTGTATAATTTACCACTGGCTGAAGAACGGGTGGTGGTAAAGGCGTTGACTCTACTTGAGCATCACTCCCACCGCCACAATTGGCGAGAAGCAATACAGCCATGCTTGCAGCACCTAAGCGACAAAACGCTTTAGAAACGGCTGAAAACGGGTTGTTAGAAGTGTCGATTGATACTGATTGCAAATTCGAATGTGGAGTTGAATTAAACATGTTCTATTGTCCCTTGCAGTAGTCTGCAGTAGCGGCAAACACGTTTTTAATGTTGTAGTTGTTACCCATGAATTCAGATTGAATTTGAGCGATGACTGTGCGATCCGCTTGGTCTTGCGGGGCACGCAGGCATACGTTTTTAAACACTTTTGTAACTTGGCAATTTGCGAAGGTTTGACTGTTAGCAAGTTCTTCGCCCATCGATTTAGCGCCGCTACCTGAGCCAGGTAGTTCAGATGACCAACCAATTGTTTGGTTTTGGCCTTCGCGCCAGTAATTGTCCCAGTTATCGTTAGGGGTGACATAACCGAAGGGAAAGTTATTTGAGTTTATCCAATACTTGGCTTGCACTCTTAGCTGGGTTTCGGCGTCAACTTGTCCTTCTGCGTTATACACAATTTGACCATTGACGCCATCAGGATCTCCCTCAACATCGTAGTCGTAATTGTAATAAGCGAAGGCTTGCGCTAACGGGTCCATGCCTGAGTGACATCCCGAACAAGAGTTGATGAAAATACGGCTGTCACCGCCAGGGCTACGACTTAAATCTTGACGAATTCTATCCGGTGGACGACTTGTATCTTTGAATGCTTCAAGATCAGAACACATGTGATTCATCAAGGTAAAACGAAACATGGCGCGGTTGGTGCCATCTTTAAAAAAGGACTTTGCGGCGCCTCTGGTTGTCATTACGCCAGCAGTTGCTTGTGCCGGAATGCCGGTAAGTGAGGATTGCGTAGTGGCGACTAATACTGAAGAAAGGTCTGCACCGTTTTCTTCTAATGCTTCATAATGGTTATTGTTATTTGTACTATAGGCTGGGACTTGTGCGTTTGAATTAGCAATGTACAGAATATCGCCGCTTAACACCTGGCGAAAATCAACGTCATCTCTCACCATGCCGATCACCGTTGCCGTGTAATCATTGAGTGGTGCGAATACATCAAACTCTTCATTCGTCCAAGGTGTAACCCAGTTCTTCACTGTGATGTTATAAAAACTGGGTGATTGCATTGCAACTTGTGCAGCACCTCGAGCATCCCCTGCGTCTATTAAATCTGCCATTTGCTGAATGACAGCCGTTGTGCCAGGAACACCAGCTAAACGATCATGCATGCGTTTGGCTTGTTCTAATGGTCCAGCTGTGACCAATGCACTTGCTATAAGTAACGAAGCTGATAAACAGATTATTTTTAGCACCTGCTTTAGCGTCATAGATATGTTATGAGATGGACTATTTGATTCATTGGTTAACAAGTGCATCGAATCAACTCCTTTTTTAAATGTGAACTACGTTATACCTGTGATTTAGGTATTATTAGTTATTCTCTGCTAATAATAAGTGTTCTGCTGTATACCGATTAACCCGTTATAGAAGAGGTACTCGGTATACAAATGGTAATTGGGTGCTTAAGCTTTGCGGTATCAAAAAGCGCGCCGTAGATTTTAACTGTATGTTTTAAAAGATTTTAATTTTAGTCGGGGCTTTTTTTAAGTCGCTTAATCGAATAAATAGGCTAAAAAGTGTTGCTCATACGCAACAGTTGATAAGTATGTTTTTAGTAATAAACTGTCGCAATTGTGGGGTGAAAAAGTATACCTAAACAGACGGTATAAGAATTAATCCTTACATATAGATAACTAGATTGTTGTATAGATTGCATGGTGTCAGGCTGTCATTGTCAAGGAATAGTGCCTGTAGCGAAGGTGCAAATAAATATACCTTTGGCACCATGCCAGAAAAGGTGTTGCACTTTAGTAACAGTATCAATATGTAGGCTAAATCGGTATCGTGAAGGCGCAGATTTATCTTAAAAATGAGCAGAGTAATATGATGACTCGTAGACCAAACGTTGAGTATTTATTCACAAAATCACTTAAGAAGGCGGTGCTGTGCTCATGTGTCTTTGTGCTTGCTGCTTGTGGTGGCGAAAATATAACAGGCGAAGAACAAGCACCTGACCCCGTTGTTGTTGATGTTCCCATTGCGGTTATTAAGCGCGATTTAAGCATTGAAGATGCCGACATCCAGCGTTCTATTACCGAACCTTCATTGTTTATTCCTGGCGCATCATTAATTCTAAAGACACGCGCAAATGCAAGTGCCGTTGAAGTTGATATAAGCGCCAGTGCATTTGCTGATAGATTGGATGAAGAGGGTAATCGCTTACCTATTGATATTAAAGACTTAGAAAGTTCATACGATGGTTCTCGCCTGATTTTTAGCATGCGTGCTCCGGCAGATGAGGATGCCGATGTCAATGCTCAGCCTACTTGGAATATTTGGGAATATATTGTTGAAACGCAGGAATTACGTCGCGTTATTTCCTCTGACATCGTAGCCGAAACGGGCGAAGATACCGGCCCCGTCTATTTAGCTGATGGCCGTATCCTATTCAGTTCAACACGTCAGCGCGGTAATCAAGCGCGATTGCTAGACGAGGGGAAACCACAATACGCTGGATTAGAAGAGGGCCGCGACGTGCATGCCTCGGTGTTGCATATAATGGATGCAAATGGCGAAAATCTCGAGCAGATTTCGTATAACCAAAGCCACGACCTTGACCCTTTGGTCATGCCGAATGGAAAAATCATATTTAGTCGTTGGGACCAGTTTGGCGGTAGTAAGGGGATCCATTTGTATCAAATGAATCCGGATGGGAGTGATCTGGAAATACTATACGGCCGTCACAGCCATACCGATTCTGAGGGCAACAACGCTGACATTCACTTTACGCAAACCCGAGTTACGCCCAATGATCGTATTCTCGTTGCGCTTACCCCGTTTGAAAAAGAAGAGCTAGGCACTGATTTTGTTGCAATTGATGTGGCCAACTACATTGACAACTTTACACCCATCGCTGCCGCTAATTCTTTAACCGGCCCGGCACAAGAGAAAGCGCTATTTGAGAATATTGATATAGAAGTTGATATTTCTCCTGGTGGTTATATTGCTGCTTTGTATCCTTTATTTGATGGCAGTGGCCGTCAATTATTTAGTTGGAGCCAGTGTCGTTTATTAGCGCCATTACCTGAAAACGCAGCGGGTGACACTGTGCGTTCAGTCGTCCCGTGCACTGCAGAAAACCGAATTGACCCGACTTATGAAAAGGCGCCACCGCTTTATGGTCTGTGGATGTACGATCCAGCCGAAGGCACACAACTTCCTTTGGTTTTGCCACAAGAGAATGTGTCTTATTCAGAAGTGGTTGCTCTTGAGAGTCGTCCGTTTCCAGCCGACCCCTCATCGACCATTGATACCAGTGAAACGGCATTAATCGATGCCAACATGGGTATTATCCATATTCGCAGCGTGTATGATTTTGGCGGTAATGATTTGAGCCCTCAAGGCATCGTCAATATGGCAGACCCAAGTGCAGTAGACGTCGATCAGAGACCCGCTCGCTTTCTAAGAGTGATCAAAAGTGTGTCTTTACCAGATGAGGATACTTTGGCTATAGAAAATGAAGCATTTGGCCGTTCAAGAGGCCAGTTAATGCGCGAAGTGTTGGGGTATACGCCAATTCAACCAGACGGGTCAGTGAAAGTGGCCGTGCCCGCTAAAGTCCCCTTTGGTATCAGTATTGTTGATGCGCAGGGTAAACGTATATTTGCACGTCACCAAAACTGGTTGCAGGTTGCGCCGGGAGAAACCAAAACATGCAATGGTTGCCACGACGGCAGCAACAATTCTTCTGTTACACTGCAACCACACGGCAGAGCGGATGCTGAACCAGTCTCTATTAACACGGGCGCTCCAAGTACAGGCGTTCCGTTTCCGAATACCAATCCTGAACTTTTTGCGGATTTAGGCGAAACAATGGCTGAAACATTTACTCGTATTAATGGTATACCCCACTTAACGCCCGATATTTTATTTGAAGACGCATGGGCAGACCCAACGATGCAAATCCCTGCGGATGATATTGCATATCGCTATGCTGATTTGCAAACAACACTGCCGATAACACAAAGCTGTGCGCAAACTTGGACGTCAATTTGTCGTGCGGTGATTAACTTTCCTGATCACATTCAACCTTTATTTGAACTCGACCGCTCAACGCTAGATGCCGAGGGTATGGTGTTGACGGACAACACGTGTGTGGCTTGTCACACTCGGTTTGATGCTGAAAATCAACTGCAAGTGCCAGTAGCGCAACTAGAATTAACTGGTAATCCGTCGCCAGTCAATGCAGACTTGTTGACGAGTTACCGCGAGCTCCTGTTTAATGATGTTGAATTGGAATTGATTGATGGTGCATTATTGCCCAGATTAGTGCTTGTTGTCGATAATAACGGCAATCCAGTATATGAGCTCGATGAAGAAGGTGAGCCTATTCTTGATCCAGAAGGCAATCCAATTCAGGTAACACAGCAAGTTCGTGTGGGTAGTACCATGAGCGTCAATGGTGCGCGCAGTAGCGCAGGATTTTTTGCACCATTTGAAACCGGTAGTCACCAAGGTTGGTTGAGTCCAGCTGAATTGAAAATGATAAGCGAATGGCTCGATGTCGGTGGCCAAAACTACAACAATCCATTTGATGCACCAACAAATTAATGAAAATAAACACCTACTTTTTATTCGTCGTTGTTATTATCTCTGTCCTGTTTAGCCTGTCAGCGAAGGGCGAGGATCTGGTGGTTAGCATTGTTGAGCCCTATGTTGACTTTCGAACGGGTCCTGCTAGCGAATATCCTATTTTTCACGTTGCTGAGCAAGGTGAAAGCATCACCATACTGAAAAAGAAAACCGGCTGGTATAAAGCTGTCACTCATAAAGGCCACGAGGGCTGGGTGTCAGCTGAACAACTCGGTAAAACGCTAAAACCCAATGGTGAACAACTTGATGTGCCCTCGGGTAGTTTTGAAGACTACACCAACAGAACGTTTGAAGTCAGTGCGTTTGGCGGTTTGCTAGAAAATGTCAACGCCCTATCTGTGGCTGCTGCATGGAACGTCACCGGTAACTTAGTTGCTGAAGCAACTTTTACTCAAGCCCTTGGCGATTTCTCTGAAAATAAATTATGGTCTATTCGCTTGCAGCATCATACATTTCCTGAGTGGAAAGTAAGTCCTTACTTAACAATAGGCGCTGGTGGTATTAATACCCGTCCTCGTTCCAACTTAGTACAAAGTGGTGATGAAATTCGTAAGAGTGATTTTTACGAAGTTGGCGCTGGTTTGCGTTATTACTTTACGCGCAACACCGTCGTCAAGTTGGAGTACCGAAACATCATTGCCTTAACCGATCGCGATGATCAAGAGCGAATTGAAGAATTTAAGTTTGGCTTCTCTGTATTTTTTTAGCAAACAATATCGCATAAGCACGAAATCCATAGCAGGGTGAAATGAATGAAATTTAACAAGAATGTAGTATTAAGCGCAGTGGTCCTTTTGAACATTACTTTGTTCAGTGGAGTGGCCTTTGCGCAAGACTTGTCAGTAAAAAATGCAGTAAACGCGATGCAAGAAAATACCGAACAGCCTCCCGCATTAATCGACCCAAATATCGAACGTCGTGATATTAGTGAATCCGATATCGATACCGAGGACATCGAAATAGGTATTTTTGGTGGATTTATTAGCATCGAAGATTTTGAGTCAAGTGAGGTTGTTGGGGTCTCCTTGGCTTTTCATATCAACGAAAATTTATTCCTTGAAGCCCGCTACGCACAAGCTACTGCAGGGCAAACAAGTTTTGAAAAACTATCGGGTGGCGCCCCCTTTTTAACCGACGACGAGCGTGACTATACGTATTATAACTTATCATTAGGTTACAATATCAATGGTGAAACCTTCTTCACAGATAACGTAGTCTTCAATTCAGATTTTTATTTTACCTTGGGCGCAGGTAGCACCAAATTTGGTGATGACGAGCGTTTTACGATAAGTGCCGGTGCCGGTTATCGACTGCTGTTGACCGACTTTTGGGCATTGAAGGTAGATGTGCGTGATCACGTTTTCACCAGTGATATTATCGGCGTTGAAAAGGACGTTCACAACTTAGCGATTACGCTGGGCACTACGTTCTTCTTTTAAATAACGAGACCATATGATGATAGACATAAATACGACGTTAACAATAATAAAATGTGTGGAAAACACCTCAAAGATGCGTTTGCGTCAGTGTTTAGTAACAAGTGTTGTGGCTATCGCTCTGAGCTTCGCTAGTGTTGCTGCCATCGCAAAACCGACATCGGGTGAAAAATCGCCTGACTTTACTCTAAAAAGCCGTGACGGGCGAAACATCAAGTTATCTGAGCAACGCGGTAATATCGTGTTAGTTAACTTTTGGGCTTCTTGGTGTGGTCCTTGTCGCGAAGAGCTTCCTGCATTCGAAGAGCTATATCAAGAATATCAAGATATGGGGGTCGAAATACTCGCGGTAAATGTGGACGATGAAGCGGAAAAAGCCAATGTTTTATTGCAAGATATTGAAGTGAGCTTTCCAGTATTGTTCGATACATCAGGAGAAGTCAGTCAACTTTACGACGTCAGCGCAATGCCTACCACGGTATTAGTTGATCGCGACGGTAACGTGCGTTTGTTGCACCCTGGCTATCGCTCAGGTGACGAAAAGAAATATGAAAAAGCCATAAAAATGTTAATGCGGGAGTAGAGCCCATGAAATTATGCACTAAAGCGTCTCTTCGATTATTACTGGTGTGCTGCGTCGCTGCATTAGGCAGTGGCTGCGCAAGTACTTTTGAAAGCATCAATCCGTTGGCGAATCTCGAACCTTGGGTTAAGCCTTATGAACGCAGCAATCTAGCCGACCCGATTATGAGCATGAATCGCAACCCAGTCGCTTTAGCCTATGCGAAGCACGTGTTTGAATCGCGCGAAGGTGCGCGCGGTGCTGACGGCGGTGCAGGTGGTGGTTGTGGCTGTAACTAAACAACAGGCTGCGAAAGCCATTCGACAAAAGCTTAAGACGGTCAAGGTTACCGTGTGTACTTTGGGTCTTGTCGTAAGCATGCTATTTGTTGGTGCTGCCAAAGGCGCTGTTTTGCCGATTGAACGCGCTGACGTGCTTTATCATTCGTACGAAGGCGATGGCGTGACGATTGATGGACCTTCCGTTTTGTTGCGCAAGAATATAGCGGGTAAAGTGTCTGTGTCAGCAAACTATTATGTTGATACAGTTTCGGGCGCGTCAATAGATGTGCGCGCAACAGCAAGTCCTTACGAGGAAGTGCGTAAGGAAAAAACCGTCGGCTTTGATTATCTCAACAACAAAACCTTGTTAAGCACGAGCTTTACCAACAGCAGTGAAAATGACTTCGAGGCTAACTCGGTTTATGTCGGTATTAGCCAAGATTTTTTTGGTGACCTAAGCACTATTTCACTGAGCTATTCGAAAGGCTGGGATGTTGTTGGTCGACGCGGCGACGAAAGTTTTGAAGAAGAAGCGGATCGCCAAAAGTATGGATTGGGCTTTAGCCAAGTGGCAACAAAGAGTTTAATTATTGGTTTCAATATTGAACACATTTCAGATGAAGGTTATCTGAATAATCCCTATCGCTCAGTGCGTTTTCTGGATGCTAGCACCGACCGCGGGTTCAGTTTTGCCACAGAGAAATATCCGAACACACGCTCCAGTAACGCTTATTCAATAAACGCGAACTATTATTTACCGTATCGTGCGGCTATTTATGGCGACGCAAGAACGTATCGTGATACCTGGGGAATAAAGGCGCAAAACGTCAAAGTAGGCTATATTCATCCAATTAAGGACGATTGGATTTTTGAAGTCTTTATACGTCATTATCAGCAAGATAAAGCAGATTTTTATCAAGATTTATTTAGTCGCCAAAATGAATTTAACTTCATGGCGCGCGACAAAGAAATGAGCTCATATACTGGTGTCACTGCTGGTATTAGCGTGGCTTACGAATGGCAATTCTCTCAATCCGCCACTTTCAAAAAGAGCGCGGTGCACTTTGAATGGGATTACATGAAATTTGATTACGATGACTTCAGAGATGCCACGGCCGAAGCGCCAGTGGGTGAAGAGCCATTGTTTGGATTCTCGGCAAATGTGTTACGCATCTTTGCTTCAATTTGGTACTAGATATGACAATTAAAAATGTATCAGGCGCTAAAGCCCCTATCCTGCAGAGTACGGCAAAGGTTGTCGCTGTGCCAATCATTAAAAATGTATTGTTGCAGGCTGGCTTAGCTATCGTTTTTCTGGTTGCAGCAACGATATTTACAACGGCGTCAAACAACGCGCAAGCGCTAGAAGTAGGCAGCGTTCAAGAAATACCCCTACTATCCGAGGTTAAAAACGAATCACCGGTGCCTGATAGTGACTTAGCCGCTGAAATGGAAACGCTAAAGCAAGCACTGGTCAATTTAAATCGTGATTTGTTTATTTTAGAGGAAGATTTATTGTTTCCATCAAGCACACAGATTGCGGTGTATTTATCCATGGATGTGGGAGAATACTTCAAACTAGATGCTGTTGAATTAAAGATTGATGGTAAATTAGCCACGCACTATTTGTATACCGATCGCCAAGTGAATGCACTCTACAAAGGGGGCGTACAACGCTTATTCGTTGGAAATATTAATCAAGGTAGCAGGGAGATTACGGCTTTCTTCATTGGTACGGGACCAGAAAATCGACCTTACAAACGCGCGGTAACTTTGGAATTCGAAAAGGATGATGAAGCTGCCACTGTAGAACTGAAAATTGTTGATTCGACGTCAAAGCAACAGCCTACTTTCTCAGCCACATTGCTTTAGGTCGTATTGTTTTGTTTATAACTCAATTCAAGGCTCCTAAATTTGCTTGTGTTGCCCTTTTTTCAGTAACAATGGGCGGCTGTTTTTCAACACCAGAGCCGCCAGCAGTTGTTGAAGATATACGCAGTGCTGAACAAATTTTAGCGCAAAAACGCCAAACTCTCGCCTTTGGCCAAGTAGTGTATAGTTATTTTCAAGACACACCGGATAAAACGCTACTGCAAGGCGCATTAACGCGCTTGAATCAACTAACAGCGCAAAGTCCCTACACCAATGACAACCAAGACCGATTGGACTTAATGACAGGTGCCGCGAGTCTTCAGTTAGGCATGACGAGGCAAGCCGAAGCAATTTTTACGCGTTTACTGGCGCAATCTACGGACCCTTATATTCAGGCAAACACATGGTTTTGGCTTGCCAAATCAAGCTTCGCACAAAAGCGCAAAGGCGTAAGCGAACGGGCGTATACCGCTATTCTCCAGAATGATTTACACGATGAGTTAAATGCAGAGCATTGGGAAGAGCTCATCTATCAAGTTAGTCATGAGCGCATGAGTAACGGCGGTGATTGGGAAGCACTCGCAGAAGAACTAAATAGCGATTCCATTTACCAAACCTATCTGATTGCTAATCAAGCGGTGATCCAACACAACCAACAAGATTATGATGCCGCCAGTGACGCGTTTATTGCTGCGAAGTTACAGCTGAATGCCACGCCGCTTGAAAACTCAATACAAGAAGACATCAGCGCAAGCTGGTGGTCATGGTTTAACTGGTTTGGGAACGGTTTAACCCAGAGCCAGGAAGCGCGTGCGTTTTTAGAGCGTAACGCTTTATTTGACGGTTTAAACTATGGTTTAGGCGTGACTTTATTGGAGCAAAAAGACTATGCAAATGCTCTTATAGCACTAAAGTCGATTGGCCGTGAATCACTGCATGCCGAGCAAGCAATGTTGACCTACGGTTGGACACTTGCAAAAGAGAACAGGTGGCCTTTGGCAATGGCAGCTTGGCAATATTTACGTGACAACAGCCAAGGCATTTATGCGATGCAGGCAAGTCACGGTTTAGCTTATGGCTATGAGCAACAGGGGGCTTTGGCCGAGGCTTTTCATTCGCTGCGAGATTCCTCTGTACAGTTAGATTCGGCAATGGCTTCGTTAAGCGAGTTCGGAAAAAAGGTTGAGCAAGCGGATTTCTTCGATACTGTGGCGAATGGTAATTGGCCAATTGAACATCGTGATCTGCATATGTTGTTACTGAGTGGCGATGAACAAATGGATAGTGCTTACCTTCTTGAAGTTAGACGCCAAGCCAAACAATTACTCAAGACGCTTGATGAAAACTTAACCCAAATTGACGGCATGTACCGACTACTTGACGAACGTGAGAAAGCTTTTGTGCGTCGTGTTGATGCTCTCTCGCTAACCGACGCACAAGCGATATTGGATAGCGCCAAAACACGTATTAAAACCTTTGAAGCCGCGCTAAGTTCAGAGCCAATATCTGACAAGCTACTCGCCACCAGCGAGCAAGCATCCGCGCTGGAGCGTTTAGAAAAAGCCGAGCAAAGAATGGACCGGATCAATTCAGAGCGGGCGCGCCAGTTATCTACTAAGTATGCGCAGCGTGTCGTTCGCTTGAAAGGCGTGCTGCAATGGGAGCTATCGGAAGCTTTCTTAGAAACACGCTGGCAACACCAAAAACAACTTTCAAAATTGCAGGTAGCCTATGCGGATGCTAATAAGCAATACCAAGGGTTATTGAAACTACAGGGTGATACTCAAATAATTGATGAACAGCGCGCACGCATAGATGCCATGGCACTAAGTGCACAAGCTGACTATGCTCGCACAAAAACCTTAGTTGATTCCTTAACCAGACGTTTAAGCGAGTTTTTGCAAACCAACATGGCTTTACGAATGCAGGAATTGTCAGATCAGCAGGTCGCTACGAGGCTCGCTATCATTCGTCTACAAGATTTAGCGCAACCGGGACGGGGGCGATAAGATGAAAAAAGTCCTCATTCTTACTTTTTCTATTGTGCTGACCAGTTGCAGTATGTTTAGCGCCGAAGAGCAACCCTCGATAATCAATGAGGGTATCAGTAACCGACCTACCTTAGCGGAGCTTGATCTTCAGCCTTTAAAAGTTGAACCCTCTATTGCACCTCGACTTTCGCTCAAAGAGACTCGTGATGAATATGCGGCTTTGTTACCCTTATTAAAAGATGAAAAGCAGCGTCAACAGGTGTCATTTAGATTAGCTGATATTGAAATGCAACTGGCTGAAAAAGCGCAAGAGGAAGGTATTCCATTAGAGGCGTTGCAAGCGAGTAAACCAAATAAAAAGAGCAAGCTCGAATCAACAGTTACGAACACCGATGCTGGTATCGGCCAACTTCAGCCCGCAAGTTATTTTAATCAAGCTATTTCACGTTACCGAGAAGTATTAGCGCAACAGGCTCAACTGGTGGCACAAGCTGATTTATTGTCTGATGACCCCGCTATTGCTGCAGAAGCGAAACGCACAGAAACAAAGTACATGGACGCAATGTATCAACTTTCTCGCGCTCTTGACTTAGACGGTAAGCCAGACGAGTCGGTTGAGATAGCACAACGTTTCTTAGCCACCTTTCCAACCCATACTAATGCCGTAACCAACTATCATATTGAATTGTATTTTCGTATCGGTGAATACTATTTTAATCGACAAAAATACGATAAGGCCGTGGTTAATTATGGCCAAGTGCTTGCTTTGTCGGAACAAACAGCCAACATAGCGTCGAATAGCTTTTATGGGATTTCAGCGTACATGCAGGGGTGGAGTTACTTCAAACAAGAAGAGCATGGCAGCGCATTGGTGTCATTTTCTAAAATGCTAGACGAAACCTTAGCACAAAATAGCTATACACAATCACACATTCAGATAAGCAGTTTGCCTTTAGGTCAGCAAAAATTAGTGCAGGATACGCTGCGTATAATGGCGCTGCTGTTCTCTTATCAAGGCAATGGCGAGGCAATTAAAGGCTTTTTTATCGCCAACGGTCAGCGCGCTTACGAAAATCTTATTTACGAAGAGTTAGCTCAACAACATTTAAATGATGGCCGCTATAAAGATAGCGCTGACACGCTACTCGTTTTTGCGAACACCTATCCCCTGCATGAGCGCGCCGTCGAGTTCTATGTAAAACATATTGATGCTTACATCTTAGGAAATTTCCCATCGTTAGTATTGGCAGGTAAACAGAGTTTTGTTGAAGCTTACGGCGCCGATGGGCCGCACTATACTGGACTGCAAAGCATGACAGGCTTACAAACAGCCTCCTACTTGCGACAATATCTAAAAGAGTTGGCGCAAAACGAACACAGCATCGCTCAAACGCTTGAGAACATGCTCGCATCTAATGTGCAATTGGCCAATGGTGAAACGGCGGCAGGTGCTTTTGTTGGGTCATCGATGTCTGAAGCTCAAAGTACTTCTTGGAGCACTACGTCCGTTAGCGACTTAAACAACATTAAATACACTGCTTTTGAAAATGCAGCCGCTTATTACGACCAGTTTATTCGCACTTTTTCACCGGATGAGGAAGTGCCACAAATGCGTTTTTATCTTGCTGAAGCCTTAAGTTCTGCGAATGAATTCAACTTAGCTATAGAGAACTTTGAAATTTATGCCTACCACGATAGCCCAAACCCATTGGCTAGCGAAGCCGCATATGCAGCCTTATTATTATTTGAAAAGTTAAGTGAAAATGCACTTAAGCGCGATGTTGCATTTAAGCAAAAGCTAGAAACCAGAAAGAGGTTCAGCCAGCGCTTGTTTGTTAACACCTTTGCCGCCGATTCGCGCACCGTAAATGTAGCGCAGTCACTGATGCAACGTTTGTTTGAACAAAAACAGTATCGAGATGCAATGGACTGGAGCGACTGGTTGCTTTCCAGCGATAAACTCAATGGAGTGGCCTATGCTAACGCAAACTTGCCACAAGCGAGCTTAGCTGACAAGCATATTGCGGTGCACGATATCAGTGCCGAGACATTGATTTCAGCCCGACTAGTTTTCGCGCACGGTAACTTCGCCTTGGAAAATTATCAAGTTGCACAAGCTGGCTATGAAACACTGTTAAACATTCTTTCGTCGGATGATGAACGCGTGCCAGAACTGACTAATCGCTTAGCGGCCACCTTCTTTCAACAGTCAGAACAGTTGTTGAACAGAGCAAAAGTGAAGCAAACACTAGACGCGACGCTACCTGAAGGCAGAGACTTTGCCCAGCTAAGCGAAACTCAGCGTTTAGCTATGCTGGAAAGTGTGGCGTTGCTAACACGCATTATGCAGGAAACGCCAGGTTCAACGTTTAGAGCCGCTGCACAATATGATGCTGCTACTTACTTACTCGCGCTTGAGGATTTTACCCAGGCTTTGCCACTGTTGCTCGATTTTCAAACTCGCTTCGCAACTAATCCCTTAGTGACGACCATTCCTGGAAAGCTATTGCTTGCTTATGAAAAGTCGGAACAATGGCTGCCAGCTGCCGTGTTATTAATGGCTCAACATCAAGCCCAACCTGATACCGAATTAGGCAGAGAGGCTCTTTATGTGGCCGCTGATTATTACTTTAAAGGTGGCGATAAAGAAACATCGTTAAACTCCTACAGAAGCTATGCACATCGCTACCCAAAGCCTCTAGCCGATGTAAACGAAGCGCGCTTTAAACTGACCGAATTTTACAGTGAAACAGGAGAGGCCGCCAAGCGTCGTTTCTGGCTCAATAAAATGATTGAAGCAGATCAAAAAGCCGGCAGTGAACGCTCAGCCCGTTCTCGTTACCTGGCAGCGATGGCATCAATGGTATTTGCCATTGACGCCGATACTGCTTATCAGAAAATCAAACTCACTTTACCATTAAATAAGAGCCTGCAACGTAAGCAGAATGCCCTTAAAAATGCCATTTCTCGGTATGATGGCGTTATGGCATATGGTATTGCTGAATACACCACACAAGCAAACTATTCATTGGCTAACTTGTATTCGGTATTGGCAAAAGACTTGATGGAGTCGAGTCGTCCAAAAGGGCTTTCTGCGCTAGAGTTAGATCAGTATGATTTGCTTTTAGAGGAGCAAGCCTTTCCATTTGAGGAAACCTCGATTACTTTGCACGAAAATAATGCAAAGCGTGCACACAGCGGATTGTACGATGACTGGGTTAAACAAAGCCTAAAAAAGCTCGAAAACTTATTGCCCGTGCGCTACCGCAAGCCCGAACAAATTCAGGAGTTGAGCGCGAATGATTTTGAATAAGACCACGTTCCGATTTTTAGCTATGCTAGTCGTGTTTTGTGCTAGCTTATCAGCTTGCTCTAGCATGCCGACCTTTCCTGTCTTTTCTAGCGATGAAGAAGAGAAAATACAAACGAATAAAGCCTCAACAAAGGTGGTAGTGCAAGTTCAAGAAACTAAAACTGGCGGTGAATCGTTAATCCCGCAGCCCGTTCAATTGACACCTGAGGAGCTAGAAAATCAGGAGATGGAAGCTAAGGCGCGTGCCTTAATGGGCACAATGAATGCGTTTAAGTTGGACAAAGAAAGACAGGCTAAACTGAATCCGGGCCAGTTGCGTGAGGTGCAAAGCGCCATAAGCCAACTCGCTAATAGAGAGCCAGATCAAGCGCTAGCAGCGGTGCAGAGGGTCATTAATGATGTTGATTTTATTGCAGCACCGAACACCGCTGTCTGGGTGCTGCGTGGAGACGTTTATCGTTCGCAAGGACAAAATGCAAAAGCCATAGTCGACTATCAGACAGCGCTTAAACTAGTGGGTACTAATTACCAAGCACACAATCGACTTGGGCTCATATACCGTGACGTGGGTAAGTTTGACTTAGCAAAATTTCACTATACACAAGCGATTGATGCTTGGCCTGGAAACGCTGATAGTTATCGTAATCGAGGTATTTTATATGATCTATATATGGGCAATAAAGCCGCCGCACTAGACGATTACAAGGTATATAAAGGCTTGCTTGATTTTCAAATTCAAAGCGTTGAAGTAGTACCAAAATCGTTAGTGAAGGAGCAAAAGCTGATTAGTCAGTGGATAGTAGACATTGAGCGCCAAATCAAAACCCTCGAGCGGGAGCAAGCGAATGGATAATTTTTGGTTATTAAAGCCTTCATTCCAGAAGTCGACGTTGCAGAAACTCACGAGCCAAACAAAGCCGGTCGAGAAGCTTTTCTTCGGTTTTATTGCTCTATTATGTTTGGCGCCGGGTCAGCTGCATGCGCAAGTTCCTATCGAGCCGGCTCGAGAGTCACTGCAAACGCCAGTACAGGAAATAATCCAAGAACAAGAGCCACTAGACTTAACAGTCGCATCTGACGGAAATGTCTCCGCTACAGGGGATGTTTTGCGCTTGGAGGAAACCATCCGTGGAAATAAAGAGCAGCCAAAGGTATTATCAATCGTACCTTGGCAGTTACCTTTACATCAGCGTATCGATCGTAATGAACAGCGTTGGGCACCCATAAAAACTAAGCTTAAACCTTTGGAAAGAAACAGTTTTTTAAAAGAAATAAAACTTCTTAAAGGGGTTCAAAATAACCAAGGTAGTACTAAGGCCGACACACCAATTGATTGATTGGGTATAAATTCAACAACAGGTAGATGGTTCACAATACATAACATTAAAACGTATTCGAATAGACTGACTACAATCTACTTTTTTAGCGCTCAACTGCTGTGTTCATCCTGAACTATTGAGACTAGATTACTAAATAATCACTATATTAGAGAGGATACCATGGATACCATCGTTCGCTTTTTCCAAGAGGGGGGCTCGTTTATGTTCCCTATCTCAGTTGTATTAGCTATAGGACTGGCTATTGCGCTGGAACGGTATTGGTTTTTGGGTGCTGCAAAACGCACCAATAAAAAGGCATTCCGTGAAATCGAGCCTTTGCTAGCGAGCTCAAACTTCGACAGAATTATTCAAGTAACGCAGAACAGCACAGCGCCGATTGCACGTGTTATCGGTGCCGGTATTACACGCTTGGGCGTTAGTCCGCGTCGTGAAGATATTGAATATGCGATGGAAGAAGGATTGATGGAAACCATTCCTCGTCTTGAAAAACGCACACAGTATTTGGGTATGCTAGCAAATATTTCTACGCTGCTTGGCCTACTCGGTACGATTATCGGTTTGATTGCCGCATTCTCGGCAGTTGCAAACGCAGATCCATCAGAGAAAGCGAGCTTGTTGTCACAAAGTATCTCAGTGGCGATGAACACGACTGCATTCGGCCTAATAGCTGCAATTCCATTACTATTACTACATTCTTTGTTGAACACAAAAACGGCTGAGATTGTGGACAGCATGGAAATGGCAGGCGTGAAATGTTTAAACACGCTGATTGCTAAAGAGAATTTAGGCCCTAAAACGCGCCATTCAGACGATTAGGAAGACTTCTCATGATTGGACGACGCCACGGGCGTAACGCCAAGAAAGAAGACGCTGAATTAGACATCACCTCTTTCATGAACCTGATGATTGTATTGGTGCCTGTTTTGTTAATGATGATGGTGTTCTCAAGAATTACCGTTGTGGAGCTTAGGCTTCCCGGCATAGAGGCACTTGGAGCGGATGAACCTGTTGAGGATCAGCGCTTGGAGATTCTGGTTTCCGATGAATCATTAAACATCTTTTTTCCACAAGGTTATTTGGTAAAAACGATCACCAAAATACCTGCTGTGGATGACGACGGCGAGCCTCTTGTTTCCACTGGTGCAGAACCAGCTTTGCAGCACGACTTTACCGGCTTACAAAATACCCTGAAGTTAGTGAAGCAAACACTTTTAGCCAAGGCAGTAGATAAAAAAGACATTATCTTGATGCTGCCCGATAGTACTGACTATCAAACGATTATTAGCTTAATTGACGCAACGCGCTCTTATAAAGACGTGGTTGCCGCATCGGTTGTTGACGCTGAACTTTTTCCAGAAGTGTCACTAGCGGAAGCGCCAGCGCGTTACGAACTGAAAAATGCCCGAGGTGCTGAATGAAGATGTCAGCCCGAGCTAAACGAATGGAACGTAACCACAAACGTGGCACAACTAAGCTTAGTCTAGTGTCGCTGATGGATATTTTTACGATATTGGTTTTTTTCTTGATGCTGAATGCATCCGATGTGCAGGTATTACAGCGCGACGATTCGGTTGAATTACCTAGGTCGACAGTGAAAACGCCTGCTAAAGAAACCTTGTTATTAATGATTAATGCCAACAATATTTTGCTGCAAGGTAAGTCAGTGGCCAAAACAGCGGATTTGTATGCTCAACAAGATTATATAATCCAAGCATTAAAAGAAGAGTTACTCTATCAAGCATCTCGGACAACGAGAACGCCAGCAGAATCAGAGGATGACAATACTGAAGAGCTCGGCGACGACGATCCTGGTTTATCGATCACCATAATGGGTGACAAGTCGGTGCCGTATGAGATTTTAAAGAAAATCATGCAAACCAGTGCTGAAGCAGGTTATACCAATATTGCACTTGCAGTAGAGAACCAATTGGAAGCGAATAGCGATACTGTATCTGCTGAAGTAGAAACTGATGCTAAAGCCGATGGTGATGGTTCATGAGCACTTCAAACTTGTCAACAACGTATTTTCACTCTCAGCTTCCATGGGAAAGCAGTAACAAAGAAAATACGATTTTTACGGGCATCACTATTTTTGTATTGCTCTGTACTTTGGTCATTGCGATTTTTGTGAAAATGACGGAATTGCCTGAGGTACCCAGAGCTGAGCGCGAGAAATTACCGCCGCAGTTGGCGAAGGTCATTAAGGCGAAAGAGCCACCTCCACCACCAAAAGTGATTGAGCCGGAGCCTAAACCTGAGCCAGAGCCAGAAAAACCAAAAGACGAATCAAAACCGGAACCTAAGCCAGAACCAAAGCCAGAACCAAAGCCAGAACCTAAACCTAAACCGAAGCCAAAACCAAAAGAGCCAACGCTAGAAGAAAAAACTAAGCAAGCGCGTGAATCGGCTAAAAGTAAAGGAGTCTTGGCTTTGCAAGACCAACTTGCAAGCATGCGAGAGGCGGCTAACTTGAATAACTTAGCCAATACCGAGCAAACTCAAGGTGGCGGACAAACCGACACGTCTCAGCGCAAAATTTTAGGCAGAGAAACGAATAAGACCAGTGGCGGGATTAAGCTAGGAAGCTTAAGTTCAGATGTTGGTGCTGCTGGTGAACTCGAAGGACGCAGGAATACCGAATTTGTTGCCGCTGAAATAGGTGAGGCGTCATTGGCCACCAAACAGCGTATAGAAGACACTCAAGACGTGATTGGTAGCCGTAACCTAGACACTATTAGACAAACCTTAGATGCAAACAAAGGGGCTGTGTATTCTTTATATCGCCGTGCCTTGCGTCAAGATCCGTCTATAGAAGGCAAGCTCACCGTACGCCTTATCATAGAGCCTGACGGCACTTTGTCTTCAGTGAAATTGATTAACAGCGAGCTTGAAGCACCCGATTTAGTCGAGAAATTGATAGGCCGAATAGGATTAATTAACTTTGGGGCTCAAAATGTCACCACAACTGAGTTAGAATATGCGTTTAATTTCTTACCTTTTTAATTAACGCTAGGTTGTGTGCCGATATGAGTAACAAAGAAAGTGATAAGCAGCGCGACATAAAATGCGATAAAACATTAAAGGTTGAAGCGGATGAGGCTTCAACCTTTGCTGCCTTAACTAATCCCCTTGGTAAAACAGCCGACGCGAAAATTGACAGTACTGCAGATAATAACACACTTGATACGACACCTGGCGATAACGATGCATCTCAATTAGCCAGTGCGCCTAGTCGCAACATGACCAATATTGCCCCTGAAACCAAACCGACTCAAGTTAATAACCCGCTACATGGTGTTAAGCTTCAGACTATCGTTGAGGAGTTAGAGGCTGAATATGGTTGGGATGGTTTGGCATATCGCATCAACATTAATTGCTTTAAATCTGACGCTTCTGTTAAGAGTAGTCTTAAATTTTTACGCAAAACCCCTTGGGCGCGTGAAAAAGTTGAGCGTCTTTATTTAAAAACATTTCATAAGAAGTACCGTCCGGAGTCATATTAAGCATGAAGGTGCTCTGTTTACTCTTTAATATGGCTATTACACTCTTTGCTATTTTCATTATTGCTGCTTGCGGCTCAACAGGTAATCAAGCAACTGAGCCTGCTGACGCAAATAGAGCACTAACTACTTCACAGATCGAAACAAATGACGAGCTCACAAATGGTGAAAAGCGCAATGCTAAGCGACAAATTCTAAACCACGCTAAAGCAGATAAGGAGTACATTGCGCTCGTTGCTAAATTCAAACGTGAAGAAGGCTCGAACCTCGACTTTGATGCCATAGTGCGAATTTATCCGTTCACTTCGAATTACAGTCCCTATGCGAACGTGGAACAAGCACAAAAGCTGCTCGCATTTGAAAGTATGGAACAACAAAATTGGGAAGCTTGCTTAACAGCTACGTCGCTAATATTGGAAGAGAACTACACAAGCCTAACGGGCCATTATGGGGCTATGGTCTGTCACAGCGAGCTAGGCCAAAGTGACCTAGGAAAGTATCATAATGTTATGTTGGATGGCTTCATGGACGCTATATGGCGCTCTGGTGATGGCACAACCCCAGCTACCGCATTCTATATAACCAGTACAAATGATTTGTATGCGTTTGTTCAACTTAACGGCTTGATGGCCACAAGCCAGTCGCTAGTTTACTACGAGCAAAGACCGATAGATGCTATCCAAGTTGAAGATCCTCAAACCATGCAAGAAAGCACGTGGTACTTTGACGTTACCGCTCAATTTCGACGCGGTATTTTTGACGACATCGAAAGCCGCCAATAGCAGTTTGTCCAGTTACTCTTCACAAGGATGACGGAGGATGTGTCATCAACCTTAGGTACTTAGCGTTTGCGCACCGGTTTGTACTGGGTTGAACAGTAACCACGGCTGACGTCTGGGCTTCGGAGTTTTAGGTGCTTTGTTTTGCGCCCGCTCACTCGCGCACGCCAGTTGTTGAATGTTTTACGCTTAATGTTGCTGCGCATAATATTAATTACTTCAGGCTCTGTTACTCCAAATAACCTTTCGATCGCTTCAAATGGCGTGCGGTCTTCCCATGCCATTTCTATCATGCGTGATGTTTCCTCTTCGCTAAATTGGTTCATTTTTTGTTTAAAGTTAGATTTCATACTTTATATACTTTTTTTGCATGGGTTTGGATTTATTCCTTTTTCTGCGTCAGGTTTTCAAACGGTATTATTTGACCGTGATCAATATTGTTTCCTTATGAACTGCTTAAATATATGTCACTTGTTGTTGTCAGTACATGTGATTTTTCAGTGTGCACACAAGTAAAAAACTAACTGTCGTTAACACATGAGAGAGGATAAATATTATGGCTAATATTTCTGTAACAAAACAATCAGGAAATGGAAAAAATAAGGGCCTTGCTCCTTTAAGCTTGAGTTCTCCTATTATAGAGGATTTTTTCGATAAATTTACCAACACGTGGCCCTTCTTACGGCCATCGCTTAGCAATATTCAAACAACCGAAATGATTCTTAACCCTAAGGTTGATATTGTCGAAGACAATAAGACCTTTAAATTGTCAGCGGAGCTGCCTGGTTTGGAATTGGATGATATCAATCTTGATTTATCGGACGGAGTGTTAACCTTAAGCGGCGAAAAGAAAACCGAAAAGGAGGAGGACAAAGACGATAATTATCACATGATGGAGCGTAGCTACGGGTTTTTTAAACGTAGCTTTTCGCTACCGCCTAGTATTGAAGAGGACAAAATTCAAGCTAAATTCAACAAGGGTGTATTAAGCGTTACGTTACCCAAGTCGGAGAAGGCGCAAAAGCTACAGCGTAAAATTTCAATTAAAGAATAGGCGTCATTGTTTTCAAAGCCCAGTGACTTTAATTTTTTTGAAGATATATGCGCTTAAACTTGGCGCATATATCAACAAATGACAAGTCATAAAATGTTCACTCCCTTAAGTGGCAACAATCCTATGTCTTTAGAGCCACAGCTTGGGTTTCGTAATAACTTTTCGTGTTTGCCTAACGATCGTAGCCCACAACTGTGCGGGAATAGAAGATGACACTCACGTAATTTTTTTATCGAGGTTCGATTAATGAAAAAGTGGTTTCTGTTGTTTTCGGTCATTATCCTTCTAGTGTTTGTCTACTGGTTTACTCTGGATGATCCAGTCCAAATTCAGGCCGTGCAGGTGGAATTGGGTGAAGTACGCGAAACCATAGCTAATACCCGCTCCGGATCACTAATGGCTTGTCGACGCAGTAAGTTGTCAGTCTCAATGGGTGGTCAAATTGATAGAGTTTTAGTGCAAGAGGGTGATGAGGTTGTTGAAGGACAGCTGTTACTGACACTTTTCAATCAAGATATCCAAGCACAAGGGCTTCAGGCCGAAGCACATCTCTCTGCGATTAATTTACAACAAGTTCGCCAGTGTATTATTGCAAAGTCCGATAGTCACGAAGCTGCTCGTAAACAACGTTTAATTAGCCAAGGCTTAGCTTCGGCTGAAGATGCTGATCTTGCGAAGGCCAAAGCGGATGCCAGTGAAGCTGCATGTAAAGCAGCTAAAGCCGAAGTGTCGCAAGCAAAAGCGCAAATTCAATTGAATAAAGCCATACTAACCAAAACAAGATTGGTTGCACCCTTTGCAGGTATCGTTGCTGAGGTGAATGGTGAAATAGGTGAATACGCTACGCCATCTCCGCCCGGTATTTTAACGCTGCCAATGGTGGATTTGATTGATAACACTTGTTACTACGTAAGCGCACCCATTGATGAAGTTGACGCCGCGCTTGTAAAGGTTGGTATGTCGGCCGTGATTAGTCTTGATGCTTTTAGAGATGAGCCTCTCGCTGGAAGAGTTAGACGTATTGCACCTTATGTTTATGCTGCAGAAAAACAGGCGCGAACCGTTGAGGTAGAAGCTGATATTAACGACAGTTCTTTACAGAATTTGCTGGTGGGTTATAGCGCAGACATGGAAATTTTAATCAGAAGCCGAGAGCAGGTGCTGCGCATTCCAACCGAAGCTATTTTTGATAATAATAAGGTGTATGTTTTTACTGAGGATAAATTGCATTTACGTGAAATTGAAACTGGGCTAAGTAATTGGCAGCAAACTGAAATAATAACAGGGTTAAGCAACGGAGAGTGGGTGCTAACGTCTGCGTCACAATCTAACTTAGTCGATGGCATGTCGGCAATTAAGCAATGATCAAATTGATTAATGTGAATAAATGGTATCAATCAGGAAGTCAGTCATTACACGTGCTCAAAGATATTCAATTACAAATTGGGCAGGGTGACTATCTTAGCGTAATGGGCCCATCGGGTTCGGGTAAGTCGACCCTGTTGAATATGTTAGGTCTTCTGGATGTAATAGACAGCGGTGAATTCTGGTTAACTGAACAAGCTATTCATCAATTAAATGAAGAGCAAAGAGCGAGTCTTCGTGGTCAAAAAATTGGTTTTATTTTTCAGTCTTTTCAATTGATAAACAGACTCACTGCTGCTGAAAATATTGCATTACCATTGTTGCTGGCAGAGATACCAGCAGAAAAACGCGAACCAATTGTTGCTAAAGTTTTGGAGCAAGTGGGTTTGACTGACCGGTCCCATCATCTGCCGGCGCAGCTCTCTGGTGGCCAATTACAGCGGGTGGCAATTGCTAGGGCTATTGTGATGCAGCCTGACTTAATTTTGGCCGACGAACCCACTGGAAATCTTGATCAAGCTTCGGGTTTAGAAATCATTGAATTGCTTGAAAGCTTGAATGCACATGGATTGACCTTGATCATTGTTACTCACGATATGCAAATAGGACAACGCGCTAAACGTAAAATCAAAATGGTAGATGGTGTGCTCAGTGAACAGTAGTTTACATAATGCGTAACATCGACCTACTGCACTTTAATATGCAGGTGTTTACTCGCCATCGCTGGCGCACTTCAATGTTAGCGTTTTGCATCGTGCTGGGCGTTGCGTCGGTGGTTCTGCTAACGAGCTTAGGTGAAAGTGCGCGACGGTATGTTCAACGCGAGTTTGCTATGTTAGGTAATGATTTATTAATTATTCTGCCAGGGAAAAAACAAACTAGTGGCGGAGGGGTGCCTATGTATGGCACGTCACCGAGGGATCTCACCTTAAGTGATGCACAGCATATTGCTCGATTAGCAGCGGTAAAGTCCGTCGCTCCAATTATAGCCGGTAGTGGCGCTGCATCCTATAAAAGCCGTAACCGAGACGTCATTGTGATTGGTTCTACCGTCGGCTTCTTGCAAGCTCGAAAGTTGAACTTAGCTATGGGGCGTGGTTTGCCTATAGATGCTGAGAGCGTTGCCAGGCCAGTGGCCATTATTGGTAGTAAATTGAAAAATGAGTTATTCGCTGGACACAACCCTTTGGGCAAGATGCTCACTATAGACGATTATCGCTATCAAGTGGTTGGCGTGTTAGCTAAGCGCGGAGAGTCACTTGGTTTAGATATGAGTGATATGGTCATCCTGCCTGTTCTAAGTGCCGAAGCTTTATTTGATACTCCTGCGCTATTTCGCATTTTAGTTGAGTTACACGCAGTTTCTGATAGGCAACGTGTTATTGATGAGATTTACAAAATCATCAAACAGCGCCACCAAAATGAAGAAGACATAACGATTATTAGCCAGCAGTCAATTATGCAAGCGTTCAACAATATATTGCTTACATTAACCGCAGTCATAGGTCTTCTCGCCGCAATTAGCCTTGTAGTGGCTGGTATTTTGATTATGAATTTGAGTCTAATTTCTGTGCAACAGCGGCGCGCCGAAATCGGCCTACTTAAAGCCCTTGGAGCAAGCAGTCAGCTCATCCAGCGCCTTTTTATTTGGGAATCTTTAATGTTGGTTGCAGGGGCATCTGTTATCGGATTAACCAGTGCTCAATTGATTGTCTTTGCAGCAAATAAATGGCTGCCGATTTTGGATTTTGTGACGCCACTTTGGTCTCATATGATCGCTCTATCCGTCGCCTTGCTAACGGGCTTGCTTTTTAGTTGGTTGCCAGCGCGAAAGGCAGCGATGGTATCGCCAGTAGAGGTACTTAGGGGATGAAACTGACCGATGCAGTGCGCTGGATTAATCGGTCCGTATTATTTCAACGGCGGCGAAATTTATTAACTATTCTCGGTTTTGCTATCGGTGTCAGTGCCGTCACGATGTTGTCTGCAATGGGTGATAGCTTAAAACAATTCGTACTTAATGAGTTTACTCAGTTTGGGAGCAATATTATCGCTATTACCCCGGGTAAATCAGAAACAATGGGCATTACAGGTATTTTAAAAACTAATCGAGGAATAACTTTGTATGATGCTCAATCGCTCAGTAATTTGCCTCAAATAAATGCGGTTGTACCGATAGTTGCGGGCACGGCTGTCGTCAAACATAGAGGGTTATCTCGCGCAACCGATGTACTTGGCGTAGGCCACCACGCCGCAGAAGCGTGGAAAATGCAGATTGCGCAAGGGCGCTTTCTACCGCAAGATGATCTTTTGCAGCCTAGGGCGTTTGTTGTACTTGGTAGTAAGCTAAAAAGTGCCTTATTCGGTAAAGCCAATGCGTTAGGCCAACAAATCCGTGTGGGTGGAATGCGATTTAGGGTAATAGGTGTATTTGCGTCAAAGGGACAGTTTCTAGGCATGGATTTGGATGAAATTGCCTATATTCCAGCGGCTAAAGCTTTGGAGCTATTTAATCGAGAGTCCCTTATGGAAATCGATCTAATGTATCAAGCAAACATTGATATAACGGCCTTAATTGCAAAAGTGAAACAACGTTTGATTGTGCGTCATGGCGCGGAAGATTTTACCATTATTAGTCAGGATCAGATGCTAGAGTCGTTAGATGATATTCTTAACGTCGTGCGTTTTGCAGGTATTGCGATTGGCGCTATCTCGTTATTGGTTGGAACCGTCGGCATTTATACGATATTAACCATTACCTTGTCACAACGTAAGGGAGAAGTGGGATTGCTTCGAGCATTAGGTATACAGCAAAAATTGTTGATCAAATTATTCCTCGGTGAAGCCGTGTTTATCGCGATAATTGGCGGGCTATCTGGATTGTTGCTGCTGGGTCTCGTTCAGGTACTGTTGAGCTTGGCATTGCCGCAATTACCCATGCTGTTTACGCTAACTAGCATCTCGTTGGGACTTGGTGTATCTATTGTTGTTGGTTTAGTCGCTGGTGCTTTACCAGCCTACAAAGCGGCTCGATTACCACCTATCGAGGCACTTAGAGCTGAATAGTGACGAAAAGCAAATAAGCTATGGCTTAAACACTTTTGCTAAGCGCTTTTCATTCACCATGTTTAGCAACTCTCCAGCGGCTACGGCATCCGACATTGCTCTATGATGGCGCTGCATATCAATCCCGAAATGCTTAGTCAGATTAGCTAACGAATACGAAGATAAGCCTTTGTAGTGCTTTCGCATTTCTCTCACCGTACACAGCTTTGGTCGACGATAGTGTCGCTCTAAGCGATTAAACTCCTCTTTGATAAAGCCATAATCGAAATTAACGTTGTGCGCTACGAATACACAGCCATCAGTGAATGCATCGATATCATCGGCCACTTCCGCAAACAAAGGTGCGTCGGCAATCATGTCGTTGTCGATACCCGTTAACGAGGTAATATTATGCGGAATGCGTCGCTCAGGATTAATTAGCGATTGCCACTGGGCAACAACTTCGCCGCCGATCATTTTAACTATTCCCACTTCCGTAATACGATGATGTTGTGCTCGCCCACCGGTGGTTTCAATATCAATAACGGCGTAGGGCTGAAGAGGGTCGATAGTCCACGTTACATTGGTAATGCGCACATCAAAACCCAAGCTTTGCAGCTTTTGAATGCTGAGCAACTGATTGCGTCTAAGTTGATCACCTTCAGATTTTACCTCTTCAAAGCGCAGTTTATCGTTTTCAATCAGCATAAGATCTGGAAATCCGTCGCTTAAATTTTTCCAGTCTTGTGTCATCGCTTTCAATAAAGCCAATATAGCATCGAGCTTACTATGGTTAATCAAGAGTATAAGACGTTCTAATATGTTCTTTCGCCATCTAAAAACAATGTTGCCTTGGCCATAGTACTTGGCGGCCGACATGGACAGCTGCTGAATTAGAGTCGCCTTTGTATCCGTAGTGCTCAAGCGAGCTTCAATTTGCTCTGAAGCGAACTCATAAAACTGGTTGGTTTTTAGAGACGTTGGAACATGCTCAAACTCGTTGCTGAGTCCTAGGCCATCTAGCTCATAGATTTCACGCCAAAAGTACAGTCCGAAAAGTGCTCGCCAAATTTCGTTTTCGGTTCGAAATGCGTGGCATTCTCGCTGCTCATAATAAGCTACTACACCGCGTTCAACAGCGCCCTTGTGCATTTCATCAATTTGGATAGTTTGGCTATTTTCACGCAGCATATCGGTTAATACACTCGTGCGTTTTTTGTGATATTTACGCGCTAAAAAGTCTTCAGCGAAAGCCAATAAATCTTCGGATAGAGGGGCCTCTATAATGCACTCTAGTTCAGCCTCAACTTGTTCTGTTAAACCAAGTTTGTAGGCTTCTCGCGCCCATTTTTCTTGTGCGGCGTTAGTGTTTATGGATTTTAAGAGCTGAACAGCGCGGGCTGCGTCGAGGCTGAGTAGTTCACCTGCTAATAAAAACTGTAGTTTTGCTTCTAAATCAAGCGCTTTGGCTCCAATCGCTTCAGGCAGATTGCTTATATGGGACAATATGAAAACGTGTTTTTCGGATTGTCCAGTGTCAGGGTTCAGTGCAGTGCCTGAAGAGCGGTATGCCTCTATTACTGGTTCTTCAACGACGGCATGTGTTGGCTCTTTCACTACATTCGCAGCGCTGCTTAACAAAGGAAGTTGAATACGTATTTCATTGAGCAGAGAGTGCAGAGAAAATGCTGATTTAGCGCTTTCAATATCTGCAAATCTAGCCATGACTTGTGATTGTTCTTTGCGTGTGCGCATTACGCCTAAATCACGCATGGAAAATTGATTTAATTTTGAGTGAAAATTGCCAAAATATAAATACAGGAAATAGCTGATTTGTTTATCAAAACTTCCTTGCCAATAGCTTTTCGCAAGTGCTGTTGTAACAATGTCTTTGCCACTCACCCCAGTTAAAAGAAAGTTCATTAAGGCTGCTTTAGCTTGGGATTTCTTATAAATTAACGTTTCAGACTCGTGTTCGCTTGACGTCTTTAGCTCATCGAGTATTTGAATGATTTCGTCTTTGGTCAGATGCTCAACAAATGCTGCGGCGTTTTTGGGTTTTAGGGGGGAAAACCATGCTGCCTGATATAGGAAATCAAAATTATTAGCTATGTTTTCAATTTCTTCATAAACATAAGCAGTGGGTTTGACGAAAATAGACTTACGATTAATAAAGCGCACAATTAAGCATTGCTGCGGCTTCGAGAGTGACATGAATTTTTCGATGAATAGCCTATCGTCGCTGTCTAATAAGCGCTCACATGGGCCAGTTACAAATTTTAAAAATTCATTAAAGTGGCTCAAGTAATAATAAGTTGGTAACTGTCGCAATGTTTTGTGCTCTTTATAATCGCCTTTGGGTTAATTAGGCTAATACGAAAAATAGGTGGCCTCATTGGTCAACGACTTTATTTCTATTCGCGACGCGAGGTGATTATCCAAGATTAATTAGCATACTAAATAACTGTTTGCATATACAGTATTTTGTTGTTTTAGTTGCCTATTGGACTTTTTGTTTAGCGACCCAGTTGAAGTATTCTGCAAGCGCTTGTTCATTCTGAATGGCTTCTATGTTATTAAGTTCTTTAGCCAGCTCCATTTCTGAAAAACGCTTATGTAAACCGGTGTGGCACTGTCTGCAAATGTCTATGCCAGCGGCAAGTTCCGGCTTACTGTAGTGTTTTTTGAAAAAGGTTCTGCGATGCATTTTCTTCGGGATCAAATGATGAAAAGTCAAAAAAGTCTCCCTTTTACACAGAAGGCAAACACCGAAATCCGATCTTCTTGGAAATTTTCTAGTAAGCAATACGTCCAACTTAGTTTTCTATTCGTAACATAGTATGCTGTATAAAATAACTGCCTATTACACAAAGCGGCCGATTGATATTACGAGCGCGGCGTGTAACCAACTGATATTACTTACGCGTTCTATGTTTAAAAAGTGCAATGCTTTTTGGTCAGAGTGTTGCTTAGGTACACATTAATAAGGTAAAAAAATGAGTCTAAGTAGTGTAGAGAAATTTGAATGTCCTTATTGTATGACTTTTAACGATTTGGAGATTGATGAAGGGAACGACGTGGGTCAACAGCAAATAGTTGATTGTCAGATTTGCTGCTCTCCTATTGAGCTAAGCATTATTGACAACGGATTTGGCATTGAAATTATCGCCAAAAGGGATGATGACTAACATGAATAGAAAGCCGGCTAATGCGGATACAAAATACTTTAATGCGAGTGATATCGACAATATGGCACAGCGTGTTAGAGCCAATTTTATCAATTCATTGTCAGGTTTTAAGAGCGGTAACTTAATAGGTACTCGTTCTGCTAGCAAAAAAGACGGAACAAAAGGCATTGATAACCTTGCTGTGGTGAGTTCAGTATTTCATATCGGAGCTCACCCGCCTCTTTTGGGGATGATAATGCGTCCACATACGGTGCCGCGCGATACGCTGCAAAATATCAAAGATACAGGCGAATATACTATCAACCATATTTGCACATCAATGGTTGAGAAGGCGCATCAGACATCAGCCAGATATGATTTCGAAGAAAGTGAATTCGAAAAAATAGGTTTAACGCCGCAAATGACTGACCAAGTGAAGGCTCCTTATGTTTTAGAGTCGCACATTAAGCTCGGCATGCAGGTTCAGGATATACAGGTTCTAGCAATTAACCAGACAGAGCTGGTGATTGGGCAGATTGTCGAGGTAATCTTAGAGCCCCAGTGGGTTAGTGATGATGGCTACGTTGACATTGAAGCTGCTGAATCAGTGGCAATTTCGTCAGTAGACTCATATCATTCTACCCAACGGATAGCGCGTTATGGATATGCTAAGGCAAATGAGAAATTGCTTACTATTCCGGTAAATAAGGCCTAGTGGGAGCGTCAATATGATACCAAATTTAGACCAGTTATTATTAGTTTGCGGCATTGCCATTGGGGTTGTTGCACTCATCGTCTGGGTGCTGGTTAAACTGCCAGTCGATGAAAGCTCGGTTGACGATGACTAACATTTGTTGTTCTAGTGTCAGTATTTATTTATGAATCGGGAGAAACTAATTTTTATTTCACTAGATCGATCTTGATTGTTTGTGTATAAGTATAAACAGAAGTAATTAACCGCTTCGTTAGACTTAAAAACTCGCCTTATTTGGCGAGTTTTTGCATTTTAGGGCTAACGTAAAAGAGAATCATTATTATTTTCGTCTACAAATTGGGATACGCACTATGAACAATGTTAATCGTCGCGACTTTTTAAAATTATCAGGCTCAACTCTTATTGGATTAACTTTGGGTGGCGTTGCATTGCGCGTGAACGCTCAAGAACAAGTTAAGTTAGATGATCCAACGGCCGTTGCTTTAAAATACGTCCATGAGTCAAAAGTAGAAGGCAGCCACTGTGCAAATTGCCAATACATTCAGGGTGAAGATGGCCAAGAATGGCGTCCGTGCGGTATCTTCCCTGGTAAAGTAGTGAACGCCAAAGGCTGGTGTTCAGCTTGGATGAAAAAAGCAGGCTAATTTGCGAAACGCTAATTAACAGCTTAGATAATGAAAAGGCTGCTTTATTAAAAAGCAGCCTTTTTTATTTCTATCTGGCGAGATAACGAGCAATACAGCTACATTTTAATATAGAGATCGTAAATCAATAGCTCGTAAAAATAATCTCGTCTTTGAGCGTTTGAACTAATAAATCAATCTCACTTCAAAGGGTGTATCGCCTCATCAAAATAAAGTGTTTCATATGCGCCACTCGCAAAGCTAGGATTAACCATCACTTTGGTCTCTTTTTCATGCTGATGCGCTAAGTTCAGCAGTAATAGTAAAGTGTTGTGATACAAGAGTTTATTTCCAAGCCGTGTTTGTATGCAATGCTTAAGATGATGGCCAGTGCGACTGCATTTTTTCAAATAAGTCATGCAGTGCTTTTACATTGGTACCATCGGTTTTTGATAATACGTAGGCCACAGCCTCTAGTGTAGAGAGGCCATTTTCTATGCTGGTTTTGCGAATACGATACTGTCCTTGTAATAGCTTATCGAAGTGATAATTAGGTAAATGTTGCAGCCATTCATTACTCAGATAAAGACGCTTAGCTTTGCGCCAAGTGCCATCAATGAAAAGTATATGTTTGATTGAGCGGGTGGTTTCTGGCGCTTTTTCCTGTTGCTCATTTAAAGGTGTTTCTGAATTCGACGAAAAATGGGTTTCAAATGCCCTGCTATTGTTTGATGGAAAGAACAGAGCAAAGGCCGCTGGGTTTTGAATGCATGCTGTTTCGAGCTTGCACATACTTTCGATATTGTCGCTTTTCACAATGGTTAGGTTGCTCACACTTAATGCCAATAGGCGCGCCGTATTCTTCGCATTGTTAACTTCATTTTTGTCTTGCAGGATAATAACGTTCGTCTCATTTTCAATATGAGTCAACGCCGAGCAAACGCAGGTTTTGAGTGGGTAGTGGCAGTTACCGCAGACTTTTCTTTTACTAGGTTCTTCTTGTTCGCCAAGCGAGCCTGGTTTTCGGTCCTCAGTTTTTTGAGGGCAAATTGTTGGTTTGGACAAAGTATAGGTATCCTTATGACCTGATCGCTTGCTTGGCATTGATGGCGATTTCTGCATAAAACCGTTGTAGAAAAGACCGATGGCATTTAGGCTATGCTTATCGTTTGAGTTACAGTATATAGAATTAGATAATGACCGAACAAACCTATTTAAATATTGCGGTGCTGACAATTTCGGATACTCGCAATGAAGAAACCGATACATCGGGTCAATACCTCGTGAAAGCAGCGGTTGAGGCTGGCCATTGTATAGCAGACAAGCAAATTGTGGTTGATGATGTATATAAAATTCGTGCGGTCACCTCAGCGTGGATTGCGGACGAGAATATTCATGCAGTTGTGACTACTGGTGGCACAGGGTTTTCAGGCCGTGACTCCACACCTGAAGCTATGTCGGTGCTATTCGACAAACACGTTGAAGGCTTCGGTGAAGTGTTTAGAGCTATGTCTTTAGAAGAAATTGGTGTGTCGACTATTCAGTCTCGAGCGCTCGCTGGATTAGCCAATAATACGGTGATTTTCTGCGTTCCTGGTTCAACGGGCGCGTGTAAAACAGCATGGAATAATATTATTGAAAAACAGCTGAACAGCACCTATCGGCCTTGTAATTTCGTTGGTCATTTAACTGAGAAGTGGACTAAATAAGCGAAACGGCAACACAACTCTAACGGCTAAGCCGCCTTCGTCTCGATTGTATAAGCCTATTTGGCCGTGATGGGCGTCGGTAATTTCACGGCATAGCGCAAGGCCTAGACCGCTGCCGGCCGGTTTAGTCGAGTAAAAAGGAATGAGTGCATTTGCCATAACAGCATCGGAAATGCCTTTACCCTTGTCGATAACGGTAATACACGACTCTGATTTACGTTGTTCAAGTTTAATGCATATTTCATCGGGTTTTGAACCTGATTCGTGCGCATTCTTTAGTAAGTTTATGAGTAATTGCTCTAATTGAACCGGGTCGGCATAAACAGTCTCTGCATAAACCGTCTCACCTTGTTCCGACAGGTCGATAAATTGCCACTGCGACTTAAGTTTATTCAATAGTGTATGCCAGTCGTTTGCTTTAATTTTGGGTTCCGGTAATTTTGCAAATTTTCCATAGCCTTGCACAAAGTCACTTAAGTGCTTAATGCGCTCATCGATTGTTGAGAATACTCTCGCTAACCGAGCTTCTTCAATATTTTCACTGAGTATTTTGCCGCTGTGTAACATTGAGGAAATTGGGCCAAGGGAGTTATTTAATTCATGACTGATAACGCGGATGACTTTTTTCCATACCGCAACTTCTTGTCGACTTAACTCTCGCGTCATCTGCTTTATGATGAAAAGTGTGTGCGCCTGGTTGTTTAACGAAAAGCTACCTAAAGACATATGCCATGTTTGCGGTTCATTGGCGTCAACCACCACTGTAAATAAGCCTTCTTTGCGTCTCTCAATAGCAACTTCAGCGCCTCTAGGTGCTTTTTCTAGTAATGCTGCCAAGAGTTCTCCGTCAATACCCTTTGGGCGCTTGAAGAAGCGTCTTGCGGCGATATTGCTGAAGATAACTTGCTGAGTGTCATTAACCAGAAATAAAACCTCTGGTGAGCTTTGAGTGACTTTATCTAACAAAAGCTCCCGTTGATAAAGCCAGTGTTTTTCTGCTCGGAGCTGAAGTGCGGTAGTATTGTAAAGCTCACAGAGTTTGCCTAACTCATCTTTGTTTTGATAAGAAAGCGTGGTTGCGTATTCACCGTCTTTTAAATTTAGCATTCCTAGCTCAAGCGCTGATAAGCCTTCGCGAATATCTCTTAACAAAAAACGGGCGAGAAAAACGCTAAAAATTACCATTCCAAATGCGATGGCTATTTTCGCATTGACAGGCAGCACACTTATAAAGAACAAGGGAATGGTGCAAGCGGCGCTGACGACTGCAACAATAGCTAAAATTCGAGGTAGGACATTTGCAAACATTAGTAAGGGATACCGTATTTATCTAAACGCCGATAAAGCGCTTGTCTGCTCAAGCCGAATTTCCTAGCAACACGAGCAATCACGCCTTGAAGTTCTCGCATCGCGGTTTCCAAATCTTCTTTTGTCGGTTCTGCCGTCATCGTTTGTGGGCTGCGGGCCTCATTCGTCGCATTTGAAGAGCTTTGCTGATGCGTTGAAAACGCAAAGTCATTTGCTTCGATTATACCTGTTGGCTTCAGCACAGCCACTCTCTTGCACGTGTTTTCAATTTCTCTGACGTTGCCCTGCCAGCTGTGCTTTTTTAATTCATTTTCAGCCGACAAGCTCAATTCTCGACTGGGTAAAAAATGGTTTACCAAGGGCATAATGTCATCGATTCTTTCAGCCATAGAGGGTACTTGCAATTCGATAACATTGAGTCGGTAATACAAGTCTTCTCGAAATTTACCAGCTGCAATCGCGTCCTGTAAATTACTGTTCGTTGCTGAAATAACACGTACTTTGGTTTTTATCGTGTTGACCGAGCCGAGGCGCTGAAACTCGCCTGTTTGAATTACGCGTAACAATTTAGTTTGGCCAGAATACGGTAAATTACCAATTTCATCTAAAAATAAAGTGCCGCCATCAGCGGCTTCGAATAAACCGATGCGCTTTTTATTCGCTCCCGTGTATGCACCGGCTTCTGCGCCAAATAGCTCTGCTTCTATCAGGTCTGCGGGCAAGGCGCCGCAATTGATTTTTATAAATGGGCCATTGGCTATTTGTGAGTGAGCCTGTATTACTTCTGCTATTTTTTCTTTGCCACTGCCATTCGCACCAGTAATGAGCACGGAAATATCCGACTTAGCCACTTGAACAGCCATATCAACCACACGCTGCATTGCTGAACTCGCGTAAATCAGGCCAATATTGGTGGCTGCAGTTTGCGTATTCGCGGTTGCATCCTGCTGGCGCTTTAACTTTTCGGTCGCTTGATTTGCTTTGCCTAGCGCAACGAGGTTTGCAATGGTATTAAGCAGCTTTTGGTCGTCCCAAGGTTTAGCAATATAGTCGACCGCGCCGGCTTTCACTAATTCAATGGCTTGCTCAAGGTCGGTCCAAGCAGTAATTAAGATAACAGGTAGATGCGGATCGAGCTCGCGCATCTGATAAAATAAACTTCTCCCTTCTTCACCAGATGTGGTGTCGCCAGTAAAGTTCATATCTTGTATTACAAGTGATACGCGTAACTGATTGACGTATTGTATTGCTTGCTCTGGTGAGGTGGTCGTGACAACGTCATAGCCGTGGATTTCGAGCAGTAAAGATAGCGCTTGAAGCACTGCAGGTGTGTCGTCAACGATTAAAATCTTGTCCATTTTCCACTCATTGTGTTGGTTACATCCTTTGTTGAAAAGTGAGCGTTTATCAGTACAACGCTAACTTATTCAATAGCCTATCAATTTCACTGATCAAATACTACGAGTTGCAATGCTTGGGGATATATTTGCCGCTCTGTTGGCGGGCATTATCACTGACAATACACTAATAATAATCACAAACACTACCGTAGATAAAATGTACAAACTATTGAGTGCTGGCAATGAATAGAAATTAAGCAAGCTTTGCCCTAAAAATACCGCTGCTATTGACCCTACAGCGGTGCCGGCTATGCAAATAATGATATTTTCGACTAAAAAGTAATTAACAATAGCCGATTTACGCGCACCAAGGGCTCGGCGAGTGCCAATCTGCTTTGTACGCTTATTAATATTGAATACAGTCAGTCCAAAAATACCTAATGCAGTGACTGACAGCAGTACCACAATTAAGACCACTAGCATCCGCAGCATGAGTGTGTCAGCAGCATTATACATTGCCTTTGCTTCATCCATGCCGCGTAAACCTATGATAACTCGCTTGTTATGATCCTCTAACATAGCATCTTCAATTTGACGCATGATTGCAGCGCGCTGGTCGGGTTCTGTTCTTACAATTATGCGTTGATAAGTTGCTGCACTCACTAAAGGAATAATAGCGACATTGTCGGGACGACTATCTTTTAGCCAAGGGCCCATCATTTTTTCAGTTATGCCGATGATTTCCAACGGCATATCTCCAAAGTAGATGGTTTGTCCAAGCGCATCTCCAGTGGGGAATAATTCGTCAGCTAGCGTTTTTGTTAACAATACGACTTTGGGAAAGACCTCTCGCGTTTGTGATTCGATAACTTCGTCAGCTCGAATGTTACGACCTTCAATCAAACTTATGCCGAGGGTGTCTAATGCGTTCTCGTCAGCCATATAATAAGCCGCTCTCGAATCTTGTCCGCGCTCGTTTGCTGGCTGCAAGCCAAGACCTGTTGCTGAGCCACTGCCAGAAACAGGTACGGCATTAAATAGGCTCGCGTTCTTAACCCCAGGAATATTTCTTAACATTGTCTCTGTTTCTTCAAACTTCTGCGTTAAATCGAGGGTTTTATCAAAAGACATGACGCTAAAACTGAATATCTCATCCTCTGGAAAGCCTGTTTCTTGGGAAAGATACTGAATACGATCAAATATGATAGATGCGGCATTGCTGACGATCATGGTGGTCAATGCAATCTGAATTAGCAACATCAGCGCGCCCGCTTTTGAGCGAAGCAGTGAATTAAGTATCGGTTTAATTTCCAACATAATGGCTCCTATTGTGTTTTAAGGTAGATTGCGGGTTGGGTTCTACAGACCAGCCAAGCGGGATATAGCCCTGCAATAATGCAAGCACTGATGGCAATCGTTGGTGCGGCTAACAGCATACTTAAGTCCATTGTCGCCAATGCATTGTATTGGTTGCTGGTTGTACGAACTCCCCACAAACCAAGTTGGGCAATGGCGATACCGAGTAATCCGCCCAAAAAGCCTAAGAGTGATACCTCAACTAAATGCTGTACAAAGATTTGTCTCTTGCTTGCTCCCAAAGCGCGACGGACCCCAATTTCGGGTGCTCGGCGTAAAAACTTTCCTAATAAGAGTCCTAATATGTTAGCTAAACACACAGCAAGGAAAAGAAAACTAAGACCAAGAAGGACTTTATTATCTGAGGTAACAACATTGTTGTACTCCATCCATTCAATCACATTTTTGAGGTTAAATTCAGGGGCAGTACGATTGTATCTTCCCAATTGTCCCTGTTCCTCTAAATAAGCCTGTAAGTAATCTCTGTAGTTCTGTACTTCGGCTGGTGAATTGAGTTCTGCCCAGAACTGTAGCCAAAATATTTCAGACTGTAGCTGCCCCTCAAACGTGCTAATGGCTTCGTGCTTCCATCCATTGTTGTTACCCCAACTTTCTATTTGCATTGGGGCAACCAGGGTAATTGGAATAAACAGCGGTTCTGGCGAGTCAAACGCACCATTATTTAGATCGTAATACTTGGTATGCGAGTCCCACTGCTTCATGACGCCAACCACGGTGAAAACGGTGTCATCAAGATTTACCTGTTTACCGACGGAATTACTGCCACCGAACAAACGGTCGTTAAGCTCTTCGTTTATCACAACAACGGCCGCTGACGCTTTCTCTTGTTCCAGTGTCCAAGCGCTGCCGTATACAAAGTCGCGCTCAAACATAGGGAAGAAATCGCGACCAATTAGGCGAGTCTCGGAAAGAAAAGGCTTTAATTCCTGATCATTTAAATGCACTGTAAAACCGGAACGCATAGATGCTGTTTTACGGTTTGGAGTTTCTGCGCTATGCAGCGCCATGGCGTCTTTGTAGGTCAACTGCAAGGGCACGTCATCTTGTGTCCACCAGTTAGTGCCGTCGTCCGTGGTGTTGAGCTGTACGGCAAACAACTGGCCACTTTTTTGCGGTATAGGGTCCATCGACATCATGTGATACACCGATAAACTGGTCATTGTAATGCCAATACCGACCGCAATTGCTAGTATCATTAAAAAAGACACTAAGGGGGTGCGTTTCAAACTGCGCCAGCTCAAATCTATGTAATGTAGTAGCATGTTACACCTCAACCGCAGGATGGTCTTTTTCGGCCGCGACACTTTCTATTGTTTTGTTTTGATAGAGTGTAAAGTCGGCTAACTGTCCGTCCACCACTTGTATATTTCGTGGTGCGCGGCGAGCCAACTCTTGGTCATGCGTAACCATGATGATGGTTGAACCTTCGCGGTTAATTTCTTCTAACAGTTCCATTACTTGGCGGGCCATTAAGCTATCAAGATTACCCGTTGGTTCATCGGCAAGTAAAAAGCGAGGTTCACCGGCAAGCGCTCGAGCAATCGCAACGCGTTGTTGCTGTCCGCCCGAAAGCTGCTGTGGCAAATGCTTAGCTCTACTGGCTAGCCCTACTTTTTCTAAGCACTGTTCAATGCGACGTTTTCTTTCAGCAGACTTGATGCCGCGATAGCGCAGTGGCACTTCAATATTCTCATACAAATTTAAGTCAGGAATAAGGTTGAAGCCTTGAAAGATGAAACCTATTTTTTGATTGCGCAAATCAGCGCGCTGGTTATCCGACAGCGAACCTACATTAACGTCGTCGAGCATGTAGTCGCCGCCAGTGAAAGGTTCGAGCATGCCAGCAATATTCAGGAAAGTTGTTTTACCCGAGCCAGATGGACCGGTAACCGCGATAAATTCACCTTCTTGTACTTCTAAATCGAAGTCACGGAGTGCGTGAGTTTGCACCTTTTCAGTTTGATAAACCTTGCTTATGTTTTTCATGCTTAACATTGTTATTTTCCTCGTTAATTTTTGTTCTGTTTTGAGTTGTACCGCGTCTTGTTCTTAATTGAGTAAGAAAGTTTCGGTACCCATAAATTCATCGTAATTTGAGATAATAATTTCGTCATTGGGGCTCAGTCCGGCAAGCACTTCCACTTCACGCATGCTTGCTGCACCCAACTGAATATCAATTTTTGTCGCAATGTTTCCATCTAGTTTGTAGGCATAAAAACCGCCTGCCTGCATGAAGCTGCCGCGACGAACCTTCACAACTTGCGACTTATTTTCAAGTAAAACTCGTGCGGACACTTGCTGGTTTTGACGAATACCGGATAACTGCTGTTGATCGAAGCGAACACGCGTTGTGACTTGACGCTCTTTTACCTCTGGGGAAATGGAGGACAATTTGCCCATCAGCTTTTCACCTGCAATCGTTATTTCTGCCTGCATACCGATAGCTAAATCATTGGCATAGCTTTCAGCCACGTTCAGCTCTACTTCATAGGCACTTAAATCGACTAGCGTCATTAATGCATCGTTTTTATTGACTAATGCACGGGGTTGAACCAGCAGGTTGCCGACAACACCATTAACGGAAGCTAGAATATTTAACTCTGAAATTTTACGCTCAAGTTCTTCAACCACAAGCGCTTGGCGCAATACGGTGCTTTTCGCACTGTCCAATTCAAAGGCTAAACGGTCCTTTGCTATGGCGACTTCTTCTTTAGCATGTTTTTGCGTGAGTGTTGCTCTTGCAAGATCGTCAACGGCTTTCTCAAAATCGATTTGGCTAATAAGGTTGTTTTTCATTGATGCATTGGCGCGTCGGTTCTCGCGCTGTGCAGCTTCTAAGTCGACTTGCGCAATATCGAGCAGCTTGGTGAGTTGTAGCGTTTGACTGCGGGCATCGAGCTTTTGTCTCGCTAATTCGCCTTTAAGACGATCCATTTCCGATACTTGCTGCTTGAGTTGGTTGGCAAGCTCAGGGCTATCAACTATCGCAACAACCTGCCCCACATAAACCTCATCACCCGCTTTCACGTTCAAGCTAACGAATCCTTGCTCTGGGCTATAAACCTGCGGTGCATTGGCTGCAACGATCCGCCCGTTGGCAACAATATCTCTAACCAAGTCGCCTATTTCAACCTGTGCGATTTGCACTGAGGAGCGGTCAAAAGACCGGCTAGCTGATGTTTTACCAAAGAATGCTTTCGCAGCTAAGGCTATGAACAAAATGCTCACTACCACAATAATAACTATTTTCTTCGAGTTAGTTTTGGCATCAACGGGAACATCTTGAGCACTGGTATCTTTAATCATGCTCAACACCTAAATCGTTATTCTCAAAATGTGAAACCAATGCACTAAATATGCTGGCGAATACGAGTACGCAAACTGGAGAAATGAACATATACATAGCTAACATTGTGATACTCCCTGAAATCGTAGGATTTACTAATTTATGACAAGCTTGTTGCGAGTATTGTGCCAAGAGTTAAGGTTATGATAAGTATTAATAATATGTTTTTTTGTTAGGTCGTTAAGCGTCCGCGGACAGGTAAAGTGTCCGCTGCGGACACTTTTAAATAAAGACTGTTAATACAAAAAGACCTATGCAGAAGTCCCGACACTAGTTTATTGCGCTTAAAATGGCACTTGTTAGCAAATTAACGTTATTATTGCTTCCTAGTATTGTTGCTTTGAGGCATTGATGAAATCACCACAATTTAGCGTCGCTTTCAAACCAACCCGCATGTTTGTTTATCTAGTATTTACTATCCTACCGCTACAAGTCGTTGCTCACGATAAAGAAACTACCGCGACTTATTTGGCCAATGAGGGTGTGATGATTTCTGCCGGCGATGTGAAGGTGTTGTTTGACCCATTCTTTCACAATGACTACGGCACTTATCAACTCGTTCCAGAGAAAATAATCAATGCAATTATGGACAATACAGCGCCTTACAATGACATTAGTGTCATTTTTGTGAGCCATGCGCATGGTGATCATTTTGCCGAGCAAGATATGCTTGCCTATATGTTGAAACACCGTGCTGTTCAATTAGTGGCACCGACTCAAGCCATTGCTGAAATGCAAAAGTTGGCGCAGTTGGACCAAATCAAAGATCGCATCATAAGTATCGATTTGGCTTATAAAGACAAACCGATCAGTTTTACGCTGGCGACTATTAAGTTGAATAGCACAAAGATGACTGGCACCAAATTTAAGCTAGATACTGTTGCGACAGACACCATCGAGGTTGACGCTGTGCGTATTCCTCATGCCGGTTGGCCTAGTCGAGCGGAGGTAAGTAACATTGTTTATCGGGTAACGATGCCACTGAATAGTGGAGCTCATCAGCACGATCAGCTTACTTTCATTCATATGGGTGATGCTGATCCTAACGATAAACACTTCAGGCCATTGGCTGAATTTTGGAATTTGCAGAAAACGACAGTCGCATTCCCTCCGTATTGGTTCTATTCAAGTAGCACGGGAAACTACATTTTAGATTACCGAATTAATACCGAAAAAAGCATTGGGGTGCATGTTCCTAAAGAGGTTCCTGCTTCTTTGATTCGGTCTGAAAAGGCATATTTTTCTGTGCCTGGAGAAGTATTCAATGTTCAAAGAAAAACGCATCAATAAGCGCGCTGCAAAAAGCGTTGAATGAAGTCTAAATAAACCAGTGCAGCACATTTAGTTTTATCACGCCAACAATCGAGTGCTAGAATACAAACCTATTTACATAATCAGGATAAGATATGAAATTTATTGTGTTAGCCGTAGTCATTGGATTGGCGATATTTTACTTCACTAGAAACGCCAGTAATAAGAAATTGGCGATTGAAAATGCTGCAGCAGGAAAAACGTTTTTGGCTACAAATAAAGCCAAAGAAGGTGTAGTAGAAACGGCTTCTGGCTTGCAATATGAAATATTACAAAAAGGCGATGGGAATGATCACCCGAGCGCAAGCTCAATGGTGAATGTGCATTACCACGGTATGTTGCTGGATGGCACTGTCTTTGATAGCTCAGTTGATCGCGGTGAACCGATTAGCTTCCCTTTAAACCAAGTGATTAGCGGTTGGACTGAGGGTGTTCAATTGATGGTTGTCGGTGATAAATTCAGGTTCTTCATTCCTGCCGAATTAGCTTACGGTAACAGAGCGACTGGAAAAATAAAGCCAGGTGCTTTGCTTATTTTTGAAGTTGAACTGTTAGAAATTCAATAAGAAGGGAAAGCCGTTTTTCGTTATAGCTAGATCTATGAATAGATCCTCACCGGTGCTGCACGCAGCCAGTTATGCTCATCATATTTGGCTTCACTGAAATGCGGTAAGACGCCGTTAAATACAACCAGCGAACCGGCATTCACCTCAAGAGGTAAGCTATTTTTTATGTTTTACTTGCTATCAAAAAAAGAAAGTATGCGGTACGCTGGCGACACACTTAAAATGAAGCAGAAATCAAACGTCAGTGCTTTCTCAATCGTGATGACATGCATATTTATGAGTCCATTTATTTTAGGGATGCATTGAAATTTGAATTACTTAGCGCACATTCACATCGCTCACATTACTCATACGAGTATGCTGGGCAACTTTTTTGGTGATTTTGTGAAAGGCAGTGATTTGTCGCATTTGAACGATAAACATAAGCTAGGCGTTCAGCTTCACCGCAGAATTGACAGTTACACCGACAGTCATACCCAAGTAAAAGCGCTCAGAGCCTCGTTTCCTAAATCGATTCGACGAATGTCTGGCATTGTCATCGATATCTACTTCGACCATTTGTTGTGTGCCAATTGGGATCAATTCACCGATAGGGAACTAGACGAACTAGTCGGACATTTTTATGCTGAAGTTGAACAATATCCTCATAATATTAGTGAGCGCTTTCAACAAGTTCGCGAGGGTTTATTAACTCACCGCTGGTTGTCTGATTATCAGTATGCAGAAAACTGTGAACGTTCATTCTTACAGATTGAAAGACGCCTAGGCCATAGAGTATTATTTGCCAATGAAGCGCTTGAATTTATTCAACAAAATAAGCAAGAATTACAGTCTCGGTTTCTTACTTTTTATCCTGATTTAATTGAGTTTAGTTGTGCTAAGGTTGAAGAACTGGCGTATAAGCAAAGTGCTGTTTAACTAGCTAGGCTAAATGGCAGTATCGCTTATATACATAAATTATATCGATAAAACGCTAGATAAATTCTGTTAAACACTAAAAAAGGCATACCGAATGGAACCTGATTTTTGGCATCGTCGCTGGAAAAAGAATGAGATAGGCTTTCATGAAAATGAAGGCAATACTTTATTAAAAGCGTATTTTGAGCAATGGCAATTGCCTGAGAATGGTCGAGTGTTTGTGCCTTTATGTGGCAAAACTAAAGACATTGGTTGGTTTTTGGCAAAAGGTTTTTCGGTTGTCGCAATTGAACTTAACGAAAGCGCAGTGAAAGCCTTATTCGAAGACCTAGCTGTGGAGCCTAATATTGAATCGCATGGCGGCTTAAGTAAATACTCAGTCGCGAATTTGATTGTGTATGTGGGTGACTTTTTTGCCTTAACTGCAGACGATATTGGTACTATTGATGGCGTTTTTGATAGAGGCGCATTGGTCGCTTTGCCTGAACCTTTGCGAAATCGCTATAGTGAACATTTACGTACAATCACCCATACCTGCAAACAATTCGTGTTGACCTATGACTATGATCAAACGCTATTTGCTGGCCCACCGTTTAGCGTACCGAGCGAAACTGTTCATGAGGTTTACCAGCAGTACTTCAACCTTACTCAATTGTATCGAGGTAAAGTTGCCGGTGGATTTCGCGGTCAAGACGAGGTTTTCGAAAGCGTGTATTTATTATCAGACACGAGTAGCTAAGGTCAGCGCCTCTAGTAACTTTCCTGTTATCGGCATGGGTTTTTGAGTGCTGCGGTCAACAAAAACATGGGTTAGATAGCCGATAGCAGAGAGTATATTCTCCTCGTTGAAAATGCCTACCGCGTAATCAACTGAACTCGTGCCAACGCGCATCACTTTAAAAGCGCCCGTTAGCTTTTGTGGGTAAGCAACGGGATGCCGGTATTCGCAGCTCGATTTCACGATAAAACCTATTTGCTTACTGGTGACAGGGTCAAAATCGGCTTTTTCAATTAGAAACTGATTGATGACCGTATCAAAGTAGGAGTAATAGTTGACGTTGTTGACATGACCATACATGTCATTGTCCATCCACCTTGTGGTTATTGGCAGGTGATAAGCAAAATCATTTAAGTATTTACTGTCCAATTTGTTCTCCATTACGCTGGCCACTGAGGGCATCGCGATAAATCTGTTTCGCGTCTTCTAATGAAACCGCTTTAGGATTATTGACGAGTAAACGTTGCTGCTCTAATGCATCGCTGGCTAATGAGTCGATGTGCTTTTCTTCTATACCTAATTCAGTTAATGATTGAGGCAACTGCAGTTTAGCTATTAATTCATGCAAATAGTGAATGAGACTGTCGGTGGTTTTTTCAATATCTGCGTCATCGTCATGGTTGATGCTAGGCACAATGTGAACCGCGAGCTGCGCATATAAATCGGCACAACGGCTTTTATTAAAGGTCATAACATGCGGCAAAACTAAGGCATTACTTAAACCATGCGCAATATGGAACTGTCCGCCTAATGGATAGGCCAGCGCATGCACAGCACCAACGGGCGCATTTGCAAATGCTTGCCCAGCCAAACAAGAGCCGAGCAACATGGCTTGGCGAGCTTGTAAGTTTTCGCCGTTAAACGTAGCTTCAAGAATATTTTTAGAAAGTAAATCCAACGCACTTTTCGCTAACATATCAGACAGTACATTCTTTTTAATCACGCTGGTGAAGGCTTCGATAGCATGCACCATAGCATCAATGCCGGTGGCCGCGGTTATATCAGGCGGCAGGCTGACGGTTAAACTGGCATCTAGTAAAGCAATGTCGGGTAACAATTCTGCAGAAACAATCCCTGCTTTGCTTGTTTCACCGGTTGTTACAATGGATATAGGCGTGACCTCTGAGCCTGTTCCGGCGGTGGTTGGAATAAGGATTAAGGGTAATCGTTTGCCTTTAATATTGTCTACGCCATAGATATCAGCAATGCTTTCTTCTGAGTTTGCGAGCAATGCAACCAGTTTTGCCGTATCTAGCGAACTACCGCCACCGAGGCCAATAACGCCATCGACTTTGGCTTGTTTAGCGTAGTCGACTGCTTCAATTACGATTGCTTCGGGTGGATCGGCAACAACTTTATCAAAACACCAATACTGCATTTGGGCATTATTAAACGCATTGGCAATAGGCGCGATAAGGCCAAGATCAACAATGCCTTTATCGGTGACAATGAGTGGTCTTGTGATATTCAGCGAGTGGCACAGCTCAGCAATTCTAGCTGTGACGCCTATTTCACTCATTATCGACTTAGTGGTTGAGAATATAAAGGGCTTCATATTAATCCTTATTAAACAGCCATACTATATTTTCACAATCAATCCTTGGTGTCACTATCTTACGGCAATCTCATCCTGTATTCGTTATGGCTGTGTCATACTTGCGATTGCTGACGGATCAAATTGTGATATACATGATGCAGTTGGTCTAGCTCTTCCCGAGTAACCGCGGGGTTTGCCAGCAAGCCTTGAATGCTTTGGTCGAGTGAATATAAGGTTTTTCGCATGTATGCATCGGGCACTAGGCTTTGCATCCAAGTTATTGCCGCAACTCTGATGCCGCTGCTTACTGGCGTGACTTTATGCAAACTGCTGGAAGGATAGAGAACGGCATCCCCTGCATTGAGCTTGATTTTTTGTTCACCAAACTCGGTTTGAATGATCAGTTCGCCGCCTTCATATTCGTCCGCTTCGGATAAAAAAGTGGTCATCGACATATCTGAACGCAATACGTCGTTGCTATTGGGCATGCGCATAATCGCAGCATCAACATGAAAACCATAGGTTTCGCCTTGCAAGTATCGGTTAAAGCAAGGTGGAAAAATGCGATGCGGAAGCACCGCCGAAATCAGTTTAGGTGTACTGCCAAATCTTGCTAATAGCTTATTTGTTAGTTCCTGAACTTGAGGATGGTTTACATCAGCTTGACCGTTTTGCTTGACTGATGCCGCCATGCCCATGGCAGTTCCTTTGCCATCATTCCAAGGAGATTGATCAAGAGTTTGGCGATACTCTTGCACTTCTTTTTTTGATAATAGCTGCTCAATCAAGACCATTAAAATAGCTCCGGTAAATCGTGTGTTGTTAATATGACGTTTGCGCTAGTGCTTATCAGTTTTTAACTTCAGTCACGGCATATAAGTCACAATTTATAAGCCGTAGTTTCTGGTCAATGCCGATACGTTAGAACTCATAGGTTAAAGTGGCTCGTGCCGAACGTGCATCGCCTAAATACATAAATGCGCCTGAGCGGTAGGCAGCGGTCCAGTATTCAGTATCAGCAACATTGCCAATGTTCACGCGAACGGTGGTATTTTCAGACACGGTATAATTAGCGAATAAATTAACCACACTGTAGTTTGGCACAATAATACTGTAATCATTTCTTGTGTTGTCGAATGACGCCGCTGTATCAGGCTGCCCGCCATACATTTCACCCTTATAGGTAAAGTCACCGCCAAAAGCAAAGACGTCGGTTAACTGATAGCGAAGCTGCATGTAAAAACTATCACCCGCAAAGTTACTTAATTCAAGGCCAACATTGCTTTCATTCACTGAAACGAGCACTTTTGAGCGCATTTTAGCAGCACTGATTTGAACACTAAGTTGCTCGGTTAAATTACCGTTCATTGCTAATTCGATACCATCAACGCGGTTCTTACCAGTATTTAAGGTGCCTAATGTAGAGTATGCATCGCCTACACTTTCCATAACGTCGTATTTGGTTAATTGAAACCAAGCCGCAGCAATGAATAACTTCTCGTCTAGGACAGACCATTTCGTTCCAAATTCAATATTTTCAACGGTTTCTGGGTCGGCCATTGCTGCTTGATCTGGGTCACCGCATAATCCGCCATACCCGCAGTTTGCGCCTAAATCCGACTCGCCACCGTTGATATTGGTTGCTGTGGAGTAAGTTGCGTAAATATTAGCGTCATCAAAAATACTGTAAACCACGCCTAAATGCCCGTTGTAGAAATCATCTTTATACGCATAGTCAATCGCATCGCCTCTGCTAACAACATCGTTGCTGTAGTCGATGGTGTCTTGGCGTAAACCAAAGAATACCTGCCAGTGCTCGTTGATTGTAGCGGTATCCATAACGTAAGCAGCAACGGTTTTAGCTGAAAATAAGGCGTCGGAGTCACCTTTTTCAAACGAGCGCCCAATAATGTTGCTCGCATTCGGGTAAACCTCACCAGACTTATCAAGCAAACAGTAGCCCGCGCTAACGCCACTGCGACCTGAGGTGAAGCAGTTAGTTTCGTTGTTATAGCTGAGATTATAGAATCCGTTGTCGACTTTTTCATCGGTGAACTGAAGGCCAAACAACACCTTGTGATCGATACTGCCTGTGCTCACATCCCAGAATAAATTGAATTGAGTAGCGAAGTATTCTACTTCTTGCCAGCCTTGATGCGTACTTAGCACAATTGTGTTTGCGCTGGGTGCGAAAGGGTCTTCATCAGCTCGGACACTGCCGTTAGCGCCTGTTGATAAATAGCCATTGGTAGTTTCACCGTATCGGGTAGCATTGAAAAACTTGAGATTATCGGCAATGTCATATTCTGTGCGAAGCGTGAAAGCAAATACCTCTGAATCCAAGAAGTCGTTGCTTTGTGAGTAAACTGGAATGTCATCAACGGGAGTTTTGGTATCGCTGTCTAGGTAGCTGCCTAGATCAGGTGTATCGTCGGCTTTTAAGTAATAGAGATCGGAGTAAATGCGCAAATCATCGGTATTATCATAAAGACCAGATAACAAAATACCTTGTCTGCTGCGGCCAATACCCTCTCTATTTGGAGCGTCTTCTTCGGTGCTCAATAAGTTGATTCGGGTGGCTAAATTAGGTGCGATAGGCGTGTTGTAGTCCACCACTACTCTGTGGTGATCATCAGTACCAGCACTCAAGTCAACGCGCCCAAAGTCATACGCCGTTGAGGCTTTTTTGGTAATGCTATTCACAGCGCCGCCCGATGAGCCTCTGCCTGCGAACGTGGAGCTGGGGCCTTTGGTAATTTCGACTTGCTGCGTTGCAAAGCTTTCGCGGGTGGTCATGCCTGGGTCACGCAAGCCATCAACAAAAACGTCAGAGCGTGCTTCGTGTCCACGAATAATATAACGGTCACCAAAGGCGTTACCATTTTCACCCGTACCTAATGTTACGCCAGCTTGCGCAGCTAAAATTTCCTTTAAGTCTGTTTTACCAGATTCTTCAATTTGGTCTTTTGTTAATACGGTAATGGTTTGTGGGGTATCGACTAAGTCTGCGACTCTGCGCAAGTCACCTGACTCTTTGACGTTATATGCGGAGTAACGCACACCGTGCACTTTGATTAATTCGATAGCCTGCTGACTGCACTCTTTGTCAGTTTCATCGCACTGAGGGGTTTCAGTTGCGTAGGCTTGACTCATTGTAAGGGCGAGAGTTGTTAATAATGCATGAGAACCAAGATTTACACGCTTGTTTTGGGGAGAAGACATAATCGGCAACGATCCTTTTTAATTATTAATGTGTTGTTGAGGTTGGCGATCATAAAGACATTAAATTGATTTGTAAACACAAATGATAACGATTCTCATTTGTGTTTTTAAGGGGTGGGCTTGTTTGGGTTGTTGACCTTAGCGTTACTTTAAGCCGTATATTTAACACCTGGTGTTAATATTATCGAGTGGCCTTATGTTTCAAGGCTTGAGGATGCTCATGTGATTGGTCAGCAATCAACCTACTTTCATTGAGCACGCGAGACACCGATCAGTAAACGGCTTTACACTCAGTTTGATGGCAGGTTTGGTCGCTTATTGCTTAAAAGAAAAAAAGCCATCCCTTAATATCAGTGATATTGAGTGTAATGCGATGGTAATTTATTAAGCAGATCTGGGGTAAATTAAATAGACACTTAATTTAATTAAGCTACATCGTTACATAATTGGTATGCAATCGATATTTTTTAGTCAAATGCGCTGACTCAACAATACGTAAAAACTGCTTTTGCACAGATGTTGGATACCAAGCTTTGCGTACTGTCAGCCCAATTTCCCGCTGTGTTTCGGGCAACGAGGCGGGGCAAACCGCCAGCAAATTATTGCTAATTTCTATATCCATTTGTCTGGCAGGAAGGAAAGACACGCGCTCGCTGTTCAACAAAATTCCTCTTATTGCCGCCAACGAACTGCATTCGATAATTTTCATCGGTACAGGCAATCCTCGGCTAGCGAACATATCTTCAAACACTTGCCGCGAAGGTACTCCCTTACTAGGCACCACCCATTCTAATTCCTGTAGTAATTGATCAGATAAGTCAAACGCGTCCGTTATAAAATGATCTGCTTTTGCAACAATGCATAAAGGGTCATCAAATAACTTATATTGAGCAAGATCAACATGCGGTATAGGATGCCGCAAGGCCCCCACAATGACATCTAACTGCCCATGCAGCAGCGCATTCAATTGTTCATCATAAGGGCCATCAATAATCCGAATTTGAGCTAAAGGGTAGGTTTCTAATAATGAGAGTACTGCATTGGGCACAATTGCAGAGCTTGACAAAGGTAAACTGCCAATACGAATAGCGCCATTCATGCGACCGTCCGATTCTCTCAACTCTTCCAGCCCTTGTTCTATTTCAACAAAAAACAGACTCGCGTAACGGGTTAATTGACGGGCGCGCCAAGTAGGTTCTACGCCTACAGGGGAGCGATTTAAAAGTGTTTGCGAGCATAGTTGCTCAAGGTTTTTAATTGACTTATGCAGGCTCGGTTGACTTAAGTTAAGACGCTCGGCAGCACCAGTATAGCTATGCGTTTCAGCAATTTTAACAAGGGCTTGTAATTGCTTAGCAGTTACAGAGCGGACAAACGACTGCCGTTTGTTTTTGTCTGCCGGATAAATAGAAGCTGCAAAGTTGTGTAAATGCTGAAACGCTCGTGTTGCGCGAGACAAGAATCGATCACCCACTGGCGTCACCAACATCCCTGAAGTGGTACGGTCAAAAAGTAAGAAACCAATGACATTTTCGAGTTTATTAATACCTTGGGTTAATGCGGATTGCGACAAATGCATGTGCTTTGACGCTGCGGTTAGAGAACCTAAATCCTTTATTTCTATTGCACATAACAAATGCCTGAGATTTAACATTGAATGTAATGCTCTGATCAAAAAATTATCATTATAGATAAAACTAATGGCATATGTCACTTTTCTAAACAGTATTTTTTTGTATTGTAAGACACAGTGCATCTCATCCTTAAGAATTGAGATTCAAACATGCCTATTTGTGTCACAAATATCCCCAGACCGAGTAAAGAAACCCTTGCGCTTTATCAAGGCGCTGAAGTGGCGACCGTTCACGAAGCTCAAGGCCGAAAGGGCTTGCTTGCTGACTATATGCGTCCCATTTTACAGACCTGCAAAAATAGCGGGTCTTGTAGTCACGTGTGAGGTTGCACCAGGTGACAATTGGATGATCCATGTTGCGGTTGAACAATGTCAGCCGGGCGATGTATTGGTTGTTACTCCAACTAGCCCTTGTATTGATGGGTATTTTGGAGACTTGTTAGCAACTTCGTTAAAAGCGAGAGGCGTCTTAGGTTTAATTATTGATGCTGGTGTAAGAGATATCGCAACACTGACTGAAATGGCTTTTCCTGTATGGTCTAAAGCAGTTTTTGCTCAAGGCACCGTAAAAGAAACTATCGCCAATGTGAATGTTCCTGTGACATGCGCTGGCGCTTATATACGTCCCGGTGATTTAATTATAGCGGACGACGACGGTGTGGTAGTCGTTGAGCGCCAACAAACCGAACAAGTATACGAAAAAATCCAAGCAAGAGTTGCTAATGAAGATGCCAAGCGTATCCGTTTTGAGAACCAAGCATGGGAAAAGGGTGCAAAGATGGTGGGCGCAACGGCACATTATGTCAATAATGACCTAGACGAAGGGCCGATCATTACCCAAGGCATTCAAGATGTAGATCATACTTTTTATCCTGAAGACTTGGTTCGTGTGGGTCAGGACGTAGAGCGTGTGGTGTTGGCTAAGGCGATTCGCTTACACGTTAGTCGCCGGGTTTTCTTGACGGGCAATCGCACCGTTGTGATGAAAGGCTAAATACATGCATATTGGAATATTCTAGAACATACAAAGTAAGGTTGTAACAGTGTAACGCTTATCGCAAAAACTTGTGGCGGATTTTATCAGTTTTTAAAGGTCTAATACCTTAGGTGACAGAGGCTCAACTATCCCTAAATATGTCATTTTACGACTGGCTGAATAGCCGGTTTAGACTTGAATTCAATTGGTCAATGCAACACTACACTTAAATAAAGCCGATACCGCTGCATGAGCAAGAGCAAAACGACCAAAGTCCTGTAAACTTATTTTGAATAAAGCATAGGGTGCTGATAACTGCCATGGGCAAGAAAGTAACAGTACTTCCATCACCGAGTGACAGAAGAGCATTTAATTTTAGATGATATAGAGGCTAGTCGTTAGCATTAGTTTGTTTTATACTCATGCCCCGCCCCTAAAATTCGTATTGAGTTAATCAAATATGGCCGCAACACACGCTTAAAAGACTCAGCGCTCGAACTTAATATTTGGAAGGGACTGGAACGACTCCTTATTAGATATTCTCGAAGTCGGGTCGAACGAGTCATATGGCTGTAGCGAACATAATAAAGGACAGCTAGTAAGAAACGTTCACCAATCTGTCGACCAACATATCGGTCTGCTTAAACCAAAGGTTAAAACAATATGAGTGATGCTAAAGAGTATACCGACATTCTAACCGGGCTGGCTAATCGCATAGGATTAGAAAAGAAGCTGAGGGAACTTGAAAGTATCTCTGGGGACCAAAAAATAGGTGTACTACTTCTTGCTATGTCAAGGTTCTCAACTGTGACTGACAGTGTAGGTGCAGCATTGGGCGACAAGGTCATATTAATGACGGCTAAACGTCTCCAAAAAATTTTTACTAACGCTTTGCTCATAGCTCGGACACATGGGGATCATTTTTGCCTACTGTTCCTTGGCGACTTCGATCTTGCCGAACAGATAAGTCTTGTTAACGATTTCACTCAACGTCCCCTAGCGATGCGAGGCGAAATCATTGTACTTGGTGTTCGGATTGGTAGCGCGGTTGCTGAGACCGGTAGCGAGTCACCGGCGATACTACTTAATAAGGCCGAAATAGCACTACATCGTGCCAAAAAAGACCAAGTTAACGCTTGTTTCTACAACGAAACCTACAAAACGGAAGCGCGGGCATCTCACAAACTTGAAAATGACCTGCGTGTTTCGCTTATTAACAATCATGCTGAACTGCATCGAGGAATTAGCAATAGCGAATTTCGCTTGTTATATCAGCCAATCGTCGATGTGACTTCCCATAAGGTTATTGCGTTTGAAGCACTAATACGCTGGCAACATCCCACTCGAGGCTTTGTGTCACCTGCAGAGTTTATACCAATGGCTGAATCTATACAGGTTTTGGATGTGTTGGGTAGTTGGGTCTTTAAAAAAGCGTGTGAGGACGCTGCCAGCTTTCCAAAGACCAGTGATGGTACGTCCATCGGTGTCAGCATTAATGTGTCTCCGACTCAATTTATTCACCCAGATATTCTGCTCACAACAGCACAAGATGCAATAAGTTCCTCAGGTATTGATCCTCAATTGGTAAAGGTTGAAATTACTGAGTCAGCGGCCTTAGGTGCAAAGATGATAGAGACTGTCGCTAAATTAAAGGAGATGGGATTCAAACTGTCCCTTGATGACTTCGGTACGGGTTACTCATCGCTCACGCAGTTGAATGATTTGCCACTTGATTTCATAAAACTCGATCGTTCGTTTGTTCAACACATCGGTGGTGAAGATAAAGTTGAGAGCGAAAGAGCGATTAAAATGACAAATTCAATATTATCGCTTGCGGATTCCATGAATCTTACCCCCATTGTTGAAGGCGTTGAGAGCGAAGTTCAGCTTAAAATAGTTTGTAACGCCGGTGCAAGCCTGATTCAGGGCTACCATTTTTCTAAACCACTGCCTGTTGATGACGCGGTGCAGTTTGCTAAATCATTCGAAAAAAATACAAAGGTATAATTAAAATGTCTGACCTCTATAGCATCGCTTACATCAGCAAAAACACAATTCCGGGTGCGCGTGAAGAAGTAGAAGCACAAATTGAAAATATTCTGGCGTCGGCTCGCAAAAACAATGAAGCACTTAATGTGACCGGAGCGCTACTCTACTCAGGAGGGTATTTTTGCCAAGTATTGGAAGGCGAGGAAGATACGCTTGAGGAGTTGTTCGAAACTATTCAGATGGATAATCGTCACGGCGCTGTCACCGTTCTTCACTTTAATGAGATCGAATCACGCGGTTTTGGCGATTGGGCAATGGCGCTAGCAGGTGTCGAAGATAAGATGCGTTTTGATATCGATGGCCTTCTTCAGTCTAAGGATGAGCTTAAAATGAAGGAGACGGGGCGGGACCTTGTCAGCGTTTTAGATCAGATGGTCAGTCAACATCAATCAGTTTTAGATAGACCATCTTAGTATCAACTAGACGCAGATGCTAATCAAATTAGGTGATCACTTTATCCGTGTGATTATCAAGGGATTGTGTCGGTCTAATTACCGAGCGACTTTGTCGTAAAAAGTATATCAGCTAGTTGCTCAACTGGCTATGTTCTATGCTGTTTCTGGCACGGCTTGTGATTTTTCGACTCTAAATGCGGTGTTGTTGGTCGATGATGTATTGTGTGGCTATCAGTGCGTCAATGGGTTCTGAGCTTACCCAT
>CBFIAR010000018.1:78370-80750 GCA_965660625.1 Glaciecola sp. | reverse complement strand
GACTACGGTTGGCTCATACGCTATATGCATAGTACAGGCGCTTCAGCGTTCTTCATTGTTGTTTACCTGCATATGTTCAGAGGAATGATGTACGGCTCATATCAAAAACCTCGCGAATTGCTGTGGGTGTTCGGTATGCTAATTTACTTAGCACTGATGGCTGAAGCTTTCATGGGTTACGTATTGCCTTGGGGTCAAATGTCATATTGGGGTGCACAAGTTATTGTATCGCTATTTAGTGCAATTCCAGTGGTTGGTCCTGACCTAGTCGAATGGATCCAAGGTGACTACGTTATCTCGGGTGCTACGCTTAACCGATTCTTTGCACTGCACGTAATTGCGCTGCCACTAGTGATTGTGATTTTGGTTTTCCTACACATCATCGCTCTGCATGAAGTGGGTTCGAATAACCCGGACGGCACTAATATAAAACACAAAAAAGGTTCGTTGGCTGAAGAAGACAAGACGTCTTATAAAATCCATGAGCACTATACTAATAAATACGACATCATCGACGATGTAGTGCCTTTCTTCCCGCACATCGTGTTGAAAGATATGGTTGCCTTTAGTGTGTTCTTGTTCGGTTTCTGTTACATCATGTTCTTTATGCCTGAAATGGGCGGCTACTTCTTAGAGCATCCGAATTTTGAAATTGCGAACCCGTATAAAACACCTGTTCATATTTTCCCTGTATGGTATTTCACACCGTTCTATGCAATTTTGAAGGCAGTACCCGATAAATTATTCGGTGTATTGACCATGTTCGGTGCTATTGCAGTGCTGTTTGCTATACCTTGGATTGACCGTGGTAAAGTGAGATCATGGCGTTACAGATGTGGCCTTCACAAAGTCAACTTGCTTGTGTTTGCAGCTGTGTTCGTATTCTTGGGCTACCTCGGCGGTACACCGCAAGAAAATTGGAAAATTGTTGCGTCACAGATAGCTACTATTATGTATTTTGGTTTCTTCGTTTTACTTTGGATTTACTCAGGTAAAGAGAAAACCAAGCCAGTACCTGCGAGGATCACACTATGAAAAAATGGTTAGCAATTTTACTGTTAGTGCCCACCTTCGCATTTGCCGCAGGTGGAACATATCCTAACGACCACGCGGATATTGATTTAACTGATAAGGCATCGCTGCAGCGTGGCGCTCAAACATTTATGAACTATTGTTTAGGCTGCCACCAAATGCAGTATCAGCGTTACCAGCGCACTTTCCAAGATATTGGCGTGCCTGATGACCTAGGCGATAAGTACCTGCGTTTTACCGGTGAAAAGGTCAGCGACTACATTACGTCGCCAATGCCTGCGGAAGATGCGGCGACATGGTTTGGTGCAGCACCACCCGACTTAACCTTAGTCGCCCGTGTTCGTGGTGCCGATTGGATTTACACATATCTACGTACGTTTTATGTAGATGAGACTAAGACATTCGGTGTAAACAACCTAGCATTCCCTAATGCAGGTATGCCTCACGTTCTGCAAGGTTTGCAAGGAACACCAAGATTAGCCACCGAAATGAAGATGATCGATGGTGAAATGAAAGAAGTAAGTGTAGGTTTACGCACCGATGGTGATGGACAACTTACTCCTGATGAATACGATCAGACTATTTTGGATTTGGTGAACTTCTTAGAGTACTCTGGGGAGCCATCAAGATTACAATCAGAAAGCATAGGTAAAGGTGTGTTAATATTCATCCTTATTTTCTTTGTGTTTGTTTACCTGCTTAAAAAGGATTATTGGAAAGACGTTAAAAAATAACGACTTACCTGTAGTAATAAAATAAAAGGGGCAGTGCGCCCCTTTTAGTGTTTTTAATTGTTTATTTTTTGCAATTCTCTTTTTGAGAGAGAATTCGGAGGTTTTAATGGCTGTAGCCGCGAACAAACGTTCAATAATGACGTTGTTTTCTGACAATATTGATATTTATAGTCACCAAGTACGCATTGTATTGGCGGAAAAAGGTGTGGGCGTAGAAATTAGCTATATCGATCCAACACAATTGAGTGAAGATTTGTTGGAACTGAACCCATACGGCACAGTACCTACCTTAGTTGATAGAGAGTTGGTACTTTATAAATCTCATATTATCATGGAGTACTTAGACGAGCGCTTCCCACATCCACCCTTAATGCCTGTTTATCCGGTATCACGTGGTGAGAGCCGTTTGATGATGCATCGTATTGAGCATGATTGGTACGCGTTAGCTGCGAAAATTTTCCGCAACGAACTCGGTGCTGAAGAAGCTCGCAATGAATTACGAGAATCTTTACTTGCATTGGGCCCAATCTTCGCAGAAAAGCCGTATTTCATGAGTGATGAATTCAGTTTGGTTGATTGTTATTTAGCGCCGCTATTATGGCGTTTACCAGCTT
>CBFIAR010000018.1:77075-78269 GCA_965660625.1 Glaciecola sp. | reverse complement strand
CGTGAAATTCATAATCCTCTATAAGTAAGTTATTAAGTGCGGCCTATTTGTTTGTCCGCACTTAAACCATTCAATACACCATTCCTTGTGATAATAATTTGAGAGACCCAATGGACAACATGACCAGCAACCAACCGTATTTGCTTCGCGCCTTTTGCGACTGGATAGTTGACAATGGTTTAACACCTTACATTGTGGTAGACGCAGATTTACCCGGTGTTGAAGTACCAAGGCAGTTTGTAAAAGATGGCCAAATTGTTTTGAATGTATCGCCTAGCGCTTGTGTAAACCTTAATGTCGGCTTGGAGGGGGTTGCGTTTCAAGCGCGCTTTTCTGGACAGCCCATGCAAGTATTTGTCCCTAGCATTGCCGTAAGTGCTATATATGCTCGTGAGAACGGTGCAGGAACAGTATTTACATATACGCCAGAAGAGTTAGCCGATTATGAAAAGAATACATACAAAAACGCAGGGGGAGCAGCTTACGAACCTGCCAAAAAACTACAACGTGTTAAACTAACTGACAAGGCCTCTGGGCAGGTAGAGCAGGATAAAACGCAAAGCCCAAGCACTGAAGCTAAAAAGCCACTCAAACTAAGCGATGGTAAATCTAAAAAACCGAGCCTGAAAGTGATTAAATAAACTCAGTAAAACCCCTATGTTCCTTTGCTGTTTAGCTTTAAGGGATGAGTTCCATGACTCTAATGACTTTGGTGACGCCATCGACATTTCTGGCTGCTTCAACAGCCGCGGCAGCCTCTTCTTTGGTTAGCAAGCCCATAATAAACACTTCGCTATCTTCTACTATCAGGTCGAGTTTAAACAAGGGAATTTTTTCGTCAGCAAGCATCATGGTTTTGATTTTTGAGGCTAACCACACGTCATTCATCGTGGACGTCGCTGGGATGGGACTTCCTAGCCTAATTTGATTGTGAATTTTCGTGACATTTTGCACAACAGATACGCTATTTTCGACGTTAACAATCATTGTTTGTAGCGGAGCCTGGCCGGTCAACAACACTTGACCATTGTATACATCGACACTTATTGCCGCTTCGTCCTTGACCTGCGGAATATCATTGATGGCACTTCTAACTCTGCTTTGAGTCGTTTTGTCGTCTATTTGAGTGCCAACCGTTCGCCTGTCTGTTGCCGATGCAGTTGCAGCAGCGCCAGCAGTCCCAACCGCCATGAG
>CBFIAR010000018.1:74865-77018 GCA_965660625.1 Glaciecola sp. | reverse complement strand
TTTGCTAAACATAAGCTTTTCTCTTTATTCTGATTCACTAATGGGGAAGAGTGCATTGTCAATTGACTCGCACAGATTATGGATAACCAGCAGATGCACTTCCTGTATCCTTGCGGTACGCGAAGAGGGCACTCTAATTTCAACATCATTCTGGCTCAAGAACCCAGCCATTTCTCCGCCGTCCTTGCCTGTTAATGCAACAATGGTCATATCTCGAGCTAAAGCCGCTTCCATCGCATTAATAACGTTACGACTATTACCACTGGTTGAAATGGCTAATAAGATGTCACCGGGTTGACCAAGGGCTCTAATCTGTTTAGAAAAAATTTCATCGTAACTGTAGTCATTTGCAATTGAAGTAATGGTTGAGGTGTCTGTTGTAAGGGCCATTGCCGGCAGTGACGGCCGATCTCGTTCATAGCGATTCAAAAGTTCTGACGAAAAGTGCTGCGCATCACCTGCTGAACCACCATTACCACAGCTTAAAATTTTATTGCCACGAATAAGTGCTTGCACCATCATGTTGGCAGCCTTCTCAATAGGAACAGGTAACACTTCTGCCGCCGCTATTTTAGTTTGAATGCTTTCGGTAAAACTTTTTTTAATATGATCCAGCATTTATTGCCCCTTAAGTCCTTTCCAATCGGTGATTTTTTTAATGATTAATTTCTTTTAATAAAGTCGTTGTTACACGTTCTGAATCCAGTTTACCTGTTCGCCGTCTATTGCTACAACATCTATTCGTAAATTTGTGTGGTGAGGATTCAATTTCTTTTGTAATAAATAATAATTAATCGTCCTCTCCAGCTTTTTTCGCTTTTTCGACGTAAAATGTTCGGCGGCACAACCTCGTCGGTCATTCGATCTGAACTTTACCTCAACAAAAACAAGCTGCTGCTGGTCGCGCATGATCAAATCTATCTCTCCGACCTTTGCTTTGTAATTTTGTTCCAAAAATTGGAGTGAATGTTCGAGTAAATAGCGTTTTGCTGTTTGCTCTGCATCATAGCCAGTCAAACTGGCCATGAATTGGTGAGATACCAAGGACTAAAAACCGTCGACTTGGGTGATTGAATCATCTTGTATGATAGCGCTTGGTAAGTTGCGGATCACTTGACGCTGATCGTTCACCGTCAATTTACCTGAAAGGCCCTTTAACTCAGTGTGACTAAAATACGCTAACTGCTGCATTTGTTCGGAGAACTGAAATGCGTCATATCCAAAAGCAAATAAACGTAAAAATGAACTTGGAGGCTTGTTCCAAAGGTTATCTACCTTTTGGGCAAGTGGGCTATTTCTTTGTATCGGCATTAAGAAAGGCATATCAATAAATACCAAGCTACGTAAATCGCGAATACTATTCTTATTAAGTTGATGCTGATAGCTATAAGAGGTCGCGAATACAGGGATAGTTCGCTGTGTGAATAAACTAATGCTAGCCTCAATAATGGGATTCAATAGCTCGACTTGTTGCGGTAAAGCGAAAACGACAAAAGCGTCTACGTCTCTTCTGTTGCGTGTTACGCTGTATACTGTGTCTGAGGTTAAGTTAGACAGTTGATTAATGCGTCGTTGACTCTGCAAGACATCAAGTGCTGCCGTAATACCAACGCGCAAACTTTTGTTATCCGAAAAGGTCACAATTTTTGGTGGCTTGATCGCATCGAGAGTATTAAGCGCAATCCATTGTTCGTTGAACGTATCTATCATTCTGCGACTCAGCGATGAGCCGTTGCTAATTATAATGGGCGTGCGTATCCCTTGTTTTTTCATCAAATTCGCAAGTTGCATCGCTTCATCTTCAGGTGCTAGCGCAAAATATACTTTTGCGGATGTACTATCGGTATGATGAGTTGAATTGAGAGTACCTAGAGATACAAATTCGAGATTGGCTTGCATAGCAACTTGCTCAGCAGAGGTAGCACTTGAATTATTATTCGTTGTTTCAACAAATTCATCTTGCAACAAGGACGGTAAGGTATTGTCTTTTGATTCAATGTTTGATGTTGCCCTAGCAATACGGTTTAAGTAGACCAACATCGAATCGGGTAAGTTGAAGTCTTTCACTAAACTCACGTGTTCACGCAGCAATGGGCCAATAACAATATCATATTGCATAAGCCCTTCAGGTGTAATTTCGTTACTGATGAAAC
>CBFIAR010000018.1:70523-74681 GCA_965660625.1 Glaciecola sp. | reverse complement strand
CGTTTGCGCTAGGTATCTTTTCACTCCGCTCGGCAAATTAATCGAGAGAGGGTGGGTCGGGTTTTGTTTTTGCCAAAAGATGATAGCTTGCTGCCTGCTCGTATCGGCCAAGTTTTCATCTTCTAATATAGTCGCTAGTGATAAATATGCGCGCATAAAGGTATTATTCTGACCCATGGTGTTTTGAGTCGATTTCGATGATTTTAGAAACCACTCCCATAATATTTGTTCTGGCGCAGCACTTGATAGGCTGTCAGCGTTAACACCATTCGCACTTAACGAATGCTGACCATTGGATGAATTATCGCCATTCAATGGGCTATCGGCGTCTAATTGTCGGCTTAATACATTCGCGGCTAAATCCCAGCGTTCATGCAAGGCCGCCAAGTGTGCGATAAGCACTTCTTTTCTAGCGATAAATTGGTTTGCAATAATGGGAGTAAGCCATGAAATTATAGTGTCTATCGGCGTTTGGATAAGGTCCGCAGACAGGCCTGATGCATAATGTTGTATTAATGCACACTCTGCTTTTAACAGTAACGAATATTGTTGCTGTATTGGGTTTTCTAAAAAAGGCTCTAGAGTGGCGATGATAATATCAGAACGGCGACACTCACCGCCAGTTTGAAAGTCTTGAGCGGCGGCTAGTAATAGGCCATTTCGTTGTTCAATGTCGCGGTTTTGTAACCAGTCTATTTCTGCTTTCTGCAAGGCTTTCTCTGCGTTGCTCAAAACAACTTCCTTCACAGGTTTAGCCGTTTTGTCGATGGAGTCGTGAACCACTGTCTTTGTTTGAGTGGCACAACTGCTCAAAAACAATAAAATGAATGCGATACTCACATACTTGCCATATATGTATGCAATGGTGTGTAAATTAGAAAATACGTTCACAAGTGCTCTCAGATAACTAACATAGTGTTAGTTTACTCAAGCTCAGGCAAATATCTATCAACTTTGACATATTCTGTTCTAAAGTACATGCATAAAGTGTAAAAGCTGTGATGTGATTTAGTGTAACATTGCACGCGTGCAACTAAGAGTTGGAAAACAGAGAAAAATGCAAACTACGATAACACCCGGAACGCTTTACATCGTGCCAACGCCCATTGGAAATCTATCTGATATAAGCTTTCGAGCACTAGATATCCTAAGCGAGGTCGACTTAATTGCCGCTGAAGACACGCGCCACACCTCACGCTTGCTATCGCACTATTCTATAGGCACGTCGACCATTTCGATGCATGATCATAATGAAGCAGCTCGTTCCAATCAATTAACGTCTAAGCTACTTGAAGGTAAAAACATCGCGTTGGTTTCTGATGCTGGAACGCCGCTAATCAGTGACCCGGGTTTTATTTTTGTTCGGGACTGCCGAGAAAAAGGGATACCTGTTATTGCCTTACCTGGGCCTTGCGCGCTAACTACCGCGCTGAGTGCCTCCGGTTTGCCCACTGATAAATTTACCTTTCATGGCTTTTTACCTGTGAAACAGCAAGCAAAGGCAGAGGCTCTAAAGTTACTCACGAACTCCGGTTCTACAACGGTCTTTTATGAAGCCCCCAGACGCATTCGGGATACGATTGCGGCTTGCCATGAAAACTTGCAAGCAGATCACGAAATAGTATTAGCAAAAGAGATAAGTAAAACCTTTGAAACCTATAAGCAAGGCCGAGCAGAAGATATTTTAGAATGGCTAGAGGCAGACCCAGTTCATCAAAAGGGTGAATTTGTGTTAATGATTTATTGTCCTAACAACCTAAACTCTGCTGGTGCATCACAAGATGCGTTGGCATTACTGGCGCTCTTAGCCAAGGAATTGCCTTTGAAACAAGCGGCGGCCTTAACCGCGGCACACTATGGTCTTAAGAAAAATGCGCTCTATGCGATAGGTTTAGACACTCTCAAATAGGTCTTCAACACGTTGACGAAGTTCTTCTATTTCTGTGATGTCCGCCGGGGCGATAAAAATGGTGTCATCACCTGCAATGGTGCCAAGCACGCCATCGGTGTGACTCAATGAATCGAGCAGACGTGCTATGAGTTGCGCCGCGCCTGGACTGGTTCGAATAATCACCATGACATTGTTGTGTACAATATCTAAAACGAGCTGTTTTAACGGACTTTTTGCGGTTGGCATACCGAGCTCAGGCGGCAAACAATAAACCATATCGCCGCGTGCATTTCGGGTTCGTACTGCGCCAAATTTACTTAACATACGAGACACTTTTGACTGGCTAATATTGTCAAAGCCAGCTTCTTTCAACGCATTAACAATTTCACCCTGCGAACCGTAGCTTTCGGTTTTCAATAGTTCTTTAAATGATTTTACTAGGGCGTCTTGTTTGCTCGATGACATATTGCTGAAAGCCTCATTGTGAATATTGGCGTATTCTGCATCAGCGAGCCCCTTTTCGCAAACGAATGTGATTAAAAAGTGTTAGCAAATTGTAGGTATTGTAGGCTTTTTGTAAACTCGGGCGCAAAAAAGGCGGATAAGACTATCGGGTGATTGAGATCTTTACGTTTATAGCTTATTGTGTCGCCCGCAAATAAACGCTTTTATTAACAGGAGAATTTTATGAAGGTAGCTGTACTAGGCGCTGCTGGTGGTATCGGTCAAGCGTTATCATTATTACTGAAAACACAATTACCTGCTGGCTCTGAGCTCGCACTGTATGACGTCGCACCTGTTGTTCCAGGTGTTGCTGTTGATTTAAGTCATATTCCAACTGATGTTGCTGTTTCTGGCCATGGTAAAGATGAGCTAGCTCAAGCATTAACAGGTTGTGATATTGTTTTAATTCCTGCCGGCGTGCCAAGAAAGCCAGGCATGGATCGTTCTGATTTGTTTAACATCAATGCTGGTATTGTTAAAAACCTTATCGAAGCGGTTGCCGACAACTGTCCAAAAGCTTGCATCGGCGTTATTACTAACCCGGTAAACACAACGGTTGCAATTGCTGCTGAAGTGCTTAAAGCGAAAGGCGTTTACGACAAAAACAAATTGTTTGGTGTAACCACACTTGATGTTATTCGTTCAGAAACGTTTGTTGCAAACCTTAAAGGTTTAAAAACTACTGAAGTGCACGTTCCTGTTATCGGCGGTCACTCAGGTACAACTATTCTCCCACTTCTTTCGCAAGTTGAGGGTGTGAGCTTCACTGATGCAGAGATTGCTAGTTTAACAACGCGCATTCAAAATGCAGGTACTGAAGTTGTTGAAGCTAAAGCTGGCGGTGGCTCTGCTACATTGTCTATGGGTCAAGCAGCTGCGCGCTTCTGCTTGTCACTTGTCGCGGCAATGCAGGGTGAAGCAGTCATCGAATATACCTATGTTCAAGTTGATGGTTCTGATGACGCTGAATTCTTCGCTCATCCAGTGCGTTTGGGCGCAAATGGCGTTGAAGAGATTTTGCCATATGGTGATTTGAGTGATTTTGAAGAAAATGCTAAAAATTCAATGCTTGAAGGCCTGCGTGGCGACATTAAAATGGGTGTCGATTTCGTTAACGGTTAGTGCGTTTTGAGTTAGATGAAAGCAGCCGGCTGTCGATTAGATTCGACAGCCGGCTTTTTTTAGGGTAACGCTAAGCGCACAGGCAATAAATTTAGCCTGTATTGCGCAAACCAATAGCAATACCTGTAATAGTCACCATCATTGCCATCTCTAATGTTGCGGTGTCGTTATCGTTGTAGTCAGACGAACCTTCTTTACGGATCCGATCCAACAGCTCTATTTGTAAATAATGCAATGGTTCGAGGTAACCGCCGCGAATCTCCATCGATAATTTACCGTGTGGGTCGTCTTCCATCATGTCGGTGTGATCTAGAATGCGCAGTATCGACGCAATGCTTTCTTTAAGTTCTGCGCGCAAGCCTTCTCCGAAGTGTTTTAGATTATCAGGCACTAAGCGATCATCGTAAGCGGCACTGATATGGGGCTCTGCTTTTTTGAACACCATATCAAGCATAGATAATCTAGAATTAAAGAAAGGCCAGTTATCAATCATATCCTTGACCGCGTCTTCACTACCTTCCTCAATAACGCTTTCAACTGCTTTCATGACGCCTAACCAAGATGGCAATACCATGCGGGTTTGCGCCCATGCAAATATCCATGGAATAGCGCGTAAGCTTTCGATACCGCCCTGTGGGTTG
>CBFIAR010000018.1:64096-70430 GCA_965660625.1 Glaciecola sp. | reverse complement strand
ACTACACCGCGGTAGTTATCACGTGCTTTTGCCGCCATTTTAGTAATTGTTTCACGCCATAAAGGTTTAGGCGCTGGGGGTGGGCAAAGCATTGCTTCAACAACCGCCGCGGCATATATCGACAAACTGCGTTTTGCCAACTGCGGCATACCGAATTTGTAGCGAATGGTTTCGCCCTGTTCGGTTACTCTGAATCCACCTGTGAGGGAACCAGGAGGTTGCGAATGAATCGCCGCTTTCGCGGGTAAACCACCGCGACCAATTGTACCGCCACGGCCGTGAAACAAAGTCAGGATGACAGACTTCTCTTCCGCTAGTGCAACTAAAGCTTCTTGTGATTCATATTGCGCCCAACCTGCAGCAAGTGAACCTGCGTCTTTCGCTGAATCAGAATAGCCGATCATGACATACTGCCGACCCTTGATGTATCCTCGATACCAGTCAATATCGAGCAAATTGCGCATGACTTTTGGTGAATTATTTAAGTCGTCGAGGGTTTCAAACAATGGAGCCACGGGCATTGGCCAACTCAGACCGGCTTCTTTTAACAATAGCTGGACAGCCATGACATCAGATGCTTCTCTTGCCATCGATATAATATAAATGCCGAAACTTTCTCGACTGTGACGAGATATCACAGCGCAGGTATCCAGTACTTCTTGAACGTCATCGCTCGGCTTCCAATTGCGCGGGATAAGAGGGCGTTTAGAGCTAAGTTCACGTAGTAAAAATGCGCGTTTATCATCTTCACTCCATTGTGCGTAGTCACCCAGGCCAAGATATCGAGTCAGTTCGCTAAATACGTCAGCATGACGATCGGAATCTTGACGAATATCCAGTTGCAATAAATTCACGCCAAAGCTGTGCACGCGACGGATGGTGTCCTTTAACACACCTTCAGCAATTACTGCCATGCCGCATTCATGCAAGGATTCGTAACAGGCTAATAATGGCACTAACAGCTCATCGTTGTTTGCGACCCATTCTTCGACAGGAATAAGATTATCGCGCGTTTTCTCTAATTTGTTTCTAATGGCTTTAAGAGCAGCTCTGTAGGGTTCTTTTGCATCACCTACTATACTGCGCAATTTGTCATTGCAGTCATTCATGGAGAGTTCGATGTATAAATCGTCCATATCCAACGCGAATAGCTTAGCAGCTCGGCGTCGAGCTAGCATCAGAACTTCTTCGGTTACGGCTGAGGTGACGAAGGGATTGCCATCTCGATCACCGCCCATCCAAGAGCCTATTTGAACTGTTCTAGCGTCTAGGGGGAGGGTAATATCGAACTCTGATCTCAGATAATCCTCTAATTCACGCAAGAATTCCGGTACCGCCTCCCATAACGAACTTTCAATCACAGAAAAGCCCCAGCGCGCTTCATCCACGGGGGTTGGCCGCACAGAGCGGATCTCTTCCGTGTGCCATGCTTGGCTTATCAAGGCTGCAATGCGGTTTTTGACCTTTTCGCGGTCTTTGCTACTCAAATCACTAGCGTGCAGTGCCTCTAGTTGCGCGGCAAGCTGCCGGTGCTTATGTATTAGCGTTCGGCGAGTTACTTCCGTGGGATGTGCAGTTAATACTAAATCAATATTGAGGCTCTTCACTGCAGCGAGCACTTTTTGTTTATCAGCACCGATGGTTTTAATTTTTTCGAGTGACGAAGCCAGTGATTCATCACGCTGATTCGCACTGTTATATTCTTGTTCAGCAATATTGGCTAAGTTTAAGAACTGAGCGAAAGCACGCCCTATTGTTAATAGAGACTGATTATCTAAACTTGAAAATAAGGCGGTGAGGCGAGCTGTGCTTTTTGTGTCATCGGCATACGAATCCCGACCGTCTTGTCTGATTTGCTCAATTTTTTGTAGCCATTCGCTGCCTAATTCAGCTTCAATGGTTTCACCCAGTGTTGCACCCAAATAACGTACAGTATCCTTTAATTGTGCGTCGAGCGAATCGTTCATATTTCGAATTTTCCTTAGTTAAAATCTACCCTAACAAGATACTCATCATTCCAGCTAAAGTCTAATTCTTAGGTTTATAACTTACTCTTACTTGACATAAGCAGCGAATTTTAAAGCTTTTGATAATGTGTTAAGCTATGCCCGAAAATTTACACCATTAACTTAAATCATTAAATTACTATTTTGGAGACCCTGTGTCAGATAAGTATTCAACAGTAGAATCACAAGCAAGTTACGGTATTGGTTATCAGATGGGTGAGCAACTTGCCTCAAACCCTTTCGACGGACTAGACGTAGAAACAGTATTAGCGGGTTTAACAGACGGTTTTAACCGCGTTCAGCCACAAGTTGACAATAACGATTTACGTGCTGCGTTCACCGAAATTCACGAGCGTATGCAAGCTGCCAAACAAGAGCAATTTGCTGGTGCGGTTGAAGAAGGTACGAAGTTTTTAGCAGACAATGCACAACGTGAAGAAGTGCTTACTACTGAAACTGGTTTGCAGTACGAAATACTGACTGTGGGCGAAGGCGAAAAGCCGACTCCAGCATCTACAGTTCGCACTCACTATCACGGTACGCTAATTAATGGTGACGTTTTTGACAGCTCTTATGAACGTGGTCAGCCAGCTGAGTTTCCAGTCGCGGGTGTAATCAAAGGTTGGACTGAAGCATTACAAATGATGCCTGTTGGTTCAAAGTGGCGTTTATATGTACCACATGACTTAGCTTACGGTGAGCAAGGCGCTGGCGGTGCAATTGGTCCATTTAGCACATTAGTGTTTGATATTGAGTTACTAGATATTGTTGGTTAATCATTACTAAGTCTGCGGCTTGGTTTTAAAGGCATGCGCTGCAGTGATGAATTTACAACCGAACAGAAGGAAGCATGTTTTGCTTCCTTTTTTATGACTGCGTTTCACTCTCAGTGATAAGAGCTATTGTTAAGGGCGTTTCTCGCTACTTTTTTTATCGCTCACTTGGATAACTCCAACCCTAGCATCGGCGCTGCGTCTAAATTCTCAGCATCCATCATGCCCTAGTAATTCTTCATATTTTTTCATCGTTCAGCGATTCTCCTTATAGTTTATTATTATTAATTAGAAAACTAACAAAAAAGTAAGTATTTATCGCTTTTATCAAGAAAAAAGGGTTTAAACACCATATGTAGGTGAAAATGCCATCAATAGCGCATAAATATAGTTCGACATGGATCTATTTAAAAAAGCTAAATGCTACTTTTTCGGTTATTTTATCGAATTAATCCCACATTAATTTGATTTTAGCACCATAAATAGGTAACAATATGCGTAGACATCTAATTAATTTGGCGTAATTTAACTATTATGGTTACGAAAAAAGGTCAAAACGATGGCCAATTTCAAAAACACAACACCTACTTACAATCTTGCCATGTACCTTCCCTTGCGCATGTCGGTTTGCACTCTCCTTTGTGACTGTTTAACAACCTTTTCCTACTCCATAGGATAACGAGTGATACATCGAGTTCTACTTAGTTCATCACATTTTCTACTTTATTATTTGGTCGTTATGTTTGTAAATTAATAACAAAGAAAACCCATAAACTTAGATGTCGTCAGCATGTATTCCGTCACAACCTTTGCAAATGACGTGTATGCGAAGCGTCGCGTTACGTTAGATATTTCAATATTAATTCTAGATGTCCAAAAAAGTTAAGTTAGGGGAAATCACTTTTATCTGGCAAGTCAGCCACCAGAAGTAACACCTATTAGGTTTGCCGTCAGTAACGAAATCATCTTTATAATGGTTGAAATGGCAAACGAAAGAAGCACAACCGCGAGAAACAGTATCGATAAAGTGAATACTGTTCCACTAAAGAGATTTTAATTTTGGAGACAACAATGAGTTCGGTTAGCTGGAAGAGAATAGTAATAAAAGTGGGGAGTGCGTTAATTGCGCCAAACCAACATGGTTGCAGTAGCCATTATTTATTAAGTATTGCTCAGTTTATTGTACGCTGCAAGTCAATGGGCATTGAGGTGGTGTTGGTATCATCCGGTTCTGTTGCAGCGGGCGCGCATTTATTCAATGAACAAGAAGAAGGCTACAAGCCGTCTATTGCCGTTAAAAAAGCCATGGCAGCAGCCGGTCAAATGGAAATGATGACTACTTGGGATCGTTTGTTCGATTTCCCAACGGCTCAAATTCTAGTAACTCACGGTGATTTGAGAGACCGCGAGCGCTATATCAGTATTCAACAAACCATTTTTAGTTTGCTCGAGAATGGCATCTTGCCCATTTTGAATGAAAACGACACCGTAACCACCGATAAACTGAAAGTAGGCGACAACGATAACTTATCAGCCATGGTTGCAGCTGCAGCAGACGCAGATACTCTCATTATCTGTTCTGATGTAGACGGACTTTATGACAGCAATCCACACACTAACGCCGACGCTAAATTACTGTCGTCGGTACCCTTTATTTCGGATGAAATTTTCGCAATGGCGGGGGGAGCAACCAGTGCAGTTGGCACTGGCGGCATGAAAACAAAAATAGAGGCCGCTGAGAAAGCAGTTGCTCATGGCATCGATACCTACATTGTTAATGGTTTTACTGTGCAAACATTCAACACGCTACTATCGGGCAAAAACCCAGGGACGCATTTTGCGCCAGATCAAAAACCGATGAAAGAGCATTTGCACTGGATGACACACACCTCGACCGCGCAGGGGGAAGTGGTTGTTCAGAATGATTTTAACACTGAGCTTGAAGGTGACAGTGAAAAACTGACTAGCAGCGAGATCATTGCGGTAAACGGCGATTTTGGCATTGGCGATACGATTTTAGTGAGAAAAGACGATGGCACTAGAATTGCCAACGCCAAGTCAAACTACAGCAGCTGTCTGCTGAGTTTTATTGCCGAGCAAGATGATGAAGAATTTGCGAGTAAGTTTCAAGACAGCACTGGCCCGATAATATCAGATAGTAATATAGCCCTACTGGAGGAAAAATGAGTTTAATTAAAGACCTATCAAGAAAAGCAGCAGAAGCAGCACAAATCCTATCTATTTTGGATGAGGCGGAAAAAAACGCTGTTTTAATGGATATGGCTAAGACCTTGCGTGACCATGCAAACGCTATTATCGAGAAAAACGCTAAAGATTTAGTTAACGCTAAGAACAATGACCTAGCAGCGTCCATGATCGACAGACTGACACTAAACCAAGAGCGCATTGAAGCGATGGCTGAAGGACTGGAAACAGTTGCTATATTGCCAGATCCGGTAGGCGTTGAAAGAGACTTGGGCACTCGTCCGAATGGTCTGCAAATTAGAAAAATGAGAGTTCCGCTAGGCGTGGTTTGTATGATTTATGAAGCGCGCCCAAACGTGACTGCAGATGCCGCGGGTTTGTGCTTCAAATCAGGTAACGCCGCTATTCTGCGCGGTGGTAAAGAAGCATTGGTCTCAAGCTTGTTCATTGCAAGCTTGCTTCAAGATGTGCTTGAAAAGCATCATTTACCAAGAGCATTGATTTCGGTAGTGCCAAATGCCGACAGAGCGCTGATGCAAGAGTTGATGGAGCAAAAAGACTACATTGACGTGATTATACCGCGCGGTGGTGAAGGTCTCATCAACTATGTAAGTGAAAACAGTAAAGTTCCGGTTATTCAGCACTTTAAAGGCGTGTGTCACCTGTATATTGACAAAGAGGCAGACATCGAAACCGCTATCAACTTGTTAGTAAACGGCAAAACCCAGAGAACAGGCGTATGCAATGCACTCGAAGGTTTACTGGTACATGAAGACATTGCTGAAGAATTTTTGAGTGTAGCAGGCGTTATATTAGAGGAGCACTCTGTAAAAGTGAACAGCTGCAAAAATTCAAGTAAGTACTTTAAGAATGCGACTGTAATTAACACTGACGGCTTCGGCGAAGAATATCTGGACTTAGAGATAGCTGTGCGTATTGTGCCTTCTGTTGACGCAGCGATACAACATATTGCTCGATTCGGTAGTCATCACACGGAGGTGATTTGTACAAAAAACGAACTGACCGGCCAGCGCTTCCAACGCACTGTGGATTCATCAGTTGTTATGGTGAATGCATCTTCGCGTTTCTCGGATGGTAGCCAGTTAGGTCTGGGGGCTGAGATAGGTATTGCAACTACTAAGCTACATGCATACGGGCCTATGGGCTTGGAGTCATTAACGACGGAGAAGTATTTGGTTAATGGTGTTGGGCAAGTTAGGGCTTAGGCTTTACTGTATGAGTTTATCGGGGCTAGCTGTGCTAGCCCTTTTTATTGGTGCGCCAAGTATGGCGCGTAGCGCCCGTTCTGGGTGCTGTTCTGATACGCGTGGTGGCGGTCAGATGACTTGG
>CBFIAR010000018.1:0-64087 GCA_965660625.1 Glaciecola sp. | reverse complement strand
CTTTTTTTTGGTGCGCCAAGTATGGCGCGTAGCGCCCGTTCTGGGTGCTGTTCTGACACGCGTGGTGGCGGTCAGATGACTTGGTGGTGAAAGTCCACTATTAGCCCGACAAGGGGAATAATTAGCTGAACGGCAAGGGTGTTCATCGTGAGGTGAAATCTGAAGAAAGCTGAAAGCAAAGCACTGGCCTGACGAACAGAAATCGTATATTAGGCGGTCGCAGTGGGTGAGAAGGCCAATATCTTCAAAGCCCAATACTTGTCCAGACACTGCGGACGTAGATACGGCAGGCATAAGTGTGAAGGTCACGCGCATTACCTTGGGAGGTCTATTGGCCTGCCATTGGCTACTGTTATCGCGAGATATCAGGATGGGGCAATAGAAGTCAGCAGAGGCCATAGTAGGTTGATGACCGTTAACTGAAGGGCTGAACATGGTAGATGGATTGAGAGCCGACCGCTCGATGACACGGTAGGGGCAGAAACGGTTATTGCGATATAACTGCTTATTGTTGAGAGGTGCAGACAGTATCTGCATGGGTAAACGAATAAGGCACCAAAAAGTCACGGCGCGTGAGGGTAACTCTCATGAGGAGACAATGGAATTACTCGATAGGATACTATCAAGACCGAATATGCAACGTGCTTATCAGCGGGTGATGCGTAATAAAGGCGGGGCGGGTGTTGACGGAATGAGTGTGGATACGCTGAAGAGTTATCTACAAACAGACTGGCAACAAACCAAAGCGGCATTATTGCGTGGCGACTACCGTCCACAAGCTGTGTTAAAGGTGAGTATCCCCAAAGCAGGAGGTGGGCAACGCGAACTAGGCATTCCCACGGTGTTGGATAGGCTCATTCAGCAAGCGATACATCAGGTGCTAAGTCCTATATTCGAGGAGCAGTTCTCGGACAGCAGTTATGGATTTAGGCCAAATCGCAGCGCTGGACAAGCTGTCCAGCAAGCTCGTAGGTATATGGAAGCAGGTAATAGATGGGTAGTGGACATCGACCTAGAGAAGTTCTTCGATAAGGTTAATCACGACATTTTGATGTCGCGAATAGCGCGTCATGTGAAAGATAAAGCGGTATTGAAGTTAATCCGTGCATATCTGGTGGCGGGCATATCGGATAATGGACAGGTCAATATGAGAACAATGGGCACACCGCAAGGTGGGCCGTTGTCACCATTACTATCAAATATTATACTGACCGACTTAGATAACGAGCTTGAAGACCGAGGGCACAAGTTCTGCCGTTATGCGGATGACTGTAATATTTATGTCAAAAGTGAGCGTGCAGGCCAACGTGTATTGCAAAGTGTCACGACCTTCTTGGAAAACACTTTGAAACTCAAAGTAAACCGAGAGAAAAGCGATGTAGGTCGACCTTGGCAACGAAAGTTCTTGGGGTACAGTGTGTGCAATCGAAAACAAAATATCCGACTGCGAATAGCGCCTGCGGTGTTAATACGGTTTAAGAAGGACGTAAAACAGACGCTTCGTAGCGCGAAAGGATGGTCTATAAACCGCACGGTGGAAAAGCTCAACCTGAAACTACGAGGGTGGATAACGTACTTCCGCTACATTAACGTCAAAAATATATTGTTGGACTTAGATGGTTGGCTCCGCCGCCATCTCCGCAAAATACTATGGCGACAATGGAAACGTGTTTATACGCGTATCAAGCGTTTAATCGCGTTGGGTATAGATGAAACGAGAGCAGCAATGAGCGCGGTAAATGGAAGAGGACCTTGGTTTAACTCAGGCGCTTCACACATAAACCAAGCGTTACCAAAAAAGTTCTTCGATAACCTTGGGTTAGTATCGTTAATCGATTATTATCAGCGCCTCAAGTATCTACCATGAACCGCCGTGATACGGAACCGTACGTCCGGTGGTGTGAGAGGACGGAGAGTGTAAACTCTCCTCCTACTCGATCCTCAATGACGTTATGTCACAAAAATAGTTAACACCCGCTGTTAACATGTGCAAGAATGTGGCCATCAACAATTTAGTAAAAAATGACCGTTAGGCGAGGGTATGCCATGTCGTTAGTCGGCACTATTTCATCTGTTTCAGCAGCAATCGAGATCATCAACAAAAAAATTGGCGAATGGGTGAGCTATTTTACTTTCTTAATGGCGGCTATTACTTTCGTTGTTGTGCTCTTGCGTTACGGCTTCAATCTCGGCTGGATAGCAATGCAGGAGTCCGTTGTTTATTTGCATGCGGCGGTGTTTTTACTCGGCAGTGCATATACTTTGCAAAACGATGGTCACGTAAGAGTTGATGTGTTTTATCGGCGCTGTAGTGAAAAGCGAAAAGCGCTAATAAATCTTATAGGCACGATGTTTTTACTACTGCCCGTCATGCTATTTATTACCTTGGTTAGTTGGCACTATGTGTTGGAATCATGGCAAACATTTGAAGGTTCAATGGAGTCTGGCGGACTTCCCTTTTTATATGTGCTGAAATCATTCATTTTGTTATTTTCAATCACAATGCTTTTGCAAGGCATATCCGAAATTATTAAGCAAAGCATGATATTGATTGGAGTGTCCAAATAATGGAAATCTTGTCTCTGGTTTTGTTTCTTGTGGTTTGCTTATTTTTATTGATAGGTTATCCGGTTGCCTTAACACTTGCCGGAACGTCCCTCATTTTTGCTGGGATAGGTATTTTTTTTGATGTGTTTGACGCTAGCTATTTACTAACTACACCTAGTCGCTTGTTTGGTATCGTAAATAATCAAACGCTTATTGCGGTGCCTTTATTTGTTTTTATGGGGGTTGTTTTAGAGCGTTCTAAAATTGCGGAAGACTTGCTGGTGTCCATGTCGGGCCTTTTAGGTCGTTTTAAAACCGGTTTGGGCGTTTCAGTAGTGCTAGTAGGTATGTTGTTGGCTGCTAGCACCGGTATTGTTGGTGCAACCGTAGTGACAATGGGCTTACTGTCTTTGCCTACTATGCTTAAGCACGGTTATTCCCCATCTTTAGCGACCGGAACTATTTGTGCCACGGGCACCTTAGGCCAAATTATACCGCCTTCCATTGCATTGGTTCTGCTTGGTGACGTGCTGTCGAGTGCTTATCAAAAAGCCCAGCTTGATATGGGGATATTTTCTCCTGAAAGTGTTTCTGTTGGCGACTTATTCGTCGGTGCTCTTCTTCCTGGGCTAATCCTGGTTGTATTCTATTTGCTGTATTTATGGGCGGTCAGCAAGTTCAGTCCTGCGCAGGTGCCTGTGCATGGTCAAGAAAGTGAACACGCTAATTTAAACGAATTGCTGCTTGCTTTGCTGCCGCCCTTGCTATTGATTGCTGCTGTATTGGGCTCTATCTTAACGGGCAAAGCAACCCCCACTGAAGCCGCGGGGGTTGGTGCCATCGGTTCGGTGTTCCTTGCGCTGATAAAGAAGACAGTCACTGTTGGTAATACCAAATATGTGGTGCGTGAGACAACAAAAGTGACATCAATGGTATTTTTGATACTTATTGGTGCGTCAATTTTTTCGCTAGTTTTCCGAGGGTTTGGAGGCGAAGAGCTGCTACAAGATTTTTTCACTGATTTACCGGGAGGCGCATTCACGGCCATGTTATTGGTCATGATTGTTATTTTTCTACTTGGGTTTATTCTGGATTTTATTGAAATTACCTTTGTGGTTGTGCCAATTGTGGCACCCATTTTACTTATGATGGGGCTAGACCCTATATGGTTGGGTATTATGATTGCGGTTAACCTGCAAACCAGCTTCTTAACTCCGCCCTTTGGCTTCGCTTTGTTTTATCTGCGCGGCGTCGCGTCAGATTTAGTAAAGACCGAGCAAATTTATAAAGGGGTTATTCCGTTCATTATTATTCAGCTGCTTTTATTGGTAGTTATGGGCATTTGGCCAGAGATTATTACATGGTTACCTTCAGTCGTTTATGACGGTAATTAGTCTTATTTTTAAAGGAGAGCAAAAGTGAAAAAATCATTTAATTTATTGTTAGCTGCAGTCACTATGTTTGCCATAGTTTCTTGCGGTGGGAAAAGTGAAAATAATGCGACAGAAGCCGCAGGTAAGGCCGCTGACGTAATCAAATGGAAGTTAGTAACCTCCTGGCCAAAGAATTTTCCAGGTTTGGGAAAAGGGCCTGAGACCTTCGCAGAATATGTTAATGAGATGTCGGGCGGACGTTTAGAAGTAAGAGTTTATGGCGCTGGTGAGCTTGTTCCTGGTTTTGAAGTATTCGATGCTGTATCGAGTGGCAGTGTAGAAATGGGGCATTCGGGAGCGTATTACTGGAAGGGTAAAATGTCGGCTGCACCTATCTTTAGCGCGATCCCATTCGGTATGAACGCGACAGAAATGAATGCGTGGTTGCACTATGGGGATGGCATGAAATTATGGCGCGAATTATACGCACCGTATGGCGTTATCCCATTTGCAGGAGGAAATTCAGGTGTGCAAATGGCGGGCTGGTTTAATAAGGAAATCAATGGTCTAAAAGATTTTCAGGGACTGAAAATGCGCATTCCGGGCTTGGGTGGAGAAGTATTTAAGGAGGTCGGTGGTTTACCGATTACACTCACTGGCGGCGAATTATTCACTGCCTTGCAAACGGGTGCCATCGATGCGACGGAGTGGGTGGGTCCATATAATGACTTGGCTTTTGGCTTACACAAAGCGGCAAAATATTACTATCACAGCGGTTGGCATGAGCCAGGCACATTACTTGAATTTACGGTAAATAAAGCAGCATTCGATGCATTGCCTAAAGACTTACAAAAAATAGTTGAAGTAGCTACACGTGCTACTAATCAAGACATGTTAGATGAATACACGGCAAGAAATCCGAATGCTTACAAACAACTGGTCGAGTATGGAACGGAAATGCGTGCGTTACCTAAAGACGTGATTGAAGCACTAAAAGTCGCAACAGCAAAAGTGATTAAACAAGAACGTGCAGATGACAAAGATTTTGAGCGAATTTATGCATCTTATGATGCTTTTTTCCAAGATGTTAAAAGCTATCACAAGGTGTCAGAGCAAGCGTATTATGAAAACAGAGAGTAGGTTTTTGATCTGATCTGATTTGTTTATTGTTCGAATGGCACTAGAATGCGCGCGTTTATTAGATATAACAGTTAGTTTTGCGTAGAATGCTTGAGCATAGCCCTTGGCTTATAAGCATTAGCAAATTAGCCATTTAATCAATCGCGCGTTTTTTATGCGCGATAAAAAAGGAAGTTATTATGGTCATCAAGCCAAAAATTAGAGGTTTCATCTGTACCAATGCTCACCCAGTAGGTTGCGCAAAAAGTGTTGAAAACCAAATCAACTATGTAAAGTCGCAAGATGTGAAGACTAAGTCTGCACTTCAAGGCCCCAAAAATGTGTTAGTGATTGGTAGCTCCACTGGATATGGATTGGCTTCTCGAATTACTTCTGCATTTGGTTACAACGCAAAAACACTCGGTATTTGTTTTGAAAAAGAGCCTTCAGAGCGCAAAACAGGAACCGCCGGATGGTACAATACTGCAGCTTTTCATGAGCAAGCAAAAGCCGCTGATTTATATGCTGAAACAATTAACGGCGATGCATTCTCCGATGAAATCAAACACCTTGCTATTGAAAAAATAAAGCAAGATTTAGGTCAAGTCGACCTGATCATATATAGCTTAGCGTCTCCTAGAAGAACCGATCCTGATACCGCTGAAGTCTATAAATCGACGTTAAAACCGGTCGGACAAGGCTATACAACGAAAACATATGACACAGACAAAGACAAAGTTCATGAAATAACCCTTGAACCCGCTAGTCAGGATGAGATCGACCAGACTGTCAAAGTCATGGGCGGAGAAGACTGGGAGCGCTGGTTAGTCATGTTGAATCAAGCCGGTGTAGTAGCAAAGGGTGCTAAGACTACGGCCTATACCTACATCGGTAAGGAACTGACTTGGCCTATATACGGACAAGCCACCATTGGTTTGGCGAAGGAAGACCTAGATCGAGCAGCTAGCGCGATCATCGATAGGCTGAAAAGCAACAACGTGAGTGCGAATGTATCGTCTTTGAAGGCGCTAGTAACGCAAGCGAGTTCAGCAATTCCGGTTATGCCTCTATATATTTCGCTTATCTATAAAGTGATGAAAGAGGAAGGCACGCACGAAGGCTGTATCGAACAAATAGCGGGTCTTTACACTACCTGTCTTTATGCGGCAAACCCTGAAGTGGACAATATGAATCGGTATCATATGGAAGATAAAGAAACCAATGACGCTACCCAAGCTAAAATTAAAGCACTGTGGGACAGGGTCACTCAGGAAAACTTCCATGAGTTAAGTGATTATGCGGGTTATCACCATGAGTTCCTAAACTTATTTGGCTTTGATATTCAAGGTGTTGATTATGAAGCAGATGTTAACCCTGTAGTAAATTGGTCGTAACTGGTCTGAAATAACGATGTAAAATAGATTGTTTACCAGCGAAGTGTAAAAAAACTATGTGATATAGAGCCATCCTTCACTCTGAAAGGGTAAATGATGGCTCAATTCAGTTGTAAGCTGGAAGATTTTGTTCACGATACATCAATTAAATTGTGGTTTTTGACATTATTGGCATAGCATTTTCACCTTCATTAATGCTAAAATCCGCGCGCTCCATTGCTAGATGGACGAAGATGAATTCATTTTTCTTCATGAAGACCATCTCAGCGATGTTGCGACTACACATAATAATAAACCACGGATGAGTGTAGACCTTCTTATAAGGCCTGCTCATTTTTTATGTAACACGTTTTCTAAACGTTTAAGCACTGATGTAAATGGCGTAGAAGGTGATTTTTTCTTTTACGGTAATAAGTGATTGAGTTATAACGGTTTAATAACAGGGTCGTTGATACACCTCGGTCGGGCATAACACAAAGTAACAAATTTTAATCGGCTTACTAAGCAGCAGTCATAGGCTGATTAAAATTGGTATCTTAAATTAGAGTAGTCAATTACATATGATAAAAATCAAGAAAGGCTTAGATCTTCCTATCGAAGGCGCGCCGGAGCAGAAGGTCCATCCAGGGCCGGCTGTGACGAAAGTCGCCATCCTTGGAGAAGAGTACAACGGCATGCGTCCTACGATGCACGTTCAGGTTGGCGATGTTGTCAAAAAAGGGCAGTTACTTTTTGAAGACAAGAAAAACCCGGGTGTGAAATTTACGGCGCCAGCATCAGGTGAAGTCATTGAAATTAACCGTGGCGCAAGACGAGTTTTGCAGTCTGTGGTTATCAAACTTCAAGGTGATGAAGAAGTTACGTTCACCAGCTATGACGAAGCAGCACTTGCTTCTGCAGAGCGTTCTGTGATTAGTGATTTATTAGTTGAATCCGGCGCATGGACAGCAATTAGAACGCGTCCGTTTAGCAAAAATCCAAAAGTAGGTTCAACACCTTCTTCAATTTTTGTTTCGGCTATGGACACCAATCCGCTCGCTGGCGACCCACAAATCATTATCGCTGAACGTAAGGACGATTTTGCTTTTGGCCTAAAGGTATTAGCTAAGCTAACCGACGGTAAAGTGTTTGTGAGTAAGGCACCTGGCGCTGATATTCATACCGGCGACGCAGTGGTTGAAGTGAACGAATTTGCTGGACCGCATCCTGCTGGCCTTGTGGGTACTCACATACATCACCTTGATGCCGTTGGCATGAAGAAATTCGTATGGCATGTTGGTTATCAAGACGTCATCGCGTTTGGTTCATTACTAAAAACCGGTAAGCTCGACACATCGAAGGTTTTATCGATTGCAGGGCCTGCAGCTAAAGCGCCGAAATTGATAAGCACTATTTTGGGTGCTAGTCTTGATGAGCTGACCGCAGATCAGAAAATTGACGGTCCTGTGCGCGTTGTGTCTGGTTCAGTCTTAAATGGCGTAACAGCATCTGGCCCGCAGGCCTATCTCGGGCGCTACCATACGCAGGTTTCACTGCTCGTAGAAGATAGAGAAAAGCGTCTGTTTGGTTGGATTATGCCAGGTTCAAACCAGCATTCTGTGACTAGAGCTTATTTAGGACATTTATCACCTAAAAAGCTATTTAATATGACAACACAAACTAATGGTTCAGACCGTTCAATGGTGCCAATCGGTAATTATGAACGTATCATGCCACTAGACATTATTCCGACTCTCTTACTTCGTGACATCATTTCTGGTGATCTAGAAGGTGCACAAAATCTTGGTGCGCTTGAATTAGACGAAGAAGATTTGTCCTTATGTACCTATGTTTGCCCTGGTAAATATAATTACGGACCAATTTTAAGAGAGTGTTTAACCAAGATTGAAGAAGAGGGTTAAGTCATGGGTTTAAAAGCAATACTCGAGAAAGTCGAACCGGATTTCGAACCAGGTGGCAAGTACGAAAAATTTTACGCACTGTATGAAGCAGCGGCAACTATTTTTTACACGCCAGGCAAAGTGACTAGTGCCAACACACATGTAAAAGATAGTATAGATTTAAAACGCATCATGATCATGGTTTGGATGGCCACATTCCCTGCTATGTTTTACGGCATGTACAACGTTGGTTTGCAGGCATCTTATGCTATCGAAGCCGGCGGTGCATTGTATGACGGTTGGCAAGCAGGCTTGTTCTCCGCACTAGGCGGAACACTCACCGCTGACGCTGGCATCTTGTCAATGCTGTTCTACGGTGCTTGTTTCTTTGTTCCTATTTATGCAACCACGTTTGTGGTCGGTGGTTTCTGGGAAGTTTTATTTGCATCAGTTAGAAAGCATGAAGTAAATGAAGGCTTCTTTGTAACTTCAGTGCTGTTTGCATTAACGCTACCAGCAACTATTCCACTGTGGCAGGTTGCTTTGGGGATTACGTTTGGTGTTGTTATCGCCAAGGAAATATTTGGTGGAACAGGTCGTAATTTCTTGAACCCCGCACTATCTGGTCGTGCTTTCCTTTACTTTGCATACCCAGCACAGATTTCAGGCGATCAACCTTGGGTTGCTGCACAATTAGCAGATGGTTATTCAGGCGCAACATGGTTGAGTAATGCGGCGAACGGTCAAATGGACTACTCAGACATGGGTCTGTGGATGAATTCTTTCTTAGGTAACATACCCGGCTCAGTTGGAGAGGTATCCAGTTTGATGATCATGCTGGGTGGCTTATTTATTATCTACCTTGGCATTGCCAGTTGGCGGATTGTATTGGGTGTGGTGCTCGGCGTAACCTTCTTCAGCACCTTACTTAACTTCTTCGCGGCAGATGCGAGTTCAATATACGCAATGCCTTTCTACTGGCACTTTGTTATCGGTGGTTTGGCTTTTGGTATGTTCTTCATGGCGACCGACCCTGTGTCCGCCTCATTTACCAACCAAGGTAAATGGTTCTATGGGTTCTTTATTGGCTTTATGACAGTGTTAGTCAGAGTTATAAATCCAGCATTCCCCGAAGGTATTATGCTAGCTATCTTGTTTGCTAATTTATGGGCGCCATTATTCGATTACTTCGTAGCGCAAAGCAATATTAAACGGAGGGTTGCTCGTGTCGGCTAAAAAAGAAACTTTAGGTAAAACAGTCGGTGTTGTAGTTGCTGTTTGTTTAGTTTGTTCAATTATAGTGTCGGGTGCAGCAGTAGGTTTGCGGGAACTACAGCAAACCAATGCAGCGCTTGATAAGCAGTCGAACATATTAACTGCAGCTGGACTACTCGGCGAAGCGAAAACGAAAAAAGACATTGCGACAATTTACGATGCAAAGGTTGAAGAGCGGTTCGTAGACTTAGCATCTGGTGAATACGTCGCTAACCCTGCTGAGGGAGAACCGAAGCCATACGACATGTACGGAAGAGTGTCTAAAGCCGATGCTACAAGCACAAAGGTAGAGGGCAGCCCAGCTGGTTTTTCTCGACGTGCAAATGTCGCTAGCGTGTATTTGATCAAAGATGATAGCGGTACAGTTTCACGCATTATTCTACCAGTACACGGCAGCGGCTTATGGGATTTGATGTATGGATTCCTAGCAATCGACAACGATGGTCAGACTATTCGTGAATTGATTTTTTACCAACACAAAGAAACTCCAGGACTAGGTGGCGAAATTCAAAACCCAGAATGGCAGGCTAAGTGGGACGGTAAAAAGCTTTATGATGACGGTAACGTTGCCATTGAAGTTAACAAGGGTGAAAACAAAGACGACCAGTATGCAGTTGACGCACTATCAGGTGCCACACTAACCAGTAACGGCGTGCAAAATACGCTGCAATATTGGGCTAGTGACAACGGCTATGGTAATTACCTTAAAAAGCAATCTTGGAAATCATAAGGCACCACAATGGCTGACACTAAAGAAATGAAAAAAGCCCTGTTTGGGCCAATAATAGACAGTAATCCTATTGCGTTGCATGTACTCGGTATTTGTTCTGCATTGGCAATTACAACAAAGTTAGAAACCGCACTCGTTATGTCTTTGGCATTAACGACCGTAACCGCGTTTTCTAGTTTGTTTATCTCACTAATACGTAAACAAATTCCTTCAAGCGTCCGAATCATCATACAGATGACGATCATCGCTTCGTTGGTAATTGTTGTTGACCAAGTATTGAAAGCTTATTCTTACGAAATTTCTAAGCAGCTTTCAGTATTTGTCGGATTGATTATTACCAACTGTATCGTGATGGGCCGAGCGGAAGCTTACGCGATGAAGTCACCCCCAGTAATGAGCTTTTTAGATGGTATCGGTAACGGTTTAGGCTATTCATTCGTCCTAATCGTGATTGGTTCAATTAAAGAATTAGCTGGTTTTGGTACACTACTTGGTTTTGAAATTTTACCACTTGTCACCAATGGCGGCTGGTATCAGGGCAACGGCTTATTGATATTACCGTTTAGCTCATTTTTCCTCATTGGCGGTTTGATTTGGTTCATCCGTACTATTCGCCCAGAACAAGTTGAGCCTAAGGAATAATCATGGAACATTACGCAGCATTGTTTATTAGAGCAGTATTTGTTGAGAACATGGCTTTGTCACTGTTCTTAGGAATGTGTACTTTCTTAGCGGTATCGAAGAAAGTAAAGACATCAATGGGTTTGGGCGTTGCCGTTATCGTTGTATTAGGTATCTCGGTGCCGGTTAACCAAGTTATTTTTGTGAACATTCTTGCTCCAGGCGCTTTGGATTGGGCTGGATTTCCAGATGCTGACCTTAGCTTCTTGAGTTTCTTGACTTTTATCGGCGTTATCGCGGCATTGGTTCAGATACTGGAAATGACACTGGACAAGTTTTTCCCAGCTTTATACAACGCATTAGGGATCTTCTTACCGCTTATCACCGTAAACTGTGCAATATTCGGTGGTGTTGCGTTTGCGGTTCAACGCGAATACAACTTCACTGAAAGTATTGTTTACGGTATCGGCAGTGGCGCAGGTTGGGCAATAGCCATTATCTTGCTCGCTGCTGTTAGAGAAAAGTTAAAGTATGCTGATATGCCAGATGGTATCCGCGGATTAGGTTCTGTGTTTATGATTGCTGGTTTGATGGCATTGGGCTTCCAGTCATTCACAGGTATTTCGCTGTAAGGCGAATTAGGAGTATAGATAATGAATTCAGTTGAAATCTATCTCGGTGTAGGCATGTTTATCGCTATCGTTTTGGCGTTAGTTTTTATCATCATGTTTGCGAAATCGAAATTAGTGCCTGAAGGTGATGTTGTGATCACTATTAACGGCGATCCAAGCAAAACAATTACAACCTCTCCAGGTGGCAAGCTGCTAGGCGCGCTTGCTGATTCAGGTATATTTGTATCTTCAGCATGCGGTGGTGGTGGTTCTTGCGGACAGTGCACTGTTGATATTAAGTCTGGCGGTGGTGAGATATTACCAACTGAGCTTGACCACATATCCAAGCGCGAAGCGAAGCAAGGCTGTCGCTTATCTTGCCAAGTGTCTATAAAGCAAAACATGGATATTGAACTTCCAGAAGAAGTATTTGGTATCAAAAAATGGGAATGTGAGGTGCTTTCTAACGACAGCAAAGCAACCTTCATCAAAGAGCTCAAACTTGGCATACCTAACGGTGAAAGTGTTCCATTTAAAGCCGGGGGTTATATTCAAATTGAGGCGCCACCTCACCATGTTAAGTACAAAGATTTTGATGTACCAGAAAAATTCCGTAAGGACTGGGAACACTTTGGTTTCTTTAATGTCGAGTCAAAGTGTGACGAAGAGACTATCCGCGCATATTCAATGGCCAACTACCCAGAAGAAGAAGGCATCATTTTGTTGAACGTGCGTATTGCTACGCCGCCACCGAACAATCTAAGCCTACCTGCAGGTAAAATGTCATCATTTATCTGGTCATTAAAGCCAGGTGACAAAGCCACGATTTCTGGACCGTTTGGTGAGTTCTATGCGAAAGAAACAGATGCAGAAATGGTATTTGTGGGTGGTGGCGCTGGCATGGCTCCAATGCGCTCACATATCTTCGACCAACTTCGTCGAATTAAAACAGACCGTAAAATGACATTTTGGTACGGCGCTCGTTCGTCACGCGAAATGTTTTACGTAGAAGATTTTGACATGCTTGCCAAAGAAAACGATAACTTTGAATGGCACGTAGCATTGTCAGATCCGCAACCCGAAGATAACTGGGAAGGTGACACAGGTTTCATCCATAACGTACTATTGGAAAACTACCTGAAAGACCATCCAGCGCCAGAAGATTGCGAGTTCTACATGTGTGGTCCACCTATGATGAACGCGGCAGTAATCAACATGCTCAAAGAGCTTGGCGTTGAAGACGAAAACATCATGCTAGATGACTTCGGTGGCTAAACAGCCATAAGGAAGAAAGCAACAACATTAGGCGCCCAAAGGGCGCCTTTTTATTAAAATATAAAAAAAAAACAACAACAGAAGCTCAAATATAAAACCGAGAATAGAGCTTACTCTGCGCCATTAGCAAACCTTCACTAGGCAAGGACGCGTAGTGTGAGCGGTCAGGATGACGAACTTTTATGTCCATCAGTAAATTCATGTATAATGCAGCGCAACGAAACGTCGCTATGCTGGTCTTACAGTTGGAGCCCACGTTTTCAGTTTACCAACTAGTTACATATGAGGATTGCTTTGAAAATTTTCCTGCCTTTTCTATTATTATTTGTATTTTCGTGTGCACCTCAGCAGCCGGTTGAGATTGCTATAACCGGCAAAACAATGGGAACCACATATAATATAAAAGTGGTTCAGCAAACCGATGCGCCCATCGATATACAGGCGCTACAGGCAGAAATTGATGATGTGCTCATTCAAGTTAACGCGTTGATGTCTACTTATGACCCTAAGTCAGAGTTATCCTTACTAAACAAAGCACAGGCGGGACAAGCATTTCCTATATCAGAACAAACCGAATACGTGCTAACAGAAGCCATAAGGTTGAATAACTTGAGTCAAGGCAGCCTTGACGTAACTGTTGGTCCTTTGGTAAATCTGTGGGGCTTTGGACCCGATAAACGACCAGAAATGATACCCACTAAAACGCAGTTAACAGAAATTGCAGATTACGTGGGTATTGATAAGTTCGAGTTGGTAAATGGCGTAGTGACAAAGTTACACTCAAAGTTATATATTGATTTATCGACAATCGCAAAAGGGTATGGTGTTGATGTTGTTGCTGATATCATAGCGCGCAATAACATAGATAATTACCTAGTTGAGATTGGCGGTGAAATGCGGGTTGCTGGTCAAAAAAGCAATGGCTCAGATTGGCGCATTGCCATTGAGCAACCGATAACGACAGAGCGCGCTATACAAAAAATTATCAGTATAGGCGACAATGCGGTAGCAACATCAGGCGATTACCGTAATTATTTTGAAAAAGACGGCGTTCGCTATTCGCATTTAATTGAACCAACTACTGGGTATCCTATTAAGCATAATCTGGTGTCGGTTACCGTGGTGCACCCTTCATCAATGACTGCGGATGGTTTGGCGACAGCGTTGAATGTCATGGGGGCAGATAAAGCCAAGGTGTTAGCTGTCAATCATGATTTAGCGGTTTTTATGATAATGAAGGAAGGCGGACGATTTGTTGAGTATGCGTCTCCTGAATTTGTAAAAAATATTAAACAAAACTAGCTATTTACACAGTAGTAGCGTTGTTTATTGATAGTAAAACAAGTTGAAATTTGAGAGGTTAGCTTGAGTACATTTATTTTAGCATTTGCATTTTTCTTATTGATGGTAGCGGCCATGGCGGTCGGTTATATCTTACAAAAGAAAACGATCTCTGGCAGTTGCGGCGGTTTAGGGGCGATAGGTATTTCAAAAGCCTGTGATTGCCCAGAGCCGTGCGATAGAAAAAAAGCGAGGATGGAAAGAGAAGAACAAAGGCAGAGAAAAATAAAAGAATGGCAAGATAACCAAATTCTTTAAGCTGTAAACGCTTTAAATAATTAACTGTAGCTCCCAAAACATCTTAGGTCATCCTGCGAAGGCAAGGACCTCCCAAAACATCGTAGGTCATCCTGCCAATGCAAGGACTTCTCAAAACATACTAGCTCATTCTTGTCTTTGCAAAGATAATCTACGATGTTTCAATGATGGCTTAAAACACAAAATGAAAATCTACACAAAAAAAACGGATGATTAATTGGTAAATCACTCATCGTGTTTTAAACTGTTTATATATACAGTACTATTGAGTTAGGATGCCATATTATCCGGAGCGAAGCATATTCAATGCGTAAGTTTATCCATATCGACATGGACTGCTTTTACGCAGCAGTCGAAATGCGTGACGACCCAAGCTTACAGGACAAGCCTATTGCCATTGGTGGCAGCGCCGATCGCCGAGGTGTTGTAGCTACTTGTAACTACCCTGCTAGAGAATTTGGTGTGCGCTCAGCGATGGCTACCGCAACCGCCCTAAGGCTCTGCCCAAACCTTGTTTTGGTGAAAGGTCGAATGGATGAATACAAGAAAGTATCGGACCAAATAAAGTCAATATATTTGCGTTATACCGATGAGATTGAACCGCTTTCATTAGATGAAGCCTTTTTAGATGTCACCGAGAGTGAATTGTTTGGCGGCAGCGCTACTTATATTGCTGAAGATATTCGACGCGCAATATTTGAAGAAACAGGGTTAACCGCTTCAGCAGGCGTGGCTCCTATAAAATTTGTGGCTAAAGTTGCTAGTGATGAAAACAAACCGAACGGTATTTGTGTCATTAATCCAGCGCAATTGGATGAGTTTGTTAAGCGCCTCCCCTTAAAGAAAATACCGGGCGTGGGCAAGGTAACACTCGAAAAGTTAAATAAACTCGGGCTATACAAATGTGAGGATATTCGTTCATTCCCCATCGAAAAACTACATAAACATTTCGGTAAATTTGGAGCCTCTCTTTGGAAACGGGCGCATGCTATCGATGAAAGAAGACTTTCGACAAACAGAAAAAGAAAGTCGATAGGAGTTGAGCGAACCTTAGATAAAGATCTTGTAAGCTTAGAAGAATGCAAGGACGTGGTTACAAGGCTACTGCCTAAATTGCATGAAAGAATTGATACTAAAAAACACAGTCCAATTAAGTCATTGGGAGTAAAACTGAAGTTTGACGACTTTCAACAAACCACTGTTGAACAGCAGTCACAAGAAGTAAACGAGCAATTATTAATCGAATTACTCGCCAAGGCATTTGAAAGAGGAGATGGTAAAAACGTCCGCTTGGTGGGGCTGCACGTATCTTTGGCAGACAATATTAATGCTGATCAATTAGCTTTGCCCTTGTTTAGTGCAGAATAAGCAATATACTTTAGTGAAATTTCATAACAATAATAAGCTATGCAAGAAGTGCAAAGCTCTTTTAAAAGAGTAAATAGACTTCTGCTGAATATGCAATCCTAACGGAGAAATCAATGCCTTTTCCTAACGCAGTTTTAGAAACAAATATTGCACAATTGACTCATGAATATGACGCTTATGTATTAGTCAGTAATACGCTTTCGAGTCAGCACTGCCCGCATATCCAACAAAATTTAGAGCAGCACCAGTCGCTCGATAAGCGCGTTGGCGGACATGCAGTTCTCGTTGCAGGGGACGTTGTTGGCGGAAGGTTACTGCAAGTGCCTGTAGGTCAATTAGACCGAGACTACGACGATGTACGCCGCATCTTTGATGCAGCACGGAACGTCGCGCAAACGCTTTTGGATTCAGGTATTCGCAAGCCGCTTCTAGAAATCAATCTAGCGGGCCTAAATGAGAGCCAAGCAGCGCAATTCAAAAATGCTGTCGAAGCAGCATATTTGGGACTATGCCAAGGTTTATGGCAGCCTCTTGAAGCAAGACAAGCTTTAGATGAAGACGAAATTGAACCGATTGAATTTATTGGTTTGATTGACAGCAGCAGTAGCATCGACGTATCTCGCTTAAATGCCATTGAAGCAGGTAAGCGAATTGCACGTGACCTCTGCGGCACTGAGCCTGAGCGGATGGCACCGCCGGGTTTTGCCGATTACTGTGTTGCTGCATTTAAAGGCTCAAATGTGAAAGTAACAGTTGTTTCTGACGATGCACATATCAAACATGAGTATCCTCTGCTACATGCTGTCGCGAGAGCTTCAATTGAAGTAAAAAGACATCGTCCGCGCATTATTCGCATGGTTTACGAGCCCGCAGGGGAGATAACTAAAACACTTTTATTTGCAGGTAAAGGCATCACATTTGATACTGGCGGCGCTGATTTAAAAGTGAATGGTCATATGGCAGGTATGAGCCGCGATAAAGGCGGCGCTGCAGGCGTTGCTGGTTTTATGAAAACACTTTCCCTACTTGCGCCCAAAGGTATAAAAGTAATTGCAGAGCTTGGCGCAGTGCGAAACAGTATTGGTGCTGAAGCATTTATACCTGATGAAATTATTACTAGCCATGCAGGCGTTAGAGTTCGCGTTGGCAACACCGATGCTGAAGGCAGAATGTTACTCGCCGACCTACTGTCGCATTTGCGAGAAGACGCAGTTAATGCGGTTAATCCCGAATTATTTTCAGTCGCGACCCTCACCGGACACGCAGCAATGGCTTTTGGACCTTATACCGCGCTTGTTGAAAACAAGCCTGCCAGAAATAAGGGTATTGCAAAGCAATTATTCGTGCAGGGCGAACTGTGTGCTGACCAGGTAGAGGCATCGCTTTCGCGCCGCGAAGATTTTGACTTTGTCAAACCACGGACAAAAGCAGATGATGTCTTGTCGTCAAATAATGCGCCTTCTGTCACCACTATACGCGGTCACCAATTTCCAATGGCATTTCTAACTATCGCGTCGGGTTTGGACAAGCATGATGCTAGCGCACAAAAACCATTACCATTCACTCATGTCGATATCGCAGGTAGTGGTGTAGAGGGACTTGATTGGCAGCATGGAAAGCCAACAGCTGCACCAGTTAATGTGTTTGTAAATACTTACTTATAGGAGTGTCAATGAAAACTGGATTGTATCGGCACTACAAAGGTAATAACTATGAAGTCATTGGTGTTGCACGCCATTCGGAAGATGAGACAGAACTAGTGGTTTACAGGCCAACTTATGGTGAAGGCGGACTTTGGGTTCGTCCTCTTGATATGTTTACAGAAACCCTTGAAATTGATGGGAAAAAAATCCCGAGATTTACGTATATCGATGAAGGGTAAAGTGTAGACAGCGCAGACTGACTCATTTAATTTTTGTTCAGGACGTCTTATTAAATCCACTCTTATTGAACTGTTTTTTAAAAAAGAATGTAAAAATGGACAATCTAACAAGTGACACCAAGGAACGAGTAATGAAAAAGATGATAGGAAAGCGCGCATTAGCGCTATCATTCGCTGGTCTATTTGCATCGTTTGCATTTTCCCAAGGCCGTTTTGATGACGTTGAAGTCAAATCTCAAGCGCTAGGCGGTTCGGTGTATATGCTAGTAGGCGCTGGCGGTAATATCGGCGTTTCTGGAGGGCCTGATGGCTTATTAATTGTTGACGATCAATATGCTGACCTAGCAGATAAAATTGCGGTGAAACTTGCCGATATAAGTAAAGAGCAGACTCGATACGTTATTAACACCCACTTTCACGGTGATCACACCGGTTCAAATGCATTTTTTAGCAAGCACAAACACGCCACGGTATTTGCTCATGAAAATGTGCGGGTTCGTCTAGCTGCAGGAGAAGACACCGATCCTGCTATGTTGCCTGTTGTGACCTACGACAAGGGCGTTAAGTTTCATATTAACGGTGACACCGTGCACGTATTTCATCTTGCCTCTGCACACACCGATGGTGATAGCGCGGTTTGGTTTGAACAACCCAATGTTATGCATACCGGCGACTTGTTCTTTAAGGATTGGTTCCCGTTCATAGACCTGAATTCAGGCGGCTCAGTCGTTGGCTATATAGCAGCAGTTGAAACCTTGTTGACGATGATTGAGGACGACACAAAAATTATCCCAGGACACGGTGCGTTGGCGAATAAGGCTGATTACCAGCGCTTCCTAGATATGATTAAAAACACATACGCTTATGTACAGGCTAAAAAGGTAGCTGGTATGAGTGAAGACGAGATGGTAACAGCTGGACTTGAAGATAAGTGGAAAAGCTGGTCGTGGAATTTCATTACTGAAGAAAGATGGATCAGAACCTTATACAAGTAGGTTCGGAGCTTGAACTAAGAACAGCCGTAAAAGAAGATTTTACGGCTGTTTCTGCTTGGTTTGTTCCCAGTAAACTAGCAAATTCAGTGCAGGAGCGAGAACGAATCCGTCAGTGGGCCGGCCCAAAAATGATCTACCCTTGTTCAGCCCAGCAGCTCGCTTGTCAGGTTATGGAGGGTAATTATCAATCTTTTACGCTTGCTGATAACAGCGATATTCTCGGCTTTGGCCAAATTCAACTAGTCAAACACCGCTTGCATTTGGCTCGCCTTGTGATTAATCCAAACTATAGAGGTTTAGGGATGGCTAAGCGTTTGTTAACCGAATGCATTGCAACCGCCCAACAACAAATACAGGTAAAAGAAGTGTCGTTGTTTGTCTATCTTGAAAACACAACGGCAATCTCTTGTTATACCAAGTTTGGGTTTGCAGAGTCAGCGACGCCCCCTGGCATTAATGCCCTTGATGGCTGTCGCTTTATGACTCTGCGTTACTAAAACTCTTATTTAGCAAATACTTGCTGACCATTTATCCATGTTTCTAATACTTGGGTATCGCGAATATCTGATGCAGGTGCAGTAAAAATGTCTCTATCAATAAAGATGAAGTCAGCACGTTTACCCACTGCTAAGGTGCCAAGTTTGTCATCTTGAAAGGCAGCATACGCTGCGTCTAAAGTGAAGCCACGAAGAGCATCTTCAACAGAAACTTTTTCTTCTGGTATCCATCCCATTTGGGGTTGATTGTCGCTGCTTTGACGCGTGACAGCAGCATGCAGTCCATGAAAGGCATTCGCTAGTTCTACTGGAAAATCAGAACCAAAGGCGATCCTCGAACCTTGATCCAAAAAAGTCTTCCAAGCATAAGCGCCTTTCAATCTTGCTTTACCAATTCGATCTTCAGCCATGTTCATATCACTTGTAGCATGAGTGGGCTGCATTGATGGAATAATACCCAGTTTTTTGAACAGAGGGATATCCTCAACGGCAACAACCTGAGCATGTTCAATGCGATGACGCTCGGTATTCTCTGGAAACGTTCTGAAGGTTTTAGCAAACTGCTGTAACGCTAACCTGTTAGCTCTGTCACCAATTGCGTGAAAGTTAAGCTGGAAATTTGCACCAAGCACCTGAGAGAACAAGCTCGGTAAGTTTTCCTCTGGAGTAACTAATAATCCATGATTATCTTTATCATCGGAGTAAGGCTCAATGAGAGCTGCTCCGCGGCTTCCTAACGCACCGTCGCCATATGCCTTCACACTTCTAATGCTAAGCATATCGTCTGTTGTGTTGATATGACCAGCCGCAAGCATGTCGCTAATTTGCGGGTCTGTGGCCGCCAACATTGCGTATATTCTAAATTTAAGCTCTCCGGATTTGGCCTGCTGTTGATAAAAATCATACACTTGCTTACTGATGCCTGCGTCATGCACGCTAGTAATGCCCAGTGAGAGCAAATGCTCGGATGCTGCGGTAAGTTGTTGAGATAGCTGGTTCGCATCTGCCGGTGGGATTAATTTCGTCACCAAAGATTCGGCGTTATCGATTAGCACGCCGGTTGGTTGACCATATTTATCTTTCACTATTTCGCCGCCAGCAGGTGAGGGTGTATTGGCGTCAATCCCCGCTAACTTCAAGGCGGCGCTATTTACCCATACGGCATGCCCATCAACCCTCGCTAACACAACGGGACGATCCTTTAGCACCGCGTCTAAACTTTCTTTACTTGGAAATGCATTACTTGGCCATAACACCTGATTCCAGCCTCTGCCAATGAGCCACTGTGTGGTGTTATGTTTTGTGCTGTCAGTAGGTGTAGCGTGAGCACTTACAAACTCTATAACTCTTTTAACTGAATCTTCTTCACTCACGCTTCCGCGTAAATCAATTTCGAGTAGGTTCTGCCCCAATCCCAAAATATGCCCATGAGCATCAATTAAGCCCGGTAACATAACGCGGCCTTTACCGTCTATTTTTGTGACAATTCCGTTGGGTTCTTGGCTCAGGTTCATGCCGATAATAACTTCGTCTTCAAACGCAATATTGGTAAAGGTGATTAATTTTCCTTGATGATTTAAGGTATAGCCTTTTACGTTCTCAATAAACGTAAGTGAGAAGGCTGATGTGGAAAATAACGCGAGTATCAGCGTGCTTGTCCTAAGCCGTGTTTTAAGTCTTGATGTCATTTACATTCCTTTTGATGTCAATGTTGTTTGTGTAAAACGAGTTAAGCTTCTGGATTCATTATTGGGGGCTGAGTTAGGTAGTCTTGCTGCCATATTTTTTGCATTGATGCTTGGCTAATATTCCCCCCGGATAATATCACTAGCACCTTCTGGTTGGCAGGTTTATCACTCAACCAAGCAGCAACTGCAGCCATACTCATCGCACAGGTTGGTTCTATGTGTAATTTCAATAAATGGTGCAACCATTGTGTCCAATAGGCAATCTGTTGTTCGTCTACTTCGTAAAAGTCATCAATCGTTTTTAATATGTCGAAAGTATGATTGCCAATAGCTGGGGTAGCAGCGCCGTCAGCCAAAGTATCGGGCGCACCATCAAGGCGCTCGATTTTTCCGCTTTGTAAGCTTCGAGCAGCATCATTCGCATTTAAAGGTTCAGCACCCACAACTTGAGCATTTGGTAAGCGCGCTTTCGTCGCAATAATGGCGCCAGATAGCAGACCGCCACCACCACAGGGTGCAAAAATACCATCTGGCTCTACACCAGTCTCTACTAATTGCTCAAGAGCCTCCAAGGTGACTGTGCCTTGGCCTGCAATAATGTCAGGATGATTGAAAGGCGGGATCCACAGCGTTCCTTCTTCATGAGCCGCTTTTTCCACCGCAGCGTCCGCTTCTTCTCTGCTTGCAAATCTATTTATTTGTGCGCCATAGAACTCAGTTGCCGCAGCTTTAATGGGGGAAATAGTATCTGCACAGTATATCGAAACAGGAATTCCAAATTGCCCACATGCAAAGGCAACGGCTTGCGCATGATTGCCTGATGAATTGGCGATAACACGTTGAGGAAGTGCTCCTTGCTCGTGCAGTTTAGCTAATATGTTGGTTGCTCCACGTAATTTGAACGCTCCGGTTCGCTGCAAACATTCAGCTTTAAAATAAATTTTATGACCGAGCCAATGATTGAGCAAACGCGACTCAAATATTGGTGTTTGCTTAACAATACTACTAATACGTTTTTGTGCCGCTTCTATGTCAGCTATCGTTACCATCTAAAAAGATCCTTTTACAAAAACACTAATGCGTTTCACAATTTATTTTGCTTTTAAGCCTAGTTTAAACGCATCCTGTTTTGATATGAAGCTTTAGCATAAAAATGCAGAGCCACTAAATGCGTAAATAAAACGTCCTTCATATATATCTACTATAAACATGAAGGAACAGTTAATGCGATTACTTGAGCGCTTTTATTGCTTTTAAATGTTTGTCAAAGAAATTAGTGATTGTCTTATACAGATGAATTCCGGTGTTTTTACCTCGAATACTATGTTTCTTACCGGGGTAATCCATAACCTCAAACGGCAATGCTAAGTCTTGCAAATGTTTGTATAGCATAGTGCTGTGAGTGAACAATACATTATCGTCGGCCATACCATGATAAATAAGTAAATTACCTTTGAGGTCTTTGGCGTATGGAAATACGGATGAGTCAGTATACGCTTGCTCATCTGTCTTTGGGTTACCCATATAACGTTCCGTATAGTGTGTATCATACAAACGCCAATCGGTCACTGGGGCACCTGAGACACCTGCTGCAAAGTAGTCACCGGCCTTGAACATTGCCATCAACGTCATGTAGCCACCGTAGCTGTGTCCGTGCACACCAATTCTTGCTGGGTCAACGAAATCCAAAGTACGCAAAAACTTGACGCCTGCTACTTGGTCTTCAACTTCAACAAAGCCCATTTTCTTGGATAATGGATCTTCGAAGGCTTTGCCTCGGTTATAAGACCCACGATTATCCAGAGTAAACACCACATAACCTTTGTTTACCCAGTGCTGCATTAATAAACCACGATTACCGCCCCAGCTGTTGGTTACTGTTTGAGCGTGTGGACCACCATACAAATAGACGATAACAGGATGTTTGCCTTTCAATTCGGTGGGCTTATAAAGACGATAGTGCAGATCCGTGCCATCTTGTGCTTTTATCTTGCCAAATTCCGGCCTAACCCAGCTATCAGTATATGCATGTAAGGGGTGGTTTTCATCTACCTTGTTTTCTTCAAGCCAGGTGATCATGCTGCCATCGGCTTTATGTAAGCTCACTTGTGCAGGGGAGTTAGCAGTGGAATGTGAATCCACATATACTGAAGCGTCAGAACTGAATGTCGCATTATGGAATCGATTCGCTTCGCTTAGTCGACTTATGTTACTGCCATCAAGTGGCACTGAGTAAATATGACTTTCCAGTACTGTATCTTTGCGCCCTTGAAAGTAGATAAGCCCTTTCTTTTCATCGATGGCTTTGATGCTTTCAACAACCCAGTCACCTTGGGTGATTTGTCGAACGAGTTCACCACTATTGCGATACAAGTAGAGATGTTTAAAACCATCGCGTTCAGAGGCCCAAACAAAATGCTTGTGGTCGGCTAAAAAGCGCAAATCGAAATGTAAGTTAAGCCAAGTGTTGCTGGTTTCTTGCAATAGCGCCGTGTGCTCGCCGCTCGCAATATTGAGTGCGTTTAAGTTTAGTATTTGCTGATCACGAGATTGCGTCTGGTAAGTCAATGTGGATTCATTCATCCAATTAGCGCGAGCTAAATATATATCTTTGTTTTCACCTAGGTCTACCCATCGAACTTTGCCGCTATCGAGGTTGGCGACAGCCAATTCAATATGCACGTTATTAGTGCCAGCCTTGGGATACTTCTGCTCTATAGTACTGATCGAATCGGCATAGATTTCTGAGCGCACAATTTTGTCAACGGGGCTTTCATCAACTTTAGTAAAAGCGATATGCTTCTCGTCGTCTGACCACCAGTAGCCAGTCATTCGACCCATTTCTTCCTGCGCGACAAATTCCGCCATTGCGTATTTAATGTTGCCTCCACCTTTGCTTGTAATGGCCTGTTCTTTTCCACTGGCTATGTTCATCACATATAAATTTTGCTCACGAATGTAGGAAATAAAAGTCCCTTTGGGTGAAAACCTAATGTCAGTTTCAAACGCGTCCGTTTCCAATAATCGTTTGGCTTTTCTATCGCCAATTTTAAAGTAATAAACGTCTCCAGCCAGAGGGAATAGTAAGGCGCTACCGTCACTCGACCAATCGTAAGTAATAATGCCGCTGCCATACACACGCATCCGTTCGCGGCGTGCTTTTTCTTCGTTGGATAAGACTTCTGGCCCGGTATGGAGGTCGTCCGAGTCAAATAGAATTTGTGTTTTACCTGTAGGAATGTGATATTCCCATAGATCATATCGATCGTAGTCAGCTTCTTTTCCTTTCAGAAAAGTCACTCGCTGACCATCTGGTGATACTTGAATGCCCTTTGGCGTGCTACCTGATAAAGAAGGCGACTGATGGATACGCTCAATGCTGAGCGTTTCTGCATTTACATTTGAGGTTAAGCTGAACCCAAATGCGCAAGCTAAAGTAATGATTAGTCTGTTCATAATGAATTGTTCGTCGTTCACATTGTTATTGTTTGAATAACGCAAAAGAGTATCACAACCTAGGTAAAATATGACTGAAAAATACAAAGCATTGGTGCTTGGCGCGTCAGGTTTAGTTGGCAAAGCGCTGGTGAATCAACTATGCCAGGATGATCGATACTCCCAGGTAACCTGTTTGGTGCGCTCTCCTCTATCAAAAGCGCAGTACCATGATCCATTGAATAAAATACAAGCTATTGTGATCGACTTTGACGAGTTACAGGACTATCAGGGCTACTTTTCAGTTGAACATGTTTTTTGTTGTTTAGGCACGACAATTAAACAAGCAGGTTCACAGTCAAACTTCCGCCGTGTCGATTTTCAATTTGTGCATGTCGCAGCTCAATTGACGAGGGCACAGCGAGCTAAAAGCTTTGTTTGGATTTCTTCTGTTGGCGCAAACGCGAAGAGTAAAAACTTTTATTTAAAAGTAAAAGGAGAATTAGAAAATGCAATTCTTAACATGCCACAGCTTGATAATGCCGCTGCCGTGCGACCTAGTCTATTACTAGGCCAGCGCAAAGAAAAGCGCGCAGGCGAAAGTTGGGGTATCGCCATCATGAATGTGTTGTCGCCCCTTATGTTTGGTCCTTTCTCTAAATATCGACCAGTGAGCGCTCAGCAAGTGGCCTATCAGATGATTCAGCTGCAAATTTTCTGAGATAGGACTGGCGATAGAGGGGCATAATTACTATACTCGCGCCGATTTTTAGCTAAAGTTAATCTTAATTTGCATCGATAAGCTAAATAGGGACATACTGAGTATGTTCCTTCATGAAGTTTTAAGAGGCAATTCATTATGGCTACAGCTATTCCAACAGATGTTGAAACACTGATAGAAAATATAAGAATTGAACAGTTCTGGTGGGATGGGGTGCAAATTAAAATCCCTTTTCATTGCGTGTATGCATGCATTCCCAATCCAGTCGCTGATGAATGGAAGCTGATCAATGGTGTCAACGTGCCTCTGATCCGTGTCGACAAGTATCTAATCCCGCTTTGGGATCCTTTTCATCAAAACATGTCTGAGATGCCCAAGCTGGCGGTAGTGATATCGCATCATAAAGGCAATCAGTTTGGATTATTTGCTTATCCAGCCGATTATATTGATGAACATATTGTGCTTTCATACGACCAGTGGTTTGAGACCCAGTCTTCATTTCAATAGCGTGTTGTGCGCCTTAAGATTACTTTTAGCGGTGTTTCTGCAATTTACTGCCACTGTCGCTTATTAGCCGGCAGAAAGCCGCTAACAAGTAATTTACGGAGAACACATGCTACCAGTAGCTGAAGTTTTTGGCGCAATAGCCGTCGTTTTTAATTTCATTGGATACCGACAAAGTGATATTAATCGATATCGCTTCATTACATCTATCGCCTTATTGAGCGTTAGCATTCACTTTTTCTTGCTTGGCGCAATGGCTGCAGGTGTTGGATGCATGCTGGCCAGTATTCGTAATATTGTTGCTATGAAGTATCGTGGACTACCTGTCTTATTTACTTTCGTTACTGCCAATATTTGCTTTTTCTTTTATGAGTTGCTTTGGTTAAATCATAGCTGGACGATTGTGATTGCCTATGCCTCGTCACTCATATTTACGGTAGGTTCAATTACGCTGACAAGTGCAAAAATGATCCGTCAGTGGTTTATTTTCGCCGAAGTACTGGGCTTACTTTACGCAGTGATGGTTGGCAGTATATTCGGTACAGTATTTAATATAACTAACTTGTGCAGTATATTTTATACACTCTATAAAGATTCTTCGGCACAAAAGAGTGTGTTACTAAAAGACTAATTGGTTATGTCCAATCGGGTTGTTGTAATATCTATCTTGGTCTTCTCCCGTTTTTCATGTTTTGTCAAACACAATCATGGCACATTGATGCCGTATGCCGTATGTGGGATGAGACCCTCACATCCCAATGCAAATAGCTGATTAATTGACGCCTAGAATAAAACAGAGCAAAAAAAAACGCTGCACTAAGCAGCGTTTTCGCATTCTGTTTGGTAACTGCGTTACTTTTCCTTTACCAATACTGATATTTTGCTTATACCCGCTAATTTGACTTGGTCCATAACGCTGACAACAACGCCATGCTCAGTGTTTTCACTCGCTTGAATTGCTGCAGAGTCAGTATCGTTATTTGCTAAATAGGTTTGTGCATTTGCAACAACACGGCGGATATCGACAATACGACCGTTCATCAGTATTTGACCTGAATCGTCAATCCTTATTGATAATGACTTACTATTCGGTGGTGGAGGACTATCGCTCTCAGGTGGACGCGTAGGCTCTAAGCCTTTCTCTGATGAGAAGGTCGTTGTCACGATGAAGAATATCAACATAATAAAGACAATATCCAGCATTGGTGTCATGTCTACTGCTGCATCCTCATCACCGGATGTATGTTTTTTTCTTTTCATTTTTACACTCAGTCCTTCTAATTCTGCTTTCTCGCTCTGTTTCACAGTATAATGCCTTAATAGAAAAAGCATAGAGTTTTGTAAACGAATTCAACAGAAATATGCGAATACACCCTTATTTATTTTTCTTCTCAGCGCTTGTTTAGTGAAAATGAGTCGTTCATTAAACTTTTCGCGCACAACTTTACGCGTCAGCGGAGTTATGATCAAGAGATTTACCCAATCAATTGAAATAAGTTGCCATTTCATCTGTTATCGCTGCCGATGGAGAGGCGCTCATATAGTCTCCGATATTGGCATCAGCACTGTATTTATTGCCTTGAATTAAAAACCGGCAGCATCTCATTTTATCAACGCTACGATGCCTCGAGCTTTTATGACAATTTAAATTGCTTAACCAAGTCATCAAGATTTATTGCTAAACGTGCTAATTCGTTACTTGCTTCTGCATTTTGCGTGGCGCCATCTGCCGTTTGATTGCTCATTTCATTAATCGAATGGATACTGTCATTAATACCATTGGTTACCGCACTTTGTTGCTCCGACGCCGCTGCTATTTGTAGGCTCATATGACTAATTTTAGCAATAACGTCGGCAACACTATTGAGTGAGACTTTCGTTAAGTCGCCTTGTTTAACTGCATCATTGACCTTATCTTGGCTTTTTTCCATGGCATTAACCGCGTTATTTGAGCCTAGTTGTAATTTCTCTATCGTATTAGATATTTCACCTACAGATGCACTTGTACGCGTTGCCAATGTTCTAACCTCGTCTGCTACAACGGCAAAACCACGACCATGTTCACCTGCTCGCGCGGCCTCAATAGCAGCATTCAAAGCCAGCAAATTAGTTTGTTCGGCAATGCTATTGATAACAGTTAGCACACTTGAGATATCTATACTAAATGTTTTGAGCTGTTTGATCGATTCCATTGCCTCGGTTGTTACACTTTCCAGTTCAACGACGATGGCAGTTAATTTGTCCATATAAACGATACCATTTGTCACTTCGTTTTTTGCTTGGTTTGTTGCAAAAGAAGTCTGTTTGGTATTTTCTGTAACTTCATGCACTGTTGACGTCATCTGATGCATTGTTGCTGCTACTTGGGTTGTTTCTCTCTGTTGCTTATCTACCGCAATGCTAGTGACTTTTGTAATCGCTGAGGTCTGTTCTGCAGCTGCTGCAATTTCAGTGCTAGCATTGCTGACCCTATTCATCGTTTCCTGTAATGTCTGCAACAGGTCATTTAGCGCATTTGATGCATCCCCAATTTCATCATCGCGTTTCATGTACATTCTCTTTGTCAAATCAAATTCTTGCGACACACTCGTAATAAATTGAGATATTTTTAGTATTGGTGTTGCAATTACTCCTGCTGCTTTGACCGCGATGATGCTAGCTGCTAAAGCTGCAATGGTGAGTATGATGAGTCCAGATAACCATAATGCATCAGATAAGCTACTTGCTGCATTGAAGGCCTCAATTTCGTCTATTTGGGCTATGATCGCCCAGTTCAAGCCTTTAATATTTAATGGTGCGAATGCTGATAACACTTCCACATTACGATAGTCGCGAATAATGTTAAAGCCTGTTTTACCTGCTAGTGCCATTGTGCTGCTGGCAGTATCGATTGGTAAAATACCCAAATCAGAGTCTTTCAAGTCAATCAAACTTATTTCTTTTTCATCTAGCGTTCTTGTGTCTTTAAGCTCTTGTAGATAGGTTGACTTTGCTTCTTTTAAGCGACGACTTTCACTGCGCAATAGCTTATCAGGGCCAACAATATAGATTTCTCCAGACTGGCCCAGCCCTATATCCTTCCATTTTTGTTTGAAGGTCATAATTTCATTGATGCGGCCAACCGGCATTTGGAATATCAATACTCCCTCAATCTGCCCATCAACTTCTATGGGGGCGGCAATAAAGCTTGCAGGGCTTTCATAAGAAGGTAAGTAAGGTTCAAAGTCTGCCAGTGCAAATTCTTCACCGTCGTTAAGATTTATCGCGCGCTTAAATGCCTTCCCCAGTCCGCTATTAGCATAAGGCCCATCGATTAGTGAGCTTGCATAATCCAGTTCTTTGAACACGCTATATACAACCATGCCTGAACTGGCCTCAACTAAGAAAATATCGTAGTATTCGAATCGTTCCAAAAAATCTTTCAAAAAAGGATGATATTTGGCATGGTGCTTAGCATAGTCTGATCCATCTTTACTGTTTATGAGGGCGTCTTTATTGCCCAAGGGTGCCGGGTTTTCAACAATAAACTTTTCTTGTAACGCCAGCCCATTTATATTGAGTTTATCAACAATAATATCTGAACTTTCTGGTGGTTTTTCTGCGTTCAATTCAAGATAACGCTCAGTGAATTGGGTATCGTAATAGTCCTTAGCAGAACGCTTTAGGCGTTGAATATTTGTTTGATTTGTGTCACTCGCATAGGTCTTTGATGCTGCTGAGAAATCCCCCAAGGCTTGGGCAACAATGCCAGAACCCGCTAAATTCAAAAGTTGTTTGTTGATGGTCGAAAAGTAATCTTCAATTTGTTCGGTTTTTGTATCTTTCAGCGCTATTAAGCGTTGTTCGGTCAGTTCGTTTAATGCATCATACGATTTATCAGAAGCGATATAATTGGTTAGTATAGTGGAGACTAAAAGAGGGACTAACACTACGATAATGGTTGCAATGGTGACTTTTTGTTTTATTTTCATACTACTGACTCTTTCAAGTATCACATATTTCACAGCAAGCTAAATGGCAGTGCTAAACTGCCTGAGCGTGACAATTGTGTTTGATTGATGTTCGCGTTTACATTATTTATACGGTTTCAAGTAACGCAACTTAACTACATTGTTATCGTTTTGAGTTTTTTAAACTTTAGAATTTTTAAAACTCGCCCAATTTCCCATAGCGGAACCGATAATATCCCGACTGTAAGTCGAACCAAACGAGTATTCAAGGAAAAGTCTTTGAACATAATAAACAAGGTTTGTTAGCTTTATTAAACGGAAACGTTTGACGCCTCTGTATATGTCACTAAATTGCTGCATATTGAATATTTACTCGTCGGTGTGGTCATGCTCAAGGGCTTTACCTAACCAATTGAAATAAGTTGCCATTTCGTTTGCGATAGCAGTCAATTGATATGCCCTTGGATAAATACCTAACTTCGCCTCAGCACTTTGCTTGGTTCCCTGAACCAAAAACGTATTTTTAATGTGATGATTCTGAATACATGCCTCAAAAGCGCGAGCTGCGATTTCTTGCGGTCGAGCATAGTAGAAACTTTTGAGTTCTTGGTCGACGAGTATACTTTTTTGCATGAGTTCACTTGGTAAGCTAGTACCGTTTTCTAAAAAAGTAGTTTCGAAGTAAAGAGCGAGTTGACTATTTAAGGGATGAGGTTTCATTTGAGCATTTTCATTTAGCCAAATTTCTGAAGCAAACAGATTGCTACCTGATACGTCATACATCTTACTCGCAATGTAGTGATCAAACGCATGGAACCATTCGTGGGCTAGCGCGCCTGCACCGGCATTCTTTGCCAGTGCGAGTTGTTTCTTGGCGCTGTTATAATGTGCGCTCGCATGTTTCTGACCACCAACCCCAAAGCCAAGTGACAATGTACCATTCAGTGAAATGACGTTTTCTGGCACCTTGAGTATATCCATTAAGTCGCAGAGCGCATCAAAAAACAGATTTGCGGCTATTCGCTTTTCTTCTTCGCTTACCCATTTACCTACTTCAATTGAGCGAAAACGGAAAAGGCGCAGCACATCTTGAAAACTTACGTCTGCACCAGCGCGATGTTCATCTCCGTTGCGATAGAATTGGTTATGCAAACGGCCTTTCTCTCTGTTTGAATTGTCATGTTTCGATTGTCGTGAATGCATCGTTCTCAATTGGCGTTAATTGTGCGTGTAAAGTCTATATACGCTAAATGTGCAAAGGTTATCACTTTTTTATCCCTTATTCTGATTCCAAGTATAGAAATACATTGGCATGCATGCATTCTTGTGCAAGCATTGCTTTATACGAGTTCTGCACTCGATTCATGTCGAGCAATATTTAAAAGGAGACATCGCTATCGATTTTTCATCGATCTTGAGCGCGATTAACGACAATCTTGATAAAGGCTTGGAGCTAATAACGAGCACTCAAACTTACGTGCAGTTAGCTATGCTTGTGGTCATTTATAGTATTGCGTTTGTAGTTGCTTATAAAATACGCCATAGCATTGGCTTAACGCACAACGAGCCTGACGAAGTTGCGCATCCGCTACGTAAATTCGCCTTTAGAATTGGGGGCGTATTGTTTCCGCTTATTGCAATATTGCTTTTGCAATTATCGCGTAAGGCCGGCGAGAATCTCGAATATACCCCTTGGGTAATTCAAGTCGCACTGTCCATTGCAGTCTTATTGTTCTTTAGCTCAATCATTCGTGCGTTCGTTACTCATCATTACGCGACGACGCTATTCCGCTGGATTGGTTTACCCATATTATTTTTACATCTGGTGGGACTTTTACCAGGTATTATTAAAGCATTAGAGGAGATGTCAATTAGCGTCGGGAACGTCGACATATCTGTTTATGGCATCGTTAGAGCATTGGTGTTTGGTGGCTTTTTGTTTTGGCTCGGTCGCGTGTCCAATAGTTTTGGAAAAGCTATTATTAAACGTCAAGAAAGTTTAGATATTCCAACAAAGGAAGTTTTTTCAAAATTATTTGAAGTAACCCTATTTTGCGTCATTGTTTTGTTGTTACTAAATGTAATGGGTATCAATCTAACAACGCTTGCTGTGTTTGGCGGTGCTGTCGGTGTTGGCATTGGCTTAGGATTGCAGTCCATCGCATCGAACTTCATATCGGGCATTATTATCCTTCTTGACCGCTCTCTAACCGTCGGTGATTTTGTTGAGTTGAGTGATGGTCAAAAAGGGTTTGTGCGCGAATTTAAAATGCGTTACGCAGTGTTAGAAACCTATGATGGTAAGGATATCCTAGTTCCAAATGAAAAATTCATCTCAGATTTTTTAGTCAACTGGACGCATAAAGATCCGAAACAGCGATATCGCGTCGATTTTTCAGTACCTTATGCTACGGATGTTCGCAGTATGGTTGAATTTATAAAGCTTGCTGTTGCGGAGCATCCTCAGGTTTTGAGTGGCGATGATGTTCCTTTTGAAGAACGTCCAGATTGTGAAATAGATAGCTTCGGTGATTCTGGTATTAACATGTTCGTGGAGTTTTGGATAATTGGTATTGATGATGGTAAAAACCGCGTTGGCGGTGATCTAATGCTGACTATTCTCGAGACACTCAGAGAGCACGGTATTGAAATTCCATTCCCTCAGCGTGAAGTTAGAATTCTCGATCCAGACCAGCAAGCTTAGGCTTGCTGTTTTATCAATGTAAGCACGCGAACAAATTAAAGAGTGGATATATTAAAGGCCTGCTTTAGCTAGAGAAGCTAAGCGGCTGTCCACTCTTCGATAATCTGCGCACACCACTGTTTCACGCGTTCTTCAGTTTGCTCGTATTGGTTCTCATCGTCTAACGACAAACCAACAAAAAAATCGCCATCTTCTGTAAGTGCTTTTGACGCGGTAAATTCATATCCTTGATTTGGCCAATAGCCGATGACGTCGCAATCCAAAATGATTAATTCGTCATGCAACATTCCTAAAGCATCTTGAAACCAATCTGCATATCCCAACTGATCGCCTAATCCAAAGAGTGCGACGGTTTTACCTGATAATTCTAATGCTTTTATATCATCCCAGCTTGACTCCCAGTCTTCTTGTAATTCACCGAAATCCCAAGTTGATATGCCGTATAGTACCAGATCGTAATGTGTGGACTTTTCCAGTTCGTGCTCTTTAATATCGAACATACTTATCTTGACTTGGATCCCTTGTTGATTTGCAATAGACTCCAATTCAGCGTGTATTTTTTCACTGGCCATTTCTGTATAGCAGGTGGTTGAGCCATAAAAAATGGCGATTTCTTTTTGTGCTGAACTCATTACTTTTACTCTGCCTCGGCGTGTGTGTTGGAACCTGCTCGTGAATACTTTATGAACCGCGATTTGGCTTTTGAAAAATTGACGTATTCGCCATCACTGCATAACAGTGCGCAGTCTACCTCACTCGCGTCATCATTCAAGGTTAATACTCCGATGTTACAGTTATTGACCAGCGTCCCGTTGTGATTACTCGGTTCGCGTTGTTTAACGGACATGTTTCGGCGCTTTGTTAGCCAGTTGAGTGGTGAACGAGGACCATAGAACCATCTATTTAGCCGGTCGAACCATTTTAGGAGCCCAGGTGGAAATTCGTTATGCAGTCCACTGCTTGTGAATTGGGTTATATGTGGACTATTGCGACGAAAACGTAGGCTCACATCGTACACAAAAGAATAGTGCACGTCTCCCGACAGTATAATAAAATTTGGTGGGGTTTTAATGTGTCTGAATATGTTCAAAATCACACTGGCCGTTCCTCTATGAGCCATCCAGTTTTCAGCGTCAACAACTAGCGCGGCACCAAAAAAAGTGCACAGGCGCTGCACCATTTCTATAAACTTTACACCGTATATCGGTGCAGGGGACACCATAATAACGGATTCTTTGCCCATAATAGATTGCTGAAGCTCACACAACGCTTCCCAATCCATTAACCCTGATGGCTTATTCATAGACGATTCTGAGCGCCAACGTTGGGTTCTGGTATCGAGCACATGCACGGGAGGTTGCGTTGCCAGCTCATAGTGCCATTGATCAAAATGAAACAAGGTTTCAATGAGTTTATTGTGTGAATCGCCATATGTCGCAGTACCCTCTGCATCACCAGATGTCACTTTTGCCAAGTTGATGGATAATTCACTACTGAATTCGTTAAATAGCGACTCTAGTTTGACTCTTGGATTGCCACAGCCTTGGCATAAAAAATACGCGCTCATCGCATTTCCAATAATGCGCTTAGAAAAGGGATGGCCGTAAACTTGCTGCTCCCAGCCTGTGGTTAAATTCCAATCATCGGTAACGTCATGGTCATCGAACATCATATAGCTTGGCACATGAGCAAGAGCCCTGTGAACCTTCGCTAAACCTGCTTGAAATGATGCTATGCGCAGCCTCTCTTTTTCGTATATCTTTTGGTTTGATTCGCTCAATCCGTGTTTTTTTAAATCAACAAATTGCCAGAGTGTTGGCGCCCAACTTAATAGGTACATCGCAACCATTTCACTCAGTGCAATAAGATGATTCTTGGCATTTACCGATGTGAATACGGGTTTACGTTTAGCGCCAAAAAACGTTTTGCTCAGCTTGTCGTTAGCTTCGACCTTAGGCAGCAATAGCTCTCGTTGATAAAAGCTATGTTCATGTGACATTAACTCTACTAGGTCATCGAACGTTGCGCCTTCAAAATGCTCATTGTGAAGTCCTAATAACTTAACCACTTGGTGCACTGCGTTTAGCATTGGTCCTGAGACATCATCGATATAAACTTGATCACCAGTCATCAACATCAGGTCAGGCCGGTTTATGATTTTGCTCTTGCTCGTTTTCGATGAATTATCTTTATTTGCTAATTCATCAGCGACTAAATTGTCTAGCTGCGGTAAAGCATCTTGACCATGAAAATGTGGTTTGCGGCAGGAACCTTGAGCCACTTTAGTTAAGTGTTGATTGAATCGAAAATTAGGAAGTGCATGTCCTTCGTAAACTAAATGAGAAATTTCTTTTAGAATACTTTGAAGGTCAGTTTCTTCAGTGCTAGCAGTCTGCTTACCTGAATTGTTATCGAGGCTACTTTGCAGACTACTCAATAAATCGTAGTGATATAGCACTCCTGATGTAATCAAGGGCTCATTTGAGATTGATTCTAAGCTTATCAATTGAATGAAAGCGCGCTGGCCAACGCAAAATGTTTCTTGTTTTGCTTTTGCATGCTTTACGTCAACGGCATTGCCATGCGTGTCGTATAAGACGGGGATTATATCAATTGCAGCCGAGCTTGCTAACCACCAAACAATACGCTGGTTGTCAGTGTGCCGTAAAATAGGGCCCGCTATGACCATGGGGAGTGATGGTGCCAATGTGTTCTCTGCTCCTTTTGGACATCGTTTTAAAATTCTCGCCAGCATAACCACTCTTATTCTTAACGATGCGCTGGTTTTATTGTTAAGCAGGCGATATTATTTGCAATATATACGAATGTTGTCATCAATAAGTTTACAGACAACATGTATACTCGCTAGCTTCTGTTACTAACACTAATGATATATATACCATCCAAGGATATCGAATGAAAAAGCTCGTGGCGATATTTGTCATCTCATCAATTGTAACTTTCTGTGTTAGCTGCACGCCAGATCAAAATAGAACGGGTGCTATTGTTGAGAGTCACGGTACAAATGCTGTGCCACTAGCCGGTAGTTGGATTATCGATCTTGATGCAGGCGTGATGATAGATCCACAAACATCAGGATTGAAATATCACAAGGGCTATTTGTATTCCCTTTCTGATGCAAGTGCTCATGCTAGCCAAGTAAAAAGGCTCCACAAAATCTCACTTGATGACAGCCAAATAATAAATAAATTTGGGCCAACGGAATTCAGCGATACAGTTAGAAATAGCTGTTTTTATGACTACCTTGTTGATAAACCTGATTATGAAGGGCTCGCACCGATACCTAGCGAGGATGGCACTTGGATTTTTGTTACTGAAGACGCGAGTCGTTCTAAGCAATTGAGTGAAACTTGCCAACAACAGTTTGGCAACACCGGTTCGACTTTTTATCCAACGTTGTTGGTTCGTTTGCAGTTAAAGGATGAAAATATTGAAGTAACGCACGTGCGTCCTATTCAATTTCCAATTTCAGCTGAAGTAGGTGATTCACCGAATGATGGTATAGAAGGCCTCACTTTCACTAGAGATAATCGATTGTTGCTAGGCTTGGAAAAGGACGCCAATAAACAGCCTCGGGTTTTTGAAGTGAAGCTTGACGATAAGTTTTGGCAGACCCCTGGTTTTGCAGTCGTCAAGGACAGTGAGTTATTGTTACCTACTTTTGAACAAGGAAATCATCCTATAAATGGGATGGATGTGTTTTATCCGACAGCAGATAGCGCTGGTTATTTATTGGCGGCGGCGCGCAATGACAATGAACTTTGGGTTGTCGATTTAGCCAAGCACAAGCCAACTAAACGTATAAAACTGGCTTTTTTTGCACCCTCCAGTGATGCTGCTTGCGAGGCAATGCACCCGATGGACAATGCGTCTATTGAAGGCGTCGCTGTTGTTGATAATCACGTGTGGATGGTCAATGATCCGTGGAAAATAAATTACCTTAAAAATGTGGTTTGCAAAAGCGACGAATATAGATATCAGCAAATGGCGCCATTATTGTTTAAAATGAAAATTGATGATGCATGGTTCGAATAGTTTAAGCGCTATTTTTCATTAGCTTTGATGCAGCCAGGTTTGTCAGGGAATACTGCTGAAAACAAACATGGCTGACTTTGATTGGCATTTCTTTTTGTTATCTTTTCTATGATTTTTTTAGCTTGCTAACAAAGGTTTTCTTAAATTTTGCTAATTTAGGCGCTACAACCATATTACAGTATTGATTCTGTGGATTATTCCTAAAATAGTCTTGATGATAATCTTCAGCTTGGAAATAATTCTCCAAAGGCAAAATTTCTGTCACAACCGGGTCAGGCCAGATTTCAGTTGCTTCGATTTCCTTAACAATCTCTTCAGCCGCTATTTTTTGCGCGTTATTGTGATAATAAATACCACTTCGATACTGTGTACCAGTATCGTTTCCTTGGCGATTTAACTGCGTTGGGTTATGCAGGGCAAAGAAAATTTCCAATACTTCGCGTAGCGACAGTTTATCAGTGTCAAAAGTAACCTGCACTACTTCGGTGTGACCTGTTTGTCCCGTGCATACGGCTTCGTAACTCGGATTGTTAGCGTGGCCATTAGCATATCCAGAATAGGCTGATGTTACCCCTTCAACGGTGTTCATTGCTGTTTCTAAACACCAAAAACAACCGCCACCCAACGTTATCGTTTGCGAATTCATATTTTGTCCTATTAGCTGTGTCATTTATTAACATGGTATATGAAATGCGACTAACTAGACCAAATTTCAAGTCATCTATTCTGAATATATTCACGTATACACATTATATATTTAGACAAGCGAGGTAAGTATGGCATTTACGCTATTTTATGATGGTCTTTGTCCATTGTGCGAAAAAGAAATCACGCATTTAATGAAACGTGATAAAGACAATAATATTGTATTCGAAGACATTTCGCTTCCAGACTTCTCATCGCGCTATCCGCACTTAAGTTTGGATGAATTAAACGCTCGCATACACGCGCAATTAGAAGACGGTAGTATTATCACAGGTTTGGATGTTACCCACAAAGCTTGGAGTTTGGTGGGGGTAACTTGGTTGTATGCACCACTGAGGTGGCCTGTGATTAGCTGGTTTGCAGATAAACTCTATCTGGTATTTGCAAAGCATCGATACAAAATTTCTTATTGGTTAACGGGTAAAGACAGATGCGAGAGCAATCGGTGTAATATGAAATAGCTTGGCTTTATCAGCCGTTCAGCTTGTAAAAAAGAGTCAGATAAAAACTTGATGTAAAACGACAAAATATTTTATGGGTTAGTTAAGCAACGACAATATCGAACACATTAGGCGGGAGCACTATGCAGCAAACAAAAGGCGAAAAAAAATACGCACTGATCATCGGCGTAAATGGCGGTATCGGAAAAGAAGTGGTCAGTCAGGCAAGTGCACAACAACAATTTGACACAATCTATACGCTTTCCCGCGGGGAGCGCACATACGATACTAATGCTGACAGTGCCAACACAAAACTGGTCCACCAGGTAATGGATACTGCAGATGAAGTGGCGGTGAAGTTCTTTATTGATCAGTTAAAGGATAAAGGTGTAAAACTAAGCTTAGTTATTTGTACCACCGGAATCTTGCATCAAGAAGCAAATACACAAAGCATTCCCGAAATAGTAAAGCTAAAACCAGAGAAACGCTTAGAAGATATGCAGGAAACTCAATTAGCAGAGTATTTTAGAATAAACAGCATATTGCCTGCGATTTGGCTACAGAATCTCATTAAGGTTGTTGATAAGCAAGGTGCCAATATAGTGTTCTTCAGCGCGCGTGTTGGCAGTATAAGTGAAAATGAATTAGGTGGGTGGTACGGTTATAGAGCATCAAAGGCTGCGCTTAACATGCTTTTGAAAACGGCAGCAGTAGAATACAAACGCAGAGCGCCCAACGTCAGTTTAATGTGTTATCACCCCGGCACCGTCGACACCGGACTATCAAAACCATTTCAGGCGAACGTAAAACCGGAGAAGCTATTTACACCGCAATTCACTGTTCAACAACTTCTTTCTATTTGCACTGATTTAAATCCAGAACAAAGTCCATATTACTTAGATTGGAAAGGGGAAACTATCGCTTGGTAAGTGTTCCCGCTTATTTTGATGTTTCTTTAAAAGTAGATTTTTATCGGCTTTTTTATTGCGTTAAGCTCAAGACTTTTTGTTGCGGGGCTGTTAATATCCAACGCTCAACATCAAATAACAAAAATAAAAAAAGGATTATTGATGAGTGGTTCAAGAGAGCAATTTGGCTCAAAGCTCGGTTTTATTCTTGCTGCTGCAGGTTCTGCTGTTGGCATTGGTAATCTAGTTGGTTTTCCTGTTGGTGCTGCCAAAAACGGTGGTGGTGCTTTCCTATTGATGTATGCCATATTTGTGGTTTTTATTTGTTTACCAGTCATGCTTGCTGAGATGTCGGTTGGTAGGAACAGCCAAAAAGATCCTCTAGGTGCGTATGCTGATTTATCGAATCGCTCAGGTGGTTGGAGAATCGCAGGTTGGTTGTCTGTTATTACGCCTTTCATGATTGCTGTATTTTACCTTGTCATCACGGTATGGATATTCGGCTATTTGTTTCAATCCATAATAGGCAATCTCGACGTGCTTGCTCAAGCCGAAACTTTCGGCGATTTTATTAGCGGTAATAGCATTTTTGCTTATATGATTGGCGTGCTGCTGGTGGTGTATCTTATCCTGCAAGGTGGGGTCAAACAGGGTATCGAAAAAGCCGCAAAAATACTCATGCCAGCGTTATTTTTTATGCTTATTGTGCTCGTTATTTTCGTACTCACCCGCGATAATGCGATGGCGGGTGTTGAGTTTTACCTAGTACCTGATTTCTCTAAAATTGATGCTTCAGTGGTGAACGGGGCTCTCTCTCAAGCTTTCTTCTCGCTCTCATTAGGTATGGGTATTATGATTACCTATGGCAGCTATATCGACAGCAAGGCCGACGTCCCTAGCTCTGCAAAGCTAGTTGCGTTGACTGACACTGCAGTCGCTTTTACCGCGGGCCTGATGATTTTACCTGCAATCTTTTCGTTTAACCCGGACATTAATCCAGAAGAGTTGAGTGAGTCTTCGGTCAGTATGATTTTCTCGTTCTTGCCGCAAATATTTTTAGCATTACAAACCAGCATTGGTTATATCGGTGCAAGCATGGTTGCTAGTATTTTCTTCTTATTGGTTTTCTTTGCGGCAATCACTTCCTTAGTGTCTATCTTTGAAGTGCCAGTGGCATCATTAATGAGTGAAAAAGGAATGGAGCGAAAACCAGCGCTATTGCTTTGTGGCGTTTTGTTGATCGTATTTTCGATCATGTGTGCATTATCGTTTGGCCACTCAGTATTTTTTACTAATTTTATAACTTATGCTGGCAACGACAACTCGTTTTTCACCGTCATTTATGACGTGTTTTACGATACAATATTGCCTCTAAACGGCTTTTTGATTTGTATTTTTGTGATTTATCGGTGGAAAAAACATAACTTGAATGAAGAGTTAGATAAAGGTGCACCTAAGTTTAAGAATAGTTTATTTGAGCGCTACGTGAATCTTTCCGTAGGTACCTTTATTCCGGTTATTTTATTGGTTATTTTTATCAATACGGTGGCGGTGAAGTACTTTGGTATCTCCTTACTAACTCAGTTATTTTGATTTAAGCTTGCGTTATCTTGCGACAAGTTAATAAAATTAAGCCAGCGTTCGTCGCTGGCTTAATTTTTGGAAGGTTAAGTGGATAAAAAGGTATAAAAATGAAAATTTTGTTTCTTTCTAATAAAGATTTAGCAAGTAATTTTGCGCTTAACCGCCTTCTTCCTGAAGTATCACAAAATAATGAGGTTCATCTTTGGCTATCAGCGCAGGTTGGTAAAAACAATGTTCCGCCGAAGCAATTAAAATCACTCAAATTCTTCGAACAAGATTTGTTTAACGACGTTCTCAGCCCTTTAATATCTACATCTAGAAATGCATATAAGGCTTTTGATGGTTTTAACTGCTTTTTAAGCTCAGAACTGAGGGAGGTAAACCAGATAAATTCGCCTGAGATAATTGACGTTTTAGCGAGGCTATCGCCGGACCTTATTGTATCCATTCGCTACGGTCAAATTTTAAAAGAGCCTGTTATTAAGATCCCTAAATGCGGTGTGCTGAATCTGCATTCTGGAATATTACCTAAATATAAAGGGGTTATGGCTACCTTTTGGGCCTTGAAAAATAATGACTCTGAAGTGGGGACGACATTACATACTATTGAAAATAGCGGTATAGACACCGGTCGTATCATCAAAACGTCTAGGATGACAAGTAGTTCCGCTAAATCTTATCTGTGGCATGTACTCGAGCTCTATAAGCAAGGCGCTCTTGACATATTGGCTGCTATTGAATCTCTTGGCAAAGGTGAATTACTGCGTTCTTATCCTCAAGAGGAAAGCGATTTATACTTTACATTTCCAAATCAAATGGAATGTAATGATTTTGAAGACAGTGGATTTACTCTAGTAGATGAGCAAGATTACATGACGTTTATTAAAACCAATTATTTAAAACGCCTGAAAGAACGCGACCATTCCACGTAATTTCGGGACCCAACACCGAAACGGGCTCACTGCCATCAACAAGAAGTTCAATACTGTCGCTTTTAAGGTTCAAGAAATAGTTGCCAAGGTTAAGCTCAAATGCAATATCTTGCTGTAAAATATACAATTCAGCAGCACCTTCGAGGGGATTTTGTGCGAAAATATCACAGGGATCATATTTCCAGTATGTTGCACTGACATTATTTTCTTTGCCGCCCGTAAAACGCTGAGTTCCTTTTTGTTCACTCTAGCATGTGATAGGGGCTTGGATAGCGTAATTTCAGTCCCAGCTGTTTTATCGTGCTCTCAGCATCAATCCATTTCCCGTTGGCTGTTTCCCTGATATCAGGCGAAAACTCCGGAAGGCGCATGCCTTTTTGCTTAGCGCACCATGTATAGTATTGCTCCCTACTTGGGTGCTCTACGCTACAGAAATTCGCAGCATAGAAATTATTTTCGAATGGACTGGATGTGGCCATTGCGGATCCCTTCTTATTTTCTTTGTCTTGGGAACACCGTAAAACAGCAGAAATAACTTGAATGACATCCTCTTGGTGGACTAGGTTAACCGGGTTTTTGCCCAAAGCAATATTTGATTTTTGCGACAAAGTGTTGATAGGGTGTCTGTCTTTTCCTACTAATCCAGCCAGGCGAAGTACAGAGCAGCTAAGCACATTCCTTCTGATATCTGCACCAACGGCAACATCATATGCACTCGCTAAATCTTTCAAGTAAAGCTCTAACTCAACATGCGCACTCCCTGACGCTGTGTTTGGCGTTAAAGGAGAGTTGTTAGTTACTTGTCCTTCAAGTTCCCCGAACACTGACGTGCTGCTAATAAAACAAATATGCATGGCTGAGTGCTGGTGTGCATAATTAAAAATGTGCTGAATACGCTCGATAAACAATGTAGGTTCAAAATTTGTGCGCCCTGGCGGAATATTTATTACTACATAAGCATCTCCAAAAAGGGCATGAGGAAGGTCAGAAATGTTATTTTCATATAAGTCAAACAACACGGTGTGAATGCCTTTACTTTCTAGGAGGTTTGCTTTTTCTGCATTACGTGTTGTGCCGGCAACAGTATGTCCGGCACTTTTAAAATACAGAGCTAATGGGCCGCCTAGCCAGCCCAGTCCAATAATGAGGTATTTATGCATTTTTACTTTTAGAGACAATATCGACGTTGCCAAGGCCCTTAATTTTCTGGACATGACTCTCAGAGACATCAATCGTCGTTAACATTTCGCAAAGTACTTTAGCTTCTTTTTTAATATCATCGGTTTGACTCTCTACTTTGCTTTCTATGTCGTCGCCCATTTGTGACATGCGCTGTTCGAACGATTCCATGGAACCTTCGCCATTCAGCATACTTCTGCCCATTTGAACTAAAAACTCACCCATCGCTTTTTCCATAACATCAGAGACGATAAGATCGACTTCCGCATCAAAATCTGGGCCGAAGCCTAGTTCAGTCTGTAGCTTGGCAGAATCGAAGGTGAGTGACTCAGGGTTTTGATAAACATGCTCTTTCAATTTAGCATCTAAATCGTTTAGTTTATTCTCTAGCTGTAAAGCAACTTTGCTTTGTTCGCCTAAAAAACCTCGTAACACTTCACTCACTGCGTAATTCGCAATTTTTATTCCCTCTGCAGCAACCGTCATTACTTGTGGGATAGTTTGCTCGATGCCTTGGTAGTACTCTTGAATCCACTTTGTCTCATCTGATGAAAGTGATAATTTTTTATCATCTACATACACCATATAACTATCCGTGATTTTTACTTCCTCATCTGCTGTTGTTTTCACTATGAGCGTTTTTTCAGCAAAACGTAAATTACCGTTTAGGTTAATGTCGCACTGTTCTGAATGATATTGACCTGCGCCAGCATTGAAGGCAGTTAAAGCGCAAAGACTGATAGTGGTCGCTATGGTTGTTTTCATTTATGGCAATCCTGTTGGTTAAGTCATAGTTTAGTATGTGTATATAAATATGGCTATGAAAAGCTGCAAGGCTTCTAATGAGTCTAAACACGTACTTCTTAAGCCAGATATCAGCAAATAGTGTTCCCACTTTAAAATAAGCATAAAATTCATGCGCTTATGGTTTTCTATAACTAAAAGAACGATACTTTGTGAAATATAATTGCGTATTTTACCTAACAGTTGGTGATATTGACTAAGATCAAGTGCTTGGGGGAAATGCGTCGCTAGCGTGTGACATTTTTGCAAATTAGTGCATAATGCTCTCTTTTTCGGCTTTCAATTTAGGAATTTTATGAACGGTATACTTGGCGATTTTTTATTTGGAGCGACTGCTGTAGCTTTGGTTTTAGGATTAAGCTGTATCGTTATGGCATTCTTATCAGGAAAAACCGGCGCAGAAGGAATGCGCGAAAAAATTGAATATGGATTTATGGGCTTTTCAGGCTTGGCTATAACTTTATTGTTAGGTTACGCATCTGCTTGATCCGAGCGAGAAGTAAAAAAAACGCGCTATTGCGCGTTTTTTTGTGGCTGCTCGAAAGTGCCAGACAGGCGTTGGTAAGCTCTCAATTTGAAAACCGGCATAATGGCTATCACATGGTCAAAAATATCCGACTGAATACGTTCGTAAATTACCCAATCTTTTTCTTTACTAAAGCAATATATCTCCAATGGAATACCAATTTCTGTTGGCGGCAATTGCCTTACCATGCAGGTTAAATCTTGATTTATCATTTCATGATTTTTTAAATAAGCGGTTAAGTATGCTCTAAATGTGCCTAAGTTCGTCAAACGTCGACAATTTAAAATATCAGTTTCTTCTATCGCCTTTAGTTTTCTATCGTCCAATAATTCTTGTTGCTTGGCCTTTAAATAGCTATTTAACAATTTCATAGCTTGCCACTCTTTAAGGAGTTCATTGTCGGCGAAAGCAACCGAATGAAGGTCTATATATACTGAGCGCTTTATCCTTCTGCCACCAGACTCTGTCATTCCGCGCCAGTTCTTTACAGCATCGGTGGTAAGTGCGTAAGTAGGAAGTGTTGAGATCGTTTTGTCCCAATTTTGAACCTTGACAACGTTTAAGCCAATTTCCAATATTTCGCCATCAACGTCGTATTTAGGCATAGCAATCCAATCACCCGTATTAAACATTCTATTGGCAGCAATTTGTATACCCGCAACAAAACCTAAAATAGTGTCTCTGAATATTAATAATAAAACGGCAGCGATAGCTGTCAGTCCTGATAACAAATAAATCGGACTTTTACCCATTATTACTGACAATATTAAAAATATTAGGATAAGGGTGAGGAGTAATTTGGCTACTTGTATAAAGCCAGTAATCGGGGCTTTTCTAGCCAATTGGCTTTTACTGTAAATGCTCTCTATAGCCCTCAAGCTTGCACTTAAGGTTCGCCATACAGTGAATAAAAGGTAAATAGCGGTAAGGTTTGCCAGCACCGCATATATTTTTTCTTCGGGTTCAAAAAACAGGCCGTAAGTAGAATACACTACTAAGCCCGGCACAATTCTAGTGATACGCCTGAACACTCCTGCATCCATCAAACAATCGTCCCAAGTAATATGAGACTTAGCGACCAGTCTGAGCACTTTAAAATGCAGGATAAACTTGACGATAATAAAAGCAATCAACGCAACTACTATAATACTACTCAAGGCAAATAGTTGATATGAAATAGTGCCTGGAGCCAGATTCACGCCAAGATGCTGAGCCGCTTCAATCAATAGTTCGCCAAGGCTACCTACTACTTGGCTTCCCGTTCCTTCGATTGCCGTTATGGCCTCAGGAGTAATTGACCTAGAAGTAAAAATTGATAATAAAAGCATTGTTAGATAATTCATTAATTTACCCCTTCAGTCCTTTCATCCATGCTTTCAATCGTTGATTTTTATTAACCCAAAGCTCATTCAACCAGATTTGGAAGCTTTCTCTAAAGCGTGAGTCATTAAAGTAATCGCCAATCACTTCCTCTGATAAAGGATGAACACTGACGTCAATCACAATATGTGTCATCTCACCGCTCAACATATCACGCATTGGATGCTCTGAATTTTCTGGATATGCGAGTGTTACATCTAGCAGACTGCTAAATTGCTCGCCCATTGATGCAAGCGTAAATGCGATACCACCAGCTTTTGGGCGCAATAAATGTGAAAATGGACTGTCTCGCTCCTCTGCTTTGGCTGGCGAAAAACGGGTACCCTCAACAAAATTAATGACCGACGTTGGGCTATCTATAAATTTTGCACAGGATTGCCGAGTTGTTTCGATATCTTTTCCTTTTAAATGCGGGTTTTTTTCCACAAAGCTTTGCGTATAACGACGCATAAAAGGCATATCTAATGCCCAAGCTGCAATGCCTACAAAAGGAAGCCAGATAAGTTCTTTCTTTAAAAAAAACTTAGGCGGTGAAGTGTATTTTGCGCAAAAACGAATAAGTAAAATAATGTCTAAGTAACTAATATGGTTAGCAATAATCAAATACCAATGTTGCTTACTAAGTTCTTCATCTACTTTTATTTCAACATTCACATTATTAAAAAACTGAATCAGTCCAACGCTGATCACACTGAAAGTAAAATAGAAAAAATGCATTAATTTGAGCAATATTTTGCTGATGGCCTTTATCGGGATCATAAAGCGAACCATTCCGAAGCAAAAAATCAACATTCCCCAAAGGCCCAAATTGGTCATTTGCAAAACAAAATGTATGGGGAAAATTAAGTACGCCTTTAATGAATTCATTTATTGCTCTGCTCCATTGACTCTAACTCTACGTTTTTGCTATGCCACATTTGATTTAGCCACTCTTGAAATATTTTTTTCTGCTCTGGATCGTCGAGACAAGAAGCCGAAAATATGCTTTTTGTAAACAATTCTTCAATTAACATGGTTTTAATATTAACGTTAATGTTCGATACTTTTCCTGAAACAAAATCCCAATAAGAGGGCGTTCCTTCCGGATAATGAATAGTCACATCAACGAGGCGGGTTAATCTTGTACCCATTGCGCTTAATACAAACGCGATGCCACCAGCTTTCGGAGGAAGAAGTTTAGAATACGTCTCGCCCGACTTTTGCCATTTCTGTTGAGTGAATCGCGTACCCTCAATAAAGTTCATGACACTTACCGGTTTATGCTGAAATTTTTCACATGCCTTTTTAGTGGTCTCTAAGTCCTTTCCTTTTAAGTGCGGATTTTTGCTTAAAAATGCTTTGCTGTAGCGGCGCATAAAAGGAAAGTCTAATGCCCACCAGGCAATGCCAATGAAAGGAACCCAAATGAGCTCTTTTTTGAGGAAAAACTTTAAAAATGGAATTTTGCGGTTGAATACACGCTGAAGTACTAAAATATCAACCCAAGATTGATGATTTGAAATAACTAAGTACCAGTCTTTCGTTGTTAGTCCTTCAAGGCCTTGGACATTGAAGCGGGTTCTAGAGAAAATATTCTGATTAATATGGTTGATAGTAATCCAAGCGGTAGCGCAACCATCGAGTGGAAAAGAGATGAGTTTTTGCCATGGTTTACTTGGTATAACCTTCAGCAAAGATAAAATAATAATGGGGACAACCCAGAAAATGGTATTGATAAAATAACCGAATGCTGACAAACAGCCATTGATAACATAAAGCAAAGCTCGCGTACCCTAGTTCTATTTCAAGCAAGGAGGCAAGTATATACGAACAAAGGCCTGTGCCGAAATAATTAAAGTGTAAATTAACTCACACGTGCACTGTTTGGACTTATTCAGGAACTATTGTTACAACTGATAGTGCAATTATCAGGTAACGTTAAGGTGTTGACGTTAGTCCTTTGAGCGCAGAGATCAACAAATTGCTGTTAATAGGAGCTAAGCATGGCTTTTTATTTTTTTTGTACAGCGCATAACTCTACTAATTAGGTTTGATCTTAATTCCTAAAGGTTTAATATTCTATGTATTGTATGCTGCAGATAAAGCCCAGCTATAAAACTTATATTAGTGAGGAACGCTCGTGGAACAAAAATTTATTAAATCTAAAGCGGCAGTTGCATGGGGTCCAAAGCAACCGCTTGTTATGGAAGAAATTGACGTCATGCTTCCAAAAGCGGGTGAAGTGTTAGTACGAATAGTTGCCAGCGGGGTTTGCCATACAGACGCTTTTACGCTTTCTGGAGAAGATCCTGAAGGGCTCTTTCCCGTCGTTTTAGGGCATGAGGGGGGCGGGATTGTTGAACAAGTTGGCGAGGGTGTAACCAGTGTTTCGGTTGGTGATCATGTCATCCCTCTTTATACGCCTGAATGTGGTGAATGTAAATTTTGCCTCTCAGGCAAAACCAACCTGTGTCAAAAAATTAGAGAAACCCAAGGTAAAGGGGTAATGCCAGATGGAACATCGCGCTTCTATAAAGACGGTAAGCCATTATATCACTACATGGGATGTTCAACCTTTTCTGAATATACCGTGTTACCTGAAATTTCCCTCGCTAAAGTGAATAAAAAAGCGGCTCTGGATGAAATATGCCTATTCGGTTGCGGCGTAACCACAGGTATTGGCGCTGTTATGAATACCGCTCAGGTACAAGCGGGCGACACAGTGGCCATCTTTGGTATTGGCGGCATCGGTCTGTCTGCGGTGATTGGAGCGGTAATGGCTAAAGCATCGCGAATTTTGGTCATTGATATCAACGAAAGTAAGTTTGAACTAGCGCGAAAGTTAGGCGCAACTGATTGCATAAATCCAAAGAAAATTGATAAACCTATTCAAGAATACATTGTTGAACTAACCGAAGGTGGGGTGGATTTTTCTTTTGAATGTATCGGTAACGTTGACGTAATGCGAAGCGCTCTTGAATGCTGTCACAAAGGCTGGGGCGAATCTGTGATTATCGGTGTTGCAGGAGCGGGACAAGAAATTAGTACAAGACCGTTTCAATTAGTCACCGGCAGAGTTTGGCGAGGCAGCGCGTTTGGCGGAGTCAAAGGTCGCAGTGAATTACCAGATTACGTTGAGAAATATCTTAATGGTGACATTGTTTTGGATGACTTCATTACGCATAACTTGGCGATCAAAGACATTAACAAGGCCTTTGATTTAATGCATGAGGGGAAGAGTATTCGCTCAGTTGTTCACTTCCAAGCAAGCCTGAAAATATAATGGAAGTGGAAATGAAAAAACTGTCTTCTAATAGAGTGTTTGGTGGCGAACATGCTCAATACGGTCACTACTCTGAAGCCAATCAATGTGACATGACTTTCGCCATATTTTTACCACCAATAGCACTAGGGAAAGGCAAAGAAGCTCAGAAAGTGCCGGTTTTATATTGGTTGTCTGGGCTTACCTGTAATGACCAAAACTTTATGCAGAAGGCTGGCGCTTTTCGGGCCGCGGCTGAATTAGGTATTGCTCTTGTGGCGCCCGACACCAGTCCGCGTGGAAAGAAGGTGCCTGATGCCCCTGATATGGCCTATGACTTTGGACTAGGTGCTGGCTTCTACCTCAATGCTACAGAAGCACCCTGGTCTACTCATTATAATATGTATAACTATATTCTTAATGAATTGCTTCCGAGTGTTCAGCAAACTTTCTTTGTGAACAAACATTCAGCGATCTCGGGGCATTCAATGGGAGGGCATGGTGCCCTGACGATTGGCTTAAAAAATCCTGAAATATTTACTTCGATCTCTGCATTTAGTCCCATATGTAATCCGGTTAAGTGTCAGTGGGGTCAAAAAGCGTTTACGCATTATCTCGGTAACGACGAACAAAAATGGTTAGAATATGACGCATGTCATCTGCTGCAAAATGCACGGAAACAAGTACCCATTTTAATTGATCAAGGAACAGACGACGACTTTTTGGAAAAGCAACTCATGCCTGATAATTTGATTAAAGTAGCACAAATGTCTGATTACCACTTAACACTGAATATGCGCTCCGGTTATGACCACAGCTATTTTTTTATCAGTAGTTTCATTGATGAGCACATATCTTTTCACGCAAAATGCTTATTTGCTGATGCATGAAGTAGGCGCAATTTCGCGTATTTAATCTGATATCTCAGGTTCCTCAAGAATACCCAACTTGGGACTTAGGTGTAAAAAAGTAAGGTACTATGTAGATCGTTTTTTAAACACTGTAAGTGTGAAAAATTATGATGAAGCTAAGCTACCTACTTACCTTGTTATTGTTTTCAACTGGGAGTTATGCAGTCCAGCCGGGTACTAATAAACTCAACATGGGCGCTTATTTGGTCGCGCAAAGTGCTGTGTTCCAGTCTTTCATCGCGTCTCAAGTTGTTAAGGGGGAACTGCCTCTGGTTGCCGGCGCCATCAATGATGGTTTTTTTACTGAGTTTCAGCTACCCCTCAAAAATGATTGGGTAGTTATGGGTCAGTGGACACGTTTGCACAAGTCATATAACAATGGCGACGAGGCAAGTAGAGCTTTACACCCACTGGAGTGGCGTTTAGTAACAGAATCAAGAACGTCAACGGCCAAAGAAATTGGCTTAAACTGGACGGTTTATGGGAGTTTTAAAGCTTATGTAAAACTCCAAACGGTAAATAGCTCTGCGTGGATACCTCAAGTTTCGATACCACGCTTCATGACTCAAGACACTGATAAATGGACCTTGGCGTCAGCTGAGCTCGTCTATCGTTTTTAATTTTGTTTAGTTGCCTCAGATTCTTTATAATCCTGTTTCGTTAGAAGTACTCATTGCATAACTCATTAAATGTTATGTCATGCAAACTCATGCTTTGTGTCTCCCCCAAACTAATAGGTCAGTGTTCTAAGTTATGCTAAACCACCGTTTCTCAGTAGCCCCAATGCTTGATTGGACCGATCGCCACTGTCGATTTTTCCTTCGGCTTTTGTCAAAACACACGGTGTTATACACCGAAATGGTCACGACTGGCGCAATTATTCATGGCAAGGGAGATTACTTGGGATTTAACAATGAAGAACATCCTGTTGTATTACAGTTAGGCGGCAGCGATCCGCAAGCAATGGCGCATTGTGCTGTGATTGCGCAGCAGCGTGGCTACGACGAAGTGAATATCAATGTAGGTTGCCCTTCTGATCGAGTTAAAAACGGTAGTTTTGGCGCTTGCTTAATGGCTATGCCTGATACCGTTGCGCATTGCGTTTCGGCGATGCAATCTGCGGTTTCTATTCCGGTAACGGTTAAATGCCGAATTGGCATTGACGATATGGACGATTACGAGGGCTTGAGTCGTTTTGTCTCGCTCGTTGCTCAAGGAGGCTGCGAGCATTTTATTGTTCACGCTCGCAAGGCTTGGCTGCAAGGCTTGAGTCCAAAGGAAAATAGAGATATTCCGCCTCTAAATTATCAGCGTGTTTATGATTTGAAAGAAGAGTTTTCACACTTGAAGATTTCTATCAATGGCGGAATTAAGACGCTTCAGGATACTAAAAAACATCTACAAGTCATCGATGGGGTAATGATGGGGCGTGAAGTTTACTCGAATCCCTACATTCTAAGTAACGTTGATTCTCTTCTCTACGGAGACTCGGAAAGTGTAATTAGTAGAGAAGAAGTGGTATTAAAAATGACCGCTTATATTAAGGAGCAAGTAGCACAAGGTTCGCGGGTCTGGCACATTGCAAGACATGTACTGGGTTTGTTTCAAGGACAACCTGGCGGTCGAATTTGGCGTCGTTATTTAAGTCAAAATGGTACTCTGAAGGGGTGTTCTGCCGATGTGTTGCTACATGCCTATGAAGAGGTTCTGATAGCACAAGCAAATGCTCGCGATTTTCAAGAAAGTAAAATAGAAAATTAGAGCGTATTTTTTTCGATAGACGTCTTTAGATATCTATAATTTCATTAGTTAGTTAAATTAACCAAATGTAGTGGTTAATTTGACTAATTATAAAGCACCTCCCCGCTTAAATTCCCTTTTTTATCAGTTTCTGATATTTAAGTAATTGAATAATATTGATAATTTGTTTTTTATAAAGTTGGCACAACATTCGCTATGTCTCAGTGTCATTGCCGAAAAGGCATTTAACTTAGGGTTCCGTAGCAGTAAGCGTAGCCAACAATTTAACAATTTAGGGAAAATATCATGTCAATTAAAACAGCAGCAATCACGGCTTTATTCGCTACTACTCTTACTTGCACTGCTTCAGCTCAGGCCCAGGAATCTCAGGTTGAGAGAGTATTATCAACAATGGTTAGTCAAGCAATGCAAAATGTAGCTACAGAAATTAATCAAGAAGTACAGAAATCAATTCTTACTTCAGCTTATAACTTTACCTTTGCTAAGCCTGTCGACCCAACAGTACCGGCAACTAAAGTAACCATAACTGACATCGCAAGAACAAATGCGAAAAATTCACAAGCGACTGAAAACAGTGACGACTAATTAATAAATTAGTCGCAACACCTTTTTTAGCTAACGTAGGGAGAGAGTTATGTTAGGTCAAATGAATCTGATTGGTTTGTTGGCAACACCCGTTCTATTCTATATAGGTAGTGCAACTGTTGTGTTATGCCTAGAGCATTTTAAGCTGATTACGGCTAGTAAAAACTAGTCCTAGTTCCATAGATACTTAGAATACGAAAATTACAGAGGTACTTATAATGAAAACAGTAATTAATGATAAAAGACTATTTAGAGACCCTAACCGCGCTATTATTTCTGGTGTTTGCGCTGGCGTAGCAAGATACTTAGATGTCGACCCTGTTTGGGTTAGAGCTGGCGCCATTGTAAGTATGATTTTCTTAACCGTGCCCACCGCACTAGCCTATGTTTTGGCAATCCTTTTGTTGCGGTATAAGTAGATACGCTTGTACAATAAACCTCAGAATGGTTTAGTTGTGGTCTTCCGCCGCTTAAGCGGCGTTGAGTTTTTCTACTCCGCTTAATAAAAGTCAAAGGATATTTATGACACAGTTTTTTTCTACGAAGACAGTTTCTGCGGGTATCGCACTCATTATTTTGCTATTCGCCTTGCTTGGCTTCTGGTGGAGTTTTGAGCCAAACACATTTGACGTGCGCAAAAATGCACAAGACATGGCTACTCAGAAAGGTCATCAAGTTGTAACGGGATACACAACAACATCAGCCCTTATTAGAGTTACTGAAGAAATGCTTTATAAGAACGGTGGATACATTACAAACGACGTCCTGCCTCCTGGCATTTTTATGGATAATATCCCTGCCTGGGAGTTCGGCGTCTTAGAAATGAGTAGAGATCTTGCTCTGTCTATGCGCAAGGATTTCAGTCGTTCACAATCACAGTCGCTCGAAAACCCTTATTTAGTTGAAGCTCAACCGTATTTTAATAATGACAGTAACCGTTGGATTTTGCCTTCTTCAGAATCTCGTTATCAAAAAGCCATAGAGCAGCTGTATTTATATCAAGCTGAGCTCGGTAATATCAAAAACGCGAACACACAATTCTATGCTAGGGCTGACAACTTGCGTGATTGGTTAAAGCAGATGGAAAAGAGACTCGGAAGTCTGTCGCAAAAGTTGAGTGCCAGTGTTGGTTCTGAGGTTATCAATACTGAACTAGCTGGTGACGCTAAAGCAACACAATCAACCCCGCAAAATCCAGTGGTAAGCAACAGAACAAGTTGGTTTAAGTTGGATGATAATTTTTATGAAGCTCGCGGTGCTAGTTGGGCTTTGCTGCACTTTTTAAAAGCCGTAGAAATAGATTTTAAAGAGGTGTTAGAGAATAAAAACGCGACGATTAGCGTTCGCCAAATTATTCGCGAACTAGAAGCGACTCAAGAAACGATGTTTTCACCGGTTATATTAAATGGAGACGGCTTTGGTATATTAGCTAATCACTCGTTAGTAATGGCGAACTATATTTCAAGAGCAAATGCTGCTTTAATCGAATTATCAGAATTATTAAATCAAGGGTAAAATATGAAAAAGTCACTTTTAAGCTGTGCATTACTAGCCGCTATAGCCGTTACTCCGGTGCAGGCCGATACGCTGCTTGGTGCTTATGTTGGAGCACAAGCATGGAACATGGGCGTAGACGGTGGTTTTTCTAATAACGAAAACGTGTCTAACTTTTCGTTTGATGATCAAACAAATGGTTCATTTTATGTTGCATTGGAGCATCCGATTCCACTGATTCCCAATATTAAAATCAACCGGACAATGTTAGACACAGCAGGTGCGACGACACTTACGACAACGTTTGAGTTTAATGATGAGGTTTATAGCGCAAATACAGACCTAACGACAGACATTGAAATGACGGGTACAGATTTTATTTTGTACTATGAAATTTTAGATAATGACCTAATTAGTATTGATCTTGGTATTAACGGTAAATACATCGACGGTACTATTATGGTATCGGAAACGAGTGGCAATAGAATGGCATCTGAAGATTTTTCAGGTGTTATCCCTATGGGATATGCAAAAGCGGAAGTTGGATTACCGTTTACCGGTTTGGGACTATATGCTGAGGGCAGTTTTTTAGCATTAGGCGACAGTACTGTATCTGACGTTCAAGCAGCGATAACCTATAGTTTCGTTGAAACTCTTGCATTGGATATGACCTTGCAAGCGGGATATAGATCAATGAAGGTTGAGTTGGATGATCTCGATAATCTTTATACAAATCTCGACTTTACAGGTGTATTCCTTGGTTTAGAGTTCGATTTTTAAAAACTTTCATTTGTTTATACGGTTTTTAAGTCTAAAAAGTAATAAAAAATCTGATTTAAGTCTTTCAAGTTATGACAAAAAGTCGTTAACCTTAGCAGCGTACTAGCTAAGGTTAACGATTAATGACAACAAATAACGCCAATAACAACTTTTCAGCATTGACAGAACAGCAACTGCAGTTACTTTCTAGTGCGGCCTCTTCTTTAAATAGCAACCAGCTTATCTGGGCTAGCGGTTTTTTAGCTGGCTTGGCAGGTGCTGCAAACGCGCTACCTATCCCGTCTTCTTCACAAACAACAGAACAAGCATCCTTGCAGCCTACGTTGACCATCCTTTATGGCTCGCAAACGGGTAACTCGAAAGGTGTCGCTAATAGCTATAAAACCTCTGCGTTAGAGCAAGGATACAAAGCAAATGTTGTCAGTATGAGCGACTATAAGCCGCGTCAGTTGAAAAATGAAACGCATCTCGTTGTTGTCGTTAGTACCCACGGCGAGGGAGATGCGCCTGATGATGCTGTGGAATTGTACGAGTTCTTAGCAAGCAAAAAGGCACCTAAACTGCCCAAACTAAGGTTCGCTGTAGTGGGATTGGGCGATACCAGTTATGAATTTTTCTGCCAAACCGGCAAGGATTTTGAGTCTCGCTTGTTAGCCCTTGGTGCAACGGCTTTAGTCGAGCGATTAGATTGCGATGTTGACTACGAGTCGGCAATAGCTGACTGGACGGTATCTTTGAATGCCAAGTTAAAAGATGAATTAAAGCCAGTGGTAACCGAGCAAATGATTAATTTGACGCCTGCCGCCAATGCGGTAGCTGAGTCTCTTTACAATAAAAAGAATCCGTTTGCCGCCAGCTTAAGTGAAAGTTTGAAAATAACGGCGCGAGATTCGGTTAAAGATATTCGTCATATTGAAGTTTCCTTAGATGGCAGTGGAATTGTCTATAAACCAGGCGACGCTTTAGGCGTTTGGTTTAGCAACGATGAAGCAATGGTAAAGCGCATATTAGCAGCAACTTCAACGAACGCTGAAGATAAGGTATTGATTGCTGAGACTGAGGTTACACTGGTGGACGCCTTAGTTAATAAACTTGAACTAACCTTGAGTTATCCTGGGTTTGTGAAAAAGTATCAAGCGCAAACAGCGAATCAGGAACTGGCAAAGTTAATGGAAGACAAAGCTGCTTTGAGAGAATACTTATCAGTTTCGCAAATTGTCGATATTACTGAGAGGTTTCCCGCTAGAATATCGGCTCAAGACCTGGTAGATACTCTTAGGCCTATTACGCCAAGACTTTACTCTATTGCCTCAAGTCAAGCCGAGGTAGAAGATGAAGTGCATTTAACCGTCGCGCACATTGAGTATGAGGCGAACGGTTTTACTCATCAAGGCGGCGCCTCTGGTTTTCTGTCAACTCGCTTGCAAGAGGGCGATAAGCTGAACGTTTACGTTGAAAATAACGATAATTTTAGACTCCCACCTGATCCAAATACGCCGATTATTATGATCGGTCCAGGTACAGGTATTGCGCCATTTAGAGCTTTTATGCAAGAACGAGATGCGACAGAAGCACAAGGTAAAAATTGGTTGTTTTTCGGTAATCCTAATTTTACCCAAGATTTTCTATATCAAACTGAATGGCAAGGCTATTTGAAGTCAGGTTTTTTGAGCAAAATAAGCTTGGCGTTTTCTCGTGACCAAGCTAGCAAAATTTATGTCCAAGATAGATTAAAAGAGAACGGCAAAGAAGTATTTGAATGGTTGGAGCAGGGCGCTCATTTTTATATCTGTGGCGATGCTTTACGAATGGCTAAAGACGTAGAAACGACTTTATTAGAGTTAGTTGCTGAGCATGGCAATAAAACTACTGCTGAAGCAAAAGAATACGTCACGAACTTACGCAAATCAAAACGTTACCAGAAGGATGTTTACTAATGAGCGACGACAACAAATTTAAAGTTGAAGGTAAACTTGCTGATAACGAGCGAATGAAAGGGCAAAGCCATTTGCTTCGCGGTACGATTGCTGACGATCTGAAAAACGACGTTACTGGTGGTTTCACTGCAGATAACTTCCAACTTATTCGTTTTCATGGAATGTATCAACAGGATGACCGCGATATTCGTGCAGAAAGAACAAAACAAAAACTAGAGCCTCTGCATAATGTAATGCTTCGTGCTCGACTGCCCGGCGGCGTTATTCAACCCCATCAATGGTTGGTAATTGATAAATTCGCGGCCGATTACACGATGTATGGCAGTATTCGTTTAACCACTCGTCAAACGTTTCAGTTTCACGGTGTTCTCAAACCAAACATGAAGTTGATGCACCAAACCTTGCATAAAGCAGGTATAGACTCCATCGCCACGGCCGGTGACGTTAATCGCAACGTCCTGTGTACCTCTAATCCTATTGAGTCAAAAGTACATAAGCAGGCTTGGGATTGGGCGACAAAAATCAGTGAGCATTTGCTGCCTAAAACGAATGCCTATGCTGAAATTTGGTTAGACGGTGAAAAGGTCGATTCAACCCAAGAAGATGAACCAATACTAGGTAAAAATTATTTACCGCGTAAATTTAAAACAACCGTAGTAATACCGCCTCAAAACGATGTGGACGTGCATGCTAATGATCTGAATTTCGTTGCAATTGCCGAAAATGGTGAGCTTATCGGTTTTAACGTCCTCGTGGGGGGGGGCTTGGCAATGACCCACGGTGATCATTCAACGTTCCCACGCAAAGCGGATGATTTTGGTTTTATTGAGTTGGATAAAACACTCGATATCGCTGCTGCTGTGCTATCAACACAGCGCGATTGGGGTAACAGGGTTAATCGTAAAAATGCGAAAACTAAATACACATTAGAGCGCGTCGGTGTTGAAAACTTCAAAGCGGAAGTAGAGAAGCGTGCTGGCGTGAAGTTCGCAGCAAGCAGAACGTATGAGTTTACTAGTCGCGGCGATCGATTCGGATGGGTTGAAGGAATTGATGGCAAGCATCACCTAACCTTGTTCATCGAGAACGGCCGTATTTTGGATTATCCAGGTAAAACTCTGAAAACAGGCTGTGCAGAAATCGCTAAAATACATCAAGGTGATTTTAGAATGACGGCTAACCAAAACCTTATCGTCGCAGGCGTAGGGCTCGAACAAAAGGCAAGTATAGAAGCACTCGCTGTCAAACATGGCTTGATGGAAGCTAGCGTGTCTAATCAACGAAAAGACTCGATGGCTTGCGTATCGCTGCCAACATGCCCGCTTGCTATGGCTGAAGCTGAGCGTTATCTGCCAGAGGCTGTAACTGAAATTGAAGGTTTGCTTGCAAAGCACGGTATGCAGGATGAAAGTATCATTTATAGGGTAACAGGCTGCCCAAATGGCTGTGGTCGTGCAATGCTGGCGGAAGTCGGTTTGGTGGGGAAAGGCCCTGGCAAATATAACTTCCATATCGGGGGGGACCGCCAAGGAACCCGAATCCCTCGTATGTACAAAGAAAATATCACCGACACAGAAATTATGGGACATTTAGATGAATTAATTGGCCGCTGGTCCAAAGAACGAGTTAGCAGTGAATCATTTGGTGATTACGTAATTCGAGCCGGTATTATTGCGCCGGTTGTCGATTCTGCAAGGGACTTTTATGACTAATTTAGCACATCAATTGCACCCTCAGGGGATACTAGATATTGACAGCGAATTTCTTACTGAGTTAAATCAAACACTTGAAGGCATGCCTGTCATAAAACGTGTGGAGTGGGCGTTAGACAATTTACCGAGTAATCATATGCTGTCTTCTAGTTTTGGTGCGCAATCAGCGGTGATGCTTCATTTAATAAACGAAGTAGCGCCAGGCACGCCTGTTGTACTTACTGATACCGGTTACTTATTTCCAGAGACCTATCAGTTTATTGATGAGATAACGTCCCGTTTACACTTAAACTTGCATGTCTATTCTGCCAAGCTAAGTGCTGCCTGGCAGGAAGCTCAACATGGAAAACTATGGGAGCAGGGCATAGAAGGCATTGAAAAATATAATCAGTTAAACAAAGTTGAACCGATGAAACGCGCAATTGACGACCTTGATGTCAAAACTTGGTTCGCAGGTTTGCGCCGAGATCAATCCGATTCACGAGGTAAACTGAAAGTACTGCAAAAGCAGAGCAAGCAATTCAAGTTTCATCCAATCCTTGATCAATCGAATAAACAACTACATGAATATATGCAAGTAAATCAATTGCCGTATCACCCTCTTTGGGAAAAAGGATTTGTGTCGATTGGTGATTGGCACACATCGATGGCCTTGCAAGATGGCATGTCAGAACAAGATACCCGGTTCTTTGGCTTGAAGCGTGAATGTGGTTTACATGAATTTGGTGATGGCGACGGAATATAAAACACTCTTGGATTGAGCGTTTTATCTGTATCTAAAATAGAATATGAAGAAAAATAAAAAACCAGCGCCAAACGCTGGTTTTTTTTCAAACTATCCTATAGCTTAGTTGTGCAGTGAAACAGATCTAGGATCGCATCGTTGCGACAGAATGGTGCCTAATTATACCTAAATGGTGTTTACATGTTTAAACTTGAGTGTTAACTACCACATACTTTTAAATTAATTGAGCGAATTGTTTAATTAATAGCTCAAAAACACTAATAATTCATCGTTTTGTCGTTTAACTGTAATGTTACTGTAATATTTATGTGTTTTGACTTGAACTCTAGGTTATCAATGCATATACTCCTTTTACTGTTAATTCACCGAGAACTGATATGAAGTATTTAAAAGCAATCATGTTAATAACAGTTTCTGCTATCGCAATGTCTGCGAACGCAAAGTCCGGTGAAGCTAAGTTATTTAATTGCATGGATAAAACCACGTTCGAGATGAACAGTGAATGTATGAGCCAGCAAATAGCATCAAATTTAGTCTTCAAGCGAGCTGAAGAAGCTGTATTTCAAAAAGCCAGTGATGTTAGTGATAGAGCAATTGCCACTATGACTTTTAATCCAAAAACAATGTCAATTGATGTTGTGGCTCACAGAGATGCGTATTTAGCAAAAAACTAATTGCGTAAAAATTAGAAAAAACCTCCTCTTTGGAGGTTTTTTTGTGTCAGTACTTCTGAGTTGAGAGCAGGGCAATAGTGATATCTAAAGATAGTCGTATCTTTCTTATTCAGAAATAAAAAAGGATGCTGTGGCATCCTTTTCTCACTAAGTGAAACAATTAGGCCGTTTGAGGCTCCAAGTAGAAAGAATACATTGTTCGCCACTTTTGTTTTTGAACTGCAAGCGTTTGTTTTAGTTCTTTATATTTAAAGTCCAGCTCAAGGCGTTCGTATGTCGCCTGGAGGTTCTTCTTTTTCATATTCACTAAACGTTTCTTCGTTGCATAATACTCACCCATACGATGCATTAAGACATCGTATTCATGCTGAATTTTGACAATAATTTCTTCTGCGTTCGGCAGCGTTATCGCTTTGTCATGCGCATATTTAAGCTGCATTTCTAATTTAGCCTTTTCAATACGCTCTTCAGGGCATGTTCTTAGCTTGTTCGTTAAGCCAACGTATGACAAACCTTTTATCATCCACTTCGTTGGGTCAAACTGCCACCACTTAACGCCATTTCGATAGTCATATTCAAAGATATGATGGAAATTATGATAACCTTCACCGAATGTGAAGAATGCTAGGATACCGTTGTCGCGCGCTGAGTTTTTGTCAGTGAATGGACGTGAACCCCATATGTGGGCAAGTGAATTTATGAAAAATGTAACATGGTGAACTAACACGAGTCTGGTTACACCGGCTAGTAAAATCATGCCCAAAATACTGCCATTTAACCAACCTAGCAGAGTACATATGCCAAAGTTTGATACCAACACGATAGGCAAATAATATTTGTGTTGCCACATGACAATCTTATCTTTTTGCAAATCTTTGCAGTTGCTATAGTCAGCATAACGAGTGGCTTGATATTCGCGCAGCATCCAACCGATGTGTGAAAACCAAAAGCCTTTACTCGCTGAGTATGGGTCGGCGTCATTAACATCCACATGCTTATGGTGCACTCGATGATCAGAGGACCAATGCAGGATGCTGTTCTGCAGGGTCATTGCACCACCGACCGCTAGGATGAAGCGAACAATCGGATGGGCATTATAGGTTTTATGAGACCAAAGACGATGATAACCAGCAGTAATGGACATACCGGTAAAGTAAAATAGAAAAATGGCGGCCGCTATTTCAACCCAATCGAATCCGTAACTCAGTGCCCACAGTGGTGTCCCTACCAGTGCTATTAGCGTCAGAACACTAAAAACTAATACGTTGGTAATTATGATGGGAGGTTTATTCAAAAGATGCCTTAATAACTTCAGCTTACAACTGTACGCAAATTTAACTTTTGTTGGCTTATATGGCAAGAAATAAAGTTCTTAAAACTACATTTTGTTGTATTCTATGTGCGTATGAATAGACAAGAACAGAAACTTCAAACAAGACAACGTATTGTAGATGCGGCCTTTAGTTTATTAGACGAAGATAAAAGTCTATCTGCTATGAGTTTGCGTGAGGTCGCTCGTGCAGCTGGAATAGCACCTACCTCTTTTTATCGACACTTTACGGATATTAATGACCTAGGTTTGACACTTGTTGACGAAGCTGGATTAGCTCTACGCCAATTAATGCGTCAGGCTAGGCAACGAATAGAAGCGGGTGGCGGAGTCATAGATATCTCAGTTAATACTTTTTTGGAGTTTATCACTGACAATAAAAACGTCTTTCGTTTGTTACTGCGCGAACAGACTGGGACCTCTGGCGCTTTTCGAGCTGCCGTTGCCAGGGAAATACAACATTTCATTGAAGAGCTCAGCGACTATATTGTTTTACAGTTGAAGTTACCACGAGCAATCGCAACGATGCAGGCTGAAGCAATGGTAAAGCTAGTGTTTAGTGCTGGGGTTGAAGTGCTTGATTCCGATATATCAGCCGTAGCTGAAGCAGCTAAAAGAGTAAAGCTGCAACTCCGCTTTGTGCAGCTTGGTGCTTTAGAGTATTCGCAGCGATAGTGCTGGCTAGCAGTCACTCTCTGTTGTTTCCTTGAGTTTCTATTGCGCTACGGCGTTCTAAGTAAACCCCACTTTCAATATGTTCAGTAAATGGAAACTGGTCAAACACCGCTGCGCGCATAACTTTGTGCGTTTTGCTGAGTTCTTGTAAGTTGTCTGCTAGCGTTATCGGGTTGCATGAAATATAGATGATGTTATCGAAGCGCTGGATAAGCGCTATGGTTTTGTCGTCGATACCTGCTCTCGGAGGATCGACCAAAACGGTTGAAAAATCATAGTCACTCAAAGTAAGGTCTTTTAGACGATGGAATTCTCTGACGCCCGTCATTGCTTCAACAAACTCCTCACTGGAAAGTCTCACGATATGCAGATTGTCAATTTTGTTTGCGGCAATATTAAATTGAGCTGCGTTAACGGATGTTTTTGAGATTTCTGTAGCCAATACACGTTTGAAGCAACTCGCCAATGGGATTGAAAAATTACCTGAGCCACAGTATAGCTCTAATAGGTCTGTACTCTTATCGTTAGCTTGCGCCATTGACCATTCAATCATACTGCAATTTACTTTTGCGTTGGGTTGCGTAAAGCTGTTCTCAACTTGTTTGAATTGATACGCTCTATCATTTATAGACAGTTGCTCAATAACAAAGTCATTATCTAGCATGATTTTTTGTTTTTTAGAGCGACCAATAAAATTGACCTTAAAATGTTTGGGAAAGGCGGCTTTTAATTGCTTAACTTCAGCTTCCCACTCTTCATCGAGCTGCTTGTGGTATATCATGGTCACCAAAAGCTCTTCGGTCAAGGTGCTTAAATAATCAACTTGAAATAGCTTCCGTCTGAGGACTTCATTTCCTGCAAATGCCTCGGACATTATCTGCATACCGGTATTAATGACTTCGCTTGCTGCTGCCAATTGGTCTACTCGATATTGTTCTTTATTTACCTTATCAAACATGATGTGGTAAGTATCAGGGCCGTCATGCCAAATTCGAAATTCCGCTCTCATTCTAAAATGACTTGGCTGAGATGCGTAAATATCAATGGTAGACTCGTAAAACCTAGAGAGTAAGCCTTTGACTCTATTCGTTTTCTCATCAAGTTGCTGTTGATATTTTTCGCTAAGATCGACTGACATGCATTTCCTTAAATTTATGGTAGAACCTGAATTGTAAAGTTTTTTAAAAAATTACCAAGTTAAAGCTAATGCTTTTATTTTTACGTGCCGATAAGGAAGTTGAGGATAGAGAGGTATTTGAAATGTATTTAGGTGAAATTAAGGCTGTACAGTCAGAGCAACCAAAAGTGGTTCGTCCTGAGGTAGCGCTAAACAAGCAACTGCAGCAAGATGGGTTGAAGCAAGCTAAAGCGCTTCAACAATCTTTTGCAAATCAAGATATTTCGGATAACCGAAAGGTGGCCGCGCGAGTATTTGGCGCGTCCATTAGTCAAAGCCTGACAATTGAAGGGCGAACAAGCGATGTAAGCGCGAAAACTGACGATGACGACCAGAAGGCTAAAAAACCACTGTTTGATTTTGAAGAAGTAGCGCGCAATGTTTTAAACTTTGTTGGTAATGTCATTAAAAAGGCTGCGTCTGATGGTGCACCTGATGACAAACTAAACTCATTGTTTGAACAAGCTCGGTATGGTGTCTCCAAAGGCATTAAATTAGCTGAAGATGAACTAGGCGATAAAGTTACTGATGAAGTCAAAGAAGGAATTGCTAACAGTAAAGCGTCTATTTTTGATGGAATTAAGGATCTTGAAACCAGTATTTTTGATAAGACTGAGAAGAACACATCAATAGTGAGTAATTCTCTTTCGATTCAGAAAGCGGAATTGAGCGATTTTTCTGTGCGCACAAGAGACGGTGATGAAGTTCAAATTAGTTTTGGAATGCGAGAAAACACTTCTAAGGAGAGCTTTACTGCAGACAACGGTAATTCACAGAGTAAATTTGTTTACCAACAAACAACCAGTTTTTCGATGCAGGTGAAAGGCGAGCTTGATGAGGGCGAACTAAAAGCTATTGGCAATCTGGTTGCTCAAGCCGACGACGTTGCTAATATGTTTTATCGCGGAAACATAGAACAAGCTTACGAAAAAGCACTTGATATTGGTTACGATAATAAAGAGCTACAAAGCTTTGCTTTACAGCTGACTAAAGTGGAAAGCTCACAGAAAATTCAAAAGTATGGTGAGGTTCAGCAATATTCAGATACGCCGAGTGCAGATTTGAAAGCGCCTAAAGCCGTAGCTGAATATTTGAATAAAGTATTGAATGGGATGAATCAAGCCTCTGAGCAACTAGGGTCTCAAGAAGATTTTAACTCGATTATAAACAGTTTAGTGAATGAGATGAAGGATGTGCAAGTGCCAGATATTTTGACCGCCATCAATCGTTTCCACACATTTAATGCCAAACTATTAGAAGGGTTGAACATAGATAAACCTGAGCTTCCTACAAATAAAAAGCCCGCTGAGTAGCGGGCTTTTGTTTACTTCTAGGAATAATAAATTTAAGCCACTTTATCCTTAGCGGGCCGTACTTTTATTGTTCTCTCTTCAAACTCTGAATCGTTTAGTTCTTTTATCATTGAATCAGCTTCTTGCGCTGCTACTTCCACAAACCCAAATCCCTTTCGTTTTCCAGTTCGTTTGTCTTTCATTAATCTTACTGATCTAACGTAACCAAATTTCTCAAAATGCTCTTTGACTATTTGTTCGTTAGCGCGATAAGGCAAATTTCCTACATATAGAGTAGAAACGTCTTCATCAGATTCAACGTCAGCAGATGTAGTACTAGCAGCACTAGTGCTACTACTTGCTGATGCTGGCGATACTGAAGAGGAAGATTTTGTCATGCTGCTTAATATAAAGATTAAGACAGCATTTAGAAGAACTCCCGCTGAAAACATTGATTTTGCAATACTGGTTGTTCCTTCACCCAGTATTGGACCTGCGATAAAAAATCCAATCACAGCTAGTATGATTGAAGCCACGAGTAATAGTGGCGCTTTAACGGATACCATAACCTTTCCTTCTCTTATTGTTGTTAATGTTATGTAAAAGGCACATACAATATGACGGTTTTAAGTTAATTTTGCCAGTAAACTATTACTTCAACATGATATTTGTTGTTAATTGCGTGAATTTTATTCGATTTGCTCGTATTTAGAACGAGTAATCACTTGTTTGGCATGTTTTTCACTTTTTTTAATAAAAAGACTTGAACACTTTATTTGATTCTGTAGAATGCGCGCTCTGTACAAGGGAGGCAGCCAATAAGTGGTTTGCTGGTTCACGAAGACAGTGAGTTTTAGTGCGGTTTAGATTGGTTTTATCAGTAACTTCGGTTAACAATAACTTCAAGTTAAATTGCAAAAAAGCTTGACAATAAAATCGATGCAGGTAGTATACGCATCCCGCTTGAAACGGCACATTAATTCGCTTTCAAGCCGCCAGTGAAATAGAAAGAAGCTGGCATGTTCTTTAACAATTTATAACAAGACAATCTGTGTGGGCACTCATTAAGAGTGTCGACAACAAAAAACGAT
>CBFIAR010000017.1:0-82516 GCA_965660625.1 Glaciecola sp. | reverse complement strand
TTGTTAATGCGCCCAGTTCTGCTCGAGTTGCCCCTAAGCTTGAAATAGCGGCATCGATAAGGCCCATTGCTCCTGAAGCATCACCAGTAGTAGCAACCGATAATGCTGTTATGCTTAAGCCAGATGCACCAAAACCGCTAGTTTGTGACAAGTTAACAGAAATCGTCTGACCACTGTTTGCACCCACTAAAAAAGAAGCAGAGAAGCCACCGGTTAGGATGTCAACACCATTGAATTGAGTATCGCTAGAAATTCTAGAGATTTCCGTCTTTAATGCAGAAACCTCTGAATTGAGCGCCACACGGTCAGCAGAAGAGTTAATACCATTCTGCGCTTGTATAGCCAATTGGCGGATTCTTTGCAAAGAGTTGGTTGTCTCAGACAATGCACCTTCAGCAGTTTGCGTTAATGAAATAGCATCATTCGCATTGCGCACTGCTTGGTCTAAGCCATTGATTTGTGAAGTCATTCGCTCCGAAATCTGTAAACCAGCAGCATCATCTGACGCACGGTTAATACGGAAACCCGAAGAAAGACGTTCGAACGAAGTGTTCAAACTGGTTGAAGAATTCATTAGTTGGCGTTGAGCATTCAACGCCGATTGATTTGTATTTACGAACATAGACATAAGTCTCTCCTACACTCTCAGTCCAGCAGCTTGCTGGTCGCCGGACGTGACTCCGGTGGTTTAATGACTACTTGTAGAACAATAACTATCAAAATAATAAGTTAATGTACTGGCTCTCTCGTAAAAGTTATCGACACGGGTTTCGTTCTCTTTAGCTAAAAAATGCTTTTTTTGTATAATTGCGGCAAACAATTGCCGCTATTATGTTGATAAATGAATGAAAATCGAGAAATTATGCTATTAAAAACAGTAAGATAAGAACAATACACTAGAATAAAATACGACTACAAAATATCTAATAAAAATCAGCATAAAACTTTCATTGATTTTAAATTATTTAAATAATCACCTTCGTTAACATGTCCACTATCTCATTGGCGATTTAAGCAGTCTTGTTGCTCAATCACTTGTCGGGTATATTTTGTGTTGGCTTATATTTATGGCAAGCGTGCTAAAGTATTAATAAAAGGAGTAATCATGAGTTCAGTAAAAGAAAGCGTCAGTAAAGAAGAGTGGCAAACTCGCGTAGACTTAGCAGCAGCTTATAGAATGGTCGCTTATTATGGTTGGGATGATTTGGTTTTCACACATATTTCAGCGCGCGTTCCCGGGCCTGAACATCACTTTTTAATTAATCCTTATGGCATGATGTTTGATGAGGTAAGCGCATCAAGTTTAGTCAAAGTGGATATTAACGGTAACAAAGTAATGGCATCAGACTACGAGGTTAATCCAGCGGGTTTTATTATTCATAGCGCCGTTCACGATTCAAGAGATGACGCGCAATGCGTGATGCATTTGCACACCATAGAAGGAATTGCTGTGTCGACTCTCAAAGATGGACTGCAAGCATATAGTCAACAATCACTTTTTGCTTTATCGTCATTGTCCTATCACGACTATGAAGGGGTTGCATTAAATCCGGACGAAAAAGCGCGGCTTGTGGCTGACTTAGGTGACACTTCTTTTATGATTTTGCGCAACCATGGTTTACTTACCTGTGGCTCATCGGTTGCTGAAGCCTTTACTTCTATGTTTTTACTGCAGCGTGCATGTGAAATTCAGTTAAAAGCGCAAGCAACAGGGCAAGCTTTGATTAAAATTCCAGATCAAATTTTGGCTGGAATACAAGCACAAGCTAAACAGGTCACGCTTTCAGCCGGCGGCTCGTTAGCTTGGCCTGGTATTTTACGCAAACTAGATCGCGTTAATCCTGGTTACGCTAATTAATATAATTGAACAATGACAAGTTAGTCACTCTAGGAAAAGATTGGAATGCAGCCTGAAGTGCTGTTTCTTGTTTGGCAAATTCAGTAGACGCCTTTGCATAGTCGACATCTTCAATCTTAGATCTCGCTGTCTGCAATGAAATCTCACTGTCTAGGTTTGCTTCTTTGATCGACTGAGCAATATTCAACCGTGCTCCAATTGACGAAGTTTCAAATGCCATTTTTTCCAGACCGTTGTCTAAACCGACCAAGGTATCATCTATTGCATTAACAAAATCGCTTTCAGAGATAGAATCAGAACTTAATGCGATAAACATATTATGCAGCGTTTCCGCTAGGTTCTTCTTTTCAGGTCTATTTAAATTAATTTCCAAAGAGTCACCAGGAGCACCGGTAAAATTGAACTCCATGCCCTCAAAACTGACCGCTTGGCCCGACTCAAAAGCTTGCGTAGATACCACATTGCCACTACCAACATTGGTGATTGACACTTGGTTACCTGGAAGGATATCGAATCGGTATTGATTATTTGCCGCATTCACAGGATCAAAATTCTGCCTATGAAAGTGATCAAACGTACCCTGCTGATTTATTTTCGCCGTTGCCACTGATAGGCCAGGACTTTGCGCAGTTACCTGAAAATTTAAGCGCGCAAATGCTTCTTGAAAAATAGATTTACCAGAAGATGAACTTTGAATCTTTAATTTATCTGATATTTGTACTTGATTTTCACCATCATCACCTAAAAATGACACTTTGTCGCCAGTCGCGCTAGGATTGAATTCGAAGGCTTGCGTTGATGATTGATAGCCAGAAAAAATATATTCGCCGCTTGCATTTTGCGTGTTCATTAAACCTAGGACTTGGTTACGAATTTGCTCAATTTCTGCACCAATGGCTTTTCTATCAGCCGGCGCTAAAATACCATTTCCAGATTGTACCGTAAGTACGCGAGCTCTATTGACAACATCACTGATACTGCGAAGCGCTGTCTCTTGCTGCTCAAGCGAATTGGTCGCTAAGTCGCTGTTTCTTTGATATTGGGTGATTTTATCTAACTGTTCGGTCAAGCGGATCACTTGCGCAGCACCGACAGGATCATCACTCGGGCGCGATAATTTCTTACCGCTGGCCAATTGCTGCTGAATATCAACCAAATTGCCTTGGTTTGTTTCAATACTTCGTAAATTTTGATTGTAAATTAAATTTGTTGTAATACGCATAATAAATTACCTTGCAGCGGCCAAAATAGTGTCAAATAGCTCTTGCGCTGTACTCAATATGCGAGCTGCTGCTGCATATGATTGTTGAAACTGAATAAGGTTAGCAGCCTCTTCATCTAAACTGACCCCCGAAGTAGACTCAAACCAATCTGAAGACTGTATTTTTAATACTTTTGCCGCCTCTAGCTCAATTTGTCCGTTGGATGTTAATGCGCCGACGCTGGCGACAATATTCGCATATGCATCATTGAAGGTGCCTTTTTGACCCCTATTGCCAATACTTTGTCTCACCGTATCTGTTTGCTGCAAATTAGAAAGGTCGATAGCGTTTTGGTTATCCGAGATCCCATCGGTATTGAAGCTTATGTCAAATGAATCACCTGCTTTTGGCTGCCCCTCCAAACTGAAATCGTAGCCGGGATAGTCATCTAGCGCAGCAAATTGTGTTGGCCAAGATGGGCCAGCACCATTATCTTTTGCTTGCTGTAATAAATTATTTAAATCCGTCACACCAGTGACCGTTGCAATAAGATTATTAGCATTATCGAGCACCTGAAACTCAGAGTCTGACGTAAACACAATAGATGCTGGGGCGCCCACACTTGTGGGAACTTCTGATGCGCTTTGGATGTTTCCTAAACCGTTAAAACCAGATGCTTGCAAACTTGACAATGTATTATCAATATTGGTGTTACTAATCGTCACAGAGCGAATAGTGGCATCCCCTAAATTGGCTGAATTCGTATCCACTCTTAAAGGCTTGGCGAAAGCTAAGTCTTCACCTCTGGTGGTAACCAGCTCTACATTAGCTGCTGACTTTCTCAGAGGTTGAAAGAGAAACTGATCGCCTGTGGAATAAGCGGCGCCATTGGGAAATTCAATTTCGATGCCACCGATAATTTGATTGTAGGTGCCCTGCTGTGCGGTTACTGCTAGTGTTTGTGTGATCGGGCTGCCCGTTTCATCAAGCTGCTCGGTACCATCGCTATTTAATGCCGATACTTTCACATTGAATATTGCTGGCGAGCCTGTTGGATTGCTCAACACCTCAATTTTATAATCAGAATTGGTAATATCCCCTGAAGCACCTGGGGTAAAGCGGCCTTTGATACCCAGACTTAAATCCGAGTTATCCGGGTAATTGATTGCGCTAAATTCAGGGATTTTAAATATATCACCGCCTAGCTGCTGATCAAGATCCATACCTTGTCTGTTTTGGGTATTGAAGGTATCTGCCAGTGCCACACTCAATTTACCCAAATCACGCTGCGAGGGCTTTAGAACTTCTTCTCGATATCTAAACAGACCACCTAAGCTACCGCCCAATTTCTGCTCTTGAATATTAAGAGAAGTATTTGCTTTTGGTGGTTCATAGTTTGTCGACAATCTCAATTGAGCATTCGTAAAGTCAGGCTCGCCTTCAAGCGCAATCACATTAAATGTGCCATCCGCCAGCACGAGTGACTCGCCTGAAGTTAAATTTACTACCAAACCTGACTCACTGTTTGGACTCTTACGTGTTTCAATTGACATAAATTCAGCTAACTTTCTGATTGCTAAGTCCCTGTCATTCATAAGCGTCGAGGGCGTATCAATGTTACTGCTATCCGCAACAATTTGAATCGCTCTATTTAAGTTACCTATCTGTTGAATTAAGGCATTTGCTGTGCTCGCGCTGCCTTCAATTTGTTGCTCAACTTCACGCTCTTTGTCGGAAATAAAATCTCCTAAGGTGTTGACTCGATTAACTAAACCTTGGGCTTCGCCTAAAACAGAATTTCGAGAAGTGAGATTAGTAGGGTCATCCGCCGCGGTTTGAATTGAGGAGAAAAATCTGGTGATGGCGCCCGAAATTGAATTAGCTTCGTTCGCAAGCACGCTATCAAGGGTCTGCGCTCCTTCAAAAAAGGCCTGTGCTTCGCCAACACTGGTCGTATCTCGGCGTAACTGATTCATTGCAAATTGGCTTAAAACACGGTCAGTAAAGCCTTGATCAACTCCGCCAGTTAATTGAGCCTTAAATTCAGTGCGTTCGCGCACATAACCCTCAGTGTTAATGTTAGCGATGTTATTACTGGTCGTGTTTAGCAAGCGACTACTTGCATTAACGCCGGTTTTAGCAATAGAAAATAAGTCTGCACTTCTGATCATGGTATTAACTCACCCAAAATGTTGCCATTGAAAACCGACATGACCTTTTCAGCATACTGTGGATCCGTAGCATAACCGGCCTCCTGCAGCGCATTAAAATAGTCCTCTGGTGATTCGGATTTTTGAATCGCTTGTTCGTATCGAGGGTTTGATTTAATGAAATCAACGTAGTCCTCCATAGAATGCGTAAACGAGCCGTAGCTTCTGAAGGAAGCCTGCTGTTTTTCGGGTACATTGTTAACGAACTCCAAGGTATCAACAGTCGCTTTCTCGCCACCCCAACGCTTATCTGCCTTGATACCAAATAGATTATGACTGTTTTCACCATCTTTTTTGTGGATTAGGCTTTTACCCCAACCTGTTTCAACGGCTGCTTGCGCAATCATCGCCTTCGGATCCATATTCATATGTTTTGCTGCTTCAACGGCATGCGGATATAGCGCTTTTACAAATTCTTGAGGACTTGTAAAGGCTGCTTCTTTGTACCCACTTCCTTTGGCAACGCTGTCGTTATTGGATCCCATTACTCTGTCTTGTGCATTTTGAATAGCGGCAACATTGTGCCTATTTAATACCGATAAATTTCCGTCTGAACGCACTGCGCTTGCCGGTATTACACCGTTACCCGGACTCATTTGCTGCATGATCACTTCAGCAAGCCCAATGCTGCCATTCGCGCTTAAATCAGTTGCCAGCTGCTTATCATGCATTTCACGATAAAACTTTACTTGTTCGGTGCTAAAAGGGCTGTCTTTATCTGCAAGTGCGTCCTGTGCTTTTCGCATCGATTTAAGCATCATCTGCACAAAGATTGCTTCGAACTGTTTGGCTGCCTCTTCCAACGCGCCTTCATCTCCAGACTGCGCGGCTTCGCGCAATTTGTTGACGCTGCCCATATCATGGTAATTGCGCGACATTTCAAGTTGAGATTTGGTTACAGATGTTAAGTCCATTAGATAATCACCAATTCACCTTGCAGCGCACCCGCTTGACGGAGTGCTTCAAGGATTGCCATTAAGTCACCTGGTGCTGCGCCAATTTCATTCACTGCGCGCACTAGTTCTTCTAAACTGACGCCTGGGTTAAACAAAAACATGCGACTGTCATCAAGCTGCACATCAACAATGGATTGCGGCGTAATGACGGTATTACCATTGGCAAATGCATTAGGTTGGTCAACCTGTAGGTTTTCAGAAATAGTCACCGTAAGGCCGCCATGCGTTATAGCGGCAGGCAAGAGTTTTACATCTTGACCGATAACAATCGTGCCAGTGCGGCTGTTAATCACAACGCGCGCTGGTGCGCTTGCTGGTTGAAATTCAAAGTTTTCAATCGTGGCTAAGAAACCAACTCGTTGACCGCGATCCCGCGGTGCCGTAACCTTCACAGACGCGGCATCCATTGGCACAGCAACAGCGGTGCCACTAGATGCATCAGCTCCTAAGCGACTATTAATAACGTCAGCCAATGCTTGGGCTGTGCTGAAATCTGGCGTATTTAAATTGAGTGTAAGATAATCATGTTGCATTAAACCAGAGGGCACTGCTCTTTCAACCACTGCGCCGTTAGCAATGCGTCCAACCGTAGGCGTATTTGATACTATTCTTGAACCATCATTGCCCTGAGCTCCAAATCCGCTGACAACTAAACTGCCCTGAGCAACAGCGTAAATTTCGCCATCTAGGCCACGTAAAAAGGTCCGCAATAAAGTGCCGCCATTCAAACTCGACGCTTCACCCACTGAAGAAACAGTCACGTCAATAGTTTGACCAGGCTTGGAGAACGCAGGCAGCGTGGCATGTATAGCCACTGCAGCCACGTTTTTAATCTTAGGTTTCACGTTCGCATCCAGTGAAATACCGAAGTTGGACAACATGGTTCTAAAACTTTGTTCCGTGAACGGACTTGTTTCACCCGTTCCAGGAAGACCAACCACCAAACCATAGCCAACGAGTTGGTTGGCACGCACGCCTTGAATGGTTGCCAAATCTTTAATACGCTGAGCCTGCAGTTGAAACGGTGTCAGCAACATGCTGACAATCACCGCAGCAGACGTTATTGTTGTGGTAAAAATAGAACGTAATTTCATCATATGATCCTAGAGTGGCCACCACGTTGAAGAGAAAAACTTACTTAACCAGCCTTTTTCTTGAGATTGGGAAAATGAGCCCTTACCGCTATATTGAATGCGGGCGTTTGCTATTTTGGTTGATTGGATCTGATTGGCAGGCGAAATATCAGCAGGACGAATAACACCCGTTAGACGAATATATTCGTCGCCATTATTTAACGTTAACCATTTTTCACCACGGATAATTAAATTTTGATTAGGTAGCACTTCAACCACGGTTACCGAAATATTGCCCGACAGACTGTTGCTTTGATTTGCTTGCGCATCACCTGAAAAATCATTGCTAGCATCAACCCCAAGTTGAATACTCTCTTTACCGATATTAATGGCGTTACCACCTAAACCAATGATCGGGTTGACATCAAGCGTGGATGCTTTACTGGTGCTTGTTCCGGCTGATTTCGATGCGTTAGTATTTTCACTTAATTGCACTGTAATAATGTCACCCACACGACGCGCTTTGACGTCTGAGTAGAGGCTATTTGCCATTGCTTTATTAAATAAACTGCCGTCTTCGACTATGTCATCTCGCGCCATGCTTGGGATTGCCGGTGCATAATAGGGATCATTAGCAGTCACAGGCTTAACGGCAGTTGACTGGCATCCCGCCAGGCTGCTGATAGCTATAATAGATAATCCGATGGATGAAAATAGTCTCATGAGTTTATTCCTAGAGTTGCTGTATAACTTGACCAAGCATTTGGTCAACTGACGAAATGACTTTGGAGTTCATTTCATACAAACGCTGACTTTCTATCAGATTGACTAGCTCCTCGGTCACATTCACATTCGATGTTTCAAGGGTACCTTGCGCCAGTGTGCCTAAGCCTTCCAAACCCGGAACACCTTGAATTGGTGCGCCAGAAACGGCGGTTTCAACATACAAGTTTTGGCCTATTGGCTGCAGACCAACTGGGTTGATAAAATCTGCAAGATTTAACTGACCTAAAACTTGTGGATCGGGTTGACCACGCAATTGCGCTGATACCTCGCCGTCTTGCGAAATGGTCACTTGCTGTGCATCTGGCGGTAGCGTAATAACAGGCTGGAGCACAAAGCCAGCGCCAGGCGTGACGATATTACCCTGATCATTGAGGGTAAATTGACCGTTGCGTGTATAAGCTAAGCTACCGTCAGGTTGCTGTATTTCAAAAAAGCCACGACCTTGAATAGACAGATCCAAAGCATTCTCTGTTGTTAGCAAGTTACCTTGAGTATGCGCTTTTTGTGTCGCAACAACTTTTGAACCCGCGCCGAGCATCAAGCCAGAAGGAAGCTCTGTATCAGCTGAAGAGCGACCACCTGGTTGATTAATGTTTTGATAAAGTAAATCTTCAAAAACGGCACGGTCTTTTTTAAAGCCGACCGTACTGGCGTTCGCCAAGTTATTCGAAACCACAGACACATCAGTTTGAGCTGCATCTAATCCTGTTTTTGCTATCCATAAAGCTGGGTGCATAAGAACCTCCGCGAAATATCTTCCGCATATTGACTAATTGATTAAATTATTCTGAGCAGCATGTTAGAGCTGGTAACCATTTGGTCCGCTTTCTTCATTAGCTTGACCTGCATTTCATAATGACGCTGTAAACTGATCATGTTGACCATTTCTTCTACCGCGTTAACGTTGGAGCCCTCAAGCATGCCTGAAGCCACACCTACCCTAATGTCTTGTGGAGCAACACCACCGTCTTTAAGGTCGAATAAACCGTCAGTACGGCGTTTCAAGGTCTCAATAGGCGGATTGACGAGCTTGAGTCGGCCTACCTCGTCAATTTGGTTTTCAGGTGCTCCCTGAAGTCGAGCGGTAATACGACCGTCGTTACCTATGGTAATATTGCTTACCGGAGTCGGCAAAAACAACGGGCCGTTTTCGCCCATAACTAAATTACCTTTGGAGTCTTGCAAGGCACCATCGACCGTCATAGTTAAACTACCACTGCGTGTATAAGCTTCCTCGCCCTGCGGTGTTTGTACTGAAAACCAGCCTTCACCTTGCACAGCAACGTCAAGAGAACGACCTGTCGTGATCAAAGAGCCACTTTCATAATCGTTTGTCGGACTTTCGGTCATACTAAACACGCGAGTCGGCAAACCGTCGCCGTATGCTGGCATAGCTCGCGCTTGTTCTAACTGCGCCTTAAAGCCATTGGTTTGCGCATTTGCCAAATTGTTGGCGCGCACGGCAGTAGCCAAAAGGTCTTGCTTGGCGCCACTGGCAGCGATATAGAGCATTTTATCCATTGTATTCGACTCTTTTTTGACGTAAATAGATCTGAATACTGTTCTGTTTGCAAGGACGATGCCAAGGTGTGTTGATGGTTGATTTGGGTTTGTTGAGGTTGATTGGGCTCCGCAAGCATAGTCCCCGTTTCCCCTCAGAAAGTCGCTGCAAGCCCATCCATGGGACGCTTGGCAATCGGCGTCCTGCCGATTGACACTTTCTGAGGGGAAACGGGGACTATGCTCGCTCCTTGGTATATCAACCTTTATTGTCTCTTTTGAATTGCCTGTGAATTCATGAGGAGAAAAGAACAAAACATCAACAAATCATGATTCTACTGCAAAAGTGAAGAGTATTGAGTAGAGCCCTTCCTGCAAAAAACGTCATAAAACAGGAGTTTTATGAGAGCGTCACAGGGATGTGCTCGAAGCGCTTTTTTGTAGGAAGGGTGCTGCTCAATGCTCTGGACTCGAAGAGCTTTTTACAGGGCGGGCTCTGGATTCAGATCGTAAAAGCAAGAGCACAAAAAAGCCGACTGGAAAGTCGGCTTAGTGATTTACTCAGCGATTATCGAATATTCAATATCGTCTGGTTAAGCTGGTTATTTACTTCTAGTGCTCTCGAGTTAGCTTGGAAGTTACGCTGAGCGATAATCATATCGATAAGCTCAGTGGTTAAGTTAACGTTAGCTTGTTCTAGGGCGGATGAGTTGATATCACCAAACGTCCCGGTGGTTGCTTCACCGGCTAGGGCTTCGCCAGATAGTATACTTTCTTTCCACGTTGTGCCGCTTTGCTGAGTCAAGCCCTGCTCATTAGAAAAACGTACTAGTGCAACACGTACAATAGGCTCAGAAGTACCATTTGAGAATGTCGCACGCACCAAACCATCAGGTGATATATCAATACCTGTTAAGCGTCCCACCGGCAAGCCATCTTGCTCAAGCGATGTCACCTCAAAAGCGGAAGCAAATTGCGTAGGTTCATTTTGGTCGGCTTCCAATAAGTTTAAATTAAAATCGATTTTGATAGTTTGGCTAATGTCAGAGCCATTACCCAAAATAGTACCACCAAGTTGTTGGGTCTCTATTTTAAGGTCTAAGCGGGTTACGCCATCGGCCGACTCAATGCCAATAAATTCACCACCGTCACTGAATTTCAGCTTGCCTGCTGAAACCGGAAAGCCGGAGTTTACACCCATTGAATTGTCTGCGGTAAGCGGATCGGCGTCAGAGCCGTCAGCATTTGCCATATTAACCAACTGGTCGTCTACCGACGATACCACATACCATTCATTTGGGGCCGCGGCGTCGTTATCTTTAACAAAATAGTAGGTCATAACATGACTGTCGCCCAATGAATCAAACACGGTCACTGAGGTAGCTGAGTTATAAGTCAGAGGATCACTTGGGTCAAAATCGGCAGCAATTTTCGCCTGATCACCTGCCGGTAAGTTAAATCTTAAATCTACTTGACTGGTGGGTGTCGGTGACCCTGAAGAGTCAGGAATACGCACCGGTATCGTTGTGCTCAAGGCAACTGATGATGATGTACTGTCCGTATTTACAGGAAACCCTAATAAGTTGTCACCTGTTGAATTCACCACAAAGTTATTATTATCTAACTTAAACTGGCCAGCGCGGGTAAATGAAAAGTCTCGAGAGGTTTCATCGGGGATCGTCGCAAAAAAACCATTTCCCGTAATCGCTAAGTCGAGCGCATTACTCGTAAAACTCAGACTCCCTTGAGAGAATTGTTGCGAGATTTCTTGTGTTAAAACACCGTCACCAACTTTAGTTTTACCTGAGGCTAACAGTGACGCGGCGTAAACATCGCCAAATTCAGCTCGTGACTCTTTAAAGCCTACCGTATTGACGTTGGCTATATTGTTCGCTGTTGCATCTAAATCTTTTTGTGAAGCGGCGACACCACTTAACGCAATATTAAAAGACATTTAAATTCCCCTATGATTTTCCGATTTGAATAACGTCATCAAGTTTGATGCTTACGTCACCATCTAAATTAAGCACAACACCCAGACCAGCATTAGCTAGGCTAACACTATCAACGTGTCGATTTATCGCTGTGGGCAATGATGTTGCTTCTCCGAACACCTCGCCCTGAACTTGAACAGCATAATCACCCGGCGGCAAAAGGTTGCCGTTTTGATCTGTACCATCCCAATTAAATTCTATATTGCCAGCCGAAAGGGTGCCGATATCCATCGTACGTACCACTTCCCCTTGGCCGTTTTGAATCGCTACCTTGGTATTTTGTGATGTTTGTTGATTAATAATGACACCTGAAACACCTTGTCCTTTCTCAGACATATGACCAATATTACCGGTGACCAATACATTCTGTCCGATTAGACTGGAAGCCTGTAATGCCTGATTAGAAGTCATCGAGGAAGCAAAACTACCAAACCGTTCGTTGAGTTGAGAAATACCATCTGCCATTGTGAACGAAGTCATCTGGGCAACTAACTGATCATTGTCTACTGGTTTTGTTGGATCTTGATTGGCCAATTGCTCCGTTAGCAAGGCGAAGAAGTCTTCTTGCTTTAGATTTTGCTCTGTCCCATCCGATACCTTTATCCCCTCTGGTTTCCAATAGAGGTCGGTATTTAACCCGGTTTGACTGCGTTCTAATGTATTCACTTTATTATCTCCGCTATAGTTAACATCGGTTAACCTAACTCTATTGACCCTGACCTAACTGCATCACGCGTCTGAAGATACGTTTTGTTGTATCTGCAATCTGCACATTTGTTTCGTAACCTTTAGAGGCAGAAAGCATATCCGCCATTTCTTCTACAATATTTACGTTTGGCTTGTATATGTAACCATTCTCGTCGGCCAAAGGGTTGCCTGGGGCATATTCAACCTGCAATGGTTTATTGCTTTCAACAACGCCGAGCACTTTAACACCTGCGCCCTTCGTCATATCCGAGTTAGCTTGATCTAAAGCAGCGGCAAAAATTGGATGGCGCGCTTTGTAGGTTTCTTCATAGCTGCTGCTGACAGAGTTGGCATTGGCAATATTACTGGCTGTCGTATTCAAACGAACACTTTCAGCGCCCATACCCGTGCTCGCTATCTTCATTATATTAAATAAACTCATTAGCCTTAACCTCCGCTACTTAATGCTTTTTTCATGCCTTTTATTTTTCCATCCAGCAGCATTATGCCCGCTTGATAACGCATGCCGTTGTCAAGAAAATTATTTCTTTCGACTTGCGCATCGACCGTGTTGCCATCACCGGTGTCAGCCTGTTCTGGAATTCTAAACTGGATTTCTGCTTGCATTTGAGAGCGACCTGAAAGGTGCTTATCGTGAGTCTTAACTAGCCCCCCCTGGTTGTACTGGGCACTTTTCATTGCTTTATTGAAATCAATATCACGTGCTTTGTAGCCAGGGGTATTTGAATTCGCCAAATTACCAGAAATCACTTCCATTCTTTCGCTACGAACAGAAAGTGCTTTTTGATGGAATCCAACTAATCTATCTAAACTAATGGCCATGTTTTCTTACTCATTTGCAAACATACATGCCAGTGTTCAGCAAATCGTGTGCCAACACACAGAATCAGACCAAAAGAAGTGTTTTTAAAGCGAGGGGATATTACTAAACTTTACGGTAATAAAGGCCTGAGGGCTGAGTGATCATTTTAAATTTATCATTGGCGGCGCCTAAGGATTCCGAAGCACCAAGCAGTAAAGAGCCTTCGGGCTGCAAACAAGCGGAAATATCTTGCAGTATTACCGTTTTCCTTTCCGCATCAAAATAAATGAGAACGTTGCGGCAAAACACCACATCAAATTTACCTAGCGCAGAGAACTTAGAAGTTAGATTAAATTGACGAAAAGAAACCCACTTTTTAATATCTGGGCTTATTGTCATGGAGTGGTCTGGGTTTAAGCTAAAATAACGACGTTTAAGGTCATCGCTTAGCCCGCGATTTAATGACAAGGTGTCATATTTACCTTCGCTTGCGGTTTTTATAACTTGGGCTGATAAATCTGTACCTACGATTTCAATGCCTCGCTCGAAGGCGCCGCTGTTTACCTTCAAAAACTCAGCGATAGTCATGGCAATAGAATAGGCCTCTTGACCGGTAGAACTTGCCGCACTCCAAATCCTAATTTTATTTTGCTTGTCTGCCAGCTCTGGCAATATTTTGCTGCGCAGTATCTCAAAAGGATAGGTATCTCTAAACCACAACGTTTCATTCGTCGTCATTGCCTCCAGAGACGCCTGCGTAAGCAGTGGATCACGTTGAGAGATGATTTTTTCAATTAGGCTATCTAAATTATGCGCGGATGGATCTGCGCTACCGAGATGAGAGGAAGCAAAACGCTGCATGATAGGCAATAGCCGGCTTCTCACTAAATATTGTTTTGCGCCGCCCAGTAAAATACCACTTTTTGAATGCAAAAAATGGCAAAATTTTTCATACATAATGGGAGAAAGTTCTTTATTCACTTGATATTATTTCACTTTAAGTTCGGTCGTTAACCATTTTTGTACAGCTGTCGCGAGTTCATCAGGATGGAATTTAGCGATGAAGTCATCTGCTCCCACTTTTTTAACCATTGCCTGATTAAACACACCACTTAGCGATGTGTGCAAAACCACATGCAGTCTTGCTAATTCAGGATCATTTTTAATTTCAGCGGTTAATGTATAACCGTCCATTTCTGGCATTTCTATATCCGACACCAACACGCCTACTTTATCAGTTACATCACCAGTTTCAGCAGCTATTTGTTTTAATCGTTTAAGTGCTTCTAGTCCGTTTTTGGCGACTTCAATTTCTAAGCCCAAAGCAGTCAGTGCCTTCACAACTTGGTTTCTTGCAACCGATGAATCATCAGCAATGAAAATTATTTTCCCTGCGCTGAAGCTAACATCAAGCGTTTCAGCAAGATCTTTACTGACAGCGGTATTCAAAGGTGAGATCTCATTCAGAATTTTCTCAACATCGAGAATTTCGATCAGTTCGCCCTCTATTTCCGTCACGGCAGTAAGGTAGCTTGCTTTACCCGTGCCTTGCGGCGGAGGCATAATAGCATCCCAATTTGTATTAATAATACGTTCGACAGATCCTACCAAGAAGCCTTGAACCGATCGATTGTATTCTGCAATAATAATAAACCCTTCTTTCAGGTTTTCTATTTTACGCCCGCCGGTTGCCATGCTTAAATCAATAATTGAGATAGTTTGGCCACGGATATGCGCTACACCGCGAACCAAGGCATTAAGCCTTGGGATTTGAGTCAATGGAGGGCATTGTAAAACTTCACGCACTTTGAACACGTTAATCCCAAAGCGCTGCTTACCGTTAAGTCTAAACAACAAAAGCTCTAGGCGATTTTGGCCAACTAGCTGTGTTCGTTGATTGACTGAATCCATGATAGTGGACATTCATTACCTCCAAATTTTAGTTTAGGCATGATTGTTGCCTTGTCTAATATACCGTATTAAAGAAACGCAGATAAGCGTTAAATGTGCCAATTTTTTGACGCTCCTGTACTGCGCTAATAATGTCACGCACAAAAGATGAAATCAGGTAAAAGACAAATGCAAAATATATTACGTAAACCGTTATCGACAGCATTAGGCGTTGGCTTGACCTATTTTTTAGTGTTATTCGTGACGGCGGCTAATGCCTCTATTCATCAGAGTATACAACAACAGGCTGAGCTATATGTTCAACAAAATGCTTTTTTTGATGATAGCGCTGACGTCAACGTGCAAGCAGCTGAAGTTGATAGCAGGATTCATATCCCCTCGTGCAAAAAACCGTTTGAGTATCAATCTTCAGATTCAAGCCTAAAACAGTCGAATGTATCTGTTAAGGTAACCTGTCCTGCGACGAATTGGTTTCTGTTCACGTCGGTTCAGGTAGAGCAAACAAAACCGGTGGTGGTCATATCAGAAACAATGAGTCCAGGCTCACTTTTGACTGAAAAAAATCTATACCTTGCCGATATACCCATTAACAGGTTAAGAGGCTCAACTTATAGCGATACGTCAAACCTCGTTGGGGCCCGACTAAAACGTCGTGTTAGACCAGGTCAAATTATTAATGACGGCATGCTTTGTTTCGTTTGTAAAGGCGACAAAGTGACAATAATGGCGGTGTCTAGCGGATTAAGTTTGAAGGTGTCGGGCATTGCTCAACAAGACGGAAACTTAGGGGACACAATCAGAGTGCAAAATGCCTCATCGAAGAAAACAGTGACGGCCACAGTGTCGAGTACAAGTGAAGTAAGTATCCAAATTTAAAATGAAGTGATAAAATTTTGACGCTTGGGCCTTATCAGTTTGAATGCTTCGAAGTATTTGTAGCAAATACGCTAGAAAATGTGATTTTATTTCACTTTCTTGCTAAAGTTAGCCGATAAGAAGTCGATAACATGATTGAGGTGTTATAGGTTCTGGAAAAAATGATGACAATTAACAATATAAACAATGCAAACAAACCGCAAATTGACGGGCAGAAGCTGGCACAACAGCAGACTCCGAGTCAAACAGCGAACACAGCAGAAGTTGCAACGCAGTCAACTGCGTCGCGCCAAGACTCCGTGTCGCTAACTTCGTCTGCGCAACAGCTCACGCAAGTGCAGAAGAGAAGTGCTGAAGCCCCCGTGAATCAAGAAAAAGTGGATAAGCTGAAAAAAGCGATTGCCGAAGGGGAGTATAAGATAAACCCTGAAGTATTGGCTCAGAAAATTGCCAAATTGGAATCGCAGATTTTTGGAAGCGGTATATAAAAGAATGGGGCTTAGAAGCTAATGATAACAAGTTTATTAAGTGCAATTGATAAACAAGCGGAGCAGCTTATTGCTCTGAAGATATTGTTGGAAAGTGAGCTTCATTTAATCAGTTCAAGAGAGCCTGAGACGCTAATGGGATTGTTGAAAGATAAAGAGGAATTGCTGTCACTGGTTGAAGAGCAAGACCATTCTATTTCTTTACTCTTCGAAAAAGCGAAGGCCAATGGCGAGAGCACAGAAGACGCTGTCGCGGCAATGGACAAGTGCAATACAATAATTCATGAATGCAAATATTTGACGCAAATAAATGCCAAGTCAGTTGAACAAGGGCAACTTCGTCTCACCCATCTTCGCAATCTCATGATGGAACTTCGTGCTAGAGAATCAATGACTTACGATCGCAGTGGCAAGACTACTGGCGATGGTGGCTCAAAAGGATACATTGCGTAGATCCACCGCAGGAGACATTTTTCATGTGTATCAAGACAAGCCCGTTTATTAGCTAACAAACAGATAGGCAAACAAGCGAGCAATCACCAGCTTCGCGAATTAAATGCTAATAGTAACTTACCTTTCTAATTTTCTTAGGTTTTGCGGTAGACAAATAAATGTCGTAAACACGAGACATGTCGAGCTCCAATTCAGTTGCATAGGTATCCTCGCCGACCGGATAAGTTTTAACCACTCTCGCACCACGTATCACTCCTTCTACCGAACTCTTTAACTGGTTATTAGTTAAGACCATATTTGCCAATTCCTGCTCACCGTCAACTTTCTGGCCGTAAACTTGCTCTGCAAGCTCGCGATATGCGTCCAGTTTAGAAGCTTTAATTGCCATCAATGTTTTTGTGGATTCGTCACCACCTAATTGCGCTGCAATGGGAGCATAGCCGACCGCATTAATCACTGGATATTGTTCAGGCTCAATGGTTTCCCACTCTACATGCTTTGTAAATAAAGAGCCACAGCCTGACAGACTCAAGCAAGTGAACACTCCGACAGAAGCTATAATGACGCGTACTTTTTTCATCTTTGGCATGGTCAACCTATTTGTATTTAATCGATTATGCGACGCTCTCGCGGCCCCATATCTCTGTGGATGTATTAACTGATTTTTGATACTAGTATTAATGCAAAATATGAACCAAATTTATAAAAACTCTCAAGCGCATTGAAAAGTGCAGAAACCGTCGAGTTGAGTGTGAAAGGTATGGCACATAACTTGTATAGCTTTATCCATAAAAGCACCTAAGTGCAAATCACTGCTGCGTAAATATTCCGCCAGTGGCATAGCACAAGACCAAAAAGTGAAGTAAGCAATGAAATTTATGTTTTATATCAACTACTCAAGACTGAGAAACACTATGATACATAGCGACTCACTGCATAAAGGCTCGATACATAACGTCACAGGTAATAAACCAACATGGCGAAACGCTTTGTTCTTACTACTTCTCACACTGAGTCAAACAGCAAGCGCAGCGTGGTTTTCAGCAACCGGTCATGCCGCTATTTTAAATGGCGATAGAATGGCAGCAAAACATCAAGCGACTGAAGAAGCCATTAAGCAAGCACTGTTATTTGCAGGTGCCTCTGTCAGAAGTGTGCAGCAAATGACCAACGGTTTATTAATGAACGATCACGTAGAGATCCGTTCTAGCGGGGAAGTCAGCGCACTAGAGCTAATAGATGAGGTTTATTCAGATGGCTATGTAACAGTGTCAATTAGAGCAGATATCTTTTCACAAAAATCTCAATGCTCAGCCGCCGACTATACAAAAAGAATGGCAACAACTTACTTTCCTATTCGTTACGGAGCACAAGCGGCGGATGGCCAAGTACACAATTTAGGTGTTGCCGCCGCTTCAAAACTGCAAGAGACATTGTCACAAATAAGCACAGAGTTAACGCTCAGTGACGTTGAGCCTTATACACTGAATTGGCATAACACCAACCAGCAAATACAAGCTATAAGGTTAGCGCAGAAAACGGATGTACAATATGTACTTGCCATCACCATTGATGACATTAGCGTTGAGCGAGATCAGACTAGCCCGTTTGCGTTTTGGAAGGGTGAGCAGGCTGTACGTAACTTCGCATACACCTTAACCCTATTAAATGGGGCATCGGGTGAGGCGTTATTCAGCAAACAATACCACATCTCAGAAGCGTGGGAGTTTGCAATGACCCGCAAAATCGACGTCAATTCAGACGAATTTTGGCGAAGTCGCTATGGCAGAGCGGTACTAGAAAGCATGCAAAAGTCTGCGATGGACTTGGAAGAGTTTACTATTTGCGAACCGACGATGGGCAGAATTTTGGCGGTCAGCAACAATCAACTGCAAATAAATCTAGGCAGAAATCAAAAAGTAAAAGCAGGCGACAACCTTACCCTATTTAATGTCACACAAATTAGAGATACTTTTGGTCAAGAGTATAAACAGTTTGTGCTGCATCCAACGTCCCTCGTGGTTACTCAAGTGTTTGCTGAAACGGCAACCGTTACAAGTCGTGATCGTAGTTTATTGGCGAATATTCAGCCAAACGACTACGTTGCTAGACAATAAGACTTTTTTATGGCTTTCGTTGTTGAATAATATGGGCACGTTAGCGTAGTGCAAATAAATCAATACCCAACTGGACTAAGTTCCTCAAATTGACGTATACCCTGTAAATTAACAGAAGCATACAACGAGGCCATTTTATGTCGAATTCACTTCCCGACCACTCGTCGTTTTATGAAGAAATGAGTGACGTTAAACCTTTATCTCACACTGATAAAGTTGTTTTAAGCAACAAGCATATAGACACACTAGCGCAAAGGCTAAAGCGAGAAGCCCTTATCGCTGAGGTTGAACGAGATGATAATGGACTGACGGTTGAAAAAATCGAACCTATTGACCCACACGACTTTCTCGAATACAAACAAGACGGTGTGCAGCAAGGGGTTTATAAGAATCTAAGACTGGCTAAGTATCAAATAGATGTCACCTTAAATATCACTCACATGAAATTTGACGACGCGCGAGTGACCTTGTACAACACCATTAAAGACTGTCATGAAAGAGGGATTAGAACCTTGCTGGTTCAACACGGAATGGGTCTTCACAGTAAACCCTTCCCTGCTTTTTTAAAAAGTTATGTGAATCAATGGCTACGCCAGATTGATATGGTCATCGCCTTCCACACGGCACAAAAACAGCATGGTGGCTTGGCTGCTGTGTATGTATTATTAAAAAAACATCCTAACCAAAAACTGATAAACCGCGAAAAAAATCGACGATTCGGTTAGCAGCTCTTCCGCTAACCGATCGTTCAACGGTCAGATTTTCAAATACACACTAGCCAACGAAAACCCGCGCGTTTCTGAACATGCGCATCCATGGGCCGTCCTCTTTCCACTCGTCAGGGCGCCATGAGTTACTAACGGTTCTGAACACCCGTTCTGGGTGCGGCATCATAATAGTACTGCGGCCATCTAACGACGTTAATCCTGTAATACCCTGTTCTGAACCATTCGGGTTTGCTGGATAGTCGGTTGTTACGCGTCCATAGTTATCCACGAAGCGCAGCGCAATCTGGCTTTCATTCTTCAACATTGATATCTGATTATCGAGTTTGAATTCTGCGCGACCTTCACCGTGAGAAACAGCTATTGGCATACGAGAACCCTGCATTCCTGTTAAAAATACGGACGGTGAATCAGCAACTTCAACCATGGCAACACGCGCTTCAAAACGTTCTGACTGGTTAGTTACAAAATGTGGCCAATGTTCAGCACCGGGTATCAAAGACTTCAAATTTGACAGCATTTGACAACCGTTGCAGACGCCTAAAGAAAAGGTGCTGTTGCGCTCAAAGAACGCTTTGAATGTGGCTTTTACCTGTTCATTAAATAGAATTGACTTAGCCCACCCCTCGCCTGCTCCGAGCACGTCACCATAACTAAAGCCGCCACAGGCAACTAAACCCGCGAAATTATCCAGGCTGCGTCCAGCTAACATGTCACTCATATGCACATCAATTGGGGTAAAGCCGGCACGATGGAATGCTGCGGCCATTTCAACATGCGAGTTAACGCCTTGTTCACGTAATATCGCAATCTCTGGTTTACGCCCAGTATTAATAAAGGGTGCCGTAATATCTTTATGACTGTCGAAGGTCAGTAAACTGTGTAAGCCTGGATTCTCTGGGTCGCGTTTGGCCTCATGCTCTTGCTTCGCACAGCTAGGATTATCGCGCAGGGTTTGCATTGCAAATGTAGTGCTTGACCATAGAGTACGGTAGTGAGTACGGGTATTTTTGACGACATCTTTGCCTGCATTTGAGAAGCAAATCATATCGTCTGCAGTCACGGTACCGATGTTGTGAATTAGCTCACTTAATTCATAGTTTTTAGCGAGTGCCAAAACACGCTCTTCAGCGCTTTGTGACACTTGAATGACTGCGCCCAATTCTTCACTGAATAATATCGAAGCGACGTCGTCACCTAATCCTGTAATGTCAATTTCAGCACCAACTTTACCAGCAAACGCCATTTCAACGATGGTAGTAAACAAGCCACCGTCAGAGCGATCGTGGTATGCAGTAATTAACTCTTTTTCGACCAATTCTTGCATTAATAAATAAAAGGATTTTAGTTGCGCAGGAGAATCAACGTCAGGTGTCATTTGTCCTAATTGCCCATAAACCTGCGCCAAACAAGAACCGCCCATGCGATTTTGCTTATTGCCTAAATCTATTAGCATCAAACTGCCGCCATTTGCTTGACGCTTTTGTGGCTTATTTGAATTTGGCGCTTCGGCCGCTCGCTCAGTTACGCAAGGTAAACGCAGCTGCGGCGTAATCGTTTTACGCACATCTTTGACAGCGCCAAACGCGGTTATCACCAGAGAAAGTGGCGAGGTAACCGCTTTATCTTCGCCATTTTCTTGCCATGCCGTTTTCATCGACATTGAATCTTTACCTACCGGAATCGTTAAGCCAAGTGCCGGACATAACTCTTCGCCAATGGCTTTGACTGCGGCATATAAACCGGCATCTTCACCGGGATGATTTGACGCAGACATCCAGTTTGCAGACAGCTTGATGCGCTTGATATCACCAATATTAGTGCCCGCAATGTTGGTCAACGATTCCGCTACAGCTAGCCTTGCAGACGCCGCATGGTTTAATAATGCGACCGGCGTGCGTTCACCAATTGACATTGCTTCACCATGATAAGTATCAAACGCAGAGGTCGTTACCGCCACGTCTGACACTGGCACCTGCCAAGGACCTACCATTTGATCGCGCGACACCATTCCGGTAACAGAACGATCGCCAATGGTAATCAAGAATGTTTTATCAGCAACCGTGGGCAACTGCAAAACGCGTGTTATCGCATCTTGGATATCAATTGTAGTGGTGTCAAAAACGTCCCCTTTTGCGGTGGAAGAGACAACGTCTTTGCTCATTTTCGGGGGTTTACCCAACAATACATCTAAAGGCATATCAATCGGCTTGTTGCCGAATTTCTTGTCACTCAAGGTTAAGTGCTGCTCGCGAGTTGCTTCACCAACAACGGCGAAAGGTGCTCTTTCTCGCTGACAAATTGCGGTAAACAAAGCCAAGTTTTCAGGAGCAACTGACATCACATAGCGTTCTTGGGATTCATTGCACCAAATCTCCAGCGGAGACATACCCGGTTCGTCATTCGGCACATTGCGAAGTTCAAATACACCGCCGCGATCTGCGTCATTCACGAGCTCAGGGAAAGCGTTCGACAGGCCTCCTGCGCCAACATCATGAATAAACTGAATGGGATTGTCATCGCCGAGTTGCCAGCACTTATCAATCACCTCCTGACAACGTCTTTCCATTTCTGGGTTTTCACGTTGTACTGAAGCAAAATCAAGATCCGCATTACTCTCACCAGAAGCTACGGATGAAGCAGCACCGCCACCAAGACCGATATTCATTGCGGGCCCCCCCAGTGCGATTAGCTTGGCACCAACCGTTATCTCTGCTTTTTGAATATGGTCTTTTTTAATGTTTCCGAGGCCCCCTGCCAGCATAATGGGCTTATGGTAACCGCGTACTTCTTCGCCATTGAAGCTATCAACTTTCTGCTCGAAGGTTCTAAAGTAACCCAATATATTTGGACGCCCAAATTCATTGTTGAACGCGGCGCCGCCGAGAGGGCCTTCAAGCATAATATCCAGCGCAGTGACGATGCGCTCTGGCTTACCGTAATGCACTTCCCAAGGTTGTGGCAACGTTGGTATATTTAAATTTGATACCGTGAAGCCAACAAGACCTGCTTTGGGTTTGGAACCTCGCCCAGTTGCGCCTTCATCTCGAATTTCACCACCAGAACCGGTTGCCGCGCCTGCAAAGGGTGAGATAGCAGTTGGGTGATTATGAGTTTCAACCTTCATCAGAATATCAATATCTTGATGATGGTAATCATATGCTTGGGTTGTCGCATCAGGATAAAAACGCCCCGCTGCCCAGCCTTCCATTACCGCTGCGTTATCCTTATACGCGCTGTGCACGAAATCACTGGATACTTCAAACGTATTTTTGATCATTTTGAACAGTGATTTGGGCTGCACTTCGCCATCGATTGTCCAGTCGGCATTAAATATTTTATGTCGGCAATGTTCACTATTGGCTTGTGCGAACATGTAAAGTTCGATGTCGTTAGGGTTGCGGCCTAGCTTTATAAAACTGTCGAACAAATAGTCAACTTCATCATCGGCTAAGGCGAGCCCCAGCTTTCTATTTGCAGTTTCTAACGCAGCCTTCCCTTCTTCGATAATAGGCACTGAAGAAAAAGGCTTTGCGTCGGTTTGTATAAACAACTGCTGTGCACTTTCAAGCTCAGCAAACACCGCTTGAGTCATACGATCGTGAAGGGGAGCAGCAAGGGCTGGGAATTCAGCATGGGTATCGGTTAAATCAATGTAATACGCAATACCGCGTTCTATTCTGTGTATTTTTACTAAACCTGAGTTTTTAGCAATATCTGTCGCCTTTGATGCCCACGGAGAAATAGTACCGGGACGAGGCGTTACTAGGACTAAATATCCTGAAGTATCAATCTTCTCGCTACTCGGTCCATACGTCAAAAGTTGCGTGAGTACTGCCGTTTCTGCTTGGTTTAACTCGCTTTGGGTATCAACGAAATGCACGTACTGAGCATGTACACTCGATACACCGATACCTTGTGCAGCAAATTGCGCTAATAGTTTGTCTTGTTTAAATGAAGAGAGAGCAGATGAGCCGCGAAGCATTAACATAATTAGGGTACCAATTTGAGGCCGCAATGTGGATTGTTGCGAGCAAAGACTAAGGTCAGCAATTGGCGGCAGATTATAGAGCAAAAGCAGGCGGTTGATAAGTGATGATGTTGGTAGAATTTTATTTTTTTTGCAATAACTTACTGGATGCTTTGCGTAAATTTCGTCACAATAGGATTTATGAAATCAAAAACGCAGATATTATCGCTAATGAGCACTATCGGTTCGCCGTTATCTAAACACAAAATAACCAAGCAATTCAGAAGGATAGTTGCTTTTTTATTTTGTGCTTTCGCATTTTTAGCCCTAAGTAGCTGTTCTCAGCCGAAACCATCTTCATCATTAAGCGCCATTCTAGAGTCGGGTGTATTGAAAGTAGGCTCAGTTTACGGGAGAACAACCTATTATAACGGTTCCAACTCGCCCGAAGGATTCGAATTTGAATTAGCCCAAGGTTTTGCTGACTTCATGGGGGTAAGATTAGAAGTTTATCCGTATTATTCTTACCGCGAGTTACTTCCACAGTTAGACAATCACCAGGTTGACCTAATTGCTGCTAATGTTACGCTGACAGAACAACGCAAAGTAAAATATCGTTTTGGCCCTGCTTACCAATCGGTTAATTTTGAGTTGGTATATAAAAAAGGCGAAGATCGCCCGCGAGACATACGGCAGCTAGAGGGCGACCTCACGATTGTAGCCAATGAACTTTATCGTGAACCTTTGGTTTCTTTAATTGACGAAGGTGATGCGATTTTTTGGCATGAAACGGATGAAAAAGACATTGAAGAATTGTTAGAAATGGTCTCAAAAGACGAATTAGACTACACCATTTCTGACTCCAATATCTTAGCTGTTGTGCGCAGACGATACCCCAATCTTGGTATAGGGTTTTCCGTTACAGATACCTTGCAAATTGGATGGCTACTGAATAAAGATACCGACGATTCATTGCGGGCAGCATTAATTGAATACTTTGGCAGTATTCAAAAGAGTGGTTTCTTGAGTGCCCTTGAAGATAAATACTTTGGTCACATTCAAACCTTCGATTATGTTGATACGCGCGCATTTATGAGGGCTGTCGACCGAACGTTACCAACATACCGAGAGTTATTTGACGCTTACGCCGGTGAAAATGACTGGCGCTTGCTTGCGGCTATGAGCTACCAAGAAAGTCATTGGAAACCAAGAGCAAAGTCACCAACAGGTGTCCGTGGCATGATGATGTTGACGTTAGGTACCGCAAAGGACATGAACGTAACCTCACGCATTGATGCTGAACAAAGTATCAGCGGCGGTTCAAGGTACTTCAGTAGTTTGTTGCGCAGAATACCGGCACGCATTCAGTATCCGGATAGAACATGGATGGCATTGGCCGCATACAACGTAGGTTTAGGGCACTTAGAAGATGCTCGGAAAATAACCGAAGGCCAAGGTTATAACCCCGACTTATGGGTAGACGTAAAAAAACATTTACCATTACTTAGGCAAAAGAAGTTTTATAAATCCACAAGGTATGGCTATGCGCGCGGAGACGAAGCGGTTAATTACGTAGACAACATTCGCCGTTATTATGACACCTTGATTTGGCTAGAGGATCAAACTGAGCTACCTACTGTCGAGGATTTACCTATCGATCCAGAGGACCGATTAGATGAGGCCGAGCTTGAAAATAGCCAGCGTACAACTGCTGATATTGCCTTAGAAAAAATACCTGAAGAAAGCTGAAGAAAACAAAGATTAACGTCCCTGTCACCGATCCGTCATTTAAATGTCATCAAATTGGTCTAATAATTGCTGTAACTTGCTATGCTGTCAATTGCTGTACTGTAAATTGCCGTACTGTGAATAGCTTTACTGTAAAAGGTGCTTTAGTTATCGCCGTTAGTTTGAACTTTAGTTAATAATTGTTATCTTATTTTTGTTTGGAGATGTTCTTCACTTAAAAATACAAAGGTTGAAGCACAAATAAAGCGATGAGAAATCAACAGCGCGGCGTCAATAAGCGGTTGAACACATGACATATGCTCGCCTGTCGCTGCTAAGCCAATTGTTACTGATAATTACTATTAATCACAACTATGAGAGAGATATGAAAAGAAATAAAAGTTTTACCGCATCTCGTCGACTGAGAGCCAATAACCAACGCAGAACGATGCTAAAAAGAATGCATCAAAAAGTAATGGCGCGTCGTAAGCAATTTGCCCTGACAGAACTTAAAGAAGAGTGGAGTCAAGCAAGTTAACTTAGCGCCTTTTCTGCCCTCTTCTCTGTTTGAAAAAATCTGAAATTTGCGCACTGCATTCCTGCTGCAAACAACCTCCAGTAACCTCTATATTGTGATTCAATGACTTGTGTTGAACAAGGTTCATTACCGTGCCTGTCGCTCCCGTTTTTTTATCGTATGCACCAAATACAATACGCTTCACTCGCCCGTGAACTAAAAGGCCTGCACACATAGGGCAAGGCTCTAGCGTTACATAGAGTGTAGCATCGACGAGTCTATAGTTTTGTAGGTTTTTGGCGGCTTCTTTCATAGCGAGCATTTCGGCATGAGCTGATGGGTCGTGGGTCGTAATTGATTGGTTATACCCTTGCCCAATGATAAGCGAATCTATAACCACAATAGCACCGACTGGCACTTCTCCTAAAGCCTGTGCTTTCTGCGCTAACAACATAGCTTGACGCATGTATGACGCATCGACTTCATTGCTGCCATCGTCGAACCAATCGCGCACTGTAACAGCACTTTTTTGGTTGCTCTTTTGGCTACTCTTAGCGCTATTTTTTGGCTGCTGATTACTCTTTTTTGTACTTTGGATTAGTGAGCTAGATGCAGTTTGCGCACTGGCTGATAGCTGCGCTTTGTCAGTATTTGTCATTTATATATCGCTTAGTCAGATAAATATTGCACAAGAGCGTTTGGTAACAATTCAATTGAAGCGGCTTATGATACTAAAAAGCATTGATAAATAGCTACTTAAGATTGGTCAAATTCACCTATTGTTAGTCTTTTCGCTAAGGAAAAAAGCGTCATATTACTTATTAAAAACTTAAGCATATGATTTAATTGATTTTAATTTCTGGCAAAGCTTTTGCAGACGCTCTTATCGAATGCAAGGTTCATCATGAAAATATGCTTACGAGTGCGGCTAAAATCAGCGCGATTTGAGCAATGAAGGCATGTAATGTGTACACCAACATATTTGCACTAGGGTAGAAAAGTGTCTACCGTATGCACATAAAACTTTATTAGTCGGCATCAACTACCTACTATGAGTGGCAATGATGTGCAAACGGTATCGATATTTGTGCGTAATTGAAATTATCAAAACCGTGATGAGCTATTGCAGACCGAAAGTGACTTTGCTTATCGAAAAAACTAAAATAGGAGAATCAGAATGAATTTAACAGCGATTTTTATTGTAGCGATTGTTGTGGGCGGCATAACCAGTATTATTTCTACCTTATCCAATAAAAAGCACAAAGACGCTAACCAATACAATAAAGCAGAGCGTGATGATATGCAGCTACAAATTCAAAAGATGAATGAGCGCATTGCGACACTCGAACGCATAGTGACTGATGAAAAGTATTCTTTAAATAAACAATTTGCAGATCTAAAATAGGAAACCAAATAATACATGACAACTCAAGATCCGGACTATCCGATTGGCACCCCAGGCAGAGCTTGGGAAACAGATGAGAAGCGACAGTGGTTATCAGCACAGAGTAAAAAACGAAGCTATTTTGACGACGTTGAGCAAAGGCTGTTAGCACTGAATAAAAGTGAATACGAGTTAATACAATATGGGGACCTAGAGTACGCACATTTAGGCTTCTCTGATTATCCACTATATTGCGTTAAAGTAGGTAAGTTTGATAATGAACGTGCCACCATTTTAGTAACAGGCGGTGTGCATGGCTATGAAACGAGCGGTGTCCTTGGTGCTTTAGATTTCATTGAAAATGTGGCAAGTAGTTATGCAGACAAAGTCAACGTGTTGGTCTTACCTTGTATTAGCCCATGGGCTTATGAAACTATCAATCGTTGGAATCCGTATGCCATTGATCCGAATCGGTCATTTTATACTGAGGGCCCAGCAGACGAAGCTATTCTTGCAATGACGTGTGTGAATAACTTAGGCTTAGATATCATCATGCATATTGATTTGCATGAAACCACTGACACCGATAACTCCGAGTTTCGCCCTGCATTAGCCGCACGAGATGCCATTGAACATGGTCTTTGGGAGATTCCTGATGGGTTTTATACCGTTGGTGATAGTGCTCGTCCCCAGCCTGATTTTCAAACTGCCATTATTGATGCAGTAAAGCAAGTTACTCACATTGCAGAGGCTGACAGCAGTGGCAGAATAATTGGCGCAAAGATTGCGCAGTTTGGCGTTATAAACTACGATAAAAAACCATTGTCTTTGTGCGGTGGTTTTTCTGACGCAATTTATGTGAGCACCACAGAAGTCTATCCCGACAGTCCTAATGCGACGCCTGATATTTGCATTAAAGCGCAGGTTGCAGCAATAACCGGCGCATTGGAATATGTTATCGCTAGCTCTTTGTATTAGCTCTTTGTATTAGCTCTTTGTATTAGCTCTTTGCGCTAGCCAATTTAATGAAGAGAGGAATGAAGCGCTACTTGCGTTTCTTCATCCTTGCACTTTGTTCCGCTCTTTTTTCCTCGCGTTTTTCTTTTCTATCTTTTTTATCCGGTGTTAAAGAGCCATCTTTGAATTTTTGCTTACGCTGTTCTTTATCCGTCACTTTCTTGGCTGCCGCATCCGCCATTTCTTGCTTTTCTTGGATCAGCATTTCTGGTGTTTCAAGCGTTATCCGCCCTAGCTTTCCTGAGCGTAATTCGTTAATCAGTACTTCGCATATTTTATGCAAATTAACTCGCCCACCGGCCATTAGCGCACCGCGTTTCGCTGCGGCAAGTTCTAAGAAATCGATTTCTGTATTCGGTAAATCATCAATCTTAAAGCGCTCTTTCATCAATTCTGGATACGCTTTAATTAAGTAATCTGCGGCATAAAAACCGACATCGTCATATTCCATAGCCGTGTCTTTTACTGCCCCTGAGGCAGCCAACCGATAACCGGTGTTTGGATTTTCAAGCTTGGGCCACAGCACGCCAGGAGTGTCAAACAAAACAATACCACTGCCTAAATTAATGCGCTGCTGATTTTTCGTGACGGCAGGCTCATTGCCTGTTTTGGCGATAACGCGATCGGCAAGAATATTGATAAGCGTCGATTTTCCAACATTGGGGATCCCCATTATCATTGCGTTGATCGTTTTAACTGACGCATCTTTTTGTGCACAAGTTCTGCGTATCAAGTCTATAATTTGTTTACTTTTTGCCGTATTGTCAGTGGATGTGGTGAAGGTTTTCACCCCTCTTTCTGCTTCCAGATGCGCTTGCCACTTAGCGGTGGTTTCAGGATCGGCTAAATCGGCCTTGTTTAGAATTTTGAGGCAAGGTTTATCTCCTCTAATTTTTGCTATTTCAGGATTTTCACTTGAGTACGGAATACGCGCATCCAGTACTTCGATCAGAATATCTACCTGACTAAGCGCTTCTTTTATTTCTTTAAGGGCTTTATGCATATGCCCTGGGAACCAATGAACGGCCAAATCGACTATCCTAAAAATTGTGAATGCGGGTATTTTACTGCATTTAATTAAATTTACTTGATTAATTTCCCAGCCGCGCTGCATTGTTGGCTTTGCCGACTTAACAATAAGATGCCATTAGCGTTCGTGATTACCCTGATTAATTTCCATAAAGTAAAAAATGTTCAATACGTTCTACCCTTCTTGGCTTACCAGAAATCACTAATACATCGTTGGCAAAAATAAGTGTGCTAGAATCCGGATCTTCTATTTCTTTATTGTTACGCCTCAAGCCAGTAATTTTTACTCGACGACCTTCGATATCTAATTCCTTGATAGTTTTGTTGACCGCAAACGCACCATTACTGATTGTTACAGCATGCATAAATTCGAGTTTATCTTTTGTGCCATAGCTAATCTCAGTCGTTTCGCCTGGAAAAAAACCATGCATATGCTGATAGCCTTTTTTACGCTCATTGCGCACTCGCTTCAAAATGCGTGACATCGGCACACCCGCATAATGTAATACTTGAGAAACCAACATTAAGCTACCTTCTTGCATTTCAGGCACCACTTGCGACGCGCCAGCCGAATATAAATCATCCGATAAATAGTCTTTTCTAGTGCGAACAACCACGGGTAATCCAGGCCTTAAATCAGTAATTGCATTCACCACCCGTAATGCTTTGTCATGATGGTCAAAGGTGATCAACGCTAATTGCGCATTTGCGATGCCGGCGGATTTCAGCATGTCGCGTTGGGCTACGTCACCAAACATAACGTTTTGACCAGCTGCGCGACTTTCATGCACTCGAACAGGATCAAAATCCAGTGCAACATATTCGATACCCTCTAATTTCAGCATGCGAGCAACCGATTGCCCCACTCGTCCAAAACCCAAAATAAGCACATGATTAGCGAGGTCTTTATCTTCAGATTGAATTAATTCAGCCGCGATATCCTGTATGTCTTTATTTGGCGCAATCCATTGTGCAAATTTTCCACTCATATTAATTAGCCAAGGAGTGATTGCCATACTCAGTAAACCAATACTAATTATCATCGAAGATTGTTGTGAACTAATAAGCTTGTTCTGCGCAGCTAGCGCAGCAATAACAAAGCTGAACTCCCCCATTTGCGCCAACTTCATTCCTGCCGCCCAAGCATCCTGTTTACTTTGTCGTGCTATAAAGGCGCTAAAGCTCACGACTAGGGTCTTTAACACCACCATGACAGCCAATCCTAAGAGTATCCAATGAAACTCAAAGATAAACACATCAAGCTCCAATTTCATCCCTACCGTAATGAAGAATAACCCCATCAAGATGTCGCGAAACGGACGAATATCAGCCTCAAGTTGATGTCGGTATTGAGATTCACTCAGCATCATTCCCGCCAAGAAAGCACCTAGCGCCATCGACAAACCAAACGCATAGGTAGTGCCTGCAGCTAATAAGGCAACCAGAATAGTGGTAAGTACAAATAACTCGTCAGTTCGAGTACGAGCAACTTCATTGAAAATCCGCGGTAAAAGCCAGCGCCCAACCGACAGCAACAAAACCACAACGACAACCCCTTTCAGCAGCGCCATGAGCATGGCAATACCGAGGCTCTGTTCAGAGCCTGGTGCAAGTAAAGGAATAGCGATCAGAAAAGGCACGACGGCTAAATCTTGAAAGAGTAATATACTGACTGCCATTTGTGAGCGCGGCGTATTGAGACGACCCGCATCGTCTATTTGTTTAATGACGATAGCCGTAGATGACAATGCAACCATGCCGCCAATAACAATGGAAGTGCTGATCGATTGACCAAACAGCAATGCGATACCCGCAAAGATAGCCGTCGTTAAGAGCATTTGACCTGCGCCAACACCAAACACTAAATTTCGCATGGCAATCAATTTCGGCAGTGAGAATTCCAAGCCCAGTGAAAATAACAGAAATACAATGCCCACTTCTGCTAATAAATGCATCTGCTCAGGGTCATTATAAAGCGACAGAACTTCAGGGCCTGCCATCACTCCAACAAACAGATAGGCTAGTATGGCCGGTAAACCCGCACGTTTAAAACACCACACCAAAAATACGGACAGTGCCATTAAAGCAATAATATTAATAAAAACTTGGTCCAAAACACTTCCCTATTTCGAATAGTAAAAACAGGCATGACTATTGCTAAAGTCTAAGAGCCTATATGAATAATCTCCACCGAGGCAGTATATGCAGATTTAAAGTAAGTTCAAAGCGCCTGCATTCTAAGCCGTTATAAACAACGGCTGAATTGTTTTTTTATTGTTCGATTGATTAATGTTCGCATAGTTTTCAACTGCAACATACCTTTTAAATCAATCTCATCGTCAATAAATCGACACTTTTGGAGTTTAAATGCGCTTAAGTGATTAAAACAAATAAATCAAATAAGTACATAAATACATCACGCGAAGTCTATTTGGAGTTAAATATGGATATCCTTGCAGTAAAACAGGTGAATGAGTCTAGGGATGTTTCTATGCATGAGCCCAACGCTGCTCATGCGTTTGAATATAACGAGATGAGATTGAACACGATGCTAACAAATAGCGAATCATCAAACATTATGCGTCGCATGTTGCAAACCATTGAATTAGAGGAGTTAGCAAAAACCTATTTTGAATTACTCAGCACTAAACTCCCCTGCACCTCAATAAAGATAAGATTTGCCGAACAAACCTTGTCTTTCGGTAATTCAGCACATAATGCGCGTAGCATGAAAATCACCTTGGACTATGGCGATCCTCTAGGCGCACGACAACATGCTCAATTGTCATATATATTTTCGCAGGTTTTGTCGCCTCTTCAGCGTAAATTATTGTCTGAACTGCATTCGATATATGCAATGGGATTGAAACATGCGTTGGAATATTACCGCATTCGCCAGCTCGCAACCAAAGATATGCTGACAGGTTTATGCAATCGCTCACATTTCAACGACTCACTGCATAAATTAATCAGCATGAGTTTACGTAATGAACACTCTTTCGGGCTACTAGTTCTCGACCTAGATAATTTTAAGCAAGTGAATGACCGTCACGGCCATCAGCATGGTGATGAAGTACTTATTCAGTTCGCTAGTTTATTGACAGGGTCATTACGGGATTCTGATCATGCCTTTAGATTTGGTGGTGACGAGTTTTGTTGTCTACTACTCGACAGTGATCAAAAAGCCAATGAGCAAGTTGCAAGACGCATTCAAAAATCAACCGCAGAACATCCTTTGTTTAAGCAACATGAGGTATCCACGAGTGTTGGTGCTACTACCTTTCTTGATACGGATACCCAACAAACCTTATTCAAACGTGCAGATATGGCCTTATATGATGCTAAGAACGCTGGTAAAAATCTATTTAAAGCAGCCTAAACTTCATTACCTCCTGTTAATTCTACAAGGGGGAATGAGCGATGAATAACGTATACCTCTGTAGGCAAGAAGTTGCCGTGAGGTTATCGTTGCTCTTTCAGGCTGTCGATCGCAGATTGAATAAAGGGTTTACCTTTAAATTGCTCATTTATAACGACACTGTCAGCCAATTGCACGGCAACAATGTGCTCATTGAGGCAAATAATAGGCATCGCCATGCGTTTCCATGGCTTAACGCCAGCCTCTTTCATCCAGGCTTTAAGTGTTTTACTAGGACGATTAGCGAATAACTTAACGCGCCGATGGAGATCACCGTATGTGACGTCCATGCGCTGTATTTTGGTGTCTATTTCAATCTCTATACTATGGGTGGGCAACGGCGCTTCAGCAATCTCTGCTAACGCCACCCAATATAAATCGTGATTAAAGCGACGACATTGCCAGTTTTCAACTTGAACAATGCCTTTTTGATCCGCTTTCGCTATGCACAACTTCTGAATTTCATGCAGTTGAGAAGCAGAAACCGTCAAACCAATTTTGTTTGCGATCCATAATCTGATTACCTCTGTGGCCAAGGTATTGGGAAGAACGGATAAACCAGATAATGACAGCGCCAAGTCCCCATTTTGAATCTTTTGGAGCGCTTCGCCCGCCATTGTCTCAACCAATTGATTTTGTGAGGCACAAAGCAATGCGCTTCGACTAATGGTTTTACTTATTTGTGGCCACTTATGTTTAAGCAAAGGCATAATATCGTTGCGCAAAAAATTACGATCAAAGGACGTATCCTGATTTGATTCATCCTCCACCCAACGTAAATTATGCGCTTGCGCATAGCTGAGTATGTCTTGTTTACCAAGCCCTGAATTTACCCAAGGACGCGCATACTGCACCGAAGTAGATTTACTAAAACGTTCAGCCATACCGCTTAGCCCTTTAGGCCCAGCACCTCGTTTTAGCTGCAGTAACACGGTTTCGGCTTGGTCATCTTCATGCTGAGCCAACAAGACCAGCGAACCTGCAGGTGCCAATTTATCTAATGCAGCATACCGTGCATTTCTAGCGACAGCTTCCAAGCTTTGCCGAGGTGCACTTTGAATTGAGATTTTTTGATATTGAAATGGAATTTGAAACTGTTCACAAAGTTGCTGGCAAAAAGCTAACCATTCATCCGCGTTTGGACTCAGTCCATGATGTATATGAATAGCATTAACAACCAAAGAACGGTCTGTTTGCTCTCGAATAGCGACACAAGCATGCAACATGACAGCCGAGTCAATCCCGCCACTCAGCGCTATCGTGACCGATGAAAAATGAGGGAGTACACAGCTCTTAATACTTTTTACGAGCTGTGAACTTGTCGACATACCAATTCCATATACTGAAGTGATTGAGCTTATTGAAATGAGCTAACTAAACTACGATTACCTTAGCTAACTAACAATACCCAAACGACATAAGTCGCTCGTAACGCTCTTCCAATAGCGTGTCTATTGGCAGCGATTGCAGTTGAGAAAGCTGCTGTTTTAATACTGCTTTCAAGTTTGCTGCCATACCGACGTAATCCCTATGAGCAGCGCCTAATGGTTCTTCTACAATATTATTAATCAAGCCAAGGGCTTTAATTTGCGGTGCAGTGACCCCCATTGCTTCAGCTGCGATGGGTGCTTTGGTGGCGCTCTTCCATAAGATAGATGCGCAACCTTCGGGTGAAATAACAGAGTAAGTACTGTATTGCAGCATATTCACTCTGTCGCCAACACCAATGGCAAGTGCACCACCGGAACCACCTTCGCCAATAACAGTACAAATAATCGGAACAGTGAGTTCTGCCATGACCTTAAGGTTCATTGCTATCGCTTCGCTTTGTCCGCGCTCTTCAGCACCCACCCCAGGATAGGCACCTGGCGTATCAATAAAGGTAATAATAGGGAGATTGAAGCGCTCGGCCATGCGCATCAAACGCAACGCCTTGCGATAGCCTTCCGGCTTTGGCATACCAAAGTTACGCTTAATTTTCTCTTGGGTATCACGCCCTTTTTGATGTCCAATCACCATGACCGGTATACCATCTAAATTTGCGAGGCCGCCAATAATGGCTTTGTCGTCAGCATAGGCGCGATCACCAGCCAACTCATCAAAATCAGTCAGCATATTATTGATATAGTCTTGAGTATAAGGACGCATCGGATGGCGAGCAATTTGTGAAATTTGCCAAGCACCCAAATTTGAAAACACTTTTTTGGTTTGCTCAGAGCACTTTTCTCTTAGCTTACCAATAGCTTCTTCTATACTCACATCGAACTCGCCGCCTTGATTAACAATGCGTAGTTCCTCAATTTTGGCTTCTAACTCAGCAATAGGCTGCTCGAAATCCAAAAAATGTACACTCATGATTTATCCTAACATATTGTAAAACCTAGGTAATACCAGGCTTTTAGTTAAATTCTAAGTTAACTTGATCTGCGCCTAACACGTGGCGCAACTCAACTAATAATTGTTCTTCAGGTTCTATACACCACTGTGCACCTGATGCAATAGTGACTTCCACATCTTCATGTTCAACATGAATGTGCAGTGGGCAGGTACCATTTTTATAAGCTTGCAATATACCCTGCACTTTAGCGACTGTTGACAAAGTACACAACGTTTCTGGGATACTTATTTTTAATTGTTTGACGTATTTAGAGCGAGCTTGAACAATCGTTAACACATCTTTTGCGTTTATTGTATTGCCACCTGAAAATTCATCAAAGCTGACCTGTCCTTTTACCCACAATAAATTATCCGAAACAAGCACCGGTTCGAACTGTTCGTACATATCTGGGTAAAATCTAACGTCCATTCTCGCAGACTTATCGTCTAATGTCACAATTCCCCATCTGCGCCCTTTTTTATTGGTCATTACGCGAACACCAATCACGAGTCCTACGGTACTGATAAACTGATCACGATTAGTTGGTGTGAGATCGGCTAAACGCCCATCAGTATATTGCTTAATTTCTTTCAAATATTGATTAATGGGATGACCCGTTAAATATAGCCCCAAGGTTTCTTTTTCGCCATCCAACCACACTTTCTCTGACCATTTAGGCACTTTTGCGAATACGCTGCTGATGTCTTCTTCAGATTCTATCTGCACGCCAAACAAATCGGCTTGACCTGCAAGCTCCGCTTTTGCATGCTGGCTGGCTGCATTGAGTGCGTCTTTGATGGTCGCCATTAAGGCCGCTCGATGTGGACCTAGATTGTCCATAGCACCACTGAGGACTAATTTTTCAAGCACGCGCTTGTTCACTCTTTTAACGTCAACCTTGGCACAAAAATCGAATAGGTCCCTAAATTTACCTTGCTGTTCACGCGCTTCAATAATCGCTTCAACAGGACCTTCACCTACGCCTTTAATCGCGCCAATGCCGTACACAATTTGGCCATCGCCATTTACCGTAAACTTGTATTCACCGGCATTAAGATCCGGCGGCAGAATATCGATATTCATGTGGCCACACTCATCAACCAATGTCACAATTTTATCCGTATTATCCATATCCGCTGACATCACCGCAGCCATAAATTCGGCTGGGTAATGGGTTTTTAGCCATAGCGTTTGATATGACACCAAGGCATAGGCGGCAGAGTGCGATTTGTTAAAACCATAACCGGCAAATTTTTCAACCAAGTCAAATATCTTTATCGATAACTCAGGATCAATGTTGTTATCAGCGGCTCCTTGCTCAAATGAAGCCCGTTGTTTCGCCATTTCTTGCGCATTTTTCTTACCCATTGCACGGCGCAACAAGTCAGCGCCGCCAAGCGAATACCCCGACATCACCTGCGCAATCTGCATAACTTGTTCTTGATAAAGGATAATACCGTAGGTGGGTTCGAGAATTTCTTGTAAACATTCATGTTGATATTCAGCATCAGGGTACGAAATAGCTTCACGACCATGCTTTCTATCAATAAAGTTATCCACCATGCCTGATTGCAGCGGACCCGGTCTAAATAAGGCAACGAGTGCGATAATATCTTCGAAACAGTCGGGCTTCAGTCGGTTAATTAAGTCTTTCATGCCGCGAGATTCTAGTTGGAACACCGCCGTTGTTTCGGCTTTCTGCAGCACGCTAAAGCATTTGGGGTCTTCTAACGGAATTTGGGTAATATCGATATCGATACCCTGCACGTCTTTGACCATGTCAATAGCCCACTGAATAATCGTCAGTGTGCGTAAACCTAAGAAGTCGAACTTAACTAAACCTGCGGTTTCAACGTCGTTCTTATCAAATTGAGTAACCGGGTTTGAGCCCGTATCATCGCAATACAGAGGCGAGAAATCGGTAATAGTCGTCGGTGATATAACAACACCGCCCGCATGTTTACCTGCATTTCGAGTAACGCCTTCTAAAATACGCGCGGTATCGATAAGATCTTTTACGTCTTCGTCTTGGTCATAAAGCTCGGGTAAACGAGGTTCTACCGCAAATGCCTTTTCCAGTGTCATGCCCGGGTCCATGGGAATCAACTTTGAAATGCGGTCGACAAAACCGTAAGGATGACCTAATACTCGGCCCACATCGCGTATAACGGCTTTCGCCGCCATTGTCCCGAAAGTAATGATTTGTGATACCGCATCGCGACCGTAAATGTCGGCAACATGGTCGATAACTTCGTCGCGGCGATCCATGCAAAAATCGATGTCAAAGTCGGGCATTGATACCCGTTCTGGATTCAAGAAACGCTCGAAAAGTAAATCAAATTCTAGCGGGTCAAGATCGGTAATATCCAATGCGTAAGCCACCAGTGAGCCTGCACCAGAACCACGTCCAGGACCAACCGGAATGTTATTATCCTTTGACCATTGAATAAATTCCATGACGATCAAGAAGTAACCAGGGAAACCCATTTGGTTAATCACTTTGAGCTCTATTGCCAAACGCTCGTCATACTCACCGCGTTTTTCTTTACGCTCTGCTTCATCCGCAAATAGCTTAATTAAACGACGCTCTAAGCCTTCTTCAGAGACTTTTACCAAGAAATCTTCTGTGCTCATGTCACCGGTTGGAAACTGCGGTAAGAAATACTCACCAAGCGTTAGTTCCGCATTGCAGCGTTTAGCAATTTCAATGGTGTTTTCGATTGCAGAGGGGACATCTTTGAACAGTTCAATCATTTCTTCAGCACTGCGCAAATATTGTTGCTCGCTGTGCTTCTTTGGGCGTCTTTTATCGTCTAGCGTATAACCTTCACTAATGCACACTCGCACTTCGTGCGGTTCATAGCCTACTTTGTCAATGAAACACACTTCGTTCGTTGCCACAACTGGTAAGCCGTTTTGCGCCGCCCATTCAACCGCGCGATGAATATAATCCTCTTCGCCGTCACGGCCCGTGCGAAGCAGCTCCACGTAAAAGTGATCATGAAAGTATTGTTGAAAAAATGCAGTGATATTATTTGCAATATCAGGATTATTTTTGGTTAATGCAATACCTAAATCACCCGCTAACGCGCCAGATAAAACAATGACGCCCTCTGCATAGTCAGCCAGCCATTCTTGGCGCACGACAACCTTATGCTGAACATGCCCTTGTCGGTAGGCTTTGGAAATAATTTCGGTGATATTTTTATAACCTTTACTATTTTTAGCTAGTAAGGTTAAGCGTGTTATTTCGTTCGGAAAATGCGGTGACAATAACCAGATATCACAACCGATAATGGGTTTCACACCAATATTAAAGGCTTCGGAATAGAACTTCACCAAGCCACACATATTCATGAGGTCGGTGATCGCTATTGCCGGCATATTCATGGATTTTGTTTTTGCTAGAATTGGCTTTACTTTGTTCAAGCCGTCTTGCATTGAGTAATCGCTATGCACTCGTAAGTGTACAAAATTGGCTGACACTTATTTTACCTCATCCTGTAACTCGCCTTGCCACAAAGCTAACACGCTCTGTACAGGCTTAAAACTTTGACGATAACATGACAGTGGGCCATGCTCTTGTAATGCTGCTAGGTGCGCTTTAGTCGGATACCCCTTATGTGCCGCAAATCCATAATGTGGATACTGCCTGTGGAGCGTTACCATTTCATCATCCCGAGTCACTTTGGCGATAATAGACGCTGCCGAAATTTGTGGGAATAAGGCATCTCCCTTAACCACAGCTTGACTACTGTATGACCAAGCAGGACAACGATTTCCATCGACTAACACATGCTCGGGTTGAATATGCAAGCCAGTAACCGCACGTTGCATCGCTAGCATGGTGGCATGCAGTATATTGAGTTGATCAATTTCCAAGACATTAGCACGACCTATATTCCATGATAACGCGTTTTGCTTTATCAGTACTGCTAATTCGTTGCGTTTTTTTTCTGATAACTTCTTTGAGTCAGCTAAACCTACTATCGGTTTTTTAGGATCGAGTATGACCGCCGCAGTAACAACATCACCAACCAATGGTCCGCGACCAACTTCATCCACACCGGCAACAAGTGAGAAAGAGTGTATTGCGGCTTTAACAGCGTCTAATGAGGTATTCTTATTCATAGTAAGATTGACATAATGATTAACTCATGAGCAATTAGGCAACAAGCCTTGAATCGCTTTAGCAGCCTGTTCATCCGCGTTTAGCTGCAAGGTTTTATGCAATTGCGTGAAACGCGATATTAATGCGTGTGGCTCACCCTCTAGCATTGGTCTTAATTTATCAGCCATATTTTGTGGATTGACATCGTCCTGCAACAACTCCGGCACCAGTGCTTCGTCAGCTAAAATATTGGGCAATGAAAAATACGCAGGTTTATACAAACGCTGCATAATCATATGTGTCATTTTCGACATTTTGTAGCCCACAACCATGGGCTTTTTGCATAGCATCGCTTCGAGTGTTGCGGTGCCTGAAGCCAATAAAACAGCATTAGACGCAATCATAACGTCACGTGCAGATAACTGCGTTACCATCACATTGGCTGTCGGATTGAGTGTTTTTAGCCACTGCTTTATTTGATTTTCCCTTACATTATTTGCAGCAGGAATAATCACTTTTAACTGGGGTAAGCTGAGTGTCAATAATTCGGCGGTTTTTATAAAATCCGGCAACAAAGTATCCACTTCACGCGCTCGACTGCCCGGCAGTAAAGCCAATACCGTGTCGTTACTGTCCAATGCAAACAGCTGTCTTTTTTCTTGTTGATTTGGCACTAATGGAATGCTATCCGCCATGGTGTGACCAACATAGTGATACGCCACCTTATATTTGGCATAGATATCCGCTTCAAACGGGAAAATGCCCAAGACCAAGTTGGTCGCTTTTGCAATTTTATGAATACGCGATTCGCGCCATGCCCATACCGTTGGGCTAACGTAATGCACCGTTTTAACACCAGCTGCTTTCAATTTGGCTTCAACAGCCAGATTAAAGTCAGGGGCGTCAACACCAATGAAAATATCCGGGGGATTATCAAGAAAGTGTTGTACCACGGCTTTACGAATATGCAGCAGACGCGGCAGGTGCTTAAGTACTTCAAGCAACCCCATCACCGATAACTCTTCCATGTCAAACAAAGAAGTCAGCCCGAGAGCAGTGAGATGCCTGCCGCCAATACCCTCAAAAACGGCGTTCGGGTACTGGTCTTTTAAAACAGCAACGAAACCAGCGGCAAGAACATCGCCAGAAGCCTCACCAGCGACAATACCGATACGAAGCGTTTTGTTATCTTTCGGCAATTTAGTTATCATCATTCGATTTATCGAATGATGCCACGTTTAGACGAAGCAATAAAATCGGCCAAGATTTTAACATCAGATTCTTTTTCTGCCATTTCATTCAATAATAGCAGCGCTTGATCTGTTGTATTCCCGTTCCGATAAATCACTTTGTAAGCACGTTTTATTGCCATTATCGCGCTTGACGTAAACCCGCGACGTTTTAAACCTTCACTGTTAATGCCTTGTGGAATATGTTTAATGCCACTCACCATGACGTAAGGAGGGATATCTTTCAATACAATAGCACCGCCACCAGTAAAAGAGTGTGAACCAATGTGGCAAAATTGATGCACCGCCGTCATGCCACCTAATATCACTTGATTTCCAACATGAACATGACCTGCAATAGTGCAATTGTTTGCAAATATATTGTCATCACCAAACATGCAATCGTGCGCAACATGCGTATTCACCATGAATAAATTGCGGCTTCCAATTTGAGTGAGCCCTTGGTCTTGGGTCGTGCCACGGTGAATGGTGCAGGATTCTCGAAAGACGTTGTTATCGCCAATTTCAAGATACGTTGTTTCACCCGCATATTTTTTATCCTGACAGTCTTCACCGATGGAACAAAATTGAAAAAACACGTTGTTTTTGCCAATTTTTGAATGTCCCTTAATAACTACGTGAGACGTCAATATGCAATTATCACCAATATTGACGTTATCTCCAATAATACAAAATGGGCCAATTTGAACATTTTTACCAATGCTAGCTGATTCCGCTATTATCGATGAAGAATGGATCATATTACATATCTCTCATTGCACACATAAATTCAGATGTGCACACTTCTGCACCATCAACCGATGCGACGCCAGAAAACTTCCATATACCGCGGCGCTCCTTAATCAGCTCAACTGAATATTCCAGCTTATCACCCGGTACGCATGGGCGCTTGAAACGCGCTTTGTCGATACCTGCGTAAAGATAAAGTTGGTCGCTGCTACCCATCGTTTTAAAACCTAACACACCCGCTGCCTGGGCTAAACCTTCTAGGATAAGTACTCCGGGAAAGATAGGTTGTCCTGGGAAGTGGCCGGTAAAACAAGGTTCGTTAAAGCTTATATTTTTATACCCTTTAATTGACTTACCAAGCTCGTAATCTGTGACGCGGTCAATTAATAAAAATGGATACCGATGAGGCAGTAATTCCATGATTTCTTTAATATCGATAGTTTTTTGTGAGTCTGCCAAAATATCTCCTATGCGGCCATAAACGGGGGCATTACCCCTTGACCATTAACTCTATTATTCTTGCTCTGCAAATTGGGTGCATAAGATACGCTTTTGAGGAGCAAAAACAAATCAGACCAACCGATTGGTTGGCCTGATATTCGCCAGAATTGCTAATATTCCAATCGGTACTATCGACTGGCGAGCTAAATGTTGTATTACTGAGCTTTTGTTACTTGCTCTAATACTTTCTGTGATATGTCAAATTCAGGTTTTGCGAACGGCGTAGTGCTTCTGTTCAACACCATATCATACTTGTCGTCAGCAGCGATTTTCTCAACAGCTTGCATAACGAGTCCAAGTATTTTTCTTTGTTCTTCTTGCTCACGGCGTTGCATGTTTTGCTGCAATGGGCCGGTTTTTTCTTGAAGTACTTTTTGCAGAGCAATAATTTGCTCTTCTAATTTATTTTTCTCATCGGCACTCATTGTTGCGCTTTCACGCTGAAGCTTTTGAATTAAGAAATTGTATTCTTCGCTTTGAGTATTCACTTCTTGGATTTGATCTTTGAATTCAGCTGTCACAACTTGTGCGATTTCTGCAAACTGTGGCAAAGAACGTGTAATACCTTGCACATCAACAACACCGATCTTTTGATCTGCGGCATATACTGCTGTACTTAATAATGCAGAGCTAAGCATAGCGCCAGCGATAAGTGTTTTTGTAAATGTTTTCAATGGAAACTCCTTTAGTCTGTTCCGATTTTCATTAGGTGCTTTGGCACCCAACAATGTTAGTTCTTATATTTTCGTATGATACTACGTTAAATGGGCTTTAGAAAGTTGAGCCAATATTAAACGTAAAGAATTTGGGGTTATCGCCGTCTCGTGAGTTAATTGCTTTAGAGAAACTAAACACCAACGGTCCCATCGGCGAAATCCACTGCACGGAAACACCCGCGGATGTTCTAAATTGACTCCAATCGCTATAGTCGCCTAAGACGGTTGGTTGACCTGCTCCCGATCGACCAACGAAAGACAAGTCTTTGTATTTGTCATAATCGAACTCGGTATCCCATACGTTGCCAACATCAATGAACAGAGACGTTCGCACGGAACTGTCAAATTCAGTTTCAACAAATGGCGTGGGGACAATTAATTCTAAACCACCTACCGCCATCGCATTCCCCCCTAAACTTCTAGGTGAAACAGCCACTAGGTCAGTATCTGGGCTACCGAAAATGGGCGTTCCCAATGGCGTAGTACCAATTTGCGATGAAATACGCTGAACGCCGCGCGGGCCTACCGTATTGTCTTCAAAGCCGCGCAATGTGTCTGCACCGCCCGCAGTAAAGTTTTCAGTAAATGGTAATATTTGTTCTGTGCCGTTTTTACTACCATAGCCGTTACCGTATCCTAAACGCATTCGAGCGAGCACCGACCAGCGCTGGTTTTGACTCAACGCGAAATACCATTTTGTGTCTGCAATTAATTTGAAGTAATTAACGTCGGAATTAGGCGTGGTTATGCTAAATGATGCACGTTGCGATGAACCATCGGTGGGGAATAAACCCCGGTTCAAGGTTGAGCGTGTCCAACTCGTTGAAGCCAAGAAGCTTTCATACTTAATCGATGAATCAGGATTATCTAAACTTCTAAATTGGTCGTAGAATCGAGCAGTTTGTTCATATGATGTATTATCGCTAGACAGTTCAACATTCGCATAAGTTAAGCCAAAACTGATTCTGTTAACTTCGTTGATTGGATAACCAATGTTTGCACCAATTTGATAACGCTTACTGTCATATTGGACAACACCGAAGCTACCACCATCAAATTTGCTGTAACCTATATTCCCACCCAAACTAATACCATCGATGGTGAAGTAAGGGTCAGTATAATTTAACTGAACTGACTGTTGGTATGACACAGTAGACACGTTAAGCCCGATACGTTTACCCGTCCCTAGGAAGTTATCCTGCTGAATACCCGCATTTAAACTGAGTTTAGTGTTATCGCCGTAGCCGACACCCGCGGTAAACGAGCCTGAGGCCTGTTCTTTTACTTTAAACTCAATGTCTACTTTATCATCCTGGCCTGGCACTCGTACGGTTTCAAAATCAACCGTTTCCATGTAGGTTAAACGAGACAGTGATGCCTTTGAGCTTTCTAATAAACTATCGGACAACCATGTACCTTCAAGCTGGCTCAAGTTTTGGCGCAATACTTCATCAGCAGTAATCACGTTACCTTGAAAGTTAATTCGGCGAACATAAATGCGCTTACCAGGATCAACTGACAACGATAGCTTTACCGTTTTCTCTTCATCGTTGATATCAGGAATAGTGGTAACGGTAGGGTAAGCATAACCAAATCGACCGAGGTATTTGCTGATAAATTCTTCTGTGTAGGTGACCGTTGCTTGGTTATACAACTCACCGGCTGAAAGCGGTAACACTTGATTTAAAAAGCCCTCAAAACCCAGCAAGTCTCCTACTAATTCCACTTCCGAAATGGTGTATTGCTCGCCTTCTTCAACATTCATACCGACGTAAATAGCGTCTTTTTCTGGCGTCATTGATACTTGAGTTGTACTCACGGTAAAGCGTAAGTAACCGCGGTCCTTATAATAACTAGTTAGGTTTTCTAAATCACCCGATAGCGTCTGTTGTTGATAGCGTGTTTCAGACGTGAAGTCCCACCAAGGTGTATCAAATTTCAATTCCATGACATCAAACAATGTTTCGTCATCAAATATTTCGTTGCCGACAATGTTAATTTGTTTGATTTTAGCGGCATCACCTTCTTCGAATAAAAACTTAAGGTCAACGCGGTTTCTTGGCAACGGCGTTACGATTGCTGATACCTCAGCATTGTATTTACCGATGCTGTAGAAAAAGTCTTTCAAACCATTTTCAATCGAAGTTAACACGGTTCTGTCTAGTGGCTCGCCAACGCGGATATTGGAGTTTTCCAAACTTTCTTGAAGCTGTTCGTCTTTGATATCATCATTGCCTTCATAAACAATGTTGCTAATGGTTGGACGCTCAGAAACTCGAACCACTAAGACATTGCCATCGCGCAATATTTCAACTTTTTCGAAGTGTGTAGAAGAATACAAAGAGCGAATAAGTTGGCTAACCCGAAACGGATTTAACTCATCACCTACTTGCACTGGAAGGTATGTCAGTGCCGCACCTAGTGCAACACGCTGCAAACCCACGACGCGAATATCTTCTACCACAAATTCAGATTTACTCTGTGCAAATGATAACGACGTAAATGCCATTAAGGCAATAAGAACTAACTGTTTACACTTCATTTACTAATATTCTTCCAAAACACGTTTTTTTATAAAACTATTATTATGTGATGCGATTGATGTCGTTAAAAATGGCAACAGCCATTAACATGAATAACAATACGCCACCTATCCTAAATCCAATTTCCTGCACTGCTTCTGGGACAGGCTTACCTGTTATCCATTCGGCCGTGAAATACATTAAATGACCGCCATCAAGCATGGGTAATGGTAACAAATTTACGATGCCAAGATTAACACTGATTAATGCTAAAAACCCTAAAAATACAATAATTCCATAACTTGCACTCATTCCTGCGCCTTGGGCGATAGAAATAGGGCCACTCAAATTTTTGACCGCAACATCTCCACTGATGAATTTGCCTAACATTTCGACAGTTAAGGTCATTAATCGCCATGTTTCTTGCGTTCCTTTCACTAAAGCATCGAAAGGACCCGACTTATCATGAAAATAATAGTTCTCTGGGTATGCTCCAACTTGCGATGAAATACCCAGCAAACCAGCAGTACCAGTAGGTGTTTCTCTTTCACCTAAAGTTACTTCGAAGACTTCAGATTGGCCGTCGCGTAACACTTCAACTTCAACTATTTCGTTTGGTCTTGCAGCCACATAGTCCACTATTTGTCCCCATTCAGCCATGAAGGTTCCATTTAGTTTAACTATTTCATCATTTTCTTGTAGCCCAGCCTGATCCGATGGGCCGCCCTGACTAACTAAAGCAATGATTTTGCTAGGTTTTGTTCTAAATGGTTGAAAACCAATTGAACCAAACATATCGTCCGATTCAGGATCAAACTGCCAGTTTGGCATTTTCATATTATAGGAAACGGTCTGTCCATTTGATTTTTCAACGGTCAGTGGAATAGTATCAGCACCAATAAAACGCATTAACTCAATATTAACCGACTGCCACGTTTTGGTTTGAGCCCCATCAATTTTAATAATTTGGTCGCCCACTTCAACGCCTGTTGCAGCAATATAAGAGGAAGGTGTAAGCTCGCCAATAATGGGTTTTGCTTTATCTTGCCCAACCATGGCCACAATCATCAGGATCAATATCGCAAATAAAAAATTAATGCCGGGACCGGCTGCAACAATAGCGAATCGTTTCCATACCGGCTGCGTATTAAATGAGGCTGCCTTGTCTTGCTCAGCAACATCATCCACTCTACCATCTAACATTCGCACATAGCCGCCTAACGGAATAGCCGCGATGACAAATTCCATACCTGTGGCAGTGATGCGCTTGTAGAGAGGCTTACCAAAACCGATAGAAAAGCGCAGTACTTTTACGCCACACTTTCGGGCAACAATAAAATGTCCCCATTCGTGCACGGCAACAAGTATTCCCAATGCCAATACAAAAGCGCCTATATTTCGAATAATTTCAAACACTAATTTAACTTCCTCACTAATTCTCGCGCTAAGCTTCTTGCCTCTTCATCATGTTCTACGACTTGCACAATAGAGGTCAGTTCAATTAAATTGGTTTTTTGCAGTACCTGCTGGTTCACTTTAGCAATGTCAGTAAATTTAATCTGTCCCTGTAAAAAAGCGGCTACCGCAATTTCATTTGCCGCATTAATTGCGGTTGTCGCAGCTTGACCTTGTTTGCAAGCCTCAATGGCTAAATACAAATTGGGGTAACGCGCTGCATCCGGCTTCGAAAAACTAAAATCGCATAAACTCGAAAAATCAACGGCATTAACACCAGAGTGAATGCGCTCAGGAAAGCTCAAACCATAAGCAATTGGCGTGCGCATGTCAGGATTGCCAAGCTGGGCAATGACTGAACCATCAGTGTATTGCACCATAGAATGGATGGTGCTTTGTGGATGTAGGACAACTTCAATGTCACTTTCATGCAAGCCAAAAAGCCATTTGGCCTCAATAAACTCTAAGCCTTTGTTCATCATAGTGGCAGAATCTACCGAGATTTTTCGCCCCATCGTCCAGGTAGGATGAGCACACGCTTGATCAGGAGTAATGCTATCAAAAGACCCACTTGGCAAGGTTCTAAAAGGACCTCCTGAGCCAGTTAACAGAATTTTAGCAATCCCCGACTTGTCTAAATTTCCGTACTCAAAGTCATGCGGCAAACACTGAAAAATCGCATTATGCTCACTGTCTATCGGTAATAATTCTGCTTTATGCTCACGCACTGCATTCATGAATAACTTACCGGACATCACTAGTGATTCTTTGTTTGCCAACAGCACGCGTTTACCTGCGCGAACGGCTGCCAAAGTAGGTAATAAGCCGGCTGCCCCAACAATCGCTGACATAACGGTGTCGACTTCCGGCGCGGAGCATACATCTTCTAATGCTTGCGTGCCTACCAGCACCTCTGAGTGACAATTTTCAGCGTTAAGTAAAGCGCAAAATTCACTGTAGGTAGCCGGATCAGAGAGCACGATATAACGCGGCGAGCACTGTATAGCAAGCTGAATAAGTGCATCTAAATTAGTGTGACCTGTGATCGCAAATACCCGGAATTTGTCCGGATGACGAGAAATAACGTCTATCGTATTTTGACCAATAGAGCCGCTTGCCCCTAGGACAGTGATGGTTCTCATGATGTCAACATAATTGCCTAAGCCATCCATACAACGTAGCAAAACGCAAACACAGGGAAGGCAGCGGTTAAGCTGTCGATTCTGTCCATGATTCCGCCATGGCCTGGAAGCAATTTGCCACTGTCTTTAATACCGGCGCAGCGTTTAAACATACTTTCGTTTAAATCACCTAGCGCAGATACCGCAACGGTGATGACGCCGATGAGTATGTGCATGCCAATACGACTCGCATCAAACTGATAATGTAATGCCGCAAATGCAATAATAGCGAGTGATGCCATAACGCCGCCAAGCAAACCTTCTATACTTTTACCTGGTGACACATTGGGACGCAGCTTGTGCTTGCCAAATTTCACGCCGCAAAAAAACGCGCCAATATCGGCAGCCCAAACAATACCTAGCACGTAAAAAATAAGGGAGGCACCGTAGAATGGGTCTACCTCGTATAAGTTTGTGCGCAGACTGATAATCGCAACCCAAGTAGGAATAAGAGTCAGCACGCCGAAAGCGGCTCTGATAGGGATGTTTTCTTTCCATACAGAACTGTATTTAGGATAAGTCAGTATCATCACAAGTGACACAGCCCACCAAACCGCAGCAATGCTCAAAATGGTTTTATATAAGGTGTTTAATTCACTTTGATACCAAACGGCTTGACCATCTACCGCAAAAATCAAGATGCCGCAGATGATTAAAATCAGCGCCATGAACGAGATTTTAGATACACGTTCATTGATACCTGACATTTTAGCCCACTCGTAGGCACCTAGTGCAACTACGCCAGCAACCGCAATTTTAAACTGCTCCACTGGTAAAAATAAAATAGCTAAAATCGCCAAAGGTGCAAGAATGATTGCTGTTATTATTCTTTGTTTTAACATTACGCTTGACCTTGCTTGACTGGACTCACTTGTTCACCCGTTTGCCCAAATCTTCTTTGTCTTTGACAGAAATTTAAAATAGCCTCATCAAATTTCTGCTCGTCGAAATCTGGCCAAAGTGTCTCACAAAAATAGAATTCTGCATATGCGCATTGCCACAATAAAAAATTACTAACACGATGATCGCCGCCAGTTCGGATCAGTAAGTCGAGTGTCGGCAGTTCCGACATGCAGGTATAGTTATTGAAGCTGTTTTCTGTAATTTCTTCTGGTTTTAAGAGGCCTTGCTTGACATCAACCGCTATTTTCTTGGCTGCATTAACAATATCCCAACGACCGCCGTAATTAGCTGCAACGTTGAGTATTAACGCAGTATTATTTTCTGTAAGGGCCTCCGCTTTACGGATTTTATCGACTAATTTTTGGTCAAACGCGGACAAATCACCAATAATTTTTAAACGAATATTATTTTTATTCAGTTTTTTAACCTCGCTAGATAAAACGACGTTAAAAAGCTGCATCAAGATCTTGACTTCTTCTTTAGGACGCTTCCAATTTTCGCTACTAAACGCGAACAAAGTGAGTGCTTTGATGCCTTTTTTTCGTGCGTAGCTAACAGAGGCTCGAACGGCCTTCACCCCTGCCTTATGACCGAATGTTCTGAACTTTCCTTGTTGTTGAGCCCATCGCCCGTTGCCATCCATAATGATGGCAACGTGCTTGGGTAAAGCGGCTTCGAATGGCGAAGTAGCTTCAATCGGACCGTCGGTACTCAATCGGCTATACTTCCATCAATTCTTTTTCTTTGTCGGCAAGAATCTCATCAATATTTTTAATAAATTTATCCGTTAGCGACTGAATATTTTCTTCCCCCGCTCGACTTTGGTCTTCGCTCACTTCCTTCTCTTTCAGCAATTCTTTGATATCGCTGTTAGCTTCACGGCGAATATTACGCACAGCGACACGACCCAATTCAGCTTCATTGCGCACAACTTTAATTAAGTCTTTACGGCGTTCTTCGGTCAGCGGCGGCATAGGAATGCGTATAGTTGTGCCAGCACTCATTGGGTTTAAGCCCAAATTTGACTGCATAATCGCTTTTTCAACCGCTTGAATAATGCTCTTATCAAATACTGATAGCGCGAGGGTGCGGTTGTCTTCAGCAACGACGTTAGCAACTTGTTTTAGTGGTGTATTAGCGCCATAGTACGGCACCATAATATTATCTAACAAACTGGGGTGTGCACGACCCGTTCTGATCTTGCTTAGCTGGCTTTTCAGCGCACTAATACTTTTTTCCATGCGCTGCTGAGCATCTAATTCAATTTCATCAATCACAACAAAATCCTTATTTTTTCACTTTTTCTGGATGGCATATAGTGGTCCCTTCATCGTCGCCTAATACAACTCGCTTTAAACAGCCCGGCTTATTCATATTGAATACTCGAATCGGGATGTTATGGTCACGAGCTAGTGTAAAGGCTGACAGGTCCATTACTTTTAACTCTTTTTCTAGTACTTCTTGATAACTGATGCGTTTTAACAAAACGGCATCCGGGTTTTTCACAGGGTCAGCGCTGTAAACACCGTCCACTTTCGTTGCTTTTAATACAGCATCGGCTTCAATTTCGATACCGCGTAAACACGCTGCGGAGTCGGTTGTAAAGAATGGATTACCTGTGCCTGCAGAGAATATCACAACTCTGCCTGATTTTAGATAACTTATAGCGTCTGCCCAGTTATACGAATCACAAACACCATTTAATGGAATGGCCGACATTAAGCGCGCATTCACGAATGCTCTGTGCAAGGCATCCCGCATAGCTAAACCGTTCATTACTGTTGCCAGCATACCCATATGATCGCCAACAACGCGGTGCATACCTGCTTTTGCGAGGCCTTCGCCGCGGAATAAGTTACCACCACCGATAACTAAGCCGACTTCGACACCGAGTTCTACTATCTCTTTTATTTCCAGCGCCATGCGATCTAACACTTTGGCGTCGATACCAAAGTTTTCTTCGCCCATCAGGGCTTCGCCACTTAGTTTTAACAAAATGCGTCTGTACGCAGCTTTTGGTATGGTTGTCATTGTTTATCCTTTGCACTGGGTTTACTTACGCAACGTTTTCAGTTGCTGGCATAGTGTGTTGTTTCTTGTAAAAGTTAACTTGTTATTGCTGGTAAAAAGTAGCTTGTTGTTTCTGATAAAAAGTAGCGAAATTCTACCTAGAAGCCTACAGCCTTTCTGCAAATAAAGGGCGCTGCGAGCCCATCCATGGGGCGCTTGGCATTCGGTGTCCTGCCGAATGACACTTTTATTTGCAGAAAGGCTTCCGGTATTTGCAGAAAGGCTTCCGGCTTCTAGGTAGAATTTCGCTACTTTTTAGGGCCTTGGGCTGTTCTGCTTTGTTTTGTTACGCTTTTTTCTGTTTTATTCTGCTCTGCTTTTTATAGGCACTTTATGCCTATAAAAAAGCACCTCAATTGAGGTGCTTCATATTTTATCCGAGAATCGGTGATTGCAAAAGCAATCGAAGCACTTATTTCTTAGCAGCTTCTAATTGTGCAGCAACTTCTGCAGCAAAATCTTCAGTCTTCTTCTCGATACCTTCACCCACTTCAAAGCGGATAAAGTTAACAACATCAGCGTTTTTAGACTTCAACAGGTCTTCAACAGTTTGTGAAGGATCCTTGATGAAGTTCTGGCCTGTTAGGCTAATCTCGCCGGTGAATTTCTTCATGCGACCAGCCACCATTTTTTCAGCGATTTCAGGCTTTTTACCAGACTGAATTGCGATGTCAATTTGGATTTCTTTTTCTTTTTCTACGACTTCAGCAGAAACGTCACTTGGCTTAACAAATTGTGGGCTAGCAGCAGCAACATGCATTGCGATATCTTTTGCTAACGCTTCATCACCGCCTTCTAAAATAACGATAACGCCAATTTTGCCACCGTGTACGTATGCGCCAAGGTTTGCCCCTTCAACGTTAACAACACGACGAGCACTGATATTTTCACCAATTTTTGACACTAAGGTGTCGCGCACTGCAGCGACAGTAGAACCGTCTAACTCAGCCGCATTCAACGCTTCTATATCGTTGATACCGTTTGCCGCAGCAACGTCAATCAATTTGTTACCGAAAGCTAAGAAACCTTCGTCGCGTGCAACGAAATCAGTTTCACAGTTAACTTCCATCATAGTAGCTTTGCCACCAGAGATTTTAGTTAAGATGACGCCTTCTGCTGCAATACGACCTGCTTTTTTAGCCGCTTTTGCTTGACCAGATTTGCGCATATTCTCAATTGCTAGTTCGATATCTGCATTCGCCTCAACCAATGCATTTTTACAATCTAACATACCAGCGCCAGTGCGCTCGCGTAATTCTTTAACCAGTGCTGCAGTCACTGCCATTTTCTTTTCCTCAAAATATCAATATTTAGAAAAGGGGGCGAAGGCCCCCTTTGATAACGTTATTTACGATAACTTTTTTCGCAAAGTATACGTAAAACTTACTCTGCGGCTTCTACGAAGTCGTCTTTTTCAGCAGCAGCAACTACTACGTCTTGATTACGACCTTCATTGATCGCATCAGCAGCAGCGCTAGTGTATAAGTTAACCGCACGGATCGCATCGTCATTACCAGGGATAATGAAATCAACGCCATCTGGGTTAGAGTTAGTATCAACTACACCCACAACTGGAATACCAAGGTTGCGAGCTTCGGTTACTGCAATGTGCTCATGATCAGCATCGATAACAAAGATAACGTCTGGAAGACCACCCATGTTTTTGATACCACCTAAGCTACCTTCTAGCTTAGTCATTTCGCGCTTAAGCATTAACACTTCTTTCTTAGTGATCTTGTCGAAAGTACCATCTGTTGATTGTACTTCAAGATCTTTAAGACGCTTGATTGATTGACGCACTGTTTTCCAGTTAGTCAACATTCCGCCCAACCAACGCTTATTTACGTAGAATTGACCCGATTTTTCAGCGGCTTCTTTCACGGCTTCACTTGCAGCACGTTTAGTTCCAACGAACAAAACTTTACCTTTCTTGTGTGATACACCAGAAAGATAGCTTAACGCTTCATTGAATAAAGGAACTGTTTTTTCTAAGTTGATGATATGAACTCGGTTACGAGCGCCAAAAATGTATTGAGCCATTTTTGGATTCCAGTAACGAGTTTGGTGACCGAAATGTACGCCCGCTTGGAGCATGTCACGCATTGATACTTTTGCCATTTTATATTTTCCTGTTTAGGGGTTAGGCCTCCATATACCCCTTCTCTCGATCCAAAACGTAGTAATAACAACGCGTTAGACACCCCGAGATCAGTGACGGTATATGTGTGTTTTTAGTTTAATTGTACTGTGTACTGCTGGAAAGTTTTGCAACGTTCTCAAACAGCGCGCGCTTTATATCATTTTGACTGATGATAATCAACAAAAAAGCATATTTTAAACACGTCGATTCCTCGTACTTGTGTCTACATCTGTTACTTATGCCGCACTGTTTATTCGATGGTTTCCTCGAGCGTAGCCAAACGATAACACCATGCTCTATCAGACCCACTGCGGATAGATTGATTAATGCCAGACTGCAAGTAAACTAAAAAAATTATTTGATATACAAAAGTGACCATAGTTAAGCCGATACGAACTTGGTATACTCGTCCATCGGCAGTACAATGCTATGCTGAAGCAGCAAGGTAGCAAAGTTTAGTGCGCCTTTTGAGGTGGTTTACGCGTTAAAAAACATGTTAAACGCACAAACGATCCAGGATACAAAGGAAAGGACTGGCCCAATAAAAAGCGTCACTCGGCAGGACGCCGAGTGCCGAGCGCCCCATGGATGGGCTTGCAGCGACTTTTTATTGGGCCAGTCCTTTCCTTTGTATCCGTAAACCGTGACACCGTGTTTATGAAATAGTGACACCATGTACATTAAACTGCGACAGCATGTGTATTAAACCGCAACACCATGTGCATATTGACGGAACGTAAACTCTGGATACACAGAAATAAATTAAAAATTAGTTCAACAAAAATTCAAAGAGGTCCACCTTGGCTGGAACAATAAAAACACCAGAAGAAATGGAAAAAATGCGCGTTGCTGGCAAACTGGCCGCAGAAGTACTGATGATGATTGGCGAGCACGTAGTAAAAGGCGTCACCACAGACGAACTCGATAAACGTTGCCACGATTATATTGTGGACGTACAAAACGCAATCCCAGCACCGCTAAATTACGGTAATCCGCCATTTCCGAAGTCGGTCTGCACTTCCGTTAATCACGTTATTTGCCATGGTATTCCAAGCGACAAAAAGCTCAAAGACGGCGACATTGTTAACATCGACGTTACCGTCATTAAAGACGGTTATCACGGCGACACCTCAAAAATGTTTGTCGTTGGTAAACCATCGATTATGGCAGAACGGCTCATTAAAGTGACCCAAGAGTGTTTATATAACGCCATCAAAATTGTTAAGCCAGGTATGCGTCTTGGCGACATCGGCCATGCTTGCCAACAGCATGCCGAATCACACAATTATTCGATTGTTAGAGAATATTGTGGGCATGGTATTGGTGCTGTGTTTCATGAAGATCCGCAAATTGTACACTACGGCAAACCAGGCACCGGCGACCTCATCGAGGCAGGTATGTGCTTTACTATCGAACCGATGGTTAACGCTGGAAAACGCTACTCTAAAGTGTTACCTGACAACTGGACGGTGGTCACTAAAGATCGCAGTTTAAGCGCACAATGGGAACATACCTTATTGGTCACTGAAACCGGCGTAGAAATTCTGACATTACGTGATGATGAAGAGATTGATAGGATCATCAATCACTAATTATTAGCCTACATTTTGTTGGCAGTATGAACCGTTCTCAAATTCAATAGGGCATATATATGGTCGAGCATAGCCAAGGAGTTACTTTGTCGGTCCAAGAGCAAATACAACTGCTAAAAAGCATCAAAGACGTAAGCGATATTGCTGGCTTTAAACACGCAGTAAAATCCAACTACGAGTGGCTTCAGGATAATTTCAATAAGGAATTAGTGGATAAACTCGTGGTTTCGCGCAGCGATTTTACCGATGCACTCTTGCGTCATGCATGGCAATTATTAGACCTTAATAAGGAGTCTGGCCTTGCACTTTGCGCTGTCGGCGGATACGGACGCGGACAACTGCAGCCCTACTCTGATATTGACTTATTAATACTCAGCGAAAAAAAAGTAAGCAAAAACGTTGAAGAGCGTCTTGGCAGTTTCATCACCCTACTGTGGGATATAAAGCTCGAAATTGGCCAAGCAGTGCGCACGGTTAAAGAAACCATTACCTTAGCCAAGTCAGACATTACCATCGCCACTAACTTAGTTGAAGCCCGTATTTTATGTGGATGCGAAAGCACCTTCAAACAATTAATTGACAAAGTTAACAGCCCAAAAGTGTGGTCTAGTAAAGACTTCTTTCTTGCGAAATTAGAAGAACAGCAAAACCGTCATCACAAATTCAACGATACCTCATACAATCTTGAACCTAACGTAAAAGAGAATCCCGGTTGTTTACGTGATATTCAGTCAATTGGCTGGGTAGCAAAAAAACACTTTAGAGAATACGACGGACTCACCTTAATTGGGCACGGTTACTTTTTTGAAATAGAACATGCCGAACTCATTGAGTGCCGTTCTCACTTGTGGCAAATCCGCTTTGCGCTGCACCTTATTTCTGGGCGCAGTGAAAACAGACTCTTATTCGACTATCAACCGGATGTTGCAAAGCTACTGGGATATGGCGAAGGTAAAGCCGCCGTAGAGCAAATGATGAAGGCGTTGTTCAGAATTGTTCGACGTGTGTCTGAATTGAACAGTATGTTGCTTCTGCGTTTCAAAGATGATGTGTTAGAGCAAAAAGTGAAAAAGGTGACCACACTCAACGCTAAATTTGAGTTGAGAGACGGCTTAATTTCTCCTTCACAGCCGGAAACATTTCATTCTCCCGCTGACATACTCGACTTTCTTAGCCTCATTAGCCAGCATGACACGGTGCAAGGCTTAGACGCCAACTGCATTCGTCAATTACGCAATGCGCGTCGTCGTTTCCAACATCAGTATTATCATGAACGTCAAGACTGTCGAGAGCGTTTTATGGCACTAATGAAGCAACCTGAGTTTTTCAACTTGGGTTGGGACGTGATGTATAAATACGGGATATTACAATCTTATTTGCCGGAGTGGGATAAGATCGTTGGGATGATGCAATTCGACTTGTTTCACGCCTACACGGTAGATGAGCACACACATCGTTTAGTAAAATTTGTCTACAGCTACTATCACAGTGAAAAGAAGTTTCCGCGTTGCCATCGTATTGTCAAAAACCTCGATAAGCCTGAACTGCTGTTCATCGCCGCTATTTTTCATGACATCGCCAAAGGGCGCGGCGGCGATCATTCAACACTCGGCTCGGTCGACGCGCTTACGTTTTGTGAACTTCACAATATGTCTGAAAGCGATGCAAACACAATTGCATGGTTAGTCGAAAATCATCTACTCATGTCGGTGGTTGCACAACGTCGCGACATATATGATGCAGACGTCATTAACCAATTCGCCACAAGCGTTAAAACTCATGACAATCTAAATTTACTTTATGCATTAACCCTCGCTGATATTCGGGCCACTAATGACAATTTATGGAACGATTGGAAAGCATCCTTGCTGCGTGAGCTTTATTTACTCACGCAGCAGGCTTTTGATAATGGCTTAGAGTGTCAGATAACGCTTGATCAGCGTATTGCAGAGCACAAAAAAGAGGCGATGACGCTGCTTGCCGAAAAAGGCATAAACGAAGACCAAGCCATGTTGTTCTGGCGACAAATGCGCTCCGACTACTTTGTGCGTTTCAAGCCAAATCAAATTGCATGGCACACGGAATCAATTGTGACTCACCCCACCTTAGGGCCTGAGGATATTTTGGTCAGTGCCAGTAACAACACCTCCAAAGCAGGCACTGAATTGCTGATCTATTGCAGCGATCGTCCCGCCCTCTTTGCACAAATAGCATCGGTTCTAGACAGTCGTAATTGCTCTATTCATGACGCCCAAATTACGGTCACCGATGAAGGCAATGTGTTCGACAGTATGATTATTCTTGATCAAGATGCGCAGCGTATTGATTCTGAATTTCACATCAAAAACTTGGTTGACGCGATAAGTTCGCAGTTAGTGAAGCCAGGTCGCTCGCATGCTAACAAACGCAAAATGTCACGCCAAATGAAACAATTAGATGTTAAAACAAAAGTGCGTTTTTACTCGTCAACCGAATACGCTACATTAGTGGAACTAGAGGCTTTAGACGCCCCGGGCTTGTTAGCGAAAATAGGTCACCTTTTTGTGGATCTTAATTTGACCTTAAAAATGGCTAAAATTTCGACCATTGGCGAGCGAGCAGAAGATGTATTTATTGTGTCCAACGAAGCAGGTAAAGCGTTGACGCAAGAACAAGAAATCACCCTTAAAAAACAAATTACGTTAAAATTAGACCAACCAGAAGTGAACCCAGCACTATGAACAATTTACAATCCATCATCGAGAATGCATTTGATACCCGTGACACCTATACGGCCAACACAGCCAGCGCAGAAATAAGAACAGCAGTGACTGATGCCGTTGAATTACTGAATGCAGGTAAGGCGAGAGTTGCTGAAAAAATAAATGGTGAGTGGCAAGTTAATGAATGGCTGAAAAAAGCCGTATTACTTTACTTTAAATTGCACGATAACAAGCTTGTTGAAGGTGCTGAAACCAATTATTACGACAAAGTCCCTTTAAAATTCACAGACTATACGGCTGAACGTTTCGCCGCAGAGGGCATGCGTGTTGTGCCACCTGCAGCCGTTCGCACAGGCTCATTCATTGGCCGTAACGTAGTTGTTATGCCATCTTACGTCAACATTGGTGCATTCGTAGACGAAGGCACCATGGTCGATACATGGGTAACCGTGGGTTCTTGTGCGCAAATTGGTAAAAACGTTCACCTTTCCGGTGGTGTTGGCATTGGTGGCGTATTAGAACCGCTGCAAGCAAACCCAACTATTATTGAAGACAACTGCTTTATTGGCGCGCGCTCTGAAGTGGTTGAAGGCGTTATCGTTGAAGAAGGCTGCGTTATTTCAATGGGCGTTTATATTAGCCAAAGTACCCGAATATACGACCGCGAGACCGGCACGATAACTTACGGTCGTGTACCAGCAGGGTCGGTGGTTGTGTCAGGAAGTTTACCAAGCCCATGCGGAACCCATAGCTTATATGCAGCCATCATCGTCAAGAAAGTGGATGCGAAAACCAAAGCGAAAGTGGGTATTAACGAAATTTTGCGTGGCGCTGAGTAACTTTTCAGCCTCGATAAGTGTTTTACCCAGCGACTATATATCGCTGGGTTTTCTCGCTAGATATTCGGTCAAAAAGGCATAGCTACTAAGACATAGCTACTGTTGCTCAGTTATCTATGCCTTCATACTCTCAAATACACTGAATATCTATGCCTCAGTTAACGGATCCACTAAGCCTGCTAACCAAGGCACAATTTCCTCTTCAGCAGCCAGCGTTTCAATCGCATCAACTTCTAGCATGCTAGCAACAGGCTTGCCCTGTAGCTCTTCTAACAACTCCTGAAATTGACGCCCAGCACCGCAAAAGCTATCGCCGTAACTGCTGTCGCCCAGCGCTGCAACCGCGAAAGGCTTGCCATTCATCAACGGAAACTCGTCGCGTAAATCACTGTGGAAAAGCTCTAAATTCGGCGGTATATCGCCCTGCCCTGTGCTAGAAGCGATCACCACTATTGACTCCGCTTCGCTGAAGTCGGATGTTTCGGGGTCAGTGAATATCTCAGACTCTACACCCTTACTAGCAAACATCGTTTGTACTTCTTCTGCCACATGTTGGGCATTACCATATACTGAACCAACGAAAATACTCACACTGCGCATATTACTTTGTCTCCTATTGACGAATGACGGCTATTCACTGCCGAACATATCATGTAAATCTGTAAAATTCGGAAATAGTATACACGCAACTGGCCTTCAGAAACCACTGTCCAGTCCAATAAACCGCTCATTAGCGCTGCACCTAAAGCGTTATGAATTCCCATTCAGCAACTGAACTTCCAATGAAATATCCCAGATGTCACTTACTTGTAAAATATTTGTAAAATACATGGAACAATGGTATTGGTAAAAAAGGAGTGGAAACTGCAGATACGCTTTGTAAAAGGTCAGTAACATTGAATAGCAACAATACTAAGACTAGTCAGACCTCGCTCGATGATGCTTTGGCGATATTTATGCGTGAATCAAAAACCGCGTTGCTGCGTTTTTTGAGTCAAATCATCTCTACCAGCGAAGCAGAAGAGATAGCACAGGAAGCCTATCTAAAAGTGTATTTATTGATCAAAGATAAACCAAGCAATCACGACTACTTGGTTTTGCTCCGAAACTTAAGGCCCATGCTCACCATCATTTCAAAAAACTTAGCCTTGAGTGCGCTTCGACATAAAAACGTAGAAGGTAAATACGCCGAGTCTCAACAAATAACGCCTAGCCACGTCACGATTGCCAATCAAAAAACGGCATCCAATACTGAAGAAAGATACATTGCTGAAGACGACAACTTGCGACTCATCGCTGCGATCAATCGCCTCCCTCCTATTTGCAGACAGGTCTTCATTCAACGCAAGTTGCACGGTACGTCGCATAAAGAAATTGCTCACATGCTCAATATTTCTGCAAAAACGGTAGAAAACCACCTCACTAAGGGGTTAATATTGTGTCGAAAGTATATGCTCGAGCAAAACGTTAACAAACTGCTTGTGTCTGAAAACGATGCTCCACGAATGAGAAAGGTTGCCCCTTGAACATAGAAGAATGGTCAGGCTATGAAGTATCTAATGAAGTGCTAACACAAGCCGCTTCGTGGATTGCTTTGCTTGATAATCCCGATAATGGGCAGCGCGATGAGCAAATGGGCTATCAATCGGCAGTTGAGCAGACGCAGCTGTCTGGCGCAAGTCAAGATGCGCATACACGTTTTTTTGATTGGTTGCAGGCTGACCCATCTCATCAACAAGCGTATTTTGAGTTATCTGAAATGTGGGCTCGCACCGCTTGCACCAAATCCATGGCTGATATGATCGAGAATTCGGTGGTATTACCCTTCCCTTCTGTAACCGAGCCTTTGCCAGCTGAAGCTAGTTTTGCTGAACAAACAACAAGCTCTGCTTGGGCATATCCCCTCACTATTGGGATCATTCTTTGTGGGTTAATGGTGCCTGCAATTCAAACTTTGTTTTAAAATTTCGCTTCTGTCTTTCTTTATTTTTATTTTTTAATAGGGGTTTTTTGCTCTGTGCGCGTTAATGAGATGTTAACTAAAAATAAAAATAACGGGAACACCCATGAAGAGACACGCTCAACACAATAAATTACGCACGTTCACACCCACCTTGTTATCTCTCACTATTGCGTCAGCAATCTCAGTATCCGCTTTTGCGCAAGAAGTTGGTGAAAAGAAAGCTGAAGATACAGTGGAGAAAATACAGGTTATTGGTTCAAATATACGCGGCGGTCAAGTTGCTGAAGCCCTTGCAGTTTCAGTTATCGACTCTGAAGCAATAGGTGAACTTGGCTTAGATTCTTTAGATGATTTACTGCAAATTATCCCTGAGAATGGTCAAAACTTTTTTAATGAAGCCGCAAATATTGGTGGCGGCGTTAACGCGGCGCGCGGTGACATCGGTACCTATAACCTAAGAAACTTGGGAACAGGTAACACCTTAGTTCTACTGAATGGCCGCAGAATGGTTAATGCCGCTTCTTACCAAACAGAAGAAGTAGGCGGTAGTTTCGTTCCAGTTAATTCAGTTAATATTAATACCATTCCTATCGCCGGCCTGAGCAGAGTCGAAGTGTTGCGCGACGGCGCTTCCGCAATTTATGGTGCTGATGCGGTTGCAGGTGTCGTCAACCACGTTGTGAAATCTAACTTCGTTGGCCTCACCGTATCTGGGCGTTGGGCTGAGTACGATGAAATCCCACGCGATGAGCAAACTCTGACGGTTGAATGGGGTAAAGATTTCAATAATGGACGAACCAATGTCAGTGCGTTTTTCAACTACTATTCGCGTGACAGGGTGAATTCACAAGATGATCCAAGATGGGCCGATTCAGATTTTAGAGATCGCGTACCTGAGGACTCTCTTTGGTTTGGCGATACTGCATTTAGAAACGATACAGCTAACTCGCTATATGGGCAATTTGATTTAATCAGCAGTGCCTCTGGCGCAGGTGTTAGAAACATTTTTACTGATGGAGCAGGCGAATTTGAAACCTACCCTATTGGCGATGAACGTTGCCAATATGTTTTAAATGCAACCACTTGCGGTGGCATTGACGGCCAAGGTACCTATCGCCTTAACTTGAATGCTGACCGCGACTTAAGTTCAAAACTACAACGTTCAAGCCTATTTGTTTTTGTTAATCATGAATTCGAAAATGGCATGGAAAGCTTTACTGAGCTGTCCTATTATCAATCAAAAACGAATTTACGCCGACATGCAACTGCTCCTTTTACAACATCAAAACTTCGCGTTGGTGCAGAAAATTATTACAATCCATTTGGACCTTGTGGTTCACCCAACCGACTCGACGCATCCCTCATTCCTGATGTTCCCTGCAGTGGCTTAGAGCTAGAAATTGATAACTACCGCTTTGCAGAATTACCTCGTATTGTGAACAACGACGGTGATACTTATCGATTCCTACAAGGATTAAGAGGCTCATTTGGTGAGTGGGATTGGGAAGCCGCATTTTTGCATTCAAAAGCAACCAAAGATGATGTTACTTCTAATCGGGTATCCAATATCTTAATCACTGAAGCTTTATTTGACTCAAGCCCAGAAGCCTACAATCCATTTAGTGGCGGTGTCGACTCAAACATTGAACGCGCATTGATTGATGTAGTGCGTTTAAGTGAAACAGAACTCACCATGATTGATGCCAAATTTGCCAATGCTGATATTTATGAATTGCCCGCCGGTCCTTTGGGCTTTGTTGTTGGTTTTGAATATCGTGAAGAAAGCTTTGTTGATGATAGAGATGACCGTTTAGACGGCACTATTGCTTTCACTGACTTTGAAGGGGATACCTATCCATTTGTCTCTGACGTTGTCAACTCCAGTCCAACGCCAGATAGCAAGGGTGAAAGAGATGTGGTTTCTGTGTTTGCTGAATTGCAAATTCCTGTGTTTGAAAATTTTGATATGCAAGCCGCTATCCGTTATGAAGATTTTTCTGATGTGGGTGATACTACGGTTGGCAAATTAGCGTTTGGTTATCGTCCTATCGAGTCATTACTATTAAGGGGTTCATGGTCTGAAGCGTACCGAGTACCTAACCTCGTGACCATTAATGAAAGTGTTGTAGCACGTAATAACACGCGTACTGATTTTGCTTGTTTATACGCTGCCGAAAATGGTGGCGACCCGGATCAAAACACCTTAGATTGCCGAAACTCAGTGCAACGTATTGCCCAAGGCAGTGATTTCTTGGAGCCTGAAGAGTCAATCAATACATCCTTAGGTTTTGTATTCACCCCCAACGAAGACATTACCGTGACGTTTGATTACTGGTCGATTGAAAAAGAAAATACGATTGGCTTATTTGGTGAAGAAAACCATACCCTATTAGACTTATTCCTCAGACTAGAAAATGGCAACACCAACTGTGCTTCGACTACGTTTAACTCTGCAGTATCGCGCGATGATGCGGGTGCGGGTGAAGCAGCAATCTATGAAGCGGCAGGTATTTGTCCGGCTGGCGACATTCGCTTTATTGACGATCAGTATGCCAACCTAGATAAGCGTAATTTAGCTGGCTACGACATTGGCGTTTATTATGATTTAGATACCAGTGCAGGTAAGTTTAAGTTTAGCTACAACGGATCTTTCATTGAAGAATTCGAACAGCAGGCAGGCGGTGATGCAGCCACGCTGGTGCAGGCTCAAGAAAACGGTTTAATTCCGCTCAGTTACCCGATCGCTGGTTTCGCTGACTTAATTGGCCAAGACGGCAACCAAGAGAAGCGTCATTCTGCAAGAGTCTCTTGGAGAAAAGATGCTTTTGGTGCGTCACTCAGTGGCAACAAAATTGGTAGTTTTTACCAAAGTTCGCTCACGCTTGAGGATGGTACACGCTACATCGTACCTGCAATGACCACTTACAACGCAACCTTCGACTATCGATTTGAGATGAATAACGTTGAAACCCGTTTGCGTCTAGGTATTCGTAATCTCACCAACGAGAGAGCACCGCTGACCGATAATTACTTTGGTTTCTCTTCTGATGCCCACCGCGATTACGGTCGCAGCTACTATTTAGATTTTCAATCTAAATTCTAGTAGTATTTTCGGCAGGCGCTCTGTATAAAGACGCCTGCCCATCTAAGCCTTTTCCCCATATTATTTACAAGGTAATCGAATGAGCACTAGCTTGCCTGAAATCACAGATTTACATCGCGCCCGATATCAAGATATCGGTTTGCTGTTAGGACCGCTTGTTTTCCTAATTATGATGCTATTTAGCAGCACACAAAGCACCATGGAACCTGCCGCTTGGCATGTTGCCGCCGTCGGCATTTGGATGGCAATCTGGTGGGCAACCGAGGCGGTTCCGGTTCCCGTCACCGCATTTTTACCTATCGTGACCTTTCCATTTTTGGGGATCAGTAGTTTGGCTGAAGCAACCGCCGCTTACGCCAACCCCATTATTTATCTATTTTTAGGTGCATTTATATTGGCGCTGGCGGTGGAACGCTGGGACCTTCACAAGCGCATTGCATTGGTAATTCTAAGCTACACCGGCACCGACGGTCGGATGCTGATTGGCGGTTTTATGATTGTCGCTGCGCTGTTGTCAATGTGGATGACAAACACATCCACCACCATGATGCTCATGCCAATTGCGTTGTCGGTCGCAAAAGTGATTGCCGACCACAATACACATTTAGATGCAAAGCAAACCAAAGCATTTCAAGCAGCCATGCTATTAGGCCTCGCCTATGCAGCAACCATTGGTGGTTTAGCCACCCTCGTTGGCACACCACCGAATGCCTTGCTTGCTGCTTTCTTAAGTGAAAACTACGATATCAAAATTACCTTCGCCAGTTGGATGTTAGTAGGCGTGCCGGTTATGTTATGCATGCTTCCATTAGCTTGGTATTCCTTAACACGATGGAGTTTTAACATTGATATTCCAGCTAACCCGGCGGTTAACCAGCATCTAACTAAATTACGCAACGAATTAGGCCCGATGAGCCGCGCAGAAAAACGCGTGGCAGTGGTATTTTCACTGGTTGTCTTATTTTGGATTGCTCGGCGACCGATTTCCGCTTTACTGGGCATCGATTTTCTGACCGATACCGGTATTGTTATGAGCGCAGCACTGTTGCTTTTCTTATTACCTAGTGGCGACCGAACACAGCCGCAATTGATGATTTGGCATGATGTGAATCGCTTACCTTGGGGCGTACTGATTTTATTTGGTGGTGGCTTAAGTTTAGCCGCCGCTGTCTCATCCACCGGCTTGGCAGCTTGGCTGGGAGGTAATCTCACCTATTTAGATACATTCGGTATTTTTGCCTTAATTATTGCAGCCACCGGCTTGGTTATTTTTCTCACTGAACTGACCAGCAATGTCGCCACAGCAGCAACTTTCTTGCCAGTGGTTGCCGCTGTTGCTTTAGAGCTTGGTGTGTCGCCATTATTACTGTGTGTTCCCATCACCCTAGCTGCAAGTTGTGCATTTATGCTTCCTGTTGCCACCCCACCAAACGCAATTGTATTTGCCTCAGGTGTATTAACTATTCCACAAATGGTGCGCGCAGGTTTGATCCTCAATATTATTGGTATGGTGCTATTGAGTTTCGTTTCCGTGTGGCTCGCGCCTTGGGTATTTTCATGAACAAGGGGATAGATATGACCCGTTTTTTACGCAAACTATTAACCGTCACTATGTTGGCTTTATGGTCACTGCAAGTTTTTGCTGAAGTGTCAAAACCAAGCACCATTCAAGCCAATATCGTGCCCAGTGCGGCGGTCAAAAAAGCGCTATTTATAGGCAATAGCTTCAGCTTTTATAATAATGGCGTACATAACCATCTTGGCAGTTTAATTAGAGCCAACGGTGAATGGCAGGTTGGCAAGAATAGATTGCGTTTATCCACGCTGTCAGGCGGTCATATACATGAACATCTGGACGACTTAGCCTACCTGTTAAGCAAACCCAAAGGGACTTGGGAGGCTGTTATTCTGCAAGGCCACAGCAATGAGCCTATTAATGCAAAAAAACGGGGTAAATTTAAAAAATCGGTCAAGCAAGCAATCGACATGGTCAAAGATAAACAACTGCAACCTATATTGTTAATGACTTGGGGCTACAAAGGGCAATATGAAATGGGCATTGAACTAGCCAATGCTTATACATCCATAGCAAACGAGATGGATGTATTGGTGGTTCCTGCCGGCTTAGCTTTTTGGGTAGCTGAACAAAAATTACCCAACATTGAGCTGTTCGTGCCCGACGTGTTAGGTGTAAAAAACAAAGGAACAGGGAGTGCTGAGCTCACTTACCGAAAGGACCTAAAGCATCCAAGTGAAGCAGGTACCTACTTAATGGCCTGCGTTCTTTATTCTGCTTTATATCAAAAATCACCCGAGGGTAATATTTTCACCGCTGGGCTGGACAAAAACGTTGCATTACAATTACAAAAGTTGAGTTGGTTAGTGACATCCGGTTTTTATAAGCAAAATGAGGGGTAGCAAGCTAATGCGAGGATTACATTCACTGAGTACCGCGCCCTGCACGTTAAGGGAATGCAGGACGACCACTTTGGCCTTGCGGATGTTGACTATTAGCATCGCCGCACTCGGATTTTCACTTAGTGCTCAAGCTTGTGAATTCAACAATGTGCACTTTAAAACTGACTTTCAAGCAGCAAAAATAGATGAGTGCAAACAGATTTCAGAAAACCAATTTGAATTGCTCACTAAGCCAGAAAACCGTCCTATTAATCCAAGTCCTTGGTATTCCTTTAAACTCGTTAACAAAACGCCTAATAGTCAAGTGGTCAGTATTGTGATCAAAGGTGAAAACGCTAAACCGCGCTATTTGCCTAAAATGAGCATTGATCAAAAGCAATGGCAAGCTCTTCCCTTCAACGTCATAGACAATGCAATACATATCGACATACCACTGCAACAACAAGACATTTACATCGCAGGACAGGAGCTTGTAGATAATGCATTTTATACACAATGGACACAAACCGTTGCGCAACAATCTGGCTTCGTATTGCACAGCCTAGGTATGTCAACACAAGGCAGACCCATTAATGCGCTTATGCACACTAAACCAAAAAATAAAGAATGGTTTTTAATCGTTGGCCGTCAGCATCCTCCAGAGGTAACGGGCGCATTAGCGCTTGTCTCATTTGTAGAAGAACTCGCTAAACAGCAGCAACTTAATGCCACATTTTTAGATCGATTCAATGTGATGATTATTCCTAATCTGAATCCTGATGGCGTTGCTAATGGTAACTGGCGACACAATACCAACGGTATCGATTTGAATCGAGATTGGGGCAAGTTTACCCAAGTTGAAACACAACGAGTGCATGCATGGTTAACCAGCACCTTGGTCGAACAACAAAAACTGGTGTTTGGCTTGGACTTTCATTCAACTCAGCAAGACATCTTTTACACCATGCCAAGTGAGTATGCTGTTGCCCCACCCTCATTTTCTGAGGATTGGTTAGCACAGTTAAAAGCCGCTACTTTATCTTCGTTTACCGTGCGCCCTAAACCTGGTTCAAGTCCGGGCAGAGGGGTCTTTAAACAATACCTGGCTGATCAATACAATGTGCACTCAATTACTTATGAAATGGGGGATAACACCGATAGGAAACTCATAACGCATGTTGCTCAGGCAGCAGCGCAAACATTAATGCAGAAAATGTTATCCGTATCGCCAGCACAATTTACTTATCAGATGCCCGTTACTACGCAATAAGATGAGCCAGCACTGCAATAGCAAGCTTACACACATGCATGTGGACAACATCATGTTTATCGAATATTGCCAAGCCCCTCTCAGATCCGAGAGGGGCAATGTAGCAGCATCATTCACATTCACATGCTGAGCTGTTAATCTTAGGTAAAAAGCATATAGAGCTTGCAGCATGAATTCAGCAGCATCCCAGTCAAACGATAAGAATAAGGCAAACTATCAAATCGTCGGGTTAATATTAGGCCCGGTCATCTTTGTCTTGATGATGCTGTTCAGTGCTACGCAAACAACAATGCCGGCGTCTGCATGGAATGTCGCCGCCGTTGCCCTGTGGATGGCTATTTGGTGGGCGACCGAGGCCGTGCCAGTAGCAGCCACTGCATTTATGCCCATTATCGCTTTTCCTTTCTTAAACGTCTCTAGTATTGCAGAGACCACGGCAGCCTACGCAAACCCAATTATCTATTTGTTTCTAGGTGCCTTTATACTTGCATTAGCAGTGGAACGCTGGCATTTGCACAAACGTATTGCGTTGGTGATTTTAAGTTACGCTGGCACCGATGGGAAACGACTAATCGCGGGCTTCATGCTGGTTGCTGCTCTGCTTTCTATGTGGATGACCAATACCTCAACCACCATGATGTTAATGCCAATTGCACTATCCGTTGCCAAAGTCATCGCTGAAAACAATCTGCACCTGTCAGAGCGTCGCACAAAATCATTCCAAACAGCCATGCTATTAGGCTTGGCCTATGCAGCAACCATTGGCGGCATGGCCACATTGGTAGGAACCCCACCAAACGCGCTACTTGCTGCATTTTTAAATGAGCAATATGAGATTAAAATTACCTTTGCAAGTTGGATGTTAGTTGGCGTACCGCTGATGCTTTGTATGTTGCCATTGGCTTGGTATTCCCTCACCCATTGGAGTTTTAAGGTCGACATTCCCGCTAACGCATCCGTTAATCAGCATTTAAGCTCACTGCGTAGAGAGTTAGGTGCCATGAGCAAGGCTGAAAAACGCGTCGCTGTTGTGTTCGCCTTGGTTGTGCTTATGTGGATCACAAGGCGCCCTATCTCGATCCTGTTTGACATCCATTTTTTGAATGACACCGGTATTGTCATGACTGCAGCACTGTTATTATTCATTTTACCCAGTGCCGACAAAGAGCAACCACAACTAATGACATGGGACAACGTAAGCCAACTGCCTTGGGGGGTATTGATCTTATTTGGTGGTGGATTGAGTTTAGCGGCCGCAGTATCCTCAAGCGGGCTTGCAAGTTGGTTAGGCGGTCACTTGTCCTACATGGACGCCTTCGGTATTTTTGCTTTGGTTATTGCCTCTACAGCACTGGTCATCTTCTTAACTGAGCTCACTAGTAACGTCGCCACAACCGCCACTTTCCTACCTGTGGTGGCTGCAGTGGCTCTTGAACTCGGCTTATCGCCCTTATTATTATGTATTCCTATTACCTTAGCCGCAAGCTGCTCATTTATGCTGCCCGTCGCCACGGCACCAAACGCAATTGTGTTTGCCTCGGGACTCATCAAGATACCGCAGATGGTAAAAGCCGGATTATTCTTGAATATATTTGGTCTTATTATTCTCAGTTTGATTGCGATTTACTTGGCGCCTTTGGTATTTAACTAGCATTGAATAGACTAAGTTTGCGCCAGGATGACTCATTCACCGCAGGTGCAACAAGTAGCCTCACTAACATCACCTGAAAGAGCGCTTAGTCAAAACGCTCAACCAAAGCTTGAAAATCATCTTCAAGTGCCGTCTCACATACCATGGCTATATCGTTTATTGGATGTTTAAAGCTCAGTTTTGTTGCGCAAAGCGCTAGCTTGTTAAAATGCAAATGATCACGTGCAAACTTATTTTGCTTGCCGTCACCATGAGTGGTATCACCCACAATGGGATGACTAATATGTGCCATATGCCTACGCAATTGGTGCTTACGTCCTGTTTTAGGCATTAATTTGACTAAGGAAAAACGTGCGCCATCATAGCGACCAACCGGAATAGGCAAGGATAATTCAGCTAATTTCAGCATCTCGGTTTGCGCTTCTTGTGCTTCTTTGTCCTGCTTTGCTTTTTTGTCGGCAATAGGGTCGAGTTTTTCTTTCAGCGCATAGTCGATGAGTAAGTGTTCAGGCGCAAAACCGCGCAGTACAGCAAGGTATTCCTTTTGAATAGTATGCAGCTCAAACTGCTGAGCAAGTAAACGAGCAACATCCGACGACAAGGCGAATAAAATAACACCGGCCGTTGGCTTATCTAAACGGTGCACCGGATACACATATTGGCCAATCTGGTCGCGCAGTAGTTTCATTAAAAATTCAGTTTCATGACGATCAATCATGCTTTTGTGTACCAGCATATTCGCAGGTTTGTGAACCACAACCAGGTATTCGTCTCTATATAAAATGTTCAACACGTTGTTTATTCCCCCAAGCGCTATTGCCACTAAACACTTATTGCGCTAGCGCAGTTTAACTAAGAGTCGACGCAGTGAAAAGGAAACAGTGAAAAAGACACCACTCAAGCAGCCAGCGGAAGACAAGAAGAACGAATACAGGTATCACACATTTTCATCGCTTTTGTTTGGCATTAGTTGGTAGATTTTACCTATCTTGATACAATGCGCGCCAAACCAATAAGCTATGGCGCATATGACTGCTCAAACAATTGATACCATCAGCGAATTTATGCTGCACGCTGGCACCGACTATCGTGTTTACGATATGGGCCGCGGGATTGAGTCGATCGACTCACAACAATTTATTGATATAGAGAATAATCGACTGCCCGTTCCTTGTCCTCGTGCCGGAAGCGCTTGGTATGGCATTGTTTTTTGGAATAAAAACGTCAGTCACGAGCAATACATTTGGTTTGTCACTTTGCCCATAGATGAGCGTTCACTGATTGTGCAAGCCGCACGCAATCAGTTTCTTGAAGCCGTTGTTACGGCTTTGGGTAGCCAATTAGAAAAAACTGCAGAGCAAGCCGGAAGACTGCCTGAAAATCCATTTGTTTTCACCCCGTCGCAGCAACAGCTAGCTGATTTTAATGCGATGATTCGACGTGATTTAGGTTTATCTCCCCGCGAAGGCTTGAACAAGGCCATCGCTTATATAAAAAATCCAACGGTGCTTCAATGGCAAGAATTAGCCTTACAAGATATTGCCGATTTAGCCGCTCATATTGAGCAAGATGATATTGCGCAGGCGGTCAAACAGCACTTAGCCCTGTTGCCAATGCAAGTGTTAACGGCCTTTTGCAGCAGTTTGGAAAATACCCATTTTGACGATAGCCTAACCGATAAATTAATCGATTTATTTACCACTGCAGAACATGCTGAAATACAGCACATGGTGCTTCGTGGGCTCAAAGGCAGCCAATCCACCGACAGAGTACTGACATTTATTAAAAAGCTATTGAATGAAGGACAGCCCGACACCGAATGTTTAGTGATAATAGCGGGTAGACACTTTCGATTATTAAATGAAGAGGCCTTATTAGTAAGTTTCTTCACCAAGGTCATTACGCTTGATCCCAGCGGCCAGTTGTTCAGAGGTATTTATGCAGATCTTGTGCAAGTACCATCAAGCAGACTTGGACTGCTCACCTTGATGCGAAAACCCAACTTACCGAAGCCCATTGCCAATGCAATTGCAGGTTTATACCAGCAAGTCTCACACAGTAGGAGCGCGGGCTCATGACTTTAGGCTCATTAGTCATACTGCTCAGCATTGCTTGGATCGCTTTTCAATTCTGGCGCCTGCGCGGCATGGCAGAATACAGTATTCACTACGCCACGCAGTATTGTGAAAAACAAGACCTTCAGTTTTTATCCTTAGCTAGGCGTTCAACGCGCATTGCCTCGCACAGAGGAAAGCTTGATTGGAAAATTGTGTATCAACTGGAATTCAGCAGCAGTGGCTCAGATGCTTATATTGGCACGATGACCAGTTTTGGGAATTCAGTGATTGAGATGAATTTGCCCGCTTATAGAATTGATTAGGTGTTAGGAAGTTAACGCGTCTAGAATGAAAAAGCAGAAACATCCTGTTTCTGCTTCGCTATCAATTTTGAGCATCCCTCTCAGCGTTCCATTGCTAAATTATCATCCCTATTAAATCCCTTACGCCCCTTTCCATTTAATCCCACTCTTCCTAAGCAGGCGACACTCCGTGTGTCGGTCCCTTTCCTTTGTTCCTTAATATTGCACATCCTTGGTGCAAATATTCTTCGTCCTGAAGTTGTTCCTTGAATCTTCGTCCTGAAGTTGTTCCTTGAATCTTCTTCCTGAAGTTGCTCCTTGAATCTTCGTCCTGAAGTTGCTCCTTGAATCTTCATCCTAAAGTTGTTCCGCGGCTTCCTATCCTATTCGTTTCATCCTAAAACTATGCCTTCTCTGCAGCCCGCTCTTCCTGAACGCTTTCTTTATACTTAAGTATAATAGCAGGCTTATTTTTATTAGTACAAGGAAAATTCATTTTAGCATTCAGCGCTTGGCTACTTATCAAACAATGTAAATTATACACCTTTGTTTTCTTTAATTTTTTTATAAAGTTGTTGTCATGCTTACATAAAAAAAGTCACTCAAACTTACGAAAATGTACGAAAATGTACGAAATCTCGTACAAAAATAATTACCCTTTAGCTATCAATTTTTTTTCTAAACATCACTTTGCCAGTAATGTGACCCACTTCTAACTCTTTCACGAGCTCAAAGTGACCATTAACAAAAAATGATAAACATTTAGGCAAGGTTACAAAAACACCAACGCCTTCCGTTTTATTGTCCTCTTGCAGTAAGCCGACAATACCCCGCATTAAAATATTACCTAAACCAATATCTTGATGATCCGGATGAACACCTATAAATGACAGCATGTGATAATCTTTTGCAGGTATACACTCGCGTACCCTCTCTTCTTTTAAAATCATTTGCTTGGTGCCCAGAAAACCAGCCGTGAGCAGCATTTTCAAACGCCAATGCCAATATCTGCCTGCGCCAAAAGCCGCATCAGGGCTAATTAAACACGCAACTGCCAACAGTCGCCCTTGTTCAAATAAACCTATCATCGGCTGCTTGGCTTCCCAAAACGCGTTCAGCTCTTCACGAATAGCAGAGCGCAGTCTGGCTTCGTAGCCCTCACGGTCAATTTCAAAAATATCGTTAAACAGGGGGTCGTCAAAATAGGCGTTATACAAAATAGACGCCGCCACTTTTAGGTCATCGGCGCCCAGATAAACGGCTCTGATGTCATCGATATTAGGTTGATATGTTGCTACACTCATAAAGGCTTCCTTATTGCTTTATATATACAATAAAGCATTCTAACGAATACGATAACATTTTTTTAACAATATACTGTTGATCTAGGGCAAAAAAATCGCAGCTTATCCTTTATTCATAAAAAAGCCGCTCGTTTCTGAAACATTCCCAGTTTCACGAGCGGCTTTGTTCATCCTATTTATCTGATCATGCTATTTATCTGATCATGATTGTGTGCTGCATCTAGTGCCTATATTTGGTCTCCTCCAATATTGCAAGAGAGCATATACAGGCCCCAGTTAATTCTTACAAATATTTAGCCAGAGATAACTCCCCCCAACCTGTAAGTTCATTATTCACAAAAACTAAAGGTGTACATTCATTTTTAGTGGTAATGCCATCATCATCAACTCGCTGAGTTCGATAATACAGTACCTGCACCGCGTCACCGTTATTGCTTATCATTTCATTAAAGTCTGCTGCACCTAGCTTATCAACAACCGACATTTTTGAAACACCGGGGCTAAGATCAGCAATATACTGTCGATTCTTGGCTTCGTGCTTTTTCCAATTTGCGCCACTCGACACCTCATAACCATCTTCATAGCTATCATCAATGGAAATTACGCAGCCGCTAAGTAACAATGTGCTCGCGAAAAAAGCAGTAAGCAGCAGTGCTTTTTTTGCACCTTTGCTCTTTATGTTTATCGGCTTCATCTGTGCATTATCTGAATGTGTTGCTTTCATTTGGCTTCCTTATTATGGGTTATTTATTACACGTTATTGAGTGTCCGTCAGTGTTATAAACAATTATCAGACCAACAATAAAATAGGTTTTAATATCAAGATGTTAAGCATAAAAAGCTGAACTCAAGCTGAATAAATGCTATTCATTCTCCTAAAAGATGGTCAGAATGACTAACAAGTGAGTTAATCAATAAATTAAAAACAGATGAATGCCGAATTACAGCAAGTAGTGAACGCCTGCATAGCACTGCGCGAAGCGGGTAAAAAACCAAGTGTGGGCATGATAAAAGCGAAACTGCTCACACCATTACCGATCCCAATTATTATCAAAGGCTTAAGCTATTGGAAAGACAATAAAGCGACGGTAAAAATTGAGAACGTGGCAGCACCCGCACCGCCATCTACCAAATCAAACAATGACTTAGCGGCGCGAGTCACTGAACTGGAACATCAAGTGGTGGCATTACGCAATGCGCTTAAAACGTTACAACAACGTTTCGAGGGCGAAGGCTCCTCATAAAGTTATCCAAATTATCCGCCAGCACTTCTTCAGGCACCTTACCAACTTGTTCTAGCATGACCTTTCCACTCGCAACGTCAATGCTAATAATGAAGTCTTCCTGATCGGTGGTGGCAAAAAACAAAGTGTCGGGCTGCTTTAAGCGACGCTTCATTAATACGTGTGAAATCAGGTTTTTTTGTAATCGTTCAAAATCATCTTGGTTCCACGCTTGTAAAATATCCAAATCGCCGCGATCGGTGCTAGCCGGTAAATCATGACTGTAATATCGGCAGAATAAGGTTTCCAACTGCGGATGAATTTCAATGTCTAAGGCCTTTGCTAAATCGCGTAAATGCGAAGTATCCGGCTGTAACAGAGGACGCCAGGTGGTTGGCGCCCCATCAGCAACATCGACTAATTGCGCCTCGCTCAATAACAAGCAAGGTGAAAACCAATCTGCATCATAGTCAGTTAATAATTTTCTGTCAGCATCACCAGCGAGGTCGATATAAGCGTTAACAAAAGAATCGAAGGTTTCAACAAGCGGGTTTGACATAAATTTATGCGCCTTTAAACAGCAATCATCGTCATATTTTAGACATACTCAGGTACCAAAATAAGTGATGATTAACTTAGTAATAGAAGTTAAGTTATCGCCCAGCACAAAAAATTGCATATTTTCAATCACTAGATGTGCCGACATTTGAGTAAATATGATAAGTTAGCACTCTAGCTAAGTATAGCGCTAATGAGCCATTTTATGTTAGACATGCATGACTCAATCGAATGTCTGACTCAAATGACAAGACTGAGGACGGATTTTAGTCACCCGCGCCGGTCCTGTTTCACAAGCTATTGTTTTAGATGCCCACAGGAGACATCATTGGATCACTTATCACTCGGCAAAAAAGTCGAATATGCCCAAGAATACGACAACAGATTATTGCAAGGTGTGCCACGCTCATTAAGTCGCGACAGCATAACATTACCGGCACAACTCCCGTTCCACGGTACAGACATTTGGAACGGTTATGAATTGTCTTGGTTAAACGCAAAAGGCAAGCCACAAGTGGCTATTTTACGTTGCGAAGTCCCGATAACTTCGCCGAATTTAATTGAGTCAAAGTCATTCAAGCTGTATTTAAATAGTTTAAATCAAAGCCGGTTTTCCAGCATCAATGCCCTCACTCAGGTACTTGAAAAAGACTTGAGCGATTGCGCTGGCGAACGCGTAGCGGTGCATGTCATACCGGCATCGCAGTTCGATAGCATTGCGTTTGGACAGTTCAGCGGAACCTGTATTGACGAACTCGACATTGAAGTGAATGATTTTGCTATCACACCCGCCCTGCTTAAGCCAAATACCACCGCGAAAACTGACATTATTTGCTCTGAAACCTTGGTGAGCCATTTATTGAAATCTAACTGCTTGATTACTAATCAACCTGATTGGGGTAGCATCCTAATAAAATATACTGGCCCGCAAATATCGCATGAGGGCTTGTTGCGTTATTTAATTTCGTTTAGGCAGCATAATGAGTTTCATGAACAATGTGTTGAACGCATTTATTATGATATTTTACAGCAGTGTCAACCACAACAGCTCACCGTATACGCAAGATATACGCGCCGTGGCGGACTGGATATCAACCCATTTCGTTCTAACTTCGAAGCGCCCTATTCCGACGCTCGATTAGCCAGACAGTAAGGTAGCTAAGATGACTGACGTTTCGCCTAAAAAGCAGTTGATAATTGCGCGCCAGCAATTAGATAAGCTCTCGATATTTCTTGTTAACATGGCAAACTTTTATCAAGGCGCAAATCCTACATTCGACGAAGAACTGGTCATGCTCAAAAAGCAGTTATCTGGCAAACCTGACTATGAGGCTGCCACCGAAATGACCAGCAAGCTCAATTCAGTGTTAACGAAAGACACGACACTTTTTAAACAGCGCAATCTGGAGTCTGTTTCACATTTACAAGATGCATTGAAAAAGCTTTCCAGCATAAAGAATGTTTCTGAGGATGTGAAAACGGAAGTGAGTGAATTTCTTACCTCGCTGTCACCCGATAAGCATGCTGTTGTTTCCCCTCTTGAGCAGTTTGAAAAAGCCCTTCTTCTTTACAACAAGGCGCTGCAACATGACATAGATGGCGACAATGCAAAACCGCAAAAACCTGAGCAACTGGCCTTGCACAACACCATCACGCAAGAATTGAAAGAGCTGATAGCGCCTTTTTATGTCGAAAATAAAAACGACAAAAGTTTGCAAGACATCTATCAAAAGCTAAATATAGGGCTCGATCATAAAGAACTGCTGGAATGTTGTTTGGTCATGATCCGCTTTGTGATCAAAGACGTGATAAAGGAAACCACTGCGACCAGCCGCTTGATCAGTAATCTGCATCAATCGCTGACCAATATGAATGCAGATATCACGACAAACATTGCCGATTCCGAAAAAAGATTTGAAGAACGTAAGCAATTTAATACCCACATAAAAGAGCATATGACCGACATAGAGTCGGTGGTGAGCGATAGCCAACAGTTAGACCAACTCAAACAAAAGGCAAAACAGCATCTCGATAAAATGCAGGCATCGTTGAAAGCCTCTGCAGTGGTTGAGCAGAAAGAAAAAGCCGCGACAATCGCTATGATGAAAAAAATGCAGGAGCGCGTTTTTGCACTTGAAACAGAAACCAGTGCCTATAAACAAGCGCTGTTTACTCAACGCGTGGCAGCACTCTCCGACCAACTGACTCAATTGCCCAATAGAATGGCGTATGAAGAGAAAGCCCAATTTGAAGTGATGCGCTCGCGAAAGACAGGTTCATTGTTATGCATTGCCATCTTAGACATTGACCACTTCAAAATAATCAATGACAACTACGGTCATTCTGTCGGCGATAAAACCCTGCAGATAATTGCCAAAAAAATTCGACAATACTTACCCCAACAAGACTTTTTAGCACGTTGGGGCGGCGAAGAGTTTGTTATCCTGCTGCCAAATTGCGGCATACAAGAAGCCTTTGCTAAAATTGAAGTAGTGCGTGAAAAAATATCGACACTGCCGTTCAAATTGAAAGGCCAACGCGTTTTCATCACCTTATCTTGCGGTTTAAGCCAGATTACACCAGACACGACACTCGAAGAAGCCTTCGATAAAGCGGACGCCCTACTTTATAAAGCCAAAGACTCCGGGCGGAATCAAACCCTAATTAAGGATATTGAATGAACACTGTTCAACTCAACCCCGTTGGTTCGATGAGTCAATTATCGCAGCTAGAAGTGAATCTTTTACAACAATCCACCCAAAGCGATTTATATGGCGTATTTAGGAACTGCTGCTTAGCCGTGCTCAACAGTGGTGTTGATGAAGACGACTATCACAAGCTTTTCGACCCATACAAAGATTTTGACGTGCGTTTAGTGCGCAGAGAACGTGGCGTGAAAATAGAGCTGATTAACCCACCAGAGGTTGCTTTTGTTGATGGCGTGCTGATAAAAGGCGTACATGAACACTTGTTCGCCGTGCTGCGAGATATGCTTTACATGGGCTCTAAACACAGCACTAATTTCGAGCAACTCATAGATACCCCAAGCAGTTTAACCACGCATATTGTGTTTGATATGCTTCGCCACGCGGATTCTATTCCGCCTGATAATCCGGTTAATATGCTAGTTTGTTGGGGCGGTCACTCCATTCGTGAAGAAGAATACAAATACACAAAAACGGTTGGTTACCAGCTGGGTTTGCGTGGTTTTAATATCTGCACTGGCTGTGGGCCAGGCGCAATGAAAGGCCCAATGAAGGGGGCTGCCATAGGCCATGCAAAACAGCGCAATAAAAATGGCCGCTATATGGGCATTTCAGAGCCCAGCATTATTGCCGCCGAGCCGCCCAATGCGATAGTCAACGAACTGATTATCATGCCTGATATTGAAAAACGCTTAGAAGCCTTTGTGCGTGTTTCCCACGGCATTGTGATATTTCCTGGCGGCGCCGGCACCGCAGAAGAGCTCCTTTACCTTCTGGGTTTATTAATGGATGAGCAGAATAAAGACCAAGTTATTCCACTCATACTTACCGGTCCGGAAAACAGCAAAGCGTATTTTGAAGCAATTGATCAATTTATTGGCGATATATTAGGCACCGAAGCACAAGAAAAATACACGATTATTGTTGGCGACGCACCAAAAGTAGGTACGTTAATGGCCAAGCAAAAAGTCCTAGTAGAAGAGGATCGCCTTAGAACCGGTGATTCGCTGAACTTCAACTGGACGCTGCATATTTCAGAAGACTTTCAAACGCCGTTTATCCCAACGCATAAAAATATGAGTGCCCTAGATTTAAGGCTAGACCAGCCTAAATCAGCGCTGGCAGCCACATTGCGCAAGTGTTTCTCGGGCATTGTTGCCGGTAATGTCAAAGTTGAGGGCGTTGCAGAAATTAAGAAACATGGGCCCTTTGAACTCACTGGTGACGCAGAATTAATGCAAAAAATGGATATATTACTAAAATCATTCGTAGATCAAGGCCGAATGAAGCTTCCCGGTAGCCATTATGAGCCTTGTTACAAAATTACAATGTAAGACTAAATGCTAAGGGAAAACGGATAGCTTGTATTGTAAGATCTGCTCGGTAGCGTGACATTGCTTTTCTGTCAGCATTATTCAACTTAGGGCTTTCAATATCGACCTTATTACGAGGTATAAACGCCATGAATGTTGGTGATAGAGGCTATCCCTCACGCGGTCTTTGCGGTACTATGCGCGCGAAAAAATGATCAACTGGCAGCAACAATTTCTTCACAACGTTTTGCGAAAACCAGATTACATAAACTCTAACGACAAAAACTGGAGTGCACTTCATGAACCCAACACAGCAAAGCATTACCGTTATACGCGGTGATGGCATCGGCCCTGATATCATTGATGCGGCAACGAAAATTCTCGATAAAGTAGGTTGCAACTTCCACTACGATTACGCCGACGCAGGCTTAATGGCATTAGAAAATCACGGTGAACTGCTACCACAAGAAACCCTCGACCTGATTGCAAAAAATAAAGTGGCACTAAAAGGCCCGTTAACCACCCCGGTAGGTGAAGGGTTTACCTCAATTAACGTAAGCTTACGTAAGCAATTCAAACTATACGCTAACTTACGCCCTGTACTGTCGTTTAAAGGCACCAAAGCGCGCTACGAAGACATCGACATTATTACCGTGCGTGAAAATACCCAAGGCATGTATTCAGGCCTAGGTCAGGTGGTTTCTGCAGATGGCAACGAAGCGGAAGCGATGAGTCGCATCACACGTGATGGCGCAGAAAAAATTCTAGTATTTGCCTACGAACTAGCGCGCAGAGAAGGCCGTAAAAAGATAACTGCTGTGCATAAAGCCAACATCTTGAAGTCGACATCAGGTTTATTCCTCAAAGTCGCCAGAGAAGTGGCTCAGCGTTATCCTGATATTACATCAGAAGAAATGATTGTGGATAACTGCTGCATGCAATTAGTCATGAACCCACACCAGTTCGACGTAATTGTAACCACCAACCTGTTTGGCGATATTCTATCTGATCTTTGCGCTGGCTTAGTTGGCGGATTGGGCATGGCACCGGGTGCAAACATTGGCGAAGACTGCGCGATTTTTGAAGCGGTTCACGGCTCTGCACCTGATATTGCGGGAATGAACTTAGCGAACCCAACTTCGGTTATTTTAGCGTCTATTCAAATGTTAGAATATTTGGATATGGCAGATAAAGCCGAGCGTATTCGTGCAGCACTAAAAGATGTGATTGAGTCGGGCGACCGCACTACTCGTGATTTGGGTGGTGAAGCTGGTACGAATGAGTTTACTGAGGCTGTTTTGGAGCGTTTGTAGGCTTTAATAAATATTGATGAAAAGGAGAGCTAAGCTCTCCTTTTTTGTGTCCGCTTTATACCCCCGATTCCAAAAATAACATCACACAAACTAGCCATCTAGTCAGTTTCAGCAAACGCAGAATCAGCTTAAGCTTTTATTGTGCTTTTGCGCTCTGGCTTTACCGCATCCAATACGTTGGCAAGCTGCGCTCAAGCATAAGCTCGGAAACATCATATTTACTACTTAAAAGGAATTATCATGAAAAAATTAAAATACTTAATACTTAGCGCAGCCTTGGTTTCAGGTTGTGCGCTCATGCCGGCACAAGCTGCTGAAACAGCGCCAAAAGCGCAAATGACTCGAGCAGTTGACGTAAAATTAGACATCAACAAAGCCACTGCTGAGGAATTGACCGCGCTTCCGGGCGTTGGCATGAAGAAAGCGGAGGAGATTGTGAAGTTTCGTGAATTGAACGGTAACTTTAAAAGCGTTGATGAATTGGTTAATGTGAAAGGGATTGGTGTGAAGATGGTGGCGAAGATTATTGATTTGGTGAAGGTTTAGGGGTGGTGGACTAAGCTTTACCTTTAATAGTCAACAGCCGAGTAATGCTCGGCTGTTGGCCTTTTGCTTTTTGATGAAAATACAAACGCGCATGCGAAAGTAAATTCACTTTTAGAAGCAATCTTAAAATTGCATAATAAAAAACACCAAGGTAGTTATATTTTACACCGTTAAAAATACCAATTATCGTTATTTTTATATCGTTAAAAATACCACTTTATTTAATTTTACCTCGTAAAAAGTACCAAGAATGCTATAGTGTTATGTATCGTTTGAATATTAAGTAGGTTGTAATGAACTTTTTTACTAGAAACTATGATCAATATTTTATTGAGTGGAAAAACTCAGTGAATAGAAAACCTATACTGTTGGCAGGAGCAAGACAAGTAGGAAAAACAAGTTCAGTTAAGAAGTTTGGTAGTGAACACTATAAAAATGTGTTTGAACTGAATTTTATGAGAGATAAAGAAATTCTCAGCACTATTTTTGATGATGGTTTACAACCTTCAAGCATTTTAGAAAATGCTCAAATTGCTTTGGGGACGCCGTTTAACAAAGAAACGGATTTGCTCGTCTTTGAGGAAGTAGGATTTTCGCAAAACGCGCTTACATCATTAAAATTTTTTAACGAAGATGCACCCGAAATTCATATAATAGCCACAGGCTCTAACATCGGTTTATTTAAAAATTATCCGGTTGGAAAAACTGAAAGAATAACAATGTACCCTATGACATTTAGGGAGTTTTTAATGGCGACAAATAACTCAATGTTATTAAAATTTGTCGATGCACCTGACCATTCCAAAGTACCTACAGTGGCTCATGAAAAACTAATAGGCTTAATAACTGACTATTGGTTTGTTGGCGGAATGCCTGAAGCCGTGAATGCATGGATTTCGTATCCTGAAATTGAACCATTAAAAAGAATCAATGCTGTTGAAAAAGTAAAAGCAAATCTACTAGCTGATTATAAAAATGACTTTGGAAAGTTCTCAAAAGATCATCCTGCCACGACTTTAAATATAAGAAGAGTCTATGAAGCAGTAGCAAATAAGATCGCTGAAATTGAAGATGGGACTACTCCAAAATTTAAGTTCAAGGGTGTTCTAGGTAATACAAGCGTGAGCTATGAAGATATTGTCGCACCAGTAGACTTTCTTGAATGTTTAAAACTACTCCATAAAGTTTTTATGTTAGACGGTGTAAACAATAACTTTAATATGAATTTTCAGAAAAAGGATAATATGTTCAAGTTAGTACCTCATGATGTCGGTATCCTGACTAGTATGATTGGAATGACTTACAAGAATATAAAAAAAGGAAAGGACGCATATAAAGGCTTTTTAGCTGAAACATTTGTCCTAACTGAAATAGTCAGCAGCATGGTCTTTCCAGAAGAAGAAAATGAGTTATTCAGCTTCAAGCGAGGTGACTCAATGGAAATTGAGTTTTTATTGAAGTCATTGGACAATGAATACGTTCCAATAGAAGTTAAAAGTGGTAAAAATAAACGTTCTATATCGTTAACGAATTTTGTTGAAAAGTATAAACCTCAACGTGCTTTAAAATTTACGTTGAGTTATGTTGAAAATAACCCTGAAAGAATAGTTCAGCACCTCCCAATATATAAGGTTAGGGCCACATATGCGAAGCACTTTAAGAATGGGGATAATAATGTGTAATCCCCCGGAGTTGGAACTGTCATTCCGCACCCCTATTTTGAATTAAAATAGTTCATTAATTAATCAGTTGATCTAAATTTGTTAAAAATAGCTTGACGCCGATCCCCAGTTTTGATCTATTACTTTCTTTTAAGAGCGCAATATTATGCCTGTTCCTTCTTCTAGAATACTCGATCACCACGGACTTGTTGCTGGCTTTTGCCATAGCCTCGGTTTTGCTGACATCATTGATAACGCAGTAAACGGCGCTGCGCCTGAGCGTAAAATTAGTTGTGGCCAACTGGTGACTGCAATGGTCCTAAATGGTCTTGGCTTTACGGGCCGAACACTACATATGTACAGCGAGTACTTTAGAAACAAGCCCGTCGACAGGCTTATTGGTGATGGCGTTTTACCGGAGCACATTAACGATGATGCGCTCGGGCGCTGTTTAGATATGCTGTATGAATATGGCGTATCCAAACTATATCAGCAGTTAGGTGAGGCTGTAGTAGCAAAGTTAGGCTTAGCGACCGAAGCATTACACCTTGATTCGACAAGCTTTCACTATGATGGCCAAGCCACTGACGATGGTGAGCCTGGGCACATTCGTATTGCCAAAGGATATTCGCGTGACCATCGCCCTGAGCTTAACCAAGTCATCCTCAATCTTATCTGTGAGAATCAGTCTGGCATTCCGGTTTACATGAAGCCGGCCAGTGGCAACAGCAATGACATGGAAGGGTTTAAACAGATTGTAAAAGCACATATTGGCAGTTTAAAAGCCGCGCAAGCGAGTCGCTATTTAGTGGCCGATGCCGCCTTGTATGTGAAAGAAACGATTGTGGACCTAGACGCGCAGGGTCAATTATTTATTACGCGTGTTCCACAAACACTTAAGGAGGCCAAAGCGCTAGTAAAACAAGCTCCCAGCTTAACGTTTACATCTATTTCCCAAGGGTATGAAGGCGTCAGCTATGACAGCGAATATGGCGGTGTGAAACAAAAATGGCTACTCATTCGCAGTGAGCAAGCCTACAAGCGTGAGCAACATAGCCTAAATAAACGCATGTTAAAAGCTGGCGAGCAAGCGCGAAAGAGTTTTAAAACGCTATGCCAACAACGCTTCGCTTGCGCAAAAGATGCGCAAAGCGCGATTGTCAAATGGCAAGACAAACAAACGGTGTGCGATGTTAACGCGCAAGTCATAGAAGTCGCTGTTTACGCCAGTGCAGGGCGGCCCAAGTTAGGCGAGTTACCCACACGTATTGAATACCAAATCACCGGTGCATTATGCACACCGCTAGCCTCCAGGCGGGATGCATTGCAACAATTAGGGC
>CBFIAR010000016.1:0-86161 GCA_965660625.1 Glaciecola sp. | reverse complement strand
CTCCGAAGCCGTGGGTCGCGCGTTCGAATCGCGCCGGGTGCGCCAATTTTTGGTTTTTTGAGTGTTATTTTTGTGACCAATTTAGTGGTAATTTTGGACTTGTGACTGGTGTGTGACCAGATTTTATTCCAGTGCGATGCGTCTAGTTTCAATCCCCGATAATGTGGTGTCTTCTTCAGAACCTAATTTAATAGATATGGGTTGCTAAATATTCCGGTAAGTTATTCAAAGCTATAAAACAATATCTTCACAGCAGTTTGCTGCCGTTGCGGCTTTCTTGTATTTGGCATCGTTAGAGTGGAGAGGTGATACTCGCTCCAATAATATATGAGGTGAATTTACGGTTATTTACAGCGTATGTCCGCAATTTGGTTCTATGGAGACTAAATCCGCGAAAATAACTACGTTCGGAATCTGCCCGAAACTGTCATTCGACAAGCGGCCATTCAGAATTTTCAAAAAAGTTACCAACCTAACTTGACCTGTCTACCACTCTATAGTTTATGCTGTGTGAATATTAACCAACCGTGGATACACACTGGGATGTACCTAATTTCAGAGTTAGCGGCAAAAGTAGGCATATCAAGAACAACGCTTTTGTATTACGAAAAGCTCGGTCTAATCAAAGGGATGCGCAGGGACAATGGTTATCGGTTTTATAGTGAACGTGACTTGCAACGACTCTATCTCATTAAGCAGTTACAGAGTGCAGGACTCTCACTGAAAGAGTGTCAAACCTATTTAGATGAAAAAATAGACAAGAGCACTTTGCGTGAGCGCTTAACGCAAGTAGAGCATGAGATCGAAGAAAAAATTAAAGTCCGAGACCTGTTACTAGGCTTAATCGGGGAAAAGTCTCAGCGAGAGTTGCATATTTCGTTAAACCAAAATGCGCCAAATGAATACGCAAATTGGTTACACAATCAAGGCTTCGAAGAAAAGGAAGCTCTTAGAATCAGGTGGTTATCGAAAGACATGAACGATCATGAGCATTATATGAAAGACTTTATGCGCATTTTTTCAACAGTAGAACGTTGGGGACCTGGTTCAGAGCAAGCGACTTTACAAGCTTTACGAAGTATCCCACCAAAAGCAACTACGCATATTTTGGAAATTGGTTGCGGAAAAGGAACATCAACAGTCTTACTCGCGCAAAAAACAAACGCCATGGTTACTGCCGTTGATAATGAATCACTGGCTATTGACTCACTTGAAACCAAAGCGCATGATTTAAACCTCAATGGGCGGATACACCCTCTGTGCGCATCAATGACTGATTTGCCATTCGAACACGATAGTTTTGATGTCATCTGGGCAGAGGGCTGCGTATACATCATGGGCATGGCAACAGCGCTTCAGCAATGGAAACCTTTGTTGAAAAAGGATGGCTATATGATGGTCAGTGATTTAGTTTGGCTAACAGATTCTCCTGATGAAGAATCAAAACATTACTGGCTGGAAGACTACCCTGATATTTCAGACATACCCACCAGACTAAAACTGTTTGGGGAGCATGGATATGAAGTCATCACGCACTTTTCTTTAGGGGTCGATGGCTGGAAAAATTACTGGGAGCCACTGGAACAAAAAATTAATGAATTGAAGAAGCAAGAATTTGATTCACAAGCACTAATTGATATCGAAAAAGAAATAGTGATTTACAAAAAGAGTGCTGGGAAGGATTTTACTTATCAATACTTTATTTTAAAAACCAAATAAGAGACTTTGACATGCACTATTCACTATACAAACCTGAACAACAAAACGAAGTTATTGCACTTTTCAAAAAGACATTCACAGATTCCGAGGATGAGAACGAAGGGGATTTAATCGCAAAAGTCGTTACTGATTTTTTAACGTTACCGGCCAAAGAAGACGATCTTTTTATATTCATTGCTCAGGACGACAGCAATCGCATCGTCGGAAGCATCGTCTTTTCTAGACTAACCTTTCCAAAGGGTGAAAGCGTATTTATTTTATCACCTGTCGCGGTTGCAACAGACTGCCATGGCAAAGGTATTGGACAAGCGCTAATCAATTTTGGATTAGAAACCCTCAAAAAAGCGGGCGTATCGGTGGTGATCACATACGGTGATATTAATTTTTACTCCAAAACAGGCTTTGCCCCAATCAGTGAAGAATTGATCAAAGCGCCATTGGCATTGTCATATGCAGAAGGATGGATTGCACAATCACTGAGTGGTGACAGCATAAAACCAATCGAAGGGAAACCAACCTGCTTAACGCCTCTCGATAGCCCTGACCTTTGGTAGGACACACTGAGGTACTGTCAAGTTAACAAGCTGACTAAGAAATATGCGATAATTTAGGCATGAAAAATCCCAATATATATTCTGGATATCGCTATCCATCACAAATAATCAGTCACGCTGTGTGGCTTTATTATCGATTTACACTTAGCCACCGTGACATCGAAGAATTACTGGTAGCAAAAGGCGTTAGCGTCAGTTACGAAACTATCAGAAACGTCGCAACAGAAAGGCTGCGATAAAGTTTTTCAAGAAGTTATTGAAAGGGCACCAGGCAGCGCCGTTGAAGATAGTTACCGATAAATTGCGAAGTTATTCGGCCGCGAAAAGGGACATCATGCCCAGTGTTGAGCATTCTACCCAACAATACGAAAACAACTGTGAATTGTCACATCAGCCAGGGAGACAGCAGGAACGGCAGATGCGGCGGTTTAAATCACAAGGGTAGGCTCAACGATTTCTATCGTGTCACGGTATTGTCAATAACCTGTCTAGACTTGGCCGATATCATATGAAAGCCAGTAATTACACAATACTCCGTGAACGAGCGTTTGCTGAGTGGAGTAGGGCTAGTTGTGTCCAGAATTTGGCATAAACTACTGAAAGCGAATTCAAATATTCTTAATTCGATAAGTTGACAGTGCCATTCCAGCTAAAGCCTCAACGGTTTTCATGCTATTCTGTCTGTATAGCATACTCTTGCTTGATCATATCCGCGGTTTTTTCGGCAATCATAATCGTTGGTGCGTTTGTATTACCACCCACTAGGCTGGGCATGATAGACGCGTCCACAACGCGTAACCCACTTACGCCATACACTTTCAAATTTGCATCAACCACAGCCATTGGGTCTGACTTTGTCCCCATTTTACAGGTGCCTACGGGATGATACTGAGTATCAGCACGTTTACGAATGTCGTGTTCAAGCGCAGTTCGATCATTGTGAGGGATAGGGTAAAGCATGGCCCCCCTCACACCGTCAAAGGGTTTTCCTTCGAGAACTTTTCTCATCGTTTCTGCACCGTCCAACATAGTTTGCATATCTCGGTCATCTGTAAAAAACATTGGATCAATGTGTAATGGATCCTTGGGCTTGTTACTTTGTAGTTTCACTTCTCCACGACTATAAGGGCGAAGCACTGTCAGATGACAGCTATAACCATGCCCTAGATGTATTTTTCTCGCATGATCGTCTATTAGTGCGGCCACCCATACGAGTTGAACGTCGGCTGCTGGCAAATCTTCACGAGTCTTGAAAAATGCTCCCGATTCTGCGCCGGTACTGGTTATTTTTCCCTTCCGAGAAAACGTCCATTGCCACATCGCTTTGGCCATATCAATACCACCTCGAACACTTAAGCCAAAAGTGTCTTGCTTATTACTCACCCGAAATCCTTGAACATAATCAATATGATCCTGAAAATTCTGTCCAACTCCCGGTAAATCCACTTCAAGCGCTATTGCGTGTTCAGCGAGGTGTGCCGCTGGTCCAATGCCTGAAAGCATAAGTAACTGAGGTGAACCGAAAGCTCCCCCGCATAATATGACTTCCTTATTTGCTTTCAGTGTGCGTTGTTTACCCTTGATATTGCATACCACTGCCACGGCCTGTTTATTTTCTATGATTACTTTTTCAGTTAGGGCATGGGTAATAATAGTTAAATTCGGGCGTTGAAGATTAGGCGATAGAAAAGCCTTGGCAGCACTGCAACGTTCCCCATTTTTTACAGTGCGCTGGTACATAAAACAGCCGTCTTGGCGTTCACCGTTGTAGTCACTAGTTGGCAAAATTCCATGCAACTCGCAAGACTGCAAAAAAGGTACGTTAAGGTCACTCGGGTCGGTCGCTTCTGATACATGCAGAGGACCTAAGCGACCATGGTACTGATTACCAATACATTCATTATGTTCGCTTTTTTTGAAATAGGGCAATATATCTTTATAAGCCCAACCCTCGTTACCTTCTTTCGCCCATTGGTCATAATCGTATGCCGCACCACGGACATACAACATTGCATTTGTCGATGAGCTCCCACCAAGCGTTTTACCTCTAGGCTGGTAACCTTTGCGACCTAACAAACCTGGTTGCGGGATGGTTTCGAAGGCCCAATTGTTAATTTTAGTAGGTAACATTGCCACTGCTCCCATGGGAGCGTGGATCAAAGGACTGGAGTCTTTGCCACCCGCCTCTAAAAGACAGACGGTAATATTCTTGTCTTCACTAAGGCGAGAGGCCAATGTACAACCGGCAGACCCGCCACCCACTATTATAAAATCAAATACTTCTGACATATTTACTCCAGATAGGCCATCACACAAAATCGATAATTTATCTTCAGGAATATCATTGCTATGTGAATGATTGTTCGGTTAGCACGCGATACTTTAACAAAAATTTAACGTAGCCATGTATAGCAGAATTGAGCATAAATGCTTTAGTAGTTAATTAAAATGGCGCGCAAAGCACAAATATTGGCATGCTAAGAAACGAAGTCAAACACTCAACAAGTTCTTTGTAAGGTTACTGCAACATTTAATTATCCGGGGAATAGCCATCGTTCTTGCAGTCGGCGCTGTTTTGTTGACGCACATGGTGAGTATTTTGTCGTATCAAGACACTGCGACCGAGACCGCGTTATATTATAAAAGGGTATGTGGGCGCTACTATCTGTTGGAAATAATTTCAATAATTAGCATCGTTACAAAATGGCGGAATATGATGAATAAAAAAATAGCTTTAGTAACAGGGGCTTCAGACGGAATTGGTCTTGAGTTTTGCAAAATTCTGGCCGGACGGGGCTACGATCTTATTTTAGTTGCTCGTCGAGAACAAAAACTGCAAGACCTTGCCCGTGAGCTGAGTGAACAACACAAAGTAGAGTGCATTGCGATTACTGCTGATTTATCGGAACCACAAGCTGCTCAAAAACTTTTTCAGACAGTCAAGAATAAACGACTGAACGTCAATTTTCTGGTGAATAATGCCGGTCTATTGGCCAATGGTTCATTTACTGACTTGGATTTGAGTAGTCAAGAAAATATGATAATGGTTAACGTGCTAGCCGTCACATCATTATCTCATTTATTTGCTACTGATATGGCTTCCAGAGGTGGCGGCCATATCCTTAATCTCGCTTCTTTAGCTGCATGGACAGCGATTCCTAATCAAAACGTCTATGCAGCTACCAAAGCTTATGTTCTCTCTTTTAGTCAGGCACTTGCCGACGAAATGATGGCGGCAGGCGATGGAGTCGTTGTTACAGCGTTATGTCCAGGCTATACCGCCACGAAAATGTTGGCGAATCCTGAACAGGGAGGCCTTCTCAAAATCCCCAAGTCGGTCATATCATCACCAAAATCAGTTGCGGAAAAAGGGATAAATGGCTGCCTTGCTGGTAAAACAACAATTATCCCAGGCGCGTCGAATCAGATCACTGCCTATGTTTCTCAATTATTTCCAAAAATGGCGGTTACACGATTGATGGGGAAAATGTATAGAAAAAACATGTCCTAACAAGATTTGCTTAGAGCAAATTCACATTATCCAAACGCTCTCAATTTCGAGTATAGAACAGTCCATAATCAATATTATAAGAGGGGTATTATGAAACAAGCTAAAGTAAGCATTTTGATCACCGGCGCTAACGGTTTTATTGGCAAAACGTTGATGGATCATTATAGAAAAAATGGAGTTTCAGTCGTTGGCGTGGATTTGCAGGGAAACGGTGGTGATGTTTATGAGGCTGATATTGCGAAGCCTGAAACATTTACCGCATTATTAGAAAACTGCAGTGTCATTATCCATACGGCAGCCTTGGTTTCTAACGCGATGAGCGATTTAGATATGTGGAGGGTCAATGTGTTGGCCACATCTAAATTGATAAATGCTGCGCAGAAGTATCAAGTAAAGCGGTTTGTGCACATATCATCAGTTGTTGCTTTTGGTAACAAAGCACAAGGAGAGTTAAATGAAGAATATCCGGTTCATGCAGATGGGGGGAGCTACGTTTTAACAAAACTGGCTTCGGAGCATGCCGTATTGGCAGCACAAGCTCAGAGCAATATTGAGGTTGTTATTATTCGCCCAGGGGATGTATATGGGCCCGGCAGTCGACCTTGGATTACATTACCTTTAGGGATGCTTAAGAAAAATCAGTTTATACTACCTGCTATGGGAAAAGGTTACTTTCGACCGATTTATATTGCAGATCTCATAAGGGGCATTGCTCTGGCCGCATCTAGTGATAAAGTCGCCGGCCAAATACTGATCTTATCCTGCAAAGATTATGTGACGACAAAAGCGTTTTTTAAAAATCATTGTCGTTGGTTGGGTAAGAAAGACCCGATTACGGTTCCAACATCGGTTGCTTTAGCGCTTTCTTATATCGTTACTGGGATCAGTAAGCTATTTGGGAAGACCAATGAGGCTTCGCCAGCGAGTATTTATCAACTAAGTACTCAGAGCTGGTTTTGTATAGATAAAGCGGAGCGACTGCTTGGCTGGAAACCTGAAGTCAGCTTAGCTGAGGGCATGAAACTTACCCGTGAATGGGCTGAGAAGCAAGGCTATTTATAACCCTTTAGATCAGCGATAAGAGCCGGGAGTCCGCCCGGTCCATAGCTTGAAACTTCGGTGAAAGGAGCTTATTTCCATATAGCCGAGTTCACTTGCAATCGTTTCCATCGTCAACTCCGTATGTTCAAGATAGTGCAGAGCTAATTCCAGGCGCAACTCATTTAGCACTTCTATGTAACTTACCCCTTCCTCTTTAAGTTTCCTTTGCAGGGTACGGTTGCTCATACCGAGCTGCTGAGCAATGGTTTCGCTACTAGGAGTGAGTTGTTTTAAAATCAGAACTAACATATTTTTAACCTTCACAGATATGGGCTGATGTTTGTCAATATTTGCTAAGGTCTGATTCGCGTTCTCCAATAAAATCTGGAGTAATTGTTCATTCGCCTGAGGTAATACTTCATCCAAAACTTCCTCTTTAAATACAATACAACTTAAAGGTTTATTGAAATGGATTTCACAATCGAAAACTTCCTTATATTCGTTTAACAAGTTCTCGTCTTTGGGAGCGCTATGGGCAAACCAGATACTATGGCTGGAGTTGATTCCCAAGTAATTGCAACCATAGGTGTACCAAGAAGCCAAAACATGTTCAACCTCGTGTTGCTTTGCAACACGGTCGGAGAATGTACAACGCCAACTTTGATAAATGTAACCGTTATTTTCAACAATTGAAGTCTGTCCCATATCCCCTACAATTTTTTCAAAAATCGGAATTTTAGCCTGAATCATTCGCAGAGTTGAGCAGTTCATTGCTATATAACCCAAAACGCTATAAGAGGATGGGACAACATATTTTGCTGCATGCAGCCCGAAACAAGGATCTCGGCTTTCAGTGATCAGCAATCTTATTAATTTTTCCATCGCGATATTAGAAAAATGTTTGTTGTTATCATCTATTATTTCAGCATCAATGCCAGCGAGTTTTAACAATCTCTGACAATCAATACCGCAGTTTTTTGCGGCTTCTAGGTAAGGTTTCAGTGCGGGGACAGAAGCAAGTCCGAATCTGTAATTTTCTGAATTCTCTATATTCAAAACTAATTAAGCTCCCAGCGTTGTTGGCGTAAACGGTGAATATATTGTCGTGTCACGACACTGAATTTGATACGCCTTATGTTATAAAATTATACATGTGGGATACAAATGGTTTACAGAAAAATGACACCCGAGAATATATAACTTTATCAATTTTGGCAATAAGGTACATGAAAATGCGAAACTGGAACAATTGGGGTACCCAAAACAGTCAATACACGACTCAGTTAAACGATTCAATGAAGCAAATGCTTGAATCAATGCTGGGTCCTTCGATTGGATTGCCTCCAGCCACAATTGACCAGGTAATGGTTAACGTACCTAAATCACGTTTACCCACGAATCCTTTGGTAACAGTCGACGCCGAGATTCGTTTACGCCACGCCCGAGGGCATAGTTTTCCCGATTGGCTGGCTATGCGTTGCAATAAAGTTGGCGCATTTCCTGATGGCGTGGCGTTTCCTGAAACGTCTGAAGAAGTACAGCAGCTATTGCAATATGCCCTAGACAATGATGCTTCAGTTATACCTTATGGTGGTGGCACTTCGGTTGCAGGACACATTAATCCTCAGAATAGTGAAAATCCGGTGCTCACCATTGACATGGGCCGAATGAAGCAACTACTGCATCTCGATATAGAAAGCCGGCTCGCAACATTTGGCGCAGGCGTTTGCGGACCGGAACTTGAACAACAACTCCAAGAAAAAGGATATACGCTCGGTCACTACCCGCAATCATGGGAGCTTTCTACATTGGGAGGCTGGATTGCCTCTCGTTCCAGTGGCCAGCAATCGCTACATTATGGTCGCATAGAGCAACTTTTTGCTGGGGGAAAAATCGAAACGCTTAAGGGGTGCATGGACATTCCCACCTTCCCTGCCTCGTCTGCAGGACCTGATATGCGCGAAATAATTATGGGATCTGAAGGTCGCATGGGGATTATTACCGAGGCAACTGTCAGGGTGAGACCGCTACCGGAACACGACTCATTTCATGTGATTTTTTTTCCTTCTTGGGAAAAAGGCCTAGCGGCAGTCCGCAATCTTGCCCAGGCGGATGTTCAATTATCAATGGTGCGATTAAGTAATGCATTAGAAACAGGCAGTCTGATTAAAATGAGTGGTTACCCCATTGAAGCATTGGAACACGCATTATTGGAAAAAGGCATCGGAGCAGGCAAGGCCATGCTGACTTATGGATTAACTGGGTCTGAAGAGCAATGTCAGTTTGCTGCTCAATTAACTGCCAAATATTGTGGCCAGCAAGGTGGTTTTGCTGCTGATGACGCATTGGGAAAACAATGGGCTCATGGCCGATTTAGAGCACCCTATTTGCGCGAACCACTCGGAGATGCTGGGTATGCAGTAGATACAATGGAAACTGCGCTGGACTGGGTTCGAGTTCCCAAAGCGATAGAAAATATTGAAGAAGCTATTCGTAATGCCTTGCAAGACGAGAATGAAAAAGTGTTTGTATACACTCACCTATCCCATGTTTATAGGCAGGGTTCGAGCGCCTATACGACGTATTTGTTTCGCTGTGGAAGTAGCCATGCAGTTACTTTTAAACGCTGGCAAAAACTCAAAGCAGCGGGTGCTCAAGCTATAGTCGATAGCGGCGGCACGATTAGTCACCAGCATGGCGTCGGTGCTGACCATAAAGCCTATCTGATGGCGGAAAAAGGGTCATTGGGTATCGCTGCAATTCGTAATTTATCAGAAATGTTTGATCCCCCGGGTTTAATGAACCCGGGAAAACTATTGCCAGATGCAGAATAGTAGACACGGTTTGGGGGGGTATAGATGAGCTCGGTAAATAATATTTTTTCTGATCGTAAAACGTTGCTTAATGAAATCAGTCAAGCTGATCCACCTGAGTGGGATCTCATCATTATTGGCGGTGGCATTACTGGCGCGGCTGTTCTTAGGGAAGCGGTTCGCCGTGGTTATCGTAGCCTACTCATTGAACAGAAAGACTTTGCTTGGGGCACTTCAAGTCGTTCTTCGAAGATGGTTCATGGTGGTCTGCGTTATTTGGTCTCTGGCCACTTTGCGTTAACAAAAGACTCACTGAATGAGCGCGAGCGTCTGTTATCTGAAGCGCCAGATTTGGTTAAGCGCGCCGGATTCTATTTCATTCTTCGTAAAGGCCGTTTTCCAGGAAGGTGGTCTTTGTCTATTATTCTAAAAATATATGATTACATGGCTGGTGTCCGAGATGCCTGCTATTACACCGGCGGCAAAATACAGGAGCGATTCAGAGGAATAAGAGCAACAGGCCTCAAGGGTGCTTGCTATTACACGGATGCCAGCACCGATGATGCCCGTCTGGTATTGCGCCTGTTACAAGAGGCAGGTAGCCAAGGTGGACAGATGTTGAATTATGCAAAAGCCAAAAACCTGATGATGCACCAAGGCAAGGTCAGTGGTGTTACTGTGGAGGATAGCGTGGGTGGCAACGGTTTCGATTTGCGAGCGAAAGTTGTAGTCAACAGTACGGGGGTTTGGGCAGATAAACTGCGCAGTAAGGTACATGCTGAACCGCGTATCCGGCCGCTGCGCGGCAGTCATCTAGTGATTGCAACTTCTCGACTACCTCTATTCGACACACTTGTCATTTTTCACCCCGCGGATAATCGCGGTGTATTTATTTACCCTTGGGAAGATGTTGTGATAGTGGGAACTACCGACCTCGATCATGCTGGTGACTTAGATATTGAGCCATCAATTACAAACCAAGAACTGGATTATTTATTGCAAGCTGTCAACTTTGAGTTTCCTGATTTAGTCCTATCGCGAGATGACATTATTTCCACATGGGCCGGAGTCAGGCCGGTTATTGGGACTGATAAAGCTAAAGATCCATCCAAGGAACGACGCGACCATGCAGTGTGGTTAGATAAGGGGCTTGTTACTGTAAGTGGAGGAAAACTAACAACCTTTCGCACTATCGCTCTGGACGCGCTTAAGGCTGCTGGCGACCAATTGAGACCAGCACCTACGAGTCATTCTGATGACAGAGTTTTTGCAAAAGTATCTATCAAAGCTGAGGAATTGCTTCCAGAAAACCCCGAGAGGGCTAGACGATTAATAGGCCGCTATGGCGAAAAAGCCAGCGAATTACTATCAACGGCAATACCGGATGAACTGCCTTTAATTCTTGGAACACAATATAGTTTTGCTGAGTGTAGATGGGCATTGAAGCACGAAATGGTATACCACCTAGATGATCTATTACTGCGACGCACGCGTCTAGGATTGTTATTACCGAAGGGGGGAGAAGCCCTGTTTTCTCAATTGCAGGATATGTTTACCCAAGAGTTAGGTTACAACGATGAGGAATGGCGCAATGAGTTGCAGCGCTATCAGGAAATCTGGGGTTCTCACTATAGTCTGCCAGGTGAAAGAAAATGACCGGCTCTGAATCGAAATATTTTTTGACCATTGATAATGGAACTCAAAGTGTCAGAGCATTGGTGTTTGACCAAAAAGGTCAAATGCTGGCAAAAAGCAAGATAAATATTAAGCCGTATCTAGAACCTCAACCGGGGTGGGCAGAGCAAGATCCGCAATATTATTGGGACTCGCTTTGTCAGGCTTGCCAGCAAGTGTTGCGCGAACTAAATGCCCCGAAAGAATCCATCGCGGCAGTGTCAGTAACGACACAGCGCACGACCGCTATACCCTTAGATGTGAATGGAAACGCTCTATACCCAGCAATAACCTGGCTTGATCGGAGAAAAGTAAATACCAAGCCCGCATTAGGTTCGATCGAAAATCTGCTGATGCGTTTACTCGGAGTAAAACCTGCTGTAGACGATTTTCATGAGCAGTCCAAAGCTAATTGGCTTGCTCAAAACAAACCCGCAGTTTGGCAGCAGGTACACAAATATTTAATGCTCTCGGGTTACCATAATTTTCGTCTAACAGGCCAATACAAAGACGCAGTGGCAAACCAAGTAGGTTACGTGCCTTTCGATTTCGAAAAACTAGGCTGGGCAAAAGCGAACGATTGGAAATGGCGCGCTATCCCCGAGCTCAGGCCAGACATGCTACCTGAGTTAGTTAACGCCGGGGAAGTATTAGGATATATCACAACCGAGGCCTCAAGGGATACAGGCATACCGGCGGGTGTGCCCGTCATAGCATCTGGTTCAGACAAAGCTTGTGAAGTCCTCGGTTCTGGTTGCATAGAACCCGGTGTTGGCAGTTTAAGTTATGGTACTACCGCAACACTGAATATCGCCGGTGACAACTATCTTGAGCCTGTACCTCATCATCCAGCGTACCCAGGCGTTATTCCCCAGACTTATAATACTGAAGTGATGGTCAATCGAGGATATTGGATGGTGACCTGGTACAAGGAGGAATTTGGTTTACAGGAACGACTGTGTGCTAAAGAAAACGACACCACTCCGGAAAAGCTGCTGGATGAATTACTGCGCATTACTCCCCCTGGTTCAATGGGACTAGTATTACAACCCTATTGGGGGTCAGGAACCTCTGCAACAGATCCTTCAGCCAGAGGGGCAATGATCGGTTTTGGATCAATGCACACAAGAGCTCATATTTACCGTGCGTTGATTGAGGGACTCACTTTTGCGTTAAGGGAAGGCAAAGAATTACTGGAAAGACGTTCAGGACATCAAATTGACGTCTTAAGAATATCCGGTGGCGGCTCGCAGAGCAATGAAGTAATGCAAATCAGTGCCAATATCTTTGGGATGAATGTACAGCGTCCCCATACCTTTGAAACTTCGGGACTTGGCGCCGCCATAGCTTGTGCAGTGGGCACCAATGTTTACCCTGACTTTAAAATAGCGGTTAGCCAAATGGTGCATTCTGGTGATGTATTCAAACCAAATCATGAACACCAAAAACTGTATGACCGTCTCTACAAGGAAGTATATAGCGGCTTATTCGAGAGTCTAAAAACAGGCTATCAAAAGATACAGAATATTACCGGATATCCGTCTTGAGTCGGTGCTTCTGAGTAAGCCGTATGACCATAATTTAACAATGTAATCTTGAGGTGAGTGGATATGAGTATTAAGACATTTCGAAAATCGGGCATGTGCATAGTCTTATACATATGCATTGCGCATAACAATCTTGTTTGGGCTAAAAAGGATGTGGAGCCTAATGTGTCAGTAAACGAGGCTGTCGTATACTCGCCAACGGTAAGTGTGGACTATCCTCAGCAGGTGTTCTGGGGGGATACTCATCTTCACACAACCTTATCGCAAGATGCTAATAATTTAGGTGTTCGGCTTGGTCCAGAGGACGCATTTCGTTTCGCTCGAGGGGGCACTATAACAGCTACGCACGGACAGGCAGCTCGTCTTAGGAGACCACTGGATTTCTTGGTTATTGCTGACCATGCCGAGGGTTTGGGCTCAATGCAAATGCTTGCAAAAGAAGTTCCTTTGTTGATGAAGAACGAACAACTGCAAAAATGGCGAGCTTTGCAGATAAAAGGAGATATTCGCTCCCAACTCGCGATATCAGCTGATGGTTTGGTGAACGGATGGCCGGATGAACTGGATTTGACAGAAATCCGACAACCAGCATGGAATCGTCTAATCAAGGCCGCTGAAGAAAACAATAAACCCGGTATATTTACTGCCTTGCATGGATTTGAATGGTCTTCATGGCCAGGCGGTAGCAATTTACACCGAGTGGTTATATTCAAAGATGATGCTGACAAAGTTTCTCAAGTCATGCCTTTTTCCAGCAATATCAACGATGACCCAGAAGCTTTATGGGACTACATGGATGATTATCAAAAAAACCAACAGGGCCAGGTTCTGGCTATTCCTCATAATGGTAATCTTTCCAATGGTCTAATGTTTAATGGGAAAACATTTGATGGTAAATCTCTCGATGAACGCACAGCGGCTAGGCGCGCTCGTATGGAACCTCTCTATGAGGTCACACAAATTAAGGGAGATGCCGAAACCCATCCACTGCTCTCACCCAATGACGAATTTGCCGATTATGAAACTTGGGACAGAGGCAATTTTGCCGGAATAGAAAAAACACCAGAAATGTTACCCGCTGAATATGCCCGTTCGTCACTTCGAGCAGGTATTTCGCTCGAATCAAAGCTTGGTACTAACCCTTACAAGTTCGGCATGATCGGCTCGACAGATTCTCATACTGCTCTGTCCACCGCAGCCGAAGATAATTTTTATGGAAAACACAGTGCTGGTATGGAACCAGGACCAAACCGAGTTCAAGGTGTTGTTGGGAAAGCGGGAGACAAACTGGTTTATTCCTGGGAGCAGGCTGCTTCAGGTTATACCGCTGTTTGGTCAAAAGAAAATACCCGCGCAGCCATTTGGGATGCGATGAAACGCAAAGAAGTATATGCCACAACAGGCAGTCGTATCAGCCTACGCTTTTTCGGTGGTTGGGAATTTACAGGTGCTGATGCAGTAAAAGCCAATCTAGCCCACGTCGGATATCAGAAAGGGGTGCCAATGGGAGGTGATTTGGCGAGCGCTCCTGAAAAGACAGCGATTAGTTTTTTGATCGCTGCTACTAGAGATCCGATGGGGGCAAACCTCGATCGAATACAGGTGATAAAAGGCTGGGTTGACCAAGCGGGTTCTACACATGAAAAAGTATATGACGTTGCCTGGAGTAACAGTGAGCAACGCAGTATCAGCAACAACGGCAAGTTAAAGCCGGTTGGTAATACAGTTGACTTGGATAACGCTTCTTACACTAACAAAATTGGCTCTGCGGAGCTGAGCACGGTTTGGATTGACCCCGACTTTAATGCCACGCTACGAGCCTTTTATTACGTGAGAGTTCTGGAGATACCTACCCCTAGATGGGTTACTTATGATTCGGTACGTTTTGGCGTTGAAGTGCCTGCAGAATCGCCAAAAATACAGCAAGAAAGGGCGTATAGCTCGCCTATATGGTACACGCCATAATGCTCTTTTTAAGTCAAAGATTGCCTTGCTACAAAACGATCTAATCACCTAACTACTGAAATATATGAGTTGTATCTATGGAGATATCAAAATGATGAAGTGGCCAATTTTAATATTGCTGGCTGTCGTCATACCGACAGTAAAAGCAGATGGCGCAGTTCAAGCCAAACCGCCCTTAACAGTGAGTAATGATCGCAGCGCATTTTTTGGTGATTTACATGTTCATACCAGTTGGTCGTTGGATAGTTACATTTTTTCAAATACCAATGGGCCCCGGGAAGCATTGCTTTATGCAATGGGTAAACCGGTCGCTATTGCCGGTGATACAAATAATATGCACCAGTTAAAAATACCATTGGACTTTGTCGCTATTACTGATCATGCGGAGTCTTTTGCTTATGCAGAGCGCTGTTTACTGGATGCAGATAATCCAAGCTTTGTCAGTGCAACATGCAAGAGTGTGAGAGAGCGTGAACTGAAAATGTTTTATAGGGCATTTAAGACGCTATCAATGGATCCACCGCAACATATCGCTGATGTCTGTGAAAACAAGCAGAGCTGTCGCGACAGTGCTAAAAATCCATGGAAAGAAATGCAGAGGCTGACTGAAAAATACAACCAACCAGGAACATTTACGACATTGCACGGTTTTGAGTTTACTCCCAACTACAAAGGTGGCGGAGGCTCTGTGCACCGCAATATTATATTTGCCAATAGTTCAGTCACAGAAGAAGCGATGAGTGTTTTTGATTTACCCTCAGCACGTGAACTCTGGGCGTGGCTTGAAGAAAATTGCACCGCAGATTGTGACGCAATTACTATTCCGCATAACTCTAATATTTCGTGGGGACAACATTTTGCCTTGAGCAATACGGATGGAAGTCAATGGTCAAATCTCGATTATTCTCGTCGAGCAAAGTTTGATCGTCTGGCCGAAATACATCAAGGCAAAGGTAATTCAGAATGTTACTTGGGTATTGGGTCTCAGGATGAATTCTGTAACTTTGAGCTGATTTACGATCCCTGTAAAGAAGGACAGGAAGTCGGATGCGTACAGCAAAGTTCAATGCTAAGAAATGGTCTAAAAACAGGTCTCAGTCTAGAGAAGGAGCTCGGATTCAACCCCTTTGCCTATGGCATTGTTGCCAGCACGGATACTCATAATGGTAATCCGGGAGGAACCATGGAAAAAGGTTATCCGGGACATCAAGGCAAACCGGAATCAACAGCAGTCAAGCGATTAACTGGCGGACTTCAAGTTAAAAATGGACGTGGTTCGGTAACCTACAACCCGGGTGGTCTAGCCGGGGTCTGGGCTAACAATAATACTAGGTATGATATCTACTCTGCATTGAAGCGCCGTGAGACGTTTGGCACATCAGGTAACCGCATACGCATTAGAATGTTTGCCGGCTGGGACCTGGATAAATCGCTGGCCACTGAAAATAACTGGAATTCACTTTATAGCCTTGGCGTTCCCATGGGTGGAACATTACTCAAGACCGATAAAAAACGCTCCTTGTCGCTATTGGTATGGGCAGCGCGCGATCCTCAAACAGTTCCCTTACAGCGATTACAAGTGATCAAAGGTTGGTTGGATGATCAGGGAATTGTTCACGAACAGACCTTCGATGTTGCATGCTCCGACGGATTGAGTCCTGACCCTGATACCCACCGCTGCCCAGATAACGGTGCCAAGGTTGACAGCAATAGCTGTGAAAGTTCACCGGATAAAGGTGCGACTCAGCTTTCCATTGTTTGGCAAGATCCTAATTTCAACCCTGAACAATCTGCTTTTTATTATAGTCGAGCACTTGAAAACCCAAGTTGTCGTTGGAGCACCTACGATTTAATAGAAACAAAACGTGAAGTTAAACCAGCAATCCCAGTAGCAGAGTTTATACAGGAAAGAGCTTGGGGTTCTCCTATTTGGTACAAGCCAGGTTGAAGCTAACAGACTGTAATGACAATAAATATAAAAATTTAACAAACAACCGAGGGACACTTATATGAAATTTAAATTAAAATCAATACCTTATGCAGCAGTGTTAACTATTACAAGCATCAACGCCATCGCCGCCGCAGACTCAGATGAACCATCAGCTGATTCAGCGGTAGAAAAAATAGTCATCGTCAGCGCAACGCGCCGCGCAGAGAATATCCAGACCGTGCCGATATCTTTAACTGTCGTCGATGGTGATTATATGGCTCGTTCGGGCATTAATAATTTAGAAGACCTATCAACTCATGTCCCTAACTTTAATATGAGCACAAGTAGTCAGGTGACTAATACACGTTTAATCATTCGTGGCGTTGGTTCAGTGGGTAATACTGCTGTTGAAGGAAGTGTTGGCGTTTTTATTGACGGTGTTTATTACCCAAGACCTGGCTCGATCATTAATAATTTACTCGATATAAGCACGGTAGAGGTTTTACGCGGGCCACAAGGAACATTATTCGGCCGTAACACACCCATGGGTGCTTTAAACATAACAACCAATGATCCTACAGATGACTTTAGAGCGAAGACACATGTTAGTTATGGAAATTATAATGATGTAAACATTGGCACGACACTTTCTGGTGGGTTGTCGGATACTATTTATGGCTTGGCAAGTGTCAACTATTCAGACCGAGATGGCTATGGTTATAATGAATTGACCAACAAAGAGATTGGCGACGTAGAAGATCTTAGTTTTCGTGGTAAATTATTATTTGATATTTCAGACTCAGTGGAAGCAAAATTAACGGTAGATTTTGCAGAAGTAAATCATACGGGTACGATAGTTGAGTTATTACCTGAAACGAATAGCCCACTTTTTATTGGTACCACACAAGCACTATACGGCGTGCCAGCGGGCAGTGGTGATGATCCTTATGATCAAGTTGTAAATCAGGTTAACGATGATAAAGCAACAGACAGTCAATGGGGTGTAACGGCTCAATTTAAGTTCGATTTATCAGATTTTGAGCTTAAATCAATTACTGCAATTAGAAATTGGGAAAATGATTATCAAGATGAAGCGACGCTTCGCATCGCTGCTGATTTAGTGCCAAGAAATAGCTTTTATACTAACGACACACTCTCCCAAGAATTTCAAATTTTATCTCCTGAAAGTGACACATTTGATTATGTAGCTGGTCTCTTCTATTACAAAGAAAATTTTGATATTGACACTTTCTTTGATGCCGGGGCTGATTATTGTTCACCGACAGTCTTTGGCATTGTAAGAGGGCAGTTGATCGCAGCAGGTTTGGCCCCGGCTGCTGCAACGACTACCGCTTTAGCTCAAGCAAACGCTTGTGCTGGTTTTGCACAGGATAAATTCGTAACTTCGCAATTTAAGCAGGAATTAGAAAGTCTTGCAGTTTTTGCACAAGGCACTTTTCATATCAATGACAGATTAGATACAACAATTGGTTTACGTTGGACTAACGATGAAAAAACCGGTTCTTTTGAACAACAGCTTAATAACCCTTTTGCCTCCATATTTCGCTCACCGGAATCTACTCCTGACCTTAAGGTTGACGAGGAAAAGATCACTTGGTTAGCTAACGTCCGTTATCAATTTAATGATGATGTAATGGGCTTTCTTACAAGATCTACCGGTTTTAAGTCAGGCGGATTTAACTCTCAAGGAACATTAGAGGGTTTAGGTGACCGTAGAACTTTTGACAATGAAACGACTGAAAATACAGAAATAGGTATCAAATCTTCATTCTTCGATAACGCGTTAACTGCAAATGTAACCCTTTATCAAACTGATATTAAAGACTTCCAATCCCGATCCTTTGATGGCCTAAGTTTCATCACTACTAATGCTGGTGAATTGCGTCAAAAAGGTATTGAAATCGATTTTAAATATACACCTACGGATAATTTACACTTTAGTGGCGGATTAGGAACACTTGATTCTGAGTTCCTCAATTATCCGAATGGTTCAGGCTTACCTGGTGGTCCTGTTCAAGATTTAACCGGAACATCTAATCACTGGTCACCGAAGCTGCAGGCTAACTTGACGGCTGACTGGAACATTCCGTTAAGCACCGGCATTTCTTTATTTGTGCGACCGGCTATCAATTATGTCGATGATCAAAATATTGGAGGGTCAACAAATCAAAATCCACAAACTATCCAATCGAGCTATTCGCTAGCAAGTTTGCGTGTGGGTGTTGAAGATTTTGGTGCAGGCTGGAAAGTCACTGCGTTTGTCGATAATTTAACTGACAAGGGTTACTGCAGCACTATGTTTGATCAAACGTTAGGTGAGAGTTTGGGCGCTGTAAATCCAACAACTAACACAACGGCAATCCGCTGTGTAGTCGGTGCGCCAAGAACCTATGGATTAACCTTTTCATATAACTATTAACATATTTGCCCGTATCGTGAGCTTTATAACTGGGTGATACGGGCCATGCATTCATCTCCATTATGATGCGCCGTGATAGTGACGGATAATGCCATTCGCAGGTTAGGAAGACTGATCTATTATGCGCTTCAATTAATTAAGGTTTACGCTAATGCAGCCAGGAAAAATACTCAGAGAACCCCTTGTACATTTTTTAGTCATAGGTTTGGGTTTCTTTGTTTTGTTCAATGTCGTCTCCGACGATAAAATGCAAGTCGATGATCAAAAAATCGTGGTGGACGAGCCGGCTTTGCTAGAATTCATGCAATTTCAAGCAAAAGCATTTGATGCAGGATATTTTACTAACCAACTGGCGTCATTGACAGTAAAGGAAAAGCAGCAACTCATTGACGCTTACATCCGCGAAGAAGTCCTCTATCGAGAAGCAAAAAATTTGGGGATGGAGTTAAATGACAATTTAATTCGGCGCAGGATGGTCGGAAAAATAGAATACCTTACTCACAGTATGGCTTCTCCGCTGGTTAATGAAAGCCAAGCGCAATTGCAAGAGCTCTATCAACAGCGAAAGGATGAATATTATATTGAACCTTCCATTACTTTCACCCATGTCTTTTTTGATACAGAAAAACATGGGCTTATTAAAGCACAAGCGCTCGCCGAATCTCAGTTGGATGAATTCATCAGCAAATCAATGCCAGCATTTACCGACGCGGCAAAATATAGTGATCGCTTCCCATACCATATTAACTATGTAAAGCGCTCTCGCAGTTTTATTGCAAGCCATTTTGGAGACTCCTTTGCGCAAGCATTGTTCTCTGGCGAAACGAATAATCAAAACTGGTTTGGCCCCATCCGCTCTGCATACGGCTATCACCTTATATTGATGCTAGAAAAAACTGAAGGACATTATCTGCCAATTGAGGAGGTATTGGAGGAACTTTCAGAGGAATTCAAGCGTCAGCAAATCTTGGAATTACAAAACCAAGCTATTCAGGCATTGATTAGTGGCTATCAAATTATCATTGATTTACCTGTTGTAGAGACTAGATAATGAGGCTGACATTAATACTAGCATTGTTAATTATCAACTTTAGCATCTTGGCTGATGATGCCCGGCCCACGCTTGTGCATGTGTCAGAAGAAACATCACATCAATATAAAGTGCTATTCAGAGTGCCCAATAATGGTCGTATGTCTGCGTGGCCAGAACTTAAATTTCCCGCACACTGCAAGGTGTTGCATTCATCAGACGTCATGGTAGATGATAGCCGCGCACAACGCCTGGTATTGCAATGTCAACATTCTATGCAAGGTGACATTATCGAGATCGATTACCCATCAATCAACCCAGGTTTTTTTAACCTATTTCAGTTCACCGACACAGACGGACTCCAATCGTCCCAGTTATTAAAACCATCACAGAATAGATGGCAAATTCCTGAAGATTTGAGTAAAAGTATTGTGATGAAAGAATTTACCCTGCTAGGAATTCAACATATTTGGGCCGGACTCGATCACTTATTATTTATAACTTGCCTTGTCTTGTTGACGGCGGGTCGCTGGAAGCAGTTATTGCTCGCCGTTACGGGTTTTACACTTGCTCACTCAGTGACGCTGACCTTGGCAGCTTTGGAATTCGTTTATGTACCTATACCTCCGGTAGAAGCAGTCATTGCACTGAGCATATTATTTTTAGCTAGCGAAATTGCAAAACAACAACATGACAGCTTGACTTATCGCTATCCGATTTTAGTCTCAAGCAGTTTTGGCTTACTCCATGGTTTTGGTTTTGCTTCAGTATTGATGGACATCGGTTTACCTCAGCAAGAAAGAGGCATAGCGCTGCTCGGGTTTAATATTGGCGTAGAGATAGGTCAGCTATTGTTTATATCAGTTTTGGTTTTTATCATGCTATGTTTAGTGGCGATGACTAAAAAAAGTCTATACGATTTTTTCAATTCTGGTGAGTTACATAAAAAAGCAACTATCTATAGTTTGATAATTTATGTTGTAGGTAGCCTATCAGCCTTTTGGACTTTCGAGCGCCTCTACCAGTTTTTATGAAGCCTCTCTGGTTTATGATAAAAATGCACTCGGCAACTCGTTGTAGACCTACAAAAGCATCGATTTTAGTCAATATAACATAGACTTGTGACTACTTGGTTATACTTATTTTTAAGACTAAGATACGATCAGAATTGTTTCACTGAAACATAAAACAAACGCATTCCTGCTCAAGCCAGGTAACTGAGTGCATGAACTTACTAAGTTAAATTATTATGAATGTTAAGCCGCTGTTGATTTCGGTCTGTTTACTACCCGTTGCTACAAGTGTGTTTGCAAGAATACCCACCTTTGATAATACCGAAACGGTCATTTACAAAACCAATACCTTTCAATCTTTGATGCCAGCCTCTGGAGTGCTGATGGCCCCAGCCCATTGCAGTTAAAGCTACTTAATAGCTTACCTGAGCAACTCCAAAGCACAACTGAACTGCAGCCTGTCAAAGCAATAGCGCTGCTCGAACTGCAGCAGGATCAAGATGTCGATCACCTACTGGCTATACTCGAGAACGAAGAGAACATTCCCTCTACTCTTTTATTTTCGACTATTTCTGCGGTATGCAAGCGGTGACATGCCAACAACTTGTTGGAATTCTTTATTGAAGTTCGACTTGGTTTCAAAGCCAACATTGAACATGATTGCAAGCACAGTACTGTCGGTTTCAGTCAGCATCCGTTTGGCTTGTGCAATGCGTAAATCGTTTATATAACGGCGAAAAGTTTTGCCAAGATATTGATTGACCGCATTTGATATAAGCCGAGGTGAGACACCTAGGCTAGCAGCGACAGTTTGAATTGATAACTCAGATGATAAGTACATCTGATTAACTTCAACCGTTTCTTTTAATTGACTAATGATCTTCTGTTTTGCTTCTGAGGAATATTGAGCGTCATTGGTCTGTGCATTATATTTTGCTGCAAATATCCATGATATGAGCTGACTTCTATTAAGCCACATATAGGTGATTACTAAGCTAACTGTTGCCAAAAATGAAATGGCGACATGGAGCCCTAAAGAAGAAGACATTGTTCCAAAGAAAAGCCACTCTACGAAAATAATGATATCAAATATTGTCATGATGATGAGGAAGATGGCTAGCAACCTCAAAAATTTCATGACACGAGCGACGGTATCATTTTGTTGAGCTTGCTCTATTTGATTGTTAATGATCAGTTTCACAACAGCGATACCGTAAATACTTAAACTCGAAATTATAAGTATATCTTTAAGAATAGAAGCTTCTAGAGGTTCCCACTGAAGTATCAGCATAACTACAACTAGCAGACTGTGCATTGTTATATAAAGAGGTGTAAAACGCTTTCCCTCTAACACCGAGCTAACATAACTATAAATCACCGGACCAAGGCTAATGGCTATCATGCTTGATAAGCCATAAGCGTCTAGCTTTTCATTCCAAAAACGGACAGTGAGTATCAGCATCTTCATCGATAACAATACAAACAGCAGGGCAAGCAAATGGTTAGATCTTTTATAAGCAGATTGTGTCATTAACAAGCTAGCAGCTAACAAAGCCAATAAGATGAAGGCTGTAAATGAGATGAACATGATCATCGTATGGAACGACCGAAGGTCAAAGAATGAGAAAGGTATACTAGAAAAAACAGTTTTTCATTACAAGATAAAATTATATTAGATTATATGGCACACAAACGCGTTTGAGGTCGAATTAGGCTGAAAATATCTATTAGATACTCACTTTTACTCACTATCATTAAAGAAAGACATCTCATGAAATCGATACTATCAAGCAGTACCAGTCAATGCAGGTTAATGGAGATATTTGCCTTGTTGAGCATCTTTTTTTGTACAGCAATTAATGCAAAATCAGCTCAGAGCATGGAAAATTATGATTTGGCTATCGTTAACACAACCATCATTTCACCCGAGAACAATAAGGCCCAAGAAAACGTTGTTGTTTTAATTAGAGATGGAAAAATAGCCGCGATTGTTCCGAAAACTGCACAATATATTGCCTCTGAAACGTTGGACGGCAACAATCAGTTTTTGATACCTGGTTTAATTGATAGCCACGTTCACCTCTATCATGCAACAGGACTCAAGCAACGTTACGCTAAAAACTTTGATGCACTTTATTCTGCTTATATTAAGCAAATGCCAAAAAGTTATTTATATCACGGCTTTACTACTGTTATCGAAACGAATGCGGATAATGAATCTAATGCGACCTTCATGAGTGCTGATATTCGACCAGATTTAATACATTGTGGTTCGGGTCTTGTTTTAAGTGATGGCTATATGGCTTCCGAAATACCGTCTGGACAACTTTTAAAATATGCGCCCAATTTTCTATATGACAATTATCGAAAAGGCTATTTGCCAGAAGGTGTTGATCCTCATGAGCATTCACCGCAATCAACCGTTGCCAATATTGCCGCATCTGGCGCTAGCTGCATAAAAGTATATTATGAAGAAGCCTTATGGATGCCTGGTGGAACAGATCATATAGCACTACCAAGTGTTGAGTTGATTATTGATGTGGTGAATGAGGCGCATGCATTGGGATTAGTGGTTATCATGCATGCCACATCTCCCAAAGGTCACCAAGTGGCAAAACAATCTGGTGTTGACATTATTTCTCATGGCCCATGGGATTGGATAGATAACGATTATAACAATCCGCATATTCCAGAATTTATTAAGCAAAATTTAAAAGACACCGCTGACGCTGAGATTTATATTCAACCCACAATCAGAACCATTCAGCACACTGCTTCAATGTTTGATGATGCGCTATTACATCGTCCTGACTTAGAAAAAGTTTTACCAAAAGCGTTTATTAATTACTTGAAAACGGATGCACAAGTACAAAGAGAGCAATTTATTAACATGTTCGGCGCTTTAATAACGAAGCAGCCAACTGCCCAATCCGTCGGTTCAGGGATAGCTAGTATGGTCGCTCGTTATAAGCGTATGGTAGGTATTTTAGCTGAACAAGGTGGACATTTAATTCTAGGATCGGATACATCGTCTGGAGGATTTGGATGGGGCAATCCCCCTGGCTTAAACGGCTATTGGGAAATGCAAGATTGGGCAGATAGCGGGGTATCACTAGATGCAATTTTTTTAGGTGCCACTATCAACAACGCACGTGCATTTGGATTACACAATGAGATTGGCACCGTTCAAGTGGGCAAAAAGGCTAATTTACTGATAGTAAAATCTAATCCATTGAAGACTATAGAAGCGTACGACCAAATTCAAACGGTCATCATAAATGGTCGAGCATTAGCGCGCGAGACGCTATCGGCAAATTGAAGTAGCAATAAATATAATTTGCATTACTCGCATGCTCAATGAAATACCTCAAACGTAAGCATAAACGATAGTTTGCTAAGTCCTTGCGTAAGAGTTGATTTGAGCATGCTTTGTCGCGCTGCTTCGACAATCGCAGATTGCTCATATCAATCTGCATTCTAGTGTTGGGTCGTATTTCGCTTTTATCGTCATAAGGTGCCTACTCTCTTGTCATACAAACGTCACTAATGATTCACTTTTCTGTCAATAACTAGGTCTACATTCGGTAAATAGACTATTGCTGCATTTGCAGTTTATTAATGCGAAGAGGTTCAGTTAATGCTAGATACTCAACAACTTATTGCCAATCACTATCCTAAAGTCGCAAACAGCCATCTCTTCAATAAACCGATAGGTAAGATCCTCAAATATTTGTTGTGTGAAGAACAATTGAACCAATTCACTGCCCATTATCCGCATTTAACTGGCTTTGATTTTGTGGAACAAGTTCTCGCCTATTTTTCGTTTACTTACCGAGTGAACGATCAACAACGAGAGCGTATCCCTGAGACGGGGAAGATAATTATTATCGCCAATCATCCAATTGGCACTTTGGATGGCTTGGCTTTGATTAAATGTGTCAAAGAGATCAGAAGCGATGTCAAAGTGATTGCCAATGACATGTTAATGGCAATTCGTCCTTTGCATGAAATATTATTGCCCGTGAACAATATGCAAGGGGGGACCCAAAAACAGAATATTGAAAACATTAATCTGCATTTGCGTAATGAAGGTGTACTTATTGTTTTTCCTGCTGGAGAAGTGTCTAGATTGAGGCCCAATGGTATTCGTGACACTAAATGGCAAAGTGGCTTTTTAAGAATGGCTAAAAGTAATCATTGCCCGGTTCTACCGGTGTATTTAGACGCTAAAAATTCGGCATTCTTCTACGGCGTATCATTGTTATATAAGCCCGCAGCGAGCGCATTGCTAGTAAAAGAGATGTTTAAGAAAAAAAACAAGAATATGGACATTACGATTGGAGAAGTGATCCCCCTCGATGCTTTTGCACAGCTTCCAATCGGTTTGTCAGAGCAAGTTAAACTGTTTAAAAAGCACGTTTATAATATCGCTAAAAATAAGCTAGGTGTTTTTCTTACTCAAAAACCCATTGCTATGCCAGAAGAGCGCCGAGAGCTTTTTAAAGCATTGAAAGCGGAATGCGAAGTGTTGGGAGAGTCGCCGGATGGTAAAACCATTTACTTATATCGATACGGTGTTAGTTCACCCATTATGAGAGAGCTCGGGCGCTTAAGAGAAATCACCTTTAGAGCTGTTGGTGAAGGCACTAACCAACGCAGAGATATAGACAAATTCGATAAGTCTTACTATCACTTAATTTTGTGGGATAAAAATGATTTAGAAATAGCCGGTGCTTATCGTTTTGGGGATGTAAAACAATTGTTAGACAGAGGAGAGTCAATCTACTCTACAAGCTTATTCGACTATAACCAAAGCATGCGGCCCTACTTTAATAAAGGCCTTGAACTAGGTCGAAGTTTTGTACAACAAAAATATTGGGGCAAACGCAGTCTTGATTATTTATGGATTGGCATTGGCGCCTTTTTATCGAAACATCCCGAGTATCGCTACTTGTTTGGCCCTGTTACGCTAAGCGCGCAATTACCCTCAGCAGCTATTAACTTAATTACCGCGTTTTACACTCACTATTTCCCTGACAATGAGAATATTGCAAGCGCTAAAATACCTTACCCCATTTGTACAATCGCAAAAGAGAATTTCGAAAATTTGGAATATAAAGAAGGTTTAGCTTGGCTAAAAGACGCCCTAAAACACATGAATGTTAGCTTGCCGACTTTATACAAACAATATGCAGAGATTTGTGATGAAGGCGGTGTCAGATTTGCTTCCTTTAACATTGACCCTGACTTTCAAAATTGCATTGATGGTTTAGTTATCGTCGATATGACAATGTTGAAAGCAAAGAAGCGCATACGCTATTTTCCATCAGTATAAACTTCATGCTTGGAAATTGAGGAATGTATGCTTGCGCAAAAAGATGATCTTTTTTCTCAGGTGCAAGTTTATTGACCATGCATTCCACTGTGCTCACTGAATGCTTTGCAATTCGCATGTTACTAAGCTCACTAGTTAATAGCCTCTTCTTGTTACTTACTCAGAATTTTATCTGAAAGATTCATGAGTGCGGTAGTTGATTCTGCTTTTGTTCGTTATACTTACGCGCATATTATTGCAAGAGGTAATTCCGTTGAGATTATGGATTTTCTTACATTCTTCATTGATGCTAAAACAGGGCATTAGATGAATTTTACAAGTAGACGGAAATTTAAGTATTACGGTTGGATTTTTTTAATTGGATTGGTAATTCTGGTTTCCTCAATCTCATTCATTCGCTTTTATGAAACAATATCGGCGAGGTATGCACAACAAACACAGCTTCTAAAAAGCTCAGAATTGAGCGCATTAAATATTCAATATTCATTTAAAAAACAAGTTCAAGAGTGGAAAAATATTTTAATAAGAGGGGCTGAGAAAGCCCAATACGATAAATATCATACCTCGTTTATGAATGAATTTGAAAATACTCAAACACATACACAAGCGCTGATCGGGTTTTTTAAGGTCGAGAATGAAATTACAGAAATAGCCACAGAGTTTCAAAACAAGCATCGTGCGATCCTCGCGGAATATCTGGATGCGCTATTTATCTACAATACGTCTAATTTCGATATTATTGCTGCTGATAAGGTTGTTAAAGGCATCGATAGGGAGCCTAACGAACTCCTAAATAGGATATCAATTTACGTACAATCGGATATTAGGACAAAGCGCAATAAGATTTCACACGAATTATTAGTTTTTAAAACGTCTTTAGCATTTACGTTTATCTTTCTGCAATTGCTTTTATTTTTTGTATTAATACGTCTTACCAAACGTCTACTAACAGCAACTTTAAATGACAAGACCACTGGACTTGGCAATAGAGAATTGTTTGTAAACTCTATTGACGATTATTCAAAAAATCTAGACAAAAGTCTCGTCGCTATGTTGGATATCGACGAGTTCAAAATTATTAATGAAACCTGCGGAAATTTAGGTGGTGATGCTTATTTACATCAAATCGGTAAATTGGTTATTGCGATACTTCCTGAAAAATCGGAAGTGTGCAGGATAAGTTCTGATGTTTTTGGCTTTGTTCTCCCTTCTACCACTGATAACCTTGGTTTGTTAGAGAATTTACGCAAACAAATTGCAAGTTTCGAATTTCATTGGCAAGACTTAAATACAAAACTCACTAGCAGTATTGGTGCATACGAATTGAATGCTGATACGCCAAATGAAACGGTATTAAATGCTCTGTATGCGAGCTTACAAGAGGCGAAATCAACGGGCAGAAATAAAGTGGTATTTTACAATGAAAAAGACGACTTCATTGTTGGTAGACAAAAGCAGATGAGAATGGTTTCTCACGTTTCAGAAGCTTTAGCAAAGAGGAAGATTGTCTTATTCAAACAAGCCATCATGCCGGTAAATTCTGACAAGGGAAATACTTATTTCGAAGTGCTAATGCGTGTGAAACATGAGGGTGTTTATTATAGCCCTTTCCCGTACCTCCAAGCCGCAGAAAGGTTTCACCTTATTACTCAAGTTGATCGTTATATTGTTACGCAAACAGCTCTATATCTGCAATCGACACCAAGTAATAAAGCAAACTATTCGGTAAATTTATCTGGCCAAACGCTATCTGATCCATCTCTCCCTGCCTTTTTTGATCGCTTATTCGCAAGAATTGAAATCACACCAAATCAGCTTGGGTTCGAAATTACAGAAACAGATGTCATTCGGAATTTCAAAGTGGCTTTGATAAACGTGAAATATCTGCGTAGCAAAGGATGTAAAATATCATTAGACGATTTTGGCACAGGCATGTCCTCGTACGCCTATTTGTCAGAATTAAACATCGATACACTCAAAATAGATGGTACTTTCATTCAAAATATAGATCAAGATAGACAGAAGCAGGCTATTGTTGAATCCATCATATTGCTTAGCAATAAGTTGCAACTTACTACCGTTGCTGAGTTTGTTGAAAATGAGAGCGAATTTAATAGACTCGAAAGCTGCAAAATAGATTATTGTCAGGGCTATTTTCTGCATAAGCCGGAGCTATTTTATGAACCGATTGGTGATTGAAATAAAAGTATTTATGAGGTCTAAAAAACGGTTTTATTCCAAATTATTTGTGTAAGTTGAATAGGTAAAATCAAAATAGTGATATTGGGACTATCATTCCAAGGAGGGCACGCGTTAGAATCGCGACGGCTCCAGCATTCCTTCTTGTTAGTCAAATTCTAATAACGAAACATTATTCTAATGCTTATTTTGTGGCTTGGACTCAAGTATAAAGAACAAATGGCAGTTGTAACAACTGATCTGAAAGACCTTACAAATTCGTACTCATCGCTACATGAATCTATACTTTGCCGGCACACTGGGTTACCCATTTACATCGGCTATTTTTTTATTCGAGGCACGCAGCTCGTAAACGAGGTGGTTAACATGAATCGTCAAATACTTTATTCAGCAGCAGTCGTTATTGCTATATTCATTGGTTTCAACGCAATCGCGACTAACAACACAGCAACCGCCAAATCGCAATATGCGCCTGCTGATCCATCCCTTGCCGTGGCCACTTTTGCAGGTGGCTGCTTCTGGTGTGTTGAAGCTGGTTTTGAAAAGATTCCGGGTGTGGTGGAAACGGTCTCTGGCTACAGCGGTGGTATTGAGAAAAACCCAAATTATAAGCAGGTTGCGAGCGGAGCAACAGGGCATACCGAGGCTGTTCAGGTTTATTACGATGCGAACATTATTACCTATGAGGGTCTGTTGCAGGGACTTTGGCGCATGATGGATCCAACTGACGTTAATGGCCAATTTGTAGATCGAGGCACACAGTACCGTCCAGCGATTTTTTATCACAGTGCTGAAGAAAAACGCGCCGCCGAGGCATCAATTGAGGCTTTGCAAAACAGCGGTCGATATGACAAGCCAGTAGCTATTGAGGTAACACAGTTCAAGTCATTCTACGACGCAGAAGAATATCATCAGGACTATTACAAAAAAAATCCCGTTCGATACAAGTTTTACACCTTTAACTCCGGCCGTTATCAGTTTATTGACGAGGTATGGGGTGAAGACCGTGACATTGACTACTCTGACTATCGACCTAAAAAAGCTGTCGATAGCAATACGAATGAAGCTGCTCCAATTGAACTGCATACATTTCAAAAGCCTAGTGATGAAGAGCTTCGCAAGCAGTTAACGAGCATTCAGTACAAGGTGACCCAAGAAGATGCTACTGAACGCGCTTTTGACAATGAATACTGGGATGAAAAACGTGCCGGTATCTATGTGGACGTAGTGTCAGGTGAGCCTCTGTTTCTATCAACTGATAAGTATAAGTCTGGCACCGGCTGGCCTAGCTTTGTTAGACCAATTAGCCCTGAAGTAGTCGTTGAGAAAGAAGACCGCTCTTGGTATGGTGCTTTGCGTATTGAGATCCGCAGTGCGATTGCAGATTCTCACACTGGTCATGTGTTTAATGATGGCCCCAACCCAACCGGACTGCGCTATTGTATGAATTCTGCAGCGCTGAAGTTTATTCCGAAAGAAGAGATGGTTGAAGCGGGTTATGGTCAATACGTTGATAAAGTGAGAAAACCAATCAGCTAGCCTTGTTTTATAATTATTGGAAACCTATGAAACCAACACGGCATACCCTTATCCTCGCTGGCGCCGGCCATGCTCATTTGGTTGCGATGCGCGGGTGGATAGATAATGGGTTTCGTCCCCCAGAAGGCACAATACTGCTCAGCCCTAGCTCGCATGCATGGTATTCAGGAATGATGCCCGGTCTTGTTGCTGGGCGCTTCACTGAGGAGGAATGCGCCATTGAACTAGCTCCTCTGTGTGAAGCTTGCGGAGTCGAATTGTTAGTTGGCGAGATTGGCGAACTTAAGGCAACGAGGCGCGAGTTGACGTTAGTTGACGGCCGAATACTTCAATATGATTACCTCTCACTTAATGTAGGTTCAATCCCACCACAACCAGAACTGAACGACGGCAGCATTAATGTTGCTCCAGCAAAGCCCTTCGGTGCTTTTAACAAATATTGGCAATCTTGGCGAGAGCAAAACGACTCAATGCCGGTGGCGGTACTTGGTGGTGGAGCGGCTGCATTTGAATTAACGCTCGCTCTGCATAAGAGCTTGCCGCAGGCGCATGTGTCATTGATCTGCAGCGGCGATTTATTAAACGGCTACTCGCCAGGTTTGCGTAAAAGAGCCATAAATATATTAAATGAACGCGGCCTTAAACTGCGCAAAGATACTCGGATTAATTGCATCGCTAATGGCTGGTTAATGTGCGACGAGAAACAAATACAGAAAGCTAGCGCATTAGTGGTTGCCACAGGAGCTGCACCGCAACCATGGCAGGCTAGCTCGGGTCTTGATTGCGACGCGAAAGGCTTCGTTAGCGTTGGAGCGAATTTACAAAGTGCAAGCCATCCGGAGGTCTTGGCGAGCGGTGACTGTGCTAGTCAGCCTGGAACTCCTCATTCTGGTGTTTATGCTGTTAGGCAGGGCGCTGTGTTGAGTGACATTATTCCCGCGCTACTTGCCGGTAAAGCTTTACGCGAATATAAGGCTCAATCGCGTTCATTAGCTTTGCTAGCAACTGCTGATCGCGGCGCATTGTTGAATTACGATCGTTGGAGTGCAGGAGGCCGCATTTTCGGTATCTGGAAGGACTATTTAGATCTCAGCTTCATGCGACGTCATCGCCTGAAGTCTTAACAGACTGCTTCTTCAAAGTAGAGTAACCACCATAAACTCGTGTGAACACCGTAATACCCGCAGCAACCGCAAAACCATAGGCTAACCAAGGGAAATATTCTGGCCAGATGCAAAAGGCGGCAAAGATCAAAATCGTTTCAGTACCTTCGGTTAAACCGTGCAGATAATAGAAGCTTTTGTATTCAAACTGAGGCTTGGTTAACTGATATTTTTCGGCGGCAATGGCAAAGGCCAAGAAGCTCGACCCAGTGCCAATAAAAGCAGCAAGTAAAATAGCTGCTGGCAATGCATTTTGGGCTGGGTCGGCAAGTGCAAACCCAACAGGTACCGCTGCATAAAACAGAAAGTCTAAACAGATATCCAAAAAGCCGCCTGCACTGGTGCTAGACCCTTGATAACGCGCAAGTGCGCCATCTAATCCATCCAATATTCGGTTAAGTAAAATTGCAGCTAATGCTAAATTCCACCACTGCAACGCTAAGAAAGGTATTGCGAGTAAACCCACTGCAAAGCCAATTACCGTTAATTGATTTGGTGTCATCTTTGTTTTATTTAAGAGCTTAACCAAAGGCGTTAGTAGCGCCTTAGCTGCAGGCGTAATGCTTGCGTCTAACATGATTTACCACTCGCTGTGTGTGTCAAATTAATTACCTTACCTGCTGCCGCATCGGCATCACTTTGATCGTGAGTTACCAATATGGCGGTTAAGCCGCGCTGGTGTATTTGTTTGAATACCAATTCTCTTGTCGCCTGTCTGAGTTCACTGTCGAGTTTACTAAAAGGCTCATCTAATAAAATGACCTTGGGTTTGTTCAACAACACTCGCAGTAGCGCAACACGAGCTTGCTGTCCACCGGATAGGCTTTTAGGTGTTCGCTTTTCCATACCCGCCAGGCCAACGGATGCAAGTGCTTCCGATACTCGTTGTTTTCTCGTACTTGATTCTGATTGCGGCATGCCGAATTCGATATTACCCGATACGCTCAGGTGGTTAAATAGCAGTGAGTCTTGAAAAAGGAGCGCAATTTGTCGCAAATGGCTGGGCGTTCGTGTTATATCATGGCCATCTAGTTCAAGTTTTCCTTTAGCGCGAAACACCGGTTCTAACATACCTGATAGCCAATTCAGTAAAGTAGATTTACCACTGCCGGAAGGACCCATAATAGTCAGTATTTCACCTGCCGATACCGTTGTATCTAGCTCGAGCAAAAGCACATCGCCTTTGTAAATATGTAAGTTTTGAATGCGTAACATGTTGTTTGTTGTATCCATCGCTTATTGCCTTGGACGAAAAAGAAGTTTAGGGATTAGCCAAGCAAGTATAAACCCGAGGGCTGGCAGAAGCAGCTGCATTATGACGTACACTGCGCTGATGCGCCTACTAGCGCCGCTCGCAATGGCCACAGCTTCAGTGGTTAAGGTATTCATACGACCGCCGCCTAGTAGGAGTGTTGGTAAATATTGGCTGAAACTTATTGCGAGACCAAGCGCAGCAGAAAATAGAATGGGGGGCACTAGTTGAGGCAGCTTTACCGCATAAAATACTTTCCATGGCGAGCAGCCTAATGACGCAGCTACTTTTGCATAACGTAAATCCAGCTTGCGATAACTTGTAGCCAGTGACAAAAACACATAGGGCATGACAAATAATAAATGACCAAGGACTACCATGCTAAAAACGGCATTAACGCCGATGAGTTCCTTCACCCACACAATGCCAAATAAAAACGCAATGCTAGGCACTAACAAAGGCAAATAAATCATTAAGCTAGCGGCAGAACTGAGCCTTTTTTGCCTTTGTTGTTCGGCCTCCAATGCAAATAATGCAAAGAATAGCGCAATGCCGGTGGCAGCAAGAGCGACTAAAACGGTGTCGCTTATCGTTTCTGGTAATTGCTTGAAAGCGCTTTGCCAGTGCAGGGTAACTAATTGATCGGGGTAGGTATTTGGAAAAGACCAGTAGCCCGCAAAGGACCATAGCACTAGCCCAAGTAGTGCCAAAGCAAGAGCGAAAATAACGAGAAGAGTCAAACAATGGGTTAAGACTCTCCAGATAGAATCAGCATACTTTCGACGTCCGTTTGTTAGCTTGGATAAACTACACTTTTCAACGCCCTGTTCTAGTAACCACCAAGTGAATAATACACATAGGGTGACTAAAATTTGCACAAGTGCACCAGCAGATGCTTTGATCCTTAAGCTTAGGTCAACGTCATTGAACCACTGCATAATGGCAGCTGCGAGAGTAGGGGGTGTATTTGGACCTAAAATTAATGGTATTTCTATACTGGCACTGGAATAGGCTAAAATCGCATAAACAGGTAAGCGCATGAAGGGATACAAAACGGGTAAAACGGCTTTGCAAAATCCGGTAAATGGATAGTAGCCTAAACTAATCGCAACTTTATATTGTCCCTCAATAACTTGTTTAATTTCTCTTTGCTGCATGGCGGCAACCGCCATTAAAAGGACGAAGGGTAATTCTTTTAAAGTTAGGCCCAGAATAATGCTCAAGCCGTAGGGATCGTTTGGTAAAAGTGTATCAGGTGGTAACGCGGCACCACTCAACCATGGCGAAAATAAACGCATGATCAAGCCTGATGGGGCAATTAGAAAACCAATAGCGATAGCCGCTGCCGCATGTGGAATGACTAATATAGGTCCTAAAAGCTTTTGTATGTAGTTAAGAAGCTTGCTGTTGAAGTAGTTGCCCAGTATCAAAATACTTAACACGACCGCAAAAAATGTGCTGATCAAGCTGGTTGAAAAACTTAAAGCAAGCATTTTGACGAAACCGGGTGTTAGCCAAAGAGCCTCAAATCCTCTTACATTAAAGGTATTTTCGCCAAGTGCGGGCAACCAGCCAAAAGCTGGCAGAAGCACGCCTAATAAGCCTGTGACAACAGGCACTATTAGCAGTATTACTAAAATGCTCGGGCTCCGCTTTACCCACCGTGAAAAGAATGATGCGCTGTTTACCATGGCTTAGCGCCATATCGCCTTTCCCATGCTTTGGTGAGCACTGCATTCCACTGCGGATGAGGTTCGCTCAGGGATGGGCTTTTTGCAGTCACAGGCAAGGCGCTTGGGTGTTGGTTTGGTGGCCTAAACATTAGTTGTTGGTCAGGCGCTAGCAAGCTCAAATCTAATACCGTCCGGTCGCCCCATTCATTTGTCTGCTGCTTTTTGGCCTGAGCTTCAATGCTCATTAAGAAGTTGGCTACTACCTTTGCGCCCGCTTTGTGTTTGGCATTAACGGGAATACTGACAAAATGTACGTTGCTTAAGCTACCGTCTTTCATTGCAAAACTTCGAATGCTCGGAGGTAAGCCGAAGCGGTCAACGGCACCCGGTATGTCCGAGGCGGAAAAGGTAAAGCCAAGTTGAAGCTCGTTGTCACCAACCAAGCGCCTAATACTTGCGCCATCACTGACAAAGTAACGACCTTGACGCCACAGATATGGGTGTAGCTGATCTAAAAACGCCCACAGAGGGCTTAATAGTTGAAGCTCACTTTCAACTGTAGGGGGCTGATATAACTTTGTAAAAACATCTGCCTCCTGCTGCTGATTAAGTATGATTAATGCGTATTTTAAAAAGCTTAAACCTAAAAAATCAGGCGGTTTAGAATACGTAAAGCGCCCTGGATTTTGCGTGCTCCAGTGTAATAATTCTTGCAGGGTTGAAGGAGGAGATGAGCCTGTCGCATGAGCGTATGCGCTATCATAGTAAAACGTCAGCGCCGCTCTTCCCCAAGGTGCTTCCATACCGTTTGTTGGGACGCCGAAATCCATCGTCATCGCTGGATTTTGCTGTGGATTGGTTAATGCGAAATTGGGAAGAAGGCTAACCCAGCTAGCTTCAAGCAGATTGTTTTCTGCCATCGTGGCGAAATTCAGGCCATTAATCCATAATAGGTCAACTTGTCCCTCGCTCATATTTCCGGCTGATACTTCAGCAAGCACCCGACTCACCGCATCGCTGGTTTGCGCCAGTTTTACGTGTTCTAAATTTACGCCGTATTTGCTATCTACTTCCTCTGCGAGCCATTGGAGGTACCGGTTAACTTGAGGGTCGCCGCCCCAAGCATAAAAATACACGCTTTCGCCACGTGCTTCATTAAGTGTTTGTTGCCATGCTCTTTGTGTTGAAGATCTTTGTGCTGAAGCTCCTTGCACTGAAGCTCCTGGTTCGATTTGTTGCGCATTGATAAACGGACAATATAATAAGCATGCTGCGATTATTCTTAGCATAAATGGGGTGAATTTGAATAGTGAAGGCTTACTTTTTATGATTGACAAGAAAATAGTAGCCTTATTTTTTTACATCGTTTAATTGCCAATCATAGTCTAGGAAGTCAATTTCCATGTCAGTTTTTTCTAAGGTGTTGCGTTCATTGTCGGTTACTTTAAGTGATTCAGGGTAAAGCAGTAAAAATGATGCTAAGTTGCTAGTCCCTCTAAAACCTTTCTCAAAGTCACCCTTGTACCATTTGAATATTAACGAGAGATACAGCCGATTACCTTGTATAAAGTTTCTGCTTTTATCTGACAAGAAGCGTTGCGTTTGCTCGTCAAGTTGGGTATCGAGTTTGCTTTCTTCATAAGCCTCTTCGCGCAATGCCGGGCAACCTATGCTGGCACAGTTAACGGCGAAATGAATACGCGGTTCTTGATATTTGTTATCGCCTCTGATGAGTTCGTGTTCGATGTCATCAAGGCTATAGGTATTACCGAGCAAAGGAATAAACGACTTTGCCCACGGTGAGCGAAAAAAGCTACCTAAATCCCTTATCGACTTAAGATTGGGGTAGTCCGTTAAAATAAGGTCTACTGTCCATGCATTGTAAGCGTTGATTAAAAAAGCCAATTGCTTGGTGTCACTCCACTGCTCAAAATCGGACTGACTGATCTGTTCGAGTTCTTTTAGATAATTGCTTAACTGACTCCGCTGCGCCAAAAACCCTTGGTAATCTACCGACGTGCTGTGGCCCTCGTTGATTGGCTTAACGTGCTGAGAAAGCAGAGTATTCCAGCCTTCATGCAGTGGCTTTGCTTGTAAAATGGGGGTGGATATAGCCAGTAAAAAAACACTGGCCAGCGCAATAGTTTTCAATGCAGCGTCTTTCACTAATGCGCTTTTTGTTAGTGATTTTGTCAATTTTTGCATGATGCTATCCTCGTCTGAAGGTATGATACTTTTCAAGTAAGGTCAAAACGGTCTGGGGAGCATGCGCACGTTTCCATTCACCCGCCGCATATTTGTTACCTTCAGCCCAAGTTGGGTAGCTATGGATCGTGCCCAAGATTTTTTCAAGCCCCAGACCGTGTTTCATTGCTAACACAAATTCAGCAATCAAATCACCAGCATGCTCCGCGACTATCGTTACACCTAAAATTTTGTCTTTGCCTTTAGGTGTAATAACTTTGATGTAGCCTTTATTTGCGCTTTCGGTAATGGCTCTGTCGAGCTCTTCAAAATCGTAACGCGTTACCTCATATTCGATTTCCTGTTCAATGGCTTCTTGCTCATTAATGCCTACTCGCGCCACTTCGGGGTCGATAAAGGTAACCCACGGGATGACGCGGTAGTCTACCTTGAACTTTTTGAACTGCCCAAATAGACTGTTCACCGCTGCATACCAGCCTTGATGAGCCGCCACATGCGTGAATTGATAGGGGCCAACGATGTCGCCAGCCGCCAAAATATTCGGGTATTTGGTTTCTAAAAACTCATTCGTATTGATTGTGCGTCCAGATTCAATACCTAGAGTATCTAAGCCGTAACCCTCTAACCGAGCGGAGCGGCCAACGGCACAAATCAATTGATCATATTCTATCGAAAGCTCTTTTTGCTCATGCTCGACTATGATGAATTTTTTGCCATCGCGTTGTTCAAAACGTAATGCTTTATGCTCAGTTAACACATCAACACCGCTTTCCTGCAGGCACTGCATTGCGAAAGTAGAAACCTCTTCGTCTTCTTTCGTCATGATACGTTCGGTAAGTTCAACTTGTGAAACAGTAGAGCCTAATCTCGCAAATGCTTGGGCAAGTTCGCAACCAATAGGACCGCCACCCAGCACCACTAGCTTTTTAGGAGCCTCCTCGAGTTTTGCAAATTCTGACCACATGGTGTCACTGGTAACGTAAGCAGCATCCTCTATGCCGGGTAATGGCGGTATAAAAGGGCGTGCGCCTGTGGCAATAACGATATTACGTGCGCTTAAGCGCTGTTTACTGCCATCATTTAACGCAATCTCTACCGTCCAAGGATCAATAAGGATAGCGTAACCTTTAATGACTTCTACCCCTAGCTCAGTATAGCGTTCAACGCTGTCATGGGGAGCAATTTCTGCAATGACATCGTGCACACGTTGCATGATTTTTTTAAACGAAAACGTCACATCCGTATTGGCGAGACCATATTTCTCAGCTTGCTCAAGTTGCTTGAGTATTTTTGCACTCTTAATGATGGCTTTACTTGGCACGCAGCCATAGTTCAGGCAATCGCCTCCCATTTCGCCAGCTTCAATGAGTGTGACTTTTGCTTTTACAGCGGCGGCAATATAACTCGTTACTAAGCCGCCCGCACCCGCGCCGATAACAATTAAGTTACGATCGAAATGCCGGGGCTTTTTCCAGCCTTTATAAACGCGTCGCTTCTTTATCACGCTGATAATTGTTTTGGCTATCAGTGGGAAAATGCCCAACAAAACGAAGGAAAGGATAAGGTCGAACGATAAAATACCTTGCAAGCTCTCCAGTTGAGAAAGCTGCGTGCCCGCGTTCACATACACAAATGTGCCCGCCAACATGCCTATTTGACTCACCCAATAAAACGTCCACGACTTAATCGCGGTTAAACCCATTAACAGGTTGATTAAAAAGAAGGGAAACAGCGGCACTAGGCGCAATGTAAACAGATAAAAGGCACCTTCTCTTTCTATCCCTTTGTCTATCGAAGCGAGACGATCAGGAAATTTTCTTTTGATCGTGTCTCTTAATATATAGCGAGATACTAGGAAAGCGAATAGAGCACCCAAACTTGAAGCGAACGACGCTAGCAGTAAACCTTCCGCTAATCCAAAGAGCGCACCAGCGGTGAGGGTCAGTATGGCGGCGCCGGGTAATGAGAGCGCGGTGGCCGTGACATATATTAAGAAGAATCCACCTAATACGAGCACAGGGGAGGTGTCACGCCACTGCCTGAAATCATCAATGGAGCCCTTTAGACCATCTAAAGTAAGGTAGGTATTTAAATCGAAGTAGAAAAACCCTGCGATTAAAGCCACTAAAACAGCGGCCATGATCATTTTTTTAAACACGTAAACGTTTCCTTAAAATGAGTAGGTCAGCTTAACTTCACCATGAATGGGTAACTCTGGAAACACTAATGTTGAACCAAAAAATCCGCCTTCAAACACCGGGCGCCAATTTTTTTCATTAGTGACATTATTCACTGCAAAACGCAGAGCCAGCTTTTCACTAAACAGATAGCGAGTATTGATGTCGAGGGTAAATTGGTCGCGGATCATCACTGTCGCCAAAAAATCCAAAGGATAACTTTTGGTATAAATACCCGAGAATCCAACGGTCCAGTTTTCTTTGATATTATAGCCACCGCTGAGCCCCACGGATTGCTCAGGGATCCCCTGAACTCGCCTCGTTGAGGGGGCAAATGGGGTAAAGTTAGGCGAGCCAACGGCTGTTCCTTGAATGATATCTGGGCGCGAGTTATCGAAGGCATCAGCTACTTGTCGAGATTCTTGGCTAGTGCCGCTATTGTCGTAACGCACATCGATATATGTATAACCGGCGCTTAACCAAAAGCGCTCTGCAGCATAAAATGCTTGCACTTCTAAGCCTGTTGCACGAATGCCTGTATTGCTGCCATCACGGTTTCGCAAGCTTCTCTTTTGATTAAACCAAGCACCATCAATATACCAATTGCTTTCATCTGGCGCATACTTCAGACCCGCTTCAAATAAGGTATTGTCGGTGGCAAAATTGAGTTCGCTAATTACGTTGTCGCCCCCAAGGGCATTGCCGCCTGCCATGCTGTTTGACGTCGCTTCATTGTAACTGCTGGCAATATAGGATGTTAACGATGGGGTGATAGCATAGCTCACGCTAATTTGCCCAGACTGCAAGATGTCATTAATGCTGTCGGAGGCCGCACGTTGTCCCTGAGGTGCAATCGGGTCTCGCGCCTCGACGTCATAGTAGTCGAGTCGGTAACCTAAACTTGTGCTGAGTTCGTCATTCCATTTGCTGTCGTGCTGCACGGCTAAACCGGTTTGCCAACTGCTTGAATCAGTAGTATCAGATAGGGAAAAGTCTCCCAGACCATCGCCATTAATATCATATTGCCCACCGGGTGAAACAAATACACCCGGACGCAGTTCAACCAAGCGTGCTTGTTGCGCGTCAGTCAGGGGAATACGTCGATTTGTAATTGGACCCGTCAGGTCGATGGGCGCATCGGCTTCAGTGGTAAATTGGCTATAGCCGAGCACGCTATTATAGCGAACATCAACGGCGAATATGCTTTGCTGCCTATCGCTCCAGTCGTATGCTAATTCAATACGGTTTTGCGCGGTGTTGGCGCCATCAATAATTTCAACAAAGCTGTTTTGCGCAATTTCTTCACGCTCAAGGTGTTGGTAATAAGTCGTGTTTTTCAGGCTTGTTTGCGCATTAAGTTGACGCTTATAGATGCTGTGTATTAGGTAAGTCGTCGCGCTATTACTATTATCTGGGTCGGTCAATACTCGGCTTCTATCGATAACCACTTGACCGGTGGGGGAGATGACTGCGCCACTTCCAGGAGTTAGGCTGCCGTTGGGCTGCACGCCTTGTCCTGTTATATACATGCCATTGTCGATAAGATTTTGTGTAGGGCGATTTATGCCAGCGTTATCGGTAAACTGCACATCATAATACTCGAAGTTAATATCCCAAGTGCTAGCGCTGTCGGGCACGATACGCAGTGCTGTATATAAGCTGTCGCTTTGATGCGAGCTAAAATCATAAAAATCACCGTTGTCGATGCGCTCATAGCTCAAGCGTATGCCGCTTTTATTTTCAACTAACACCCTTGAAGTGTCTATCTGGGCTCGGTAGCTGTCCCATCTGCCAGCTGAAAAGGAAAATTGACTATCTTGCTGGGTGATTGAAGCGAGTTTGGATTGTAGGTTTACGAATCCACCGTTGCGCTGACTGGTGCCAAATAATATTGGGGTGGGCCCTTTAACTACGTCAATTTGTTCGATGGCGTTAAATGAAAGCGGCACACCAAAGCCATTGTTTCCGGCTTGGCGCCTCACGCCGTCTTGCAGTAACTCTCCTAATTGCCCTCTAATTGTTGGCAGGCTAGGCGCACCAAAGCCTGTTGCAGCATAAGTATTAGGACTCACGGCTAAAATGTCTTGCAGGGTGTTAATGTCCAGCGCCTCCATCATTTCGGTCGAGATAGGTGTTACCGAGCGTGGAATATCCTTTACTGCTAAACCATCCCCAAAAGGGCCGTTAATTAGGGCCTCTTTAGGCGACATTAAACTTGGATTAGCGTTGCTACCCGTAACTTCGATAACTTCAATTGAATCTTCAGTTAGTTGCTGCGCCGAGGCGGCAGAACAAAAAAGTGAAAGCAAGACCGACAGTGCAACAGTTGAGCGGCGCTGTAGAGACGCATTTCTTCGCATATTTGATAAATCCGTAATTAAGTAGTGAATAGTATGTAAGGAGTAACTACGCTGTTCTCACCTAAGTGATCAGATGAAAACAGCGGTGCCGCAATACTTCGATTAAAATAATAGACCTACGGCAGTGAACTATTCTTTCAAATTTATATGAAGCGAACGGTCGTTTTTGAGCTTAACCCCTTAACCGCAGATGTTTTCAGCGATTGAATTGATCTATAAAGCGCTGGATCCTTCTCGCATTCGCACCTAAATCACTGCGACCAATCCGCGATACTGAGCGTAAATCTATGTCTGTTGCATCAGGGGTTTCAGCGTTTGCTCGAATTCGAATAACGATATCATCCTTAAACTGCCACAATGCAGTGGTCTGTGTCGCTTCAATGATCCCATTCGCTTGGTCTTTACTGACGATAAGCCAGCCTAGATCCTCGGCAATATTCAGTGCTTTATCAAAGGCATTTTGCACACTGATGTTAGCTGTAATGGTCTTGATATCCGGGTATGCATGTTTCTGTACTTCAGCGAGGTCGCCATTTTCAATTTTGTATTCCAAGGGATTTGTGCCTTCGCCGCGAAGTGCAACGACAGCATTAAACTGAGGAGGGTCGATAGTGTCAGTGGAAATGTTATGAATTCCTGGGACCGACCTTGCTATAAATACTTGAGAGCCCAAACCTAAAATAGGTATCACGCTGATCACCACTGCAATAATAGCGCCGCGGCTGCTCTCTGGTTTAGCTTTCCGATGTATGAAAAACAGGACAATGCCAGCTAAAAATACTGCGGCCGCCAAATAAAACGTGTAATTCAAGATCCTAAAGCTGGTTCCAAATTCATTCAGACCGGCTCTAAATCCGATTAACGCCAGCGGGAATCCCAAAGTACTAAGCACTGCCAGCAATTTGAGTAATCTACTCATAGTCGTATTTTCCGTTATTTGTTTGATTTCTATGAAAGGCTTCAAATGATACATTATCGCTATCACAGTGCAATAAGTACCGACGGATATTAGTAAAGCCAGAGAATGTGTTGTGCGAATGTATTGCTGCCATAAGACGACTAAGAAGCAAACAATACTCACTGAGTTTGCAGAGAGGAAGGGTATTAAAGAAAGGTTAAGTGAACTTGGCGTTGATGATGCTCAAAGTTACGCTATTCATAAACCACAAGCATTTGAAGAAATATTCGATTTATCATAACATCAATCAAATCGGTGTATAATTTGAAAATCTGCTTGCTCTGCGAGATAAAAGCGTCCGTTAGTCATTTTCCACAAATTTCCTGCAAAGTATCACGGAGTGAATTTTGTGCAATGGGGGAACGGGTCAATCATTCTATTGAGGTTTGTTATGCATAAAGTAATTACGACAGACGATGACAGTTTTGTTATGGTTCGCCTTTCAATCGAGTGTGTTTGCGCATCAGGACCCTGAGCAGGCAGGTTATATAGCCGTCGACGGCGGCCGAATTTGGTATCGTATAAACGGCATGCAGCATGTGGGTAAACGCCCGGCAATTATTATGATGCATGGCGGTCCTGGTGGCACCCATCGCAGTAATATGCCTTATGTCGCGTTGTCTGACACTTACCCAGTTATTCTTTATGATCAATTAGGAACAGGTAATTCTGAGCGACCGGGAGATCAGAAAAATTGGAATGTAAAACGCTTTGTTGACGAGATTGACCATATTCGCCAAGCGCTTGGTCTTGATGAAATCATCATTGCTGGTCATAGCTGGGGTGGCTCCTTGTCCGCAGAATATGCGTCGCGAAATCCTGACGGCCTCAAGGCTGCGATTCTCTCAAGTCCACTTATTTCAACATCTCAATGGAACAAGGATAATCAGGATTGGGTAGATGAACTGCCGCTAGCAGCGCAGACTGTACTCAAAAAGAATGACTTTGCAGGTTCATTGGACGATCCTGAATTTAAAGCTGCTGTCGACTTGTTTTATTCCCGCCACATGTGCCGCACTGACCCCTGTTCAACAAAGACTTATCGCGATGATGGCCCTAGTGGTAACGATGATATGTATATCACGATGTGGGGTGTTACCGATTTTAACGGCTATGGGACATTGAAGGACTACGATATTACCGACAAATTAAAGGATATTAGTGTACCAAGCTTGATGATTTGTGGTGAGTTTGATGAAGCGCGTCCTCGCACATGCCATCGTTATGCAAATATGATTGAAAACGCGACAACAGTTATTGTGCCAGACGCGGGTCACGCAACCATGTCAGCCAATGAGAGTATGTACATAAAGGCGGTGCGCGACTTTCTTGGTAAAGCATTAAGATAAGCGTGGTGGCGGCTTGTCGTCGTTTTATTTGAAGTTGAGGCGATATAAATACTAGAGTACACAGCAAACATGACGATAAACTACATAGCACTTTCACCTGAGCACTTTGACGCAATTATCCATTTAGGTAATTATGTGCACGGTGACAATTATTTAGATAAAAATAGCTTACTTGATTTATACGAACGCAGTTGGTCAAATAATATCAATGCAAGCTGGGTAGCCGTATTATCGACAGACGAAAAACCTGTTGCTACTGACACCTTAACGAGAACTACCCCAGATGGATATTTAATTGGCTTTCGTCTTACCGTCGCGCCCGACAGATGGATAGCGGATGAATGGTGTTCACCTACCGCTTGGGGAGTACCTAAAGAGCAGGTTTGTTATCTAAAGTGCAACACGGTGGACTCTGCAATGAGAGGACGCGGTGTGGGTTCTACCTTATTGAAGAAATCAATCGTAAGCTCCCAGCGGCAAGGAGCGCTTGCTGGTGTTGCTCATATTTGGTTGGCCAGCCCTGGTAACTCAGCATTTGGCTATTTTACAGCGTGTGGAGGTGAAGTCGTGAAGAAGCACCCTAACAAATGGCAGCAACACAGCATTGAAGACAACTACGAATGCCCGGTATGCGGTGATTTATGCACTTGCACAGCCGCTGAAATGATACTTCGATTTGATAAGCGTTGTTCCTAATGTACGATCCGCTCGTCGACAATGTGCCACCAAGCGATCAGAATCAGCCAGATAGCTTCTGGGTGTTGGGCAAGTCCGCTGACTCTTATGCACCGTTAGTAGGTTCACATACCACAGATGTTGTGATTATAGGTGGTGGTTATACCGGTTTATCATGTGCTTTAAACTTAGCTGAAAAATACGGTATTGAATGTACCGTGATTGAGGCGAATCAACCCGGCTGGGGCTGCAGTGGCCGCAATGGTGGTTTTGTATTACCGGGCACGGGCAGATTAAGCGTCAAACAAATGCGAGAGCGCTGGGGAAAACCCGTTAGCCAAGCTATTTATGCAGAATATCTTGAGTCGATTGATTCGGTGTCCCAACTGATCGATGAAGGTATTGATTGCGAGCGCGGAGCAGGTGGCTACTTAAAGTTAGCGCACAAACCGAGCTTGGTAAAAGGACTGCATGATCAAGCACAAGAGTTAGCGGAGGATTATGGCGATTCAATTTTATCACTTTCGGCACAGGACATTGCGACAAAGTATTTATCCGGCACCAAAGCTTACGGTGGCATTTACTACCCCAATGCCTTTGGCATTAACCCTTGGTTATTGTGCCAAGGTATGGCAAAAAAAGCCGCAGATGCTGGGGTTAATATTGTCGGAAATAGTGCGGTAATTGATTGTCGGAGAGTTAAACAAAAGCACGTGTTGCGAACTAAGACGGCGTCAATTACAGCAAATACTCTGATTGTAACGACCAATGGATATGGCCAAAGGCACTTGTATGATGGTCTTAAAGACCGCACTTTCCCGGTTATATCCAGCATTATTGTTACTGAGCCGCTCACAGCACAGCAGCTGAATGCTGTCGGTATGTCTATTGGTTTGATGGTAATGGATACACGACCGTTAAAATATTACTATCGTATCCTTCCTGATAATCGCTTATTATTTGGCGGCAGAGGGGCGATCGAAGGGAAACAAGCAAGTCATGCTAAATACCGAGACGCATTAAAAAATGGCTTAGTCGCAACTTTTCCCAGTTTATATGACATTAATATTAGTGCTTTTTGGAGTGGGTGGGTCAGTGTTTCCCTAGATGATTACCCTCGTGTTTACCATGATAAGGAAAATAAAACACTCTATAGCGGCGGCTATTGCGGCGCAGGATTGGCTTTTTCTATTCAAGCAGGTAAGCGCCTTGCTCAATTGCACTGTGCGCCCGAGCTATTGCCTGAACTACCGTTTTGGCAGTCTCCGCTTCAACCGTTCCCTTTTGCATTTGCTCGTCGACCTGCTCTAAAAACTTTTTACGCGTGGGAAGCATGTAAACGCAAGCTTGGTTTGTAGGGTCTTTTACAACATTAACCCACGATAATTGCGGTAGGTACTCGGTGATACACCAGTCCAATGTTTAAATGCACGAGAAAAAGTCGCCAGCTCCGTAAAACCCACGGCGATACTGATTTGCGCTATGGATAAGTTAGGCTGTTCAAACAGGCTGATGGCTTTGTCTCTTCTAACATTATCTTTCAATTGTTGAAAGCCACTGCCCTCTGCAATTAACTTACGACGTAAGGTTCTTGAGGTCATGTTCAGCTTTGCTGCCACACTGTCTAAATTGGACTCATTATCCAATGCAGCACTTTCTAATAATCGCATTACTTTCGCACTGTAGGTGTCGTAATATGATTGTTTTTTAAACCATTGCAATGGGAGTTGTTTCAGGTAGCTCACTAATTCCCTCTTGCCTCTAACTACGGGCATATTCAAATGGTTTGAATTAAATAACAATGCACAATTTGTGTTTTCGTAGCTACAAGGGCAGGGGTACATTAATCTGTACTCCTCGTGATGAGCGGGCTTTGCGTGCTGCATTTCTACTTTGATCAGGGGGATAACTTGCCCGACTAACCAACTAGAAAATCGATGGCAGACTAATAACAATAGATCGTTCAACAAGCTATTAGGTGATGAATGTTGACTCTTAGGTTTAAAGTTTGCATTTAGCGTAATTGCCACTTGTGCGCCTGCTTTATTGATCGTAACTTGCAATTGGTCGCCTGTTATATTGTAAAAAGCGGCTGTTTGGATAAACACTTCCTCTAGCGTTTTACAATGAATCAAGCGTTCTGCTAATAAGCTAAACATGCCTATTTTGACTTTTTGCGCGGTAAACCCCAAAAATTCATCACCCCCGATTCGCCAACAACTTTGTACAATACTCGCTAATTGTTTAGGCAATACTCGCGAACGTTCTTGTTCCAGTTGTGCAGGCTTTAGCGCTGCGCGGGCTAAAAACTGCTGTTCATTTCCGCCCAGCAACATACCGTTATGCAGATGTATTCGAGCAAAGTAACTGGCAATGGTATGTTGATTTACGAAGTTATTTTCAAGTGACATTTATGTCCGTTTTTAACAATATATTGGTTTATTAAAGCACTTTATAAAAAAGAGTTAAATAAGTATGTCCGTATATGCTAAATAAATGACTTTATTTCTCATTGCTAGTGAACGTCGGTTTGTCAATACTTCAGCCATTGGTGATTATTTTTAAGTACACAACAACGAGGTTTACATGTCGGAAGTAATGTCTGCAGCAGATGACAACAAAAAAGAAGAAATCCAACTTTTTCGCGATATGGTTTTGCGTTTCTTAGAGCAAGAGGTCGTGCCGCATTACGATTCATGGGAGAAAAACCATAAAATGCCGCGGGAAATGTGGAATACCATGGGTAGCGCGGGTTTGCTGCTGGTGGATTTTCCAGAAAAGTATGGTGCTGCAGACGCTAGTTTTGATGTCTGCCAAATGATCCAAGAAGAAATGTGTCGCCTGAATCTCCATGCCCTAGCCACCGGATATAATATTCACGCTAATATTGTTGCCCCTTACCTGCTGCATATTGGTAACCAAGAGCAACAAGACCGCTGGCTACCTGCAATGGTGACAGGTGAAGTATTAACCGCACTTGCTATGACCGAACCCGGTGCCGGCAGTGATCTTGCTAATATCCGTACCAAAGCCATCAAGGACGGCGATGATTATATATTAAATGGTTCTAAAACCTTCATCACTAATGGTAACGAAGCCAACATGATTATCGTGTGCGCTAAAACAGACATCAATGCGGGTTCTAAAGGTATCTCTTTGTTTTTAGTTGATACTAGTCTTCCTGGTTTCTCAACAGGCAAGCCAATTGAAAAAATAGGTCAGCACAGCAGCGATACGGGTGAATTGTTTTTTGAAAATATGCGCATCCCAAGCGACGCTTTACTCGGCGAAGAAGGCAAAGGTTTCGTGTATTTAATGCAAGAATTGCCGCGTGAACGCCTCGGCTGTGCGGTGCAGGCAATTGGTCATGCTCAAGGCGCATTAGATTTAACCTGTGAGTATGTTAGGGAACGCAAAGCATTCGGCCAATCAGTATCACAGTTCCAAAATACGCGATTTAAGTTAGCGCAGTGTCAAACGGAGCTCGAACTATGTCGTGCTCTTTTAGAAAAGCACATGCTCAAATACCAACGCGACGAAATGACCGTAACCGATGCTGCAATGCTAAAATTAGCGGCAACAGAAATGCAGGTATCATTGATAAACGAGTGTCTACAATTGTTCGGTGGCTATGGCTATACCGATGAGTATCCAATCTCTCGTTTTTATCGTGACGCCCGTATTCAGACAATTTATGCCGGTACCTCAGAAATTATGAAAGAAGTGATAGCACGCGGCATTTTAGGTCGATGACTACGTAAAAATGGCACAAGATTAAGGTTTTGCTATTGCAAATCGCGACCGGTGAATTTGTTGAGGACTTCCTTATCAAGTCCTCAATGCAAAGCATGCGTTTTTTATCATCAACTAGACTAATCGAGACACTCAATGCCTACATTAGTAAAAGGTCAGTGCAAGCCAAAATTTGCCGAGTTACAGTCCGAATTTGAACGTAATTTCTCTGAAAGAGGAGAGTCAGGCGCCTCTGTTTGCCTTAGTGTGAACGGCGAAATCATGGTGGATTTATGGGGTGGCGTTGCCAATCGTGCAACGGGTGAACCTTGGGAACGCGATACTGTGTCTATCGTATTCTCATGCACCAAAGCAGCTACCGCGCTGTGTGCACATATCTTAATTGATAGAGGGCTGCTCGATGTGAACGCGCTGGTGACCGATTATTGGCCTGAGTATGGTAAGCATGGTAAGGAAAATACCACCGTGGCGATGATGCTTAACCACGAGAGTGGCCTACCCGCATTTCGCGAGCCGATAAAGCCCGGTGGTTTTTATGATTGGGACTATATGATTAAGCGCCTGGAAGAAGAGCAACCATTTTGGGAGCCTGGCACTCGCAATGGTTATCACATGGTGAGCTTCGGTTGGACTGTTGGCGAACTGGTTCGCCGAGTGTCCGGAAAATCACTCGGCACTTTCTTTGCTGATGAAGTAGCGGGCCCAACTGGCGCAGATTTCTGGATTGGTATTCCCGACAGCTTCAATCGCAGCATTGCCCCAATGATCCCCTATGTGCCAAAACCAGATGACCTAATACTTGATTTCGGGATCAAGTTAATGACCGAGCCTAGCTCAGTTCAAGCTCTGTCGTATTTTAACACTGGAGGATGGAAACCGGATGATCTTGAGGCCTACAAAGCAGAAATTGGTGGTGCAGGCGGTATTTCCAATGCGCGTGGTCAGGTAGCGATGTATCAACCCTTAGCGATGAATGATGGCAGTCTAGTTTCGCCTGAACGTTTAAAAAGTATGAGTATGGTGTCCACTGCAACACAGAAAGATTTTACACTTCTGCAGCCCACTCGGTTTGGGCCGGGCTTCATGAAGTCCGTGGATAATCGTCATCTGCTCAACGCCGCAAATCGTCACTCAGTCATTCTTGGTGACCAAGCTTTTGGCCACGTCGGCGCCGGCGGCTCTATCGGCTTTGCTGATCCTGAATGTGGTTTGGCTTTCAGCTATACCATGACCCAAATGGGCAATGGCATATTACTGAATGAGCGTGGCCAGAGCCTGGTAGATGCAGCTTATCGTGCTTTAGGTTATAAGAATAACGATTCGGGTGTTTGGATAAAATAATCAGTCATCGAGCAGAGGGAACTTTGCACATTCGCCAGAAAGCTTGTCGTTGTACTCAGATTCTGGCCAGTGAGTATCTGCTCCTCTCACCAGCACTGCAAAAACGCTGCATTTGTCTTTGGGCTTTGGTAGGCGAGTATCCGAGAGCAGATCTTTCTCAATGGAGGCTAAAGTCACTACTTTATTGGTCATGCGAATACCGCCATCGGCTTCAGTATCTAACACTAAATATTTATCAGCGTTTGGATTTACGCTATTCCAAGGTGTCCATTTTACGCCCTTTCCATCTGAACCCTTTGACGGATCTCCACTATAAGCAAACTCGGCCCAGTAGTTGCGCATGCGTTTTGACAGCGCTTCTCTGGTTGCTTCATTGTCTTCGTTGTACATTTGCTGCCAGATCTCACTTTTATCCGTAAATCCAAACACGAAAGGAATTTCCATACCGTGACCAGCACCGATCAAACGATCAATCTGTATGCCTAAGGGTCTAGCTTGTTCATCCCAGTCGAATCGGTAGGCCCAGACTTTTCCTGGCATAGACAGGCTCAGTGCTTCGGCAAAATTATCAACGCCGTTAAATTTCCACATGCGGGAGGGATACTCAGCCAATGCATCATATTTGTTTTGGTCTCTTACGATGGAATAAAAACCCAAATAAGTATCGACTAAATCAGGGTTTTTAAACTGGTAAAGCTTACTTTCATCTCGATTAGTACCAGCAATCAATGGCACATTGTTATGCTTACTCGGGTTGCTAAACAACTCGGCCGGATCGCCTATTGGCAATACAAAGCCATCGGCAATTAAATCTGGGTTGCGGGCTTTAATTGGTTTCCCAGGTTGTTGATAAGCACCCAGAATTTCTGCTGCACTCAGCCCTTTTAAAAATCTCGCTCTTTCTTGCTTTGAGCTGTTACCTATTGCTGTTTTGATATCGATTTTGTTGCTACTTGCGCTACTACCCTTATCTGGTTTTTGTATAGCATGCAGGTGAATTTCCACTTGTTGAGATGAAAATTCGTCGCCCTTATCTTCTACAAAATTTGCAGCGGCGTCGACCGAGGTCAAGCTGAGTCGACCACTTTGCGAAATGGCTTTATGGAACAAACCTTTGGCTATTGGGCTTAACATTAAACTGAATGTGTTGAAACCGCCGGCAGATTCACCAAACACGGTGACATTATCTGCATCACCACCAAATCCGGAGACATTTTCTTTTACCCAGTTGAGCGACTGAATAATATCTAATGTGCCGTAATTTCCGCTTTTATCGAGCGCTGAACCATTTTCATTTAACGCGGGATGTAAAAACCAACCAAAAGGGCCTAAACGATAATTGATGCTAATAACAATGACGTTCTGCTCAGCTGCCAATCGTGAACCGTCGTATAACGAGCCACTACCTTCTTTATTAGCACCGCCGTGCACCCAAACCATGACGGGCAACTTCTTATCTGCCTGCTTAATATCAGTTCTAGAGCGCTTTGGTGCATAGACTGATAAATACAAACAGTCTTCACTGCCGCTCACGGTACCTGGCTCGCCCGGCACGCCACCCAACCCTCCTGCATATTGGGAGCATGGTGAACCATGCTCTATCGCTGCAAAGACCTTGGCGTCAAACGCTAGCGCGGCCTTAGGTGCTTTCCAGCGCAAGTCGCCTACGGGAGGAGTTGCAAAAGGAATACCGATCCAAGCATGGTTACCGTACTCGCTTTCAAAACCCACAATTTCACCCTGACTTATCACCCGCAGAGTATCCGGTGACTGATTTACCGGGTCACTTATAAAGATGCAAAACGTTTTGTATGCATATCCGTGCTACCAAACAAAAATTGAATGGTGGTTAAGCGTTTGAATATATGGCCCACATCAATCTCATCGGTCATCCCGATGCCACCATGGATTTGTATTGTTTCACGACCCACTAAATTAGCCGCTTTGCCAATCCGACTCTTCGCTGCTGATAATGCTTTTGCATCACTGCCGTTGTTGCTGTCCATTTTCAATACTGCCATTAACAAGATCGATTTCGCCTGTTGGTGCTCTATAAACATATTGACTAGTCGGTGTTGTATTGCTTGGAAAGAGCCGATAGTGCGGCCGAACTGTTTGCGTGTTTTTGCATATTCCAGCGTACGCTCATGGGCAATCTGCATAGCGCCAACGGCTTCGGCGCATACTGCTAAGGTGGCTTTATCGATAATATTTTCGATGATAGGCAGCGCCTTGCCTTTTTCACCTAATAGTCCTAGCACTGGTGTATTTTCAAACCAAATATCCGCCGCTTGGTGACCGTCAACATTCGCATAACCTGCTCGTTTAACGCTGGAGTGAGTTGCATCAACCAGAAATAAGCTGATGCCATCGTTATCATTTGTATCACCAGACGTTCGTGCTGCAACGATTAATACGTCTGCATGATTACCATTTAAGACAAGCGATTTTTGGCCGGTAATCGTAATCTCGCCATTGCTTTCAGTCACATTGGAGCTCACGCTGTTTAACTGATAGCGGCTTTGCGGTTCCGCATAAGCGAACGCTAGCTGTAGTTCACCGGCCATAATTCTTGGTAAGTAATCGTCCTTTTGTGCTTGATTACCAGCGGCAGCAATTAATCCACCACCCATAACCGCTGTTGCAATGAAGGGTTCAACCACCATACCTTTGCCAAATTCTTCCATCACCAGCATAAGATTGACCATAGAGCCCCCCAAACCACCGTCTTCTTCGGTAAATGGCAGCATCAACCAGCCGAGCTCTGCAAATTTATCCCAATTTTTTTGACTGTAGCCTGCTTCTGATTTTAGTATTTTTCGGCGTGTATCAAAATCGTAATCGTTGCGAATAAACTTCAACACACTGTCTTGGATCATTTGTTGTTCGCTACTTAATGAAAAGTCCATCATAAACTCCTAATGCAACGTTAAAGGCCTAAAACGGCTTTGCTGATAATGTTAGTTTGAATTTCGTTACTGCCGCCATAAATCGATGCTTTTCGATTATTGAAGTAACGAAGTGCAGTGTTAGCTTGCATATCAGAGCCAATGTGCTGGCCTTCAAAATCATCAGTAAACTGCTCAGGAACAAACGGCATTGAATAGTAGCCTGCTGCCTCAACATATAGTTCATCGATGGCCTGAATAACCTGTGTCCCAACAATCTTTAAGATTGATGATTCTGGTCCTGGCGCCTGACCAGTACTGATTGCAGAGAGTGTTCTTAGTTCCGTGTATTCTAAGGCCAACAAGTTGATTTCTACGTCCGCTACTTTTTGTGCAAAGATTGGGTCGTCAAGCAACTTATTTGCACCATCAGGAGCGCTTTGCGCCAATTCTTTTAATTGCACGATACGCTCTTTTGATAAAGCAACACGCGCGATACCTGTGCGTTCATGGCTCAATAGGATCTTTGCATATGTCCAGCCCTGACCTTCTACTCCTATCAGGTTTTCTACCGGAACACGCACACCATCAAAGTGGACTTCATTCACCTCAGGGTTACCATCGATTAGCACAATAGGTGAAACGTTAATTTTGGGGTCGTGCATGTTAATCAGAAGGAAGCTGATGGCCTCTTGGTTTTTGGTGCTGGTTGAGCCGGTTCTTACTAGGCAGAATATCCAGTCAGCATATTGACCCAAGGTAGTCCATGTTTTGGTACCGTTAACGATATATTCATCTCCATCCCTAACAGCCGTGGTTTTTAAACCGGCAAGGTCAGAACCTGCACCAGTTTCCGAATAACCCTGACACCACCACACATTACTTGCTAATATATCGGGCAGAAAACGCTGCTTTTGCTCTTCGTTGCCAAAGGTATAAATAATGGGAGCGACCATTTTTAAACCAAATGGAATAACATCGGGTGCGCCGGCCTTGGCACATTCATTTGCGAAAATATATTTTTGCGTTGGCGTCCAAGCTGTTCCGCCATGTTCAACCGGCCAATTCGGAGCAGACCAGCCTTGAGCATGGAGTATTTTCTGCCACCGAACATATTCGTCTTTCGATAAATGTAAGCCATCTCTGGTTTTTTTTGCGATGTCTTTTGGCAGTTTTTCTTGCAAGAACTGACGTACTTCTTCTTGAAAATCTGTTTCTTCGGCGCTGAAATTCAAATTCATTTTGCAAACCCTTCGTTGTACTTAATTTATTGAATGTCTGTCACCACAACAATAGCGACAGAGCCAATATGGTTCGGCACAGTGGAACAAAAAAACCATAAAACATCAAGGCATAACAAGGCTCAGTGTCTACTTTTTATACAAAAATAAAAATGAAAAAATCTAAGACAATAAGTACCAGTAAACTGTATAAACCGTTCCATTTAATGCCCATATGAAAGGGTGATATGCCGGTAATTTTTGCGCTAATACGCACCGAGGTAGTTGTGGGAGAACTGCCTATGACCGCTGCCCAAGTGACCATCATAACTAGGGCAATGGTAACAGGCATGTTTCCGATGCCAGGCAATTGCGATAAAGCACCTGCGACTAAGGTAACGGAAATCATCGGGTTAACAAATAAAAGTGCCGCAATAAAAATCATCCAAGAAGATAAAGCCAGTACCTGGGCAGCAGACATGTTCAGATGCGCTATTTGTTGTGCAAACCAGTCGAGATCCAGCACCGTTAATAATAAACGACCAATTAGCACTGAACCAGCAAAAAACACAATTTCTGACCGCTGTAATGTCAGTCTAAAAAATATATCAGAGGTAAAACGATTTACGGTTAGTTGCAGCGTATTTTGTTTGCTGTGGCAGCGATAAAATTGACCAAATATCCACGCTATACTTACTATTGGCGCGCTAATTAATACCGCAGAGATAGGTCGCAAGGGTGTACTAAACATCAGTAGAACAGACAGCAATGTTAACGAGCCAACAACGATTGCGATAGGGTAACTCACTTTCAAATCCGATACATTATTTGAAATAGCGGGTACCAGATGACCCAGATATTTGGGCGCTTGAAAGTGGTCGAGCCAGACACCAAACAAAAGAATAGCAAGAGCCATGTACAAGCCGTAGGGAATAATATCTATCCACTGCAGGTTAGGAATGGTGGTGACTAAAAGGGTAATAGTCACGGATGTAGGGGCCCAGAGTGGTATGCTGCAAAATCCGCGAAGAACCGCTAACATCATGCGACGCTGTCTTGCGCTGCGCACGCGAATGTCAACAGTGTCGTTATTGTCGTATAGACTACGTTGGATCATGGTGCCTAACAAATTGAGTGCGCCGACACTCATTAATATGCCTAATAAATGGCTGGCAAAGGTAAGTAAAGCATAACGCCTCACAGGCTTCTGTTGTAATAAGGCAAGGCCGGTTAACTTCACTGATTGAGAGCTTAACGCCGCTTCTTTTAATATGCCTAAAGCAATTAAAAAGAAAGCAAAAAAGGCCATACTGCCGCACAGCATACTCAACTGGTGAAAGGAGATCTGGGATAGTGAAAGTAATGTGAGGGTTAAGCCGATTGCAAGCATCGTGATCACTTTGGCTGTTAAATCCAAGTGTTGCCATTCGAGTAGAGTAAAGAGCGCTAACATCACAATAGCTAACTGGGCAGGTGCTTGATACCCAGTCCATTCTGTTATTAGGGTCGCAAAAAAAACAATGACAAGACACAGGGGAGACAGCCAAGTGGCACTTTTATTCATTTTTCGAGTTAATTAGCATAGACTTTAATCGTGAGGACCAGCGATGTTCAATGGTTAATAAGATATCATAATGGGCTCGCTAAGCTAGTTAAAATACTGTTGGCTAAAGAGCCATCAGCAGTAATGCATGTGCTAGGACAAAAAGTGCATAGCGGTGAGATTTTTATTCATGGTCCAATGGCCAAAAAAGTTTGTAAACCCCCGGCATGCAAAATATTGCTGTGCAAAGGAGATGGGATGCTCAAATCAATTCATCATGCCGCGATAATTTGTTCAGATTACAAGATATCTAAGCACTTCTATGTTTCGATTCTTGGTTTAGAGCCTATCGCTGAGAATTACCGTGCAGAGCGCGACTCATTTAAACTTGATCTTAAATTACCCAATGGCGGTCAAATAGAATTATTTTCTTTCCCTAATTCACCAGATAGACTGAGTTTTCCTGAGGCTTTAGGCTTAAGACATTTGGCATTTAATGTAGCGTCAGTTGAATCAGTTAAAGATTACCTTCTGTCTCAAGGAGTGGATGTAGAGCCGATCAGAGTAGATGAATATACTAATCGAAAATTTACCTTTTTTAGTGACCCAGACGGGCTTCCGCTAGAGATTTATGAGGAAGTTGTTTGATAAAAGTTATCGAAAGTATAGAAACTATTTATTATATTTATTCTCGCTTTTAGAATATCCTTTTCTGCTAATCTAGCGAATGATACCTATGAGTATATTTACGGAGTAAGCATATGAGCCAATCTTTAGCGCCTTTTAGCTGGCAAGATCCCATGTTATTAGATAAGCAATTAAGCGAAGACGAACGTATGATCCGCGATACCGCTCATGATTATTGCCAACAGCAACTGATGCCAAGAGTGCTCGAGGCGAATAGGCACGAGCACTTTGATCGGGAAATCATGACCGAGCTAGGTGAGTTAGGACTGTTAGGTGCTACTTTGCCTGCTCAATACGGTGGCAGTGACGTTAATTATGTTAGCTATGGTTTGATCGCTAGAGAAGTGGAGCGCGTTGACAGTGGCTATCGCAGCGCAATGAGTGTGCAATCCTCACTAGTTATGCATCCTATCTATACTTACGGCAGCGAAGAGCAGCGCATGAAGTATTTACCTAAACTTGCAACAGGCGAATGGGTGGGGTGTTTTGGATTAACTGAACCTAATTCAGGCAGTGATCCTGCTTCAATGACTACTCACGCCAAGCAAGTGGATGGTGGCTATCTAGTCACCGGCAATAAAATATGGATAACAAACTCACCGATTGCCGATGTTTTTGTTATATGGGCAAAGCTTGAAGGTCACATTCGAGGTTTTGTCCTTGAAAAAGGCATGGAAGGCTTATCTGCTCCTAAAATTGAAGGTAAGTTTTCTTTGCGAGCTTCAATCACGGGCGAGATTGTGATGGATAATGTTTTTGTGCCCGATGCAAATATGTTTCCTGAGATTAAAGGTTTGGCTGGGCCTTTTGGCTGCCTGAATAAAGCGCGTTATGGCATTGCTTGGGGGTCTATGGGAGCAGCTGAGTTTTGCTTCAATGCGGCCAGAACCTATACCCTCGATCGCAAACAATTTGGTCGCCCTTTGGCTGCCAATCAGTTAATTCAAAAGAAATTGGCTGACATGCAAACTGAGATTTCGCTTGGCCTGCAGGGCTGTTTACAAATGGGCCGCTTGATGGATACAGATAACTGTCCTGTTGAGTTAATTTCCTTAATGAAACGTAATAATTGTGGCAAGTCGCTTGATATTGCGCGTGTTGCCCGTGACATGCATGGTGGTAACGGTATCAGTGATGAATATGGCGTCATTCGTCATGTAATGAACCTCGAAGCCGTTAATACCTATGAGGGTACGCATGATGTCCATGCTCTGATTTTAGGTCGCGCTATCACTAACATTCAGGCTTTCTATTAGCGTGTCACTTAATGGTATCTGGATATGCAGTCTGGTGACACTCAAAATATACGCTTAAATAATCTCAATAGCACTCGCATCAAAGTCCGCTTTGGGGTAACTCATCTGCAGCGATTCGAGCGCATTAACGATGGTTTGTAGCACAATGAGATCGCGATACCATCGTCGTTCAGCGGGCACGACATACCATGGGGCATGATGAGTTGAACAACGTCCAATTGACTCACCGTATGCCTGCATGTAATCGTCCCAATGCTCACGGTCTTTGAGGTCACTTGGTTCGAATTTCCAATGTTTATCGGGTCGGTCTAGGCGACGCTGTAATCGATTTTTTTGATAGTCTTTGGATATGTGCAAGAAAAACTTCAGTACTACCGTACCTTCGCTCGTCAGCAATCGCTCGAAGTTGTTTATGTATTCAAACCGTCCTTGCCATATTGCCGCAGACTGAATCCCTCTAACACGTGCAGCCACAACATCTTCATATTGAGAGCGGTTGAAAATAGAAATATGGCCTTTGCGGGGAGCATGGTGGTGGATCCGCCACAAGAAGTCTTGAAGTTGCTCTCTTTGTGTGGGCTTTTTAAAGCTTTTGACCTTCATGCCGGATGGATCAAGGGGTGAAAATACACGCCGCGTTGTGGAATCCTTGCCGCCTGCATCCATTGCTTGAAATATTACCAATAAACTATTTTTCTTTTGCGCATAAAGCAATTCTTGAAGGGTGACTAAACGCTTGGAGAGCTTGTGAATTGCCTTTTTAGCTTCTTTTTTCCTTAGTCCGCCGTTTTCTCGAGTGGAAATATTAGGAAGATCAATTAACGTTCCAGGTGCAATGCAGTGTGGCTCTGTATCAATCATGTGCTTTGTTCTCCATGGCGAAAGACCTGAATCGACAATAAACGATGTACCTAATCTGTGCAATGCTTGTGATTTCATCAGCTGTAGAGAGAACACATTATTGCGTACCGAAACTGTTTGATGATTTATATTGATTTATCGCACACATTGGTCGATTCTTAATCAAATGGTTTCAGCTCAGGACCCTCACGTGCCCCTATCTCCAGAAAATAATTCAGTAGTCTTAGTTGTACACGGTGTTCAACTGGGAGACGCTGCTTCTCTGAACCAAGACAACATGATCCGTCAATCCATTGAATCAAGACTCAATGGAATGAACTTAACGTTCGATGTAGATTTATATAAATATGAAAATATATCGGACGCTAGCCTTTCAAAGCTTAAAAAGCTATCAAGCGTTATATTGAGCACTGGCATAGGGGCAATCTTAGCTCCAACAATCATCGACTTGGTTGGCGATGTCACGGTCTCTCTCGCAAACGGCTCTACAGCAAATAAAATAAGGCAAGGACTGCGGGACAAGATCTTGGCCTATTATGCAGCAGGCATTCCCGTATACATCGTCGCTCATAGTTTAGGCACCGTGTATACTTTTGATGTTATCAACGAGCTAATCGAAACCGACGGACTGTTTGATCGAGACCACCCACTGACATGGCCGGTTCAAGGTTTCGTAACCATCGGCTCTCCGCTGGGCCTGAGCATGTTTAAAAAAACTGGTCGAAACATTGCCAATAGTTTAGGAAAAGGTGCGCATAGCTTTAAATGGCTAAACTATTTCGATGTAACAGACCCGGTCGTTTCTGGGGATATTTTTGGCATAAAGCTGCGAGGTCACAAAATTGCAGAGAAATATAAAAAAGAGACGCCTGAGTTTGGCTGGTTTATAAGAGACTTTCCGGTTGATACGGGTAAAAACTGGTTGTTAGCGCATACGGCTTATTGGGACAGTGATGTTGTTGGTGATGGTCTCCTCAGCATGATGGTATAAGGAATATAGTGAAAAACACGTTAATATTGGCTTTTGCAGTATTGCTATCGGGCTGCACTAATCACCTTTATTCTGGGACTACGTCATATGAATTTAATGACAAACAATGTCACTCTATAGTGTATTGGCACGACTTAACGCATTTCTTTGATAGAGAAGGTAAAGCTTCGACGGTAGTTATAAAAACACCAAATGGGCGTAGTTATTTTCTCACATCATTTGATGATACTAGTGTCGATAAAAGCCAAGATGACCGCTTGGCGCTGACATTACCCTCTGGTGAATATAGTGATTCAATTAACCATACAACGGATGACATCGAGTTATTGTGTGGTGTTTTTGAGGGTAAGCAAACGCATCAAAAAACAGGTGAAAAGGAAACTGAGTTTTATCTCTATTGTGATAAAAAAGCTCACCCTTTGCGCAAATCAGTAGACACTATGCAAGCTTCTGAAACCCCTTATATCTTCGCGATGAACGAACCTGTTGAGACCTTCTCTTGGTTCACGAGTGACGAGATAAAGACCGATATATCGATGGTAAAGTGTGAATAGCTGAGTAGTTCCAAGAGCCATACATGGGGTGATGTAATATAATAACGCCCTATCCTCATGAAAGCATATTGCACCACGTGTACGCATCTAGCGTTTCATCCAAATCCATAACCGCAACCCAAGGTTGGGAAGGAGCGCTTTTATCTATTAGTTTGGCGCTTGCGAAATATCGACGGATGTAGCGCAATGGTCGCTCAACATAGCGTCTTCACTCATCTCTTCATAGTGATGAGCTACCGGACTAAAAGTTAAGCCTTCCGATGCTAAGCCACCAATAATAATATGGTCTATTGGCGCCGGATAACGGGGATGACAACCGATAATAGCTTGCGTCACTATACGGATTGGTGAAGAGGTATTTTTCGATTTGGCGAGTATGGATTGCGTCATCCTATTGTATGGCGCTGAAATGCGGTGGTTAAAGTCTCCTAAAATAATGTAAGGAGTTGATGCAGTCTCGCGTTGTTCAATCCAGTCATACAAAATTTCGGCTTGTTCGCTAAGGTTTTCGCAGGATTGAGAGTCACTCTTTAAATAGTCGTCGACAAAACAACCACTTTTTAAATGTAAATTAAGGATGTCGACAACGCCAACAGGAGTTGCAAGGGATATGCCTAAACCAAATCGAAGCCCTGGTCGACCTAAGGCAAGAGCTTCATTTTGTTCAACGGCAGAAATTCCTAATGCTTTCTTTACTGCTATGGCTGTTTTCTGCTGAGTGGATTTGTATCCTGAACCACGGCAGTCGTAAGCCTTGTTGTCAGGCCTTGCCGACATAACAACTTGCCATTCGGTCTCAGGAAAAAGCAGGTGAACGGCTTCTTTTGAAGCAACTTCTTGCAGTGCAACGACGTCGGCATCCAATTTTTGAGCATACGTACGCATTGCGTTTAATTCATTTTCGTCACGCGGTCTGCAGCCTTGATCGATTGGGTAGGCCAAATGTTCAACGTTCCAAGTGGCAACGTTTAGCAAGTGACTTTGTTTGCTTACACTTTTTGAGTTTTCTTTAACTGCGACTTGAAGATTTGAGTTGTTGATCTGCTGACCTGAGCCCCCGTAGGCAGATGCGCCGCATGCACTTAAAACACTGACGGTTAATGCGAGTGTTAGGGCTTTGTAGAGACTATTCATAAGTTGCTTTTTCCTGCTGATCGTTGTGCCGATAATACTGTGTTTTGCGTCTATTTATAATACGTGTTTTTCTTTGTTTCTTGCTGAGTCGATACTGCTTCAACGACTACCAGCCTGCGTTCAACTCCATCATTGGATTTGGCTTGATGCAGACATTCAACAAGTTTAGCGTAACAGACTCATTGTATTGCGATCATTTTTCTAAAGCATCCAAGCACACTTCACTTCCTATACTTTTCCCATATTCTTTATTTTCTAGCTTATCATCTAAAAATGAAGGTCTTTCGTGGGTGAGTAAAACGACCATTTTCGATGCTAGCCATGGCGAAATGTTTTGCCAAATGCGAATGGCCATTGCTTCATCCATTCCATTGAAAGGCTCGTCTAAAACAACAAACTGTGGGTTTCTTAATATAAGCCTACATAAGCAAATGCGCCTAGCTTGTCCACCAGATACTTTGCCGCCGGTTTCACCTAACCAAGTATTTAGCCCTTGCGGCAAGTTGCTTGCCCACTCCTGTAGTTCCACTATTTTGAGTGCTTGCCAAATTGCTTTTTCTGATACATTTGGTAAGCCTAAAGCCAAGTTGTATCCTAAGGTGCCTGCCAAAATCGAGTTACTTTGATCAAGGTAGCCAAGACTGCCAAACCAATTGGCAGAGGGGATATCACGCAAAGCTGTATCCGCATTAATAATGATACTTGTTTGCTGCTTGGTGGCTTGTCCAACTGAGTGTTTTTTAAGTTCCTCTGTGCCCACCAACAAACTGGCTAGCGTTGATTTGCCCGTCCCCGAACGACCATAAATGAGGTTTATTTGCTTTTTCGCTATCGAAAATACTAAGTCTTTTTTGCGACTAATTGGAATTTGAGGATGTTGCGATATGCGTACTGAGATTGCGTTTATGTTAATTTCTTGCGAGTGAATTTCGGTCTTTGGCTGCTTTACTAAGGTTTTCAATCTATTTGCAGAAAAACACGTTTTACCCCAAGTGCTAAATTGAGTTGGTAGGCTCTGCAATATCTCTGAGACACCAATAAATAGCATTGCGAGCATGACTGCCGTGGGCCCGCTAATTTCTCGTGACTCAACTGAATAAAGGCCAACAATAATCAATACCATTAATACAAGCCCAAGAATAAAGTCTAGTAATAGCTGAATATTGGCTAACGTTGAGTTCAGCAACTTTTCAACATGATGAAATGCATCGAGGCGCTGAAGGATCTTCGTTTCGTGACGCTCCATTAAGCCATGGGACTGCAAAACAAAAGCTCCCTTGAGATGCTCAATAATGTCAGCTCTGAGTCCACTTAGCAGAAGCGATGACGATTCGGCCAGCTTTTTCGTTTGCGTGATAGTCAGGCCGATAACGACGGCAATACACAACAGCATGAATCCGCCTAAATACAACGCAAGTTCAAGCCAAATGAAGCTCAAAAATAAAGTGAGAGTCAAAATGAGCAACGTCGCAACGATGGGTGGAATGGTATAGCGAATCAAAATGCTATCGAGGGAATCTAAATCAGCGGTGAGCTTACCCAACCATTCACTGTCTGATGTTGAGCGCAGCTCACTCAGAGGCAGGCTAGACAAGCCCTTAAATAGCCGCAATCTAAACGTAGAAATTAACCGTAAAATAGTGTCGTGATTGTAGATCCTCTCGACGTATCGTCCGACAGTGCGGCTCAGTGCAAAGAAGCGAATGCCAGAGCCGGGTAAATACATATCAAACCTAACAAACATGCCTGCTGTGATGGCTACGCCAGTCAATGCAGTTGCTGTGATAAACCAGCCAGAAAGTGCGAGTAATGCAACGGCTGAGACTGCAGAAAAGAATGCCCAAAATATGCCCCAATATAAGCGACTACCTTGACTTTTTAACAGCAAACTAAACCAATACTGCATTTTCTACTTCTTTTAACGTGTCTAAGTTGAGGTGAATATCTGCAATAGAAATAAGTGAAGGATCGTGTGTTGCTATTACTAAAATGACGTCTGGCTTCAAAGTTTTAAGGGCGTTGATAATGAATTGCTTACTGATTAAATCTAGCTTCGCGGAAGGTTCATCTAAAAGCACTATTGGTGCTGGGTTAAGCAAGACTCTAGCCAACGCAATCCGCTGCATTTGCCCGCCAGAAAGTCCTTGTCCATGCTCACCGATAACGGTGTCTAAACCTGAGTGATTAAGCGCTAATTCGCTCGCTAATCCAAGTATTTCCAGCGCATCTAACATTTCTTCTATGCTGGCGTTCGGCGCTAGCGCAGCAAGGTTATGGTAAATGGTGTCGTTTTTAATCCATGCATTTTGCGGCAGATAGGCTATGGGTAAATTATGGCTAGGATAACTATATAGGTCGCCATGCATTACTGGAATATAACCAGCAATAATATTCAGTAGTGTAGATTTACCTGAGCCAGAACTACCTGTTATGACGAGGGTCTGCCCGGTGCTTAATGCAGCATTGATTGGTAAAGTGAGTGTATGGTTTTCTTGAAATGCAACACATAGCTTGTGAAATTCGATGCGTGCTTTATGGCTTGATTCTTTGCTTGTACTTGCTTGGACCTTGAGCTGCTCGTTCATATCATTGCGCCTATTTGTTGCTTGATTTTCAGAACCGGCATTTAAAAGTACGACGAGATTATTAGCTGCCCCGAGCGCAGTGGCGCGGTCATGGTAGAACTGCGATAAATTTCGCAAAGGTTGGAAGAACTCGGGTGCGAGTATTAAAATAACAAGGCCTGTAAATAGCGTAAGACTATCGGCAGGGCCCCAAGTAATCGCGCCATACAGAGAAAATCCGATATAAATGGCTAAACTCGCAATAGCGATACTGGTAAAAAATTCTAAAATGGTAGACGATAAAAAGGCGAGTTTGAGCGTCTTCATTATCACCTTGCGATAATTATCACTATGCTTGCCAACCTCTTCAAAAACATCATTTTCAGCGCCTAACATTTTAATAGTTGTCAGGTTAGCCACTCGGTCTAAAAAGTGACCGGCTAAGCGTTGCCTAATTGTTGAATATTTTTGATTGAGCTTTTCGGCACCCATTCCTACCAATATCATAAAAAATGGAATAAGGGGGGCCGAAATTAACAGCAACACAGCGCATAACCAATTTAAATAAGCGACAACACATAAAATTAACAGTGGAGATATGAGCGCTAGCATTTGTTGCGGCCAATAGCGGGAGAAATACCCATCCATTGCTTCGACTTCTTCAACCCATTGGGCCGCTGATGCACCTACCGAGGTTTCCTTTAGGTTAATCGGGCTGGATGTGCGCCAATGCGCCAATATCACGCTTCGAATACTGCGTCTGATATTAAGGCTAGCTGTTTGCGAAAATAATGTTTGTAGTCGAGTAAGCAGCGCACGGGCAACTACAGCGGCGATAAACAGGATAAGAAAATGACTCAACGTATTGAAAGATACATCCTCAATGATGATTTTTTCGGCCATATAAGAAAAGGACAACCACTGCGTCAACATGAACACTGTCGACAATGCACCAGCGATAACCGCCAGAGAGAGTGCAAGGCGTTGACTATTGGCATGTGAACTTAAAAAATGGCGGCCTGTTTGCGCAGGCCGCAATGTTAAAGCGTTTGACATTGGATTAGTGGTAACCGCCTTCTTTTACCTTTCCTCTAAATACCCAGTAGGTCCAGCTGGTGTAGGCTAAGACAATCGGGATAACAAATAGGAAACCCAATAGTAAGAAAAGCTGTGAATTGTAAGATGAAGCAGCATCATAGATAGTAAAGTTAGGAGGCACGATGTATGGCCATTTACTCACTAGCAAGCCTAGGTAACTGAATATAAAGATACCCATAGACGCCACAAAGGGCATACCGTCCTGCTTCTTTTTTACTGAACGTAAAACAAGGTACGAACAGTAAAGGGCTAGCGCAGGCAAAATCCAAATAATGCTGATGTTATCAAACCATCGAATTTTTACATTTTCATCAATAAACGGAGTGTATATACAAACGATAGTGAAAACGGTTAAGAGGCCAGCCAGCAAGCGAGGCGTTATTTTATAAGCCCAGTCTTGCACAGCCCCTTCCGTTTTCATTATCAACCAAGTGCTTCCTAGTAACGCATAACCTGCAACTAAACCCAGTCCGGTAATCACGGTGAAAGGCGTCAGCCAGTCGAGTGCGCCGCCTGAATACACGAAACCTTCAGTTTCAAAGCCTTGAATATAAGCACCAACAACTGCGCCTTGTGCAAATGCGGCAACGGTAGAGCCTACCGCAAAAGACCAGCTCCATAGGTGTTTAGAGGTTTTAGCTTTGAATCTAAACTCAAAAGCAACACCTCTAAAAATTAAGCCTGCGAGAAGCAAAAACACCCCTATATATAATGCAGGTAAGAAAATTGAATAAACTAAAGGGAATGCGGCTAAAAGCCCTGCACCGCCTAATACTAGCCATGTTTCATTACCATCCCAAACGGGGGCGACAGAGTTCATCATAGTATCGCGCGCTTTCTCATCAGGGGCGAAAGGAAACAATATCCCTTGCCCTAAATCAAAACCGTCCATTAATACGTACATCATTAAACCAAAGCCAATAATGCCTGCCCAAATAATTGTTAAATCAAATTGTTGTTCCATGTTTATGCATCTCCATCGATGGCAACGTGTGCTGCTGAAAAGGGTCTGCTTGGACGCTCTATTTCGTCCATTTCGTGAGGTGAGTTGGCTTTCTCTAAACCACCTCTAAATACTTTTAATAAGTAATAGATGCCTGAACTGAAGACCAAACTGTATACAACCACGTAGCCGATTAAGGTAAATAAGGCCATACCGCCGGTGAGAGAAGGTGTTAAGCCTTGCGCATGAGTCATTTGACCGTAAATCAACCAAGGTGCTCTGCCGGATTCTGTCACTACCCAGCCTGCTAAAACTGCGATGAAAGGGGCGACGCTCATCAAACGTAAGCCATTCAAAAATATGCTCGATTCGTACATTCTGCCTTTTGGTCTTAACACTAACCCCCAAACCGCAAAGACAATCATGAGTAAACCAAGCGCAACCATAATCCGGAAAGACCAAAATACGACAAAGACGAGAGGTTGCTCTTCTTTCGGTACTTCTTTCAATCCAGGTACTTCACCGTCCCAATCATGGGTTAATACATAGCTAGCCAACTTGGGGATTTTTACTTCAAAGTGGTTCATTTGCGCTTCTTTATCAGGAATGGCAAACAGCAGCAGTGGAACACCCGTTGATGTTTCCCAATTTCCTTCCATAGCAGCGACTTTCATCGGCTGGTGCTTCAACGTGTTTAAACCGTGGAAATCACCAATGATGGTTTGTGCAGGAGCTAATATCAATAAAAACCACATCGCAACGGAAAGTGCTTTTTTATTCGCTTCTAACTCACGTTTTTGTATGATAAACCAAGCACTTACTCCAGCTACAACCAAGGCTGCAGTGAGGAATGACGCCAGCGCCATATGTAAAAAGCGATAAGCGAATGATGGCGTAAACAGAGCATCGCTCCATGATTTCACATAATACATACCATTAATAAGTTCTAAACCATCGGGGGTTTGCATTAGCGAGTTTGCCGATAAAATCCAGAATGAAGAAATAAAAGTGCCTGATGCAACCATGATAGCGGCAAATAGGTGGACACCCTGCGGTACTTTATCTCGACCAAATAGTAAGACACCAAGAAATGCAGCCTCTAAGAAAAAGGCGGTGATAACTTCGTAACTTAAAACGGGGCCCAGAAAGTTAGCCGTCGCATAAGAAAAGTTACTCCAGTTGGTTCCGAACTGGAAAGACATGACAATGCCTGATACAACACCTATGCCAAAAACTACGGCAAAGACTTGGATCCAAAATTTAGATAATTTCTGCCAAATGGGATTGCCTGTTTTGAAATGCAGTGTTTCAAATCCTGCGATAGTGCTTGCTAGTCCGATAGTAAACACCGGAAATATAGCGTGAAAGCAGACGACAAACGCAAACTGAATTCGCGAGAGTATGAGGGGATCTAATTCCATATCGTTACCTATTAATGTAAAGGATTACAAAAATGTCAACCGAACAGGTGAATATAAAACGCTAAAAACTGGCGGATGGCAAATTACTGACGCTTACTACTAAGCACGAACTGCTCCAATATTGTAAATTAGAACAAAATTTTTTTATTACGGGTGTGAAGCGGCGAAAAGATCCAGCTTTTTCGTTGCAAAGTCTATTAACGGTGGTTTTCATCGACTAAATAGATTAGACCGGTGAGCGTAACACGATGACTATTGGAAACGTCAACTAAGCATAAAAATGCCAAAGTTAATTGATTATTGCCAATTTTGGCAAGTAGGAATGTCATATTTGGCGCTATATGTTTGCAATGACAAGGTGTTCACTGACGAGCACGAAAACTACTTTCGTCTTTCTATTGCTGGGATATCAAAATAAGCATCAGGTGACTTTTGTTTTAACGCTTGAAGGTCATGTTTTCGCTCAGCCCGTTGAGCGCTTGTTTCACCGAATACCGCAATATGTTCTTGTTCAATTAATTCAAAGGCTTCTGATTTAGTTACTGCACCAAGGAGCTCGCCAGCAAGAAGCAAGCCTTCGCTTCGATGCTTTAGCTTGTCATCTTTTTTTCCTTTTTTTGCGGCGAGGAAGACGGCTCTAAGTTGGTCCGCGCAGTATTTTGTAAATGCTTGCTTATCCATGTCCTCTCCTTTTGATTGATCACTAACTTGCTTTTGCCTGCCGAGCCTCGGTAAATTTCAAAACACCATCTTCAAGAGGCTCTTTTAGCAACACGTTTTTCTCAAAGCCATAGTCTTGCGTAAGGCGCCATGGCATTGTTGTGCTTTGGCGAGGTAATATTGCATTAGCACGTTTTACATAACCGGATGAAAAATCAAATAAGGCCTCTTCTTCAAGCGCCTCAGGATCATCAAGCTGTGGATTGGCAATCGTCAGATTATGCCGCTGCATGTGATTAAGTAAACGGCACACATAATGAGAAACAATATCTGCTTTTAAGGTCCACGAGGCATTTAAGTAACCAAACACAATTGCCATGTTTGGTATATTCGAAAACATACAGCCTTTATAATAAAAATGGTCCGCAAAATTAGCTTCAACACCGTCAACAGTAAACGCAACCTTGCCTGCCATCGCCAGTTTTAAGCCAGTTGCGGTAACAATAACGTCAGCCTCTAGATGTTTACCTGAGGTCAATTGAATACCGGTATTGGTAAAATGCTTGATGTGATCGGTTTGAATACTGGCCTTACCTTCGCGCATAGCGGTGAACATGTCTCCGTCAGGCACTAAACAGAGTCGCTGATCCCATGGATTGTATGGAGGGGTAAAGTCCGTTGTGTTAGGTTCGCTGCCCAGTGCCTTTTTGACGTTTTTCATCAACATCTTTGTTACCCACTTGGGCTTGCTGCGTGAATAGTTAAAAAGTATTTTTTGTAACCATACATTGCGTTTACGGACAATATTGTACGCCCATTGGCTTGGCATGATCCTACCTAAGCCGTTCGCAATTTTATCTTCAGAAGGGCGCACTGCGTACCAAGTAGGTGTGCGCTGCAGCATTGTCACATGTTCGGCTGTTTTTGCCATGTTGGGTAATAGTGTTACAGCAGTCGCACCTGAGCCTATTACAACGACTTTCTTATTTGCGTAATCTAAATCTTTTGGCCAAAATTGAGGGTGAACAATTTGCCCTTCAAATTCTTCGCGTCCCTCAAATACCGCATCATGAGCTTTTTCATAGTCATAATATCCGGTTCCCATATACAAAAACCGAGCGCGTTTTTCATGCTGGTTGCCAAGTTTATCGGTGACTGTGAGGGTCCAAAGCGCTTCTTCCGTGGACCAACTAGCAGAGAGCATTTTATGGCCGAAAGCAATGTTCTTGCGCAACTGGTATTTTTCAACGATGCGGGTAATGTAGCTAAGGATCGACGGTCCATCCGCAATCGCTTTTTTTTCTGTCCAAGGTTCAAAGTCAAAACCAAGAGTGTGCATGTCACTGTCGGAACGCACACCAGGATAGTTAAATAGGCTCCAAGTGCCGCCAATATCATCGCGTTGCTCTAACATGGTGAACGTGTGAGTAGGGCATTCACGCTTGAGGTGCACGGCCATACCAATGCCAGAAATACCGGCTCCAGCAATCAGCACATCTACTATTTGTTCTGCCATCAGCCGTTCTCTATGTTATTTATTTGTTATTAATGTATCGTTTATTGCTATATTTTTCATTAACTTTCCAATGTTGAGCAGAAGTTGTAAGCTTTTGTCGCTAAATCGAAAGTACACGCGAAGTTGTGAAAAAATGCTTAACTCTATTAAAGCACTGAACTGTATCCAAACCAAACTTGGCTAAACCACACTGTGATAGGCAAAGTAACTAGGGTTAGGCCTGTTTGTACACTAATAAATACAGATAATATGGATGCATTTCCGCCAAGTTGCGTCGCTAATGCATAACCGGATGTGGCTGTGGGTACTGCACCAAATAAAACCGCAACACAAGCCTCGAGTGGACCTAAACCCAACAGGGTGCTGCCTATTCCTATGCATAGTGGGAAGCCGATGAGTCTTGCGCAGCTTGATAGGAGCAACAACTGAGGTGATGACCTTAACTCACTCATTCGCAAACTCGCACCTACCGCGAGCAATACTAAAGGTAATGTGGCGCGTGCTAAAAGACCGGTTAAATCAGTTAGCAAAAATACGTATTCACCAATATCCGCAACGTTCACAAGCACGCCAGCCGCAATGGATAATATCAGAGGATTCTTGATCAGTTCTTTGACTAATAAGCTGGACAAAGACTTGCTATTTTTATTGCCATGCAGGCTGACCATCGTGATCACCAAAACCACATTCACAATAGGTATCAAAATAGCCGCACCCAGCGTGGCTAAAATTAATCCTTCTTCGCCGTAAATAGCGCTGGCTAAGGCCAACGCGATAAAGGAGTTAAACCTTATGCTGGCTTGCAATATCGAGGTGCCGGTTGGTCTATTGACCCGATTTGTAAGGCTGATAACTAAGGCCAACATAGAAACAAGAAAAAGCGACAAACTCAATATTACTGCATAACTTGGTAGAACAAGACTGCTTAGATCGGCTTTGGATATATTATAAAACAGCATTGAAGGGAACAATATCCAGTATACGAGCTTATCTACACCGGGCCAAAAACCGTCTGCGGGAAAGCGTCTTGTTTGCAACAGTGCACCGAACAGCAACAGTAAAAAAATAGGAAGGATGGTTAGTGATATGTCGAACACGATACTGCCGCCGAGAAATTCTGGTATAAAATTAAGATGGCGTAATATACAGGAAATGTAATTGATTTATTCACTTTTTAAACCCTTAAGCGGCGCATCTAAGTGATGGATTTTATTGCAGCAAAAGATGATTAGTGACATGCTCTGTACTCACATCTATTGGGTTTGTAAGTATGTTTAAAAATGCGTCTGCAGCAATAATTAACTTCGCAGGCGAACCTTATTCACAAGAAAGCGTGTAACAACGAAAACGCTGTAGCGTTTAAAAAAAAGAGAGAAAAACAAACAATGGCGAACGACGGAAACTATAAGAAAAGCAAAATTGGTAATCACAAGCTCAAGCCTGAAACAATGATGATGTCTTATGGTTACGACCCTCAATTTTCTGAAGGATCCGTCAAACCTCCTGTGTTCCTGACGTCTACTTTCGCCTTTCAAACACCGGAGGAGGGTGAAGAATCGTTTCATATCATGGCGGGCCGCAAGCCTGCACCAGAAGGAAGCGTAGGCGGTCTGATTTATAGCCGTTTTAACCACCCTAACGTCGAAATTATCGAAGACCGTTTGTCTTTGTTTGAAGGCTCAGAAAGCTCGGTAGTCTGTTCAAGCGGTATGGGTGCAATTAGCGCAATTTTACTCGCTTATTTGCGCCCAGGTGACGTCATTGTGCAGAGCACGCCTCTATACGGCGGAACAGAAACCCTCATGCGTAAATTTTTGCCTGAATTTAACATTGAAACAGGTGAATTCCATGACGGTTTGGACGAAGCAAGTATACTTGACTCACTGCGTGAGGCTGGCAAAAAGGGGCGCGTCGCTATGGTTTTTGTTGAGTCACCGGCCAACCCCACAAATTCGTTGGTTGATTTTGAAGCGCTAAATCGTGTACTTGACCTTATTGAAAAAGAAACGGGCCACCGTCCAATTAGCGTGTGCGATAATACGTTGATGGGGCCTATCTTTCAACAAGTGGTTCCGCAAGGTATCGATATGGCCATGTATTCCTTAACTAAATATGTTGGCGGTCACAGTGATCTTGTGGCGGGCGCTGTTTGCGGCCGCCGCGCAGTGTTGCGTCCTGTTCGCGCCACGCGCGGCGCGCTTGGCCTTAACCTTGACCCGCATACAAGCTGGATGATCTCCCGTTCTCTTGAAACCTTAAGTATCCGTATGGAACGCGCTGCTGACAGCGGCCGTAAAGTAGCGCAGTGGATTGCTGATAACACCTACATCCCTGCAAAAATTTTGCATCCTGACTTTATTCAAGATAAAACGTACCAAACTGTGTATAAGCGCCAGTGTTCTGGACCTAGCTCAACCTTCTCATTTGTGCTGGACGTCTCAAAGTCAGACGCTTTTCGCTTGATCAATAATCTATCTATTTTCAAATCTGCGGTTAGCCTCGGCGGTAGCGAAAGTCTTGTTTGCCATCCAGGGAGCACAACACACTCTGGCGTGCCAGCAGATTTGCGAGATATGTTCGGTGTTACCGATGGACTGATTCGTTTGTCCATCGGCTTGGAACATCCTGATGATTTAATCGCAGATTTGGATAATGCCTTTCGGCTGACTTTTGAAAGTGCTTGACTGAAGGCCCAGAAGCCGTCGATAACTTGAATGTTACTGTTTCAGAACCTTCGATTCTGGCAATTATTGGCTTGACGTTATTAGGATTTGCATTTACAAAACGTTATAAGAAATAAAAATTCGTGTCATACGTCAATTTCTCTCCATATTCCCAATTTTAAAAGCAACATGCTTAACCTACCAAATTATAAATAAAATACCGCATTTCAAGATGCTTAATATCTAATAGCAATAGTCAATTTCAACTATTAATATCCCTCATACAGTTGGCGTAATAATGCCTTTCAATTTATTTACGCTAAAAAGCAAAGAGATTAAAATCAGTTGCACTCACCTTACTAAAAGTCCACTTCAACCCATCCAGTCTGTAAATATTTTGTTAAGTTTAGTAACATAAGGGTCCGACAGTACAGTCATTACATTTTTGGAAAGTTGAACATGCGCACTACGAATGTTGTTAATCAAATAACAAAAAACCTTAAAAAGGCGGTTGCTTTTGCTACTTTGTGCTTTATCCCATTAGCACAAAGCCAAGCAGGTTGGGAAGTTTCTTGGATAGACCGTTTCGATGGTGAGAGCATGAATTGGAATAATTGGACGGCACAAATTCAAGCCAGTTATAACAATGAAATTCAGTGTTATACCGATGATGAAACAAGCGCAAATCGCAACTTTGAAGTGTCCGACGGCACATTGAAAATTACCGCTCGCAGACAAAATATCAATTGTCCTGGTCAGAATGGCAGAAGCCGTAATTGGACCTCAGGTCGGATTAACAGTAAGGACAAAGCAGAATTTTTATATGGTCGGCTCGAAGCTCGTATCCGATTCTCTGAACTAAAAGGTGGCACTTGGCCTGCATTCTGGATGCTTGAAAACAGGATTGCAGAAGACCCATTTAAGGGTGACAACGACAATGTGAATTGGCCAAACCCGGGAGCTGGGGAAATTGATGTTTGGGAGTGGTATGCGAACTCGGGCGACCGTTACATTACCAATTTTTTCAACGCAGGCAACTGCGGCCGTGAACTACGAGTTCCATACAGTGGTGGCGCAAGCGATGTATTAGGTTTCCATACATACGGCATTGAATGGACCGCAGACGACATTAAATTTTTCATGAATGACACCATTGTCGCCGAGCACAATCTATCAAACTGCTCTCAATATGAAGAGCCGATGTTTGCGCTATTAAACGTAGCGATTGGCGGTTCGTTGGGTGGGACAGTTGACCCACAACTAAATACTGCCACCATGGAAATTGACTATGTTGCGCATTGTGTTGCAAGTGATGCCAACGACTGGCAACAGTGTAATGAAAGCACGCCAGTTGCTCTAGATGATGATAACGATGGTGTTAGCAACGGCCAAGATCAATGCCCAAACACACCACCTAATGCACAAGTTGATGCCAGTGGTTGTCAATTTTTTACTGAGCCTCAAGAAGCATCACCGCTGCCAATCAACGCGCAAAATGACGTTATTTCATTGTTCAGCGATCATTACCAAAATATAGATAGCGTTGATTTCAATCCAAGCTGGGGTCAGGCAACGAGAGTGACACAAGAGCAAATTCAGGATAACAACGTATTGAAATATACGGCGTTAAATTATCAAGGTACAGATTTTGAAAACAACAAACAGGATGTTTCTGCGTATGAGAATTTCTACCTCGATTATTGGACACAAGATTCAACAACGCTAAAAGTCTTTCTTATCAGTCCAGGCCCGCGAGAAACATTTTTTGAAGTTGATGTTGAGCAACAGTCTTGGCAAACCTTGGTTATACCGCTCAGCACTTACTCGAGCGTTGTTGATTTAACCAATGTATTTCAATTGAAAATTGAGGGTAACGGTACACTCTTTTTAGATGATATATTTTTTGGAAATACGACAGAGGCTGCAGCCGATAATGATGGAGACGGCGTTATTGATGCTGATGATCAGTGCCCCGGAACACCTGCAGGAGCTGAGGTTGACAGCACAGGCTGTGTTGTCAATTCACCGGTGCCAACACCAACACCGACACCAACACCGACACCAGCGCCAACGCCTCAGCCACCTGTTGTAGAACAGCCAGCAGCGCCTGAGTCGAGTGGTGGCTCAATGCATATTTTATTTTTAATAGGTGCATTGTGTATTATCGTCGGAAGGCGTTCAATTGAACGCTGTAAGTTGTCAATAAAATAAGAGCTAAGAGAGCCACTCCATGTCAAAAAGTGTTTATTTCGCCATTGTCGTTGCCCTAGGTGGTTTCGTTTTTGGTTTTGATGCCTCGGTTATTTCGGGTGTCGTGGGTTTTGTAACAAACGAATTTAAATTAAATGATTGGCAGCAAGGCTTCGTCGTCAGCTCCCCTACATTGGGTGCGCTATTTGGCACTTTATTCGCAGGCTTTTTTGCCGATATGTTTGGTCGAAAAAAAGTGATTATTGTTATCGCATTCCTATATTTAGTGTCCGCCATTTTTTCTGCATTGTCGGTTAGCTATACCATGTTAGTTACGGCGCGAATTATTGGCGGTATTGCTTTTGCGTCTTTGGTTGTTGCCCCCATATATATTGCCGAAATTTCGCCTTCAAAAATACGCGGTAAGATGATTTCAATTAACCAGCTCAACATTGTTGTTGGCTTATCGTTCGCTTACTTTGCGAACTATTATTTGTTACAACTATCGGGCAGCCCAGCCACTTGGGTTAGTGCCTTAGGGATTCAAGATAATGTATGGCGCTGGATGCTTGGCTTAGAGGTTGTGCCTGCGTTCATCTTCTTTGCATTGTTGTTTACTATCCCAGAGAGCCCAAGGTGGCTTGCCTTGAACAATCGGGAAACTCAGGCTAAAGCAGTTTTGTTGCTGCTTAATAATAACAAAACCAGTGGATCAGGCATGTCGAGCGAGCAGGCCGACAGCTTTATTGCTGACATTAAAGCAAATCGAAAACAGGCCTCACAAGGCGCAACTGACTCCGTGCTTAACTTACTCAAAAGCTTATTTTCTAAAAAAATGCGTTTCGTTTTACTGGTGGGTTTAGTCGTGGCTGTTTGCCAACAGGCTACGGGTGTAAATGCTATTTATTTCTATGCCCCGAGTATTTTTGAGCAAAGTGGTGTTGGCCAAAACGCGGCATTTTCGCAAGCTATTTGGGTTGGCGTTATTAACGTGGTTTTTACTATTGTGGCCATGTTATTGATCGATAAATTAGGCCGCAAGCCCCTAATGCTGATTGGTCTTGCGGGTGTGTTCATTAGTATGGCTATTGCGTCTTATGGCTTCCATAATGCAAGCTATCAACTTACTGAAACTTCTATTCAGTCTATTGAAAGTCAAGAACATCGAAATAAGCTGTTGCCCATTTTAGGTAAAACCTATTCGAACGACGTCAGCTTTAAGAACGCAACCATAGAATTGCTTGGTGCAGATGACGCGCGTGCGCATCAATCTAGCTTAATTGAAGCAGCAGTAACCATGAACTCACTCATCGTACTCATTGGAATATTGGGCTTTGTTGCCTCATTTGCAGTGTCTCTTGGGCCTGTTATGTGGGTACTGCTGGCCGAAATACTGCCTAATCGTTTACGCGGTATTGGCATTGCTTGTATCGGTGCTGTGAATAGCGCTGTGAGCTTCAGCGTACAATTACTATTCCCATGGGAACTGGCTAATTTTGGTACTGCTATCACTTTCTTGATTTACGGTTTGCTGGCTATTGTCGGTTTTGTGTTGATTTATAAAATGCTTCCAGAAACAAAAGGGCGATCCTTAGAGGAAATTGAAGACGTATTTGGTGTGCGCGAATCACACTAGTCTTCCACTTTGCATGAAAGCACTTTAATAAAACGCGCTTTGCTTGATCTAAACTTCGACTATTAAAGCTATTAATACCTGATAAACTATCGACGTCACTGTTGACGTCAATATTTTTTTGAGGATTACATGCCAATCAAAGATTCTGTAAATTCGAACGAAGAAGGTGAGCATTTATTAGAGCTTAGACACCTTAAGTTGGACGACTACGACGATATAAGAGAGCTACAGGAGGCTATATATCAGCGAGTGGGCGGTGCGCTTCCGTTTAAGCAATTTAAAGCACAGATTTCGACCTTTCCAGACGGACAGATTTGCATTGAAGACAAAGGTAAAGTCATTGCCGTCGCTTTGTCGGTTATCGTTGACTACGAACAGTTTGGTGACAAGCATACATACGAAGAAATCACCGGTGATGCCTACATTACTACGCACGATCCAAACGGTGACGTATTGTACGGCGTTGATGTTTTTGTCTCACCTGAGTATAGAGGCTTACGTTTAGGCAGGCGTTTGTATGAAGCCCGCAAAGAATTAGTGCGCAACTTGAATTTACGTTCGATTATGGCCGGCGGTCGCATTCCGAACTACATTCAGTATGCAAAAGAGTTCACACCTTACGAGTATATCGAGCAAGTAAAATCGAAAGACATCTTCGACCCTATTTTGACTTTCCAATTGTCTAATGGCTTTGATGTAAAACAGGTGATGAAAGCTTATTTACCGGAAGATAAAGACTCGTTAGGCTACGCAACGTTGTTGCAGTGGCACAACATGTACTTTGATGCCGAAAAACCAAATCTGATCGGCGGTAAACGTTCATCCGCGAGAGTCGGTTGTGTGCAATGGCAAATGCGTTATTTTGAAGATGTCGAAGGGCTGTTGCAACAAGTAGAGTATTTTGTTGATGCATTATCTGACTACAAATGCGATGTCGCCTTATTTCCTGAGTTCTTCAACGCGCCGTTAATGGGCTTGAGTGACGGTGAGAGTTCAATCGATGCTATCTGGCATTTGGCTGAATATACAGAGGAAATTCTAACCGCTATTTCTCGATTGTCGGTATCTTACAATATCAACATCATCGCAGGTTCAATGCCCGTTGTCGAAGGTGACGAGCTCTTTAACGTGGCCTATTTGTGTCACCGTGACGGCAAAATTGAAAGCCAGTACAAACTGCAATTAACGCCGCATGAGAAGAAAGAATGGATCATGAAGGGTGGTAATAAGCTGCAGTCATTTGATACTGATTTCGGTAAAATTGGTATCCTTATTTGCTACGACGTTGAGTTTCCTGAATTGGCCCGTTTGCTCTCAGAGCAAGATATCCAAGTGTTGTTTGTGCCTTTTTGGACTGACACCAAAAATGGATATTTACGAGTGCGTCGATGCGCACAAGCAAGAGCGATTGAAAATGAATGTTACGTGGCGATTGCTGGTAGCGTTGGTAACCTACCACAAGTGGACAACGTTGATATTCAGTATGCCCAAACTGCGGTATTTTCACCGTCTGATTTTGCATTTCCACACGATGCAATTGTTTCTGAAACAACCCCAAATACAGAAATGACATTGATTGTTGACCTTGATTTCGACAAGCTAACAAAGCTTCAGAATGAAGGGTCGGTGCGCAACTATCTTGATAAACGTCGCGATTTGTTCAGAGTAGAATGGTTGGGCGATAACTAGACTAAGCGACGATAAAGACGGCGTTCAGTATGAAAAATAGATTCATACTCAGTATCTAAATATGCCGAGTATGAATTTTCTTATCTCACAATACGCCCTAACCAAATAAGAGCTAGCTATCCACTATATGCTACCGCGCAGCCTGCCCATGGCCGCAAAGCTAGGCATTAATGCTCATCTGTGTACCGCAAACCCAAGTCCCTTTTACAAGCAGATCATCGCTCAGCAACACAAAGTCTGCTTTATTACCAACCTTAAGCCTGCCTCTATCCACAATATCTAACAAATTTGCAGGGACGCGGCTTGCCATATTGAGCACATTTCCAAGCACGGTATCAGCATCCTGTTTTCTTGTTTGTTGCGCCAGTAATAAATACATATTTCGAACTGCACTACTCATGTCTAAACACGAGCCCGCGAGGTTGCCATTGTCTAGGGTTAATCTACCGCCCTTTCTCGTAATTGTTGAATCGAGCCATGACAAAGTTTGTAAATCTGAGCCCACGTGGGCCATAGCATCTGTTACCAACATCAATCTCTCAGCACCAATGCATTGATAGGCAAGGGCACAATTTTGCGGATGCACGTGATGTAAATCCGCAATCAAGCCACACGTTAAGCGTTGATCACTCAAGGCAATATTAATTAATCCTGGCTCTCTTGCGGTTAAACCCGACATGGCATTGAATAAATGCGTTGTGCACCTTGCGCCAGCATCAATCGCCGCGAGTGCCTGCTCAAAGGTTGCCGCACTATGGCCTAGCGAAACAATAACTCCCTTACTGACAAGTTCTGCAATAATATCTGGCGACACATTTTCGGGTGCAAGGGTTACCATTATCTTGCCAATGTCTCGGCGTGTAAAAATCGCTAGATCGCTATCACTTATTTTTCTAACATGCTTGTTTGGGTGAATTCCCCTTTTTTCGTTGCTTAAATTTGGCCCCTCAAAATGAATACCTAAAATACCTAACTCGGGGGCCGTGACTGCCTCAGCAACAGCATTGGCTGCTGCATTCATAACTTCACTACTATCGGTAATTAAGGTGGGCAGCATAGCAGTGGTGCCGTATTTTGAATGCCCCTTCATCATAGTAAGTAAGGTTGCTAATGTCGGTGCATAATTGAATAAAACGCCACCTCCACCATTCACTTGCGTGTCAATGAAGCCAGCACAAACAAAGCCGTCAAGCTCCGCATCAGCAGTAGCCGCACTAAGGCTGGCTTTTTCTATGCGAGTAATAACTCCGTCTTTTACCTCTAACTGCATATTATCGTGAATTTGCAGACCATCGAATAATCGTTTGGCGAAATAGCTTGTCATTTACATACTCATTTTGGGTAAATTGTGTTGTCTCATCAACGTTTTTAGTGCGGTAGTCAGCGCTCGCGTATGACTCTCAAAAACATGGTTTTTAAAAACATGACCTTCAAAAACATGGCTTATACCAAACAAACCGTTCAAATTTATACTATTTGACATGGATAACCAATGACTACCCGATTAACTTTCCGTTATAAAGCAAATTCTTGTGGCCTGCTAGTTGCGTATTTCATCCTGCATAAACTCTTATGTGACAAAAAAACCGCAATACACTAAGCTATGCGTCGAGATCATCAAATGGAAGCGTTATGTTAGAAAGAAATAACACCGGCCTGATTGTGGTCGATATTCAGGGCAAACTCGCGCGTCTTGTCCACAATAGCGAATTGATGTTACACAACGTAGCGAAGTTGATTAAAGGTTGTACCTTACTTGAGTTACCCATATTGGTACTTGAACAAAACCCCGAAAAACTAGGTAAAACTGCAGAGGAAATTGAGGTTTTGCTAGCAAACTATCCATGCATTAAAAAATATGCTTTTAATGGTTGCGCAGATCCTCACTTTGTTGACCAAGTCAACAAAGCAGATGTACAACATTGGTTAATATGCGGTATCGAAGCCCACGTTTGTGTATATCAAACGGCTATGGGATTAAAAGGAATGCATAAGTCGATTGAGTTAGTTGTCGATTGCGTAGGATCACGGGAAGATGCAAACAAACAAGTTGCTATTCATAAACTTCAAAAACATGATATTGGCATAACCACGGCTGAGATGTGTTTATTTGAACTTATGAAAGACTGCAGCGATCCAAAATTTACAGGTCTTTTGAATATCGTTAAATAAGCTAAACGCTTCTCTTTAAGAGGATAAATGAGCATGGCGACTGAATTGAAAATAGATATTGTGTCTGACGTGTCTTGCCCTTGGTGTATTATTGGCTTTAAAGCATTACAGGCCGCGTTACAAGAAGTGGCACCCGAGATTACCGCACGCATTGAATGGCAGCCTTTTGAACTGAATCCACACATGCCGCCTGAAGGCCAAGATATTACCGAACATATCACCGAAAAATATCGAATTTCTAAACAGCAAGCTGAACAAAACAGAGAGCTTATAAAGCAGCGTGGACTCAGCGTTGGCTATGAATTTGGAAACAGAGGTGGTGGTCGTATTTATAATACTTTTGATGCACACCGTTTGTTGCATTGGGCTAGTGCGCAGGGTAAACAAACTGAATTGAAATTGGCGTTATTCGATCTATATTTTAAGCATAATGGCAACCCCAGTGATCATCAACAGCTTTTAGAAACAATCAAAAGTATTGGCTTGGATGTAGCGGAGGCGAAAAAAATATTGGGTTCGGATCAGTTTGCTACTGAGGTTCGTCGGGTGCAGCAACATTACCAAAGCGCAGGAGTGCAATCAGTACCGGCTGTTATCGTTAATAATAAGCATCTGATAAGTGGCGGGCAACCGGCGGAGGTATTTCAGAAGGCACTGATACAAATTGCACAGGAACGCTGAACAGTGTTAACTGTTGGCGCGTAATCTTTTAACAACACACAAATGGACGCACATGAAAATAACAAGCAAAGCAATGTTGGCAATGACGGTTGCCGCCACATTAATGGCTTGCCAGCCAAAATCAGAGGAAGCTGCAGTGTTTGAAGTACCCCCCAAAACTACAAATGTGATTACTGTTGACTATCCTATTACCTTTAAAGGAGACACAGTCGATACTTATTTTGGCGAACAGGTGGCTGATCCTTATCGCTGGTTGGAAGATGACCGCAGTGCACAAACCGAGCAATGGGTAGTCACGCAAAATGACACCACACAGGCCTACTTAAAGAATATTCCTTATCGTGAAAACGTTGCCAAAGTGGTACGTGACCTACTTGATTATGAACGCATAACATCGCCTTCTGCTGAAGGTAAATACACGTACTTCTATAAAAACAACGGATTGCAAAATCAAAGCGTTGTTTATCGCGTAAAAGAGGGTGGCGAAGCAGAAGTTTTCATTGACCCAAATAAATTCAGCGACGACGGCACCGTATCACTTGCTGACTTATCATTCTCAGCTGATGGTCTCATGGCAGCATATCAAACCTCTACTGGCGGCAGTGATTGGCGACAAGTTTATGTGATGAATACCGAATCAAAAGAGCTACTCAGTGACCGGCTAGTCAATGTTAAATTTAGTAATTTAACCTGGTATAAAAATGAAGGCATATATTACTCAAGTTACGATAAACCTGTGGGTTCTGAGCTTAGCCAGAAAACCGACCAGCACAAACTTTATTACCACAAAATTGGCACAACTCAAGCGGATGATGTGAAAATATATGGTCATACGGATGCTGAAAAGCACCGTTACGTTGGTGCACAAGTAAGTGAAGACAATCGTTTTCTATTGGTGTCTGCGGCCAATTCGACATCTGGAAATCGTGCCTTTTTGAAAGACCTTTCAAAACCTGATGCAGGATGGCAGACCATCATTGAAAGTATCGACAATGACGTTTCAATGCTGACTAGCAAAGACGATAGCTTATATCTCATGACGAATCATCATGCCCCAAATAGCAAAATTGTGGTGGTGGATGCTAAATCGCCCAGTGTTGAAAATTGGCAAGATCTGATCCCACAAACTGAAAATGTATTGTCTCCGAGCAGCGCGGGTGGCTATATTTATGCCGAATACATGGTTGATGCAATTTCGAAGGTTTATCAATATAACTTAGACGGCGAGCTACTTCGTGAAATAGAATTGCCGGACATAGGCTCGGTAGACATCAATGATGCTAAGGTTGATGCAAAAAATAGCTACTACACATTCAGCAATTACACTACACCTACGACTATTTATTCGTTAAACATAGCAACCGGTAAGTCGACTTTATTTAACAAGCCAGCGTCAAAGTTTGACGGCGCTAAATTTGTTTCAAAGCAAATTTTCTACACATCAAATGACGGCACAAAAGTGCCTATGATAATCACTTATCATAAAGACACGGTGCTTGATGGCAAAAACCCGACAATGCTATACGGCTACGGAGGCTTTAACGTTAGCCTAACACCTAGCTTTAGTTCAACGGTTGCTGCTTGGCTTGAATTGGGCGGTATTTACGCCGTACCTAATATTCGCGGTGGCGGTGAATACGGTAAAGCTTGGCATAAAGCCGGAACACAAATGCAAAAGCAGAACGTGTTTGATGACTTTATTGCAGCGGCTGAGTATCTTATTGATAACCACTACACCAGCAGCGATTATCTGGCCTTACGCGGCGGTTCTAATGGCGGCTTGTTGGTTGCGGCAGTAATGACTCAACGTCCTGAATTAGCCAAAGTTGCTTTACCAGCAGTTGGAGTATTGGATATGTTGCGTTATCACATATTCACCGCCGGTGCCGGTTGGGCTTACGATTACGGTACGTCTGAGCAAAGCGAAGAAATGTACCAGTACATCAAAGGGTATTCACCTGTGCACAACGTGAAACCAGGCGTTGAATATCCGGCGACAATGATCACTACGGCTGATCATGATGATCGAGTTGTCCCTGCGCATTCGTTTAAGTTTGCCGCTGTACTGCAGGAATTTCAAGAGGGCAATAACCCAACCTTGATCCGTATTGAAACAGATGCAGGTCACGGGGCAGGAACACCCATCAGCAAGACTATTGAGCAATATGCTGATTTGTATGCTTTTGTACTGTTTAATATGGGGGTTCAAGAATTAAAGTAAAGCTAGCAACTAATAGACACTACGATGAGTTGACTGTGCCCAAGCGCTCAAATGTTTAATTTGAGCGCGTTTATAATGAGTACAAGATATCAATTTGACTCTACAGGCTGAATATTAATACGAAGAGCATTGAAAAGGCTTACTGTTAGATATTAAGTACATGGTGTTATCGAGTAAGCAATATGTCAGTAATTATAATGCTGTACCTTACAATAATCGCTAAAAGAATGATCTTGTTCATAAGTTGCATGCTATTATTTTTACACGCGTTTTTCTGTAAATTAATTGAGTGCTATGTACGATATTCCTAAAATAGATCTAAAAGACAAAGTATCTGCCCAAGAATGGCAAACCCGAGTTGAGCTGGCGGCTTGCTATAGGCTACTGGTATTGCACGGTTGGGATGATTTAATTCATACACACGTGTCTGCGCGGATCCCCGGTACGGAAGACTTGCTTATTAATGCCTTTGGCTTAGCTTTTGAAGAAGTTACGGCCTCGAACTTAGTGAAAATTGATATTGAAGGCAATGTGATTGATAAAGAATCTCCATTCTCTATTAACCCTGCTGGCTTTACTATTCATAGTGCAGTGCATATCGCTCGCCCTGAGGCGCAATGCGCTTTGCATCTGCATCATACTGACGCGATTGCCGTTGCTAGCTATAAAGATGGACTTCAACCATACAGTCAATACTCAGCCTTTGCGCTAGCGAGTATGAGCTACCACAACTACGAAGGTTTAGCTGTTAACCCTGACGAAATTAAACGTCTGCAGGAAAACTTGGGGAATGCTAACTTTATGTTGCTTAGAAATCATGGTGCATTAACTATGGGCAACAGTATCGGCGACGCTTTCATGCACATGTATGATTTGTTGCGTGCTTGCGAAGTGCAGGTAAAAATGCAGAACTCGCATAATCAACTTACGAGGGTTGACCAATCAATAATCGACGGCATCAAAGCACAGGCGAACATTGTACATACCGGCTTAACCGGTGGGCAAAAGGCTTGGCCTGCCATGATGCGCAGAGCAAAGCGAGCATATCCAGATTTTGATCAGTAAGTGGGAGGCGCTGCATTTTATTATCAAAGAATACAAACAAGTCAACACCTGAATAATGAAAGATAGAGACTGTTGATTTCTCTTTAACAACGACTAAAGTAACTAACGCGATTGTCGGTTTAGCCGCGTGATTTTTAATAAATAAGCTATTTAGAGGTCCTAAAATGAAAGTAACCCATGTAGAAATCTTCGATATTCATTGTCCCGAACGCCCACCCTGGAATCCTATTTTCGTGCGTGTGCATACCGACGAAGGCATTCATGGCGTTGGCGAAGCCGGATTAGCTTATGACTGGGGTCACAGCGCTGCAGCAGCAATGATCAAAGAAATTGTTGAAGCGGTTCTGATTGGTTTCGATCCTTTTAAAACCGAGCTGCTGTGGTCTCGCATGCTGCGCGAAAGCTTTTGGGGCTTAGGCGGCGGTCCCGTGCTATACGCCGCAATGAGCGCGATTGATACTGCTTTGTGGGATATTAAAGGTAAAGCGTTGAATGTGCCGGTTTACCAGCTATTAGGCGGTAAAACCAATGACAATTTGCGCACTTACGCTAGTCAAATACAGTTTGACTGGAGTCAAGATTGCATCAAAATGCTTACGCCAGATGATTACGCTCGAGCGGCAGGAAAAGCCATCGCGCAAGGGTATGATGCCATAAAAGTCGATCCTATTGTGTATGATGCAAATGGTGACTCAAGCTATGACCGCACCAAGTTATTTACACCAAAACAAATGAAGTTATTTGGTGATCGCATGCGCGCGATTCGCAAAGAAGTTGGCGACGAAGTTGATATTATTTTTGAAGCACATTCCCTAATGGGCTGCGCATCAGCAATTCAAATGGGCTCCATAGTAGAAGAAGTGGGATGCATGATGTTTGAAGAACCGGTAAATTACCTAAATTCTGCCGTGCACAAAAAGGTATCTCAGAATGTAAAAGTCCCGATTGCTGGCGGAGAACGTTTGTATCATCGTTGGGATGTTCGCCCTTATTTCGAAGATCAGAGCATCGATGTATTGCAGCCTGATGTTGGCTTGTGTGGCGGTTTTACCGAAGCGAAGAAAGTCTGTGATTACGCAGATGTTTACGACATTAGAGTGCAAGCGCATGTTTGCGGCGGTCCAGTTGCGACGGCAGCATCCCTGCAATTAGAAGCAGCTATTCCTAACTTTCTTATTCACGAACATCACACTTACGCAATAAAATCGTGGAATAGAGAGCTTTGCATTCAAGATTACCAACCGGTTAATGGCAAGTTTAAGGTTCCTGATTTACCCGGCATCGGTATTGAGTTGAATGATGAAGTTGTAAAACGTTCGCCGCACGTAACGGTTAAATAACGCTCTGAAATTAAACTCTAAGCAGAATCAGGATTAACCAAGACCGCTAAATTGATAGATACGAAAAGCGTTGTCGTAGCACAGCGCTTTTTTATGCTCAACTTTTATCAAACCGTCGCTAAGCATCTGCTCAAGCACGTCAAAAACCTGTTGCCAATAATATTCATAGGTTACTGATAATTCGCAAAGCGGAAAGTTGCTGGCTAGCATCACGTTGTCCAGCCCAAACACATCAATGCAATGGCTCAGTACTGATTGAATCTGACCTTTTTGATAAGTGCGGTCAACCATTTCAAAGCCTGAACATTTTACCGCTATATTAGGTAGTCGAGTTAATAGCTGGGTATTAAGCTTCCAATCGTCAAATGCTGCATTAGCGTGCCCCATTTCATCAAAAGCAGAAGGGGCGAAGCCAGCATGGTTGAGCACTAGCTGTAACTTAGGGAAATGTTGAAAGAAGGTATAAACCTGCACTACTAATTCCCGATTGTTAACATCGCACTGCAGCTCAAATATGCCATCATGTTCTTCCAAGAATGTTAAATTTGTATAAGAATTAACGTTCTCTAATATGCTTGTTATGTGTTTCACTTCATTTTGTGCAGAATCGTCTTTGAGTAATACTGCATTTTCGTTAGTTAAATTAAGCGGTTCGATAATGTGACGAATGCCAACGGTACTTTGGTACTGTGCTTGAATATTAAATTCATTGATAAACTCAGCGGGTTCGAGCGTTATATCAATAAAGCCGATGGAGCGCAGCGGCAAACTCGCCCTTTGCTCTACATTTGCAATTTCCCGATGACCTAGCTTGTTGTCAAACCCTGCCTCAATATGCACATATCCGCAAACTGAAAATGATGCAGACTTTTGCAAGTCAGTATCGTTATAACTGTTGTCAATGCGCTTTTTATCGGGCCAAGTTGGCGCTGAATTTGGTTTTAGCCAATCGTATTGGCCGTGTTTTAAATCGAATAAATGCAGGTGGGAGTCGATAATTTTTATCATGAATTAAGCTGCGGTATAACCGCCATCCATCACTTGTAGGCTGCCCGTCACAAAGCTCGCCTCGTCTGAGGCTAAAAAATAAGCCATGGCGGCTACTTCTTCAGGCTGACCTATGCGACCTAGCGGTTGCAGTGCGGCTTCTTCGGCATGCACCGCAGCTTTGTCCACGCCACTTTGTTCGCAATAGCGATCAATCGCTTTGTGATATAGCGGAGTTTCAATAGTACCGGGACACAAGGCGTTTGCTCGAATATTGAATTTTGCATAATCCAAGGCGGTAGTTTTTGCCATCGATGCTAATGCGTGTTTGCTTAAGTTGTAGGCGAAGGAATTTGCTTTAGCCACGAGTGCTTGCTCAGAGGCAATATATAAAATAACGCCAGCGCCCCTTTCCTTCATTGAAGGTAAGACTGATTGCGTTGCAGAAAATGCCCCCTTCACATTTAAATTAAACAATGCCAATAAATCTGCTTCTGAAGTGGCTTCAATATTCGCTGACATATGTTTTCCAGCGTTACAAATCAGCACATCAAGTGTATGTTGCTCAGTAATATCGGCAATGACATTGCAAACAGAATTATGATGTGTCACATCGCACTCAATGAATTTACCGTACGCGCCGGGTTGAATATCTAAGTTAAATACGAGGAATCCATTGCTTTCGAACTTAGCGGCAATGGCTAAACCGATTCCTGAACTGCCGCCAGTAAGTACGAGTGTTTTTTGCATAGTTATGCCTTTGCTACTGTGATGGAATTATCATTTTTATTCCGAAGGTTCCCCGATTATGACTGAATTGCGAGAGTATTCAAATATTCGGGTAATCAACGTAAAAGAAATCTCGTGGTTATATTCGGTATTGAGTTCCTTAACGGTAGCGTATGCATCGGTATCCTGAACAAGGAGGTACTCTGTTTTTAATATGCATGCTTAAAACGCTGCAT
>CBFIAR010000015.1:0-87777 GCA_965660625.1 Glaciecola sp. | reverse complement strand
ACACTTTTACCGCCCACATTGGTGTACTGGTTTAAGTTATTCGCGAGATAATTTTCAGTGCCAATGGTCGGCACATCAATCTGAAAAGTCGCACTACTCACGGCACGATTAACAATTTGACTTGCTGGATTGTAATCAAAGCTCGCGTTGTTCACCCCAAGGTGGTCAAAATCAGTGACTCTCCCTGGTGCATCATAATCGAGCACGGAATGACGACCATTCCCACGATTGATAGTAGAAAGACGGCCATAATTATTGTATCCGTAGGTCACTAGCGTGCGATTTGCGTTATCTTTGATGGTTCTTAGGTTACCCGCATCATCAAACGCGTAATTTATATAAAAGTTATCAGGGTGGGTTAAGCGACTGCGCTGTCCATTATCATGATATTTATAGTGGATGGTTCGCGAGCCAGTTTTGGATGTTTTCAGCTCCCCTAAATCAGTGTAGGTATAACTGACCGTAGCATGTCCACTGCGAGTAACGCTGCTTTGTCGCCCCAGAACATCATAGATGTTTTAATAGCGTCTACTTCTAAAAACACGAGTAAAGTCGAGAAAAAGCGACAACTAGAAACGGGCAAAAATCATCCGAATAAAAGAATTCTTAATTTGATAATCAGAAGAAAAAGAACAGAACAATTGGTTTGTAACTGCTTAGATTTCCTAACTCATATCAACAGTAAAAAACCGCAGAATGCGCTTTTAAATCAAATTCGCGTGTAAAATAGCGAACAAATCCACATGCGCTGCAGGCCTTGTAAATAAAAGACTAGAAAGAAACCGAGTTACGGATTTGCCACATTTTCGGCACGGATTCGGCACGGATTCGCCACATTTTTTGCAAATTCATATGCGAAAGCAATAGCGCGAAAGCTATGTTAGATTAAAAAGGTGTTTAAAAACAAGAGGGTAGGGAATGGTGGACGCTACTGGGCTTGAACCAGTGACCCTCGCCTTGTAAGGGCGATGCTCTCCCAACTGAGCTAAGCGTCCATCTTATCTAACAATCTTACTGAGGTGTTCCTCAGTAAGTGGACGCGTATTATAGAGTTGAGACCGAATCTGTCAACCGCATTTTTAAAAAAAAATACTATTCGCTTAAAAATCAGTCAAACGAGCACTTATTTTACAATGCTTTGCTTTTTACTGCGGGCATTAAACGGTAAACTACGCACAATTAATTTATAGGAATATTATTATAATGACAGTGGTAACGCGTTTTGCTCCAAGTCCTACCGGTTATTTGCACGTCGGTGGTGCTCGCACGGCTCTTTATTCTTGGTTGTATGCTAAGAGCCAAGGTGGTGAATTTGTATTGAGAATAGAAGATACAGATTTAGAGCGCTCAACTGATGATGCAAAACAAGCCATTTTAGATGGTATGGAGTGGTTAGGTTTACATCATGATAAAGGGCCTTATTATCAAACGGCACGTTTCGAACGTTATTACCAGGTTATTGATGAGCTGCTAGAAAAAGGTTTAGCGTATAAATGTTTCATGACGGCTGCTGAACTTGATGCAATTCGTGAAGAGCAGGAAAAGAAAGGTGAAAAACCCCGTTATCCTGGAACTTGGCGAAACAGAACTGATCATCCAGAAGGCCAACCATTTGTAGTGCGGTTCAAAAACCCCCTTGAAGGCGACGTAATTATCAACGACCACGTTCGCGGTGAGATCCGTATTTCAAATACCGAACTTGATGATTTAATTATTAAGCGTACTGATGGCGCGCCAACGTATAACTTCTGTGTTGTTGTTGATGATTGGGACATGGGGATTACTCATGTTGTAAGGGGTGAGGACCATATAAACAACACGCCACGTCAAATTAACATTCTTAATGCTTTGGGTGCACCTCTGCCTGAATACGCGCACGTATCGATGATTTTGGGGGATGATGGTAAAAAGTTGTCGAAACGTCATGGCGCAGTGAGCGTGATGCAATATAGAGACGATGGTTATCTTCCACAAGCAGTATTGAATTATCTTGTACGCTTGGGGTGGTCACACGGTGATCAAGAGATTTTTAGTATTGAAGAAATGATTGAACATTTCAGCTTAGATTCTATTAGTAAATCGGCGAGTGCATTTAATACAGAAAAGCTAAATTGGTTAAATGAGCACTATATAAAAACATTACCTGCATCTGAAGTTGCGCAATATGCAAAATGGCACTTTGACCAACAGGGTATCGATTGTAGCAAGGGACCAAGTTTAGAGAGCGTCATTGAAATTCAAGCTGATCGTGTCACAACCTTAAAAGAATTAGCGTCTATTAGTACGTACTTTTATGCTGAGTTTGAAGAGTTTGATGAAAAGGCAGCGAAGAAACACTTACGTTTGGTTGCTAAAGAGCCTCTAGATGCAGTTAAAGAAGCGTTGCTTGCGATTAACGAGTGGTCGCGTGAGAATATACAGGCTGCTATCAATGCAACGGCGGAGAAACTGGAAGTGGGGATGGGCAAAATAGGCATGCCTTTGCGTGTTGCAGCCACTGGTTCAGGCAATTCTCCTTCGCTAGATGTGACATTAAACTTAATGAATAAAGAGCAAATTGCTCAAAGAATAGACAAGGCGCTCATTTACATAGCAAATAGATAAATTTCTTAAAAAAAATCGTTGACATAATTAAGTCAGATGCCTAGAATGCGCCCCGCTGTCACGGAACTGTAGCACAAAACATAGCTCGCAGGTCTAATTAGACACGGGGCTATAGCTCAGCTGGGAGAGCGCTTGCATGGCATGCAAGAGGTCGGCGGTTCGATCCCGCCTAGCTCCACCAAAATTTATTTTGGTTTGTGTGACAGTAAAATCCAAATGTCGAAATTTGGTCTAGGTTGGGATAATTAAGCTTACTCGTAACGCTTCATGATCCTAACAAAAAACTATCGAAGCTTAGCTTTGATGAAAAGTTTTTTGTCCCCTTCGTCTAGAGGCCTAGGACACCGCCCTTTCACGGCGGTAACAGGGGTTCGAATCCCCTAGGGGACGCCAATTAAAGAAACCACCCAACAGGGTGGTTTTTTTATACCTGTTTTTCGTAGTTCAAAGAAAACAAATAGCACTACGAATAAAATAAATCAGAGCAAACAGCTTAAAACTATCAATTGAGGCATACTAGCCGCTATGAAAATTGTATTAGCGCCAATGGAAGGTGTTGTCGATCACCTTATGCGAGATATGCTAACCAGAGTTGGTGGTTTTGATCTGTGCATTACTGAATTTATTAGAGTTGTTGAACAAACCCTACCTGCAAAAACGTTTTACCGTTATTGTCCTGAACTTCTAAACGGTGCTGTCACTCCGGCAGGCGTTCCTGTTAGAGTTCAATTATTGGGTCAGCATCCTCAGTGGCTCGCCGAAAATGCGGTAAGGGCCGTTGAATTAGGTTCACCCGGAATCGATTTAAATTTTGGCTGCCCAGCAAAAACAGTGAATAAGAGTAAAGGTGGGGCGGTGTTGTTAAAAGAGCCTGAAACGCTTTATCAAATTATTAAAGCCGTGCGCGATGCAGTGCCGAAAGACCAACCGGTTAGCGCTAAAATACGCCTTGGATTTGATGACACATCACTGGCCTTAGAAAACGCCGATGCAATCACGCAAGCAGGCGCAGATTTATTAACTATTCATGCGAGAACGAAAGTGGATGGTTACAGGCCGCCCGCATATTGGGAGTGGATTGCGAAAATTAAAGAAGTCACCGACATTCCGATCATCGCCAATGGCGAAATATGGAGTGCTGAGGACGCTATACTCTGCCAGCAGCGCAGCGGTTGCCAAGATTTAATGCTCGGTCGAGGCGCCCTCGCAATGCCTAATTTAGCGCAAACAATTAAACAGAACGATGCACCCATGTCATGGGAACAAACCAAAGAATTACTCGTTTCGTATTCTGGCTATGAAATTTACTCAGATAAAGGTCGCTATTATCCGAATAGGATAAAACAATGGTTTAACTACCTAAAAAGGCAATATCCTGAAGCGGAATCTATGTTTGTTGAGCTGAGAAAGCTCAAGCACGCGGATGATATTGTGCACATGTTAACTGCCTAATACTGTTTAACACAGTGGTACCCCATATCTCTGCTGCGCTTAACGTTGTTTAGAGTGTTTAAATAGATTGAATTATCTCCCTTCTTTTTGTTTTCAAAATGTAAATAAAATGACTTATTGACGGATCTCGATTGCAGTTTTTGTCATAATTCATTAACTTAATATCACACGGTTATCTCCACGAAAACTGACTATCTCCACTAACAAGGAAAGATATGCTTAATACAAAACATAAACTCGGGCTTGCAGTAGCTGTTTCAGTTGCTTTGCTAAGTGGTTGCAGCAGCGACAAGCAAGAGGAAAAACAAAAAAGTGTAACGGGTATTGATAAAAATCCATTCCCAAGTACCTATCAAAAAATTGATAGTAAGCCGATAGTGATTACAAATGTCACTATCCTTGATGGTATTGGCGGTAAAATTGAAAACGGCCAGATACTGCTCAGAGATGGCCTTATTGTCGACGTCGGTAAAAGTGTGAGTTCACCCTCTGGTGCGATTGAAATTGATGGTGAAGGCAAGTGGCTTACACCGGGTATTATCGATAATCACAGTCACTTAGGAGTTTATCCTTCACCATCAACTCGTTCACATTCTGATGGTAACGAAATGACCTCGCCGGTCACTGCTGAAGTGTGGGCTGAGCATTCTATATGGCCACAGGACCCCGGTTTCCAGCGAGCGCTAGCGGGCGGTGTTACTTCTTTACAAATCCTTCCTGGTTCAGCTAATTTGTTTGGCGGGCGCAGCGTGACAGTGAAAAACTTACCGAACAGAACGATACAGGATATGAAGTTTCCAGAAGCGCCTTATGGCATCAAAATGGCCTGTGGTGAAAACCCAAAGCGTGTTTATGGTGAGAAGGGCGGCCCGATGACTCGTATGGGCAATGTGGCTGGCTATCGTAAGGCGTGGGCTGAAGCGCAAGAGTATCGAACCAAATGGTCTGATTATGAACATGAACTCAAAGCTGGTGGTTCACCTAAAGCACCATCAAGAGATATAGGGCTTGATACACTCGCCGGTGTACTTGATGGAGACATCATTGTTCATATGCATTGTTACCGCGCGGATGACATGGGGACGATGATGGATGTCATGAAAGAGTTCAACTATAAGATAGGGACCTTTCATCACGCAGTAGAAGCCTACAAGATTGCCGACAAGCTCGCAGAAAACAAGGTTTGCTCTGCAATGTGGGCTGACTGGTGGGGCTTCAAGATGGAAGCTTATGATGGCATAAAAGAAAATATTCCGATGGTACACGCTGCAAATGCCTGTGCAATTGTGCACTCTGATAGTGACCTTGGTATCCAACGTTTAAATCAGGAAGCGGCTAAAGCTTGGGCTGATGGAAAGCGTGCGGGTATCGATATTAGTCAAGCCGATGCTTGGCAGTGGTTGTCAGCTAACCCAGCGAAATCGCTTGGTATATTTGACAAAACAGGCTCTTTGGAAAAAGGCAAAAATGCAGACGTCGTCCTATGGAGTGCTGACCCATTCTCAACTTATGCACAAGCAGACAACGTATTTATAGATGGTGCGATGGTCTATGATCGCAGTAACCCTGAGTCATGGCCTGTAAGTGATTTTGAGTTAGGACAAATTGCTGAAGGAGATGCAAAATGAGTTTATTTAAAAAAGTAGCGTTAACCTCAAGCATTGCTATCGGTCTGAGCTTAAGTGCAGCAGCATTTGCAGAGAATATTGCGATTGTAGGGGCTAAAATTCACACTGTTTCTGCTGCTGGTATTATTGAACAAGGGACTGTGTTAATTAAAGACGGCCGCATCCAACAAGTGATCGAGGGAAGCGATGTACCTAGCGGATATCGTGAAATTGACGCAAGAGGTAAAGTGCTCACTCCTGGCTTTATTGGTGCTGCCACCTCATTGGGTTTAGTTGAAGTGAGTTCGTCTGCAGGAACTGTAGATGCCGGCACAGAACCCCATCCTATATCGACTGTCGGTGCAGCCTTGGACGTGCAATATGCACTTAATAACGATTCAACCTTGATCCCCATTACCCGGGTGGAAGGTTTCACGTCGGCGGCAACAGGTTTGCGAAATACAGAGCAACTATTTTTAGGTCAGGGCGCTTTTATTACTTTAGCAACTACCTATCAACCGGTAATGAAAGCAAGAGCTTTCATGCAGCTAAACGTAGCAAATGCGGGTGCAAATGACAGTGGTGGCAGCAGAGCAGCGCTGTGGGTTGCTGTCAATCAATCATTCGATGAAGCGAAATTTGCCAAATCATACGCGATGGACCCCAGTGTAGACTGGCTTGGTTTGACAACTATGGCAGATGCAAAGTCACTCATTCCTGTGCTTGATGGCAAAATACCGTTAGTTGTTACTGCAGACCGTGCGGCCGATATTATTCAGGTAGTGGCACTTAAGCAACGCTACTCTGGTTTGAATATTATATTAGCAAGTGGCAAGGAAGCTTGGCGTGTTGCCGATGAATTAGCTAAAAGCAATATTGCTGTTATTCTCGATCCGGAATCGAATTTACCCGGTGGATTTGATCAGCTTGGCGCAACCTTACAAAATGCAGCGAGACTTCATCAAGCAGGGGTTACCGTTGCTGTTGGCATGGATACTCATAACATACGCCTTGCAACTCAACATACCGGAAATGCTGTTGCCAATGGTTTACCGCACTCTGCTGGCATTGCCGCTTTAACGATTAATGTGGCTAAGATGTTTGGTATGGACGAGCAAATTGGTAGCTTAGAGCCAGGCAAAGTGGCCGACCTTGTTATTTGGTCAGGCGATCCGCTTGAAGTAACCGAAACGGCTGAGCAAGTGTTTATCCAGGGGGAGCAAATTGATATGAGCTCGCGTCAAACAAAATTGCGCGACCGTTATTTGAAGCGTGATGCTGGAAAGCCGGTTGGTTATATTAGACCATAGTATTTAAACCGCAGCGAAATAAAAGAAAACGCAGGCTGTCGAGAGACCGTAGGCGGGTAAGTAAAGACCGAAAGAAAGCCGCTTTTTAGACGTGTAGCAAGTTTTATGCACGCCTATTAGCGGCTTTTTTGTGCTTACTAGAGGGCTCAAACGCTGCTCAAGCCACTTAATAATTGCCAAACGCTTTCAACAAGCTTTTGCTTAACGAGCATTCTGCGAGTATTTAAAGTACAAAGATTATAGTGTATCAAAATGACATTACTCAGTTTTTTAAGTGCTCAATAAAATAATTACTTTGCATGGTGTGCAGATGCAAAGAAGTACCGTCTCCTTCCACGAGCCCATGTCGACGATTAGGGTATGCCATGAAATCAAACTGGCGATTATGTTTAACCAGCTCATTGATAAGTCTTTCTGCGCCTTGATAATGCACATTATCGTCTCCGGTACCATGCACAAGCAACAACTTGCCCTGCAGATTCTTAGCATGGGTTATGGGCGATGCTTCAATATAGTTTGCTTCATAATCTTCGATCAATCCGGAGTAGCGCTCTTGGTAGATAGAATCATAGAGGCGCTGATCTGGCACGGGCGCTCGTGAGACACCCACATGAAATTGCTCAGGATAGCGAAATAGCAAATTTAGTGTCATAGAGCCGCCACCAGAATGTCCCCAGACTCCTACTCTGTTGCAGTCGATATAAGGCCATTTTTTGCAAATTTCTTGCAAGGCGTTAGATTGATCACGCGCACCAAGTGGGCCAATATTGCCGTATACAGATCGGCGCCAGTCTCTACCTTTAGGAGAAGGTGTACCGCGATTATCAACTGAGCTAACGATAAAGCCCTGTTGGGTCATCATCATGTGCCACATTGTATTTCGAAGCCACATATCACGCACTATCTGGGCGGCCGGCTCACCATAAACAAAGTTAATAATGGGGTATTTTTTGCTCGTGTCCATATTAGGTGGGCGCATGATATACCCATCCAAACTTAGGCCATCTTGGCTGTTAACGCTATAAAATTCATAATTGCCCTTGGCAAGTTGCGCAATCTTCTCAACCAGCTCTGCATTGTCCTCAAGTACCTTATGCGCTTTGTGATCAGGTAGTGAAATCAGCGTGTAAATAGGTGGTTGTAAAAAGCTAGAGTGCGTATGAATTGCCCATTTTGAATCTGCTGATACATCGTAGCTATTAGTGCCGCTCAATGCGTCGGGAGTGATACGCGTCATTTCACTGCTACCATCCAAGTTCGTTCTGTATAAATAGCGCTGTGTCGGATTGTTGGGTGAGGCAATAAAATACAGCCAGTTATTCGCCTCATCCTTTGACACAAACTCGGTTACATCAAAGTCACCCGGAGTTAGATCAACCAAGCTTTCTCCGTCACGAGCAACTTTATAAATGTGCTTCCAGCCATTGCGCTCACTCAGCCATAAAAACGCATCTGAATTTTTAAGCCAAATAGGATCCTCTAGATATTCGATGTAGGTATTTTCCTGCTCGACAAAGACTTGCTCAATATCACCGGTATTCACATCTGCATAAAAAATCGTATTGTTGTCTTGTTTGCGGTTCATCTGCTGGATCAGCACTTGATTTTGACCTTGTACCCAGCTCATTCGTGGCACGTACATATCTTTCGCGATGCCTGGCAGCTCAATCCAACGTGTTTCTGAATTGGCAATAGACACGACACCAATGCGTGCTGCTGAATTTTCTTCCCCCACTTTTGGATAGGGAATAGCGGTAATGGTGGGATAAAGCGTATCAGTGTTATTTATAATGTAGAAATCTTGCGCGGCGCTGGTATCAAGTTGCCAATAAGCAATGTGTTGGCTGTCTGGACCCCATCGAAACCCGTCTTGGATGCTGAATTCTTCCTCGTAGGCCCAGTCGAATAGGCCGTTAATGGTGTTATCAGATGCATCGGTAGTCAGCGCGGTAACGGCTTTTGTTTGTAAATCTTGCACATAAATATTATTCAAGTACACATAGGCAAACTTTGTGCTGTCTGGGGAGAACTTACCAAACATCATTTGACTGGCTTGATAACTTTCTTCGCCGAGCTCCCACAACGCGCCATCTTCTATATTTAGCACCCAGTACTCGCCGCGGGTTTTATCTCTCCAAACGTATTCAGCATTGGTGTAAATTAATAATTTGCTTTGATCTTTTGACCATTGGTAATCATCAACCACCAAAGCTTTATGGCTGCCTGCGGGCTTTAATTGAGCCAGGCTAATTAAAATGCTGCGTTCTAATGTGGCAGGATCATATTGGACAATTTCTTCATAAACTTTGATAGCGTCGCCATTTTGGTCCTTTTCAAGCTCAGCATCTTCAAAACCCTTAGCTGTTTCCAATGCGGTAAATTTTGAGCCTTCTTTGTCCCAGCGAATGGCACCTGGTCGCTGTGCCTTATATTCATAGTCTCGATAAAGAATCTCATTTGTGAGCATAACTCCGGTTGGTGCATTAGACATTTTTTCACTCGCGCTAGTCTGCTCAGATAATGGTTTTTGAGGGGAACATGCACTCATCGCAAATATGAGTACTATTGAGCTACAGGACACTTTAAATCGTTTTGATAAATACATTTTGATACATCCTTTCTATATCTTTATTTAAAATCATCGTGTCTGATTCTTTTCTAAAAGTAAATATTTTCTTGGTACACATAACGCCGCAACAAACAGCTAAGTAGCAATTGGCTTGAATGTAAATCGAAGCGGAATCGAGTAAACTGTTCCGTGTTCGTTATTACAGAAAGAAGACCTTTGGAGCAACACGGTCGACAATCCATAATTCGCTTAAAGCGCATGTATAACAATAATAATTAGGGTAAATGACGCCTTATTACCTAATTCGATGTTAAAAATATTTTACATAAGGTTGAATTTAATTTACTCTAGGTTCGGATTTTTTAACTTTTATAGAGAACATCGATGAACATGACATTTAAAGAAAAGAGCACCTGGCTTTCCCTTTTTGTAACGCTATTGATTTTCGGTAACTACGCGATTTCAGTTTTTACAATGGACCCCGCTATGCTCAACCCTGAAGAGATGATTGATCTCGCTATGGACAATTTGAGTTCAGCTGTACTGTATCTAATTATTATTGAAATTATCTTTCAGTCACTCATTGCTGCAGCTAGTCGCAACAAAACGGAGCTCGAAGGGGATGAACGGGATAGAACAATTTCTCTAACTTCTAATAACTCTGGCTACTGGGTGCTCAGTATCGGTGTTGTTATTACGATTGGTCAGTTAATTTTACCGCATACGTTTGGTTTTGGAGCATTTGTTGAAGAGCGCACTAGCATAATCCCTTTGTTTGAGATGCACATGCTGTTATTTAGTCTAATTCTTTCTGAAATTGTGCGCTTTGCACACCAAATCTATCTGTATAGAAAGGATGCGGTATAAAAATGGCTTCGGCGAATAAAATTAATAGTAGGGTTCGCGAGTGTCGTTTCTTTGCGAATGAAATGACACAGCAAGAATTGGCTGAACGAGTAGGGGTGACTCGTCAAACTATCATGGCAATAGAAAAAGGAAAATACAGTCCTTCACTTGAAGTCGCATTTAAAATTGCATTAGTGTTTAATAAACCTTTAGAAGATGTGTTCACTTATGAGCCTAACGTTGAATAAGTTATTTATTTTAGAAGTTTTCGAATGATAGGCATTAAAAATATACGTCAGTAACAAGAAAATAGCGAACAATGAGTGTGAATATCAATGACGAAAAATAATGACAAATTGTACACAGCAATATTCGAAAGAGTTACAGGCAAGGCTTGCTAAGACGCAAGATGGTGCTCGTTTAACTCAAGCACAAAAGCGACATGCCAAAGGATTCAATACAGCGCGTGAAAATATCGAAAAATTATGCTCTTTATCTTGTTCACCGAAGGCGGCGGTGGCCGTCCTGGTGATACCGATATAACAACTATCAATTCAGGTTTGCAGTGCACCACCTTCAGCCGTTGGGCTGGTCTTAATGGTAAGGTACTTCGTATCGCGCTCAGGTAATACTCAAAGGTCGCTTTGCTGGCCAAACGTTTCGATGGCCAATAAGTGCGAAGTTCTAAAAAAAGGCAATCTTAATTTAAGATATAAGCTTCTAACTGTGGCTTCAATAAAGCTGTGATCATCGGTTGTGCTTCTGCAGTAGGATGGATACCGTCGTTTTGCATTAGCTCTTTGTTGAGAGCAATCTCTTCTAAAAAAAACGGAATCAAAGCGATTTCGTATTCTTTAGCGAGATCTTTGTATACCCGCATAAACATGTCTGTGTATCTTCGTCCATAGTTTGTCGGTATCTGCATCTCTTGAAGTATCACTTCAACATTACTTTGTTTTGTTAATTGAATCATTTTCTCAATATTGGCTCTTATTTTACTTGGGTTATGCCCCTGCAAGGCATCATTTCCACCCAGTTCAATCAGTAAATGAGTGGGGGTGTGTAGGTCCAATAGTCGCGGTAGACGTGATAATCCGCCATCAGTAGTATCGCCGCTGATAGCACCATTAATAACGGCAATTGACTTGTTTTCACTTTCCCATGCCTTTCGTAACAAATAAACCCAACCTTGCTGTTGTGTCAGCCCATATGCAGCGCTTAAGCTGTCCCCTAATACCAGAAGCTTATGTTCCTGTAATTCTTGCTGATCTGAATGGCTATAAAAAGGGAATAAAAGACATACGAGTAGCAGGGCGCGAATGATTGTTGATGCATTACTGCAGTGATGTGAGACAGTGGTTGCCCATACATTTACTAGCGAGTGCCTTCTTGTGCGCTCAATAGACTTAATTTTTACGGAATTTGAAAAAGAAAACACTATGACAACAGCTCCTGCAATGATTGAAACGAAAAGTGTGATAAAGAAAGTAACTACGAGTGAAGGCGAATTACAGATCCTTCAACCCATTAGCTTTACAGTGAAACCTGGTGAATCAGTTGCCATTATAGGCGCATCGGGTTCAGGTAAGTCAACACTTCTTGGTTTGTTAGCCGGTTTAGACGAAGTGTCTGGTGGCCACATAATGATAGATGGCGAAGCTCTGCATGCGATGGATGAAGAGCAGCGTGCTCGACTTCGCGGTGAAAAAGTAGGATTTATTTTTCAAAGTTTTATGTTAGTGCAAAGTCTAACAGCACTCGAAAACGTCATGTTACCCGCTGAAATTGCAGGGCTCTCCGAACCCAAAAAACGGGCGCAGAAAATATTAGAGCAGGTTGGGCTAGAGCACCGAGCCAATCACTTTCCTAATCAATTATCAGGCGGTGAGCAACAGCGTGTCGCTATCGCGAGAGCATTCATAACGAATCCAAAGATTTTATTTGCGGATGAACCGACGGGTAACCTCGATTCGACGAACTCGACGAAGGTAGAAAACTTGTTGTTTGATTTAAACAAAGAATCAAATACGACGCTTGTGTTAGTGACTCACGACGACCTGCTTGCACAACGCTGTCAACGCCAACTGCGCATGCATGCTGGTGAGCTCACTGAGCAAATTCAGCCGCTGAAAGTGGTTTCTGGAGAATAGTATGTCAACCGTATTTCAATTAGCATGGCGTCTGTTTAAGCATGAAGCGAAACGCGGCGAACTCACCATTATTTTGCTGGCGATTGTGCTCTCTGTCGGCTCTGTTCTCTCTTTGTCATTGTTCAGTGCACGTTTACAGGGGGCACTCACAGAACGTTCAGCTGAATTTATTGCTGCAGATAGGCAGTTACGTTCTCGAGAAGTTGTTGATGATGCGTGGATAAATAAAGCATCTGACTACAAGCTTAATACGGCTTATCAAGTCAGCACAAGGTCGATGGTCTTTGGCGCTGAAGAATTGGCACTTGCTGACCTTCGTGCGGTGGATACAAGCTACCCATTGAAAGGCAGTATCAAAGTATCACAACAAGCTTTCGGTGTGCCTGAAGAAACCACCGAATCCCCTCAGCCGGGGGAAGTTTGGATTGACTCACGCTTGTTTCAGTTAGTGAAGGTTGAACTAGGCGGCAGTATCGATATTGGTGATGCAAGTTTTAACGTCACCAAAGTATTAAGTGGCATTCCAGACGCAGGGTTTAGTGTATTTAACGCTGACCCCATTGTTTTGATGTCCACCGAAGACTTAGAAAAGACCAACGTTACAGGTCCAGGTTCCCGAGTAAGCTACAAATACTATTTCACCGGTGATAGCGGCGACCTCGACGACTATTACGATTGGCTGCGTCCTCAACTTAATAGAGAAGTGCATCGCTGGACATCGATAGAAGACGATGAGTCCGCCATCGGGCGCTCAATTGCGCGTGCTGAGCAGTTCTTTTTACTCGCCAGTTTGTTAGCCATCGTGTTGGCTGCCGTGTCAATTGCCGTTGCTGCGCAGCGCTACAGTCAGCGTCACTTCGATCCTGTTGCGATTATGAAAACGCTAGGTGCAGGCAAAACCATGGTGCAACGTATTTACTTGCTACAAATTTGTTTTATTACGCTGCTTGGCATCATCATAGGTATTCTTGCTGGCTTTGTTTTACAACATGCAGTGGTTTCATTATTAGCAGACATAGTCGAAGTATCACTTGATATTTGGCACTGGCGACCACTCGCTATTGCGGTATTTACGGGGGTGATTTGTTCGGTTTTATTTTCGCTATATCCACTACTGCAACTATTTTCGGTGCCACCCTTGCGTGTATTAAGACGGGATATTGATTCAACCCTGTCTTCTAAAGCACTGCAGTTCGCGACTTCAGGTATTGCTGTGTTTCTATTAATGTGGATTTACAGCCAAGACCTGATGATTAGTTCAATATTGTTTATATCCGGGATTATTTTAGTCGTATTGCTACTCGGTGTAACGCATTTGCTTATCATGTTGGGGCGTAAATTGGGCAGTGGCAGCATGGGCTCATGGACCTTAGCGTGGGCGCGCATCCGCCGCAGAGCAATGGGTAACAGCGTACAGTTAATAAGTTTCTCAATAACCATTATGCTGTTATTGGTAGTTTTGGTCATGCGCAACGACATGGTAGCGCAGTGGCGCGATCAACTGCCAGAAGGTACCCCAAATTATTTTGTTTCTAACGTAACAGAGAGTCAACGAGCTGGTTTAGAGGATCAATTTGCGCAAAATAACATTCAGTCAGGTGATTTTTTTCCGGTTGCGCGCGGCCGGTTCGTTGCAATTAACGATGAGAAAATTCGCACTGAAGTTACTAAAGAAGATAAAGAAGTGGCAGATGAAGGGCGACAAGGTTTAGGTAGAGAAGCAAACCTCACTTGGGGCACCCAGCTGCAAATAGGGAATAAGATCATCGAGGGTGAATGGCTCGACTCATGGCAAGAAGGTGAACCTTATCCATTATCGATTGAAGCTGAAATAGCGGATCGATTGGATATTAAGCTTGGTGATGAGTTGACCTTCAATATCGGTAGTGAAGTGATTAAAGCAACGGTTACCAGTTTGCGCGAAGTGAATTGGCAAACAATGCAACCTAATTTTTTCTTTGTGCTTCATCCAAAAGCATTGGCGAATTTTTCTGCTACCTACATTACAAGCTTTCACTTAGATGAGTCACGTAAAGCTGAGATAACTAAGCTGATGGCGCCTTTCGCTAGCGTGACTTTGTTTGACGTGGATGCCAGGATAAACCAGCTCCGGGAGATAATTGATCAAGTATCCATGGCAGTAGAGTTTATTCTTATACTGGTGCTAATAGCAGGTACTTTAGTGCTGATAGCACAAGTTCAGGCCAGCATGGATGAACGCTTGCAAGAATTGGCCATCTTGCGCACATTAGGAGCTAAAGGGTGGATGATTCGCTTTAGTGTAATCAACGAGTTCATTATTATCGGACTAGTAGCGGGCCTCATGGCGGCGATATCAAATGAATTTAGTTTGTATATGCTGCAGACAAAAGTGTTTAAAATGGAAGCGGGCTTGCATCTTGAATATTGGGTTATAGCGCCGGTGGTTGGTGCGCTAACCGTTGGTTTACTTGGAGCTATTGGGTGTTGGCGCTTATTAAGCCTGAATACGGGGGAATTGCTTAGAAAAATGGTGTAACGTTTACTCAGCGCAGCTAGATAGGCTGTGACGTCAATTGTTTGCCCAGGTCTTACCCCGCGTCAACAGACTCTAGCCGCTTGATTTCGTTAAAGAGGCCTTAAGTTACTGGGCGACTCTGGGCATGTTAACTTGGTCGAGACAGGGTAAAAACTTCACCTAAGTTTGCATACTGACTAGCGCCTAATCTTGCCAGCGGATTTACTTTTAGGGCATCTACTTGAATGCGATTGTTGCTTTGACTAACTGCCTTATCGTCAATGTACAATTCAATAGCTTCGACAAATATAATTTGCTGTTGAACGTTACCAATTTCTTGAGTGCTATGCACTTTACATAAATATGCAATAGGGCAATCGGCAATTCGCTGTAAGGGCCAGTCCGCATGATCAACAAGTCTAATTTGATTGGCTTTAATTTCACTGTCACCATAATGGAGTGTGGCCGCAGTTGCGGTGACCACATCGGCTTGCTGTGCGTGAGCAATATGCACAACACAATAAGCCTCTTCAATTAAGTTGGTAACCGTATCTTTGGCTGTGCCGTCTGGTTTTTTACCCATTGAAAGCATGCATAAAGGAGGATCGCTGCACACAGCGTTAAAATATGAAAAGGGAGCAAGGTTCAGCGAGTCGTTGTTATTTTTTGATAAGACCCAAGCTATTGGGCGCGGTATCACAGTTTGTGTCATTAAGTGATAAATGGCGGTGCTCGACATATTGTTTAGTTCAATATTCACTCTTACTTCCTTTTAATAATAAATCGCTTTTATATGAGACTGTTTTACATAGTACTTTTTAATACGAAGCGTTTACAGTTTTCATTCCAAAAATGGCGTTATGCAACCACCAATGTGAAGTATTAATACTCACAAATAGCGCACGATGATGCTATTCTTAAAAATTTGACTGAGGAAAGATCATGCAGGTAGATAAAGCAAAAAAGCGCATTGCGAAACAAGTTAACAAAGGCTTTAAAGGCTATCCCCTTATTTCTATAAGCTATTTTGGAGCAGATCCTACTTGCGCGACTATGGTTGTGATTCAGTTTACTGCGCAAGAAGGCGATAAGGTTCAAGAAGAACGCTTGAACAGTCAATCCGATGCCAGAGATGATGAAATAATTCAAACTGCTTTGATCAAAATAATTGACCGAGCGGATGCGGCGTCGGTACTTCAAGACTCTACTGTTGCTATTATCAATTAGCACAGCCTAATAAGGTCTTATCACGTTGCATTCTGTGCGGTGCAAAGTTACGATTATACTCGAGCGATCTTTTTTCCTGTATGTACCATTTTAAAACTCGGTTGTTATTCTATGAAGTATTTGTCTGATATGTGTTTGCCATTGGTCCTGATGTCCTTACTAATGCTTAGCAATAATGTTCAAGCGATGGCATCGCAGCATAATAGTTGCCAAATGACACTCTTAGTTAATAACGAAGTTAAGACTGTGATAGCGCCTAAGATGTCAGAAAAAGTGCGTATTGACTTACCCTTAGGGAATAGTGTTGTAAACTTAACATGCTCGTTAACTCAGCAAGCTGTATTTGGTTTTGACCGTGATGAAATTGTTGATTTTACATGGGATGATCAAGACGGGCTGATAAGCCAGATTCGGGCTAGCGATCCTTCTTTTGTGTTGCCGGTCGGTCAATTTTCAGCAGACTTTGAAATTATAAGTCATCATTTTCACCCTACGCAGTTTATTTTGCAGGACTTTGCTAGCTACGTTAATCTCAGTCTTGTCCATAACATAACCATGGGCGCATTTTATGGGCTGTTCTTAACCCTGACTCTCTATATATTTCTCATGGGCAGAATCTTAGGAGATAAGCGGTTTGAGCTTTATAGCATGTATGTATTTTGTGCTTCGACATTTTTTCTGTTGCAAGAAGGGCAACTCTCTATATACTTACCTGAGCAAGCGTTTCTTCTTAATCATCAACTTTACCTGCTCTTTGCCGGCCTGACAGTATTTACAGCAACAACATTCATTGTAAGAATTACCGACATAAATTTAACTTGGCCTAAAATTAGTGACTATGTTTTGCCCAGCGTTGCTGCTTTTGTGCTTATGATTGCTATTGCTATGCTATTTCTTGATCACAATCGGTTTACATCGAGCTTAGCTGACATAATGGCCTACTTAACACTAGTACTCATGCTTACAATAATAGGCTTAATCTCTATACAATCTTATAGAGGCGTAAAACATGCTTGGTTAGTACTGTTAAGTTTGCTGCTGATGGTATTAGCGATGGTTTTTCGTGTGATATTTATCGATGTAAGTCAGTTCTTAAACCGTTATGCACTGATGATTGCCTTTTCTATAGAAGCATTTATTTTAGCGATAGTGGTTTCATCGCGTATCAAAATACTAAAAATAGAGACAATAAAAGCGCAAATTGACGCGAATACCGATGTTTTGTGCAATGTTTTGAATAGGCGCGGGTGGGAAAAAATTGCTGCTGAGGTATTAACTTATCAAAGGCATCATGAAGGAGTACTGGGTTTACTTTACATTGATATCGATGACTTTAAACTGATTAATGACACCTATGGGCATGACTGCGGTGACAAATTGCTAGAGGTTATTGCTAAAATCATCAAAAATCAGGTACGTGGCGAGAATGTAGTCGGTCGCATTGGAGGTGATGAATTTGTTGTATTGGGGCATTTCGACAATCAAAAAGAGGCTAACGTTCTTGCTTCAAGAATGCGCGCTAGACTGAGTGATTTGTGTGTTCGTATCGAAGGGAACGAAAATGTCAAAATGAGTGCAAGCGTCGGACATGTTGTGTTTGAATCTGCGCCGGACTCAATCAATGCGATGCTAAAGTCAGCTGATCAATCAATGTATTCAGTAAAAAAAGCAAGCCAATCCAGCACCACTAATGTAGTAAGATAATGTGAAAAGGCAAGGGTGAGCTGCATTAAATATGATTTTTTAATAACGATATCGCAAAATTATTTCTTTTATTGAAGCGTTGAAACTGCACTATCGAGTGCGCACTAGACAGGCTCTCTAATTAAAATGTGTAAGGTCAAATGTAGGCAAATACACTTCTTACGCCGCTGTATTTATTTCGTACAGTGAATGTTGTTAGTGTTAATTAATAGTTTTTGTTATAAATCTAAATCAGCTAACGCCGCTTTTAATGTGGGAAAAGCGAATGTAAATCCGTCATCAATAAGCTTCTGCGGTATGACTTTTTGACCAAATAGGACTAAATCTGACGACTCACCCATCAATGTTTTTATGACAAATGCAGGTACTCTGAAAATGCATGGACGGTCTAAACGTTTTGCGAGTGCCAACGAAAAGAAATGATTGGTGTTAGGGTTTGGGGAGGTCATGTTATGGATCCCCTTTGACTCCTCATTATTAAGCAAGAATTGAATGCCATTGATCATATCATCTAAATGGATCCATGCCATAAACTGCTTGCCACTGCTAATTGGTCCGCCAAGTCCTAAACGGAAAGGCATCAGCATTTTAGCTAAAGCACCACCCTCGTCAGATAGCACGATACCTGTGCGCATAATGCAAACTCTCGTGTTGGCTTTGAGCGCAATATCTTCCCACTTCTGACATACCTCTCTGCTAAATTCATCATGAAAATCGGTAAATTCTTCTGTCACTATGGTGTCGCCTTGACGTCCATAAACACCGATGGCTGAACCACTGACGAACACAGCCGGCGGATTGCTTGACTTGTTAATGAGATCGACCAACTGCTGCGTTATTTTCCATCGGCTCTGACAAATGCGCTGTTTTTGTGCATCCGTCCAGCGTTTATCAGCGATTGGTTCTCCCGCTAAATTAACCACTGCATCAAATTTATCGACTGAAATTAGCTCTTTTACAGTTATGTAATTCACGTTACCGCCAAGCAGTCGTGTAGCTCTGCTTGGATCTCGAGTGACCACTGTTATTGCATATTGCTTGTGCAATGACTTCACCAGTGTTCGGCCGATAAGACCTGTGCCTCCAGTAATCAATACGCTTTTTAACACGGCAACTTACTCCTTTGTGCAAGACAGTGACAACGACACAGAATCAGAGAAGCGCAATGCATGTGGTTTATCAACTTCAGCTTCTGCAAATGTGACCCATGGATGTTCAGCAGCGATGTTCAGTACCTCGTGCGTCAACTTTTCAAGCAAGTAGAAACGGTTATCTTCAACCAGTCTGATAATCGCTTTGGTAATGGTCTTGTAGTTTAGCGCATGGTCCATTAGGTCGGAGTCAGTTGCCTTCTTCGCGTCATAATGAATCTTAACGTTGATAATGACGTCTTGCTGGTTTTTAATTTCATCTTCGTTAATACCTATATAGGTTCGAAGTCGCAAATTTTTAATTTTTATTGTTGCTTGATTTAAGTTCATTTATTCAATTATTCTCTTTGTTCTCAATCTAATGAAACTTTCTATGTGATTGTTTTTAAAAAATTGTCATACTTACCCTGCATAACAATCGTATTGTCAATAATAAGCGACTTACTACTACCGGTGTATAGTTTCATAACAAAACATGCTGTCACTACAGACAATCTAGCATCATTGGCATTATTACTTTTACAAAAGAGGCTGTATGGATATCAAATCACCCATCGCAAAAGCGATGATTGTCATGGCATGTATCGTTATTGTACTTGCTGGCATCAAAGCGGCAAGTGTCATCATGGTACCATTTCTCTTATCTGCTTTTATCGCTATAGCTTGCAGCCCTCTAATTAATTGGTCTAGCCGACACAGAATCCCACGTTGGGCTTCTGTTACCTTAGTTATACTGATAATAATGGTGATTGGTTTTATGCTGGCAGGCTTAATTACGCAATCTTTAAGCGAATTTAGGCAAAATATGCCTACTTATCGTGAGCAATTAAGCGGTGAGCTGGCTTGGGTAGTAAATAAACTCAATGTGCTCAACATCAATATCGATAAAGACCTATTTCTATCTTATCTTGATCCCGGTGCGGCAATGTCTGTTGCAACAACCTTTCTCAGCGGCATGGGCAGCGTTTTATCGAATGTAGTCCTAATTTTATTAACGGTTATTTTCATGTTATTTGAAGCTGAAAGCATGCCTAAACGCGTTCATATTGCATTGTCCGACCCCGGTATGAAAATGACACACATTGACCGTTTTTTGAAATCTGTTAACAGTTATCTGGGTATTAAAATGGTAGTCAGCTTGGCGACCGGTATCTGCATCGGTGGCTGGCTTTACTTCCTTGGGATAGACCACTTCCTATTATGGTCTGTGTTAGCCTTTATGTTTAATTTTATTCCAAACATTGGTTCTATTATCGCTGCTGTGCCTGCGGTATTGATGGCATTTGTTGAATTTGGCTTCGCTAAGGCGGGTCTGACGGGGTTAGGCTTTATCGTCGTAAATATGGTGATGGGCAACGTAATAGAGCCGCGATTTATGGGACGTGGTCTAGGACTGTCAACACTAGTGGTATTTTTATCATTGATTTTTTGGGGCTGGCTATTGGGTAGCGTGGGCATGTTACTTTCAGTCCCGCTAACAATGGTTGTTAAAATAGCGCTTGAATCGAGAGAAGAAACTAAGTGGCTAGCAATACTGCTGTCGAGTGACGAACCAGAAGCCGTCACTACCAAAACAGCCATACTCGATATGGGCACGTAAACCGAATCTCGTTGGTGATCATTATGAAGGCGGACATTGGTGGGTAGCTTTGCAATCCACGCATTGAACATAAGAAAAGATTAAAGGGTTACCTTGAGAGAAGTAATAGCCAAAGACCATGGAACTTTGTATTTTTGGCGATAATGGTAACTTGCTTTAAACGCATTGATTTTAAAAGTGACTTTTTCATAAATCGCCTTAATATGTATGAATGTTCAGTAATAAATGAACGCGGGCTTGTTTACTTATTGAGTATTTTTGAAAAACGTTGCTGCGGCAGCACCATACAAAACCTACTGCCTTTATTCAGCTCGCTGTGTATCCGCAATTCACCACCGTAGCTTTCCAGCATATCAACAACCAAGGCTAATCCAAGTCCTTGCCCGTCTGAATAAGTGTCCAGACGTCGACCTCGTTCGGTGATTTCCGAAATGGCTGACGCCGACATACCGTTTCCATCGTCCTGCACACAGACGATTGTAGACATCGTGTTTTTTTCATAGCTGACTCTTACTGAAGATGTGGCTGCTTTGCAGGCGTTATCTAGCAAATTGCCGAGTATTTCCATGTAGTCGGTCTGGTCGATTGAGAGTGGGGCGGGTTTAGGCATGTACGATAGCAGTGTCAATGACTTTTGTGAGTGAATTTTCGCCATGGCGTCAAGCAAGGACTGTGTCACTGGTGCAACGTCAATACTAGGTAAATAACCGACCACATTGATGGTTGCTCGTTTAAGCTGACGCTTAACAATCATGTCAATATGCAGCACGGGTTCTTTAATTTCTTTGCTTAAGTTGCTTTGACCTAGAATAATACTCAGAGGAGTTTTAATACTGTGCGCTAAATCGTCTAAGCTTTTTTTATAGCGTTCCCTTTGTTGTTTTTCACTATTAAGTAATTTGTTAATACTATTTTGCAGTGGTTGCAGTTCGGGCGGATAATCATCGTTAATTTGATCGATTTTACCTTCTTCAATTTCGCCAATACGTGAGATGATATTTTGCATTGGCATAAAGACGCTGCGCAGTGAAAGCGCAATTAAACCGAGTAATATCAGGCCCAAAACAGCAATCCACCACCACAAGCGATTGATAAACGTGCTTAGCTCGCGCTGATACGTATTTTTATTATTGATCACTAAAAAACTGACTTCTTCAAAATTGCCATCAATAAAAAATTCCGCTTTCTTTGACAGGGCAAAATGCGGATCCTTTCCATCGAAGTTGGGTAAAAAAAGCGTCTCAATAGGTGATTGCTTGTCTGTTTGTTCGTATAGAGCGTTGAACATACGCGAATCAATGTCGTTGTTGATAGCAGATTGTGATTGCCAAACTTGTTGACCACGCCACTGTATTGTTGCCACTAAATCTGAAGCAGGTAAATTTAAGTCTTCTACAAAAAGACGCAAAGGCATGACAACTTGGCCTTCTTCAAATTCAAACTCAGAAATCATGGCAAATGCTATGGTTGATAGTTCTTCTCGCTTGGCCATCATTAAGCTGCGCTCATATGCATTTTGCATTGAGAATATGATTGCCGGAAAAAAGATAGCGACAAACAGGAAGCAAGTTAAGAAAATACGACCGATTATCGACCAACTTTTCATGCGAGTGATCATTTAACGCAAACTAGTATTGAGTCGATAACCTCTGCCACGCAGTGTTTCAATGGGTTTTATAAGGTTATCTTTATCAAGTTTGCGTCTTAGTCTACCAACGAATACCTCAATGACGTTGCTGTCTAAGTCAAAGTCTTGATCATATATATGCTCTACCATTTCTGTTTTTGAAACGACTTTGTTCGGGTTCATCATTAAGTATTCAATGACTTTGTATTCGTAGGCGGTCAATTCGATGGGCTTTTCGTTAACGTAAAGTTGATTGGCGCTGGTATCCAAGGAAAGCGGGCCTTTGTGCATTATCGGGCTAGCTTGGCCTGCGCTGCGTCGAATTAAGGCTTTTACTCTTGCCAATAGCTCTTCATGAACGAAAGGCTTGGTTAAGTAGTCGTCGGCACCAGATTCCAAGCCTTTCACCTTCTCCTGCCATCTGTCTCGGGCAGTTAAAATAATAATAGGACAGGAAATATGGCTAGCACGAGCTTGTTTCACAACGTCAAAGCCATCAATGATGGGTAATCCAACATCAATGATCGCCAGGTCGTAGTTATATTCTTTTAGTTGATATAGGGCTTTATCACCATCATCGGCGAGATCGACACTGAATCCCTGTGACTGCATATACTGGTCAAGTTGAAGTAACAATCGGCTATCATCTTCGACTATTAGAATTCGCATGGATAACTCCGTTTACGTATCTTGGATTGAAAGAGCGATATTTAGGCATGAAGTAAACCTCTTATTAACGCACTTTACCCGTGGTTGCGTCTATAGTGACATACACAACTCTTCCGGATGCTTGATGAATTTTCACGCGATAGACATTTCCACGCATCTCTACCTTGAGCACTTTACCGGAAAATGCTTGCTGAGCTAACTGTGCAGCCTGTGACTTGCTTATTTTAGCTTGCTCTTTTTTATCTTTAGCCACTGCAACAGGCACCACGATCATCTGACTGGCTAAAACAAGCGTAAAAGCTAAAAAAACTGCGCGCGGCGTTGTCAATGTGAGGTACCTACTTATTTGTTCAATGAATGTTCATAAATATCGTTTTCTAAAATTGGATGACGTTATTCCGAATTTCTATAGGCTATTATGCAGGCTTTCGCTGAACTTAAGCTGAATAGATATCGCCTTTTAATTTTTGCGGCACAGAGCCTTCGTCGCAGCATCACCTTGCTAACATTATCACGACAGTGAACAGCGTAGAAGCGTCATTTTATATTTAGTAAAATGCGTAATTCGAGATGTCGCGGATTTGCAGCGTCATTCCGGAAATTTATCGCATTTTGGAAAAACTAAATATCAATTTTCTTTCTCAACTGTTTTTGCTGACCACTTTTTGTTTTGCTATCCATTCGTTTGCGTTGAGATGAGCGGCTTGGTTTCGTTGGTTTTCTTAGAGGCTTCACATAGGTACTTTCTTTAATTACCTCTGCAAGGCGTTTAATTGCATCTCGTTTGTTCTGTTCTTGAGTGCGATGACTTTGAGCTCGAATGACTAAAATGCCATCGGATGTAATGCGTGAATCATTGCTGCTCAGCAGTTTTTCTTTGATTTTATCTGGAAGTGATGATTGATTGATGTCGAAACGTAGGTATATGGCTGTCGCAACTTTATTGACATGCTGTCCGCCAGCTCCCTGCGAGCGAGTGGCGGACAGATTGAATTCGCTTTCCTCAATACTAATATTGTGGGTAATAAATACAGCCATATTGTTTATACTGTCCCGAGTTGCTTAGTTTATGGCAGCACTTTTTTATAAGGTTTGACGGTGACTGATTTAAACACACCTGCGCTTACATATGGATCTGCTTGCGCCCATTCTTGGGCATCTTGTAAGGACTCAAACTGCGCAATAATCAAGGAACCAGTGAAGCCTGCTGCTCCTGGATCCTCACTGTCAATTGCGGGCGTTGGTCCCGCAACTAAAACGCGTCCTTCATTCACCAATGCACTAATTCTCTCTAAATGCGCCGGTCTGGCTTCCATTCTTATCGCTAAACTGTTCTCAACATCTTCAGCGTAAATAACATACCACATAAGTTCTCCTTTTTTGACGAGCTTAGTTTTCCAATATACCTTGTGTGCAAAGGTTTAAGTTTTACAAGCCCAGCATTAACTATAGTATTGTAGCAGCCTTCATTTTGGCTACAAACTTGCCTAATTCCACCAGCATTTTATCTTTGTCTGCTAAGTTTGATTCAATGATATTTACGGTGGCAGAGCCTGAAATAGCGCCCGCTGCACCTGACTGAATGGCATTGGCTACCTGTTCTGGCGTGCTAATACCAAAACCTAGCAGTGGAGGAGCAACCTTATATTGGGTTAATTTTGCAATGAGTTCCGCCGCTGGAATTTCTACGGCAGTTTCAGCACCAGTCACACCAGATCTACCTAATAGATAGGTATAACCGTCAGATTTCTCACCGATGGCTTGCAAGGTTTCGTTACTCGCATTTGGCGGCGCAATCAAGATTTGCTGAATGTCGTGCTGCTTTGCAATGGCGATAAAGCGGTCTGCTTCTCTGAGCGGTACATCTGCAATAAGAATTGAGTCGACTCCCGCTGCCGCAGCTCGCTCATAAAAGTTATCGATACCGTTGGCTAGGACTAGGTTACTGTATAGCAATAAGCCGATTGGCACAGTTGGATGCTGTTTGCGTATTTGCGTGAGTACTTCAAAACAGTTCTTTGGCCTTATGCCACTGTCTAAGGCTCGAATACTCGCTTTTTGTATCGTTGGGCCGTCGGCAATGGGGTCAGAATAGGGGATACCCAGTTCCAGTGCATCAGCGCCGCTTTTTACCAATTGATCGATAATAGCTAAGGATGTAGCTTGGTCTGGATCGCCAATCATGACGAAAGGCACAAACGCGCCTTCATTTTTTGCTTTTAAGTTAGCAAACATATCGGCGTAACGTGCGGTACTCATAGGTCGTCTCCTAAAATACTAATAACGTGCGCTAGGTCTTTATCACCTCGTCCGGATAAGTTGAGCACGATAATAGTTTCTTCCGTTGCTTCATCTGCCATATTCAGCGCGTGAGCAAGGGCATGAGCGGGTTCCAAAGCCGGAATAATACCTTCTTTTTTAGCCAGCAATTGAAATGCATTCAATGCTTCTACGTCAGTAATTGCATGATATTCAGCTCGTCCCGTTTCAGCTAAAAATGCGTGTTGTGGGCCTACCGCAGGGTAATCCAAACCAGCGGATACGGAATAGGACTCTTCAATTTGACCATCTTCGTCTTGCATAATATAGGTGTAAGCCCCGTGCAGAATACCTTTTGTACCAGTTACGATAGTCGCACCATGTTCTTTAGTGTGAATACCTTTACCAGCAGGCTCTACGCCGACCAAGCGAACAGAAGGTTCATCAATGAAGTCAGCGAACATGCCTATCGCATTAGAGCCACCACCAACACAGGCAACAACAGCATCAGGCAAGCGACCTTCTTTTTCCATAATTTGTGCACGGGTTTCTTCACCAATCATACGATGATATTCACGCACGATGGTCGGGAATGGGTGAGGACCCGCAGCGGTGCCTAACAAATAATGTGCTTTATCGTAGTTAGCCGACCAGTCGCGCATTGCTTCATTAACGGCGTCTTTCAAGGTGCCTGAGCCGGAATCAACGGGAATAACTTCGGCACCCATCAAGCGCATTCTAAATACATTAGGCGATTGTCTTTCAACGTCTTTTGCACCCATGTAAATACGTGCTTTCAATCCTAATAGTGCGCAGGCTAAAGCAGTTGCTACGCCATGCTGGCCAGCGCCAGTTTCAGCGATAACCTCAGTTTTTCCCATGCGCTTGGTTAATAAAGCCTGACCCAACACTTGGTTAGTTTTATGTGCACCGCCGTGCAACAAATCTTCACGTTTTAAATATAGCTTAACCAGTGGATTTGTCACAATGTTTCGGGTTAGTGTCATCGCAGTAGGACGACCTGCATAATCTTTCAATAAGCCCATAAATTCTTTTTGAAAACTAGGGTCATCTTTCGCATCTAAAAATGCCTGCTCTAATTGGTCGAGGGCAGGAATGAGCAATTCTGGGACATACATGCCGCCGAAATCACCGAATTTACTTTCCAATTTATTCATTTTAAGGCTCGCTTCTTTTAATTTTAACCAAACAGTTTGACTTAGTATTCTCTCAATAAGCTAAATAAACTGTTTAATTTGGATTCTGATTTTTCAGCAGGTGAGTCTTCAACACCTGAATTGACGTCTAGTATGGCGACGTGGGTTTGCTTAGCCGCCTTGATATTAGTTGGTGTTAGTCCGCCCGCTAATATCAGTCTGTGTTTGTGAGGCACATCCTCTAACAATTGCCAATCGAATGTGGCGCCGGTGCCGCCCACTTGGTCGCCAACTTTACAATCGAGTAAGACTTTATCGGCAATTTCGAGCTTTGCAGACAGTGTATCGCTAACAAAATCAGTGAGGTCTACTTGGTTTTGCAATACTGACTCGACCGCCCAAATTTCGCATGACTCTGGCAGCATCGTGCGCAACGTCTGGATATACTCTAATGATTCATTGCCGTGCAGCTGCACAGCAGATAGCGTTAATTTGCGTGCGTAGTCAGCAACCATTTCTATAGGATTATCTAAAAACACACCGACACGTTTTTTGCTATCGCCAAGGTTTGCTATTTCCAGTGCGCGCTCAATAGAAACGTAACGAGGCGACTTAGTGGCGAAAATCAAGCCGATATAGCTTGCGGGAGTCGCCATTACTTTTAGCGCATTCTCGACTGAATTGATGCCACAAATTTTCACTTCGCCGAATATCAGCTTTTCAACGGCGTTCACTAAATTCGTTTCTGCCATTAAAGCGCTACCCACTAAGAAACCGTTTACAAGCGGACTCAGACGTTGCACTTCTGAATGCTGATAAATGCCTGATTCAGATAAAATAACGCCGTCAAAACCATTTTTCGTGATCAGTGGTACCAAGCGCTCTGTTGTCGCAAGATCGGTGCTTAAATCACGTAAATTACGATTATTAATACCAATAATGTTGGCATTCAGCGCTAAGGCTCTATGTACTTCCTCTTCATTACTGACTTCCGTAAGCACATCCATGCCTAGTTTGTGAGTAAGCGCGCTTAAGGTTTTGAATTCCTCATCGTTCAACACTGAGAGCATTAATAACACTGCATCAGCATTGTGGTAGCGAGCAAGATAGATTTGATATTCATCGACAAAAAAATCTTTATTGATGACCGGTTGTGTCACTCTTGATGTTATGTAGTCGAGGTATTCAAATTTACCTTGAAAATACTTTTCGTCAGTTAATACCGAGAAGCAGCTAGCATGCGGCGCGTAAGCTGCAATAATTTCGTCTAAGTCGAAATTTTCTCTTATCAAGCCCTTGGATGGTGACGCTTTTTTGCATTCAAGAATGAAACTCGCGTTAGGCGCAGCTAAAGCAGCAAAAAAGTCCTTCCTACAAGGCGATAGTGTGTCGATAAAATCGCTCAGTGGGAAATCAATTTTTCGTTGTGCGATTTCCACTTTTTTGTCATCAACAATTTTTTCTAATACGTTTTTAGCCACAATACTCTCTTACATCTTCCAGTTGATAGGATTAACATTTTTAACTTTACCTTGTACTGACAGTTCACATCTGGCTTAACTGCGCAGCTGTTTCAATTGTCTGCATAGGCTTACCGGCTTCTATCGAGGCCATCGCCATGTCGCAAGCTTCTTTATACGTATTTGCCATCGCATTTAATTTAATCAATGCTGCTGCATTCATGGCGATAGCTGCAGTATGAGCAGATTTTCCTTGGCCATTGAAAACATCCGCAATGAGCGCTCTGTTTTGCTCAGGCTCACCACCTTCGATAGCATTCAACGAATAATTGCTCAAACCAAAATCAGCAGGGGCCACTTCACTTTTCGTTATGGCTCCGTTGTTGACTTCTACAATTTGGCTGCTGCCATGCAGCGCAAGTTCATCAAGCCCGCTGCCGTGAACGACCAATGCTCGTTTATGTCCTAAGGCCACCAATGTTTGCGCATATGTGTCAAGCAAGTTCGGTGTATAGACACCCAAGAGGCTATGCGTCGGTCTGGACGGATTAGCCAAGGGGCCTAAAATATTAAACAAGGTTCTGGTTTTTAACGCTAAGCGAACCGGCATGGCATACTTCACACCAGAATGATACGCAGGTGCAGCTAAAAAGCACAAATTTGCCTCATCAAGACATTTACGGGCAGTCTCAGGACTCATATCTAAGGCTAAGCCAAAGGCAGCGAAAAGGTCGGATGAACCTGATTTACTCGAGACACTTCGGTTGCCATGTTTCGCCACTTTGACACCACAGCTAGCAGCGACCACCGCGGCTGCGCTTGATACATTAATGGTGTTATGGCCATCACCCCCAGTGCCAACAATGTCGCTAAAGTTGTATGCTGGTCGTGGAAACGGTTTCGCATTGCTGACCATCGCTGATGCGGCACCCGCTATTTCGTCAATGCTTTCAGTTTTTATCTTTAATGCAACCAACAATGCAGACAGTTCAACTTCACTTACCTCTCCGAGCATTACACGGTTAAACACCGCTTCTGCTTCAACAAAACTTAATGATTGCTGGGCATAAAGTTTCTCTAATGCGTTGAGCATATCTTGCGGCCCAAAGGCCATTTCACGAGATCGTGTATTCACTGCTTTCATGTCTCTTTTAACCTATCCGTCCATTATCATTGCGTGACCCGATACTATTTTTGTAAGCTAAGATTTTCGTTTCTTTAGATTACTCTGCTGAATCATGTTGTTCCGATGTACCGGCTAAAAATGCAATGCTTTGCATTAGTAATACACTGCCAGCACAGGTCAGTATTGATTCAGGATGAAACTGAAAACCCAGCATTCTATCATTCGCTTGTAAAACTGCCATAACCAAACCATCTATGTTAGCTATAATCTGCAAACTATCAGGTATTTCAGTAGCAACCAACGAGTGATAACGGGCAATTGATAAGGGATTGCGCAAACCTGCAAAAATGGACTGTGCTTCTACGCTCTCATCATAGCTCATTTGTGAAGCCTTACCATGCATTACCGTGGGTGCTCTTGCCACAACGCCACCATAAGCTTCCACTATTGCCTGATGGCCCAAGCATATGCCAAGCACCGGATATTTGCCGCGTACCTTTTGCAGTAGCTCGGGCATGCAGCCAGCGTCAGCTGGTGCACCTGGTCCGGGCGAAAGCATTAATAGGGTGGGACCAATTTTTTCATATTCTGCTAATTTATCGAGCACGGTTTGCGGTGCTACCGTATTACGATAAATCGTCATGTCAATGCCTAAGCTTCTAATTTCATCAACGAGGTTATAGGTAAAGGAATCGATATTGTCAATCAGCACTAGGTTAATGTTACTGCTCATGCTGACTCTCCTTGTTGCGTTTTACCGCCAATATTTTCGTTATCAGTGAGCTTTTTTGAATCAGGTTTAGGCGCGTGCGCTGCTATGATTGCGGATATTACTGCTTGTGCTTTTGCTCGAGTTTCGTCTGCTTCAGCTTGTGGTATCGAATCGTTTACAACGCCGGCACCTGCTTGAATATAAGCTGTTTTTAATCTGACGAAAGCGGAGCGGATCACAATACAGGTATCCATGTCGCCATTACCGTTGATGTAACCTACTGCACCGCCATAGCTGCCGCGCTTCTGTTTCTCGATATTTCTAATTAATGAGGCGGCGCTGACTTTGGGAGCGCCTACTAAGGTCCCCATATTCATGCAAGCTTGATAGGCGTGCAGTGCGTCTAGGTCGTCTCGTAATTCGCCAATAACGCGAGAAACTAGGTGCATGACATGCGAATACCTGTCGACCTTCAGGAGATCTTTGACATGTCTGGTGCCAGCCTTGCTAACTTTTGCAACGTCATTACGAGCTAAATCAACCAGCATAATATGTTCTGATTTTTCTTTTTCATCTTGGCGCAGGTCTAGCTCTAATCGACTATCTAAATCATAGTCGATGGCACCGCTTGGACGCTTACCGCGAGGGCGAGTCCCTGCAATTGGATAAACCTCTACTACATTGCTACCTTTGTCATATTTTAAAGCTGACTCAGGTGACGCGCCAAACATAATGAAATCTTGGTCATTCAAATAAAACATATAAGGAGAAGGATTTTGTATCTTCAATTGTTGATAAGCGGCTAATGGAGAAGGGCACGGTAAACTAAAAGACCGAGACGGCACAACTTGAAAAATGTCACCGTCTAAGATGTGTTCTTTTAATGCAATAACGTCTGCACAGTATGCCTCGTCAGATTTGTCTACTTTTAATGCAATGTTGGTTACTGTTTCAGCCGCAGTTATTTCTAAAGGCAGCGCTGCCAATTCATGCTTTATCTGCTCTATCCGTTGATGAATATTAAAGTAGTGTTGCGCAACATGAGGGCCGCTAAACACCGAACCGATTATCTGTGTATGTGTGTTTTGATGATCAATGAGTAGTAAGGTTTCAGCCAGATAGAACACATATTCTGGGCAGTTGTTGTCGCCAAAGATGGCCTCAGGCAGTTTTTCAAATGTACCAAACAGGTCATATGAAAATACGCCGCCCAAAAAGAGTGCATGAGGGTGGTCCCGCAAGGTTTGAATATGCTCAGTCAAGGCGCGCAACACGTCGAATACGCTAGCTTGCTTAAGACGAGAGTCCTCATCTAGATTTTGATCAGCAGGGGGAAACTCAAAACGAATGGTCCCTTCAGATGCGTCTTGTTTTAAATAATAAGGCCTTAACGTTTCAACTAAGAGCGGCAACACCGATAGGCCGTTCGCCGTAAGGGCAGTAATGGTGACATTCTGTTCATTGCATTGTATGCGGATGGCGGCGTCAATTAATAGCAAGCTCTTTAAATTTGCTTTGCTATCAATTTCAGCTGATTCCAGCAATAAACTATTTTCTTTGCCAAGTGCTTGATAAGCCAATAGTGGGTCACTTACGTAGGGTCCTTCAATAATGATACTTTCAACCTGACCGGGTAGTTGTCCTAATTCTGCTAAACTCATTTTTACTCTCGTTCTTGTTTATTCTATTACTACTTGAAGCCGCTGAATTGGCCACTACGCATTATCTCATTTTTACTTGCTTGATTTTTATATTTTTATTTTTGGGCAAAAATGAATCAAAAAAAAAGCCCGTGAAACGGGCTTTAATTTTGCGAAACGAACACGTTTACACAGCCCTTAGTTGAGCTTGTGCCACCACCAAACATTTGTTTGACGAACATTATTCGATTTTGCACGCGACACTGCAAAATTGGATGCTGTAAGTTGTGTTTGAATTTTTTTCACCGTGCTCTCATAATTTGCGTTTTCGTGTTTGTATTTGAGCTAATCCGTATTTATACGTTTTGCTTTCATGTATACTGCATAGGAGAAAACAAATCGGTCTTTATGTCAAGCCTATTGACCGTTTTAGTTGCAAAATTTAAGAAGAAAATGTTTTGAAAATAGATTTACATTGTCACTCAACTTGTTCAGATGGCGCACTTACGCCTGTTGAATTGGTGCAACGTGCCCAACAAATGCAGGTCGATGTACTTGCTATTACCGATCACGATACCGTTGCCGGCATTGGCATTGCCTCTGAATACGCAAAAAATAGCAATATGAAATTAAGCATTATTGCGGGTATTGAGCTCTCGACGTCTTGGCATGGGTTCGATATTCATATCGTTGGACTGCGAGTGAATAAAGATGACCCCGTTTTTCTGCAACGTTTAGAGGGGCAACTTGCTGAACGTGATAAACGAGCTGAGCGAATTTGTCAGAAATTAGCTAAATGTGGGCACGAAGGTATTTATGAGCTTGCTCTGGAGATTGCCGATGGCGCTCAGATTTCGAGGAATCATATTGCCAAAGCGTTGGTGCAAAAATCAATTTGTACGCATCCTCAACACGCATTTAGTGCGTATTTAGCTAAGAATAAAAAAGCGCATGTCACTCCTAAGTGGATTAGCATCCAGGAAGCTATTGAATGGGTACATGACGCTGGCGGCCAAGCGGTATTAGCCCATCCCGGGCACTATGATATGAGCACAAAATGGCTGCGCAGGTTAGTCTCCGAGTTTGCAAAATGGGGAGGCGATGCGATGGAGATAACACATCCGAACATGTCGGCAGATAAGAAAAAATTATTACAAGAGATTATGTCTGACAATGCTTTGCTTGCGTCGGTAGGATCTGACTTTCATTTTCCAAGTCGTTTTACTGAGCTAGGTCGCCGTTTGGACATCCCGCTGTCGTGCAAGCCGGTTTGGCATAATTGGAATTTAGCGAGATCTAAAGAGGTAGTGCAATGAGCCAGTTTTTTTATGTTCACCCAGATAATCCGCAAGTTAGGCTAATCAAACAGGCTTGTGAAATTATAAAAGCAGGCGAGGTGATTGTTTATCCAACAGATTCTGGTTATGCCATAGGATGTCAGATGGAAAACAAAAAAGCACTTGAACAAATTTGCCGCATCCGGGATATTGGCAAAGATCATAATTTTACGCTGATGTGCCGAGACATGTCTGAGCTGTCTGTATACGCGAGGATCGATAACGCGGCATTTAGGCAAATTAAGAACAACACACCAGGGCCCTATACTTTTGTTCTCAAAGCAACTAAAGAAGTGCCAAAACGTTTGCAAAATCCAAAGCGTAAGACCATCGGTATCCGGGTTCCTAATAACTCTATTGCACTGGCTCTGCTCGAAGAACTAGGCGAACCTTTGATGTCAACCACCTTAATATTACCAAATGCTTCAATGGCTGAAACTGATCCTGAAGAAATTAGAGACAAGCTAGAAAAGTTAGTCGGCTTAATTATTCATGGCGGTTACCTAGGTGAGGAACCCACTACAGTCATCGATATGTCAGAAGGTGGAACTGATGTTATTCGTGTTGGAAATGGCGATCCATCGCCTTTTGAATGAATCAAAACGATACGCAGTCTATTAATAAGGTTGCACTAGCTGTTGCTCAAATAACAGAGCAGCACTCCCTAGCATTGGCTTTTGTTAATGGCGAAGCGTTTGTTGATAAACCAGAAGATCTCTATATCCCTCCTGATGCACTTGAAGTAATACTGGAGAGATTTGAAGGCCCCCTCGATTTATTGTTGTATCTTATTCGTCGTCAAAAGTTCGATATTGTTGAGTTGCCGGTATTGCAAATTACCAAGCAATTTATGCAATATGTTGAGGTAATGACTGAAGTCGAGTTGGAACTGGCAGGCGAATACTTGCTTATGGCGGCTACGTTAGCTGAAATAAAGTCGCGTTTATTGCTGCCAAGGCATGACGACACGCCTGAAGAAGACGACCCTCGTGCAGAGTTAGTCCGGCGTTTGAGAGAGTATGAGCAAATTAAAAGAGCGGCTGAACTATTGGATGCTGCTCCAAGAATGGAGCGAGACAATTTTCAAGCGACAGCACAAACTAGCGATAACGTGCAGGTCATTAAACATTTTCCGCAGGTAACTATGCAAGAAATAGCCTATGCTTTTCAGTCGGTTTTGCAGCGCGCACAAGCTTTTGAGCACCACCAGATTGCAAAGGAAGCGCTGTCTACTCGTGAACGCATGTCTTATATTTTGCAAAAACTCAACCATGAAACCTATACAGACCTAACCAGTCTGGTGTCCTTGTCTGAGGGTAAAGCGGGAGTAATAGTTACGTTTATTGCCCTTTTGGAGTTGGTCAAACGTGGTGCGATTCTGTGTTCTCAAGAGGGCGCATTTACCCATATTCACGTTAAGTTAAGTGAAATCGAGTATACAGAAGTGTAAACTTCGCAAAATCTGAAGGTTGGCGCTTACAATACTATGGCACGATATTTACGAAAATGAGTGAGTGCCCTGAATTAACGCAGTCGCCTAAGCTAAAATAGGGTAAAATATCGCCGATGCAAAAAATTAACGACACTCAGTTAAAGCAACTAATTGAAGCGGGTATTTTTGTTGCCGACGAGCCTCTTAGCATCGATGTCATGAGAGCAACATTTTTAAGTGATTTCACTGTGTCTAAGGTGCAAATCAAGAAAGTACTCTCAGAGCTCGAGCTAGATTATGCGTCTCGCGGCATACAGCTAGTGAAAGTAGCAAGTGGATATCGTTTTCAGTCTAATGAAGTTCTGGGCGTAATGTTAAGCAAGCTTTGGCAGGAGAACGCACCTAAATACAGTCGCGCTATGCTGGAAACGTTGGCGCTTATTGCTTACCGCCAGCCAATAACCCGTGGCGAAATTGAAGAGATTAGAGGCGTGTCGGTGAGCAGCCACATAGTCAAATCTCTCTCAGAGAGAAACTGGATTAAAGAGATTGGGTATAAAGAAGTGCCGGGCAGACCAGCGCTTTTAGCGACAACAAAAACATTTTTAGATTATTTTTCATTATCAACACTGGCCGAATTGCCCTCTGCGGATGATTTTACCGAAAACTTAGAGAAAGCGATGGTTGCAGCGGACACGAATGCCGCTGACATAAGTACTGCAAATATAACTGACGACCAATCTCAAACAGAGATGCTAAATAAACATTTGATAAGTAGTCAAGCAAACAGTGAAAAATTACAGTAGGGCGCGATGAATTTACCGTTCTTTTTGAAAACCAAAGTTGAACGATACAGATAATTGCGCTCTACACGTTTTATTGAATTTCAACATGAAATTTAACATCAAATTAAGTGAAGAAAAAACATGACGGATAGTCAAGATACAGAAAAGTTACAAAAAGCACTTGCTAATAATGGCGTTGGTTCGAGAAGAGAAATGGAACGCTGGATTCAAGAAGGACGGGTTTCGGTTAATGGCCAAATAGCCAGCTTAGGCGATCGCGTTACATTAACTGACCAGCTTCGAATAGACGGACATTTAATCTCGCGCAGTGGCGAAAAATCAGCGTGTCGCATATTGATGTATAACAAGCCAGAAGGTGAACTTTGCTCACGCAACGATCCAGAGGGCAGAGCAACCGTATTTGAGCGCTTGCCAAAAATAATAGCAGACCGCTGGATAGCGGTTGGTCGACTTGATATTAACACCAGTGGCCTTTTGTTATTTACCAACGATGGCGAATTAGCAAACCGTTTGATGCACCCCCGCCACGAGATTGAACGAGAGTATGCAGTTAGAATTTTTGGTGAAGTTACCCCACACATGCTGAGAGATTTGCAAAAGGGCGTTGAGCTTGACGACGGTATGGCGAAATTTACTCATATACATGTCCGACCAACTGATGATGAAAGCCAAAACCAATGGTTTAATGTCACCTTATCCGAAGGAAGAAACCGAGAAGTAAGGCGATTGTGGGAGTCACAGGGCGTTCAGGTTAGTCGATTGATGCGCGTGCGTTACGGTAACTTAGATCTGCAAAAGCGCTTACCACAAGGTGCTTGGATTGAATTGGACCTCGAAAAGGTCAATCAATTAAGAAAAATGGTGCAGTTGCCCAACGAAACTGAAACGATGTTGAATCATAAAGACGAAAAACTAGACCATACGAGATTGAGTAGAATGCGTCGCTCGGTTAAAAAGCACAAACTAAATAAAGCTGGGCAGGGCCGAAGAAACTCGACGCAAGCTCGAACGAAGAAGTAACTTGAAGATAGCGATTTTATTACCATGCGAATAGCTTTAGGCATAGAATATGACGGTTCCAATTATTATGGATGGCAGCGTCAAAATAGTTTTATCAGTGTGCAAGAATGTCTTGAAAAAGCGTTAGAGAAGATAGCCTTGGAACCTGTTGTTGTTACTTGTGCAGGACGGACTGATGCTGGTGTGCATGCAACCTATCAGGTTGTTCATTTTGATACGCAGGTTAACCGACCGATCAAAGCTTGGACGCGAGGCGTTTGTACGCACTTGCCAAAGGATATCGCTGTAAAGTGGGCGAAGGTTACGACAGACTCGTTTCATGCTCGATTTTCTGCGAGGTCTAGGCGTTACCGATATATTATTTATAACCATCCCTTGCGCACAGCTATATTACATGCGGGTATTACGCACATTTACTATCCTTTAGATGTGACTAAAATGCATGAAGCAGCGCAGTGTTTGGTTGGCGATAACGACTTCACTTCATTTCGTGCAGCTAATTGCCAATCGAAGTCGCCAGTGCGCCGTATGGAAGAAATTTCGGTGATCCGCAAGGGCGATTACGTTATTGTTGAAGTCGCGGCAAATGCGTTTTTACATCATATGGTGCGAAATATTGTTGGCTCATTGGTGAGAGTAGGCACACATGAGGAACCCGTTTCTTGGATGAAAGATACGTTGGATGCAAAAGATCGTAAAGCAGCTGGAACCACTGCTAGACCAAATGGTCTATACCTAGTTAATGTCATTTATCCACAAGAGTTTGATATGCCAACAAGCTTATTTGGTCCCATATTTTTATAGCTATAGTGACGACTTAAGTACTTCTTAGACCAGTTTTACTTTCGTCATTCCACAATAGTATGATTTAATACACGGCTAAGCGCTAAAGAATGTCGTAAAATCCGGTTATAACGGACACTGCGCAGGCGGTGACAATGCCTGAGATTTGATACGAGCAGCAGAGCGCGTCTAGTTAAGAATTAAAAATAGGAATGGTTAATGAGTTGGATTGAGAAAATACTTCCACGTACACAGTCTTCAACTAAAAGTAATGTGCCCGAAGGTATTTGGACGAAGTGTGGTTCTTGTAATGCAGTGCTTTACAAAACCGAATTGGAAAAACAATTAGAAGTTTGTCCAAAATGCGATCACCATATGCGCATAACAGCGCGCGCTCGAATTAATGCATTTTTAGATGCGAAAGATCGCGAAGAAATTGCAGCAGATTTTGAGCCTCAAGATATACTCAAGTTTAAGGACAGTAAAAAATACAAAGATCGGATTACTGCAGCGCAGAGAACAACGAATGAAAAAGATGCGTTGGTTGTTGTAAAAGGCAAACTTAACGGTATGCCGGTTGTTGTAGCGAGCTTTGAATTTGCTTTTATGGGCGGTTCAATGGCGTCTGTTGTTGGTGCAAAATTTGTCGCTGCAGTGAATTCTTGCTTGGAAAATAACACCCCTCTCGTGTGCTTTTCTACAAGCGGCGGTGCGCGTATGCAAGAAGCCTTGTTGTCACTAATGCAAATGGCGAAAACAAGTGCTGCGTTAGCGAAAATGAGTAAGCAAGGCTTGCCTTATATTTCGGTATTAACTGATCCAACGATGGGTGGTGTTTCTGCAAGTTTAGCAATGCTTGGTGATATTAACGTTGCCGAACCAAAAGCGCTAATTGGCTTTGCTGGCCCTCGAGTTATCGAACAAACTGTGCGCGAAACCCTACCTGAAGGTTTCCAGAGAAGCGAATTTTTAATCGAAAAAGGTGCGATAGACATGATCGTCGATCGTCGATTGATGAGAGATAAACTTTTTTCTGTGCTATCCAAATTACATCATAATCATGCTGATAAACGCTTAGTTAATTTAAAGTAGATAAACATCGAACATGAATAAATACTCAAGTCTATCTGATTGGTTGACTTACATCGAACAAGCCCATACCAAGGAAATTGATATGGGCTTGTCTCGTACTAAGGACCTAGTAAAACGACTGAATATTGACTTCACAGAGCAGTTTGTCGTTACTGTCGGTGGTACTAATGGCAAAGGGACTACCTGTGCGCTGATTGAACAAATTTGTTTGCATGCTGGTTTGACTGTCGGTGTCTACAGCTCGCCCCATCTCGTCAATTTTTGTGAAAGGATTCGTTTAGATGGGAATTTGATTTCAGAAAAAATGCTGTGCGATATTTTTGAGCAAATAGACACGAGTCGAAAAGACCCTGCGCAACACGATATAAGCCTTACCTATTTCGAGTTCGCTACGTTGGCTGCTTTGAGCGCTTTTTCAGAGCAAAAGGTTGATGTCGTGATACTAGAGGTGGGTTTAGGTGGACGACTAGATGCAGTCAACGTTATTGACACAGACATAGCTGTTATCACTAGTATTGGACTCGATCATCAAGATTGGTTAGGCGATACGAAAGAAAAAATAGCCTTTGAAAAAGCAGGCATTTTTCGCACTAACAAGCCAGCAATCATTGGCGAAGCAACACCGCAAAAATCAATGCTAGACCATGCCCAACAAATAGGTGCAAAGCTAATTTGCCGTGGCCAAGATTTTATATTTGATGAAGCCGCTGATCTCATTAGTATTCAGGGCCATCAGTTTTCAACGAAAAACGCTAAAATACCCAAACAGAATGTTGCCACCGCTTTGGCTGCAGTAAGTGCTTTAAGCCATTCTGCATTTTCGAAAAGCGATAATGTAGTAAGCAATAAGGTGAAAACTGCATTTCCATTCTTGGCAAGAACAACTGATTTACAGGCGTTGATAGACAAAACACAAGTTTTAGGACGCCACCATATTTTACGTCAGCAAAAAGCTAACGAGTATTGCACAGTGATACTCGATGTTGCGCACAATGAAGATAGTGCAATGCAATTGAGTCGTTTAATTAGAACCTATGCTTTTGATACCTGTCACATAGTGGTAGGCATGTTAAAAGATAAAAACATCGAAATTAGTTTACAAGTTTTTTCAGATATCAAAGCGCATTGGTATTGTGCGGCTCTGCCCACTAATAGAGGAGAGAAGGCTGAACGACTGGTTAGGGCGCTTCAAACCAGTGGCGGACTGAACACGAATGCAAAAATAGAACCGTTTGAGGCAGTCGATTTGGCATTCAAACAAGCCTTAATCAATGCCCAAGCAAATGATATTATTCTAGTGATGGGATCTTTTTTGACCGTTGCGGCTGTTCTCAAATACCATGCTAGTGCATAATCAACCGTAAGTGAACAACTCGAATTAATTTGTTGGGGAAACATCAGTGTCAAATGCGTTACAAAACAGGCTTGTAGGAACGGTTATCCTGGTTGCCGTGACGGTTATATTTCTGCCCGATTATTTGGACGGCAAAAAGCAAACGAACACTGAAACTTTTGTGGATTTTCCGCGCTCAAATTCTAATTTATCAGCCATTGCACCCGATCCGTTTCCTGCAGAAGCAGTAGCAAAAGCGACGCGCAGAGAAATTGTCGTCATTGATGAACAAGCTGCCGATGCCCTGTTGCAGCAAGCACAGATTGCTCAGGAGACTAGCGATAAATCTGACGAAATTAATAGTCAAAGCAACGCGACCAAAGAAGTCGTAGTCAACAGCGCTGACGCTGAGCCTGCAGCGCAAGAAAATTCTCTTGCCAAGCAAACAATAGCCAAGAGCGCGCCAGATAATGCGAATGATAACGCGGGCTGGGTAGTTCAATTAGGCAGTTTCGGTAATCAAAAAAACGTGAATGACTTACTTAGAAAACTCGAAAAAGCAGGCTATCGTTCATTTAGTCGAAAAGTACAAACAAGCGCTGGACGTTTAACAAAAGTATTTGTTGGGCCAGAGCTAGATAAACAAAAATTAGAATTAGCACTACCTCACCTGAAAGAGACAACGGGTTTGACTGGTAAGGTGACCACATTCGATGTTGTATCCAACTAATCTAAAAAACCACGCTATTTATCTATTTTATGATTGGACTGAATCACACCTTCTGGTAGAATGCGCGCCAAATTAGAACCAATTATTAATGTCGGGCTTGCCAATATTGTTGGTCGCACCAATGTTTAGAAAAGGTTTATGACAGAACTTCAACCTAAGACGCATCTTTTATATGAATTGGTTTGATTTCACCATTTTAGGCATCATTGCACTATCTGCCGTCATCAGCGTCATCCGTGGCTTTGTCAAAGAAGCCATCTCCTTGGTTGTTTGGTTCTCTGCATTTATCATCTCAAGCCAACTTTATCCTCAACTTGCAAAATTTTTGACTCAAATTTCTGATGAATTGTTCAGAAATGGGGTAGCTATTGCGATCCTGTTTGTGTCGACATTAATTATCGGTGCGCTTATTAATTATGTGTTTTCTCAATTAGTCAAAGCGACCGGATTAAGTGGCACGGATAGAGCTTTGGGCGCTGTCTTTGGTGCATTGCGCGGTGTGCTTATTATTAGCGCTTTGCTTTTTTTCATGGACACGTTTACACCATTTGCGGGTAGCGAGTGGTGGCTGCAATCTATATTGGTGCCTGAGTTTTCAGTCATTATCGAATGGTTTTTTGAATACGTGAAAGGGAGTTCCAGCTTCCTCTCTCCAACAAAATAAAAGGTTTTTTATGTGTGGTATCGTTGGTATTGTTGGTAAAGGCCCTGTTAATCAAGACATTTATGATGCGTTAACTGTACTTCAGCATCGTGGCCAAGATGCTGCAGGCATCATGACAATTGATAATGGGATGTTTCACTTACGCAAAGAAAACGGTTTGGTGAGAGATGTATTCCGCACTCGTCACATGAAGCGCTTGACGGGCAATGTAGGGATAGGGCACGTTCGTTATCCAACAGCGGGATCTTCAAGTTCTGCTGAAGCGCAGCCTTTTTACGTAAACTCTCCATTCGGTATTGCATTTGCGCATAACGGTAATTTGACCAATGCACATGAACTCCAAGCCGAGGTCTTTAGTATTGCTCGTCGTCATATAAACACAAGCTCAGATTCTGAATTACTGTTGAATATCTTTGCTCATGCACTACAAAATGCAGCAGGTTTTGAAGTAAAACCTGAAGAGATTTTTTCAGCGGTAGAAACTGTGCACACTAAAATTAGAGGCGCTTATGCGGTCGTCGCCGCGATTATCGGTAACGGTATGGTTGCGTTTAGAGACCCCTTCGGTATTCGTCCTCTTGTGCTAGGTAAGCGCCAATCTGAGTATGGTGAAGAATATATGGTTGCCTCTGAAAGTGTGGCTTTAGATTCAGTTGGATTCACTTTTGTTAGAGATGTAGCGCCAGGTGAAGCGGTTTATGTTAATGAAAAGGGTGAATTATTTACTAAGCAGTGTGCAAAAAATCCAAGCTGTAACCCATGTATCTTCGAATTTGTTTACTTTGCTCGTCCGGATTCATTTATTGATGGTATCAGTGTTTATGCATCTCGGGTGAATATGGGCCGTAAACTCGGTGAGAAAATTGCCAAAGAATGGGCTGACATTGATATTGACGTTGTTATTCCAATCCCTGAAACGTCGATGGATGTGGCACTGCAGATTGCGGTCACCTTAGACAAGCCGTACCGCCAAGGTTTTGTTAAAAATCGCTATATTGGCCGAACCTTTATTATGCCTGGGCAAACGCAGCGAAGAAAATCAGTACGTCGTAAACTTAACGCTATTTCGTCTGAATTTAAGGGAAAGAACGTCTTGTTGGTTGATGATTCAATTGTGCGCGGTACAACTTCAGAGCAAATTATTGAAATGGCCCGCGAATCAGGCGCAAATAAAGTGTATTTTGCTTCTGCTGCACCTGAGATTCGTTTCCCGAACGTGTATGGTATTGATATGCCGTCGGCCAATGAATTAATTGCCTATGGCCGTGAAATTGAACAGATTTGTGAATGTATAAAAGCTGATGGCTTAATCTTTCAAGACATTAACGACTTGGTGGACGCTGTTCGCGAGGAAAATTCGGCAATTACACGCTTTGAAACATCCGTATTTGACGGAAATTATATTACTGGCGATGTGAATCAGGACTACCTTGAAAGTATCGATAAGTCGAGAGGCGAAAAAATTAAATCGCCAGTGATTCAAGAAGAGTTGAGTAATCTTGAAATGCATAATATGGGTACACATTAAGCGTCTTTTTTGCATGGGTGCTTTTAACGAAGTGTTGATGTCAGCCCTACTGTAACGGTTGCAGCTCGCTATTTACCTGTAGTAATCCCAATTACACCCACTTTGTACACTATATAAATTTCTCCCCCCCATGGGGGAGTCCTCAAGTATAAAACGACCTACTGCCCAATAAAGAGACGCATCACCTTGCTTGCGCGTTTTGACTGGTTATGGAACTATACTTTTACATATATTGCGGTCCGACACCGACACTCCATAGGATCACAGATGAAGCCATCAAAATTACCAGCAAAACCAAACCACAGGTTACTACCGAGCTACTGTATATAAACCCTTTGTCTTCGGGAATATGTAGCATAATTGGCACACCTGAATAAAGCAGATAAACAGAGTAGGACAGCCCCACCAGACCAATGCACATAATGAACCATAACTCAGGATAGAATGCACTAAACCCAGTCATAAAGATCGGTGTTGCTGTATACGCTGCAAGCTCTAGCGATTGTGTATAAGTAGGAAAAGCGTCAAATGATTTTGCTAATTCGTTGATTATGACTGCTAATGCGATGACGCCAATAATTAAGCCAAAATACATTGCTATCGCCATTTGCATTGCGCTTTTATGCGTCAATTTTATGGTATCAGCGGTTGCTCCCGCACCAATATCCCAACCCAAATGGGCTGAGGCATAATAAGCCATGCCTGCAGGAATAAGAGCGATCAGGATAATATGGCTAAGAGAATAAAAATAAGATTCATGGCGTTTATCAATTGTTTGCCATTCTTCCTTTGGGTGAGTATAAATACCCCATAAATGATTCAAAATCATTTTAACTCCTGCTACAACAAGGTTGTTTTAAATGCTGTTGATGGTCTTGAAGCGCAGCACACCACTATTTGCGCAAACCAAGTTTACTTTTACTTCATTCTATCGATTGTTAAGATACTATCTTTACAACATTCGAGTGTTATCAAAAAGTTAACAACAATATAATTTATTAACAAGTGTTTAACAAGGTTTTCCTGTAAAGCGGAATAGGCTTTTAAATATTTTCGTGTTTTCGTATTTGATTCCTATACACTCGTGCCATTTAACAATAAGTAAATGAAATGGAAGCGCAACGTGCTGTGATATAGTTTCATCGTGTTTTGTTGATAACAATGTAAAACAAATGTCCCTGTTAAGTATGGTTGATATTGTGAGAGGATTAATGCAGCGCAGTTCAAGAAACAAAATCTTAAAAGAGCATTTGGGTGAGCTAAAGGCTCATACAATAACCGCTAAATCTAAGGATGATATAAATAGAGTCGCGCAGCATATTTCGCAATTCTCAAAGCGCAGCGCATACTCATTCAATCACAGTTTAGCGATAGCTGGATTAGGGCTTGCGGTGCTTTCTATTTTGCTGTCTTTTTGGACGCAAATGAACCTTTCTTACGACCAGCGTATTTGGATGCGCATTGGCGGCTTTATTGTCGGTGTTGCTTGTATTGCAAATATGTGGATTCGAATAATGTCCATCAAAAGTATCGGCGATCAATTATATGTGCGGGCTGTTGCAATTAATGCGGGTATGGAGCGCGATTACGCCTTTAATGGTAACAGCTACTGGCAGGACTTAAAAACAATATTTCCCTTGTTCAATTGTGGTGATGAAAGTCAAAGTATCACTAAACGTTATCTCTGTGGCGTTGATTCAACGCCCCTAACGCTGTTTGAGTTTAAATATGTGAATGTCTCGACACAACATACAACCGACAGTAACGGCAACTCAAGAACATCCAAAACAAAGAGCACTCACTATAAATATGGCATGTTAGTGCAATTTATCGATTTTAATTATTTAGCTTTAAATACAAAGCGTTTTGATACTAAGTGGGACTCGGCTAGCCGAACTTTCAATAAGTTATACAAAGTAAGATGCGCAAGTGAAATTCAAGCGGCTAAGTTTTTCGATCCGAAAGTGGTGTTAGCTTTCACCGACAAGTATAATTTTATTAAATCAATGGATGTAAATGCGCAATCGGTGGCGTGTTTTGAACTACCAAAAGACGTTTTTCCAACCCAAGTAAAAAAGCCTTCTCTGCGCAAGCCGGAAGATTTTGTGAAAAAATTACAACAACCGGCACGAATTCCAATGTTGGAAGATGCTAAAAGCTTGATTCAGTTTATTAACGAAAACAAATAGGATTTTATATGTTCACTCTACTAGTCGTTGTCGCTGTCGCCATTATCATTGTTATCATTTTATACAACCAAATCGTTGGCAATTTGAATAGAGCTAAACGTGCTTGGTCCGACGTCATTACTTATGAAAAGCTGAAGCAGGATATGATCCCACAACTAACTGAGTTAACAGACGATTTTAAAGAATTTGAAAGTGACTTTATCGAGAAGGTGACTGCACTTAGAGAATCGATTTCTGTTTTGGACAAAGATGACATCAACCTAAAAGCATTGGCGAACGTTGAGTCCAAATCGAAAGCGGTGTTCTCTTCATTCAAGGCAACAGCAGAAAACTATCCAGAACTTGGTTCTACCAAGATTGTTCAGGACTTGATGGACGAAATTAGCGATAAAAATGAAAATGTAGCCGCAGCAATTACGATTTATAATCGCAGCGTTGAGCATTTCAATAACTCCATCGAAATGGTGCCATACAATATGGTGAACAGCTTGTTTGCTAGAAAAAGACAACTCGATAACTTTCATCAGTCGGGCACGGTAGAATCGTATGACTATAAACCTAAGTTTTAAAAATGCGTGGATAACTAAAAGTGCCGCTTGGTTCAAAATAAAGTGATAGAACGAAATGATTGAAATGACAGAAAAGCAAAAGATGATAGCGGGAGAGGCTTATTTTCCCAGTAATAAACAGTTGCAGGCAGACCGTCTGAGCGCTAAAACTGTGTGTCATCACTTTAATCAACTTCCACCAACTGCATATAAACAAGGAATGAAGCTTCTCAAAGGTCTATTTGGTCGCACTCAGTCTTTTTGGATTGAGCCTCATTTTTACTGTGACTACGGCTATAACATCCATTTGGGCAAGCAGTTTTATGCTAATCACGGCTGCGTGATCCTTGATGGCGCGGCGGTCACCATTGGCGACGACGTCATGTTGGCGCCAGGCGTGTTAATATCAACCGCGACGCACCCTTTTGATGCTGACAAGCGTAAAAAAGGCATTGAAAGCGCGCATCCAATTACCATTGGAAATGGAGTTTGGGTAGGGATGGGAGCGAAGATCCTACCCGGAGTGACAATTGGCGATAATGCTGTTATTGCAGCTGGCGCCGTAGTTAACAAAAATGTTTTAGCAAACACTGTCGTAGGTGGTGTGCCCGCGGCTTTTATAAAACAAATATTGTAGAGTTACAAAAAAGAATCGTCCCCGACAATTGCTATTGTTGAAACTCCCACCGTCTTTACTGCGCAGGCAGTAACTGCTAATCATAATGGCCAGCTTAATAAATGCTTCAGTATGATGTTTTCAGTGTAATGTTGGAGGTACTCGCCTTCGCGAGCATGACCTAGGTTGTAGTGACTACCGTGACCTAGCTTGTATTAACTTTATAAACTCATGTTTCACCTTTTGTAAAACTAAACCAAGTATTAGCAAAATTCGCCATATTTTGTGGTCAAAATCCTATTTTTTAAATCCAGTTATTATTAAGTTGTTGATTTTAAAAGTTTTTTATAAGTGGCACAGTCGATGCAAACTTTGGCGTATATGAATAATTAGAATAACAAGTTCTCTCAAGGATCTGACTATGAATGCCCCAACTTCTCTCATTATAAACAGAGTGATGACCAAAAAATTCAAACTAGTAGCACTCGCTTCCCTTCTCAGTATCGTCTTTTTTTTAAACGGATGTAGCCAAGCAGAAGCAACCAAAACAGAAGGTGATATTGCAAAGGAAGAGGCAGTCAAAGTTATTCCCATTCCTGTTGAAGTGAGCGCTGTCCGTACCGGCAGTATTTCTTCAAATTACACTACTACTGCTGTGTTAGAGGCCAAAGAGGAAGCATTTGTTGTGGGCAGAGCATCAGGGATTATTGAGGAAATACTGGTTGAAGAAGGCGATTATGTCGAAAAAGGGCAGGTGTTGGCCAAGCTTGAACCAGAAAGATATGAACTCAATTTACGACGCGCCCAAGCAGACATGACTGGCATAGAAAAAGAGTTGTCGAAAATCAATAAAGTGTATGACAAAAAGCTAGTGAGTGACGACACTTACGATAAAATTACAGCACAATATGAATCCGCAAAGGCTACGCTCGCCCTTGCTAAATTAGATTTAAAAGAAGCCACGATTGTTGCACCTATTAGTGGCTACATTGCTGAACGAAATGCAAAAGTAGGTAATCTCACTGAATCCTTCCAACGTGAAAGAATGTTTCACATTGTTCAACAAAAAGAGCTCTATGGTATTGTGTATTTACCTGAAAAAGAGTTATCAAAAGTGCATAAAAATCAAAAAGCTCGCTTACTGGTTAACGCGTTAAACGATACACCAATAAACGCTTTTGTTGAGCGAATTAGTCCGGTCATAGACGCGAAAACAGGTACGTTCAAAGTTACCTTGCGAGTACCGAACGAAGACAACAAACTCATGTCAGGAATGTTCACACAGGTAAGCCTAAACTACGATACGCGTGAAAATGCTACCTTATTGCCAAGAAAGGCTATGCTGGCTTTGGATGATAAAGTTAACGTGTTTGTGGTTGATGATCAGGGTATTGCGAAAAAAGTGGCAATTAAAACAGGTTATCAAGAAGGCAATTATATTGAGGTGACGGAAGGATTGATGGGGGACGAAACAGTTGTTATCACCGGTCATCAAAACCTCAAAGACAATGCTGTTGTCGACATCGTTAACGGTTAATTGAGGGAAATATCATGAACTTAATTAATGTTGCCGTGAAGCGACCGGTCACCGTGTGGATGTTTACTTTGGCTATACTGCTGTTTGGCTTTGTGTCGCTGTCTCGTTTATCCATTAACTTATTACCTGAACTATCGTATCCCACTCTCACTATCCGCACGGATTACATCGGTGCCGCGCCAAGCGAAGTGGAGCAACTCGTTACCAAACCTATCGAAGAAGTGGTCGGTGTCGTGAAAGGTGTTCGCAAAGTAGTTTCTGCATCAAAAGCAGAACAATCGGACGTTGTGCTCGAGTTCGAATGGGGTACAGAAATGGGCTTAGCCAGTTTAGAAGTTCGCGAAAAACTAGACGTTCTTTTCTTACCACTAGATGTAAAACGTCCCTTGTTATTGCGCTTTAACCCAAGTCTTGATCCCGTCATGCGTTTCGGCTTAGGAGCAGTAAACGCTAAACCAACATCCGAAAATGCGCGGGTCACAACCGCAGTTGCCATGGATGTTAATGCTACTAAACGTATTCGAACCTACGCTGAAGAAGAAATAAAACGCAAGTTAGAGTCAATCGAAGGTGTCGCATCTGTGCGCATTGGCGGTGGTCTGGAAAACGAGGTACAAGTACTCATTGACCAACAGAGAGCCAGTCAGCTTAACATCTCCTTGAGTGATATTATTCAACGTCTGAAAGACGAAAATGTGAATGCATCCGGCGGCCGTATAGAAGATGGTTCGCAAGAATATCTGGTGCGTACCATCAATCAGTTTGAAAGCCTTGATGATATGCGTAATCTTTACATCGCCACGCGAGAGGGCCGGTTCATCAAGTTAAAAGATGTGGCTGAGGTGGTAGACTCATATAAAGAGCGCGATTCAATTACACGTTTCAACGGCTTTGAAGGCGTTGAAATTGCAATTTACAAAGAAGGCGATGCTAACACCGTTAATGTAGCTAATGCCGTTACTGAGCGTTTAGAGCGTGTTCGTGCTAGTTTGCCTGAAAACTATGAGCTGCAAGAGGTTTACGACCAATCACAGTTTATCTCTAGTGCGATTGATGAGGTCAAATCAGCTGCGCTTGTCGGTGGTGTGCTAGCGATGTTTATCTTGTATTTTTTCCTCAAAAATATTTGGGCTACGCTCATTATTTCAATTTCTATTCCGGTTTCTATTATTGCCACCTTTAATCTAATGAATAGCTATGACATCAGCTTAAATATTATGAGCTTGGGCGGTATTGCATTAGCAATTGGTTTGTTAGTAGATAACAGCATCGTAGTGTTAGAAAATATAGACCGCCATAAGAAAAATAAAGTCAATGCGCTGGAAGCCGCCGCAAAAGGCACGTCAGAAGTGTCGATGGCAATTGTTGCATCAACCCTGACCACAATGGCAGTCTTTTTTCCACTGGTTTTTGTGGAAGGCATTGCAGGTCAATTGTTTAGTGATCAGGCCTTGACCGTCACGTTTGCATTGCTCGTATCGCTTATTGTTGCCCTTACGCTTATTCCTATGTTGGCAGCGCGTGACAAATCTAACGTTACCGTTGCAGCAGAACAAACTGAACTTGATCTAGGGCCACGTTCTACGACCGGAAAGCCCGCGGGTAAAGTCGCCGGCTTTTTCTGGTATGCGGCAGCTCCTTTACGCTGGTTGTTTACAACTATTTTCTATTTTTTACCCGCTTTCATCGTCGGTTTGCTCGTTTCCTTATTTCGTGTAATGAGTGTTAGCTTGAGTTGGTTATTTAAACCCGCTCTTTGGGTATTTGACAAAATATATGATTCATTGTCTGCAAGCTATTTTAAATCGTTGGATTGGGCAATGCAGGCGCGTCTCGTGGTTTTTGCTTGCATTATTTCAGTGTCATTATTGTCAATGCTGCTTATTCCAAGACTGGGTGTCGAATTGATACCACCTATGTCGCAAGGTGAGTTTAATGTTGAAATTACGCTGGCAAGTGGTTCAAGGCTTGAAAATACCGACAAAATACTGTCTGAGTTGGCCACTTTTACGCAGCAGCAAGATGGTGTAGAACGCACTTATTCATTAGCGGGTACTGGCAGTTTAATGAACGCCTCACCAGCTCAAGGTGGCGACAACTGGGGGAAATTGAACGTGGTATTGGCGGATAATGCCAGCGTTGAGCAAGAGCAGCTGGTAATTGAAGCGATGCGCGCTTACTTGAAAAATCAGGCGGGTGTGCAAAGTAAGTTCGGTACTCCTGAGTTATTCAGTTTTTCTACGCCACTAGAGATCGAAATTATTGGCTATGACTTAGCTAATTTAAAGCGTTATGGCGACGTGCTAACTAATGAACTAGGAAAGAATACGCGATTTGCTGATATCAAAAGTTCTTTGCAAGCAGGCAACCCTGAGCTAAAAATTAATTTTGACCATGCGAAGTTAGCGCAATTGGGCTTAAATGCACCGAATGTATCAAGCTTGATTGCAGCTAAAGTAGGCGGAGAGATTGCGAGTAAATTTAGCGTTGATGACCGCAAAGTTGATATTTTGGTTCGAAATCAAGAGCAACAGCGCAATTCAATTGTTGATATCGGACAAATTATTGTCAATCCAGGGGCTTCGCCAGCCATTCCATTGTTGGCGGTTGCTGAAATTGAAATGTCGGTGGGACCAAGTGAAATCAGTCGTGTTGACCAACAGCGTGTAGTCTTAATTTCAGCTAACCTGGCTTATGGTGACCTTGGCGCTGCCGTTATCGATGCCCAGCAAGCCATTGACAACATCCAGCTGCCAATGAGTCTGCAAGCAAATGTGGCGGGGCAGAGCGAAGAAATGAAGGCCAGCTTTGAATCGCTTTACTTAGCGTTAGCATTGGCGGTATTTATGGTGTACATCGTGATGGCCTCACAATTCGAATCATTCCTTCATCCCTTCTTAATTTTGTTTACGGTACCGATGGCATGCGCGGGTTCTATTTATGGCTTAGTGCTTACCGGAACTAATGTCAGCGTTGTGGTATTTATTGGCTTAATCATGTTAGCAGGGATTGTCGTCAACAATGCGATTGTGTTGATTGATCGAATTAATCAGTTACGTGAGAGTGGCGTTGAAAAAGGTGCAGCGATAATAGAGGCTGCACAAAGTCGATTGCGCCCAATTTTGATGACGACCTTAACCACTGTGTTGGGCTTACTGCCAATGGCAATTGGCTTGGGCGAAGGTTCTGAAATTAGAACCCCAATGGCTGTAACCGTTATCTTCGGATTACTGTTTGCTTCCTTGCTAACACTGTTCCTTATTCCTGTGCTCTACAGTTTGTTTGACCGCAAGCAGTTTATTCCAATTGACCTTAATGCTCATGCTCGCGCTTCGTCAACGGGTGAAGTCACTGAGGAGCCTAGTCATGGATAAGTTTGCACATGTTGGCGCGGTACTTGCGTCCTTCGCTATTCGTCGTCCCGTCACTATTACAATGGTGTTTATTTCGCTACTCATTATGGGCTTGGGAGCAAGTCGTTATTTGCCACTGGAGAAGTTTCCTGGGATAGACTTCCCAGAGCTTTTTATTCAAGTGCCATATCAAGATGCAACACCCGCTGAAATTGAAAAAATGATCACGCGACCAGTTGAGGAAGCTTTAGCGACCATGTCAGGCATTAAACGTTTGCGCTCTTTTTCGAATGAGAATAGCGCAGAGATTAATATTCGTTTTGATTGGGACGCGAACATAAAAGCAAAAAGCATAGAGGCTCGCGAAAAGATTGATGCGATTCGTCATTTACTGCCTGCTGACGTTGAGCGCGTAATGGTATTTAAATTCAATTTAGCAGATATGCCAGTGTTTCAATTAAGGCTGTCGAGTGACCGAGATATTTCAAATTCATACGATTTGTTAGAGCGCAATTTGAAGATGCCAATAGAGCGCGTTAAGGGCGTATCAAGAGTCGAGTTATATGGCGTACAAAAGAAACAAATATCCATTCGTCTTGACCCAGACCGAGTTGCAGCGCTGCATGTTGACGTAGCGGCATTAACTCAAACTTTACGCGACGCTAACTTCTCAATGACCGCAGGGCAGTTCTTTGACCTCGACCAAAAAATCACGGTTAATCCGAGCGGCGAGTATCAGAGTAAAGAAGAAATTGCCGACATTATTGTCATGCGAAATGTGCGACTCAGTGATATTGCCGAGGTGAGTTATGAAACGCCAAAAGCAATGGAAGGGCGTCATTTAGATAAAACGCATGCGATTGGTTTGAATATTTTCAGAGAGTCAGGTGCGAATTTAGTGGAAGTGTCGACAGCAGTGATGGCTGAAATTGACAACGCGAAAAACAGCACTGCGTTCAGTGGTATCAATGTCTTTGTTATGCAAGATGAAGCGACGAGCGTTACTCAGTCCTTGCAAGATTTGATAAATTCAGGTTTGGTGGGTGGCTTACTGTCCATCATCGTGCTGTACTTGTTTCTGCGTAATTTGGCGACCACGCTAGTAGTAGTCTTGTCGGTCCCTTTTGCTATTTGTATCACCCTAGCTTGTATGTATTTTATGGGTTATACGCTGAACATACTGTCGCTCATGGGCTTGATGTTAGCCGTTGGCATGTTGGTAGATAATGCAGTGGTAGTCACCGAAAGCATTTTCCAAGAAAGAGAAAAATCCGATGACATCGTTGAGGCGACAAAAAAGGGCGTATCCCTCGTCAGTTTAGCCGTTATTGCTGGCACAGCCACCACCGTCATTGTCTTTTTACCAAACATTGTAGGCGTAAAAGCCGAGTTGACGGTGTTCTTGGAGCATGTTGCGGTGTCTATTTGTATCTCCCTAGTAGCCTCGCTATTGATCGCGCAAACCCTCATTCCCTTGCTAACAACTAAGCTCAAAATAAAGCCGAAACCGGTACAACAAAAAACGTCGAAATTGAAAACAATGTACGAACGTATTTTGCGTTGGACAATTGCACATCAAAAAGGAACGGTAGCGATTGCTCTTGTAATATTGCTAAGTACAGCGATTCCAATAAGCTTATTGAAAAGCGATGACGACAACAACGATAATCAAGGTCGTATCTGGTTAAATTATGATATTCAAGGAAATTATAGCTTAGAGGAAGTCGAAAAGTCAGTAGCTAAAATGGAAGATTATTTATATGAGAACCAAGAAAAATTTCATATTAAACAAGTTTATAGCTATTACACGGCTGGTTTTGCTGTTTCCGGGATTACCTTAGAAGACGATCTACCGGTAAAACTAAAAGACTTAAAAAACGATATTAAAGAAACCTTGCCCTTGTTCGCAAGAGCGAAGCCTTCATTTCAGTGGGACCAAGGCTCTGGCGGCGGTGTTCGACTGACTTTATTTGGTCAAAGCTCAGAGAACCTGCTGCGACTAGCCAATCAAATTGTGCCTGTAATGAACAGTGTTGAAGGCTTAACTGACGTAAAAACAGATGTGGATGGGCAAGATTTCGAGCTGCAGCTTAACGTAGATAGAGAAAAAGCCTTCCGCTTTGGTTTAAGTTCAAGTGACGTTGCGAATATTGTAAGTACAGCACTGCGTGGCACCAATTTACGCACATTCAGAGGAGAAGCTGAAGGCGAGGTGAGCATTAAACTGATGTTCGACGAAGCGCTGCAAACCTCGGTGGAAAAGCTGCGTAATTTGACTATTTTTCGAGATGAGAATCAAAATGTCACGCTGGACATGGTGGCAACGATGAAAGTTGAGCCACGGTTATCTCAAATTCAGCGTAGTTCACGTCAAACCTCTCTGAGCATCGGTGGTAACTTAGAGGAAGGTGTCACGGTAGACGAAGCCCGCGAGCGCATTGAGCTAATTATGCAAAATATTGAGCTACCTTCTGGCTATAGCTGGTCATTAGAAGGGAGTTTCCAGCGTCAAGATGAGGACGAATCAATAATGCTGACCAACATGATACTCGCGATTATTATGATATATATCGTGATGGCAGCCTTATTTGAATCCCTGATGCTACCAACCGCGGTGCTTACTTCTCTTTTCTTCTCATTTACTGGTGTATTTTGGGCGTTCTTTATAACAGGTACCGCGATGACGGTGATGGGAATGATAGGCATGTTGATTTTAATGGGGATAGTGGTCAACAACGGCATAGTACTAGTGGATAGAATAAATCACTTAGCCAACTTAGGCATGAGCGTACCCGAAGCTATAATCGAAGGATGTTTAACTCGCGTTAGACCGATTTTAATGACCGTATTGACAACCGTGCTTGGCCTATTGCCACTAGCTTTAGGTGATGTCAGTCTGGGCGGCGATGGCCCTCCTTATACGCCTATGGCGATAGCCATCATTGGGGGGCTGTTGTTCAGCACAGTTACCAGCTTGTTCTTAGTCCCTTTAGCTTATTTGCTGTTGCTGAAAGTGCGCCGTGCGACGGTGGCAATGATCAATGAAAGTAAGCAAGTTGTTTCTAAAGTCATTAAAGCAGTGTGATAAAAAATTCACGCATGTGAAACAGTTCTACAATGAAAAAATGGTCGCTGGGTTTGTCTTCATATACAATACGCCTTTATTAGCGATAAATAAGAAGCAGACGCCAGCCATGACAATTGATGATTTATTAGCCCCAGTCAGTGCATTTTTACGTTGTGAAACGCCACAAACATGGATTGATGAAGCCATTAAACCTGAGAATTTGTCGGTGGTCTTACTGGACCATTTGGTATGTGAGCTGAAAGCGGCGCAGAGCGCGATGTTTTTAATTCGACGTTATGTGGTCGATAAAGAAAGCGGGCAAGCGCTTTTACAGTGGTTAAAACCATACGAAGACTTCACGTATCGGATGCAAGGGGACTGGCGCAGTCTGGCTAAGCAAAACAAGCTCACGAAGTCGATGATGCCAGTACAAAACGCAGCTTATGGGCAAGACCTCATTGATAAGATGGTATTGTTGATAAAAGAAGAACTGCATCATTTTTATCAAGTACTGGAGATGATGGAACACTATCACATTGCATATGAGAATATTTCTTCAAGTCGGTATGCTAAAGGCATGTTGCGACACGTTAAAAATCATGAGCCCGACGCGCTTATCGATAAATTAATTTGTGGTGCTTACATTGAAGCTCGCTCGTGCGAGCGTTTTGCAAAATTAGCGCCGCACGTTGACAAAAAGTTGGGTGACTTTTATGTTTCGTTACTGCGCAGTGAAGCAAGACATTTTGAAGATTACCTTGAACTTGCAGCGTCGATAGCCGGGAAGGATATTTCACAGCGAGTGGCATTTTTTGGTGATGTAGAGGCAGATCTTATACAGTTGCCTGATGGCACCGAATTTCGTTTTCATAGTGGCGCACCTGACATGACAAAAGTGCTGCAATCTAGTGCAGAGAATACAACGGCTGCTTGATATTGAGCGGTGGACACCTGTTGGTAACAAGACTTTATTTGATGTAGCCGCTTAGTAAAGGTTTCGTCAATTCTATCTCTATTAAAAGGCGCGTTCCTCTAAAGACAAATGGTCTGCATCAGCAATCAAGATACTACCCTGATCGTACCAATCACCCAACACGATACGCTGCATCGGTTTGTCATTAAGAGTAAATTCGTGCACATGTGGACGATGTGTGTGCCCGTGGATAAGTAAATCAACCTTATGCTGCTGCATCGCTAATTCAACTTCACTTTGGGTGACATCCATAATCTCAGCGGTTAATTGCTTCTGATTGTTTTTACTTGTTTCACGACCGTCGTTTGCTATTTTTTGACGCGTTTTTAGGGGCAGTAACAGCATTATTCTAGGCCACCACCAGCTGCGAGATTTCTTTCGAAACTTTTGATACTCAATGTCGCGCGTGCACAGTTCGTCGCCATGCATAAGCAGTGCTCTGCGGCCGTAAAGATCGATAACCTGTTGCTCAGGCAGAAGAGTCATTCCAGCTCTGTCAGCAAAAGCTTGGCGAATAGCAAAGTCGCGATTGCCGTGAATGAAATAAACAGGCACTGTCGCGCTTAAGCTTTTTAATGCTGCGGCAATACTGTCAGAAAAGGGAGTGATGTGGTCGTCACCTATCCACACCTCAAATAGATCGCCTAGGATATAAAGGGCGTCAGCATGGGTGGCTTCGTTTTGCAGAAAGCGAAACAGGCAGTTATTGATATCTTGCCGATCTGCACTAAGATGCAGATCGGAGATAAAGTAGGTGACAGACATTCTGAATCAACCTAACACTTAAGGTCGAATTTATTCAACAATTTCTGCAGATTCAATAATCACATCTTCCAGAGGCACATCTTGATGCATGCCCATGTTACCTGTAGCAACACCTTTGATTTTTTCAACAACGTCCATACCGTCAACAACTTCAGCAAATACACAATAGCCGTAACCTTGAGAATTGGCGGCAGTAAAATCTAAAAAGTTATTGTCTTTTACGTTAATGAAAAATTGAGCTGTCGCTGAATGTGGGTCATTAGTGCGAGCCATTGCAAGCGTACCGAATTTGTTACTCTTGCCGTTATCGGCTTCATTTTCAATCGGCGCTTTTGGTGTCTTTTGTTCAAGACCTGGTTCAAAGCCGCCGCCCTGAATCATGAAGTTGCTAATGACTCGATGAAAAACCGTACCGTTGTAAAAACCTTCTTCGACGTAGCTTAAAAAGTTTGCCACTGTTTTTGGCGCTGCGTCTGCAAACATAGAAAGCTTAATATCGCCGTAATTTGTCTTTAAAATAACCATTGTATAATCCTGTATTTATGTGTGTTGTGTTCAGTTTTTTGCTTTGCAAGAATGCAAGCCAAAACATGACATTTGAGAGCCTGATTTTAATGCGGTAATGGTAGCGTAAAATGCTAGTAAGACCAATGAGATGCTCATGTTTTTGCTACATTATTCATAAAAGCGGTTCACATTTTTGGTGTCGATGCTAGAATTCCACGGATTTTAACCATATTGAATAGCCACGCTAAGCAATATAACCACTAGGTAAGCACAAAATATGCTACAGATTTACAACACCTTAACTCGCAAAAAAGAGCGATTTACTCCACTTGTTGAGAATAAGGTCGGCTTATATGTCTGCGGAATTACCGTGTATGATCTCTGCCATATGGGCCATGCTCGCACTTATCTTAGCTTTGACATTATGGTGCGTTACCTACGCCACGTGGGTTACGAGGTTAACTATGTACGTAACATTACTGATGTTGATGATAAAATTATTCAACGTGCGATTGCTAACAATGAAACGCCAGACCAATTAACAACGCGCACCATTGCTCTGATGCATGAAGATTTTGCATCAATTAACTTAGTAGAGCCTGACATCGAACCACGTGTGACTGAACACATGGACGAAATTATTGATGTTATTCAACGTTTAATTGATAAAAAGCATGCTTATCAGGCTCCCTCCGGTGACGTTTTGTTTGATGTTAGTTCGTATGAGCAATATGGGCGCTTAAGTAAGCAGGACTTGTCGCAGCTAAATGCAGGTGCTCGTGTTGAAACGAGCAGTGACAAAGATGATCCGCTTGATTTTGTTTTGTGGAAGTCGGCAAAACCAGATGAGCCAAGTTGGGCATCACCATGGGGTAATGGCCGCCCTGGCTGGCATATCGAATGTTCAGCGATGAACCATAAACACTTAGGCGAGCACTTTGATATTCACGGCGGTGGTTCAGATTTGATGTTTCCACATCATGAAAATGAAATCGCGCAATCATGCTGCGCCTTCGATACACCTTATGTAAATACATGGATGCATGCCGGAATGGTGCAAGTGGACGATGTTAAAATGTCTAAATCACTCGGCAATTTCTTTACGCTGCGGGATGTATTGAAAGTGCATGATCCTGAGACTTTGAGATTCTTTTTGATGTCGGCTCACTATCGCAGCCAGTTAAGCTACTCACAGGACAGTATTTCACAAGCGAAAGCGGGTTTGGAAAGGTTATACACATCCTTGCGCGATATAAGCCCAAACATGGACGTAGATTTGGCGCAAGGCGGTTATTTAGCCCGATTTGAAAAAGCGATGAATGATGATTTTAATATGCCAGTCGCGTTTTCTGTATTATTCGACGTTGCAAAGGAGTTGAACAAAGCTAGCAATACTGCAATGGCGAGAGACCTTGCTGGTATTTTGAAAAAGCTAGGCGGCATTCTAGGTATTTTACAAATGGCACCGTCAGACTACCTTCAGGGCAATTTGGATGGAGAGGTTAGTGATGATTTAGCTGCTAAAGTTGAAGCACTTATCGAGCAGCGTAATAGCGCTCGAGCTAATAAAGATTGGCCTATGGCAGATGCTGCCCGCGATGGTCTAAATGAAATTGGCGTTGTTCTGGAGGACGGCCCTTCAGGGACAACTTGGAGAAAAGTGTAAGTCGATAGAAAGAGGGTATTTTATACGCTCTTTCTCCATTGGGCTTAAAAGTGCAACAACAACTGCGCTTATGCAATTACATATCTTTAATCTTCCTTAATTATTACGGTAAACCTCTCGTCCTAAGTTTCAGTCACATCGACATATAGCTTCAGCTTTTGTCCTGGCTGCAAATAGCGACGACCTTGTAGGCTATTCCATTTCGCAATGTCGCTTACTTTTACATTGAATTTACTGGCTATTCTAGATAAGGAATCGCCATTTTTGACGGTGTAGGTGAGGGTGCGCATAATGCTATTTTCAGTTTGCTTTTCAGATACTTGGTTTACCCAAACCACTAACTCCTTGCCTGGTTTTAGTGTGTCGCGCGGCGCCATACCGTTCCATTTTGCAAGATCTCTGATAGCCACTTTATATGTGCGTGACAAGTCCCAAAACGTATCTCCACTTCTTATTTTATGGGTTAGTTGATATGCGCCTTTCTTTTCGGCTTGCTTGCGAGCTAGGCGCTGATCCGCAGACAGGGAATACTCTTCCATACTTTTCAATGCGATAGGCACCAGCAAGAAGTCATTTGTAAATATCACATTATCATTCATGCCGTTGATGCTTTGGATAACATCAATCGTTGTATTATATTTTTTAGCTATCAAGCCTAAGTTTTCGCCCGACTTAACCTTATGACGAACCCAATTAAGCCTGTCTTTTTCATCAGTTTCTGCGAGTGCGGCAACAAAATCATCAGCAACTTTAAGTGGCACAACCAATCTGTGAGGGCCCTCGGGATCTGTTGCCCAGCGGTTGTAACCCGGGTTTAAAGCGTGGAGTTCTTTCGTGGTAAGTCCAGCTTTGGTTGCTGCAACGGCTAAGTCTATTTGCGACATAACATCGACAATTTCTATGACCGGTTGATTATTCACGCTTGGCCAATCAAATGCATATTCTTCTTTATTCGCTAAAATATCGGCTAAAGCTAGTAATTTTGGGACGTAAGCACGTGTTTCTCTGGGCAAGTCGAGTGACCAAAAATCGGTGGGTCTACCTTTACGCTTATTATTGCGAATGGCACGCATTACACGACCTTCTCCGCTATTGTAAGCGGCTAAAGCATGCAGCCAATCCCCATCAAACAATTCATGCAAACGTTTAAGGTATTTTATTGCGCCTGCGGTTGAAGCAATAACGTCACGACGTCCGTCATACCACCAAGTTTGCTTCATGCCGTAGTTTTTTCCGGTGCTAGGAATAAACTGCCACATTCCGGCTGCACGACCATGCGAATATGCAAATGGATCAAATGCGCTTTCTACTATGGGTAAAAGCGCCAGCTCGGCAGGCATTCCTGCCTTTTCTAATTCTTCAGCGATGTAGTACAAAAAAGGTTCTGCACGTTTTGATACTCTGCTCATATAAGAAGGGTGGCGTAAGTACCAATTCTTTTGTGTATTGACACGCGGCTTGTTCGGCACGTGAAAGCTAAAATTCTTTCTCACGCGGTCCCAAGTGTCCGTTATCTTTATCGGCGCCAGGAGCGTTTTCTCAGAGAGATTTAACTCCATCGGTTCGGCGGGATGGATCACTGCAACAACGCCTTCGTTCGTGCTGTCGCAAATTTCAGTACCAAGTTCATCCCCAACAACACAGGCTAATTCGTCATGTTCTGGCGCTATTGCTTGTGATATCGTTTCTTGGTTTGTGTTTTGCTCAGTTAACACGCAGCCACTTAGGACAAGTGGCAGCAAAAAAGCAGTTATATATTTCATTCGTTCCCAATCTTTAGTTGCACATTAGATTCATTTGTAATGTCATTTTTAGTGCTTTAAACAAGCACCTGAGTGCTTATATCCGCGCTCATACTTGAACTATTTATGCATTTTTATTGCGCAGATGATAGCAAATTTTGGAACTGATTAGAAATCGTCCTTATAGCGCCTTAATGCGGCGAAAACGTCGACTTCGGAATGAGTTGATAAGTTCATGAGGCTTTCAATATTTTTTTTGATTGCTGTGTTGTCACAGCGAAGAAACGGATTTACCTGTTTTTGTTTAGCGATGCTGCTAGGAAGCGTGATTTGATCGTTATCTCGCTGCGCGGTTGCCCACGTTTGATATTCTTGCAATGAGATGTTTTCAGGATCCACATGCGAAGCAAATGCAAGGTTTGCCAGAGTATATTCATGAGTGCAATATACTTTTGTTTTTTCCGGTAATCGTGACAGTTTTTGCAACGAACGGTAAAACACCTCTGGAGTACCCTCAAACATGCGTCCACAACCACCTGAAAATAGCGTGTCGCCACAAAACAAAAGTTCGTCATTATAAAACACAATATGATCCATTGTATGCCCGGGTGTTTCTAAAACCTTCAGCTCAATTTCTGGATGATGTAAAAACAAACTTTCGCCTTCGGTTAATCGCTGGTCAATACCTGAAATTTTTAGGTTTTTTGGACCATAAACAACGGCATCTGGATATGCCGCGATTAATCCTTCAACGCCACCGGTATGGTCAAAGTGGTGATGGGTAATTAATATATAAGTGAGGTTTAATTGCTTTTCTTGAAGCGCTCGTATAACGGGTGCCGCATCACCCGGGTCGACAACTAAAGCATGCTCGGCATCATGTAAACACCAAATATAGTTATCGGAAAAAGCAGGAATGGCAAAAATGTTATTCATACAAACTCTTTTTATCGTTGTGGTTACCGGTTATTTATTACTTGGTTTTGTTATATCTGAGCAATGTTCTTTAAGACCTAGCAAATTAACGTGATTACGCTTGCATATCCATACTTGTTCACTATAACCTTACTCACTACTATTTTGCCATTTTTCAGGAATAAAAACTCACGTGATGCGGTCAGCGCTTAGTGATACGACGCCCCCATACCCAAGTTCGTGGAAGGCGCTTAGCCAGGGTGAACAAATTCGAGTTGAGCTCGAGAATGCCTGTGCGCCAATATTAGAGCGAGTATTTGGTTATCACTTCGTTAGACTGGGGAATTTAAGTAGTGATATCAATATTTCTAGCTGCCCAATTAAACACGTTGTGAATATGACTGAAGCATCACATGAGAAAACTAGTGTTCGAGGTATTTCAAGAGAACTGCCACTGCAGCAAAACTCGGTAGATGCATTTTTACTCGCTGCAGAACTCGATTTTGCGCAAGACCCGCATCAAATATTACGAGAGGTTGATCGTGCAATCACGGCTAATGGTCAGTTGATTATTGCGGGGTTTAATCCGTATAGTTTAGCTGGAGTGCTAAAGTATTTCCCAATCAATAAAGAGAACTTACTGCATCAAGGTCGGTTTTTTACGAGTGCACGCATTAAAGATTGGCTGCAATTGCTTGGCTTTGAAATTGTAGAGCAAGAGAACGTAATGTATTCATCGTTGTTTGCCAACAAACGATTTTTACCGGGTTCAAAGCTGCAGCGGTTTTGTAAACGCTATTTGCCTGCTTTTTCGTCTATGTACATTTTGGTTGCAAGAAAGCGAGAAATACCTCTATCGACTATTAAGCCAAAATGGAAAGTTAAAAAACCCAGCTTTGTTGCAGCAAGCGCAAGAGTTTCACACTCACAGGCATCAGTCTCGAGTAAAGTAATTTAACTTTCCGCGCAAGCGCTTTTGATCCTCGCTACGAAAACCAATTTTGGAACTCGTACTTTATGACCATCAAGGAATAGTCTTTTTAGAATGACCTCAGCCATCAGCAGTACTAAGTTAGAAAACGCTCAAGCGATGCTTAAAGACGTATTTGGATTTGACCACTTTCGTTCTGCGCAACATCGCATTATTGAGAGTGTACTTGAACACAATAATACCTTGGCTATCATGCCCACTGGCGGCGGGAAGTCGCTGTGTTATCAAATTCCAGCGATCGTATTTGATGGTTTAACGATGGTGATTTCGCCCTTAATTTCATTAATGCAAGACCAAGTCAGGCAATTGATAGAACTGGATATTTCTGCCGTAGTATTAAATAGTTCTTTGAGCAGTGATGAATATCAAGACAATCTCCTTAGCTTACAAAACGGTGACATTAAACTGCTATTTTTAGCGCCTGAAACAGCACTCCAACCTAATATTCTTAGTTTATTGAAGAGTATTCACGTGGCTTGCATTGCTATTGATGAAGCGCATTGTATTTCGGAGTGGGGGCATGAGTTTCGACCAGAATACCGTCAGTTAGACCAACTAGTATCGTGCTTCCCAAATGCGGTGACTGTTGCGCTTACCGCTACAGCAACGCCTCGGGTTAGAGAGGATATAAAACGTCAGCTTAATATACATAACGAAAGTGAGTTTATCGCGAGTTTTGATAGGCCTAATTTATATCTCGAAGTTGCGCCGAAGGAATCAGCCTATGCGCAAACTAAGGCTTTTATAGACAAACACGCAAAGCAGTCCGGGATTATCTACTGTCAGTCACGTTCTGGCGTTGACGACTTAACAGCAAAGCTAAAGCAAGACGGCTACTCGGTTTTACCTTACCATGCGGGTTTAAATAACCAAAAACGTGCATCAAACCAAGAAAAGTTTGTGCGCGATGATGTCGATATTATTGTTGCAACTATTGCCTTCGGAATGGGCATTAATAAGCCCGATGTGCGCTATGTGGTGCACTATGATTTACCTAAGAACATTGAAAGTTATTACCAGCAAATTGGGCGCGCTGGTCGCGATGGTGATGATGCTGATTGCCTACTATTATTTGGTTATGGTGATACGGGTAAAATTAGGTTCTTTATCGACCAAATGAATAACGAGCATGAAAAGCGACTCGCCACCATGCATTTAAACCAAATGCTGGCGTTAGCCGAAACGGAAGAATGCAGACGGTTGCCCTTATTGCAATACTTTGGCGAGTCTGACGTTAGGGAAACTTGCGATAAATGCGACAATTGTTTGAATGATGATAAGCAAAAATCAGATTTAACGGTTCCTGCTCAGAAGTTTTTATCGTGTGTGCATCGAACTGGGCAGCGTTATGGTGCCGCATATATCGTTGACGTGCTGCGTGGCTCAAATTCTGAAAAGGTGCTGCAAAATCAACATAATTTATTATCAACCTACGACATTGGTAAGGAACTAAATAAAAAACAGTGGATAACACTGTCGCGACAGCTTATTCAAAAGAAATTACTGCGCCAAGAAGAGCAATTTGGTGGCTTGCAGTTAACTCAGCTAGCAACGGATGTATTGAAAGGCAAGGTGCCTTTTTACGCTATGTTGCAGCAAGCATTACCTGAAAAACGCTCATCAACAGCAAAGTCAGATGTGATTGGCAACAGTGAGCTTGTGGCAATACTAAAAACTGAACGAAAGACTATTGCAGACCAAGCGAACGTTCCTCCGTACGCTATTTTTTCCGACCGAAGCATACAAGAAATGGCATATTATCTGCCCCATTCAGAGCAAAGCTTACTGCAAATTCACGGTGTGGGTAGTGCTAAGCTGAGCAAGTATGCTGATATATTTCTACCTATTATTGCCGACTTTTGCTCGCAGCATAATTTGCAGGAGATCTCAAACGCGCAGAGTGCTAGCGCTCAGGTGCAAAAGGCAGTTGCTAAATCGTCTAGCGTCAGCAGCAAGACAAAAGGGATCGTGGAGAAATTCGAGAACGGCAGTTCAGTCGCAAACTTATCACGCGCGATGAAAGTGAAAGAGAATACAATTTATAGTCATTTATATCAATATGCTCAACTGGGAAATAGGATGGACAAACCAGAGCGATTAATTGAAGAAGCCAAGTTAACGAAGACGCAAGTGCTTGAAGGTTGTGCAGCATTTGATGAGCATAGTAGCGAACGACTAAAGCCGATTTATGAGGCACTGGGTGAGGCGCTGAGTTATGAACAGTTGCATTTGCTAAGGGTTTTTTATTTGCAGGGCTGAATATTATAGCAAAATAAGCTGCTTTCGCGCATTGACTCCCGCCGATGCAGCGGTTAACGCTAACTAGAAAGAGTCGGTGCCACAGTCAACTGATTTTGCAATGAAATAAGGATTTATAAGATCTACAAATGGCATTAAATATTGTCAAGCATCCAGTTGTGCACCCTGTAAACAAAAATTATTTGTCAATAATACTGCCGATCTCTAGCATAGGTGAAGCATCAACATCTTGCGCACCCATCATAGTCCCGATACGTTGCAGTGTGGCAACCATTTGGCTTTGTTCCCACTCTTCCATGCTATTAAAGCGATTTGTAAAATGTTCCTGAAATGGCAGTGGTGCTGTCTCTAGTGCTTTTGCACCGGTCTCGGTCAAAAACACACCCACCTTACGTTTATCTTCTGTGCTGCGTATTCTTTCTACTAAGCGACGTGACTCCATTCTGTCGAGTATGCTCGTTACCGTGGCAGAGCTTAGGTTGATATCATCAGCAATCTCGCGAACCATGACGCCCTTTTGTTTGCCGACTTTTTGCAAGATCAGCAGTTGAGGCCCAGTTAAACCGACTTCTTTGCTGAGCTGGCGCGAGCGGATATCGATAGCTCGAATGATTTTTCGCAATGCGACTAACAATTCTTCGTCTTTTTTCATAGCCATTTTTCTATCATCACTTAACGCATTAGGTGGAGAAAATACAAGTGTTTGTGGTATTGGTCAACTACATCATTGATCAGCGCAGTTTTCGACCAGCCCATGACACAATAATCTTGACCGCCTTCACCCAAATGCACTTCCGCTCGGTAGTATACATTATCGTGCTCAGAGTCGGTGTCATCATCGTTAGCAAGTTCAGGCTGCAAATGACGTTTAGGACGTATTTCGTAGCAAAAATCCTGCTCTTCAATCTGTTTAACATAGAGACGAATTCCCTTACTCGTTCGCTCAACCTGGGCATCGATCTCCAGTACCTTGAATTCTTCTTTGACCGACTCGAATGAGGGCAGAGCAACGTCACTAATGAACTTGGACACTCTTTGCTTGTTTGGGAAATCGACAATGTTTTTCAGGCGCTCTTTCCAGCTTTCTTGGCTGCCTGCACCTTGCATGAGTGAAGGCACAATTAGCAGACTGTCTCGCTTATATGCCTCGATCCGTAGGGCTTTCATCAAACCAAAAATAGCGATCATAAGCACCACTGCGAAGGGTAAAGCACTGGCGATGGTCATGGTTTGAAGGGCACTTATGCCGTCCGATAATAACAACACGGCTGCGATAATACCGACAGCTGAAGTCCAGTACACTCGCTGCCAAAGCGGGGTATTGTCGTTACCGTGACTGCACAGCATATCAATGACCATGGCGCCAGAATCGCAGGAGGTCACAAAGAACACGACAATCATGAGCAAAGCGATAACTGACAACACACTAGACCATGGAAATTGTTCTAAAAATAAGAACAAGGCAACGGGTGTATTGTCATTAGCTAAGGTCCCTAGCATTTCATTGCCTTGGTTTAACACCATGTCGATGGCGCTGTTACCGAATATAGTCATCCAAATCAAGGTAAAAACGGTAGGCACAACCATCACGCCTAAAATAAATTCGCGAATAGTGCGTCCACGCGAAATACGCGCGATAAACAAACCCACAAAAGGTGCCCACGCCAACCACCAGCCCCAATAGAAAATAGTCCAGCCGCCAATCCAGTCGGTTTTTTGATAAGCAAATAAATTGAACGTATTGCGAACAATGTCAGACAAGTAGGCGCCTGTATTTTGCATCATGGCTTTTAATAAAAAAACCGTTGGTCCTAATACCAAGATAAGTAGCAGCAGGCCAACGGCTAGCATCATATTCAGTTCGGAAAGGCGTTTAATACCTTTATCTAGGCCGCTACCTACGGATAACGTTGCGACAAAAGTAATGCCACAAATTAATACTACTTGCATGCTTACTGTGCTGGAAAAGCCAAACAAATAGTCAAGTCCAGCACTGATTTGAAGCACACCAAGACCGAGTGATGTCGCCACGCCAAATAAAGTCCCAGTTACCGCAAATACGTCGACAATGTCGCCGCGCCAGCCATAAATTTTGTCACCAATGAGGGGATAAAGTGCAGAACGCAGTGTTAGTGGTAAGTTGTGCCTGAAACTAAAGTACGCAAGAATAAGAGCAACAATGGCATAAATAGCCCAAGCATGCAGTCCCCAATGAAAGAAGGTTGTTTTCATTGCTTCTTTTGCTGCTTCGATAGACCCGCTGTCAACGGTAGGCGGAGCCAGATAGTGCATTAACGGTTCGGCCACACCATAAAACATTAAACCAATTCCCATTCCCGCCGCAAATAGCATGGATAGCCAACTTACATAGGAGTAGTCTGGTGTAGCATGGTCAGGGCCCAACTTTATATCGCTATAGCGAGAAAGCCCAAGGTAAAGCGTAAAAATAAGAATTGAGGCGACCACCAGCACATAAAACCAACTGCCGTTTTCAACAATGGTGGCTTGTAAGGATGCAAAAAAATCAGCAGAAGTTTGAGGGAGTACAAGCGTAAACGCGAGTAAGCTAATGACTAACACTGACGCAGGATAAAACACCGCGCTATTTAATTTACCTGGTACATCTTTAATCACTCACTACCCCTTTTTTACCAATGCCTAGTATATTAAATTACATTGAATTAGATGCTATTATTCCACATAAAACCATTGCTTAGTATACTATCGAAATTAATTTTATAAATATAAAATGGCTATTTGAATTAAAATTACGCGTTTGCTGTGGTACGATGACTAAAAAATGCATATGTTACTAATAAATACAGTACTAACTATTAGTTGTCATTTATTGTGTCAGTAATGCATACGAAGCATCGATAACAAAAATCTACTAGGGGACACCATTGAAAATTAATAAGCTTAGCTATGCCATTATCACAGCATTAAGTGCATCATCGCTTGCTATGGCGCAAGATACAAATGAGGCTTCGGAAGGTCGAATAATTGAGACTATCGAGGTTACTGCAACCAAACGTACGGAATCGATTCAAGACATACCGGTGACGGTTAGCGCGCTCAGTGGACAAGCATTAGAAAATCTCGGTGTTGATAACTTTCAAGACTATGTTGAATTTTTACCCAATGTGGTTTTTCAAGGCACAGGCCCTGGTCAAAATGAAATCTACATTCGCGGTGCGGCAACCTCGCAAACAAACATTGCGGTATCGACCGTACAAGCGTTACAGCCTTCAGTTGCTTTTTACTTAGACGAGCAGCCAGTTTCTATGCAAGGTCGTAACCTTGACATCTATGCCTCTGATGTTGCGCGCGTTGAAGTACTGCCAGGTCCTCAAGGCACTCTTTTTGGTGCTAGCTCGCAGTCTGGTACGGTTAGAATGATCACTAACAAGCCAAATTTTAGTGGTTTCTCTGGCGGTATGGATCTAGGCACAAGCTTCACCAAAGACGGTGAAATGAGCAATTCTGTTGAAGCGTTTATGAATTTCACTTTACGTGATGATTTGGCAGTCCGTGTTACTGCATATAATGATAACCAAGGTGGTTGGATTGACAACATTCGCAATGAGCCAACTCAAGGCGGTTTTGCGGGCAGTGCAATCGTGATTGACCGAATTTCTGGCGGTGTGTTACCCGATGCGTCGCAAGCCTCTGTTATCGCTCCAAATAACGACGTACTTGTTGAAGAAGACGCAAACGATGCAATCTACTCTGGTGTTCGAGTCGGTGTTGCTCATCAAATTAATGATGACTGGGACTTATTGATTCAGCATACGCAACAGCAATTAGATACTGAAGGTGTATTTGCTTATGATCCTAATCTCGAAGGCACACAATCAGTTAACCGTTTCCAAGCAGATAAGAATAGTGACACTTTCGGTCTAACAACTTGGACCTTAAGCGGTCGTTTAGCTGAGCTTGAAGTTGTATATTCGGGTGGTTTCTTGGATCGTGAGATCGCGTCTACTGTAGACTACACAGGTTATACGAATGGCGGTTTGTTCGCAGCGTATTATGTTTGTAATCATTACACAGCTGCAACACCTGCTGATGTCGAGTGTTTAGATCCAACAAAATTCTACAAAGAAAACACTGACACCTCTCGTGTTACGCATGAATTTCGAATAAACACCGATGCTTCTAATGATTGGCGCATTACTGCGGGTGTTTTCTACGATTCACAGGAGCTTAGCACGGTAGGTGAGTTTAAAATTGCCAATACTGAACTGTTTCCCAACCTAGCCAGAACCACTGTTGGTCAGGAAGGTATTAATAGTGATGGCGGGCCGTTTAATTCAGAAGTAAGCTTTGTGAATGATGTTACACACGGTATCGATCAGATTGCGTTATTCGGTCAAGCTGAATATGACATTACTGATACCGTCACGGTGAGTCTTGGTGCTCGCTGGTATGAAATTGAAGACGAGTACAAAGGCTCAACAACGACGGTGGACGTAACACGTCGACTTCGTGCATTTGGTTCATTAGATCCAGCTGAATTAATAGCCGTTGGCGAAGACCCAGCTGCAATTAATGCCGCTATTGCCAGTGGCCAACTTGACGTTTCATTACTGGATGATGATGGCGTATTAACGGTTGATGATGTGATTTATAAAGCCGCAGTCGATTGGAAACCAAGCAACGATTTACTTATATTTGCAAGCTATAGTGAAGGTTTTAGACCGCCTGTAACAAACCGCGTTGGTGGTGGATTAGCAACTAACCAACAAGGTGCTTTTGATGGTTTCCGTATTCCAGTTTATTCAACAACAGATACTTTGAAAAACTATGAAATTGGTATAAAAAGTGATTTGTTCGACGGTAACTTACGAGTCAATGCAACAGCGTATAAATCTGAAATTACCGACTTACAAACTTCTCGTTTTGACCCAACCAATATTAGTTTCTTAGTATTTACGGATAACGTGGGTGATGCAGAAATTCAGGGTATTGACGGCGATATTACCTGGTTAGCAACAGATAACTTGGTGATCGACGCAGCGTTCAGCATCTTAGATACCGAATTAACACGTGTCAATGCTGAATTAGATGGCATTGCACCGCCAGTGGGCGCTGCATTACCTTATTCTGCTGACTTCTCTGGTAACATTCGCGCTCGCTACTTCTACGAGATGAAAAATGGCCTAACGGGTTATCTAAATGGTTCACTTGTCTACACCGGTGACCGTTTAGCTAGCATGACAATGGACGCTTTTGTACTCGAAGATACTACGCGCCTAGTTTACGGCACTGGCAGTGGTTTAAGCATTCAAAATGAAGCGGCGGTTTACGAGGGGGTCAACTATACCGATACTAATGGCAACATGTTTGCTGGTGGTCGCTATATCCAAGACGCTTATACCATAGCAAATGTTTCCTTTGGTGTGACTAACGACAGTTGGAAAGCTGAAGTCTATATCGACAACTTGTTCGATGAACGCGCTGTGTTACACATTGATAACCAGCAGTTTACGCCAAAAGTAGTCACTAATCGCCCACGTACCATAGGCTTTAGATTGTCTTACGACTTTTTCTAAAAACAGCCTTTGACGCGAGGTCATCAGTAAGCCCCTTTTTGTAGGGGCTTTTTATGTTAACTTATCCGATAAACTATCGAATAAAATAAGCACAACTGAGAATTTATGTCACAGACCGTTCCCGCTGCACCGCTTATTGCCGAAAAATCCGTTGCAACTTTAAAAGCGATCCAAGGTTATATCCAGCAAGGTGCTTTTGCTAAAGTAACCGCGGAGGTCGATACGCTATTAGCCCTCAATATTGACGCGGACACTAAAATAAAGGCGTATTACTTACAGGCAGTGAGTTTGCGTTTGCAGCAGGTGCATCAACAAGCGATTGATATTCTCCATAATTTACTCGCCATCAATACTCAGCATGCACGCGCTCATCAGGAGCTTGGCTATAACTACCGGGCCATGGGGAAGTTAGCGCAAGCGAGTATGCATTTTTATAAAGCAACTACACTAAATCCGGCGCTTTTATCGGCGTGGCAAGCCTTGTTGCCGGTTTATCAGCAACAAGGTCAAACTGAAGCGTCAAGCCTATGCCAACAGCAAATAAATAAATTAAGTCGCCTTCCCAAAGCGCTTTTAGCGGCAAACGATTTACTCTACGATGGTAAGGTGTTAGAAGCCGACGGGCTATGTCGCCAGTACCTTCAAAATAATAAGCATTCATTGGATGGTTTGCTGCTATTAGCTGAAATAGCAATTAGTTTAAAGGCCATACATGAGGCTGAATTTGTGCTAGAGACCTGTTGTGAATTGGCACCTGACAATCTAGAAGCAAAATACCAGTTATTTAAAATTTATAGCAAACTTGGCAAGTTCGCCAAAGCTTTAGAGCTCACTATCACTTTAACCGACAATGATAGTGAAAATGTGTTCTATCAAGTGGCTAATGCAACCGCCTTGGTTGGCGTTGGCGAAATAGATGAGGCAATAGCAGTCTATCTTGATTTAATCCAACACGGTCGCGCAGAAGCCAATGTATACTTATTACTGGGCCACGCCTTTAAAACGCAAGGCGATATCACCTTATCAATACAGGCATATCAAAACGCCTATGCACAACAGCGCTTCTGCGGAGACGCCTATTGGAGTTTGGCCAACACCAAAACCTATCGCTTCGCTGAAAATGAGGTGGTATCAATGCTTGCTGGCACTGTTGATCCTGAGCTGGCGGTGAAAGAAAAAATCCACTTGCATTTCGCGCTTGGTAAGTATTTTGAAGATGAGAAGCAATTTGATAAGTCTTTCTTACATTATGAGCGCGGCAATGCACTACAAAGCAGTGCCTTATCTTATTCATCTGACAAGCATACCCAGTTTGTGAACACACAAATAAAGGCATTTACGCCCGATTTAGTTGCGCGCCGACACCAATTTGGGTTTCGCGACGAAGCCCCTATTTTTATCGTCGGAATGCCAAGAGCGGGTTCAACATTATTAGAACAGATATTAGCGTCTCATTCGCAAGTTGATGGCACCATGGAGTTGCATGAAATACTCGGTTTAGCGGGAACATTAAGCAAAAAACAAGGTGATAACCCGACGTACCCGCATAACTTGGGACAACTCCCCAACGAATTGTTTGCAAAATTTGGCCAAAAATTCATTGAGGAAACTAAGGTATACCGCCAAGGTGCCGCTTACTTTATCGATAAAATGCCGAACAATTACATGCATGTTGGTCTAATCAAATTGATTTTGCCCAACGCTAAAATAATTGATGCACGTCGTGAGCCTATGGCTTGCTGCTTTAGTGGTTTTAAACAGTTATTCGGAGAAGGCCAGGAGTTTTCGTATTCACTGGATGATATCGCACAGTATTATCAAAATTACGAAGCTTTGATGGCGCATTGGGAACGCTTGTTCCCAGGTGAGATATTGTTAGTTCGACATGAAAACGTGGTTAGCGATACTGAAACCGAGGTGCGTCGTATATTGGATTTTTGTGCCTTACCTTTTGAACAGGCTTGTTTAGATTTTCATAAAAACAAGCGTGCGGTAAAAACCCCAAGTGCGCAGCAAGTACGACAGCCAATATATACATCTGGTTTGCAACAATGGCGTAACTTTGAACCTTTCTTGGGCGTATTGAAAACGCGTTTTTCGAAGTGAATGAAGGCCGCTATGCATATGCATAGCGGTGTTTTTAAGTGGTATTACCTGAATGAGAGTTGATATACGAACCTATTCACCGCATAGATTGAAGAAAAGGCTCCATAAATAATTACCATTACTTTATCGAATATATAGCGACAAAACACAGTGAAAATTAGTCGCTGGGTAATTCACTTAACCTTCATGCCGGGCTTCGCGCCATCGTGCGGTTCGAGTATAAATAAGTCACTACCACCCGGACCTGCAGCCAGAACCATTCCTTCTGACATCCCAAAACGCATTTTTCTTGGCGCTAGATTGGCAACCATTACGGTCATTTTACCAACCAAGGCTTCTGGCTGATAGGCAGACTTAATGCCCGCGAATACCTGTTTGGTTTCACCACCCAAATCAAGCTCTAAGCGCAAAAGTTTATCTGCGTTTTCAACGTGTTCAGCTTTTGCAATGAGGGCAACTCGCAAATCAATTTTAGCAAAGTCCTCAAAGCTGATTGTTTCACTGATTGGATCACGTTCGAGGGGCGATAAGCCATCCTCAGTAACAACACTCATATCTTTCTCTTCAGCGATTGTTTTGCTAGCGTTTTTTGGCTTATCAGATTTTGGAAGGCCTAAGTTATCTTTCGAATCCTCGATAATGGCATTCACTTTGTCCATTTCGACACGCTGCAGTAACGCTTTAAATTTGTTAATCGGTTGACCTAATTTCACTTCTTGTGCACTTGCCCACGTAAACTCATCGTTTAAGAACACTTGTGCTTGTTCGGATAGTTTCGGCATCACTGGCGTGAGATAAACGATTAATATTCTGAAAAGGTGAATACCCATCGAGCAAACGTCATGTGTTAATGCCTGTTTTGATTCGTCTTTAACCGTTACCCATGGCGCTTGCGTGTCTATATACTGGTTGGCTTTGTCAGCAAGCGCCATAATGTCACGCATTGCTTTATGGTAATGACGCGCTTCTATATAGTCGGCAATCGTTTCGCTTGCGTTTTGAAATTCAGCCAATAATTCGGGAGCAGCTATGTTGGCAGATAATTTTCCGTCAAAGCGCTTAGTGATGAAGCCTGCACATCGACTAGCGATGTTAACTACCTTTCCAACTAAATCTGAATTCACTTTTAACACAAAGTCTTCAAAATTTAAATCGATGTCGGTGACTGAATCGTTAAGTTTAGAAGCAAAATAATAACGTAAATATTCTGGATTTAAATGTTGCAAATACGTTCTTGCTTTTATGAATGTGCCTGTCGATTTAGACATTTTGGCACCATTTACCGTCACGAAACCGTGAATGTTAACGCCAGTGGGTTTTCTAAAGCCAGCACCTTCAAGCATTGCAGGCCAAAATAAACAATGGAAGTAGGTGATGTCTTTGCCAATAAAGTGATACAACTCAGTATCCGTGTTTGGTGCCCAGAAAGGAGTATCATCAATACTGTTGGTCTCACAGAAGTTCTTAAAGCTAGCCATGTAACCTACTGGCGCATCAACCCAAACGTAAAAGAACTTGCCGGGTGCGTTTGGAATTTCAAAGCCAAAGTAGGGTGCGTCACGGCTAATATCCCATTGCTGTAGCCCTTTTTCGAACCATTCTTCTAGTTTGTTCGCCATTTCGTTTTGAATAGCACCAGAACGTATCCATCCCTTCAGCATACTTTCAAATTTAGGTAAATCAAAAAAGTAATGCTCAGAATCTTTTAAGACCGGCGTAGCACCAGATACCACTGAACGGGGATTGATAACCTCGGTTGGGTCGTAGGTCGCACTGCACACATCGCAGTTGTCACCATTTTGGTTCTTAGCGCCGCAACTTGGGCAGTCGCCTTTAATAAAACGGTCTGGCAAAAACATTTCTTTTTCGGGATCATACAACTGGCTGATGATGCGTTTGCTAATGTAGCCTGCTTCATCTAGGCGGTTATAGACTAATTCACAAAGTTCCTTGTTTTCTTCGGAATGAGTCACATAATAGTTGTTATAGTCTACGTGAAAATCTATTAAATCTTGATGGTGTTCATTTCGTGTTTGCGCAACCATTTGTTCTGGCGTAATACCTAATTCTTGGGCTTTGAGCATCACGGGTGTACCATGCGCATCATCGGCACAAACACTATAACATTCGTGTCCGCGCATGCGTTGGAAGCGAGCCCATATATCCGTTTGAATATGTTCTAAGAGGTGACCTAAGTGAATAGAACCATTGGCATATGGCAAGGCACTGGTAACTAAGATTCGACGCTTTGGAGCAGGTTGTGCTGAAGTAGTAGACATAGATGGTTTTTAGTCAGTTTCGCAAAATTTGAATATGCGCAGATGGTAGCCCAAACAAGGTTGATTTGCATTACGTAATTGCTTGTTTCGGGTCGTTTTACTGCGTTTAAGGAGCAATGCGTGTTTTTTTCGAGAAACAAACAAGAAAGAATTCAGGATATTGAGCAAGCCATAGCCGATTTTTATGCGATTGATGGATTATCGACGAATACTGATGCAATCGTGGTATTAGCCGATCGAGAGAAATACCAAGCAGGTAAAAAACAAAACATCGAGATAAGCTTGGGTTTTACGGTAAAAAGTACCTTAGCAGCCTTAGAGAGTCATTTGCTTCAGACCTTGCCGAAGCTTGCCGAGTGTAAACTAGATATCGCATTTAATGTGCCTATCGCTGAAGCCAAGTTACCGCCAATTCCTAATGTAAAAAATGTCATTGCAGTGTCCTCAGGAAAAGGAGGTGTCGGTAAGTCTGCAACCAGCGTTAACCTCGCTTATGCATTGCAAAAGGAAGGTGCTCGCGTGGGTATTTTGGACGCTGACATTTACGGGCCGTCGGTTCCAATTATGCTAGGCAATCCGAAAGCCCATCCTGATAGTCAAGATAATCGCACGATGTATCCGTTAATGGTTGAAGGTATTGCGGCCAATTCTATTGGCTACTTAATCGACAGCGAGAGCGCTGCCATTTGGCGCGGCCCTATGGCAACTAAGGCACTCAAGCAGTTAATCTATGAGACAAAATGGCCACTGCTTGATTATTTAATTGTTGATTTGCCACCGGGCACAGGCGACATCCATTTAACGCTCTCACAACAAGTTCCGTTGTCTGCCGCAGTGATAGTTACAACCCCGCAAACCATTGCTACGGCAGATGCCAAAAAAGGCATTGCAATGTTTGAAAAGCTAAATATTCCGGTACTCGGTATTGTTGAAAATATGAGTTATTTTGAATGTAAATGTGGCGAAAAATCCTACCCTTTCTCTCAAGGCGGATCGATTGCATTAGGACAGCAGCACGGCATTGATGTTCTGGGTGAGTTACCCTTAAGTAACGACATTAGAGAATATGCTGACAATGGAAAACCAATAGTGAATGCGCTTCCTGACAGCAGTGTCACTTCTATTTATCTTGATATCGCTCGCAAAGTCTCAATGAAAGTAGGGACCACGTTATCGTCGCATCAGCTAACGAGAGAACAAAAAAACAGCGCGACAAATAATGGGGTTAGTATACAAGTAGTCAATAAACAGTAGCGATGCATCGACGTGCGGCTAATAGCTTGTTGCAACCTGGGCAAAGTGTGATCATAATACGGCATCGCTGATTTCAGCCTTAGACAACGAAGTTTGGGAAAACACAGCATGCGTTTATGTGACAAGGATATTTACCGATATATTCAAGAAGGGAAAATTAAAATTGCCCCTAAGCCTAATTATGATCAAATTAGCGGCGTGACGCTCGATGTTCGCTTAAGTAATAAATTTAGGGTGTTCCAAGATCATGCTGCTCCTTACATCGACTTGAGCGGCGCCAAAGAGAGTGTTCAGAAGGCACTTGATTCGGTAATGAGTGACGAAATAACAATAGGTGAAAACGAGTCGTTTTATCTACACCCAGGTGAACTGGCCATTGCCGTTACCCATGAATCAATTACCTTGCCTGACAATATTGTGGGCTGGTTAGATGGTCGTTCTTCATTGGCAAGATTGGGCTTGATGGTTCACGTAACAGCACATAGGATTGATCCTGGTTGGTCTGGGCAAATTGTTCTTGAATTTTTTAATAGTGGAAAACTGCCCTTGGCGCTTAAGCCAAAAATGAAAATAGGCGCGATTAGTTTTGAGACCCTCAGCGGTAGCGCTGAAAAGCCTTACAATGCTAGAATTGACGCTAAGTATAAAGACCAAGCAGGTGCTACTGCCAGCCGAATCAGTTCCGATGATACAAGGGACAGAGAATAAAGTAGAGGTCTCAATTATCTCGGCGGGTCAACTCTATCCGCTGAGCTTGCATTAACTCGATACCAGCCAGCGATTGAATATCGGTCGCGCTGCGCCGGTAGTACTTCGTGAGGGAATTCTTCACTCAAAAAAATGGCGAGTGTGCCAAGTGCCGGAATCACTTTCAAACCCTCTGTATCAAGCTCGTCTTTATACAAGACTAATTCGCCTCCATCGTCAATTTGCCAATCGTGATTGAGGTAGGCGACGACAGATAAAACACGGTTAGCTTCACCTTTGAAAGCATCTTTATGGCGTTTGTAAAAACAGCCACTCGCGTAATGCGCAAAGTGGCTTTCAAAAGAGAACAATCCTAAAAACAAATGCTGGTTTAAGTACTTTTGCAATTTATCGGTCCACTCGAGCCAATGCGCGCCAGCCTCACTTTTGCCTGTTATCCAGCATATTTCATCTCGCCTTACAAAATCGTTCCGCATGTGTTCGCGTAAGCGGCCAATACCGGCTTCTACAAAAGAATGAGATGGCATGGTGGTAACTTGATGTAACAAACTGTGGGACAAATCAAGCGGCAGTGCGAATGGCTGAATGCTGTAGCCTTTTTGCGTTAAATCAGTCGCAATCTGAGCAAACAGCATTTGGTTTTGTTCTTCTATGACTTGAATTGGCGTTTGAAGTTGATTGAGATTTACGACTTGCATCGAATAAACTTATTAGTAAAAAAATAACTTGTACAGGTGAAAGTGGGCTTTTACAAGACAATTTTGTGTGCAATTCGGATAAAATGCAGATAAAAACAAAATAACGGTGGAATTATACAAGGCAATCAATATAATACGCGCTTCGGTCGGTGTGTGGCGCAGCTTGGTAGCGCACTTCGCTGGGGGTGAAGGGGTCGTAGGTTCGAATCCTATCACACCGACCAATAAAGTATCTTAATTCTCGTCTCCCATTTATCAAAGCATTCAGTGCTTGTGCTTCCCAGACTCGCTATTTGCTAAAGAATGAGTCCCATCAAGAAAGTGGTCATGTAATACAATCGTTTTCTACATTGCCTTACCGCGTTTTAATCGTGCTCTTTTGTTTACAAGCATCCAAAGACATTATATAAAATGGGGTCGCTTTAGCTGGGCTGTTTGAGCGCAGCGAGTGGATGGGTAAATTACGAAGCCCGTTAGTAAAAAAGTGATTTTTTGCTACCCTTAATGAAGATTGGCTTGACCAGCAAAATCAAGGTGGAAATCACGTAATAGTGAGCAGTAGTCAAAACACTAGCAAAAATAACTAAAAAGAGTCATATGTGGAAACTATCATAACACCCAATGCTGTCGACATTATTCAACTAGCGTTAGCGCCTATATTTCTTATTGTGGGTATAGGAACACTTGTAAATGTCGCGACAGGCAGGGTGGCTAGAGTCATTGATCGAGCGCGTTGGTTTGAAGATTTAGCAAGACAGCAGCCTCTGCGAATAGACCGTAGAGCCAAACATGAAATTCGAACTTTGAATAAACGCATGCGTTTGGCTAATTGGTCAATCAACTTTCTTATTGCTTCCGCTCTTGTTATTTGTTTCGATGTTATTTTATTGATGGTCAATGGTTTGATTATTACACGCCTGGACACCCTAGTTTTAGTGACGTTTATGATTAGTATTCTATTTTTGACTGGCGGACTTATTGCCTTTTTCTTTGAGGTAAGCTTAGCCACAGCATCTTTAAAAATAAGTGCAACAAAGTTTAAGCAAATTAACGACGGTGAATAATTAATCAAGTAACTTAGGTTGTGGGTAGTCCTTAATCCGACTGAATATCAACTCATTATCGCAACTGACTTTATCTGCGCCCATATTCTCATTCCAACCATCAGAAATAGATCATCAATGGACTTTCGGGTAACTTGAGCCACAACTTCAGCACGCATTAAGTCAATCGTAACGAGCCCAGTTGCGCCACTTTTGTCCAGTTCAATTCCAGCAATTCTGCCTTCCAATCGGTTCATAATAGTACTTTCTTTTTCATCTTTTAACGACAAGCTCACATCGCTAGCTAGGATGCGGAGCCTCACCGGTTTTCCGACTGCTTGATTTTGGTCCTGGAGCCACAACTCGTTACCATCAAATTCTGCTCTTATCAGATTCCAGCGCTCATTTTTTTCAATCACCGTCGCTTTTATAATAGTGCTGGTTTCTTGCCGGTAAATGTGGGGTAGTTGGGCACTAGAAAAGACCTCGTTGATGCTGCCTTGAATAAACACTTTACCTTGCTTAAGCACAATGACATGGTCTGCTAACTTACAGACTTCTTCAGTAGAATGGCTCACGTAAAGCATGGGTAATTGAAACGTATTTTGCAGTGCTAATAAATAATTCAGCAGCTCTTGTTTACGGGCATTGTCCAAGGAGGCAAGGGGTTCATCCATGATCAGCATTTTGGGTTTAATTAATAAAGCGCGAGCAATCGCTACGCGTTGTTTTTCACCGCCAGACAATTGTTCGGGTTTGTTTAGCATCAGATGTCCGATATCTAAGGCACTAATCACTTCCTCTAAAAAAGAGCTGGTTACTTTTTCATGACTGCGTTTAACCGCAAATTGCAGGTTACCTTTCACATTTAAGTGTTCAAACAAGCGCGCATCTTGAAAGACGAAGCCAATTTCGCGCTCATACGCAGGAATACAGCGCTTATCGTCTAGCCAAACAGTGTCACCAATTGTTAATCGACCTTTGGTATTTTTGTCTAAGCCAGCGATGCATCGAAGTAAGGTTGTTTTACCGCTACCAGACTCGCCTAAAATAGCGGTAATACCGGTGCTAGGGAATTCACTATTTATCTCAAATTCGAATACTTGGGAGTCGCTATGTAGCCTGGTTGTTAAATTAGCAACGATGTGAGATGGCTTGCCTTTGATCTTGCTCATATTCAACGTCCAATTCTAAATTTGGCGGCAATGCCGCGCTTTTGGAAACTATATAACAGCAGGAGTGTAATGAACGAGAAGCCAAGCATAATCGCTGAAAGGCGGTGCGCACCAGCGTACTCCAACGCTTCGACTTGATCATATATTTGGATGGAAACCACTTGCGTTTCGTTTGGTATATTACCTCCAATCATCAATACGATCCCAAATTCACCTACAGTGTGAGCAAAACCCAATATGGCTGCACTGATAAACCCCGGTTTAGCGAGCGGCACAATGACATGGAAAAACGTATCTATAGGTTTCGAGTGAAGCGTAGCGGCTACTTCAAGTGGCTTCTTTCCGATTGCTTCTACTGCATTTTGAATAGGTTGAACTACAAATGGTAAGGAGTAAAACAATGAAGCGATAACAAGCCCCCAAAAAGTGAATGGCAAGAGCCCCAAGCCAAGCTCTTCTGTAAGTTGACCAATAGGACCATTGGGGCCCATGGCGATGAGTAAATAAAATCCCAATACGGTGGGTGGTAATATCAGCGGCAGGGCAACAATAGCGTTGATTGGTCCTCGCAGCCAAGACTTAGTGTTTGCTAACCAGACAGCAATTGGAGTGCCGACAATTAGCAAAATCAGAGTGACGGTAAACGCTAGCCTAATGGTGAGCCAAATTGCATTGATGTCAGATTCGGTAAGTGCCATGTAAGTTCCTTGTTAGCATAATAGCGGTATTTGCTCCGTGCAAATTGTAGTGAAGTATGTGTTGAGTGAATTGGCTTTTTTAGCGCATGGTTTATTTTGCGCCATTGTTTTTTTAATCAACAGTGTAATGATGTGATTGTATGATGTTTTTGGCTTTATTGCTTTTCAAAAATTCAAAAAAAGCGATAGCGGCTGAGTTTCTTTCAGCACTTCTCAATAAAACAGCGTCTTGTTGTATCGGCTTATATAATATCGATGGGATCAACCAATATGAGCCATAGTTGGGTTTTTGCGAATAAGAAATAAAACCAATGTCTGCGTTTCCTGTTGCAACAAATTGATAGGTTTGAGATATGCTTTCTCCCATGACCCATTTGGGTTTTGTCTGTTTAAGTAGTGATAGATGAGTTAATACATCAACCGCTGCCTGACCATAAGGCGCGAATTTCGGATTGGCGAGGGCTATTTTTCTGAACCCATTGCTTTCTAAAATGTCAGGAGTATTGTTGATTAACTGGGGTGTAGAAGACCATAACACTAGTTTGCCTCTGGCATACGTAAAACGTCTATGCACATTGACTTTATCTCGTTTAATGAGTTCGTCAGCTTTGCTTTGGTCGGCAGAAAGGAACACATCGTAAGGAGCACCATTAACTATTTGCGCAAAAAGCTTTCCAGAGGCGCTATAGGACACGATCACCTTGATGGATGTTTGTTGTTCAAATTGTGCTTTTAGCTGTTGCATCGGTTTAATAAAGTTTGAGGCAACCGCAACCCTTACTTGCTGACGTTCGCCGCGTGAGCAGGGGACAGTAGCCGATGCGCTATTATTCACACTGAGTAAATTTTCACCTTGTAGCGGATGGCAAAAAATCGACGTGGACAGTACGCTGAATGTGAAAAAGAGGGCTGCAATCGTTTTCATATGTAAACTTATATATCGCTAAGAGACTCGCATTGGCCATGTATAGATATTAACAGTAATTCAGCTTAGGTGTCTTTTGTTTGACATCTATTTTAACCGCCAAAAACGCGCTTGATAGCCTACCCTCGTCCGCGTTAGCGATATTAAAACCTGCTTTAATGTTGCTAAAATAGGGAAAAAATGGCGGCAACTAAAATAACTAAAAAAGCATTTAGTTTGAATTCTGCTTTATGTCAAACATGGGCAGTCGTAATGCACTATAATGAAAAGGACATTAATAGTTGATTTTGAAAAATAGTGCATTAATCACAAATCAACACTTTAACGATGGAAAAACGCAATGAAAAATATTTTTAGACTAAGTACCTTAGCCTTCGTTATGGCTTTGACGGCTTGCTCTCCTGCAGAAAATGTAGCTTCCGAGGTTACCGAAAATAAGCTTAGCAAAGATACAAAGAACCAAATGGCACCTGCTGCGGCTATTGATGTCAGTCAGGATTATCATTCATATGCTAATCCAGATGAAGTGTTAGTTACACATCTAAATCTTGACTTAACCGCCAATTTTACTGCCAAGAAATTGATAGGAAGTGTTCAAGTTACTGTTCAACGCCAAAAAGAAAATGCTGATGAACTAATACTTGATACACGTGATTTGACGATTCTTAATGTAGCCAGCGGTGGCAAAGATGTTCACTTTGAGCTGAAAGCCGCTGACGAAAATTTAGGGGCAGCGCTTCATATAACACTTCCCAAAGGCGCTGAGAAGGTGACAATCAATTATGAAACCTCACCTACGGCATCAGGTGCGCAATGGCTAACCCCCGCACAAACGGCTGGGAAACAGCATCCGTTTTTGTTTACTCAAGCACAAGCTGTGCATGCTCGGAGCTTTATTCCACTGCAAGACTCACCGCAGGTGCGTGTGACCTATACTGCAACAATTAGAACCCCCAAAGAACTCTTAGCGGTTATGAGTGCCTCAAATGACCCTGATACTGAGCGAGATGGTGTTTATGAGTTCAATATGCCACAGCCTATTCCCTCATATCTGATTGCTCTCGCGATCGGCGATTTACAATTTAAGGCTATGGGTGAGCGCACAGGGGTTTACGCTGAACCATCGATACTAGATTCCGCTGCAGCTGAATTTGAAGATACCGAAAGCATGCTCATTGCAACGGAAAATAAATATGGTCCTTATAGTTGGGACCGTTATGATTTGTTGATCTTACCTCCGTCATTCCCATTTGGTGGAATGGAAAATCCAAGGCTGTCGTTTATTACACCAACGGTGATTGCGGGTGATAAAAGCTTAGTTTCGCTAATTGCGCATGAATTAGCGCATAGCTGGTCAGGTAATACTGTCACTAATGCGACATGGCGCGATTTATGGCTGAATGAAGGATTTACCACTTATTTAACTTATCGCATCATGGAAATGATTTACGGTGAAGATCGCTATAATATGGAAGCAGTGCTTGGTTATCAGGATCTTCAGGCAGATATAGAGTCCTTGGAACCAGCAGACCAGATCCTTGCGATCGATTTGCGTGGCAGAAATCCAGATGATGTGTTTTCCAATATACCCTATGAAAAAGGGGCATTATTTTTACGCGAAATTGAATATAAAATTGGTCGTGATAATTTTGATAAATTTCTCTTAAGTTATTTTCAACGGTTTTCATTTAAAAGCATTACGACTGATGAATTTATTGCTTACTTAGATGAAACCTTGCTGCAACAGTATGCGGATAAACTTAATAAATCCCGCATTAACGCTTGGATTTTTGAGCCAGGAATACCACAAGGAGCACCAGTGCCAGAGTCTGATGCTTTTGTAAAAATCGATAGAGCTCGAGAACAGTGGTTACAAGGGAACAGCAAAGCCAAGGCTATTTCTACGCATGATTGGACGGTGCATCAGTGGCTATATTTTTTGAATAACATGCCAGAACGCTTAAATGAAAAGCAGTTGGCCGAGCTAGACGCGGCATTTTCATTAACGAGTAGCAAAAATAACGAAATAGCACATAGTTGGTTAATGATCGCCGTAACGAATCAGTACAAACCGGCGTATGAACGCCTATATAGCTATTTAACCAGCATCGGAAGAAACAAGCTAGTGAAGCCTTTGTATCGCGAGTTGTCAAAAACGCCAGATGGTAAAGCGTTCGCAAAGAAAGCGTTTGAAGAGGCAAAACCTGGCTATCATCCTCTAACGGTTAGTGCGAATGAAGGATATGTTGAGTAATCAATATTTTTTGCCATTAAGAAAAAAATATTTTGTTTTACATGTCAGTCGGTTTTTCTGATTATACAGGTTCCTGATTATTGGCTAAGTGTTATGAGTAAAGATTACAGATTTCGCAAAGAAGAGACAGACGATTTCGATCAACAAGATTGGATAATCGGAAAGCAGAGGGATGAGAGTAAAGTTGAGCAAACAAAGGCTGAATTGATGCGCAAAAAACGCGCCAGCAAGCTTTTGGCCGATTCCCGTAATAAGCATGTCGATGATGGCGATAATATGCATTAAGCTAAATTTTTTGCCAAGATGTAACATTAAGCGTTGCACTCATTGTGAAAACCACGATATAAACCAGTAATCATTTGATTGCTGGTTTTTTTGTGGACATTAGATTCTTAACAACCTTTCTCGAAGTAGCTGAAACTAGACATTTTGGACGGGCTGCTGAAAATTTATATTTAACGCAATCGGCTGTTAGTGCGCGTATCAAATTGCTGGAAGAATATTTCAGCACAGCCTTATTTATTCGAAACCGCAATAGCATTCAAATTACCCCTGCGGGTGAAAAACTCATCCCTTTCGCACAAGAGCTTTCTGAAACACTGTCCAGAGCAAGAAAATTACTAGCAGAAGAAGAGTGTCAGCACATTAGCTGCGCCTCAACTCAAAATGCATTTGTGCTTTGCTTTTCTCATTTATTGCCAAATTTGCTGTCTCACTTTAGCAACGTCAGCTTTCAACACGAAATTGCAACCGTGGAACAAATTACTAGGCAACTGCACGAACACAGTATTGACTTTGCGTTAACAACATCGCAAGTTAAGTCTGATGATATCGACAGTGTCTTACTATTCGAAGTGCCGCTTTGCATGTATCAATCAAATCAAGCCGGGGGAGATAACAACAATGAAATGCATGATATCAATATTGAATGGTCAACTTCAGTTAATGACAAATTAGCAAAGATGTATCCTGAACTGCGCAAAGCCAAGCTGAGAACCTCTTCTATAGATGTTGCGCTTACCATGGCAGGTGCCGAAGCTTGCCGACTCATATTGCCAACAGCGTCACATGTGTTTTTAGATGATAAAATTAAGCAAGTGTTGCTGGCGTTTGAGACATCCCCTTTAGCCCAAGATGTCACAGTACCTCTGTATTTAAATCAACTGAAGCGCCAAAAAAATATCGGTTTAGATGATGTAATCGATTTTATAAACACAGTACTGCGCTGAGGTTAACTGCACGAGTCAGTTTTGACAGAGGAGAGGCTTACGGGACGCTGCACTTTGAAATAAAGTGCAGCTATTGCTTATTTTGTCAGTGTATTTATAGGTTGATAACCTTCAGACTCTAGCTCGTCGTTGATGCAACTTAGCAAGAATTCGTCCATTGATAATTTTCCAGTTCCTTCATCTTCTGCAATTTCCATGCAATAGACTTTATACTCTTGCACGAGATCCGCCTCAGCGACGGGACGATCTTCTGCCGCAGTCGACATAGCAAAAAGCAAACCTGCAACGAACAGTGTATATTTCATATAATCTCCAAATAAATATGTATAACAAACACTGTAAGTGTATGTTGTGATTGTGCAAATGCGAGCAAAAAAAATTGTTCTTGACGGGGAATTTATTTTACTCAAACTACATCATTTATCGCTTGATATAGCGCAGTTAAAGACTATATTTCGCGCGTTATTAACCTGAAATTATACACATACTTGGAACTAAAAATGATAACGACATTAATCGTTGTTGATTCGCCGAATGAATTTAGTCAATTAGACTTACGCGATTGTGAAGTGATTGATTTTGATAGATATTTATCCGAATTCCCTAAGCGCGGGGAAGGCAAAATGCGTGTTATAAACTTATGCGCTACGGACAGATATTTGAGTAAAGGATACTATTGTTCACTGTTAGCTGAAGCTAGGACGCACAAAGTGCTGCCCAGCGTCAATACTATCAATAACTTGATTATTGAAAGCCAAGAGCAATCTTTACAAATGAAAACGATTACTTTGCCTAAATCGCTAAGCGATGAAGTGCAAGATGCTAGTCACTGTGATGTTTTTTTCGGCACGACTGAAGCTAAATCCATGAGTGCAATAGCGAAGTTTGCTTTTGAACGTTTTCCGGCCCCTTTTTTACGAGTATCAGTCAGCAAACAAGCCAACGCTACGGTGATGACCGTCGGTTTTGGTGACTGGCATTCTGCTAATAACAGTGATAAGTCGGCATTAGCTGAAGCACTTCGTGATTATATGGTAAAAACGTGGCGCCGTGGCAGTAAGCAAAAGCAAGCGCGTTGGGATATGGCCATTCTTTGTAATGAGAACGAAGCAACCCCGCCTAGTGACGCTAAAGCAATTAAGCACTTTATCAAAGCGGCTAAATTAGTTGGCATCAATGCTGAAGTGATTAATTCTAATCAAGCGGCTAATATTGCTCATTACGATGCATTGTTTATTCGTGAAACGACAGCCATAAACCATCCTACATATCATATTGCTCGTAAAGCTGAGCAAGAGGGTTTAGTGGTAATGGATGATGCTACGAGTATTCTGAAATGCTGTAACAAAGTCTATTTACATGATGCTTTTAGCTATCACAAAGTACCGTCGCCACGCAGTCATTTTGTGTCTGATAATAAGTCAGAAACTTGTCAAAAGTTAGCTGATGATTTTGGTTTTCCGATGGTGTTAAAGCTCCCTGAAAGTTCTTTTTCTATGGGGGTGTTTAAAGTTAAGGACATGGATGAGCTGAAACGCAAGCTAGAAGAAATGTTGAGCGAGTCGGCGTTAGTGCTTGTACAGGAATATATTTTCACTGAATTTGATTGGCGAATCGGTGTATTAAATGGTCGTCCTATTTACGCATGTCGTTATCATATGGCTCGTGGCCATTGGCAAATATATAATCACGACTCAAAAACCAACACGTCAGGCGGTTTCGAGACATTGCCAACCTTTGAAGTGCCAAAACCGGTATTAGATGCTGCCGTAAAATCTTGTTCAATTATTGGTAAAAGTCTGTATGGCGTCGATATTAAGCAAGCGAATGGCAAAGTTTATGTCATTGAGGTAAACGACAACCCAAGCATTGAGTCAAAAGTTGAGGATTTATATCTTGGTAAAGAATTGTACATGATAATTATGCAAGAGTTTGCTAACAGGTTAGAAGCACGTGGTCGTTAATATACAAGCAGCTAATGCTACTGAGGGAGTCGAAGTGACGTTGCGCTTAGCCACGATTCAGGACTTAGATGCGTTGGAAGGCATTGAGTTAAGTTGTTTCGAGAACGATAGGTTATCGCGCAGACGCATGAGTTATTGGATAAAGGCCGAGCACGGTATTTTGGTGCTAGCTGAAAAGTCAGGTGAAATTGTGGGTTACGGCCTCGTTATTTTGCGCAAAGGAAGTCGTTCCGCGCGTCTGTATTCACTGGCAGTCCTCGCTAAAGCGAGAGGGCAAAATATTGCTCCTGCTTTGCTAATGAAGCTTGAAGAGTTGGCCCTGAATGAGCAGCGATTATTTATGCGATTGGAAGTTGCCGAAGATAATCCGGCAGCAATAAAAATGTATAAAAAGTTGGGTTATCGTAAGTTTGGTATTTACCGTCAATATTACGAGACAGGCGCGGATGCGTTGCGCTTTCAAAAGCCTATACAACAAACGAACATGGCTAACACCATGAAATACTATCCGTGGTACAAACAGACCACAGAATTTACCTGTGGTCCCAGTGCTTTGATGATGGCGATGAAGTATTTGCAAAAAAACATCCGCTTTGATCAAGCTACTGAAATTGATATTTGGCGCCATGCAACGACTATTTTTATGACATCTGGTCACGGCGGATGCCATCCATTAGGACTCGCTTTGGCAGGGCATGAAAGAGGCTTTGAAGTAGAAGTTTATTCAACTCAAGTGAATAACTTGTTTGTTGATGGCGTTCGCAGTGAGCATAAAAAATCGATTATGCGCATTGTTGAACAGGATTTTATTGAAAAGGCAAAAGAGGCCGGTATACGCGTTCACAAAAATGAAATTCAACTCGCGCAAATTGAAAAGGCTTTAGCGAAGGGTTTTGGTATCATTTGCTTAATTAGTACTTATCAGTTCGATGGTAAGAAAACGCCACATTGGGTAGCGATAACACATGCCGACGATAGATGCTTATATTTGCATGATCCAGATGGCGGCGAAGGTTTCTACAATGAAACGGGCATACGCTTGGATAGCAACAATCAAAGCGACGCAGGGGAGAGTGAAGATATTGACTTGGATTATCAGCACCTCCCTATCTTAAAAGAAGACTTTGCTTCGTTTTCTGTTTTTGGTAAGAGTAAGTTAAGAACCTGCTTGGTGATAAAACCTGGCAAATAAATCGATTTAAACAATCGACCTTTTAAATCGGGGTTAAAGAAGATGAAAGATAAACTGTTTGTCTTTGCTTACGGCGAGCGTTTAACTTGCTGAATAAAGCCTGTGGAGCAAGAGTAATCTTCATTAAAATGAGCCACGTGCAGAGCAGACCATTCATGACTTATTTAGGTTGTAACCGACACTAAAACATAGACTTTGTATGTGTAGTCTGGAGTAAATGAAGAAGCATTATGAGAGTCGTTGATAGCACACATAAAAAAAGTTTATTACATTGCCATTAGCATTGTTTGTCGAGCATAGGTGAAAGTTGATCTTCAAGTATAGCTAAGATTGCAGTCATTGCTTTTTTTAGGTTTAACTCACCCTTTGAACATATAAAAAGCACTTCAATCAGTGCGTATTGACAGACAAGTTCACAGCATAAGGGGCCGTTCGCGGTTGGAACTTGTGTGATAATTTTATCTCATAAATATAAGATTAGGCGAGCAATAGTGACAGGCTGTTCCGAGTTAGAAAACAGTCACTCAGGTAAGTGATGATGATGTTAGATGCGCAGCATGTATTTTCTGAAGGCAATATTGATATTGCTTACTCGTGGTTGTGTCAGCAGCGTGCTAACTTTCCTCCCAACGCCGATGTTTGGCACTTGCGTTTTCATTGGCATTCACAGCGCCAAGCGCTTATAGATTCACTTCACTCACACGATTACACATTGCTGCCACAGAGCGTGGTGACGAAAGCTGATGGTTCAAGTATTCATTTGTGGTCATCATGCGATGCACTGGTATTAAAAATGTTAGCCATGGCGCTTACAAATGCTTTGGCATTACCTACTAGTTGCACACATGTGAAAGGACATGGCGGATTAAAAGCGACGGTTAATACCCTGCACTCAGCCTTGCCTGATTATACCTATGTGATGAAAACGGATGTAAAAGGTTATTATGCCTCTATTGACCACACTCTGCTGCTTAAGCAATTGGATAAAGACATTGCCAACCCTTTCATTTATCGTTTATTGGTACAATTTGTAAAACGCAGTGTTGAAAAAGGCGGCACGTTCAAGGCGATACAGTGTGGCATATCCAGAGGCTGTTCATTGTCACCGGTTATCGCAGCGTATTATTTGAAAGGCTTGGATGAGCAAATGGCCGGTGATAAACGATATTTTTATCGCCGATATATGGATGACATCGTTGTATTAGCTAAAACACGATGGCATCTAAGATACGCTATCAGGGCGGTCAATCAGCATCTTAACGCGCTGAAATTAGCGAAAGCGCCAGATAAAACATTTATTGGTCGGATTGAGAAAAGATTTGATTTTTTGGGTTATCGTTTTGGACTGCCACATTTAGCACGGGCAGAGAAAACAATTGCTAACGCGGTAAATAAAGTACGTCAGCTTTATGAGCAAAAGCAAACGGCTCCCAAAAGAGCCGCTATGCTTGATGACTATATTTCCCGCTGGTTGAGA